>CAVTKQ010000037.1:0-42556 GCA_963735315.1 uncultured Actinomycetota bacterium
TGCGTCCCCGCTGCGCGCCCGATGGCAAAACCCGCCATCGTATCGGGCGCGCGAAGGATCCGCTTCAAACCGATTCAGCAGAACGAGTGCGTGCTTCGCGGAGGTCCCTCAGCCATGGCAGGAGTTAGGTACGTAGGCGCGAGCCGCGTGTACGCCAAGGGCGCAAGCCCCGCGGTCGACGCGCTCGACCTCGACATCAAGGACGGCGAGTTCATGGTGCTGGTCGGGCCGTCGGGCTCGGGCAAGACCACGGCGCTGCGGATGCTCGCCGGGCTCGAGCCGCTTGACGGCGGCCGGATCGAGATCGCGCGGCCGTGACATCAGCGACGTGCAGCCGAAGGACAGGGACATCGCCATGGTGTTCCAGAACTACGCCCTGTACCCGAGCAAGACCGTCGCGGAGAACATGGGCTTCGCGCTGAAGATGCAGCACGTGCCCAAGCCGGAACGGGACCGCCGGGTCCGCGAGGCGGCCCGCATCCTTGACCTGGACGATGCCCTGCTTGACCGCAAGCCGAAGGCGCTGTCCGGCGGCCAGCGGCAGCGCGTCGCGATGGGCCGGGCCATCGTGCGGGAACCGAAGGTCTTCCTGATGGACGAGCCGCTGTCCAACCTCGACGCCAAGCTGCGCGTGCAGACCCGCAGCCAGATCGCCGAGCTGCAGCGCCGCCTCGGCATCACCACCGTCTACGTGACCCACGACCAGGTCGAGGCGATGACCATGGGGCACCGGGTCGCGGTGCTCAGCGGCGGGCACCTCCAGCAGTGCGCCTCGCCCCGCGAGCTCTACGACAACCCGGTGAACCAGTTCGTGGCCGGCTTCATCGGCTCGCCCGTCGATGAACCTGCTGGACGCGCCGCTGACCGAGGGCGGGGCGACGCTGGCCGGCGCGGTCATTCCCCTCTCCGCCGGGGATCAGGACCGCGGCCGCGCGGGACAAGCTCACCGACATCGTCATCGGCATCAGGCCCGAGCACATGCACCTGACCGACAGCGCGGCCACCGAGTCGGCGACGCCGGCCGCCCCGCGGCGGCCAGCGTCCCGCTGAGCAGCCCCGTGCTGATCAGCCCCGCGTCGACCGGTGCCGTCCTGAGCGGCGAGGTGCTGCTCGTGGAGGAACTCGGCGCCGACGCGCTGCTGCACGTCCGCCTCGCCGGCGACGGCGGCTCCGTGGTGGCCAGGACCGAGGGCCGCAAGTCCCCGGCCCCCGGGCAGCGGGTTGCCCTGCGCGTGCAGCCGGACGACGTCTTCGCGTTCCACCCGGTCACCGGCGCCCGCCTCGCGGGCTGAGATCCGTTCCCGCGTCAACAGTTCTTGGCTCAACAATGGAGGTCTCATGCGGGCCATCGTGCTCGACCGTCCCGGCAGCTTCCGGGTGGCAGAGGTGCCGGATCCCACGCCGGGGGAAGGCCAGATCGTCGTCAAGGTAGACGCCTGCGGGATCTGCGGCACGGACATCCACATCATGGACGGCGAGTTCCCGCCGACCCCGTACCCGATCACCCCGGGCCACGAGTTCGCCGGCACGGTCGTGGCCGTCGGGCCGGACGTCAGGATCGACCTGCCGCTCGGCACGAAGGTCGCGGTCGACCCCTCGCTGTACTGCGGTTACTGCCGCCGGTGCCGGTCCGGCCGGGACAACCTGTGCGAGAACTGGGCGGCGATCGGCGACACGGTGAGCGGCGCGTTCGCCGAGTACGTCGCGGTCCCCGCGGTCAACGCGCACCGGCTGCCCGACGGCATCGACGGCCAGCTGGGCGCGATGGTCGAGCCGCTCGCCTGCGCGGTGCACGGGCTGCGCAGGCTCGGCCCGCTGTTCGGCGACTCGGTGGTGCTGACCGGCGCGGGGACGATGGGCCTGCTCCTGCTGCAGCTCCTGGTGCACTCGGGGGCCGGGCCGGTCACCGTCGTCGACCGGGTCCCCGACCGGCTCGCGGTCGCCCGCAAGCTCGGTGCCGCCCGGGTCGCGGCCGGCCTTGACGAGCTGGAGGACGAGCGGTTCGAGATCGCGGTCGACGCGACCGGCGTCCCCGTCGTGATCGACGGCGTGGCCGCCCTGCTCGACCGGGGCGGGCGGCTGCTCGTCTTCGGCGTGACCCCGGCCGAGGCGACGATGAGCCTGTCGCCGTTCCGCGTCTACAACGACGAGATCACCGTGACCGGCTCGATGGCGATCCTGCGCAGCTTCGCGCCGGCCGTGGAGCTGATCGGCAGCGGCGCGATCGACCCGCGCCCGCTGCTGTCCGAGCCGCTGCCGCTGGAGGAGTTCGGCGAGGCGCTGCACCGGGTGCGCACCGGCCAGGGCATCAAGTGGCACATCAGGCCCTCATAACCCGCCCGCCTGCGCCGCCGTAGCGCATCCGCGCCTAGGCGCCCCGGCTGTCCCGTCTTAGCCGCCCGAAGAGCGGCTACGCCGGCTGGGCGGCCCGAGGCCCGCGGCGCCGTGGCGCTGGCGCGCCACGGCGCGCGAGTATGTCATGAGATCGTCGGTCAGGCTGGCCGTCATGATCACGAAGATTTGTCCTTTCACGTGCTAGCATCGGACGCTGCAAAGTCTTCGTGATCACGGGAGCTCGGCTGATGCGTCCATGATCACGGAAGATTTGCGTACGCATAGGACGCAGAGCTTCCGTGATCATGGAACGGGACTGCGTGGAGGAGCTAGGTGCTGTGATCGCTGTTGCCGGTGAGGCGCTTGTTGACTTGGTGGTGAGCCCTAACGGGCAGATCGACGCCCGGCCGGGCGGCGGCCCGTACAACGCGGCGCGCACCCTGGCCCGGCTGGGCGCCGAGACGACGTTCTTCGACCGCCTCGCCGATGACGCCTTCGGCCGCCTGCTGCGCGAGCGCCTCGCGGGGGAGGGCGTGGTGCTCGGCGTCCCCGAGCCGACCGGCAAGCCGACGACGCTGGCCGTCGCCGCCCTCGACCAGGCGGGGGCCGCCTCCTACCGCTTCTACCTGGAGGGCACGTCCGCCGCCGACCTCGGCTACGAGATGCTGCGGAAGTCGCTGCCGCCCGATGTCAGCGCCGTGCACGTCGGCGCCCTCGGCCTGGTGATGGAGCCGATCGGCGCGGCCATCGAGCGGCTGGTCGTCACCGACGTGCCGGCGGACGCCCTCGTGCTGCTCGACCCCAACTGCCGCCCGAGCGCCATCGCCGACCGCGACAGCTACTGGCGGCGGATAGCCGGCATCGCGCGCCGCGCCGACATCGTCAAGGCGAGCGTCGAAGACCTCGCCTACCTCTACCCGGACGTGCCGCCGTCGGAGGCGGCCGGGGCGCTGCTCGACGCCGGGTCGCGGCTCGTCCTCGTCACCGACGGCCCTCGTCCGGCCCGGGCGTTCCTCCCGGACTCAGTCCTGGCCGAAGAGGCGCCGAGCGTCACCGTCGTCGACACGATCGGCGCGGGCGACGCCTTCGGCGGCGGCTTCCTCGGCTGGTGGACGGCGCACGGCCTCGGCCGGGCCGACCTGCACCGCGCCGGCCTGGTCAGGCAGGCACTGCAGGCCGCCCAGGCGGCCGCGGCGCTCACCTGCACCCGCCCGGGCGCGGACCCGCCGACCCTGGCCGAGCTGCGGGCCAGGAACTGGTGGCCGTAGCGGCCAGCCAGGCGCCGCCAGCCGGCGTCGTTGGCGTTATCCCGGCATCGTTGACGTGCCGCCGGGCGCGCCGGCTCCGGTGGCCGGCGGCGACGCCGGCATGCCGGTCATCCCCGGCTGGCCCGGGAAGGTGATGTTGTGGTGCACCGCGACGAACCAGTTCCACACCTGCTCATGTGACGCGGCCCCGGTCGCGTACCCGAGCAGGCGCCCGGAGTCCTGGGTCCACACGATGTACTCGCTGCCCGACCGCGTCTGCTCGCAGAACACCCGGCCCATCGCGACGTCCGTCGGACAGCGCCCCGACGCCAGCTGCGCGACGGAGTACTTCGTGAAGTACTGGTCGGAGTGGTTCCAGGTGTTCTCCGCCGTCGGGTCGGGGGCGAGCGAGCCGCACACGTGCGGTTCTCCACCGACCCGAACGACTTCCTGGCCAGGTTGCCGACGATCTCCTGGTACTTGGAGTACAGGGCGGCCAGGCTCGGGTAGGTCGCGAACGTCACGCTCGCGATGGCCGGATCCGGGTCGGTGCACTCCACTAGCGCCAGGTCCGTCTGCGCGCAGGCGGACGTCCGGAGCATGCCGGTGAACTCCTCCGTCCGGTCAAGGGCGCGGAACAGCGGGCCGGCCGGCGTTGACGGGGAATTGGCCAGCTGACGCACCACGGTGGAGGGAGTGCCCGCCTGGGTGGCGAGCAGCCCGGCCGCGGTGCCCCCGGCGGCCGCGATGGCGACGGCGGCCAGGCTGAGCGCGCTCCGCGCGCCCCGTCCCGACGGCCGCCGCCTGCGCGCCGGGCGGGTACGCCCGCCTTGCGGGGCGCCGGCCGGGAAGGTCGGCCACCGGGTGGCCGCGAGCCCGGGTGCCCGGGCCGGCGGGATGCTCTCGGTCGGTTCCGGACCCTGGGCGGCGGGGCCGCGGCCGCGCAACCCGTCCGACGGCACCGGCGCCGGCTGGAACCCGGCCTGGGCCCACGGGCCCGGTTCCCGGGCGTCCGGTTCCCAGCGGGCCGGTGCGCCGGTGGCCCGTGCCCCGGTCGGCGGTGCGCCCGCCGCCCGTGCCCTGGCGGCCTGTGCCTGGGTGCGCTGTGCCCCGGTGGCCCGTGCCCTGGTCGCGGACGACCGGTCTCCCGGCTGCGTGCGCGCGGTCGGCAGGGCGGCGCGGGTGGCCGCGATGAACTCCCGGCAGTCCGCGTAGCGGTCGCCTGGGTCCTTGGCGAGGGCGCGGTTGATTACCTCGTCGATGGCGGGCGGCAGGCCGGGCCGCACCAGCGACGGCGGGGCGGGGAACTCGTGCACGTGGGCCCACATGATCGCCTCGTTCGAGCTCTTCTCGAACGGTGCCCGGCCGGTGAGGCACTCGTACAGTACGCACCCGAGCGAGTACTGGTCGGCCGCGCCGTGCACGGCGCCCTCTTTGATCTGCTCCGGCGAGGCGTAGTGGACCGTGCCGAGAACCGTCCCGGCGATCGTCAGCCCGGTCCGCCCGCCCACGTACTTGGTGATGCCGAAGTCGGCCAGGTACAGGTGATCCGGGTCCCCGTCCTCGGTGCCCTGCGCGACGAGCAGGTTCCCCGGCTTGACGTCCCGGTGCACGAGCCCGCGGCGGTGCGCGGAGTCGAGCGCCCGCGCCGCCTGCCCCAGCAGGTGCACGGTCGCGTCCGGCGCCAGCCAGCCCCGCTCCGCGATCAGGTGCCGCAGGTCGGTGCCGGAGACGTAGCGCATCGCGATGTAGAGCAGCCCGTCGCTCGACCCGAAGTCGTGAATGGGGATGACGTGCGGGTGGTTGAGCGAGGCCGCGATTTGCGACTCCTCGCGGAACCGGTTCCTGAAGACCTGGTCGGTGGCCAGTTCGGGGGCGAGGACCTTCAGCGCGATCACGTTGCGCAGCCTCGGGTTCTCGGCCTGGTAAACGATGCTCATGCCGCCCCGGCCGAGCACCGCGCGCAACCGGTAACCAGCGAACTCTGTGCCGACCAGCGGCAACTCGGGCATGCCGTCTCTCCATCCGGGATTTCTGCGCCACCCGGCCTCGACTCCGGATGGCTGCCTCGCGCAGTTCTCCCTGCCCGCTTTGGAGAACGGGTAATTCCGGATTTCGGTTCAATACGCGGATAATTGTTGACTAAAGGCCACAACTCCGTTGCCGCTAGGTCAGGCTGGCGTTACTGAGACGGGTGTTGCGTGTGGAGTAAGCCGCATACGTTCGGGATAATTGTTTCTTTCTATTTCCCGCTCAGTGGCCGCAGCGTCGGCAGGTGCGCGGGCCAGGGGATGAGCAGCCGGGCGCCGAGGACCACCGCGCCCACCGCGACCAGTGCGAACAGCGCCACCCAGGCCCCGGCGGGTACCCGGGTCAGCCAGGCGAGCTGGTCGGCGTCGGACATCCCCGGCCCGGGCCTGCCGGCGGCCAGGCGGCGCCCCGGCGGGAAGCGCACCGCCTTGGTCCGCGTCCGCGCGAGCTCTACGACCGGCCGCACCCCGCCGAACAGCAGGAACCACGCCACCGCGTAGGCGAACGCCGCGCGCAGGGCCGGGTCGGCCAGCCAGATGACCGCGAACAGCGCCCCGCCGGTCGTCAGCACGGCGAGCACCCCGTACCAGTTGCGCACCATGACCAGCGTCACCACCAGCAGCACCAGGAGCAGCGACAGCAACAGGGTCACCCGGTGCGCGGCGAGCAGCGCGCAGGCGCCGACCCCGAGCAGCGGCGGCGTGACGTACCCGGCCAGCGCGGTCGCCACGATTCCCGGGCCGTTGCGCCTGCCCCGCGAGACCGTCTCGCCCGAGGTGTCCGCGTGCAGCCGGATCCCCTCAAGCCGCCGCCCGGACAGCAGCGAGGCCGCCGCGTGGCCGCTCTCGTGCGCGATCGTGATCGCGATCCGCGTCATCCGCCAGAGCAGCGGGCTCACCACGATGAGCAGCGCGACGGCGGCGCTCACGCCGACCACCCACGCCGGAGGGGCACTCTGCGCCCCGATCAGCCGATCCCAGAACACCGCCACGCACAAAGGGTATTCACTGACAAAAGCGCTCGCCCCCTACGCCAGCGCGTCGCGGGCGTCGTCTGCTAACTCCGCCCGCATGCCGATCCGCCGGTGGTCGGCCCACAGCCCGAACTGGTCGGAGAAGTGCGCGCTGGCCGGGTCGCCGGACGCGCCCCCCGGGATGACGAAGCTCGCGGACTCCGGGTCGGCCAGGTCCACCACCTGCCGGTACACCGACAGGGCGGTCACGGTGAACGGGCTGCCCTGCCGCCACCCGTAGCCGGAGGCCTGCACGGTGTCGGCGTCCCCGCCCATCGCCGCGCCGGGGAACGGGCCGGCGAGCGGGTGCACCCGCGCGGCGCGGTGCGCGTCGCCCCACCGCCACCGGCCGGGGTCGGGCCCGCCGGCCTTGACGGCCGCGGCCCACGCCCCGGCGAGCGCCCCGGGCACCGCGGCCAGCACCCGCTCCCGCCGCTCGCGCAGGTCCGCCTCCGACACCGCCCCCGGCGGCACGGGCCCGCCGAGCAGCTCCCAGGTGTCGTTGCCGAGCCAGCGCCTGATCATGGACAACATCGGCGCGAGCGCGCCCGACGCCATCCACGCCCAGGTCTCCGCGCCAAGCACCGGCCGGTACAGCGTCTCGGCGAGCGCGCGCAGGAAGCACGCGTACAGCAGCGCCTGCGCCGACCCGGCGGCCAGGTTCCCGTCCCAGCCCGCCAGCAGCGCCCGCGCCGCCTCGCCGCGCTCGTCGGCAGCCGGCCCGAGCCCGGCCAGCAGCCGGCCCCAGCCGCGCGCCTGCAGCGACACCGTGTCGGCCTGCATCGCGGCCAGCGCGTCCGCGGTGTGCACCGAGCCGTCGGCAAGCAGCGAGCGGAGCCGCTCGGCCCGCCACGGCTGGGAGAACGAGTAAGAGACGTAGGGCGCATCGGCGTCGGTGATCGCGTTGTTGGCGGTCATCACGAAGCCGGCCTCGGGGTCCACGGCCCGCGGCAGCGACGCGAACGGCACGGTTCCGGTCCACTCGCACGCGTCGTCCCAGCCGGGCACCGGCAGCCGCCTGGCCGCGTCCGATGACCGCACCGGCAGCTCGCCGCGGCACTGGTAGGCGATGTCGCCGCTGGTGTCGGCGCAGACCAGGTTGTTGACCGGGTCGACCCAGCCGTCCTGCGCGTCGGCCAGCTCGGCCACGGTGCGCGCGGTGAGCATCGGCAGCAGGCACTCGAACCCGCGGTTGGGCCGGTGGGTGCCCGTCCACTTGAGCACCAGGGCGAGGCCCGCGTCCGGGTGCCCGTGCACGACCGGCCCGTGCCTGGTTGTCCACACCGGGACGGTGACCGGGGAGCCGCCGAGCACCTCGATCCGCTCGTGCCGCACCTCGGCCTCCGCCCAGCCGGACGGCGTCAGGTACCTGGTGCCCTCGAATCGCTCCAGGTACAGGTCCTGCGTGTCGGCGTCCCCGTGCGTGATCGCCCACGCGACCGATCCGTTGGACCCGAAGTGCGGGAACCCGGGCAGCCCGGGGAACGTGGCCCCGGTGACGTCGAAGTCCGCGCAGGTCACCCGGCACTGCCAGTACACGTTCGGGGTATCGAGCGCCCGGTGCGAGTCGTTGCAGAGCACCGCGCCGCCGTGCGCGGTGCGCCGCCCGCTGACCGCCCACGCGTTCGACCCGGGCTCGACCTCGGCGAGGAACCCCAGGTGCCCCTCGATGTCGCCGAGGGCCTCGTCGAGCAGCCCGGCGACCGGGTGCGTCAGCCGCCCCTCAGGCGGGACCGCGACCGGCGACCCGGGGACCGGCCGGGACTCAAGCCGCCCGAAGGCGCTGGCCCCGGCCCGCGCCAGCAGCACCGCGTTCGCGAGCTTGTGCTGCCACTGCCCCATCTGGACGTGCCGCACGAGGTACGCCGCCACGGAGTGCCAGGGCTGCCACTCCTCGGCGGGGTACCGCGCGGGCAGCGGCAGCGCCCCGTCCGCGATGGCCCGGTTGACCCCGCTCGCGTAGGCCGCGAACGCCGCCAGGACCTGCGGTGACATCACGGCGACGGCGGTCTTGGCGGCGGCGGCCAGCCCGAGCCGCCGGGCGAGGACGTCCGCGCCGAGCGCCGGGGAGCCGGCGACCTCCGCCCACCGCCCGCACGCCCGCCGCCGGTCGTAGTCCATCTGGAACAGCCGGTCCTGCGCGCACGCGTACCCCATCCCGGCCCATGCGTCGGCAGCGGTCTCCGCCTGCACGTGCGGCACCCCGTACGCATCACGCGTAATTAGAAAGTCCACAAATCAAGTATCCCGAACGAGTGCCTGCTCCGCCTCTCCCGTCTCCCCGTTCCCTGACGGGCGGGCAGAGTCGCCCTGGGCGGATTATGGGCACTCGTCAGCTTTTGTCGGCCTCGGGCGGGCCTGAGTCGATCGCGGCTTTTGCGATCAGGGCCGCCTGAGGCCGGCCCGGGGGTACGGGGG
Source organism: uncultured Actinomycetota bacterium (assembly GCA_963735315.1). GTDB lineage: Bacteria > Actinomycetota > Actinomycetes > Streptosporangiales > Streptosporangiaceae > Trebonia. The sequence continues at coordinate 9,043 of CAVTKQ010000037.1, forward strand.
ATCGTCCCCCCGGGGAGAATACTGTCATGTCATCCTCGACGGCCCTTGAGGCGTTCCTGGCCGAGCCCCGCAACGTGATCGTCGCCGGCATCCGCAAGGACGGCCGCCCGCACCTGTCCCCCAACTGGTACTTCTGGGACGGCGAGCACTTCTACGTCTCCACCACCCGCAAGCGCGCGAAGTACACGATCTTCCGCCGGGACCCGCGGGCCGAGCTGGTCATCGACGAGCCAGAGGGCATGCGCTACGTCGAGATCCCCACCACGGTGACGATCCGCGAGGACGTCCCGGCCAACGTCCACCTGTTCCGCGCCATCAGGCAGAAGCACGGCCGCGCGACCCCGCCCGACGACGAGCTCGCGGCCCAGCTTGTCGCCGACGACCGGGTCCTGCTGGTCTTCACCCCGTCCGCCCCGGCCTCCGCCTGGAAGACGATGAACATCGGCTAGCCGCGCCGGGGCTGCCGCTAGCCGACCAGGGCGGCGGCGACCAGCGCCGTCGCGGCGCTGACCTGGAGGATCGCGCCGAAGACGTCGCCTGTCATCCCGCCGAGCCGCCGCTGCGCCGTCCGCTGTAGCAGCCAGCCGGCGCCGAGCCCGGCCAGCACGGCGCCGAGCCCGCGCCCGGCCAGGGCGGGACCGCCCGCGGCGAGGCCCGCCACCACGACGGCGCAGGCGAGCGCGCCGGCCGCGAGTGAACGGTGAACCGCGGTGGTCCGGCCGGCCACCAGGGCACCGAACCCGCCGGGCCGGGCGGCGGGGGAGGAGGTCGCGACGACGACCGACACCCGGCCGGTTACCTCGGCGAGGACCAGCGCGGCGGCCGCCAGCGGCGGCCGGGGTACCGCCGCGACCGCCGTCACCTGGATGAGCAGCACCAGCACGAGCGCGCCGACCCCCATCGGGCCGATGTCGGAGCGGCGCATGATCTCCAGCGCGTCGGCGGCGGGGCGGCGGCTGCCGAGCCCGTCGGCGGTGTCGGCGAGCCCGTCGAGGTGCAGCCCGCCGGTGAGCACGGCGATCACGGCGACCGCGAGCGCCGCCCCGAGCAGCCGTCCCGGGCCGGTCGCGTTAAGGCGGACGACGGCCAGCATGACGCACGCTCCGATGCCGCCGAGGAGCAGCCCGATCCCGGGCAGCCAGCGAATCGCGCGGGCCGCCACGTCATCGTCAAGCACCCCGCTGACCCCGGCCGGGATCGCGGTGAAGAGGCTCATCGCGACCCGCCAGGCTGGCGGCTGCTCGCGGCTCATCGGGGGACCCGTTACCGCAGCCGCCGGGCGATGCCCGCGGTGCACAGCCAGGCCTGCTCGCACTCGGCGGCGATCCGCGCGTTCAGCCTGCCAAGCTCGTCGCGGTAGCGGACCCCGGACGCGGTCGCGGGCACGACGCCGAGTCCCACTTCGTTGCTGACCGCGACCACCACCCGCCGCGTCGAGCGCCAGGCGTCGACCAGCCCGTCCACCCGCGCGGCAAGCTCCTTGTCCGCGCCGGACGCGCCCGCCCATAGCCCGCACTCGTCCATGACCCCGGCCAGCCAGGTCGACAGGCAGTCCACGAGCACCGGGGCCGCCCCGCGGCCAGCGCCGGCGAGCACGCTCTCCAGGTCAAGGGTCTCCAGCGTCGCCCAGTGCGCGGGCCGCCGCTCCCGGTGCAGCCGTACCCGCTCGGCCCACGACGGGTCGGTGTCGTCTACGGGCCTGCCGCAGGCGACGTAGTCCACCCGCGCCCGCCCGGCCAGCATCTGCTCCGCGGTCACCGATTTCCCGGACCGCGCCCCGCCGAGGACGAGAACCCGGAACGCCCGCCCGCGCCGCGGCCGCCCCGGCAGCGGCAGCAGCCCGGGCGCGGCCAGCGGGCGCGGGCCGCCGTCACGGACCAGCCGCATCATGGTGCACCCGCCTTCCCCAAGAGGTCAGAAACCGCGAATCAGCAGACCATGCCCCCGGCTGCCCGTCAACCTGCTAGCCCGGGCGCCGCTCCTGCCCGCGGGCGTGACCGCCCCGTCGGTTACCGTTCTATCCGGACGTGCCGCCAGACCGAGCAGGAGGGCATCATGGCGTCCCTTTCCGAGCGGATCAGCGACTTCCTCGGCGTCCAGCTCACCGGGCTCCGCGACGTGGGCGGCCAGCACGGCTACCGCCACGTCACCGGGACGCTGGCTGACGGCCGCAAGGTCTTCGCGAAGGTCGCGCCGGGACCGGGCGACGCGGCCGCCGAAGCGTTCGCGGCCGAGGCGAGCGGGCTGCGCTGGCTCGGCGAGGCCGGCGGCGGGCCTCCCGTCCCGGAGGTGCTCGGCGTGGGCGCCCAGTTCCTCGTCATCGAACTGCTGGAGCCGCTGGAACGGGTATCACCGCAAGCGGCCCGCCGGTTCGGCGCCGACCTCGCCCGGATGCACGCTGCGGGCGCGCCGTCCTTCGGCGCGCCCTGGCCCGGGTACATCGCCTCGCTCGCGCTCGACAACACGGCGTCCGAAGGCACCGCCGACTGGGGGAGCTGGTACGCGCGGCGCCGCTTGCTTCCTTACTTGCGGCAGGCGCGCGACGACGGCGCCGTGTCCCGCGCCGAGGTCAGCCTGGTGGAGTCGGTCATCGACCGGATCGGCGAGCTGGCCGGCCCGCCGGAGCCGCCAAGCCGCAACCACGGCGACTTGTGGTGGGCCAACGTGCTGTGGTCGGGCGGCCGCGGCAGGCTGATCGACCCGGCCGCGCACGGCGGTCACCGGGAGACTGACCTGGCGATGCTTGACCTGTTCGGCGCCCCGGAGCTGGACGAGATCCTCCAGGGCTACACCGAGACGGTCCCGCTGGCGGAGGGCTGGCGGTCCCGCCTCCCGCTGCACCAGCTCCACCCCCTCCTGGTCCACGTCTGCCTCTTCGGCGCGAGCTACACCGCTCAGCTGGCCGCCGCGGCGCGGGGCGCCCTCCAGGCTTAGCGGGCAGCGTTCCCCGCACCTGCGCTCTGACAAGGGCAGACCCAGAGCAGGTCAAGGGATCGAGGGGGTCACGGGGAGGTCACAAAAGGCTCCGATAGGGTGGGGAAGCCGGGCACTTTCCCGCCGGGTGAGTGCCCTGACGTCGCCGTCTGACCGTCAGGAGAGCTCATCGTGGCCTACGACCCATACGGGGCTGGTGACTTCGGCGCCAGCCCCTTCGACGACATCTTCGCGCGTTTCTTCGGCGGCGCGACGCCGCAGCGGCCGCAGCGGATCGACATCGGCCAGCTGCTGACCGAGCAGGGCCGCGAGGTAATCAGGGACGCCGCCACCCAGGCTGCCCGCTGGGGCGACCCCGACCTCGACACCGACCACCTGCTGTGGGCCACCACCAGGCAGGAACCGGTCCGCCGCCTGCTCAGCGCGGCGGGCGCCGACCCGGACGCCATCGCCAGGCAGATCGAGTCCCAGGCCGAGCACGGCCAGCCCCGCGAGGAGGCGCCGAACCTCACGCCGGCCTCCAAGCGCGCGCTGCTCGACGCGCGGCAGATCGCCCGCGCCCTCGGCTCGTCCTACATCGGCCCCGAGCACCTGCTGTTCGCGCTCGCGGTCAACCCGGAATCGGCCGCGGGCCGGGTGCTCGCGCGATGCCCGGGTCACCCCCGAGGCGCTGCAGGAGGCGGTAACCAGCGGCGGCCGCGGCGGCGGCGCGGGCCAGAAGCCGCCGTCGGACACCCCGACCCTCGACCAGTTCGGCCGCGACCTCACGGCCATGGCCCGCGAGGACCGGATCGACCCGGTGGTCGGCCGCGAGCGAGGAGATCGAGCAGACCGTCGAGGTGCTGTCCCGCCGGACGAAGAACAACCCGGTGCTGATCGGCGAGCCCGGCGTCGGCAAGACCGCGATCGTCGAGGGCATCGCGCAGCGGATCGTCGACGGCGACGTGCCCGACACGCTGCGCGACAAGCGCCTGGTCGCAGCTCGACCTCGGCGGCATGGTCGCCGGCACCAAGTACCGCGGCGACTTCGAGGAGCGGCTGAAGAAGGTCATCGACGAGGTCCGCGCGCACAGCGACGACCTGATGCTCTTCATCGACGAGCTGCACACCGTCGTCGGCGCGGGCGCGCGGCGAGGGCTCGATGGACGCCGGCCAACATGCTCAAGCCCGCGCTGGCCCGCGGCGAGCTGCACGTCGTCGGCGCCACCACGCTCGACGAGTACCGCAAGGACATCGAGAAGGACGCCGCGCTCGAACGCCGGTTCCAGCCGATCCTGGTGCCCGAGCCGTCGGTGTCGGACACCATCGAGATCCTGCGCGGCCTGCGCGACCGCTACGAGGCGCACCACCAGGTCCGCTACACCGACGAGGCGCTGGTCGCCGCGGCCGAGCTGTCCGACCGCTACGTCACCGACCGGTTCCTGCCGGACAAGGCGATCGACCTGATCGACCAGGCCGGCGCCCGGGTCCGGCTGCGGACCGAGACCCCGGCGCCGGACACGCGCGAGGCCGAGCAGCGGCTGGAGCGGCTGCAGCCGCGAGAAGGACGAGGCGGTGGCCGCCGAGGACTACGACCGCGCCACCGCGCTGCGCGACCAGATCGCCGAGCTGAGCCAGCGCCCGACGGCGACGCGACCGAGCGGGCGCAGGCCGGAGCAGGTGCCCGCAGGTCGACCGCGGCCGACGTCGCCGAGGTCGTTTCCCGGGCGCACCGGCATCCCGGTCGCCGCAGCTCACCGAGGAGGAGAAGCGAGCGGCTGCTGCAGCTCGAGGAGCACCTGCACGAGCGGGTCATCGGCCAGGACGACGCGGTCGCGGCGGTCGCCGAGGCGGTGCGCCGCTCGCGCGCCGGGCCTGGCCGACCCGAACCGGCCGATCGGCACCTTCCTGTTCCTCGGCCCGACCGGCGTCGGCAAGACCGAGCTGGCGCGAGCGCTGGCGGAGGCGCTGTTCGGCGACGAGGACCGGATGATCCGGTTCGACATGAGCGAGTTCCAGGAGCGGCACACCGGTCGCCGGCTGGTCGGCGCGCCGCCCGGATACGTCGGCTACGACGAGGCCGGCGCAGCTGACCGAGGCGGTCCGCCGCCAGCCCGTACGGCGTCCTGCTGCTCGACGAGATCGAGAAGGCGCACCCGGACGTCTTCAACATCCTGCTGCAGCTGCTCGACGACGGCCGGCTCACCGACGGCCAGGGCCGCACGGTCGACTTCAAGAACACCGTCGTGATCATGACCAGCAACCTCGGCTCGGACCTGATCCGGCGGCCGCGCGGCCGGCTTCGACGGCGCCGAGGACGCGACCGCCACCGAGGACGCGACCTGCGCAACCGGGTCATGCGCGGCTGCGCGAGCAGTTCCGGCCGGAGTTCCTCAACCGGATCGACGAGATCATCGTCTTCCGCCAGCTGGACCGGCGCAGCTGCGCCAGATCACCGAGCCTGCTGCTCGAGGAGACCACCCGCCGCCTGCACGCGCAGGACATCACGGTCGACTTCACCGACCGCGGCGGTCGACTGGCTCGCCGAGCGACGGCTACCAGCCCGAGTTCGGCGCCCGCCCGCTGCGCCGGACCATCCAGCGGGAGGTCGACAACCGGCTGTCGCGGCATGCTGCTCGACGGCCGCCTGCTGCCCGCCCAGCACGTGACCGTCGCCGTTGATGACGGCGCGCTCGCGTTCCGCGTCACGGCCCAGGTCCCGTCCCAGCCCAGGCCCCAGCAGTCCGGCCAGGAGGCAGCCGCCAGCCAGGGCTGACCCTCGAGATCCGCCCGAAGCGTCTGGTCAATACCGGTCAGGGAGGTACGTCTTCAGCTCTTGCCGCAGGGTGCGCTGGACGTAAGTCATGGCCTCTTGGGCCGCCGGGTCGGCCAAGCGGCTCGCCAGTTCCGCGGGCGCGACCTCGAGCATCCGCGAGCCCGGAGTCTCCGCACCTCCGAACGCCGTCGTCAGGAAGCGCACCTCCGCGTCGGTGTCACGGCTGATCACCCAGGCGTTGACGCGTGCGTAGCGCGGCGGGACCTTCACTCGCTGGGATGACATGCACCGATCATGCCAGGAATGGCCGACATTCTCCGCAGGCCGCATCGCCCGCTTGGTTAGCCGTGGTTCGTGTAAATCGGAGTGGACGTTGATCCCTGGTCGGACACGCCGATCGCGACGCAGGCGTCCGCCTGCGGGCACTGGATCTGCCCGATGTCCATGAACGAGTCGCCCTGCATGCCGCTCGGCACCTTGGCCGGGACCGCGAAGCTGACCTTCTGCCAGGTCCGGCCGGCGTCCCGGGTGACGACGACGACCGACGAGCCGCCGTTGGTGGTGTTGCCGATCTGCTGCGGGATGGCCGCCGACCCGGCCGCGTAGCACAGGCTCGCCGTCGGGCAGGCCAGGGCGTCCAGCATCGGCCCGGGGATGCTCGCGGGCAGCCGGTGGACCGTCCAGGTGAGGCCGCCGTCGGCGGAGAACCCGACCACGCTGTACTGGTCGGGCACCGTCTCGGTGATCTGGCCGCTCGCCGAGACCGACATCGAGCTGTCCTGCGAGCCCGGCCCCATCACGAAGCCGAGCATCGCGCAGTGGCGGGCGTCCGTGCAGGTGACCTGGGCGGGCCAGCCGGTGCCAACGTGGGCGGGCATGCGCCCGGGCCGCCAGGACGCGCCGCCGTCATCCGTGACTAGCACCACGCCCTTATCCACGGCGGGCCCCGTCCGCGCACTCGGGTGCCGCGGGATAGGAAAACCGTACGCGACGCAGTGCGCGCTCGTCGGGCAGCTGAGGCTCAGGATCGCGGCGCTCCCCGGGAACGGCGTGACCGTGAAGTGCCTGCCGCCGTCAGCGGTGGCGATGAGCTTGATGCCCCGCCGGATATCGGGATAGCCGGGGTAGAGCACCCGTGATGAGGTCTGGGTGAGGCCCCGGCATGAGGTCGCGGTGGTGCAGGTGAGCTGCACGATCCGGCCGACGCTGGCCGGCAGCGGCGACACGGTCCATGAGTGGCCGCCGGTCGTCGTGGTCAGGTAAACGGGCTGGCTGCCGTAGTACAAGCCGCCCGCGGCGCAGTCGTCCCGCGTCGCACAGGCCAGCGACGAGGTGAACGTGACGCCGCTCGGGCACCGGCAGCACGCTCCACGTCCGCGCGCCGTCGGCCGAGGCGTAGAGCGTGTTCATGTTCGCCGGGCCGCTCGGCGAGGACGCGTTGTCGCCCTCGACGTAGCAGGCCTGGGCGGTCGGGCAGGTGAGGTAGCCGGGTTCGGGCCCGGACGTGCTCTCCTGCCAGCCCCGCGGGACGCAGGTAGCTGACCAGCCGCCAGCCGCCGGCCGGCACTTGGAGGCTGGTCGCAGCGGGTGCGAGGGCCCGGCCCGCCTGCCATCCCGTGACCAGCGGCCCGGCCAGCGTCGGCGGCCCCTGGAGCAGGCCGGACACGATCCCGGCGGCGATCCCGGCGGCCAGCGTCGCGCCCGAGATGACGCTGAGGCGGTGCTGTGGTCGCCGCCACCAGTGGTCGCGCCGCCGCCCCGCCACAACGGCTGGTTCCGCAACTGCCGTTCCCGTGGCCGCCGTTACGGCGGAACGGGCCTTTGCCCACGCGGCGTCGTCCGGCCCTGGCGTGTCGGCCCGGAACGAGCGCAGCAGGTCGATCTCGTCAGGCATGACCGTGTCCTCCTTGAACGTCCACAGGTCGAAGTCGAACTCGCCCAGCTGCGCGCGCAGGGCCGCGCGCGCCCGCGACAGCCGGGATCTCGCCGTGCCCGGCGCGATCCCCAGGGCCACCGCTATCTCCTCATGGCTGAGCTCGGCCCAGGCGTGCAGCAGCAGGACGTCTCGCTGGTCCCGGTTCAGCGCCGCGAGCGCCCCCGCGATCCGCGGCGCCAGCGAAGCGGCGATCACCCGCTCGTCGGCCGCGTCGGCGAACGGCCCGGCATCGGGCGGCCGCCGGCGCGAGCCGCGCGTCCAGCTCGAGCAGCTGCTGCTCGTCCCGCCAGTGGCCGCGCACGACGTTGGCCGCGATCCCGTACAGCCACGACCGCAGCGAGCCGCGCGACGGCTCGTAGCTGGCCCGCCGCCGGTACGCGGTCGCGAACACCTCGGCCGCCAGGTCCTCGGCCAGGGCGGTGCCGACTCGCCGCGCGATGAACCGGTACACCGGCGCGAAGTGCTCGCGGAACGCGTCCTCGAAGTCCTCCGGCGCCACGATGGCGGTAGCCGCCTGCCTGCCGGCGGCTTGCCTTCCTACCGGCTGTTCCTCGTCCACACATAAGTATTGACGCGGCGGGCGGATCCGTTCCGGCTGAGCCTGACGCCGCGACATGCCCGACCACCCGTTGCGCAAGGCGATGCGTGCCTTCACCGGCAACCCCTGCAGGGCCCACGAGGCACGCGCCGCCTCGATCCCCCGACTTCGCGACATTGCCCGGCGGCCTTGCCCGGGCGGTCAGTGCGGTGCCTTTAGCCCGTCAGGCCTGCTCGCCCTTGGCGGCCTCGTTAACGGTGCGGGATTGCCGTTCCTGGTATAGCACGTCGATTTTCTTCCCCATGCTGTTGACGGCCTTCGCGAGTTCCGCCAATTCTTCTCTCATGGGACCTATCTCGACGCTCAGCAGTTCCTGGAAGTATGCTTCCACCGGAGAATCGCCGGGCTGCCTGAGGTTCTTCTCCGGCTCCCCGCGCAGAATATTGAAGAGGTGATCATGGCGCCAGCCTAGGACGACGGAAAGCGCAACAAGCGTGGATTTATTGTGTTTTCTCGGCGGCTTTCCCAGATAACGGATGGTCGTCTGCGAACACCCGGTCTCGCGCGCAAGATAGCTGATTGACATGTGTTTTTCGCTCAGTCGTTCGGTGACGGCCTGGCCGACCGCCGCCCAATCACCGTCCTCAAGCGCATCCTCTGCCAATGCAATTCCTCCGCGCGTTCCGCCTCGGCGCACAGGCTAGCGGATACCCGCGTCGCACGACAGGTGACGGCGGCTTTCTCCTCACGCCGCGAGAATAATGCTGCTCCGGACGCGTCAATAATGACGATATATCACCACTATTGATTCCATAAGGGCTTCTCATTCAATAGTCGAGCATTGTCGCCTAGTATTCGGCGGCTACGGCGGAGCCGGACTTCCACCGCGCGAACATGACGGTTCGGCGCCCACGCACACGACGGTTCAGCTCGCGCGCCGCCGCCCACGCCGCCCACGCTCCCCCCGTGTGCCGTTGGGCCGGCGATGGCCCAATGCCGCTTACCTTGAGTTCCCCTTGCCGCCACAAAGCGACAAACCCTGACAAATGCGGCACGCCATGGCGGCACGGAAAAGATCTTGGATCGCTGTACCCGCTATGACGTGTGTTCAGCGGTCCAAGATCTTTTGAAATCCTGCTCGAATGACGCCTAGCGCGCCTGCGCCCGCCCCGCCCCGTCGCGCCCTGCCCCGTCGCGCCCGTGACCATAGGGCCACGGGGCCATAGGGCCACGGGGCCACGGGGGCCAGTGAACCTCCCGGGGCTAGCGCGAAAAATAGTCTGAGTGGCCTTGGGCTATAGCTGGCCCAACGGGCGCGACCGCAGGCGGACGGCACCGCCGCTACCGCAGGCGGACGGGACGCCACGACCGCAGGCAGCCTTCTCGGCGATGCGGGGACGGGCACCCGGAAGGTAACAGGGCGAGCGCACGCGGTCAGGCCCCCGGCAGGACTGCCTGCCGGGGGCCTGACTCGGAGGTTTCTAGCCGTGCCGACGGCCGGTCATGACCCGCCGTCCCCTCCCGTGATCTGCTCCCGGTAGGCGTACAGCTCCACCTCAAGCGGGTCGGGGATCGCCTCGGGGTCGGCGAGCAGCGTGTCAATGGCGGCCAGTCGCTGCTCTGGTGTGGGAACCACGGGGACCTCGGCGGAAGCGGCCATCATGACGCCGCCGCCCACGCCCGCGCCGCCCGCCGGTCGAACTCGGCGCTCATGGCCTCATACCGGGCGGCGAGCCCGGCCCGGTCCGGAGATTGCTCCGGCGTGTGCTCGAGCTCCTCGCGCACCCGCCGGCGTTCGGCCAGGAAATCGGGATCGTCGAGCTGACTGAAATCGACTTGCTCCGTGCTCGGTGTTTGTGGCATGGCATCTGTCCCATCGTGGATATCTCCTGGGCATCCCCGGCCCAGTCAAGAGGCGGCCGACCGGACCGGGAATGTGAATAAAACAATGCGCCAGACGGCGTAGCGTAGGTAATAGGAAAGGCGTGGCTGTGGCAACGCCGGCCGCGATATGTGCAGCTAGGGAAGTTACTTGTGAAAGGGTTGTGATGACGTTGGCGCTAAGTGAGCGTGACCGGGAACGACTGAGCCTGTTCGTCGACGAGATGCGTGCCATGCGCGCGGACCGCGGCTGGTCCAGGGCGGAGCTGGCCGCCCAGGCGCAGTACTCCGAATCACTCATAGCGATGGTGGAGACCTACCAGCGCGCCCCGACCCAAAGCCTGGCCAAGGCCCTGGACCGGGCGTTCGGGACCCCGGGGTTCACCGAAGACGCGCCAGGAAGACCGGGAACGCCCGGCACCTTCGGGCGACTGTGGCTCAAGCTGCGCACGATCTCGTTCCCAGAGCCGTTTCGCCCGTATGTGGAGATTGAGGAAAAGGCGGCCGTGCTGCGGACATCCCAGCATTCCCTGGTGCCTGGCCTACTCCAGACAGAGGACTACGCGCGTGGCGTCCTGTCCACCAAGCCAGGTGCGACCGAATCGGAGATCGAGGCTGATGTGGCGGAGCGCCTTGGGCGGCAGCAGATCCTCACCCGCAACGAGCCACCACCGCCCCGCATGTACGCGCTGCTCGACGAGGGCATCCTGTACCGCCCCGTAGCGCCAGTTCCGGTCATGTACGACCAGCTCATGCGCCTCATTGAGATGTCACAGTGGCCACATATCACCATCCAGGTCGTGCCCTACACGGCCGGCGGCCACAGCGGACTGCTTGGCGCGTTCATCATCGCGGAACTGCCTGCCGCGCAAAGTATCGTGTTCAAGGAGGACATCTCGGGTGGGAGCATTGCCGAGGACGCCGTAGGGGTGTCCGAGGCGGCGCTGCGTTTTGAGGCGCTCAGAAGCGACGCGCTGCCGAAGTCGGCTTCACGAGACTTGATGGCGAAGGTGGCCAAGGAACGATGGACAGCATGACCAGCGCCCCGTGGCGCAAGAGCAGCTACAGCGGCAACAACGGCACCAACTGTGTCAAAGTCACCACCTGGCGCAAGAGCACTTACAGCGGCAACAACGGCGGTGATTGCGTCGAGGTCGCCACCTGGCGCAAGGCCACCTACAGCGGCGGCAACGGGGGCGCGTGCGTTGAGGCCGGCGTCGCCGCCCGCGGCCACGTCCTGATCCGCGACACCACCAACCGCGACGCCGCCGTCCTGGACATCCCCGCCGACGCCTGGGACCGCTTCACCGCCTCGGTCAAATAAGCCACCCGTCGGCAGAATCGCAAGCGTCGGCAGGAATCCCAGCCGCCAGCGGGAACCTCAATGGTTAGCAGGCCGCAGCCGAAACCGTTCGCCCGCGGCCTGCTCGTCTGCCCGCACTCCAGCCGACGCCGGGGCGAGCCTGAAGATCAGTGGATCGTTGGGAGCACTCCAGTGCTCCCAACGATCCACTATCTCGGTCCGGCGGCGCGAATGCTCTGCCCATGGGGCGCGGACCGCCCGTTTTGCCCGTTTGCTGCTGCGGCCGCCTGTGCGGTACCCGACTCTGCCGGTGCTGACGGAACCAGATGGGCGCAACCCCCTGTCTGGGAACGCGTCAGCCCGCTGCTACTGACGAGGAAGGGCCTGCCGCGCCAAACGGGAGACCTTCCTGGAGCCGGTGCGCGTCCGGGCTAGTAGGCAAGCCTCTGGGTAGCCGGGCTGGTGTGGTCCGGGTCCCGCACGCCGGGCCGTTACTTCTTGAGGCTGAATCCGCCGATAGTGGCCTCGAAGTTCTCAGCGAGGACCTTGCGCAGCTGGCTGCCCGCCGGGGTCTGCCAGTCATAGGCGAGCTCGCCGACCAGGACGTTGGCCGAAGTGAGGGTGACGCCCTCGTGGACCATACGCAGCAAGGCGGCTTGCTCTGAGGCCTGGAACGCGGACGCGCCCGCGTCGATGACGGCCTGGACCTGGTAGCCCGCGCGGTGCGCGTTCAGCGCGGTGTACTGCAGGCACCCGTCGTTGGACGTGCCTGCCATCAGGAGGGTACGCCGCCCGGTTGCCTTGATCGCCTCCACGAACTCGGGCTGGTTCCAGGCGTCGACGATGCCCGTCCGCTTGATCCTGCCCTTGTAAGCCCCGGGGTCAAGCTCGGCGAGCTCAGGCAGCCACCAGTCCTGGTTCTCGTCCTCCGTGCTGGAAGTCCACACCTGCGGGATCCCGAGGATCTGGGCGGCCTTGACCAGCGTGATGCTGTTGGCCTTCACCGTCTCAAGCGGCAGGGTCCGCATGAGGGACATCGACAGGACCTGGTGGTCGATGAAGACCAGGACGGAGTCCTCCGCGCGTACCGGCTCTGACATGGTTTCTCCGCTTTCCGGGCCACACGCCACGCACGGCTTGCCGCCCACGCGCAGCCATGGCCCCAGCTAGATGTATACGAACAAGTTGTTCGTAGCCACACCATAAGTTCGTATCAGAGGGCGTACAAAATGCACACGGGTGTCCGCCGCCACCAGGAGTGTTCGTAGCGCGGGCAGTCCTTCGCGGCGCTCTCCTCGCGTCGACCGTCCCTAAAGCGTCCCCGCCGTCGGCCCTGCCAAGGGGTCGGCCAGCTAGCGGACAGGCCGGTCAGGGCGCCTTACCGTCAGCGCCGCGCGCGCCGTCGTCGTAGGAAGCCTGGTTGGTCCGAACCTCGGCATGGTGGTCGGCCGCCCATTCCGCGAGCGACAGGACGATGGACAGCAGCGAGGTGCCCAGGGTGGTCAGAGAGTACTCAACGCGGGGCGGGATCTCGGGATAAGAGGTCCGGGTCAGCAGGCCGTCGCGCTGGAGCTGCTTGAGCGTCAAGGTGAGCATCCGCTGGGAGATACCGGGGATAGCCGCGTCAAGGTCGGAGTAGCGGACGGCGCCGTCGGCGAGGGTTCCGATGATCAGCACGCTCCACTTGTCGCCGACGAGGTCCAGGATCTCCCGGATGAAGTCGGCGTCAAGGGCGTCCCAGCGTGCGCAAGGGCCCGGCACCTTCCGCACCGCCGCCCGGACGTTGGTCCGCGCCACCCGCAGGTCCGCGCGCGCCGTCTTCGACGCCATGACCGTCCCCCGTCTCGCTGTCACGCACATCAGTGTGCCTTTTGTAAGGCCCTCAATTCTAACGCATGATTCGTTACGAACATCTAGTAAGAATAAGGAGACCACCATGAACATCGACTTCTGGTCCGACATCATCTGCCCGTTCTGCGGACTGATGGACCACCGGCTGCGCACCGCCATCGACCGGGCGGCCTTCGGCGCGCAGGTCACGGTGCGGCACCGCTCGTTCCAGGTCCACCCCGACCTCCCGCGGGCGGGCATCGGCCAGCGCGAGCTGTTCACCACGCTCGGCCTGCCGCAGTCGGAGGCCGACAGGATCCTGCGCCCCATCGAGCGCGCGGCCAGGGCCGAGGGGCTCACTCCCTACCGGGCGATCGACCGGACGCTAGGCCCGACCGACCTCGCCCACGAGCTGCTCGCCTACGCCACCGACAGGGGACGCGGCGACGAGGCGTGGGAAGCGATGTTCCGCGCCCACTTCGGGCAGGCGCGCAAGCTCTGGACCGCCCCCGAGGTGCTCGGCTTCGCGGCCGAGATCGGCCTCGACGAGCAGGAGGCGGCCGCGGCCCTCCGCGATCATCGCTACCGCGACCAGGTGGACGCCGACCAGCGCGAGGCCAAGCGGCTCGGCGCGCACGGCACCCCGTTCCTTGTCCTCGACGGCCGCTACGCCGTCCCCGGCGCGGTCAGCACCGATGACCTGCTCGCCGCGATGACCAAGGTCTGGGACGAAACGCATCCCGCCCCGGCGCCCCTGCCGACCCTCGCCGCGACCGGACAGACGTGCACGCCGGACGGCTGCGCCTAGCACCCCGACCGCGCACCCGCGCCCACGCGTCCCGGCCAGCGACGGGCGAGCCCGCTCTAGCTCAGGTCCGTGCAGCCAGGCGGTGGTGTCCGGGGGCAGCAGGCCGCCGCCGAGCGGCCCGCTGGCCAGCAGGATCTCCGTGTGCTCCGGCAGCGGCACGGGGGTCGTCGACAGGTTGGCGACGCAGCGCACGGTCGCGCCCGGGCTGCCCGCGGCCGCCCGGTCGAAGGCCAGCACCCCGTTCGGTGCCTGCCGCCAGGTCAGCGGGGTCTCGCCGAACGCCGGGTCAGACCGGCGCAAGCGCAGCGCCGAGCGGTACAGGCACAGCATGGAGTCGGGATTCGCGGTCTCGGCGGCCACGGTCAGCTCCCGCCATTCCTTCGGCTGCGGCAGCCAGGGCTCGGCAACCACGCCGCCGGGGGAGAAGCCGAACGGCGGCTCCGTCCCCAGCCACGGCAGCGGCACCCGGCTGCCGTCCCGCCCCGGGTCGGCGCCGCCAGTCCTCGCCCAGATCGGGTCCTGGCGCAGCTCGTCGGGGATGTCCTGCACCTCCCACAGCCCAAGCTCCTCGCCCTGGTAGATGTACACGCCGCCGGGCAGGGCCATGGTAAGCAGCGCCGCCGCCCTGGCCCGGCGGGTGCCGAGCGCCAGGTCGACAGGGAGCCCGTGGAAGTACGGCCGCCGGTTCAGGTCGAACGCGGTGTCGGGACGGCCGTACCTGGACACGACCCGGTCGACGTCGTGGTTGGACAGCACCCAGGTCGCCGGGGCGTCCGCCAGCGCCAGCGTCGAGTCGATGACCTGGCGGAGCGCCGCGGCGTCCCACGGGCAGTCCAGGTAGGGGAAGTTGAACACCGTGTTCAGCTCGCCGGGCCCCACGTAGCGCGCGAGCCGGGCGGCGTCCGGCAGCCAGACCTCGCCGATCAGCATCCGCCCAGGCGCCTCGTCCGCGATCGCCCGCCACGACTGGTAGATCTCGTGCACCTCGTCGCGGTCGGTGTACGGGTGCGTGGGGCCGGGTGGCTCGGTACCGGTGACGTCCGGCAGGGCGGCGTCCTTGCACAGCAGCGCGGCCGAGTCGATCCTGATGCCGTCAACGCCGCGAGAGAACCAGAACCGCAGCACGTCCTCGAAGTCGCGCCCGTACGTCCTGGCTTCCCCAGTTGAAGTCCGGCTGCTCGGGCGCGAACAGGTGCAGGTACCACTCGCCCAGGTACCCGTCGGGCTCCACGACGCGCGTCCAGGCGGGCCCGCCGAAGATCGACTGCCAGTTGTTCGGCGGCAGCTCACCGGAGGGACCGCGGCCGGGCCGGAACCAGAACCGTTCCCGCTCGGCCGATCCCGGCCCGGCCGCGAGCGCGGCGGTGAACCAGGGGTGCCGGTCGGAGCCGTGGTTGGGCACGACGTCAATGATGATCCTGATGCCGTGCCCGTGTGCCTCGGCGATCAGCGCGTCGGCGTCGGCCAGCGTGCCGAAGACCGGGTCGATCGACCGGTAGTCGGCGATGTCGTACCCGGCGTCGGCCATCGGCGACGGGTACCACGGGTTGAACCAGATCGCGTCGATGCCGAGCGCGGCCAGGTGCGGCAGGTGCGCCCGCGCCCCGGCCAGGTCGCCGATGCCGTCGCCGTCGCCGTCGGCGAAGCTGCGCACGTAGAGCTGGTAGATCGCGGCACTGCGCCACCACGAGTTAGGCCACCCGGAATCGGGCCGCGAGGGACCGGATGGCGCGGGTGCGGACGGCATGTGCACGGGGAACCTGCTTTCTCCTGTTGCGGAAAACGGCATGCGGCAGCGGCGGGCGGCGAGCTAAACGAGCCCGGGAACGAGCGAGAAGGGAAGGTCAGCCTCTGATGCCGCCCGCGGTGAGGCCGGACATGATGTTGCGCTGGAAGATGAGGAAGAACGCGATCGTCGGCACCGCGGCCATCGCGGAGGCGGCGATGATCAGGTTCTCAGGCGTGCCGCCGCCGTATGAGGCCTGCCAGATGCCGACGTTCAGGGTCTCCCTCGTCGGGGTGTACCCGTACTCAACAAGCAACGGCCAGAGGAAGTCCTTCCATACCGCGACCAGGCTGAAGATCGAGACCACGGCGATGATCGGCCGCGAGATGGGCAGCACGATCTTCCACAGGATCATCAGCCGGGATGCGCCGTCCACCGAGGCCGCGTCGATGTAGTCCGTCGGTATCGAGTCGAAGAACCGTTTGAGCAGGAAGATGTTGAACGCGTTGGCCACCGACGGCAGCCAGATGGCGGCCGGCGAGCCGATCAGGTTCCAGTGGAAGAACGGAAGGTTGTCCACCGTCAGGAACTGCGGTACCACGAGCACGGTGACCGGGATCATCAGCGTGGCCAGCATAAGGAAGAGCACCACGTTCCCGAGCACGGGCCGAAGCTTGGACAGCGAGTACGCGGCGGCCACGTCGAAGACGAGCTGGAACGCCAGCGCGCCGAATGCGTAGTAGACCGTGTTCCACAGCATCGCCCCGACATCGAGCCGGTTCCACGACTGCACGAAGTTCCCGGGGTTCAACTGATGCGGGTAGAGCGTGGGCGGTGTCGCGATCGTTTCCTGCGTCGACTTGAGCCCGTCGGCGAACAGGAAGTACATCGGCCCGATGAACACGAGCGTGAACACCACGATCGTCAGGGTCAGCACGACGCGGTAGATGATCTTGCCACGGGGGCGGTTCAGTGAAACCGGGGATATCAGCGTCCGCGTCGAGGTCGTCGGGCGGCGCCGGGACGCCCGGCCGTGGTGGCCGTGGCGGTGGCGAGTGAAGCCATGAGCCGTACCTCCTAGCCGCGCTCGCGGGTGACCCACAGGAACCCGCCGGAGAAGATGGCGAGCACCAGCATGAGGACCACGCCGAGCGCCGAGGCGCTGTTGTAGTTGCTCGCGCCGCTCATCGCGAACGCGTACTGGTAGATGAGCATCACCACGGACTGGACGTTGGTGCCCACGCCGCCGCCGCCGTTGGTCAGCACGAAGGACTCGATGAACATCTGCATGGTCGCGACGACCTGCAGCATCAGCAGCAGGATCAGGATCAGCCTGGTCTGCGGGATGGTCACGTGCCTGACCCGTCGCAGGATGCCCGCTCCCTCGAGCTCGGCGGCCTCGTACAGCTCGCCGGGGATGTTCTGCAGCGCGGCCAGGTAGATCAGCGTCGCGCTGCCCATGTTCATCCAGGTCGACGCGATGACCACGGACACCATCGCGGTGCTGATGAACCCGGTGCCCGGCTGGAGCACCCACTGCGACGTCGGCAGGTGCAGGATGCGCAGGATGTCGTCGAACAGCCCGTACTGCGGGTTGTAAAAGTAGGCGAACAGCAAGAGCGCCGAGGCGGGCGGCAGCATCACCGGCAGGTAGACGAGCGCCCGCAGGTAACCGCGCGCGTGCCGCAGCTCGTTCAGCACGATCGCCACCACGAACGGGACCGCGAACCCGATGACCAGCGCGAGCAGGGTGAACTCGATCGTGTTCCGCCAGGCCTGCCAGAACGTCGGGTCATGGAAGATCCGGATGTAGTTCGTCCAGCCCGTCCACGCGAAGCCGCCTCCGTAGACCGGCTTCTGGAAGCTCATGATGATTTCGCGGACGATCGGGTACCAGGAGAAGAAGGAGAAGCAGAGCACCGCGCCGATCAGGAATGCCCATGCCCCCGCGTTTCGCCGCGCCCTGGGCAGCAGCGCCCTCCGTCGTGGGCCGTCCGCGGCAGGCGGCGTCCCCGCGCGACGCGCGACGCTGGTGACAACGTTCGTCATTCGCCCTTCCTGTCAGTTGCGGTGAACTCGGTTGCGGTTAACGAGGCCGACCGGGCCCGGGGCGGGCGGCTGAGGTCGCCGCCCGCCCCGTCCCCGGATGAGGGATCAGAAGTAGAAGTAGAAATAGAGACGTCCGAACGAGTTCGGCTTACTCACCCCGCTACCCCGCATTCGACAGGAGCGTGTTGACGTTGCTGGCCGCCGTCTTGAGCAGCGCCGGGATATTCGCGTTGGGGTCGGTAAGCACGGCCAGCATGACCGGGTCAAGCGTCTTGTAGACGGCCTGAGCGTCGGTCGGCTCGCCGGCGCCCTTCTCCTGCGCGTTGACGAACGACGTGTACTGCGAGACGGGAATCGTCGCGTACTGGGTCCGCAGCTGGTTGACCTTGGTGGCGGTCGCGCCGGTGAACAGCTCAGGCTCGGGGAAGCCGACCGGGAAGCCGTCCGCCTTCTGCCGCGCGAAGTTGAACTGGCCGACGCCGGGCGTCAGGTTCTCGAAGTTGAGCCACTTGACGCCGGCCTCAATCTGCGCCGGGGTGTCCTTCGGGGAGAATATGAAGCTGTTGCCACCCGACAGCGAGCCCGCCGGGGTACCGGTCAGGCTGGGCAGCGGGCCC
Organism: uncultured Actinomycetota bacterium; assembly: GCA_963735315.1. Classification (GTDB taxonomy): domain Bacteria; phylum Actinomycetota; class Actinomycetes; order Streptosporangiales; family Streptosporangiaceae; genus Trebonia. The sequence continues at coordinate 27,420 of CAVTKQ010000037.1, forward strand.
ATGCCGATGTCGTTCAGGTTGCCCTTGTCGGTTGGCACGATCACGTTGTAGATGTCGTCGGGCGCGGCGATGTACATGCCGAGCTTGCCCGCGCCGAACTGCTGCTGCAGCGTGCCCCAGGCCAGGCCCTGGGTGGGGCTCATCGCCTTGTCGGTGAACCGCATGTTGTGCAGTGCCTGCAGGATCTGCTGGGCGTCAGGGGTGTTGAAGCTCGCGGTCGGCGGAGAGGCCGTGTTGTTGACCATGCTTCCGCCCACGGCGTCGATGTACGAGGAGAAGTGCCAGCCGCCGTTGTTGCCCGCGCTGTAGTCGCCCCAGCCCTCGATGCCGTTGCCGAGCTTGGCGATGGCGGTGGCGTCCTTCTCGACATCCGCCCAGGTGGTCGGCGGCTGGTCGGGGTTGAGGCCGGCCTCGGTGAAGAGCTTCCTGTTGTAGATGAGGCCCTGCGTGTAGTTGGAGGCCGGCAGGCCGTACAGCGTCTTGCCCGCGGTCACCGCCTTCATCGAACCCGCGTCGATGTCGTTCAGGCTCGGCACCGTCTTGGAGTTCACGTACTGGGTGATGTTCGCCGCCTGGCCGGCCAGCAGTATCTGGGGCAGGTCAGTGAAATAGGCGTAGTAGAGGTTCGTCTCGGTCCCGGCTCGCAGCATCGCGGTGAACTGCGCCGGTACCGCGTCGCACGGGTAGTTGTAGACGCTGTTGATGGTGATGTTGGGGTTGGCCTTCTCGAAGATGGCCACGTCCTCCAGCCATTCCTTGTGCTGCACGGGCTGCTGCGCCGCCGGCGGCGCGCAGTCGATGCTGATCGTGACCTTGCCGCCTGAACCGGCCGCCCGTGTTGCCAGAACCCGACGTTGCTCGAGGCCGAGTTGCTTGAGCAGGCCGCAGCGGCCAGGACGAGGCCCGCCACGGCGACCGCGACCACCGGGCGGTGGCGCAGTCGGTCGTACATGCTGCTCATCGCTCCATCCCTTCCATGGGCTGAACGTGGGCGATGGGCATGCCCGGGCCGCTGAGTGCGGCCGGGTCGGGCGCCGTCGCCGTTAGGGTGAACATACATAGCCAGACATCTGGCGGCAAGATCCTGATTATCCGCTGCAAAGAAACAACAATCATTCGCAGGTCTGTGACTCAGCTCCAGAGTTGGCACAGAATGACCGCACAGGCCGATGGCCTGCATGTTCTGCGGTGTAAGCTGGATCAACCGCGGCCGATGCACGGCGAAGGTATCTCTCTGGTAACGCAATTCCTTGCGTTGATATGACGTATTCTTGCGGTATGACGCGTACGCCTGCCCGGCGGCTTGCCGAGGTCGCGAAGAAGGTCGGGGTCAGCGAGGCAACCGTGAGCCGGGTGCTCAACGGCAAGCCCGGTGTGTCCGACAGCACCCGCGAAGCGGTGCTCACCGCCCTTGACGTGCTGGGATACGAGCGGCCGAGCAAGCTGCGCGGCCAGCGGGCCCGGCTCGTCGGCCTGGTACTGCCCGAGCTGCAGAACCCGATCTTCCCCGCGCTCGCCGAGGCCATCGGCGGCGCGCTCGCGCAGCGCGGGTTCACCCCGGTGCTCTGCACGCGCACCGCGGGCGGCCTGTCCGAGGCCGACTACGTGGACATGCTGCTTGAGCAGCACGCCTCAGGGGTGGTGTTCGCCGGCGGCCACTTCGCCGAGCTCGCCGCCCCGCACGACCACTACCGGCTGCTGCGCCGCCGGGGCGTGCCGGTCGTGCTGATCAACGCGGGGGTCAACAACCACCTCGACTTCCCGTGCGTCGCGACCGACGACGTCTCCGCCGCCACGCAGGCCTTTACGCACCTTTCCGCGCTTGGCCACGACCGCATCGGCCTCGTCCTCGGCCCCGACGACCACGTGCCGTCCCGCCGCAAGATGGTCGGCTTCACCGAGGCGGCGCAGCGCGCGGGCATCACCGTGGCCCCGGTCGAGCACGCCCTGTTCTCCCTGGAGGGCGGCCAGGCGGCCACCACGCGGATGCTGCGCCTGGGGGTGACCGGCATCATCTGCGCCAGCGACGTCCTGGCGCTCGGCGCGATCCGCGCGGCCCGCCGGGCGGGCCTGACCGTGCCTGGCGACGTTTCCGTGGTCGGCTTCGACGACTCGGCCTTGCTGAACTGCACCGACCCGCCGCTGACCACGGTCAGGCAGCCAATCGAGCCGATGAGCATGTCCGCCGTCGCCCTGCTGGTCAACCAGATGGAAACGGTGACCGCCCACCCGGAGGAACTCCTCTTCGAGCCGGAGCTAGTCGTCCGCGGCTCAACGGGCCCCGCCCCGCTCCGCGAGGCCTGACCGTCCCGCTCCCCGTTGCTAGGCCGCTTGGTCGCGACGCCCATGATGGCCAGGCCTACGTACTTCGGAGCCTTTGGCAGCGTGGTGTGTTCGAGCGAGGCGACGGTGAAGCCTGCCTGCTTGATCGTGCCGAGCGTGGGCCGGTTGCAGTCGCACATGACCACGATCCGGTTGAGCCAGTTCAGCCTGTCCTGCCAGGCGGGCCAGCGCCGGGTCGTCGGACCGGACGTGCTCGAGGAACAAGAGCCTGCCCCCTGGCCGCAGCACCCGGCGCACCTCGCGCAGCGCCCTCGGCTGGTCATCGACCCCGCACAGGACCAGCGTCGAGACGGCCACGTCGAAGGCGTCGTCGTCGAACGGTAGGTCCTCGGCCGGCGCGCGCAGGACCGTGGCCGCGGCGCCCTGGTCACGGACCCGGCCTTCAAGCCGGCGCACCATCGGCACGAGCGGCTCCGTGACCGTCAGCGACTTAACCTCCGGCCCGTAGCAGCCGATGTTGGCCCCGGTCCCGGCGCCGATCTCCAGCACCTCGCCGGCGGCGTCGGCAAGCAGCCGCTGGCGCATGGCGTGCAGCCCGGCTTCCTCGGACCTGGCTATCTGCCGGTCGTAGGTCATGGCGAAAAGGCTTGCCCGGAAGGACATGGCGGCCTCGCTTCGTTCGGGGCTCCCCGCTGCACGGGAAAGCGTCATGTGCCGACCGTAAGCGCAGCGCCGGGCCAGGCACATGAGGCGATCGCCCCATCTTCGCCGCCGCGCCGCGGGTTTACGCTTTGACAATGGACGGTACCCGGCACCCTCGGGCCCGGCTGGCCGAACTCGTCGCGTCGCTGTCCCTCGGCGTGGACCTGGGCTTCGGCCAGCCGATGGAGCACGTCCTGCGCCAGTGCCTCATCGCGCTGCGGCTCGCCGAGCGCTCGGGCCTGGACGAGCAGAGCCGGGCCGCGGTCTACTACACCGCGCTGCTCGTCAACGTCGGCTGTCACGCCGACGCGCACGAGCAGGCGAAGTGGTTCGGCGACGACATCGCGGTGAAGTCCGGGAAGTACACCCACGAGTTCGGCGGCGTGCGCGGGGCGCTGGCGACCATGCGGCTGGTCGGGGCGGGTAACCCGCCGTTGTACCGGTTCCGTGTCGGACTTGAGTTCGCCATGTCGGGGCATCGCGAGTTCGACGGGATGATCGCCCAGCACGCCCGGCTGGCCCAGACACTGGCCGAGCAGCTCGGCCTGTCGGTCGGCATCCGTGCGGCGGTCGGCGCCGCGTACGAGCAGTGGAACGGGCGGGGCTGGCCGGGCGAGCTGAAAGCCGAGGCGGTGCCGGTCCCGGCCAGGATCGCCCAGCTCGCCGAGTTCATGGAGGTGGCGCACCGGGTGCGCGGCGTCGAGGGAGCGCGGGCGCTGGCCCGCTCGCGGTCGGGCAGCCAGTTCGACCCCGCGCTGGCGGCCCTGCTGTGCGCGCAGGCGGACGGGATCTTCGACGGCCTCGACGCGGTTCCCGCGTGGCGGGCCGTGATCGCCGCCGAGCCGGCGCTCGCGGTCGAACTGTCGCCAGCGGAACTCGACGGCGCGCTGACGGCCATCGCGAACTTCGTGGACCTGAAGTCACCGTTCACGCTCGGCCACGCGGTCGCGGTCGCCGAGCTGGCCGAAGCGGCCGGGAGCCGGTCGGGCTGCCGGCCGGGAGCGCGGAGACGCTGCGCCGTGCCGGGCTGGTTCACGGCTACGGCCGCCTGGGCGTGTCGAATTCGATCTGGGACAAGACGGGGCCGCTGAGCACCGGCGAGTGGGAGCGGGTCAGGATGTCCCCTTACCTGACCGAGCGCATGCTGCGCCAGTCGGCCGCGCTCGCGCCGCTCGGCGAGATCGCGGTGCAGCACCGCGAGCGGCTGGACGGCAGCGGGTATCCCCGCGGGCTTTCCGGCGGCGCGATCTCCACGCTCGCCCGCGTGCTCGGCGCCGCCGACGCCTACCAGGCGATGCGCGAGCCGCGCCCGTACCGGCCCGCGCGGTCCGCGCAGGACGCCTCGGCGCAGATGCGCGCCGAGGTCCGCGCGGGCCGCCTCGACGGCGCGGCGGTCGACGCCGTGCTTGACGCGGCCGGCCACCGGGTGCCGCGCCGCAGGACGGCGGTGGCGGGCCTGACCGCCCGCGAGGTGGAGGTGCTCATCCTGCTCGCGCGGGGCATGTCGAACAAGCGGATCGCCGCCAGCCTGGTGATCTCGCCGAAGACCGCGGGCAACCACGTCGAGCACATCTACGCCAAGATCGACGCCACGAACCGCGCCGCCGCGGCGATGTTCGCCCTCCAGCACGGCCTGCTCCCCGAGGAGGAGGTCGCGCTCCCTAGACCAGCCACCCGCATGAAAACGGCACTTTCATGCACCTGCCGTCCGGCTCAGCGCCAGCTACCCGTGGCCCGCGGGCCCCCGGGGCCAGCTCTATTGGCCCTGCGGGCCCAGGGGCCAAGACCGTGTTGGCCCATGGGCCCGCGGGCCAAAACCGTATTGACCCGAGGGGCCCGAGGGCCATCTCGGCCCCGTGCTAGCCCGCATGAATGTGCCACCGATGTCGCTATAGCGGCATCGATGGCACATTCATGCCTTCGCCATGCTGCCTTCGCCGCGCGTCTCAGCGCCAGGCGGGGCCCTCGGTGAGCGGGTGGGCGCGGAGGTAGTCCTCGTCCACCTCGACGCCGAGGCCGGGACCGTCAAGCGGGGTCACCGTGCCGGACTCGGACAGCGTGTACGACACCGAGCACGCGACCGTGCGCAGCGGGTTGTCCGTCGACCCGTCGGCCTCGAAGTACCAGGCGTTCTCGACCGACGCCAGGTAGTGCACGCTGGCGGCGAAGTTCAGCCCGGTGTGGCAGCCGTGCGTGCAGACCGGCAGCCCGGCGGCGGACGCCAGCGACGCGATCCGCAAGCCCTCGGTGATCCCGCCGCAGCGGGACAGGTCGGGCTGCACGACCGACACCGCGCCCGCGTCGATGAGCCGCTGGAACTCGTACCTGGTGTAGCAGTTCTCGCCGGCCGCGAGCGGCAGCACGCCGGCCGCGATAGCGCCAGCGTCACGCCACGCCCGGTCCTGGTACGGCGGGAACGGCTCCTCGAGCCAGCCGGCCCCGACCTCGGCGAGGACCGGCAGCATCGTGCGCACGTCGGACACGGAGTACCGGCAGTTCGCGTCGGCCAGCAGCGCCACGTCCGGGCCGAGCGCGGCGCGCAACGCACGCGCCCGTTCCGCGTCCCGGTCGATGGCATCGCCTAGCCGCAGCTTGACGGCGCCGTAGCCGGCGGCGACCTGGGCCAGCGCCTCGTCGACGACCGCGCCGGGCGAGGCGTAGCCGAGCGCGAAGCCGCCCGCGTAGGCGGGGATCTCGCGCGGCTGACCCGCCGAGCAGCCGGTACAGCGGGACGCCGAGGGCCTTGCCCGCCAGGTCCCACAAGGCCATGTCGACGCCGCTCATCGCGCAGGTGCAGGCGGCGCAGGTCCCGTGGTTGGCGAGCACCCGGCGCTCGAAGACGTCCCAGATGGCCGTGGTCGAGCCCCCGTCCAGGCCGACGAGCAGGTCGCGCAGCGTCGTGTTCACGGTGGCGGCGATCGCGAGCGGGGCCCGGCCGTTGTAGGCCTCGCCGTACCCGGTCAGGCCGTCGGCCGTGGTCACCTTGACCACCACGGTGTCCCGCTTGGTCACCGAGCCGAGGCCCTGGGTCACGGCCTGCTTGAGCGGCACCGAGCAGGGGAGTGCTTCGACGGACGCGATAAGGAGATCTTTCATTAATCCTCGTCGTAGAAGGCGAACACGCGCACCTCGACGGAGGCGCGCGGCGGCGCGGACGCCGGGCAGGATTCGTTGACGAACGCGCTGTGCGGCACCTGCTCGGCGCGGCCGGGGGCGGAGTCGAACGACCGAAAGACGTACGCCTCGTCCCGCGTCATGTCGGGGCAGTACCACCAGCGGTGCGCCTGATTGTGGTAGTAGGTGACATTTTCCCAGGTCAGCAGGTCTCCAGCCGCTGACTTCATGGTGATCTCGCAGTACTGCTTGTCCTGCGGCGCGACGGACCGCGCGTCGCACAGCGCGAGCGGCACGTCCTGCGGCGGGCCGGAGAAGGCCCGCCACACGTTGAAGACGGCGAATCCCGGGCCGCGCAGCCTGGCCTCGGCCTCGCCGGGCGGCAGGTTGCGGCGCAGCATGGCCGCGGCGGCCGCCGCGCTGAAGTCCGCGTGCGCGAAGTCCCCGGTGAACGTGGCCCCGGCCGGCCGCGGGCCCGCCCGGCCGCTGACCCGCACCACCGGGCTGTTGAGCAGCGCGGTCGCCGCGCAGCCGGTCAGCGACCGGACCAGCTCGCGCGCCTCGGCGACGTAGGTGCGCAGCACCTCGTCGCGGTCGTGGAAGTCGCGGACCTCGGTCGGCGCGGCCGCCACGGTGAACCCCTCGCGGTCGAGGCAGAACCCGCCGCCGGCCGCGCGCATGTTCGAGACCGTCACCGGCTGGCCGGTGAGCGGCAGGCGGGTGAAGTCGGGCCGCTGCCCGGGCGCCGGGCGGCGCGGCGGGTCGTAGTAGGCGATCGTGGCGCGCATCACGGTTACCGCCCCGCGTCGCCGGCCTGCCGCCGGAAGGCCTCCGCCTCCCGGAAGGCCTCCTGCTCCCGGAAGGCCTCGGCGATCGCCTCGTGGCGCTCGGCGACCATCGGGTACCAGTCGGGGTGGGTCAGGGCGTACAGGTCGCCGCGCTTGATCGCCCGGACCACCACGGCGCCGGCGTCCTCGGGGTAGATCCACCGGTACCTGGGGTTGTCCTCAAGCTCGATGTCGATGTCCTTGAAGCCGGCGTCGGGCAGGTCGGCGGGCCGGTTGCGCGACGACGTGCCGATGTTGGTGTGCACGGTGCCCGGGCAGAGCACGGACACGCCGACCCGCGAGTTGTCCGCGGCCAGCTCGGCGGCCAGCACCTCGGTCAGCCCGACCACGCCGTACTTGGCCGCCGCGTACGCGCCGAGCCGGGGCCCGGCGACCAGGCCGGCCATGGAGGCGGTGTTCACGATGTGCCCGCCGTCGCGGTTCTGCTTCAGGACGGGCAGGAACGTGTGCACGCCGTGGATGACGCCCCACAGGTTCACGCCGATCATCCAGCGCCAGTCGTCAAGCGTCAGGTCGGCGACCGGCGCGAGCGGCCCGATGCCGGCGTTGTTGCAGACCACGTGGACGGCCCCGTAGCGGTCGAGGACCGCGCGGGCCAGGGCGTCGACGCTGGCCGGGTCGCTCACGTCGGTCTGGACGGCGTCCGCGCCGAGCTCGGCGGCGGTCGCCTCCATGGCGTCGCGCTGGATGTCGGCGATGATCACCTGCGCGCCCTCGGCGACGAGCCGGGCGGCGATCCCCTTCCCGATCCCGGAGGCACCGCCGGTCACGACGGCCACCTTGCCGGCCAGGTCCGGCAGGCCGCTCATCGGCTAACCCCGCAGACCCCGCCGATCCGCTTGCCCCGCGCGCCCGTGTCCGCCATGGCTGCTCCTTCGCACCCAGTGACCCATTCGTCCCTACGCCCAGAGACTCCCCTCTTCCCCTGGCCGCACGCAATGGGCCCGCGGACAAAGAAAGCGGAGCGCTGGCCGCACCCCAGTGCGGCCAGCGCTCCGCTATGCGCTCAGAACAATTACCCAGCTCAGGCGGTCGCGGCCGCCGCAGTGACGCCAGCCGACAGCGGGTGCCCGATCGAGTCGCCGGTGGCGGGGTCGAAGAAGTGCAGCCGGCTGGTGTCGATGGCCAGCTGGAGCGGGGCCCCGGGCCGGACGGCGGACCGCGAGGAGACCCGCGCCGTCCACAGCGACCTGCCGCCGGCCAGGGCGAAGCCCTCGTCCTCGTCGTCGTCCCCGCGGGCCGCGCTGGTGATCGAGGCGTGCTCGACCGGCGGGGCGTCGATGGTGAAGATCGCGTGGATCTCGGTGCCCAGGCCCTCGGTGACCCCGGCCGTGACGTCGATCCGCGGCCAGGCGGCGTCGCCGAAGGCGGCGTCCTCGAAGTCCGAGGGCCGGATGCCGAGGATGACCTTCTTGCCGAAGTAGTCCTCCAGCCCCGGCTTGCCGGAGATCGACCGACGCGGGCACCGGCAGCCGGAACCCGGCGAACGTCACCGCGGGCCCCTCGTCGCGGACCAGCTCGGCGGTGACGAAGTTCATCGCCGGGCGAGCCGATGAACCCGGCGACGAACAGGTTGACCGGGGCGTCGAACAGCGTCTGCGGGGTGTCGACCTGCTGCAGCTGCCCGTCCCGCAGCACGCAGACCCGGTTGCCGAGGGTCATCGCCTCGACCTGGTCGTGGGTGACGTACACGGTGGTGGTGCCGAGCCGCTCGTGCAGCTGGTTCAGCGCCGCCCGCATCGAGACCCGCAGCTTGGCGTCCAGGTTCGACAGCGGCTCGTCCATCAGGAACGCGGCCGGCTCGCGGACGATCGCCCGGCCCATCGCCACCCGCTGCCGCTGCCCGCCCGACAGCGCGGCCGGCTTGCGCGCCAGGTACGGCTCCAGGCCGAGCAGCTCCGCCGCCTCCCCGACCCGCCGCCTGATCTCCGCCTTCGGGGTGTGCCGCAGCTTCAGCCCGAACGCCAGGTTGTCGGCCACCGTCATGTGCGGGTACAGGGCGTAGTTCTGGAACACCATCGCGATGTCCCGGTCCTTCGGCGGCAGGTCGTTCACCACCCGCTCCCCGATCGAGATGGTCCCGCCGGTGATCTCCTCCAGCCCGGCGATAGACCGCAGCGCGGTCGACTTCCCGCACCCCGAGGGACCGACGAGCACCATGAACTCGCCCTCCCTCACCTCAAGGTTCAGGTCGTCGAGCGCCTTGACGCCCCCGCCGTAAACCTTCTCCACGTGGTCGAGCGCGATACGCGCCATTCGCAGACCTCCATGTCCGGACCCTGCCCGCGGGTTGAGTGCCAGCCTAATCGGTAAGTTTCTTTACAGTTACCGGCGTGTCGAGCACCCTATCAATACCCACGGTACGTAGCGGGCCAGTCAGTGTGAAAGAACCCGTCAGTGGCAAATCGTCAGAAGCACCACCGAGGGTCACTGTGATCGTGCCGGGCTCGACGATCTTCGTCAAGTCCTGGCCGGTGAACGAGGTCCGGTCCGCGTGCACCCGGAACGTTACCCGCGCCGCCTCGCCTGGTTCCAGCGCCGCCCGCGCGAACCCGGCCAGCCAATTCACCGGCCGCACCACGGTGGCGACCGGATCGCCCAGGTAGAGCTGCACGACCTCGGTCCCGGCGACCTGGCCGGCGTTGCGCACGGTGCACGAGACCTCGACCGTGCCGTCGGTGGCGACCGAGCCCGCCGACAGCGCCAGGTCCGAGTACGCGAAGGTCGTGTACGAGAGCCCGTGCCCGAACGCGAACAGCGGCGTGGGGTCGACCGTGCTGCCGCCGTGCCTGGCGGCGTTCTTCGACCGCAGGTAGGTCGAGGGCTGTGCCCCGACGTCCCTGGGCAGCTCGACCGGCAGCTTCCCGCTCGGGTTCACCCGCCCGGTGAGCACCCCGGCGACCGCGGGGCCGCCCTCCTCGCCGGGGAAGAACGCCTGAACGATCGCCGCCAGCCGGTCCGCCACGCCGCCGAGCGCGTACGGCCGGCCGGTGACAAGGACGGCCACCACGGGCTTGCCGGTATCGGCGAGCGCGTGCAGCAGTTCCTGCTGCACGCCGGGGAGCTTCAGTTCATCGATGTCACACCCCTCGCCGCTGGTCCCGCGCCCGAAGAGGCCGGCCTCGTCCCCGACGACCGCCACGATCACATCCGCGGAACGGGTGCTGCCTACTGCCTCGGCGAACCCCGACTCATCGAGCGTGCGGACCGCGGCGCCCGGTGCGTACCCGGTCACGGTGATGCCTTCGGCGCGCAGCGCGCCGAGCAGGGTGGCGACCTCGACGCCGGCCCCGCCGGTCGACCCGTCGGACCGCTGCGTGTGGCCGAGGTGCCTGGGCATCGAGTAGCAGCCGAAGAACGCGAGCGGCTCATCGGCCAGGGGCCCGACGACGGCGACCCTGGTGTCGGCCGCGAGGGGCAGTATTCCCCGGTCGCCGGCTGCGGGGCGTTCTTGACCAGGACCACGGACTCCTCGGCGAGCTGCCTGGCGATGTCCCGCTGCCCGGGCGGGTCCAGGTCGGGTGCGGCCGCCGCCTGGTCAGTTTGGGGCGACCAGTCCAGGTCGAGCAGGCCGAGGTCGAGCTTCTGCCGCAGCACCCTGGCCGCCGCCCGGTCGATGACTTCCGCCGGCACCGCACCCGCCGCGGCCAGGCCGAGCAGCGGCTCGCCGAAGCAGCGGGTGCCGGGCAGTTCGACGTCAAGGCCCGCGGCGAGCGCGAGCACCGCCGCCTCGCCCTGGCTGGCCGCGACACCGTGCTGCAGCTCGAGGAAGGAGACCGCGTAGTAGTCGGAGACCACCACCCCGTCGAAGCCGTATTCGTCCCGGAGCAGCGTGGTCAGCAGGCGGGGATCGGCGCTGGCCGGCACGCCGTCAATGTCGACGTAGGTCGGCATCACCGAGCGCGCGCCGCCGATCCTGATGGCCATTTCGAACGGGACGAGGATGACATCGGCGAACTCGCGCGGCCCCATGGAGACCGGGGCCATGTTCCGCCCGGCCCGGGAGGCGGTGTAGCCCGCGAAGTGCTTCAGCGTGGCCTGGATCCCGGACCGCTGCAGCCCGCGCACGTACTCGGTGCCGATCGCCCCGACCAGGTACGGGTCCTCGCCGATGGTCTCCTCGGTGCGGCCAAAGCGGTAGTCACGGGTCACGTCGAGCACCGGGGCGAGCCCCTGGTGCACGCCCGCCGCCCGCATGGTCGCGCCGAAGGCCGCCGCCATCTCGCCGACGAGCGCGGGGTCGAACGAGGCACCCCAGGCCAGCGGCGTGGGGAAGATCGTCGCACCCCAGGCGGCGAAGCCGGTCAGGCACTCCTCGTGCGCGACCGCGGGGATGCCGAGCCTGCTGGCGGCGGCGACCCTGGCCTGCAGCGAGGCGAGCGCGCGCATCCCGGCCGCCGCCTCGACCGGGCGGGTGCCGAACACCCGGGTGAGCTGGCCGAGCCCGTTCTTGATCAGCTCGTCGAACGGCGGCTGTTCGTAGCTGAAGAACTGGTCCTGCATCGGCGCCACGCCGTCGCCGTCGCCGGAGGCGCCCATCCAGATGCTGCCGAGCTGCGCGATCTTCTCCTCGAGCGTCATCCGGCCGAGCAGGTCGGCGACCCGCTCCTCGGCCGGCCGCGCCGGGTCGCGCCAGGCCTCGATGTCTACCTGCGTCACTTTCCTGGCTCCTTCGGGGGGGCGGTCGATTCACGGGTGTAGAGCTCGGTGGTCAGCTCCACCCGGTTGCTGCGCAGCGGGCCGCCGTCGATCAGCTCGCCGAGCATCTGGGCGGCGGCGCTGCCCATCTCGGCGAGGGGCTGGCGCACGGTGGTCAGCGGCGGGGAGGCCCAGCGGCTGACCGGCAGCTCGTCGAAGCCCACGACGGACAGGTCGGAGGGTATGCGCAGGCCCCGCTGCCTGGCCGCCTCGTAGACGCCGAACGCCTGCTGGTCGCTGCCCGCGAAGATCGCCGTCGGCGGGTCGGGGAGGGCGAGCAGTTCGACGGCGCGGGCGAAGCCGCCCTCGTGCTGAAAGTCGCCGTACCTGATCAGGTCCTGGTCCGCCGCCACGCCCGCCCGCTCAAGGGCCGAGCGGTAGCCGTCGAGCCGGGCCATGCTGCACAGCATGTCGACTGGCCCGGAGATCGCGCCGATCCGGCGGTGGCCTAGGGACAGCAGGTGCTCGGTGGCGGCGAGCCCGCCCGCCCAGTTCGTCGCGCCGACTGACGGGATGTCGGGCGGCGGGGTATTGGCCGGGTCGATGACGACGAGCGGGATGCCGGCCCCGCGCAGCTGCCCGACCTGCGCGCTGGTCAGCGTGGTGGTCACCAGGATCACCCCGTCGGAGTGGTGGCTGGCGATCGCCGACGTCCAGCTCGCGGGGCGGGCGTCGCCGTGCCGGACCGCGGACACGGCGATCGCGGTGGAGTGCTCCGCGCCCCACTCCTCGACCCCGCGCAGTATCTCCACCGCCCACGGGCTGTCCAGGCCGTTGAATACCAGGTCGATCAGTCCGGAGCGGCGGTGCATGCGCAGCCCGTTGCGCCGGTACTGGTGCTGGTCAAGGAGCTGTTCAACTCGGGCGCGGGTGGTCGGCGCGACGTCGGGCCTGCCGTTCACCACCTTGGACACGGTGGGCAGCGACACGCCAGCCTCGGCGGCGATCGCGGCGAGGGTGGTCTTCCGCACGGCCAAGCCTTTCGATTTGATGTCGAAATTTTTCGCGATTCTGAACGATCGATGGAACAGCGCTGTTCTTGCTGCATCGTACGGCAATCAAAGCAACATGAAAACGTTCGTAACGACGCGGAAACGAAGGGTTGACCGCCATAGGCGACGAACTTACGATGGCGGCACGTCGAAAGTATTCGAAAACTTTCGAAAGTGCCTTGCGTCAACCCCAGGAGACGAACCATGCGTAGCAGCCGGGCGCATGCCGCCGCTCCCGCGGAGCGTCTTCGGACAAGTCGTGGTACCCAGTTTTCGGTCAAGGAGTTTCTACGATGATGAAGAAAACCCGTGCTGCCGCGATTGCGGCGCTCGGCGTGGGCGTCGCTCTGGCCGCCTCCGCCTGCGCCGGAGGCAGCGGCAGCAGCGCCAGCAGCGGCGGTGGCTCGTCCTCCGGCGGCAACACCACGCTGACTTTCTGGACGAACGCCGTCCCCGGTCCCGGCCTTACGTACTTCCAGAACGCCGTGAAGACCTATAACGAGGCCCACCCGGGCGTGACGGTCAAGATGCAGAACATCCAGAACGAGAGCCTCGACGGCAAGCTGCAGACCGCCCTGAACTCGGGCACCGCGCCGGACATCTTCTTCCAGCGCGGCGGCGGTAAGATGCTGGCCATGGTCAACGCGAACCAGGTCCAGGCGCTGACCCTCACCGCCGCGGACCAGGCCAACGTCAGTGCGGCCGCGCTCGCCAGCGAGACCCTCAACGGCAAGGTCTACGCCATCCCGGTCGACACTCAGCCCGAGGGCATCTACTACAGCAAGGACCTGTTCCAGCAGGCGGGCATTACCTCGACGCCGACCACCATCCCGGAACTCGAGGCCGACGTCGCCAAGCTGAAGGCCATCAACGTCGCGCCGATCGCGGTCGGCGCCAAGGACGCGTGGCCGGCCGCCCACTGGTACTACAACTTCGCCCTGCGCGAGTGCAGCCAGGCGACGATGAACACGGCCGGCACGAGCCTGAAGTTCACCGACCCGTGCTGGACCAAGGCCGGCGACGACCTGTCGGCGTTCCTGAAGGTCAACCCGTTCCAGCAGGGCTTCCTCACCACCTCCGCGCAGCAGGGCGCGGGCTCCTCGGCCGGCCTGATCGCCAACCACAAGGCCGGCATGGAGCTCATGGGCTCCTGGGACCCGGGCACGATCCAGACGCTCACCCCGAACCAGAAGCCGCTGCCTGACCTTGGCTGGTTCCCCTTCCCCGCGGTTCCTGGCGGCGCGGGCGACCCGAGCGCGATGATGGGCGGCAACGACGCCTACTCGCTGTCCGCGCACGCACCGGCGCAGGCCTTCGGGTTCCTTGAGTTCCTGCTGACCACGCCCCAGCAGAAGGCCTACTCCACGGCGTTCGTCAACATCCCCGTTAACCAGGCCGCGCAGTCGATTGTGACCCAGCCGTACAGCGTCTCGGCGCTCCAGGCCTTCAACAAGGCCGCCTACACCATGCAGTTCCTCGACACTCAATACGGCCAGAACGTCGGCAACGCGATGAACACCGCGGTAGTGAACCTGCTCGCGGGCAAGGGCACGTCCGCCGGCATCGTCAGCGCCACCAGCGAAGCCGCGGCGAAGGGCTGACCGGTAGCGATGAGCGAAACCCTGGGCACCGCGGCCATCAGCCGCGTCCGCCGGGGCGCACCTCAGGTCGGGGACGCGGCGGACGCCGCGTCCCCGACGCCGCGTCCGCGCAAGCGCCGCGGCCGAGGGCGCCTGCGGCTGGAAATCGCGCTTCTCACCGGCCCCGCGATCATTGTGTTCGTGGGGCTCGTGATCTTTCCGATCGCGCTCGCCGCTTACTACGGCTTCTACAAGTGGCAAGGCTATGGCGCGCCCACCGACTGGGTCGGCCTGAATAACTACAAGATAATCTTCACCGACCCCGACTTCCATCAGGTACTGCTGCACAACGGCCTGATCGTGGTGGCGTCCCTGGTCATCCAGGGGCCGCTGGCCATCCTGCTCGCGCTGCTGCTGAACCAGAAGATCCGCGGGCGCTCACTCATCCGCATCCTGATCTTCGTCCCCTTCATCATCTCCGAGGTCATCGTCGGCACTGGCTTCAGCCTGATGCTCCCGGCCACCGGCGCGCTCAACGACCTGCTGCACAGCATGGGCCTCGGCTTCCTTGCGGTCGACTGGCTCGCCGACCCGAACGTCGCGATCTGGACCCTCATGGGCATCCTCACGTGGAAGTACATCGGCTTCGCGGTCATCTTGATGCTGGCCGGCCTGCAGTCGATCCCCGACGAGCTCTCTGAGGCCGCGCGGATCGACGGCGCTTCCTACTGGCAGGTCCAGCGGCACATCATGGTGCCGCTGCTCGGCCCGACCATCCGCATCTGGGCGTTCCTGTCGATCCTCGGCGCGCTGCAGCTGTTCGACCTCGTGTACATCATCTGGGGCCAGTACATCGCTAGCACGGCCGGAACCTCGACCATGGCGACGTACATGGTCCAGAACGGCCGCCTCGCAGGCAA
>CAVTKQ010000038.1:0-84914 GCA_963735315.1 uncultured Actinomycetota bacterium
CACCATTCGGCCAGGATCCGCTTCACTGCCGTCATAGGCGAGCTTGGTCGCCGTCGACTTGCCGACCCCCGGGTCGCCGAGCACCACGGTGCGCCGTCCGGGTCAGTGTGGACAGCGATATCGCGCTGCCTGGGGTGATCGAAGCCCAGGGGCCTCGCCGTGCGGTCGGGCGTTGCCCGGCCTCAGCGGTTGCCTCGCCAGGCGCCTGGCCCGGCTCGCTCCGGTCAGACGGGTTTTCCTGCCGCAGAATGGTCGGCCACCGTGAATCGAGCACGATGCTCGGCGTGACATAGAGGTCGGAGATCGACAGGCTCTTGTTCTGCCCCAGCATCGTGAGGGCGATCTTAGAGTGCGCGACGTGGATGTGTTCCCGTAGGCCTTCCATGAATTGCGCCACCGACTGCGGCCGGCCGTGGCGCCTTCCGGGAGCGGCTGGCCAGCCGAGCTGCTGCCGAAGCGCCGACTCGTCGTAGATGACGGACCTGCCCCAAGCCGACCCACGGCGGGACTGTCGGAGATAACTCCGCGGACGGCGATGTCCACCCAGCGCACCAGGGCCTGAAAACAGCGCGGTGACTCTCGCCGGATCGAGATCGTGCTCCTGGCAAAGCCGTGAGAACGTCGACAGCAGCAGCGTCTCGGCTTCCGGCGACTCGTCTAAGCAATCGGCGGGACACCAGCTGGTCCGCGATCATGAAGACCTGGGTGAGTGCTTGAGCGCGGCAAGAGCCGCCCCTCCAGGCGAGGATCGGCCGGGGCGGCGGTTATGAGGTGGACCCGGCGCAGTAGCTCGGCCGCGGGGCCTGGTTCCGCCGCCGACTCCTCGGGTCGCTCTTGTGCCGGTCGTTGAGCTGCGCCTCGCGCTCGAGGCTCGAGGTGGCGCTCCTTGCCGACCGCACGATCGCGCTCAAGGAAGACATTGGCGGTTCATCCTGGGTAAGGCCGCTGATGACGTTCCGCATGTCGGATAGGGCACTGGGGCCAGGCGCTCCCACCACTCCGGCTTGTCCAAGTCCGTCAGCACGCTGAGCGGCGTCACTGACAGCACCGAGGACCCGGCGGCCGGGGTATGAGAGGTCACCACGCCGATGACCCACCGCGCCCCGTCTACTCCCTCTACCATCACCGCGGAACCGGACATCCCTTGCCAGCTGGAGCCGCGATGCCGCCAAGCGGATGGTGCGTCACCATGAGCTCGAGTCGTCCCGGGCCGCGCAGCAAGCTGCCGGGCAAGACGTAACCCCAGACCTGTGCCGATTGGCTGCGCGGCCCCGGAGATGCCCCTGCCGCCCTGGCTGAAGGGAACATGTATTCGAAACTGGGGAAGCCGACGGCCCAGCAGCCTGCGAAACCGGTCGCTGCCGGTCTACCCGTGCGAACCGGACGAACGACGGTTCCACCTCGAACGCGGCGTCAACGATTTCCGCGACGGCGAGATCGCAGCCGGCGTCGCTGGCTCCGACGAGCCTCGCCACGGCCTTGTATTCCTTGCCGTCCATGGCACGGACAAGCACTTGCCCGCCATCGCCATTATCCAGCAGGTGCGCGGCCGTCAGCACGTGCTTACCGCCGATAAGCAGTCCGCTGCCGGCGATGTCCCGGACCAGTTCGCCCCGGTCGACGAGCACCTTGATCGCCGGGAAAAGGCATCGGATTCTTCACCAGTCGAAATCTGCACGCTACGGCTTCTCGGTCAGCGTCCGGGCGCTCTCTTCTTCATCGGCCACCGGCCCAAGGGTCACCGTGTGAATCTCGTCTTTGGAGTAGGAACCGCCGCCGCCGAGCTCTACCACCCAGATGTGGACGCCTCCATTGGCATTCCCTTGCCGAGTTACGCCCACGTGGACCACAACCTCAGCGGACTCGACCGGAAACGTGATGTCATCTTCGTTTATCGTCTGCAAAGCCGTCTGCAAGTCTTGGCGAAGGCCCTGTAGGACATCGGCCAAGCCAAGGCGTGATTGCTGCGCGGATGGCTCTTGTGACAAGGAATCCCCCCTGTGGCAGTTCATGCTGCCTTTAAGTAATTACACTAAGTCCTAGAGACTGGTAAAGCACGGGTTTCCTTGCCAGAGGCAGGGTGCGGTAGTGGTCGCCCGGGCCCGCCTGTGGGGGCGCAGGAGCGCCTAGCTCCAGTTCTCCTGCATCACGCCGACCTCGTCGGCCACGTCGACCGTCATGCCGGTCAGCGAGAGCACCTCCGTCGACGGTGAAGCCGGCCGCGATCTCCTCAAGCACGAACCGCGACGCGCGGTCGGGCCGCCGCAGCAGCGCCAGGTCGGTGATGATCGCGTCCACGCAGTTCGGCATGGTCAGCGGGTACTCGCACCGCTCCACCAGCTTGGGGCTCCCCTTGGAGTCGGTGTGCTCGAGCGTCACGAACACGTGCTGCGCCCCGGCGGTGAGGTCCATCGCGCCGCCGATGCCGCCGCCGATCATGCCGGGCGCCGACCAGTTCGCCAGGTCGCCGTTGCCGCCGACCTGGTAGGAGCCGAGGACGACCGCGTACAGCCGGCCGCCGCGGGCGATCTCGAACGACGTCACCGAGTCGAAGAACGACGTCCCCGGGCGCAGCGTCACGAACTGGCCGCCGGCGTCGTGCAGGTCGGGGTCGAAGTCGTCGCTGGGGTCGGCGCCGCCGTAGTTGAGCAGCCCGTTCTCCGCGTGCAGCATGACCGGCCGGTCGGTGACGTAGTTCGCGACCTGCACCGGCAGCCCCGCGCCGAGGTTCACGACCGCGCCGTCCGGCAGCAGGGCCGCCGTCCGCCGCCCGATCTCGGCCCGGGTCAGCGCCGGCTTGCCCAGGTACGGCCTGGCCGACGAGGCCGGCCGGTTGGCCCGCTTCGGCAGGTTGTGCACGTCCATCGCGACGGTGATCGGCACCACCCGGGTGACGAACACGCCGGGCAGGTCGACCTCGTGGGGGGCGATCTCGCCGGTGGGCACGATCTCCTCCGCCTCGACGATCGTCACCCGCGCCGCCTTGGCGAAGCGACACGTTGAAGTTCTGCGACCCGCCGCGGAACACCACGTTCCCGAAGTGGTCCGCCTTGGCCGCCCTGATCAGCGCGAAGTCCGTGGTGATCGCCCGCTCGAGCACGTACGGCTTGCCGTCGAAGTACCTGATGTCCTTGCCGTCGGCGATCGCGGACCCGTACCCGGTCGGCGTGTAGATGGCGGCGAGGCCGGCGCCGCCGGCCCGCATCCGCTCCACGAGCGTCCCCTGCGGCACCATCTCCAGCGTCATCTCCCGCCGGCCATGATCTGCTTCTCCGCCTCGGAGACCACGCCGGGCCGGGCGGAGAAGCAGGTCACCAGGTGGCGCGATCTGGTGGTTGTCGGCGAGCAGGTGCCCGGTGGGGAACCCTGGCTGGCCGAGGCCGTTGCAGTACACGGTCAGCCCGCGCGACCCCTTCTCGCCGAGCGCCGCGATCAGCGTCGACGGGTACCGGTGCGACAGGCCGAACCCCGCGACGCCGATGCTCGCCCCGTCTTCGATGTCCGCGACGGCCTCGGCCGCCGTCGTGACTTTCCCGGTCGCGGGAGTCATCGACTGCGTCCTCGATGGTCCGCTGGGTCGACTCAGGTGTGCTTGACGATCCAGTCGGTGATGACCGCGGCGACCTCGACGTTGTTCTTCTCCAGCATCATCGCGTGGCCGTTGCCGTGGATGCCGAGCTCGCCGAGCCGGATCTCGTCAACCGCCGCCCCGCACGACCGCAGGTACTCCGCGGTGCGTGGCAGGACGGCTCGAAGCCGGAGCACGCGGCCGACACCACCGCGACCGGCAGGCCGTCGAGCTTCGCCTCGCCGGCCCCGGGCCGAACGCCAGCGGCACCGGCGTCAGCCCGTAGCGGAACGACCCGAGCGCCGGGTGGTCGACGAACGGCGGCCCGGCGGGCTCGACCGCGACGAGGGCCTTCACCAGCGACGGCCGCTCCGACAGGGCCAGCCAGCCGAACCCGCCGCCGAACGAGTGCGTCAGCAGCACCGACGGCCCGATCCGGTCGAGCAGCGCGGCCGCGCCCGTCCGCATGTCCTCGTGCGCCCGCACCGCGTCCGGCACAAACGGCTCCTGCCAGGCAAGGAACGTCGCCAGCGCCGGGTCCGACGCGGTCCCCGCTGCCCGGCCACTGCGTGTGCGGCGGCAGCCCGGGCGGCGACGGCGCCGCGAACGTCGCCACGAACCCCTCGTAGGCCGCGGGCGGCCCGTACGGCCCGTTGACGTCCGGGTGGAACGGCGACCGCCCGAGCCCCGGCCGGTCCACGGTGTACACCGCGAACCCGTCCCGCAGGAAGATGGTCGACCAGCCGGGCCGCCCGTCCGGGGTGGTCAGCATGTCGAGCGCCTGCCCGCCGCCGCCGTGCACGAGGACAAGGTTGTCCCGAACGGAGGCGGGTACCTGATACTCCACATGTGTCCCGTAGACGCTCGTGCCGCGGGCCCGGGATGAGTCTGCAGCCCGGTGAAGAAGTGCCCCTGATCGGCGATGAACGAGGGGCTCCACGGCGGCTAGCCCCAGATCTCCTGGCGGTCTCGACGATCAGGTCGAGCTTGGCCTTCTCCTCGTCGATCGTGAGCGAGTTGCCCTCCACGGTGGAGGCGAACCCGCACTGCCCGGACAGGCACAGCCGGTCGATGTCCACGTACTTGGCGGCCTCCTCGACCCGCCGCTTGAGCGCGTCCTTGGACTCGAGCTCCGGCGTCTTGGTGGTGACCAGGCCGAGCACGACGACCTGGTCGTCCGGCACGAAGCGGAGCGGCTCGAACGTCCCGGACCGCTCGTCGTCGTACTCGAGGAACAGCCCGTCGACCTTGAGCCCGCCGAAGACGGCCTCGGCCACGAAGTCGTAGCCGCCGGAGGAGAACCAGGCCGAGCGGTAGTTGCCGCGGCACATGTGGATGGTGACCGCCATGTCGGCGGGCTTGCCGCGCAGCGCCTCGTTGATGACGGTGACGTTGATCTCGTGCTGGTGGTCGGGGTCGAGCCCGGTGGCCCTGGCGTTGGCCCGCCACTGCGGGTCGTTCGAGGAACGCGAAGATCGTGTCGTCGAACTGCAGGTACCGGCAGCCGAGCGCGTACAGCCCGGCGACCTCGGCGGCGTAGACGGCGGCGACGTCCGCGCGGAACTCCTCGTGAGTCGGGTAGGGCGACCTGGACAGGTCGACCCGGAAGTGCGCCATGCGCGGGGAGGGGATGGTGATCTTCGGCAGCGCCGTCGTCACGGTGCTCCTTCAGGAACGTGAAGTGGTCGCCGAAGATCGTCTCTTCCAGGTGGACCTTCCCGGTGATCTCGGTGACGTTCGGCGTCCAGGCGATCTTCTCGTCCTTGGTGTAGACCGGCAGCGGCAGGCCCGAGCGCGCCCCGCTCGATCCCGCCGATCGCGTAGAGGAAGTCGGCGTGCCACTGCTCGCGGCGGAACTCCCCGTCGGTCGCGGACCGCAGCCCGGCGTCCTCCTGCAGCCGGACCGACGTCCCTGATGGCCGCGTCCTCGACGGCCGCCAGCTCGGCGGCGTCGATCTTCCCGGCCGCGAAGTCGTCCCGCGCGCTCGGCAGCGCGGCCGGCCGCAGCAGGGACCCGACATGGTCAGCGCGGAACGGCGGGCGTGGCGCGTCAGCGTCATGTAAGTTGTCTCTCCCTAGAAGAGGCTGTCGGGCAGGCCGAAGTGCATCCGCGCGACCTCGGCCGCCACGACGTCGTGCCGCGCGGAGATGTGCCCGAGGTAGATGGCGCTGTCCCGGAAGTGGCGCTGCATCGCGGCGCCGCGCTTGGCCGCCGAGGACGAGGCCGCGCCGAACAGCTCGGTGGTCGCGTCGACGGCCATCCGCGAGGCGACCTGGATCATCGAGTACATCTCGGCGTCGTCCTCGCGGGTGAACGGCTCCCCGGTCCGGTGCCAGCGCTCGGCCAGCTCCATGTACTTCTCGCCGCACTGGTTGATGATCGCCTCGGCGCAGTCGATGAGCGCCCGCGCCTGCCCGTAGTGCCGCTGGTACTCCTCGACCGTGTACCTGCGGCACGATGGGCCTGAAGTACGTGTTCTTGGTCTTCAGGATCGTCTCGTACTCGTGCAGCGCGCCCTTGGCCGCGCCGATCACCGGGATGACCAGGCCGGCGTGGTACATCGCGTAGATCCGGCCGCAGAACAGCGGGTCGTCGTGCAGGTACATGCCGGGCGCGGCGCGGTCGGTGTTGTGCGTCCAGTCCCCCGAGCAGGTGCAGTACTCGGGCACGAAGACGTTGTCCACCCGGACGCTGTTGGAGCCGGAGGAGTTCATCCCGATGATGTTGCCGTTGCCCCAGTCGTCGAGGACGGTCACGTTCTCGATCGGGGTGCAGATCGTGAGCACGCCCTCGGACTCGCGGCCGGGGACGAGCGTGTTGCACATGAAGTGCGTGGCGTGCCCGACGCCCGAGCAGTAGTCCCACTGGCCCTTGACGATGTACCCGCCGTCGACCGGCGTGGACGGTGCCCATGGGCGCGGCGCGGTGCGGGCACTTGAAGTTCCCCGTCGGGCCGAAGCAGCTCGATCTGGCCCTCTTCCGGGAAGAAGGCGCCGATGCCCTGCGCGTGGTGCGCGCCGAGGCAGAGCCCCCAGGCGGTGCCGGCGTCGCCCTCGGCGACGGCCATGATCACCTTCCAGAAGGTGTCCATCCCGAACGCGTAGCCGCCGAACCGCTTGGGCTGCAGTATCCGGTAAAACCCGGCGTCGACGAACTTCTTGTCGAGCTCGGGCACGTGCTTGCCGATCTTCTCCGCCTCGTCGGCCTGCGCGCGGATCTCCGGGATCAGCGCCTTGGCGCGGGCGATTATGGTCTCCGCCGTCAGGTCCGGCTCAGGTGCCGGGATCTCAGCGGGCCGGGAAACAGTCTGCTCTGACACACTACAGAGACTGGTACGCCAGGCGCCGTGAGGCAATAACCCCGTCCCAGCGGATAGGGCCGGTTGTCCCAGCTAACACATGCGTCAGCGCCCCCTTGTGACCCGGTCACGGTTTACCCGGCACAGGTCACAGCGGCCCGCGGCGGCCCTCAGCGGCAGCCGGTCAGCGGTCGGCGCGGTCCAGCCACTTGCTCACCGTGACCGGCGTCCAGCCGGCCAGCCGGTCGAGCAGCCGGGCGGGGTCGTCGTCCACGATGACCATGTCGCGGTGGGCGGGGTGCACGAACCCGGCCGTCACCGCGCCGTCGATCAGGGCGCGCAGCGGGGCGAAGTACCCGGCCACGTCGAGGATCCCGCACGGCTTGACGTGGATGCCGAGCTGGGTCCAGGTGACCACCTCGAAGAACTCGTCGAACGTGCCGAAGCCGCCGGGCAGCATGACGAACGCGTCCGCGGCGTCGGCCATCGCGGCCTTGCGCTCGTGCATGGTCTCGACCACCTGGAGGCTGGTCAGGCCGCCGTGCGCGATCTCCTTCGCCCGCAGCGCCTCGGTGATCACGCCGTGGGCCTCGCCGCCGCTGCCGAGCACGGCGTCGGCGACCACGCCCATCAGCCCGACGTGCACCGCCGCCGTAGACGAGGCGGATGCCGCGGTCCGCGAGCGTCCGGCCGAGGGCAGGCGGCGGCCGCCGCGTACGCCGGGTCGGTCCCCGAGTTCGAGCCGCAGTAGACGGCCACGGCAGACAGCCGCGACGAACGCTTTTCATCCTGTGCTGCTGGTCCATCAGAGTCTCCAGGGTAAGGGCAGGATGAAAAAGGTTCGCGGGCACGGCCAGGAGTGTCCCATACCCGGCCCGGCGGGCACACCTGAATTACGGCGGACGGCGGCGCGTCAGGGCTTGCCGGAGCGGAGCCGGGCGGCCAGGCCGCGCTGGACGCGCCTGGGCCACAGGGGGCCCTCGTAGATGAAGGCGGTGTAGGCCTGCAGCAGGGTCGCGCCCGCCGCCAGCCGGGCCTCGGCGTCCGCCGGGGTCGTGATGCCGCCGGCCGCGATGAGCGTCAGCCGCTTGCCGCACCGGTCGTGCAGCCGGGTCAGCACCTCCAGGGAGCGCTGCTTCAGCGGGGCGCCGGACAGGCCGCCCGGGCCCGGCGTCGGCCACCGCGGCGCTGTCGTGCAGGCCCTCGCGGGAGATCGTCGTGTTGGTGGCGATGATGCCGTCAAGGCCGAGTTCGAGCGCCAGGTCGGCGACCGCGTCGACGTCGGGGTCGGCCAGGTCGGGGGCGATCTTCACCAGCAGGGGGACGCGGCGCCGGGGCGATGCCTCGTCGAGGGCGGCGCGGACCGCCGGTCAGGATGGGCCTGAGCTTGTCGGCCGCCTGCAGGTCGCGCAGCCCGGGGGTGTTGGGCGAGCTGACGTTGACGACCACGTAGTCGGCCACGTCGGCGACGAGGCGGGCGCTGGTCACGTAGTCGGCGACGGCGCTCTTCCTCGGGCGACGGCCTTCGTCTTGCCGATGTTGACGCCGATGATCGGCTTGGACGCCCGGCCGGGCGCGCAGCGCCCGCAGCCGGGCGGACAGCGCCGCGGCCCCGTGGTTGTTGAACCCCATCCGGTTGACCAGCGCCCGCTCGGCCGGGAAGCGGAACATCCGCGGCTTCGGGTTCCCCGGCTGCGGCTGCGCGGTCACGGTCCCGACCTCGATGAACGAGAAGCCGAGCGCGGCCAGCCCGGTGACCCCTTCGCCGTCCTTGTCGAACCCGGCGGCCAGCCCGAGCGGCCCGGGGAAGTCAAGGCCGAGCGCGCGCACCCGCAGCGAGGGATCGCGCGGCCCGAGCACCCGGCGCAGCACCCACGCCAGCCCGGGCACGCCGGCCGCCGCCCGGATCAGCCAGAACGCCGACCCGGTGCGCCGCCTCCGCCGGCAGGTGCCGCAGCAGAACCGCGTAGATCACCCGGTACACGCACCCCCCCGTCCCATTCGCTCCTAACCCCGAAGACACTCGTACGAGCCCGGGCACCGTCGTCAGGCCGCGGCCGTGGCGGAGCGCCGCGCCCGTCATGCGGTGACGCAGGGCACGCGCCAGCCGGGGGATGCGGCTGCCTGCGTGCGCCCGAGGCAGACGCCGGTCTGCCTGCGCGCGCGATAGCGGCGGCCGATTGCCCGGGGCGCCGCTGACCGTCGGTGTGTACACCAGCCGTCGGTTCGTCTGGCATCGTATATGAGGAAGCGTAACGAGAGGTTACCGTGCACATCCCCCATGACATCGAACAGGGCCTGCCAGAGACCGTGAGCCTGCTTGACAAGCTGCGGATGGCCATCTACCACGGAGAGCTCGGGCCCAACCAGCGGCTGGTGGAGACCGAACTCGCGGCGAGGTACGACACGTCCAGGGGCGCCGTCCGGGAGGCACTGCTCCAGCTTGAGAACGAGGGCGCTGATCATCCGCCCGCGCAACCGCAGCGCCTCGGTCCGCCCGGTGACGCCGGAGGAGGCGGTCGAGATCACGGAGGTCCGCGCCGTCATCGAGGGACTGTGCACCGCCAAGGCGGCGGCCGTGGCCACCGAGGCGGACCACGCGGAGCTGCGGGCGCTCGCGCGCCAGATGGCGGACGCCGTCAGGCGCGGCGACATGCTGACGGACAGCGAGGTCAGCGACCTGATGCACGCCAAGATCCGCGAGATCGGCGGGCAGGGCACCGCCAGCCGGATCCTGGAGCGGCTGAGGTACCAGGATGTCCGCTACCGGTTCCACGTGAGCCTGCTGCCGGGCCGCCTCGTCAAGGGCGCCAACGAGCACTACGACATCATCGAGGCGGTGATCGCGGGGGACCCGGTGGCGGCCGAGCAGATCACCCGCGACCACTTCACGCAGCGTCATCGCCGCCCTCCGCCAGCTTGAACAGGTCAAGGCGCAGCGCCGCGGCATCGCGCTCTGAGCCGCTGAGGCCGCCCGCGGGCGGCCCCAGCGCTTACGCGTAGCGCCGCTCGTCAGCCGGCGTTGAGCGCGCCGTCGATGAGGTGCAGGGCGCCGGAGACGTACTCCGCCTCGTCGGAGAAGCAGCCACATGACGACGTTGGCGACCTCGGCGGCGGTGCCGTAGCGCTTGCCGTAGGGGACGGAGTTGGACACGTTCTGGAACACGCCCTCCGGGTCGTCCGGGTTGATCTGCGCGGTCAGGTCGCGGGCCATCCGGGTGTCGATGTGGCCGGGGGCGACGCAGTTGACCCGGATGTCGTACGGGGCGCCCTCGAGCGCGGCGGACTTGGTGAGGCCGAGCACCGCGTGCTTGGAGGCGATGTACGGGGAGAACGTCGCCGCGCCCTTGATCGCCGCCATCGAGGCGGTGTTGACGATGACGCCGGAGCCCTGCGGCTTCATCACCTTGAGCACGGCGCGCAGGCCCATGAAGACGCCGCGGGCGTTGACGGCCCACACGCGGTCGAAGTCCGCCACCGACAGCTCGGTCATCGGGGCCATCCGGCCCTCGATGCCGGCGTTGTTGAAGAACAGGTCGATGCGCCCGTGGGCGCTCGATCGCCGCGGCGACGTACCCGTCGACCTCTTCCTCCTTGGACACGTCGGCGACGACCGCGAGGCCGCCGAGCTTCTCCGCCGCCGCGTTCAGCGCCTCGACGTCCCGGTCGACGAGCACGAGCTTCGCGCCCTCGTCGGCGAGCCTGGTCGCGACCGCGAGGCCGAACCCGTTCGCGGCGCCGGTGACGACCGCGACCTGACCCTCAAGACCGTACTTCACACTCATCGCACGCCCTCCGCGTCTAGCGCTCCGGTGCTGGCCGGGCCGACGGCGCCGGCCATGATCGCCTCATGCCTGGCGACGATCCTGGTGTCCCACTCATGGTCGGTGAGCAGGTACTGCTTGTTCTCCCGCACCGCCGTCACCAGCAGGTCGGCCACCTCGGACGGCGGCATGCCCTTGGACAGCGTGGCGTGCATCGTCTCGCGCAGCGAGGCGCCCGAGGACGACATGCCGCTCTCGTTGGCCAGCGCCGACGGCCGGTTGCGCGACCCGTGGAACAGGTTCGTCGCGATGATCCCGGGGCAGAGCCCGGTCGCCCCGATGTTCGCGCCCGCCCGCTGCAGGTCCTGCGCCAGCACCTCGGTCATCGCGAGGATCGCGTGCTTGCAGATCCCGTACATGTTCGTCGCGGCGATCACCGAGGTCATCGAGCAGGTGTTGACCACGTGCCCGGGCTCGCCGTGCGCGATCATCCGCGGCACGAACGTCCGGATGCCGTAGATCACCGACATGAGGTTGACCGACAGCGTCCAGTCCCAGTCCTTGGCGGTCGCCGCCCAGATCGGCCCGTCCAGGTAGCCCTCGACGCCGGCGTTGTTGTTGACCAGGTGGATCTTCCCGAACCGCTCCTCGGCCGCGTCGGCCAGGGCCTCGATGTCGGCCAGCTTGGACACGTCGGTGCGCAGCGCGACCACCGCCACCCCCGCCGCCGACAGCTCGGCGACGGTCGCGTCCAGCGCGTCCTGCTGGATGTCGCCGATGACGACGTTCATCCCCTCGGCGCCCCAGCGCAGCGCGAACGCCTTGCCCATGCCGCTGCCGGCCCCGGTGACAATTGCGGTTCTACCCGCGAACTCTTCCACGAAGAGAGCTCCTTTACCTGGTAGAGAATGACCGGACG
Source organism: uncultured Actinomycetota bacterium (assembly GCA_963735315.1). Classification (GTDB taxonomy): domain Bacteria; phylum Actinomycetota; class Actinomycetes; order Streptosporangiales; family Streptosporangiaceae; genus Trebonia. The sequence continues at coordinate 11,551 of CAVTKQ010000038.1, forward strand.
ATCAGGCCGAGGGACGGGAGATGATGCGGACGAGCGAACCGGGCGACTGCAGCCGCCGCAGCGCGTCGGGCGTGTCGTCGAGCGACACCCGCTCGGAGACCAGCCGCTCCACCGGCACCCGCCCGGCGGCGAGGTGCGCGACGGACTCGGCGTAGGTGTCGTCGGAGAACGCGCAGGACCCGACGATGTGCGTCCCGTTGGAGATGATCCCGAACAGCGGGACGGGCGCCTCCTCCGGGGTGAGCGCGACCTCGACCACGGTGCCGCCCGGCTCGGTGACCGCCAGCGCCTCGTTGAAGGCCCCGGGCGCGGCCGAGCACTCGATCGTGGCCGCGAACAGCGTGCCCGACTGCTTCGCGTACTCGGCTACCGAGATCTCCCTGGTGTCGATGACCACGTCCGCGCCCACGTCGGCCGCCGCCTGCCGCCGCCCCGCCGAGCGGCCCGCCGCGACGATCGGCCCGGCCCCGGCCAGCTTGAGCGCCATGATCACGTAGAGGCCGATCGGCCCGACCCCGTACACGAGCACCGGGTCGCCCGGCCCGACCTGGGCGAGCTTCACCGCCTGCGACCCCACCGAGAGCGGCTCGGCGTGCGACCCGACCTCGACCGGCAGGTCCGTCCGGCAGCGCGACCAGCTGCCGCGACGGCACCTTGACGTACTGCGCGTACGCGCCGGGGATGGTGATCCCGATGTTCTCCACCACCGGGCAGCGGAACGGCAGCCCGCGCGCGCAGATCCGGCACACGCCGCACGACCCGATCGGCGACGCGGCGACGGCCTGCCCCTCGTTCCACCCGGACACCTCCGAGCCGAGCGCGACGATCCGCCCGCTGAACTCGTGCCCGAGGACCTGCCCGGGGGCGCAGTTCCCGTTCTGCACGAAGTGCACGTCGGAACCGCACAGCCCGCACGCCTCGACGGCGACGATGACGTCGGCTGGCCCGGGCGTGGGGTCGGGCACTTCGCCGACCGTGGTCCCGGTCTCTTTATCTACGTACAGAACGGCCCGCACTGGCTGTCCCGCCTCTCAGTAGCTGTTAGGGACTACTCGTGGTCGAACGCGCAGCCGTTGCGCTGGGCAGTCGGCCTGATTGTTCGCCTTCATCGGTCGGCTGACCAGCGCCGGGTCGGCGCCCCCCGAGCGTCGCGCCCGCGCCGAGCGGGGCGACCGTCCGCGCGTAGACCGACAGCCAGCCGCACCCGGACGGCGCGCGCAGCGGCGGCAGCGCCGCCCGGCGCGCGTCGAGCTCGGCGGGGGAGACCTCGAGGTCAAGGGTCCGCGCGTCGACGTCGATCGAGATCATGTCGCCGTCGCGGACGAGGCCGAGCGGCCCGCCCGCCGCGCCCTCCGGCGACACCTCGGCGACCACGAGGCCGCCGTTGACCAGGCCGGACATCTGCCCGTCGGTGATCACCGCGACCGAGGCGGACAGCCCCGCGCCGTCGATGGCGAACATCAGCGCCGACGTGAGCCCCATGCCGGGCGAGCCGCGCAGGCCGAGCCCGGTGAGCACCACCACGTCCCCGGCGGAGAACCGCCCGGCCTTGGCGGCGGCGACGCCCTCGTCCCGGGAGTGCACGACCTTCGCCGGCCCGCGGAACGACAGCGGCGCGTCGTCCGCGACGGTCCGCTTGAGCACCGCCCCGTCGGGGGCGAGCGGCCCGCGCATCACCACGATCGCGGGATGCGTCGCCAGCGGCGCGGAAACCGGCCGGATCACGCTCTCGTCCACGGCGACGGACGCGATGGCCTCGCCGAGCGTCACCCCGGCGACGGTCATCGCCGACAGGTCGAGCAACGGCGCGAGCTGCGCCAGCAGCCCGAGCGACCCGCCGGCCGCGTCGAACTGGGTGATCTGGGTGTCCCCGTTGGGCTTGACGTCGGTCAGCAGCGGCACCTTCGGCGCGAGTTCCTCGAACAACCGGTAGACGTCGACGTCGGTCCCGGCCTCGATCGCGACCGCCTGCAGGTGCTTGAGGCAGTTGACCGAGCCGCTCACCGCCAGGATCGCGGTGACGGCGTTGGCGAACGCGGCGGGCGTGAGGACAGACCTGGGCGTCACGCCCTCCAGCACCAGCGAGACGATCCGCGCGCCCGCCGCCGCCACGGCCGACCACATCTTGTCCCCGAGGGCGAGCACCGGCGTGGTCCCCGGCAGGGCCATGCCGAGGGCCTCGGCCGCCAGGTGCATGGAGTTGGCGGTGCCCATCCCGGCGCACACGCCGGGCCCGGTGACCGCGCAGCGGGACATGTCGCCGAGCTCGGAGACCGTCATCCGCCCGGCGTTCACGTGCCCGGCGAACCGGAAGATGTCCTCGAAGTCGACCGGCTCGCCCCGGTACATCCCGGACGGCTGGTAGCCGCAGCCGACGATGATCGTCGGGATGTTCAGCCGCCCGGCGGCCATCAGCTGCCCCGGCGTGGTCTTGTCGCAGGAGGCGAGGCAGACCATGCCGTCGAGCAGCGCGCCCTCGACCGCGACCTCGATGTCGGAGGCGATCAGGTCACGCGACGGCAGGATGTACTGGCCGGCCGCCCCGGCGGAGGTGATCGCGTCGGACGGCGCGGCGGTGCGCACCTCGAACGCGACCCCGCCGGCGTCCTCGATGGCCTTCTTCAGCGGCGCGACGACCTGGTCCAGGTGGCTGAAGCAGGACGCGAGCTGCGACGAGGAGTTGACGATCGCGATCTTCGGCTTCTCCAGGTCCGCGTCCGACAGCCCGAGCGCGGACCACTGCGCGCGGCGCATCGCCCACGGCGTGGTCCCTGGCGTGAAGTTGGAGCGCAGCTTCGGGATACTCACAAGATCGCCTCCGGCGCGGTGCGGCCGAGGAACGCGCCCTGGTCCTCCAGCTTGCCCTGCAGGACGGGCACGTCGATCGCGTCGCCGGCCACGCCGGCCGACAGCGCCATCGCCGCCGCGGTCCCGGCCGCCTCGCCCATCACGAAGCACGGCCCGGTGACGCGGGCGGCGGCGTGCGCGCCGTGCGTCATCGAGGCGCACCGCCCGGTCACGTACAGGTTCGCGGCGCGCTGCCCGTCGCCGCGGGGCCCGGGAAGGATAATCCGGAACGGGAGCTGGTTGAAGCCTCGTTCCTTCCGCTGCCACCGGAACTCGACGGAGCCCGCGACGTGCGCTTCCACCGGCCAGCCGTTCACCCCGATCGTGTCGTCGAAGTCGGCGCAGTCCAGCACGTCGGACTCCGTCAGCTGGTACGGCCCGATGATCCGGCGGGTCTCGCGGATCCCGATCTGCGGCGCGATGTCGACGATGTAGGAGTCCCCGAAGCCAGGCGTCCGGTCCCTGATGAACGTGAACGCGTCCAGCGCCTGCTGCCGCCCGGTCAGCTCGCCGCGGGTCAGCTCGTCGACGTCGGTCCCGTCGATCGCGCCGCCGTCCTCGGTGCCTGCAGCTGGGTCAGGTTCGCCCGCCACTCCAGCGGGTTGCGCTGCGGCCGGACGATCGGCTTCTTGCGCGGGAACGTGTGCGTCCCGGCCGCCTCGGCCTCCTCCATCAGCCGCTCGACGGTCCGCCACGGCGCGGGCCCGGCCTTGGCGACGTCCACGCCGTTGATCCGGAACATCAGCGACGGGTACATCATCCCGTTGACTGGCGGCGCCTTCTCCCAGGGCACCCCGGCCCAGTAGGCGAGGTCGCCGTCGCCGGAGGCGTCGATGAAGAACCGCCCGCGCACGGCCTGCCGGCCGGACTTCGACTCGATGAGCACCGCGTCGATCCCGCCGGACGGCGACAGCACGGCCCCGACGGCCATCGCGTGGAACAAGATCCGCGCCCCGGCGCCGGTCACGAGCTCGTCGGCGGCGATCTTGTAGGCGGAGATGTCGAAGGCCTGCGCCGCGATCCCGTCGGCGATCGTCAGGTGCGGCGCGTTCAGCCCGTCGAGCTTGACCAGCCGGTCGAGCAGCTCGTCGGCCTGGCCGCGGATGACCCGGACGTCCTCGCCGTAGGTCCGCGCGTGCAGCCCGCAGAACGTGGAAAGGCCGCCCGCGGTCCCGGCCCCGCCGAGGAACCCGTAGCGCTCGATCAGCAGCGCCGAGCACCCGGCCCGCGCGGCGGCGGTCGCCGCCATGATCCCGGCCGGCCCGCCGCCGACCACGACCACGTCGAACTCGCCGTAGACGGGCGTCTGCCGGCCCGGCTCGGTGATCGTGGCGTTCAATGCTTCTCCATGACAGTCAGCCGCTTCCGTTCGGGATGATCCGTTCTTTACTTTTCCTCGACCTTGACGACCGCCATCGGGCGGTCCCAGAAGCCGAAGGTCTCGACGACCGACGAGACGCCCGCGTTGGGCGCGCCGGCCACCACGACCTGCACCGACTCGATGGACTTGACGAGCTGGACGGGGGTGTCCAGGTCGGCGGGCGCCTCCTGCGGTATGGCGTCCGGGTGGTCGGCGGGCAGCCGCCAGCCGGTGCCCTTGGCGATCGCCTCCTTGCCGGACGCGGCGAGGTCGCGGTACGTCCGCCAGCCGCGGTCGGCGATCGCCTGGCGGACGTCCTGCTTGGACCAGCCGTGCTTGTCGAACATCCGGGCGTGCTCGGAGTTGAGCACGATGAACCCGGCGGCGTTCGGCCGCACCAGCGCGCCGGTGCGGCACAGCGAGTCGGCGAGGTCCGCCGCCAGCTGCTCGGGGACGATGGTGTGCCTGCGCCTCGATGTGCAGCACCGACCGGATGACGGTCGAGGTCACCGCGCTGTCGGCCGGGTCGAACCCGTTGTCGGCGGCCAGCGACGGCCAGGGGGAGTCCTCCTCGTTCTCCGCGATGAAGCAGGAGTACTTGGCCGGGTTGCCCTGGGTCGCCTGGTCGAAGACGTGCGGCTTCAGCCCCAGGCCGTTGATCGCGCCGAGCCTGATGGCCCGGCCGACGGTGGCGTTGGCCCGGAACCCGGACCCCCACACGTTGCCGCGCGAGTTGAACCCGAGCGCCGTCCGCAGCCGGCCCGAACAGCACCGAGAACGGCGCCGTCCCGGTGGTCGACTGCCAGATCGACCGGGACACCATGCCGTCGGCCATGAACGCGTCCCACGCGGCGAGCACGACGGGGAAGTACTCCGGCAGGCAGCCGGCCAGCGCCGCGTTGATCGCCGCGAGCCGCACCGTCAGCGCCTTGTTGAGGTGCGGCATCGGGATCAGCACCTCGCCGGGGTCCCGGGCCGTGGTTTCCAGGAACTGCGCCAGGTACGACGCCGTGACCGGGACGACGGGCAGCCCGTCGGTCCAGCCGTGCGACTCGTAGTACTCCATCGCGCGGCGCACCTCGCCCGCGTCTACCAGGGCCAGTGCTTGTCAAAGACGTGTCGTCGATGACCGGTGGCTCGTCGCTCACTGCTTTCGCCCCTCCTTTCTCGGCCGCAGGCGGGCTACGGGTTCGCCGGGCGGATGGTCAGGCCCGCGCCGAGGACGCGGACGATTTCCGGCAGCGCCGCCGCGGCGATCTCGTCGATCTCCTGCTGCGTGCGGCTGGCGATCGGGTGCGGCACGGTCACGTACTGGTACCCGGGGAACCCGAGCGACCGGGCCATCGCCTCGGCGGTGATGCGGAAGGCATGGGTGCAGATGCTCACGGAGGGGATGCCAGCCCGCTCCAGCACGATTCCGTCGGCCAAACTGGCCGCGCTGCACGAGCCTCAATCACCGATCGCGGCGACCGCGAAGTCGCAGTTGTGCAGCATCTGCTGGACGACCGACTCCTCGACCGGGGTGCCGAAGTAGCTCTTGCTGAACATCCGGACCTCGCGGACGCCGTACTTCTCCTGCAGCTCACGGCCGACGGCGCGCAGCAGCACGGTCGCGTTCGGCTTGGTGTTCTCAAGCAGCCCCACGACCAGGCCCGCCAGCGACTGCGGCCGCGGCATGGCGAGCGAGGTGTTGGTGCCCTGGTCGCCGTCTCCGGTCGGGTCGAGCAGTGGCTCTCGCATCGGCGTGGTCACCTCCTGGCCAGGGCGAGTGCCCGCTTCGTCACGTTCGCCGCGGTCAGGCCGTAGAACTCGTAGAGGTCGGCGGGCACGCCGACCTCAAGGTCCTGGTCCGGCAGCGCGACCTGGTCAAGCTGCACGCTCAGCCCGGCCCTGGCGATCGCCTCGGCGACGATGGTGCCGAGCCCGCCGACCACGCTGTGCTCCTCGACGGTGAGCACCCGCCCGGTCTTCTCCGCGCTGGCGAGCAGCGCGGTCTCGTCGTAGGGCCGCAGGTAGGCGGCGTCGAACACGTCGGCCTCGACGCTGTCGGACTCGAACAGCGCCTCCGCCGCCTCGGCCGCGAGCCCGAGGCCCCGGCCGTGCCCGATGAGCGTGATGTCGCCCCCGGAGCGCAGCCGCGGCCACTTGCCGTGCTCGTACTCGGGGGCCTGGTCGTAGACCTTCCCGACGCCCTCGGCGATCCGGATGTAGACCGGGCCCTCCACGCTCGCGGTGGACCGCATCAGGGCGACGCAGGAGGCGGCGTCGGCGGGGGAGAGCACGACGGTGTTGTTCATCGTCCGCGCGATCGCGATGTCCTCCACCGCGTAGTGCGACGTGCCGAAGTACCCCATCGCGAGCCCGGACAGCCGGCCGACCAGGCGGACCGGCAGGTGGTTGTAGTCCACGTCGGTGCGCCACTGCTCGCAGGTCTTCAGCATGCCGAACGGCGACATCGAGTAGATGTAGGGGACCAGGCCCGCGCTGGCGAGGCCGGCGGCGAGCGAGACCGAGTTCGTCTCGGCGATGCCGACCTCGATGTAGCGCTCGGGGAACTTGGCGATGAACTCGGCGACGGTGTTGGACATGTCGGCGGCCAGGGTGACGATCCGCTCGTCCTCGGCGCCGAGCTCGGTCACGGCGAAGCCGGCCGGGTTCGCCGTCATCGCGGTGTCGCGCTCGACGTCGCTGAAGACGTCGACCATCTTCTTCTCAGCCATTGGCCAGCTCCATCCGGGCGGAGATCTCCGCGACGACGTCGGCGTACTGCTCGGAGTTGAGCAGGCCCAGGTGCCAGGCCTGCGGCTGCTTCTCCATGAACTCGACGCCGTGGCCCTTGCGCGTCCGCGCGATGATCACCACCGGCTCCTCGCTGGCGGGGTCCGGGAGCTCGTCGAAGGTCTTAAGCAAGGTGGGCGCGTCGTGCCCGTTGATCTCCCGCACCGTCCACCCGAAGGCCTCGAAGCGCTTGCCCAGCGGCTCGATGTTCATGGCCTGCGAGGTCGGCCCGGCGCCGGAGAAGCCGTTCGCGTCCACGATCGCGACCAGGTTGCCCAGCTTGTAGTGCGAGGCGGCCATCGCGGCCTCCCACACCTGTCCCTCCTGCAGTTCCCCGTCGCCGGTCAGCACGAACGTCCGGTAGTCGCGGCCGGTGAGCCGGGCCGCGATCGCCATGCCCGCGCCGACCGACAGGTTGTGCCCGAGGGAGCCGGATGAGAAGTCGATGCCGCGCGCCACCTTCATGTTCGGGTGGTCGTTCAGCGGGGAGCCGACCTTGCCGAACTGCCCGAGCCAGTCCTGCGGGTAGAAGCCCAGGTCCGAGAGCACCGGCCACAGGCCGGTGGCCACGTGGCCCTTGCCGAGCAGGAACCGGTCCCGGTCCGGCCAGTTGGGCTCGCTCGGGCGCAGCCGCAGCGCGTGGTAGTAGAGGGTCGCCACGAGCTCCGCGGCGGAGAACGTGGACGAGTAGTGGCCAAGCCCGGCCTGCGCGATCAGGTCGATCGTCTGCAGTCGTATCCAGTCCGCCCGGTGAAGGAGCTCGCTGTCAGTGAGCGGCCGTCCGCGCTCCAAGGTGATGTCATCTGGCATGACGCCAGCCTAAATTCGCCGCAACTTGTTGACAATATGCCGCCTTGTCAGCTGCGGCGGCTGGGTACGGCTGTGCCTGCCAGCACAACCGTCCGACCGTCAAATCGGCAGTGTTTATGCTCGTCATCAGGCAAGCAGATGTCAGAACGGACCTTGCTGGCGTTTTGCGCACAGGTGACTATGTGCTGTGGGTACAACATTCCAGCGGGTCTGGCGCTGGTCAGGCGATAGAGGCCCAAGAGAGACCAGATCTTGCTGGCAAGAGTGTTGACAATCTGTCGGGGCCAGCACAACCCTGTGAGTGACGGGCAGCCGCCCGGTCGCGCACGCGCGACGGGCTGCTGCCCCTCTCCATAAGCTTTCTCAAAGCAGCGAAAGAAGAAGGAGACGTAGGTTGGAGCAGGCATCCGCTCCCTCCGCGGTCGAGCTGCGGAACATCTCCAAGGTCTTCGGCACCAACCGGGCTCTCGACCAAGTTGACCTCACGATCAACCAGGGCGAGGTGCTCGGGCTTCTCGGGCAGAACGGCTCGGGCAAGTCGACCCTGGTGAAGATCCTGTCCGGGGTGTACGACCCCGAGCCAGGCGGCAGCCTCAAGGTGGGCGGCGAAGACGTGCCGCTGCCGCTGCCGCCCGGCCAGGCCAGCGAGATCGGGCTCAGCTTCGTGTACCAGAACCTGGCCCTCGCGCCGGGCCTGACCGTGCTGGAGAACCTGACCCTGGGCCAGCGCGTCACCACCAAGCGCGGCTTCAAGCTCATCAACTGGGCCGGCGAGCACAAGGCGGCCCGGGTCAGCCTCGAGCGCTACCAGGTCTACCTCGACCTGGACCAGAAGGCCGGCGAGCTGGCCCCGGTCGACCAGGCCCGGCTGGCCATCGTCCGGGCCGCGGAGGACCTGCGCCGCTACCGGGAGCGGACCGGCGGCGAGAGCTCGGTGCTGGTACTCGACGAGCCCACCGTGTTCCTGCCCGAAGAAGAGGTCGACCGGCTCTTCGACCTGATCAGGACCGTCGTGGCCGAGGGCGCGGCGGTGCTGTTCATCTCGCACGACCTGAACGCGGTCCAGGCCATCACCGACCGCCTGGTCGTGCTGCGCGACGGCCGGGTGGTGGCCCAGGAGGTCACCGCCAACGTCAACGAGGACGCGATGGTCGACCTCATCGTCGGTGCGTCCGCGTCGGCCCGGGCGGCCGCGGTGGACACGTCGAACGTCACCGCCCTGGTGGAAGACGAGCGCGCGGTCGAGCTGACCCGCGAGGCGATGCAATCCGCCGGTGACGTACCGGGCCAGGGCGAGAGCTTCATCGTCGAGCACCTGGTCGACGAGCGGCTGCATGACGTGTCGTTCGAGATCGGCGCCGGGGAGATCCTCGGCGTGGCCGGCCTCATCGGCTCGGGCGCCGAGGAGCTGCCGTACCTGCTGTTCGGCGCGCGCCAGGCGTTCAGCGGCACGCTCTGCCTGGGCGCCGAGCGGCTGAACGTCGACCGGCTCACCCCGCAGCGCAGCGTGCGCGAGCGCATCGCCCTGGTCCCCGCCGACCGTGCGGTGCAGGGCCTGAGCCAGGGGCTGACCCTGTGGGAGAACATCGTCATGCTCGTCGAGGACGAGCACTACCGGGGCGGCATCTTCCGCCGCGGCGAGCTGGAGAAGCTGGCGCGCGAGGCTATCGACCAGTTCCTTATCAGGCCGGCGCTCGCGTACGCCACGATGGGGACGTTCTCCGGCGGCAACCAGCAGAAGGCGCTGATGGCCAAGTGGCTGATCGCCCGGCCCCGGCTGCTCCTGCTGCACGAGCCGACCCAGGGGGTGGACGTCGGCGCCCGGCGCGACATCTACCGCTTCGTGAAGGCGGCCGCCACCCTGAACAACATGGCGGTCCTGTGGGTGACCACGGAGTTCGGTGAGCTGGCGGAAGTCTGCGACCGGGTGATCGTGCTGGCCCAGGGCCGGCATACCGAGACGCTCGCCGGTGAGGAACTGAGCGAGGAAGTAATCAGCTCCGCGGCACTGCGGCAGCAGACCAGGGAGGCATCATGAGCGCCCCTAACGAGGCGCCCGCCGAGGCGGACCACTCAGAACAGCGGGCGGCGACCTTGGCCCAGCCCACGCTTATGCGCCGCCTGGGCCTGCAGCGCTACGCGATCCTCATCGTGTTCGTGGCGATGTTCATCGCCTTCGCGCTGGCCGTGCCGTCGACGTTCCTGAGCATCGGCAACCTGTCCAACATCCTGGGCGGTCAGGCCGTGCTGTTCATCCTGGTGATGGCGGTCATGCTGCCGACCATCATGGGTGACTTCGTTGACCTGTCGCTCGGCTCCCAGCTCGGCTTGTCGGCGATGGTCGTGGCCGTGCTCAACGTGCAGCACCACACCAACGTCGTCGTCGCCTGCCTGGCCGGCATAGCCGCCGCCCTGATCGTCGGCCTGATCAACGTGTTCTTCGTGGTCTACTTCGACAACGACCCGTTCATCACCACCCTGGGCACGATGACCGTGGTGCAGGGCGTCACCTACATCATCTCCGGCTCGAACAGCATCGGCATCGTGTCGGTCAACCTGTCGAACTGGATCTTCACCTACGACTTCCTGTCGATCCCGCTGGAGTTCTACTACGGCCTGGCCATCTTCCTGGTCATCTGGTACGTGCTGAGCTTCACCCCGGTCGGCCAGAAGGCCCTGGTGACCGGGCAGTCCCGCGAGGTCGCCCGGCTCACCGGCGTGCGGGTGAACAAGATGCGCACCTGGGGCTTCCTCCTCGGCTCCCTGGTGGCCAGCCTGGCGGGCATCGCCTACGCGGGCACCAACGGCACCATCGACCCGACCGCGGGCAGTGACCTGATCCTGCCGGCCTTCGCGGCGGTGTTCCTGGGCGTGACCGCGATCCAGCCGGGGCGGATCAACCCGCTCGGCTCGTTCATCGCGGTCTACTTCCTGGCCACCGGTACCGCTGGCTTCCAGCTCCTTGGCACCCAGAGCTACATCCAGCAGATCTTCTACGGCGCCGCCCTGGTCGCCGCGATCACGCTGCCCAAGGTGAACCGCGAGAAGTTCTTCAAGAAGCGGCGCATCGCCGCCTAACCCCAGGAAGGTATGCCCATGGGTGTCGCCGACGAGGTATTCGACGTGCGCGGCAAGGTGGCCCTGGTCACCGGCGGCGCGTCCGGTCTCGGCAAGGCGTTCTCCTCGATCCTGGCCGACGCCGGCGCGAACCTGGTGGTCGCCGACGTGGACCCGGCCGGCCTCAAGGACGCGGTCGCGGCGCTGTCCGCCGACGGGCAGACGGTCAGCGGCATCCAGCTCGACGTGAGCGACCCGGCCGCGGTCCGCGCGGCGGTGGACGGGATCGTGGCGCAGCACGGGCGCATCGACATCGCCTTCGCCAACGCGGGCATCGCCCGCGGCCGCTCGCCCAAGTTCGCCGAGGGCACCCTGGATGAGATGTCGATGGACGACTACAACGCCCTCATCGACGTCAACCTGCACGGCGTCGTGTACACGGCGCAGGCGGCGGCCAGGCACATGAAGCGGCAGGGCTCGGGCTCGATCGTGGTGACGGCCTCCACGGCCGGGATGCGCAACGACCCGTTCACGCCGTACTCGTACACGATCGCCAAGTCCGCGGTGATCAACTTCACCAGGCAGGCGGCGCACGACCTGGCCCGCTGGGGCGTGCGGGTGAACGCCATCGCGCCCGGCCCGTTCCAGACCAACATCGGCGGCAAGGGACCGGTGTCGCCCGAGGCGAACGCCATGTGGAGCGCGGTCGTGCCGCTGGGCCGGATGGGCAACACCAGGGAGATCCGCGGCCTGGCCCTGCTGCTGGCCTCCGAGGCGGGCAGCTTCATGACCGGCGGCGTCTACCCGATCGACGGCGGCGCCCTGCTCCAGGGCCCGTCGCTGCCGCCCTTTGAAGGGTAACTAGCCAGCGGTGCGCTCAGCACCAGCGAAGCCCGGGCGGGGATGACCCCGCCCGGGCTTCGCGTCGTTCGCCGGAAAGTGATCTGGCTGTGACCTGCCACAAGGGCTAATCGCCTGAGTTTATGCAGCTCATAACGTAAGTAGATGTCCAAAACGAGCTTGCTGGGAGCTTGAACAGGCCTCAGTATGTGCTGAGAGAACAAGCGCAGCCGTGGCCTGATGCTGCTGTGGCGACAGAGGCTCAGGTGAAAGAAAGAAGTTAGTGAAATCTGCGTTGACAATCGATTGCGGTCCCCGTGACCCTGTGAGCAGTGCCACAGCGCCTTAGGCGGCAAGGCGGCCAGGCCAGACCTGAATGAACACAATGCGAGGGTGCGTGGAAGGCTTCAGGACAACCAGTCGACCCCGGGCGGCGCGAGTCGCGCTCGGGGTTCTCTCTGTAGGGGCGGCGGCGCTCATGGTCGCCGCTTGCTCGTCGAGCTCAGCTAGCTCACCGGCGGCCGCGGGCGGCTCTGCCGCCGCTTCCGGCGGCAGCTCGGCGGCGGCGGGCGGCTCGGACACGTCGGCCCTGGCCGACGCCGTCACCAAGGCGGCGGCGATCCCGGACTTCGCCCAGTACGCGGCGGGCTACGGCGGCAAGCTGCCGAGCATCTCCGCCCTCAAGGGCAAGAAGATCATGATCATCCCGGGCTCGAGCGCGCTCGCGGCCTGCACGGAGATCGCCCAGGCCGACGCGGCGCTGGCCACGGCGGCGGGCATGGTGCCGACCATCTTCGCCAACCAGGGCACCACGGCCGAGCACAACACGGCCATCGAGAACGCGATCCACCAGGGCTACTCCGCGATCAACGCGGGCTGCGCCTACGACCCGACCACCAACGCCCCGGCCATCGCCCAGGCGCAGAAGGCCGGCCTCGTCTTCTCGCTCTACGGCGTGACCCAGCAGCAGGCCGACCAGGTCAAGATCCCTTACGTCAACGTCGACCCGTACGTGCTCGACGCGCAGCTCGCGGTGGACCAGGCCGTCTCGCAGCACAACGGCCAGCCGTTCGACGCCATCGGCATCACCACCAACTCGCTGTCGGCCACCAAGCTGATGCACGACGCGCTGGTCGCCGAGCTGACCAGGACCTGCCCCAAGTGCACCTACAGCGACGTCAACGTGGAGACGCCCAAGTGGGCCACGGACGTGGCCGGCACGGTCAGCTCGCAGCTGCTGCAGCACCCGAACACCACGGTGCTGTTCCCGTACTACGCGGGCATGATGACCTACGTGCTGCAGGGCATCCAGTCCGCGCACAAGACCAACATCAAGGCGTACCTGAACTTCGGCGGCGGCACCCCGTTCGTCAAGATCCAGACCGCCGACCCGGGCAAGAGCATCGTGCAGAGCGACATCGGCGGTTACCCGCCGTGGACCGGCTACCTGATGTTCCTGGACACCGCCCGGGCCATGGAGAAGCTGCCCGCGCTCGGCCTGGACAAGGCCATCGGCCCGGACCGGATCATCACCCCGGACAACGCGGCTGAGATCCTGCAGACCGGCGGCTGGGGCACCGACTGGGTGAACGGCTTCCGTAGCCTGCTCGGCCTGCCGGCCCTGTCCGGCGCGGCGCTGACCGCGGCGGCGACGCTGAACGGCTCGATGACCGGGACGCCCTGACCAGGACAAATGGCAAAACAGTAGCCAGCAGCCCGGCGCCTCGCGCGCCGGGCTGCTGGTTTTTTGTATGACTCCTACAGGTTCACACTCAGTGAGACACTTGGCTGAATGCTTGCCATTAGGCAAATTGACAGGGCCTTGTTCGGGGTACCCGCACACGTGACTATGTGCTGTGGAGACAACATCTCGCCAGGTCCGGTGCTGGTCGGACTATAGAGACCGAAGCGATACCTCAACTCGTTTACGATCCCGTTGACAATCCGTCGGGGCCAGCACAACAGTGTGAGCAGCGCCACATGAGCCCCATGGGGGGCGTGGCGTGTTCGAAACCTGGATGAACAAAATGCGAGGGCGCATGAAACGGTTCAGGACCACCGGGCGACCGCGAGCCGCGCGGATCGCGATCTGTGTACTAGCAGCGGGCACCGCGATGTCAGTCGTGGCCGCCTGCTCGTCAAGCTCGTCAAGCACATCAGCGTCAGCCGGCGGCGGCAGCTCCGCGCCGTCCTCGGCCAGCGGCGGCGGCGCTTCAGCCTCCGGCGGCGGCTCGAGCAGCGTGGACACGGCCGCGCTGACCACCGCCCAGGCCGTGCCCAGCTTCTCCCAGTTTGCCGGCAGCTACGGCAGCAAGGTCGACATCTCGTCGCTCAAGGGCAAGAAGGTCATGATCGTGCCGGGCGTGAGCGCGCTTGCGGCCTGCACGGAGATCGCCCAGGCGGCCGCTCAGCTGGCCAAGGCGGCGGGCATGGTCCCGACGATCTTCGCAGAACCAGGGCACCACGGCCGAGCACAACGCGGCGATCGAGAACGCGATCCACCAGGGCTACGCGGCCGTCATGATGGGCTGCGCCTACGACCCGACGACGAACGCCCCGGCGATCGCCCAGGCGATCAAGGCCGGACTCAAGTTCTCGTTCTACGGCCTGACCCCGGCCCAGCAAGAGGCCATCAAGGTGAACTACGTCAACGTCGACCCGTACGCGCTCGACGCCAAGCTCTCGGTCGACCAGGCGGTGCAGGCCTCCGGCGGCAAGCCGTTCACCGCGCTGTCGGTCACCTCGAACGCCACGGCGGCCACCGCGCTCTTCCGGGACTCGATGAACGCCGAGCTGGCCAAGGTCTGCCCGCAGTGCAAGGTCAACGAGGTCAACGTCGAGGTGCCCAAGTGGACCACCGACATCTCCGGCGCGGTCAGCTCCGCGCTACTGCAGCACCCGGACACCACCGTGCTGTTCCCGTACTACGCGGGCATGCTGACCTACGTGCTGCAGGGCATGCAGTCGGCGCACAAGACCACCGGCGTCACGGCCTACCTGAACTTCGGTGGCGGCACCCCGTTCATCAAGCTGCAGACGCAGGAGCCGGGCAAGAGCATCATCCAGGGCCAGCTCGGCGGTTACCCGCCGTGGACCGGCTACCTGATGTTCCTGCAGCTCGCCCGCAACATGACCGGCATGCCGCCCCTGGGTACGGCCCAGAACCAGGTCGCAGGCCCGAACCGGCTGGTGACCCCGGACAACGCCGTCGACGTGCTCACCACCGGCGGCAACGGCACCGACTGGGTCAACGGCTTCCGCGGCCTGCTCGGCCTGCCGGCCCTGTCCGGCGCCGCGCTGACCTCGGCGGCGACGCTCGGCGGTTCGATGACCGACACGCCGTAACCGAGCCGAGGAAACAGCTTTACCCAGTAAAACCAGCAGCCCCGGTCGCAATGGCGCGACCGGGGCTGTCCGTGTCCTTCGCCGCCAGGCCCGTCAGGCCGCGTACTCCGTCTCGCCGACGAAGGCCGCCCACAGGCCCGCGTAGACGCCGTCGAGCTCGAGCAGCTCGTCGTGCGTGCCGATCTCGGCGACCTTGCCGTGGTCCATGACGATGATCCGGTCCGCCCGCGCCGCCGTGGTCAGCCGGTGCGCGACCACGATCGTGGTGCGCCGCGCCGCCAGCGGTCGGTCGCCGCGTTGACGGCGGCCTCCGAGGCCAGGTCGAGGGCGGCCGTCGCCTCGTCGAGCAGCAGGATGTCCGGGTCGGCGAGTTCCGCGCGGGCCAGGGCGATGAGCTGCCGCTGCCCGGCGGACAGGTTGCGGCCGCGCTCGCCGACCTCGTGGTCGTAGCCGCCGGGCAGCGCGGTGATCATGTCGTGCGCGCCGACCGCGCGCGCCGCGGCCTCGATCTCGTCCATGGACGCGTACGGGCCGGGCGTAGGCGATCGCGTCCGCGACCGTGCCGCTGAACAGGTACGCCTCCTGCGGCACGACGCCGAGCCGGTGGTGGTACTCCGTGAGGTCGTAGGACCGCACGTCCACCCCGTCGACGAGGACGGCGCCGCTGGTCACGTCGTAGAACCGGGCGATCAGCTTGACGATCGTGGACTTGCCCGCGCCGGTCTGGCCGACGAGCGCCACGGTCTCGCCCGGCGCGATGGTCAGCGACACCCCGGCGATGGCCTCGCTGGCGGTCTTCGCCTCGACGTCCGCGCCGGACAGCGTGGACCCGGCCCCGTAGGAGAAGCGCACGTCGCGCAGCTCGATCCGCCCGGTGAGCCCGGCGGCGGGCACCGGCACCGGGTCGGCGGCGGGCGGCACGGTGGTGCGCAGCCGCAGCAGGTCCTTGATCCGCGACAGGCCGACGGCCGCCTGCTGGTAGCCGTCGAAGACCTGGGAGAGCTGCTGGATCGGCGCGAACACCATGTCGATGTAGAGCAGGTAGGCGATCAGCGCGCCGACCGACAGCGCGCCGGAGCGCACCTGCCCCACCGCGACCACGAGCACCAGCGCGGCGGCCACCGTGGACAGCGTCTGCACGAACGGGAAGTACAGCGCGATGTACCGCTGCGCCCGCAGCCGCGAGGCGCGGTAGGCGAGCGACCGCCCGGCGAACCGGTCCCGGTTGGTGCCCTCGCGGCGGAACGCCTGGGTGACCCGCAGCCCGGCCACGTTCTCCGCGAGGTCCGCGTTGACGATGGAGATCCGCTCGCGCGCCTCGGTGTAGGCCTTCGAGGACTTCATCCGGAAGATCACGGTCGCCACGGCGAGCACCGGGACGATCGCCAGCACGAGCAGCCCGAGCCGCAGGTTGATCACCAGCATGGCCGCGAGCACCCCGACGAACGTGAGCACCGACGACACCATCGTGACCAGCCCGGTCTGCAGGAACGTCGACAGCGCGTCCACGTCGCTGGTCATCCGGGTCATGATGCGCCCGGACATCTCCCGCTCGTAGAAGTCGAGGCCGAGCCGCTGCAGCTGGGCGAAGATCTTCACCCGCAGCGTGTAACAGCAGCCGCTCGCCGTTGCGCCCGACGACCATCGTCGAGGCGATGTTGACCAGCCAGTCGCCGGACACGATCGCGAGCCCGATCAGCGCCATCAGCACCACCACGTGGAACATCCGCGCCTGGACGCCCTGGTCGATCCCGCCGCGCACGAGCGCGGGCAGCGCGAGGTTGGCGGCGGCGTCGAGCCCGTTGAGCACGAGCCCGGCGAGGAGCGCCACCGCGATCGGCTTCAGCAGCTTGCGCAGCGTGAACGCGGTGTCGCCCGCCCGGGCCTGCGCGATGCTCCACCTTCGGCTTGTCCTTGATCGGCGGCAGCGCCTCGACCCGGGCCAGCAGCTCCGGGCTCGGCGGCACGGAGCCGATCATGCCGTCCATGTGGCTGGCCCCGGCGCGCCCGACGCGCCCGCCGGCGGCGCGGCCCGCGCTACCGCGACCGGTGGCCGGGGCCGCCGTGAGCGCCCGCGCCGCCGCCGCGTCGGAAGTCACCAGTGATCCCGAACGAGTGCGTGCTTCGCCGTCCCCCGCGACCATTGCCCTGCCCGGCCGGGCCGGCGGCCGTGCGGCCGCGCGGCCCGTGCTTCCGGTGCGGACAGCGCGGTCGCCAGGTCGCCGGCGTCCACGCCCTCGACGCCGTCGCCCGGCCCGGTGATCAGGATCCGGTACAGCTCGCACCGCTGGGTGAGCTCCGCGTCGGTGCCGATGTCGGCGAGCCGCCCGTCCGCGGTGAGCACCGCGATCCGGTCGGCCAGGTTGAGCGTGGACTTCCGGTGCGCGATCAGCAGCGTGGTCCGGCCCGGCCATGACGCGGTGCAGGGTGGCGTGGATCTCCGCCTCGATCCGCGGGTCGACCGCCGAGGTGGCGTCGTCGAGCAGCAGCAGCCGCGGGTTGGTGATCAGCGCGCGGGCGAGCGCGACCCGCTGCCGCTGCCCGCCGGACAGGGTGAGCCCCTGCTCGCCGACGACCGTGTCGTAGCCGTCGGGCAGCTCGCGGATGAAGTCGTCGGCCTCGGCGGCCTTGGCGGCGGCGATGACCTGCTCGTCGGTGGCGTCCGGGCGGCCGTAGGCGATGTTGGCCTTCACCGAGTCGGAGAACAGGAAGGACTCCTCCATCACCATGCCGATCGCGGAGCGCAGCGACTCCTGGGTGACGTCGCGGACGTCGTACCCGCCGACCTGCACCGCGCCGCCGCGCACGTCGTAGAACCGGGGGAGGAGCAGGCGACAGCGTGGACTTGCCGGACCCGGACGGGCCGATGACCGCGACGGTCTCGCCCGGCCGCACGTCGAGGGACAGCCCGCGCAGCACCGGCTGGGACGGCACGTAGCCGAACTTCACGTCCTCGAACGTGATCCCGTTGGCGTCGGCGGGCAGCTCGATGGCGTCCGGCTTGTCGGTGATGACCGGCTTGGAGTCGATGACCTCGAAGACCCGGATGACGCTGGCGCGGGCCTCCTGGCCGATGGTGACGAGGCTGGTGAGCATCCGCACGGGGCCGGTGAGCAGCGCGAGGTAGGTGGAGAAGGCGAGGAACGTGCCCAGGGTGATGTCGCCGCGGATGGCGAGCCAGCCGCCGAGCGCGAGCACGCCGACCAGCCCGAGCAGGGGAATGGCGGTGAGCGCGGGGTTGTACCTGGCGGTGAACCGGATCATCCGCAGCCGGGAGCCGAACAGTTCCTCGCTCGCGGCCTCCATCCGCTCCATCTCCTGCTCTTCCTGGCCGAACCCCTTGACCACGCGGACGCCGCCGACGTTCTCGTCGACGATCGCGGCGACCTCGCCGACGACCTGCTGCGCGTGCCAGGACGCGGGGAACAGCTTCTTGCGCGAGGAGGTGGAGATCAGCCAGAGCGCCGGCGCGACCGCGACCGCGACCAGGGAGAGCAGCGGGGACAGGGTGATCATGATGACGAGCGAGAAGATGAACAGCAGGACGCTGCCGATGATCAGCGGCATCCACGACAGCAGCCCCTGCACCATGTTGATGTCGGAGATCGACCGGCCGACGAGCTGCCCGGTGTGGATCTCGTCCTGCCGCGCGCCGTCCAGCCGCGACAGCGACTCGAACAGCTCGGTCCGCATGGCGTGCTGCACGTCGAGCGCGATCTTGCCGCCCCGGTAGCGCCGCATGTAGATGCCGGCGAAGTTCGCCGCGGCGGCGATCAGCAGCCCGATGGCCAGCGGCCAGACCGATTCCTTGTGCGAGACGATGACGTTGTCGATGATGTTCCGCTGCAGCAGCGGGATGATCAGCGTCGCCACCGTGTAGAGCACCGCCCCGGTGAGCGCGATGATCACGTCCCGCTTGAACCGCCAGCAGTACCCCGCCAGCCGCCGCAGCCAGCGCGCCTCATTGGACGGCCGCACGCCGCTGTGCGGACTGTTTCCCGCTCTTGCTCAATGACCACTCCGCTATCGCAATGCCGCTCCCGTCGCTCGCTTCCGTCCAGGCCCCGGCCGCGCTGCCGGCACGGCAGGAGGCCCCACTCCACGCCAAAGTTCTGTAACACCACGCCCCGATATTTCATTTCCCGAGCTAACGACTTTCACCGGCCTTTCCGACCGGTTTGTCCGGCCGCTGGCGTCAGCTCGCGCCGGGCCCGGCGGCGTTCCGCCAGCGGCCGGCGGTCCGCGCCCGGTAGTGTCGGATGCGTGGAAACCGTCATCGTCGGGGCGCGCGGCAGCAGGCTCGCGCAGCTCATGGTGCAGGAGCTGATCACCCACCTGAGCGGGTGCCCGGTGGTGGCGTTCCGGGCCAGGTCGGTGATGACCGACGGGGACAAGGACCGCAAGACCCTGCTGCGGAACCTCGGCGGCGGCGAGGGCGGCGTGTTCACCACCCGGCTGGAGCAGGAACTGCGCGCCGGGAGCGTCGACATCGCCGTCCACTCGCTGAAGGACCTGCCGACCGCGCCGCGCGACGGGCCTGGTACTCGCGGTGACGCCGCCGCGGGCCGACCCGCTGGACGCGCTGTGCGGTTCAACCCTGGCGGGCCTCCGCCCCGGCGCGCGGGTCGGCACCGGGTCCGCCCGGCGGATCGCGCAGCTGAAGGCGCTGCGCCCGGACGTCGAGGTGGTGCCGATCCGCGGCAACGTGCCGCCCCGGCTGGCGAGGATCAAGTCCGGGCTCGACGCGGTCATCCTCGCCGCCTCCGGGCTGCGGCGGCTCGGCCTGGACGACGCGATCACCGAGCTGCTCGACCCGGCGCTGTTCCCGCCGTCGCCCGGCCAGGGCGCGCTGGCGGTCCAGGTCCGCGCGGCCGACCGGGAGCTGCTGGAGATGCTGAACGCGTTCGGCGACCCCGACGCCGACGCGGCGGTCCGCGCGGAGCGGGCGCTGCTCGGCGAGCTGCACGGCGGCTGCTCGGTCCCGGTCGGCGCCTACGCGATCAGCTCCGGCGGCACGCTGACCCTCAGCGCCCAGGTGACCTCGCTGGACGGACGGCAGCAGGTCACCGGGACGGCCGCCGGCGACCAGCCCGGAGGCAGCCGGCGCCGAGCTCGCCGCGGCCCTGAAGGACCGCGGCGCGGACGCGATCCTGGACCAGATCCGCCAGCCCGCCTGCCGGGCGGCTAGCCCCGGCAGCGCCAGGCGTTCGAATGTCGGAGGGCGTTCGCTACCGTCCTTGCCATGCGGTTCCTGCATACCTCTGACTGGCATCTCGGGCGGTCGCTGCACCGGGCCGACCTGAGGGAGGCGCAAGCTGCGTTCCTCGACCACCTCGTCGAGACGGCACGGTCCGAGCGGGTGGACGCCGTGCTCGTCGCCGGCGACGTCTACGACCGGGCGATCCCGCCGGTGGACTCGGTGGCGCTGTACGAGGACGCGCTCGCCCGGCTGCGCGCGACCGGCGCCCGGGTGATCTTGATCAGCGGCAACCACGACTCCGCGCGCCGGCTCGGCGTCAACAGCGCGCTCATCGACGCCTCCGGCGTGCACCTGCGCACCAGGCCCGCCGCGCTCGCCGACCCGGTGCTGCTGGCCGACGAGCGACGGCGAGGTCGCCGTCTACGGCGTGCCTTACCTGGAGCCGGCCCTCGGCCTCGCCGGACGACGGCCACGCGGACGCCGCCGCGCCAGACGCGGAGCCGGCGGCGGCACGCGGAGCCACGCATCCGTGCTGAGTGCCGCCCTTGGCCTTATCCGGGCCGACGCCGCGGCCCGCGGTGCGACCCGCACCGTCGTGCTCGCGCACGCGTGGGTGACCGGCGGGCGTCGACGAGCATGAGCGCGCGGAGGCCGCGCAGCGGCAGGCCAGCGCCTCCGAGCGGGACATCTCCGTCGGCGGCATCGGCTACGTCCCGGCGAGCGTCTTCGACGGGTTCAGCTACGTCGCCCTCGGGCACCTGCACGGCCGGCAGACCCTGGCGCGAGAACATGCGCTACTCCGGCTCCCCGCTGCCCTACTCGTTCTCCGAGAAGGACCACAAGAAGGGCACCTGGCTGGTCGAGGTCGGCGCCGACGGCACGACCAGCGCGCGAGTGGGTCCCGGCGCCCGTCTACCGGCGGCTCACCGTGCTGCCGGGCCGCATCGACGACCTGCTCACCTCGCCGCGAGCACGACGGGCACGAGAGCGACTTCGTCGCGGTGACCCTCACCGACACCGCCCGCCCCGAGGGGGCGATGGACCGGCTCCGCGCCCGGTTCCCGCACATCCTCACGCTTGAGTTCAAGCCGGAGGGCGTCACCGCCGACCCGCGCAGCTACGGGCAGAAGGTCAAGGGCCGCGACGACCTGACGGTCGCCGCCGAGTTCGTCCGGCACGTGCGGAACACCGACGCCACCGACCCCGAGCGCGAGCTGCTCGCCGCCGCGTTCACCGCGGCCGGGCGACGCGAGGACGCGAGCGCTGATGCGCCCGCACCGGCTCCGCGTGACGGCCTTCGGCGCGTTCGCCGCGACCGAGCAGGTCACCTTCGACGACCTGGAGGGCCTGTTCCTGCTGCACGGCGAGACCGGCGCGGGCAAGACGACGCTGCTCGACGCGATCGCGTTCGCCCTGTACGGCCGGGTGCCCGGGGAGCGCGGCACGCGCCAGGCGGCTCCGCTCCGACCACGCCTCCCCGCGCACCGCGACCGAGGTCGAGCTTGAGGCGACGATCGGCGGCCGCCGCCTGCGCATCACCCGCAGGCCGGAGCAGGACCGCCCGAAGAAGTCGGGCACCGGCGTCACCAGGGAGCAGGCCTCGGTCCGGCTCGAGGAGCGCTCGGCGGCCGGCGCTGGGAGGTCAAGTCGACCAGGATCGGCGAGGCCGACACGGAGATCGACGGACCTCATCGGCATGTCCGCCGAGCAGTTCTTCCAGGTCGTGCTGCTGCCGCAGGGCGAGTTCGCCAGGTTCCTGCGCGCCGACGCGAAGGACAAGGAAGCCCTGCTGCAGAAGCTGTTCGGCACCGACCGCTTCCGCAAGGTCGAAGACTGGCTGGCCGACCGCCGCCGCGCCACCGACAAGGAGGTGGCGGCGGCCGAGGAGGGCGTGACCCGCCTGGTGGCGCAGATCGCCCAGGCCGCGGGCGGCCCCGTCCCCGACTCCGCCGGTGCTGACTCGACGGCTGCGTGCCAGGCCAGGCCGCTGGCGGGCAGCGCCGCGCGCCTGGCAGGCGACCTGGGCGGCGGCCCTCGCGGCGACGGCCGCGGCCGAGCGCGACGCGGCCGCCGCCCTCGTCGCGGCCCGGAAGGCCGACCTGGACGCCAGCGCTGGCCGCGCAGCGCGCGGCCGAGCAACTCGCCGACCGCCAGCGCCGCCGCCGCGACGCGCTGCGCCGCAGGCCGACCTGGAGGCCGCCACGCCGGAGATCGAGCCCTCGGCCGGCCAGCGCCGGGCCACGGCGTCCGGCGCGGCGGCCGAGCCGGCGGCGCTGCACGCCGCCGGCCAGGAACAGCAGGCCAGGGTCGGCCGGCTGGAAGCGCTGCGCGCCGTCGCCCGCCAGGCCGACGCGGAGGACGAGACCGCCGCGACCGCCCGCTCCGCGCGGCCGCGCTGGCCGCGACCTTGACCGCGCCGAGGCGGAAGCGCCGGCGGCGCCAGGCCGCCCGCCCGCCGGCGGAGCAGGCCCGTGACGCCGCCAGCGAGGCCGCCGCGAGCGCTCCCCGCCGCCCAGGGCAAGCGGCGAACGCCGCCCGCCAGGTGGCGGGCGACTGCGCCGCGCTCGTCGCCGAGCACGCGAAGCGGAGCGAGCTGCGCGAGGCGCACCTGACCGGCCCGGGAGAGGTCCGTGGCGGCGCAGGCCGAGGCGCTGCGCGTCCGCGGCGCGCGCATCGACGGCATGCGCGCCGAGCTGGCCGCCTCGATGACCGACGGCAGCCCCTGCCCGGTCTGCGGCTCGCTCGATCACCCGGACCCCGTCGACGCCGCCTCCTTCCCCCCGGTCAGCCGGGACGAGGAGGACGCCGCCTTCGCGCTGGCCGGCGACGCGGCCGCGGCGGCGGACGAGGCGGGCACGCCGCGTCGCGGCCGTCGACGCCGTGCTCAGCGACCTCGCGCAGCGCCTCGCCGACGCGGGCTTCGCGTTCCCGGCGGGCGCCGGCGTGCCAGACGGGACCCGGCCGGAGCCGCGCGGTGGCGTCCCTCGACGCGAGGCCCTGGCCGACGCCGCCCGCGCGGCGCGAGGCCGACGCGGACGAGCGGGAAGCCGAGGCGGCCCTGCTTGAGCGCCGCCGCCGCGCGCCTCACCAGCCTGCAACGCGAGCTAGACGAGCTGGACCAGGCCATCGCCGCCGACAAGGCCAGGCTCACCGAGCTGACCGAGCAGCGCACCGCGGCCCTCGCCGAGGCCGACGCCGCCGACGCGCGCGCCGCGCGCGCACCGCGCGGAACTCGCCGCCCAGCTGGGCGGCGCCGGCGACCTGGAGGCCGCGATCGGCGCGGCGACCGCAGCCTGGCCGACGCGCTGCTCAAGGCGGCGGCGGTCGCCGACCTCCTCGCCGACCCGGACCTGGACGTGGCGCTGGACCCGCCCGCCCCGGTCAGCGAGACCACCGAGGCGGCCGAGGCCGCCCAGCAGGCCCACGACGAGGCGAACGACGCCTACGGCACGCGCGCCAGGACCGCGCCGACCAGCTCGCCCTGCTCAGGCCGCGGCTCGAGGACGCCCTGGCCGCCCTGCCGCCGCTGCAGGAGCGGGCCGACCAGATCCGCCACCTGGCCGACCTGGCCAACGGCACCAGCGGCGCGAACCAGTACAAGATGACCCTGTCCAGCTTCGTCCTGGCGGCCAGGCTCGAAGAGGTCGCCGCGGCGGCGAGCGAGCGCCTGCTCACGATGACCGCGGGCCGCTACTCCCTGGTCCACTCCGACGCGCGGAAGGGCAACGCGAAGGCGGGCCTCAGCCTCCTGGCCTGCGACGCCTGGACCGGCATCGACCGCGACACGGCCACGCTGTCCGGCGGCGAGACGTTCCTGGCGAGCCTGGCCCTGGCCCTGGGCCTCGCCGACGTCGTGACGGCCGAGTCGGCGGGCACCCGGATGGAGGCCCTGTTCGTCGACGAGGGCTTCGGCACCCTGGACGAGGACACCCTGGACGAGGTCATGAACGTCCTCGACGGCCTGCGCGCCGGCGGCCGCATCGTCGGCATCGTCAGCCACGTCACCGAGCTCCGCCAGCGCATCCCGGCCCAGGTCCACGTCCGCAAGGGCCGCGCCGGCAGCCACGTGGAGATCACCCCCGGCTAGCGTCCCCGGCCAGCTCGCGCGTGTAGAAGCTGAACCGCGCGAGCCGCGGGCACCACCGCCGGCACTCGGCCATGCTCACCGCGGCGGGCGCTTCCTCCCCGATCTTGACAAGAAAAGCATGGATAATCCCGAACGAGTGCGGCTTCCCGCCCCGGCCCCCCGCCTCTTCCACGACGGCGGCGAGATCCGCGTAGCCCCGGTCCCGGACCCCGCGCCAGCTTCCCCGGCTCCCTCGTCGGCACTGCCCAGGATCACCCTGAACACCTCCCGGGCGAACTCCGGATGCCCGACCAGGATCGCCAGCAGCACCTGCACCGCCTGGTAGGGGCCGCCGTTCTCATCCCCGACAAAGTCGGCAAGCTCTCCGCTCCGCACGCCGATCCGCACCAGCCGGTACAGGTTCACCAGCCGCTTGGCGACGCGGGGCGTCGGCAGCAGCCCCCCGAGCCGCGCCATGAACTCGACCTCCGCCTGGCTGACCTGCAACCCGAGCGGCCGCAGCTCAACAGTCGCCTCCGCTGCCCCGGGGGCCAAGCCACTGCTCGTGCCTGACGTCGCTGCTCCGGCTTCCGCGACGCCGCCGCGACGACGGCGCTCCGGAATCAGGGCCTCAGCGGGGGTGCTCCCGGCGAGGCTCGTCTGCTCACGTACGCCGCCAATCGCATGGCCGGCTGCGGAATCGGCAGCAGAGCCAGCGAAGGCGGCTTCGTCCGGCTCATCTCCTTCGCGCGGCCCCGGGTGCGCGGCGCCAGCACTGTCTGCCTCCGTGCTGGCTGACTGGCCCGCCGTATAGCCGGCCAAGTTCGCGTCGGCGGTGCCTGCCGTGCCCGAACCCGCCTGCCACCTGGGCGGTGTCCGTTGCGTGGGCGCGGGCTGGGGGAGTAGCGACCGCAGGTACTCGGCCGTCGCGTCCGGGGCCGGCGGCAGCAGCGTGAACGGGATCTGGAAGATCTTGTCCAGGTAGTCGATCGGCGTCGCGACGTCCCCGCCGTCTCCGCCGCCCTTGAACAGCTCGTGGTGGTGGTACTCAAGCGACCTGACCAGCCAGCGCGCGTCCACCGCGACCACCACGACGAACAGGTCAAGCGCCAGCATCAGGTGCACTGCCTCCAGCACCTCGACGACCCGGCGCGGCGGGCACCGGTCCAGGTCGTCGATGTAGAGGACGATCCGCTCAAGCGGCGGCGGCCCGGTCCGCCCGCCCCGCTCCCACTGCCGCCGGGCCTCACCCAGGTCCGCGGCGAGCTGGTCCAGGTCGACCCGGACCTGACCGAGCAGCCCCTGGTACTCCCGGTACGCGCTCCCCGCCCCGCGCTCGGTGAGAAAGCGCGCCAGCCGTTCGGCCGCGTCAACCAGCACGAGCTGGTCTTCAAGCGACCTGATGTCTCGCTGGTACTCCTGCTGCCGGGCCGACAGGCTCGCGCGCTGACCGTCGACGAACGCTCGCATCCGGCCAAGCGCCGCCGTGGCCGGCGGCAGCACGAGCGCGGCGGCCGTCGCCACCGCGGCGATCCAGGCTTGGGCATAATGCCAGGCCGCGTAGGCGCCGACGCCCAGCACGATCCAGCCGGCCAGCGTGAGCAGCCCTGCCCGCACGTCGCGCAAACCCTGCCACGCCACGGTCAGCAGTACCCGCGCGGCGTACCAGGGGGTCACCAGCCAGCCCAGCGCCCCGGCGGGCCGCGACATCGCGTCGGCCGCCTTGACCTTCTCAGCTAGCTGGTCGCTCGCGCGCCGCTTGCTGTCCCGCTCCGCCTTCAGCCGTGCGCGTTCCGCGGCGACCGAGCGCGGGTCAGCCGGCGCTTCATCCTCCGCCTCCCTTGGCGGCGCGGCGAGCACATCGA
This sequence comes from uncultured Actinomycetota bacterium, assembly GCA_963735315.1. Taxonomy (GTDB): domain Bacteria; phylum Actinomycetota; class Actinomycetes; order Streptosporangiales; family Streptosporangiaceae; genus Trebonia. The sequence goes on from CAVTKQ010000038.1 coordinate 37,719, forward strand.
AGAGGTGGCTCACCAGGCCGGCCCAGAGCTGGTCGTCGCTGTAATGCCAGGCGTTAAACCGCACCTGGCGCACCGTCTCGGCCCACGCGGTGAGCCCAGGATTGTTGCGGGCCCGGTCGGCGAGCTCCGCGACGCGCTTCTCCATCTGAAGCATCACGCTCGACTTGCCCGCCCCCCAGTCGCCGATCAGCGCTATGGCCAGTGGCGGCCGCGTCTCGGTGGCCGCGATCAGCTCCGCGAGCATGGCGACGTCGTCGCCCACCTTGAGCAGGTCGGTGTCGCTCGGGCTGTCGCTCCGCACCCCGGCAAGCGGCCGGTCGGGCACCCGCACCCCGCCGAACCCGGTCCCGTTGACCTGGGCTCCGCTCCGCCAGTTCCAGATCCGGATCGTCCCGTCGTGGCCAGTGCTCGCGATGGTGGTCCCGTCAGGGTTCCACGCGAGGTCAGAAACCGCTCCGGTGTGCCCGGTGAGCTGACGGACCTGGGTGCCGTCCAGCGGGTCCCAGAGCCGGATCGCGTTATCTGCGCCCGTAGTCACGATGGCGGTGGCGTCGGGGTTCCACGCGATGGCCCAGGTCCCGTTGGCGTGACCGGCGAGTTGCCTGCCCGGCAGGCCCGTCGCCAAGTCCCAGAGCTGGACGGCGCCTTTGCCGGTGCCGACGGCGAGGCTACGGCCGTCAGGACTCCACGCCAGGATGTGGGCGTCGCTGTTGTCGGTGGCGATCACCCTGACCTGTTCCGCGGTGACCGCATTCCAGAGCCGGAGGATGCCGGCTCGGTCAGTGGTGACGATGCTGGTGCCGTCGGGGCTCCAGGAGACGTTGCGGACAAAACCGCGAAACCCGGTGAGCTGGGACCGCTGCTGGCTGGTCACTGTATCCCATATCCCGAGAGTGTCGTTGTCGTGCGGGACGGCATGCGGGATGGCCACGAGCGTGCCGTCCGGGCTCAACGCGGCGGCCGTTCCCCTGATGTTGGTATGGGTGGCCAACTGGGCCTGCGCCTCCGACCCCGCTCTCCAGAGCCGGACCGCGCCAGGGATGTTGGTGCTGGCGATAGTGACGCCGTCGGCGTGGCACGCGATGGAGTGAAATTCGCCGGCCTGCCCGGTGAGGCTTAGGGTCTGCTCCCCTGTGGTGGCGTCCCAGAGCCGGATCACCCGGTCGTGATCGCCGGTTGTCGCGAGGACAGAGCCATCGGGACTCCACACGACACTCCCGACCGGGCCAGTGTGCCCGCTCAGCGCCGCATCTTGCCGCCCTCTTGTGGCGTCCAGCAGCCGGACGGCGGTGCCTGTGCCGTAGACGGTGCCGATCGTGCTGCCGTCGGCGGCCCACGCGATGGCCCTTATCCCGGGAGCGTTACCGCCTAGTGGCCTGGGAAAGGAGCCATCGATTGGCTCAGGGCCATGACCGGGGAACCGGCCGGTCTGGTTCCCGGTAGCGGGATCCCAGAGCTCAACGACGTCGCCGGTGCCGCTGGCGGCGATGACGGTGCCGTCGGGATTCCAGGCGATCCGACGATCACCATCGCCAACTTCCGAGAACACCCGGATATTCGCTCCAGTATCCGCGTTCCAGAGGCGGACAGAGACCGCGCCAGTGGCGAGGATCCTCCCGTCAGGGTGCCAGGCCACGGAGCGCACCGGGTGGCTGTGGCCGGTCAGCTGCCTGATTTCCTGTCCGGTATCGGCGTTCCAGATGCGGACGCTTTCGGCCCCGCTGGCGATGGTGGTCCCGTCGGGCCTCCATGCAACTGCCCGTACCGAGTGATTGTGGCCAGTGAAATGCAGGACCTGCCGCCCGGTCACGGTATCCCAGAGCCGGACCGTGGCCGCGCCGCTGGCGACCCTGGCGCCGTCCGGGCTCCACGCGACACCATTGACCGCGTGGTTGTGGCCGGCGAGCTGCCAGGCCAGGTGTCCCGACGCGGCGTCCCAGATCCCGACGACCTTGTCGTTGCCGCCTGAGGCGATGCTGGCACCATCCGGGCTCCACGCCACCGCGAGCACCGAGTCGGCATGGCCGACGAGCTGCCGGGTCTGAGCCCTGGTCGCGGTATCCCACAGCCGGACCACGCCGTCTGCGCCGCCCGTGGCGACCGCCGTGCCGTCCGGGCTGAACGCCACGCAGTTCACCCAGCCGGCATGCCCGCCGAACGGGGTTGCCCCGGGAATCCCTACCCCCACCGTTACCCCCTCGGGCCAAGCGTGCTGGCAGCGGGAACAGGCCAAATCCGATGCCGGAATTGTACGGCGGCAGTCAGGTCAAATGCCGTGTCATCTCGTCAGCCACGTCGGGACTCGGCCTGCTTGCGTCTCGTGTTACTCACGTGGCTCGTGAGCTTGAAGTTTCTAACACTAGAACCGCCGCGGATCTTGCCGGCGGCCTTTTCCTGGAACACACTTTTGGCAATTAGCCCCGCAATGTGCTCGTGAAACTAGGAGGTTTCTATGAGTACTATCAGCGCGGAAAGCAAGCCGGCCGCGCCAGGCAATACCGGATTCATAGTGCGCATTCCAACGGACGACTCACTGCCCCGCTGGCGGGCGTGGGTCACCAGGCACCCGATCGGCGGCTCGCTGCTCGCCGGGGCGGTCGCCACACAGTTCGCGACGGTCTTCGGCATCTGGTTCCCGGGGTTCGGGCTGCCCAGCCTGAACTGGCCGGTGGCCAACGGCGAGCTTATCCTCGGCATTCCTGTCGGCACCCCGGCCACCGCGGCAACGTACCTCGTCGGTGAGCTCTCGCACTTTACCGACGGCGTTTTCTTCGCCCTGCTGTTCGCCCTGCTTTTCCACCCCCTGATCCCGATCAGGAACACGCTGCTCGGGAATCTGGTCAAGGCTTTCCTTTACGGCACCGTGCTCGCGGTCATCAGCGCCGCCTGGTGGCTGCCGGCCGTCTACGTCCCGCACCACGCGGGCTTCCTGTCCACGAGCCTCGGCTGGAAGCTGACGTTCGGCGTCTTCCTGTGGCACTGGATCTACGGCTACTTCCTCGGCACCGTCTACTGCCCGTCCCCGCAGGACGCGACTCTCCCGGCAACGGAGGAAACCGCCGCTTAGCGGCATGCCCGCGCCTTATGGGGCGGTTGGGCGGGATGGGGCAGCCGCATCCGTTCGGGAGGATCGGCAACGGGCGGGGCGCGGACGGTTTACCGCCGCGCCCCTGCCTGGAGGCGCCCACCGTGCCCGTAACCTGCGGGAGGCATCCCCGTAACGGCGCATTAAGCGACCCTGGCGGCTGCCTAGCCAGTTTGTCGCGAATGCCCGCATATGTGGCGTTATTGAACTGTAATCTTCTTGGTGCGGCAGGGTTGACCTGCGAATACTTGGGAAAATCTCGTCCCGGGTCTCGTGCGAAGACGGGAACCCGTTTAGCATCAAGCCTTGGAATGAACGAAACCCCTGACTGAAACCGCCCGGGGGACGGCGGACAGGAGCGTCAGGCGGCGAATGGTACTGAGGGGGTTCCGGCATGTCGGTTCCTGCTGTGCGACGGATCGTCGTTGGAGTGGATGGCTCCGTCGAGTCCGTCGCGGCACTCCGCTGGGCTTGCCGAGAGGCGTCCCTGCGCGGCGCTGAGGTGCACGCGGTGCACGTGCGGGAGGAGCGCTGCCACAGCCTCGCCAGCTACGCCGTGCCCGCGCTGTCCACCGAGGATGACGTCTCCATCGACATCGACGACCTCGTGCGCACGGTCCAGGCCGACCAGGCGCCCGGCGTCGCAGGTTCGCGTCGAGAAGGTCGACGGCCTCGCCGCGCGGGTCCTCCTCGACCGCTGCGCGGGCGCGGACATGCTGGTCCTCGGGACGTCGGGCGACGTGCCCGACGGGCTCCGCTCGGCCGGCCCGGTGATCCGCGCGTGCCTGCGCCGCGCGCCCTGCCCGGTCGTCGTGATCAGCGCCGCCCAGGACCCGACGCAGCGGCGCGAGCCCGCGGCCCCGCCGCCGAGGCGCGCGTCAAGGTCCCGGCCGTCGCGGGCGTCTAGCGTCCAGGCGCCGGGTGCGGGTAGCGATCCGGGTGAAGCCGGGGTCCGCGCGGACCCGGCACGGCGGCACGGCGAGGCGTGTCACCCTGCTCGGCGCGCGGATCAGCGGAGCCGCTCCGGCGTATCGTAACGATCATGGAATCAGCCGACACCGACGCGCCGGTTGTCACCGATAACCCCGCCGCGTCCCGGTACGAGCTGCACGTCGGCACCGAACTCGCGGGCTTCGTCACCTACCTGCTGCGCGATGCACGACACGGTGATCAGCCTCCTGCACACCGAGGTCGAGCCGGCCTTCCAGGGCGCGCACCTGGCCACGCACCTGGCGCGGTTCAGCCTCGACGACGCGCGCAAGCGCGGGCTGGCCGTGCTGCCCTTCTGCCCCTACATCAACTCCTGGATCAAGAAGCACCCGGAGTACACCGACCTCGTCCCGCAGGACCGCCGAGCCGACTTCGGCCTCTGAGCCCGGCTAACGACAACCACGGAGGCACCGTGACACGGGTGTGGCTGCCTGACTCGCCAGACAAGTTCGGCACCCTGCCCCCCGGCATCGAGGCCGATGTCTGGACCGGCGGCGAGGACCTGCCGGACGAGCGCGGACCAGGTCGAGTACGTCGTCCTGCCGTTCGGGGTAAAGCCCGAAATAATACGAAAAATCGTCACGCTGCCCCGCCTCAAGACCATCCAGATCCTGTCCGCCGGCGCCGACCACATCCTCCCCTACATCCCCAGCCACATCACGCTCTGCAACGCCCGCGGCGCGCACACCGCCTCCACCGCCGAGTGGGCGGTCGGGGTCATCGTCGCGAGCGTGCGGAACTTCCCCCGGTTCGCCGTCGCGCAGCGCGACGGCCGCTGGGACTACGCGCAGAGCGAGCCGGTCGGCGGCAAGCACGTGCTGATCGTCGGCTACGGCGACATCGGCGCCGCTGTCGAGCGCCGCCTGGCGGGCTGGGACGTCACGTTCGAGCGGGTCGCGCGGCACGCCCGCGACGGCGTGCACGCGATCGGCGAGCTGCCGGAACTGCTGGGGAACGCCGATGTCGTCGTCATCCTCGTCCCGCGTCACCGACGAGACGAGGCAGCTGGTCAACAAGGACTTCCTGCGCGCCATGAAGGACGGCGCGCTGCTGGTCAACGCCGCCCGCGGGGTGATCGTCGACACCGACGCGCTGCTCGACGAGCTCGGCAGCGGCAGGATCAGGGCCGCGCTCGACGTCACCGACCCCGAGCCGCTCCCCGCGGGCCACCCCTTGTGGCAGGCCCCGGGACTGCTGCTGACCCCGCACGTGGGCGGCGCGGTCTACGAGTCCCGCGAGCGCGCCTACCAGGTGGTCAGCGAGCAGCTCGCCCGGCTCGCCGCCGGCGAGCCGCTGCTTAACGTCATCGGCGACCGCGGATATTAGAGTCAGTGGTAAGCCCGGGCCGGGGACCGTTCATCGAGGCGGGATGACACCATGACGCAAAGCGAGGTCTTCGCGAAAGCCGGCGTACGCTCACGGCGAGAACTGGCGGCCAGGATCTTCGGGCAGTACCACTCGCCACGAGTCGGCCTCGGCGGAAACCCACCCGAAAGTCGTGGTGACTCTGAGCGAGCACGCTCGGGCCGAAGGGGGCGATGACCCAGGTTTGTGGGATACCGCAGTGCAGGCCAGCGTGCATCACGTGCTGTGACGCGATGACATTTTCAGAGGTCATAGGTGGCGTACACCGCCGTGCAGGGGTTGCCCAGTGCGATCGATGCCCGTCGTGATCCGCAGTCGAAGATGACGGACGCGGCGGTTCTGGTCGGCTCACGGGTGCTCTCGTGCCGGCAGATCGAAAGCGGGTAATGGTCATGATCGGCCAGGATCCTCGCTACCGCGCCGGCGTCGGTGGGCTGTCGCGCGGCCAGCAGCGCGCGGGCGCGCCGGTACCGCAGGTGGGTCGACGGGTAGATCCGCTGACGCAGGGCCCGGTCTTCCCACTGCGCGATGCGAGGGCTCAGCGCGTGGTTGGTATGCGCCATGAGCTCGAGCTGATCGCCGGCAACTGCGGCTGATGGCGCCTCCTCGGCGGCAACCTCGGCCATTGCGATGCCATCCGGTCCGCCCAGCAGGTAACAGCGCCCGCCGGCCGCGGCGTGGGCTCGCAGCTTGTCCGCCGCCAGCCGCAGGCTGGCTGACGCGAGCAGGATCCGGCGCATGGGCTGACTGGGCACGGTCACGGCCGTTCCGCGCGTCAGCAGATCAGCGTTGGCCAGGGCCACGCCGGCCTCATTCATCCCGGCCCAGCCGACCCCGCCGGGCGACGCGAGGACGATTGTCGTCAGCACATCGGGTCCGCGATGGATATGCACCTGGACGGTCGCGGCCAGCGAATCGTTAGCGTCCCAGTTCTGCGCCACCAGCGGGCCGTGACCGCGGCGCGGGATCGCCAGGACCGTGCAGCCGCCCAGTTCGGCTTGCTTCGCCGCTTCGCAGGCCTCGAACGCGTTGAGCAGCACGATCTGCTCGACCGGGCAGCCGGAACCCGCCGCGATACCGGTCAGTTCCGCGGCCAGGTTCGCATCCGCGCCGATGATCGACTTCCACCAGGGTCCAATCAGCCCGGCCCAGCCGGGGGCGTGCCTGACGGTCGCGTCGACTCGCTGGCGGATCTGCTCGCGCAGCGCCTCTCCGTGCGCCTGCCCCCGCTGGGCCGCCGTACCGGTCAGCTCCAGCGTCGTCACACGACGAACAGTTTCCGTGCGGTTGACGTCAGCCGCCGGCAGCCGCTGGCCGTGATCGCGACGGTGTCGCTCACCACCCGGCCCACGCTCAGCACAGAAAGCATAGGGAATACCATCCCCTCCCGGTGATAGGGCGGCAAGCTACTCATCGTGATCCCCATGGCTGGTCGGGAAGCGGCCGGGCACGTCAGTCCCGGCCCGGTTGAGCACGGCGGCAAGCTCCTTGGCCCGTATCTCGGGTCTTTTCAGGACCGTCTCAAGCGCTAGCGCCTGCCTGGCCGGCAACGAGCGCAGGAGTGTCCGGTGCTTTGCCCGCATGACTCCTGGCGCGAACGGCAGGGCCGGATCGCCCTGCGCGGTGTCCACCGACATCTCGCGGATGCCCGCGGTGGTGTGCACGCGCACCACGGCCGGGGTGCGGGCGGGAAAGGAGCAGTCGAGCACCGGGTCTGCCCGCAGCGACACCTTGGCGGCCAGCTCCGTCACGCGCTGGTCGTCCAGCGCCTCCAGGGTGACGGGCAGCAGCGCCTCAGCGCCGCGCACGAGGCTCAGGGCCGCGCAGAAGGGAAAGCTGTAATGGGCCTCTTCCAGCGATCTCGGCTGCGGGTGGTTGGTGAGGGTCAGGCCCCGGCTGAACGTAACGACGTCGATGCGGTGGATGCCCGGGATATCGAGGGGCTCGGTGGAATGCAGGGCCATCAGGGCATCGATGACCGGGTGGATCCACCGGCAGCACGCATATCGCTTGAAGTAGGTGTGCTCGATGGCCAGGTCACCGCCGCCGGACGCTGTCGTCGACGGCGATCGGCTCGAAGTCGGGGTGGACCTCGAGCAGGTAGGTCGGTGCCGTAATGCCCGCGCGGGCCAGCCGGGCCGCGGACAGGCCGGCGACGACTCCCCACGGCGTTCCCTCCTTCAGCCCGTCTGGCCGCCGGGCGTCGGGAGCGACCAGCTGCGGGGCCAGTGATCCGGCATGCGCGAGCGCCGCGGCCAGGATCTCGCCGCTGTCGCCGGTGAGCCAGCAGCTCGCGGCCGCGGCGGCGAAGCCGGCCCAGCGTCCGGTGGCAAGGGTCGGGAGACGGCGGGTGCTGCGAGCGCGAGCGATCCGCACGCCGGCCTCGTAGCCCACGGCTATCGCCCCCAGGATGTCGGCGTCCCAGAGCTCGCCGGCCTCGATCTCCGCCAGCACCGCGGGAATCACCGCGCCGCCGGGATGCGCCGGCGGCGCCCCGGTTCCCGTCATCGAGGTCGTCGGCTGAGACGGCAAGGCTGTTCAGGTAGGCGGCGAGAAGCGGATTCTGGCTGCTGCGCTCGAACCAGGCGGTGGCCGTGGCCACGGTCTCGCCGAACACTTCGCTCAGCGCGCTGGCCGAATGCTGGTAGACCGGCAGCCGGCGTCCCAGGGCGGCGCAGGCGAGCGCGTCCGCGAGGCAGTCCCGGGCCTTGCCGCGAGCCGCCGCGCCGACGTCGGCGCTGCTGATACCCGCCAGCTGGTCAGCGAATGCCTCAAGCAGCAGTCGTTCCGGCATGGGCTACGCGCTGTCCTGTCCTTGGCCGAAGCCGGAAAGGAACGCGCGCGTACGCGGGTGTGCCGGGTCGGCGATAACCTGCGACGGTGGTCCCTGTTCGGCAATCAGGCCGTCGTCGACGAAGATCACCCGGTCCGAGACATCCCGCGCAAACGCGATCTCGTGCGTGACGATGCACATCGTCATGCCATCGCCGCTCAGCTTCCGTATCACCCCGAGCACATCGCGCGTCGACTCCGGATCCAGGGCCGAAGTCGGCTCGTCGAACAGCAACGCGTCCGGCTTCAGTGCGAGCGCTCGCGCGATCGCCACGCGTTGCTGCTCGCCGCCAGACATGGTGTCCGGCAACGCGAGCGCCTTGTGCGACAGGCCGACCAGCGTGAGCATCTCGATGGCTCGATCGACCGCCTCGTCCTCGGGGACACCGGCGCCATGAACCAACGGAAGAATCACGTTCTCAGCCGCGCTCAGGTGCGGAAAGACATGGTAACTCTGGAACACCATTCCGACCTTTCGCCGGATAGCCACCAGTCGCCGTCCACGGGCGCAGTGCCCGTCGTCGAACGCCGTGTACCCCGCGACCTCGATCCGGCCCGTCGTCGGTCGCTCCAGAAGGTTGATGCAGCGCAGCAGCGTGCTCTTCCCGCCGCCGCTCCGCCCGATGATGCTGATGACCTCCCCGGCATGCACATCCAGGTTGACACCACGCAAGACGGCATGGTCACCGAAGCTCTTGCACAAGTCCCTGATCGCGATGACGCTGCTCCGGCCGGACTCCGCAGGCGCCGAAGTGTCGCCGACGGGGTCGGGTGCCGTGGTGCCGATCACGGATTCACCGCCTGCTGACGCAGCCTGATCGCGCGGCGGGTGCGGCGACGCCGCAGGAAAGCGGCGTCCCCGCCTGAAGGCGGCGCTCCATGAGCAGCGCGAGCTGGGACAGCGGGTAGCACATCGCGAGGTAGATGAGTCCGATCACTACGTATACCTCCATCGCCTGGAACGTGTCGGACGCGATGAGGGTCCCCTCCGTCATCAGTTCGCCGCCGCCGATAGCCACCATCAAGGACGTGCCCTTGAGCAGGTCCACCATCATCGTGCTCGTCCCGGGGAGCGCCATCCGCACGGCCTGGGGCAGCTTCACGTACACGAAGGCCTTGAACGGAGAAAGGCCGAGGGCATGAGCAGCCTCGCCCTGCCCGCGCGGCACGCTCTGCAGGCCGCCCCGGAAGATCTCCGAGAGGTACGCGCCGTAGAACAGGGCCAGGCTCAGGCTTCCGGCCTGGAAGGTGCTCATCTTCAGGCCGACCGCGGCGAGCCCGAAATAGAGAATGTAGATCTCGGTAATGAGCGGCAGGTTCTTGAACGTCTCCGTGTACAGCTGCGCCAGCCGGCTCAGCGGCCAGAAGGGCGCGAGGCGGGCGACCGCGACTATCATCCCGACCACGATCGCCGTCACGAATCCCACGGCGGTGAACTCGGCGGTTTTCGCGAGCGCGGACAGCAGGGCCGGCACGTAGTGCGGCCAGGGAACCTTGAACAGTGCCATATCAGCCATGCGGTGATCCTTCTTCCGGACGGGCGGACAGGGCTAGCCGATACTTGGCGGAGTCCAGCTGGCGGCGCGGTCGACGTTCCGGCGCTGCTCGGAGAACTGCGGGATCGGCTTCAGCATCCCCGCCGGGTCGCCTCCCCATTGCTGCACGGTCTTGGTCGCGAACCCGTCGGCGTAGAACTCCCGGATCTGCGCGGTCAGCGCGTCGCGCAGCGCGGTCTTCTTGTCGTTCAGGTACCAGCCGCTCATCTGCGGCAGGAAGGCCGCGTACTCCGGGTGCTGCGCGAGTTCTTGCGCCGTCGGCGGCTGCAGGGTCGCGGTCTCGTACTTGAGGCCCGGGTTCTTCTTCTTCGTGTAAACGACCGTCAGCGGATCGAGGAACGCGATGTCGACGCGCCCCGCGTTCAGGTCCTCAAGCGCCGTCTGGAGGGTCGGGTACGTCTGCAGGCTCGCCCCCGGAACCTTCTGCAGGGCTGGGATATAGGAGAAGCTCTGCACCGTGGCGAGCTTCTTGCCCTCCAGGTCGGTGATGGTATGCGCGTTGATGCCTGGTCTCTCGGCCAGGACCGGCGGCGAGTAATACGGCGGATCGGTAAAGATGCCGGCCTTCGCCCGCTCCGCTTTCCAGGAGATATCGCCGATCCCCATGTCATACCGGCCCGACTGCACGCCGGCGAGGAGGCCGGGGAAGTCGACCGCGACCGGCTTCACGGTCAGGCCGAGGTTCGCGGCGGCCTTGTTGAACAGGTCACCGTCGAGGCCGGTCAGCTGACCGCCCTCCAGGCCGATGTACGGCATGGTCGGGGTGACCGCGACGGTCACCGACTGCCCGCTAAAGGGCGCCGAGCTGCTGGGTTTCGCGGAGGCACTGGCAGTACTCCCGGCTGTGGACCCGGCCGAGGACCCGCATCCGGTGAGCGTGGCAAGGCCGGCGATCACAGTCAGAGCGACTGAACCCAGCACGGCTCTACGCGAGCGCAGTGGAGTAAGACGCATCTCATCGATTCCTTTCCTGAAGGATCCAAAAGGCATTAAGAAGCTCGTCGGTGACCGGGGCGGCGCTCATGCCGCCCCCGGGAAACGCATCGGGTCCAGTTCGGACAGGCTGACCCGCGCTTCCTGGCCGAGGATCAGGCTCGCGACGGCCTCGCCGATGACGGGACCGAGGCAGAAGCCGTGACCGCTGAATCCCGCGGCTACCACGTAGCCGCCGATCCCGCTGATCGCGCCGACCAGGGGCTTGTGGTCGGGGGTGTAATCCAGGGTGCCCGCCCAGCTCCGCAGGACCAGCGCGTCCGCCAAGGACGGCAGGATTTCCGCGGCGCGGGCCAGCCGCTCCAGCTCACCGGTGGTGACGGCCTGGTCGAAGGTCCCGGGTACCGTGAACACTCCCCCGATATGGACCTGGCCCTTGGCGGCCTGCCGGAGGTATACCTGCTTCTCGTGTGAGGACAGGAACTCCGTGAACATCGGCGGCAGCGCCTCGGTGATCATCATGGCGTTCCGGGCCGGGGACAGCGGGAGCACGACGCCGAGGTCCTTCGCCAGGTCCCTGGTCCAGGCGCCGGCGGCATGCACGACCACCGGGGCACGAATCTCCAGCGGCCCGTGTACCGGGTGGCGAGCGGCCACGGACTCCACGGCGCCGGCGCGCGTTCCGACCGCCTCCGCTTCGCAGCCGGTCAGGTACTGAACGCCACGGCCACGCGCAGCCGAGACGATCATCCAGGTGGCCAGGATGGGATTCGCGTGCCCGTCCGACGCGCAGTACTTGGCCCCGGTCACCTCCGGCGCGATGCCGGGAATCCGGCGCCGGAGCTCGTCGCCGGCCCAGATCTCAGTTTCGAGCCCGTCCTCGCGCTCTTCGGCCTGCTCGGTTCTGAGCGCCTCAAGGGTGTCCGCGGAATAGGCGAGGCGGAGGTTCCCCCCGACGATCCACTCGAAGTCGCGGCCGGTATCGGCTTGCAGCTCACGCCAGAGCGCCTGGCTGCGCATCGCCAGCAGCCTTTCGGCCCGGTTCCGGCACTGGGCACGCATGCCCCCGCCGTTCCGCGTCGAGGCTTCGACGGGCCCGTCGCCTCGCTCGACGACGACGACCGACAGGCCGGCCCGGGCCAGGTACAAGGCGATGCTCGTGCCGATGATGCCGCCCCCGACGATGACGGCATCAGCTCGGCCTGGCTTAGCACCCGCCATCGTGGCCTCCCAGGACTCGAAGCGGGACGGGACTGAGCGGCGCCCGCGCGGAACGCTCCAGCGGGCGGTCCGCCTGCCCGGCCGAGCGAATCCGGCCTTCGATGGCCGGCATGCACATGCGGCCCTGGCATGGCCCCATCCCCGCCCGGGTCACGGCTTTCACCAGCCACGACGTGCACGCCCCGGCCTGCATGGCGTCGTCGACCTCGCCAGCGGTGACACCTTCGCAGCGGCACATGACGGTGCCCGGGGTCGCCAGCCCGGCGGCGACCATGTCGGGCACGGTGAACAGGCCCGCGTACAGCCGCTGAAAGCTCTGTTCCTGGCGCAGCCGCGCCTCCCACCGGGCATTGACGGCCCGCTCCCGGCCGAGGGCCTTCGCGGCGGCCGCCCGGCCGGCGATGCGGCCTTCCGCGAGCGCCAGGCCGACGCCGCCCACGCCCGCGCCATCGCCAGCCGCGAAGACGGCCGGCACCGTCGTCTCCATAGAGATTTTCCGGAACGGGACGAGGTGGCCGCTGACCGGTTCGGGGATCAGCCGGGCCCCGAGAAGTCGCAGTAGCTCGGTGTTGGGGACCAAGCCGGCGTGCAGCGCCACGGCATCGCATTCGACCTCAATGGCCGACTCCGGTACCGGCTGGCCCTCGGCCCCGATCCGGGCGGCACGCACGCCGACGACGCGGTCGTCGCCGAGAATCTGGGTCACCGCCCACCCGTTCCGTATCCGGGTTCGATGCGAGACGAGGCGAGCTAGCGCCTCAGCCCCTTCCCACAGCCGGCGGTCCTTGCCGCCAGGCTCCGGCGAGCGTCGTGAGCGGATGCCGCCGGCCGAATCCGCCGGCCGGGCCAGCTCAAACACGGCCGGAACGTGGGCTCCGCCCTTGACGAGCTGGGCCGCGGCCACCAGCTGGAGCGGTCCGGTGCCACCCAGTACGACGTGTGCCCCGACCGCGAGCCCCTGATCTTTCATGAAGGTCTGCGCCGCCCCGGCGGAGACCACCCCGGGAAGCGTCCATCCAGGGACAGGGATGAACTTCTCATGCGCTCCGGCGGCGATGACAGCGGACCGCGCGCGCAATTCGATGCGCTGACCCGACGGCGCCCACGTGTCGAAGCTGATGCCGGTGTCACTGGCGCTGCCTGACCAGACCGAGGCTCCGTGCCATATCTCCACCCCGGCCGCCAGGCACTGCTCGATCAGCTTGCGCCCAGCCTCCTGTGTCTTCGAGGCGGCGACGCCGGGACGGCCGGGTTGGCGGTAGTACTGGCCCCCAGCCTGGTCATACCGGTCAACGACGACGGTCCGGGCGCCGTCGCGAGCGGCCGTAAGCGCAGCGGCAAGGCCGGCAGGTCCCGCCCCGGCAACGGCGACATCCGCCTCCGCACGCTGGCGTGCCGTCACGACGTCCTCCGCTGCGTGAATACCCTCATGCCGTCTTGCACCGGCGTCAGGCACGCCTTCACGCTCGTCATCCCGTCAACCGCTACGACGCAGTCGTGGCACACCCCGATACCGCAGAACACGCCCCGCGCTTCCCCGCTGCGGGTCAGTCGCCACGCGGGAATGCCAAGGGAAATCAGCAGCGCGGCGATGGTCTGTCCTTCAGCCGCGATCGTGGTAGCTCCGTCGATCTCAATCCTGACCTCGGAACCTGCAGTCCCACCCGATGCCGTCATCTCACCGCCAAGAACCCGGAGCGCTACGTACCGTGCCGACACCATCACCAGTCCAGATTGGATCCAGTAACCAATGCTGCCCTGCATTATGCTTGGATCCAGTAACCAATGCAACCCGCGGGCTAGCGATACGCCAGCCGCGCCACCAAACCCCAGGTAGACAAGGAAGATGGCAGTGACTCCACGCCGTTTCGAGAAGCCGCCCACCACGCAAGAGACGGTGCTTGACGAGCTGCGGCGACGCATCAGGACAGGCGAGCTGAAGCCGGGCGCTCCGATCCGGCAGGACGCGCTCGCGGACGACCTCGGCGTCAGCCGCTTTCCCCTGCGTGAGGGCCTGCGCGTCCTCGAGGGCGAGGGTCAAGTCGTCTACGAGAGGCACCGGGGCTATTCGGTCGCCCAGCTTGACGTGGACGACCTTGAGGAGATCTTCCGGATCCGCCTTCTGCTGGAGACGGCCGCCGTGCAGTCCGCGATGAACCACGTCACGCCAGACCTGCTGAACCGCCTGTCAGCAGCCCTCAAGGACCTTGAACGAGCACGCGCAGAGGGAGACATACCCGGTGCGGCGGAGGCCAACTGGCGCCTGCTCAGCACTCTCTACGGGGCTTCCGGGCGACCACGGCTCACTCGTCTCATCCGAATCCTGTGGGACGCGGCCGATCCCTACCGGTGGCTGTACTTCAACGAGCCGTCACTGCAGCAAGTGTCCGAGAAGCAGTATCGCGAAATCCTGGCCGCGGTCGAACATCGTGACGCCGACCGCGTGGTGGAGCTCCTCCAGGAACATCGCGACCACGTCGTCGCAACCGTTCGCGCAGTCCTAGGTCGCACTGATGTGGCCGGCGCCATCGATCACGAAGCTCTCGACGTGACGACAGCTAGAGAGGCCAACGTTGACGGAAAGGTCTGACTGGCTCTTCGTGGCGATCGCCTCGACTACTCACATGGTGAGCGCGAGGGATTGGGTCCGCCGCGGATGGGCTTGTCGCCGGCGGCGCGGTCCTCGTTGTCGCGGAAGCGTGGTTCGTAGTGTGCGTAGAAGATCTTCGCGACGAGGTCACGGCGGCTGCGTACGCCGGTTTTGTCGAAGATGCTCTGAGGTGCTGCTGCACGGTGTGCGCGGACACCACTAGTTCCCGGGCGACCTGCTGGTCGAGCGCCCTGCAGGGTGAGCCGGGTCACGCCCGCTCGCGTATCCGGGCCAGCCGTAGCGGGCATGCGCCGCCTCCAAGTCTCCCGCAAAACGGACAAACGGTTCGTCAAGGTTCGAAATTATGATAACGAACTTATAAACGGGACATAGGCTTAATCATTTCTTTATTTTTCCTTCGCGGCCCGGCCCGCGTCGCTACGTTGATCACGGGAGCGTCACGACGGACTTCGGAGGTGCAAAAACACGTGTCCACCCGACGAAGGTCCGCGCGGCGTCGTAGCTTCGGTCGCAACCGGACGGCGCAGGTCGCGGTCAGTATTTCAGTAGCGGCGGTGGCCGTGGCGGCGGCGGTCGCCGGCATTACCCTCGCCGACAATCACGAGTCGATCAACACGGCCGCGCTCGGGTCCTGCGTTTCTGCGGGCACGGCCTGCCTCGGCCTCCGCCGCGCCGCGGCGCCAGGTGCGAGCCCGTCCGCCGCGCCGTCCCCCTGCCCGTCGGGCAGCGCGGCCGCCCCCGCGGTCGCCGCGGCGACCGCGGGCCCGCGGGTGAAGGTGGCGCCGAACGACTTCGCGACCGGGCCGATCGCCGCGCGGCAGCTCGGCGACGTCGCCACCCGCCCGGTCGACGGGGCGGGCGACGCGATCAGCCTGCGGCAGACGACGGCCCAGGCGGCCGACTCGGGCAACTGCACCATCGTGGTGCCGAGGAACCCGCTGACCGCCCAGGGCCTGGCCACGCCTTACCAGCTCGCCGACGGCTGCTCGATGGCCAACGACGGCCAGCAGGCGTTCGTGGAGGCGACGATCCTGGCGCCGAACGGCCAGGTGCAGGTCTACAACCCGCTGGTTATCACGCAGGGCACCAGGGCCGCGGCGCGGCCGGTCGTGCCGAACGTTCCCCGGGGCGCGCGGGTCATCATCGACTTCGGCTTCAACGGCACCAACCTGCTGCTCACGGGCCCCGGCGCGGTCCAGCAGTCCAGCGGCTGCGTCGACGCGCTCGGCCAGTCGGTGATCGGCCAGGTCTCGGCCTGCGGCGCGGTCCCGTTCTACAACCTGGCCAACCAGCTGATCGCGCGGCACGCCCTGCGCGTGCCGGCGGCCGGCCAGGACCAGGACGGCAAGGCCTGCCAGACCACGCGGGACTTCGCGCTCATCGACCAGGACCAGAGCGACAACGTCTACAGCAAGTACCTGCTGACCGCCGACGGGCGGACGGCGCAGGCCACCAGGGCCAACACGGCCCGGCTGGGCAACGCGCAGCTGGTGTCCAACGGCAGCGACAACGCGCTGCTCGGCTACTTCGTCGACCCGGCCAACGGCTGCAAGCCGTACACCGGGCCGGACGCGACCAGCGCGACCGGGACCCAGGGGTCGCAGGCCCTTGACGAGCTGAGCGCGCGCGTCAACCAGAGGCCGCACATCGCCATGATCCCGACGAACGACCCGATGGTGCTGGTCGGCGGCGCCTTCAGCATCGCCAAGACCAACATGTACCGCTCGCTCGTCGACATGCCGATGCTCGCCGCGAGCACCAGCCCGGCCGAGGTCGCGGCCGCGTACTGCATGAACATGGTGAACATCGCCCCGGCCCGCGACCAGGCCGACATGGCCAGGGACGCGAGCTTCGCCACCCCGGTGCCCGACGTCGGCGACAACCTGGCGACGTTCATCGGCAACCGCCTGTCGATGTCCTTCGGCAACCTGAGCTGCGGCGACTTCGGCCTGACCGACCCGACGAACGTCACCGCCGGGGACGACGGCGTGGCCACCGCGGTGACCTACAACACCGCCCAGCAGCAGGCCACCATCCCCGCCCCGCAGGGGAACAACGGCAACAACGGCGGCGGTGCCAACAACGGCAACAACAACGGCGGCGGGACCAACAACGGCGGCGGCAACAACGGCCGCTACCACCACAAGTACCGCTCGTCACATATGTAGAGCCTTCGGGAAACCGCGCCAGCGGCCCGCGCCTGGAACCCCAGGCGCGGGCCGCGGCATGCCGGAACCCGGCTGGCCGCTAGTCGGCGGTGCCGTCGGTGACGGTGACGGCCTGCCGGCTGTCCCATTTCTGCTCGATCTTGGCGAAGTGCCAGATGGCCAGGGCGGCGACCCAGGTGAGGACGAAGATGCCGACGATGACGAACCCGGCCTTGTTGATGTTGAAGTTGCCCATGAAGGTCCAGAACCCGCCGGACAGGTCGTACTCGGACGCCGATGAGGCCGAGGATCTCGATGGTGCCGATGAAGACGGCGACGAACACCGACAGGCCGGTGATGGTGAGGTTGTAGTACACCTTGCGGATCGGCTTGGCGAAGGCCCAGTCGTAGGCGAAGTTCATGAAGCAGCCGTCGATGGTGTCGAACAGGCACATGCCGGCGGCGAACAGGATCGGCAGCGACAGGATCGCGTAGAACGGCAGGCCGGACACCACGGCGGACCCGGCGAGCACCAGCAGGGCGACCTCGGTGGCGGTGTCGAAGCCGAGGCCGAACAGCACCCCGATCGGGTACATCTTCCACGGGGCGTCGATGCGGCGGGCGATGGGGCCGAGGAATCGGTTCATCAGGCCGCGCTTGTTCGAGCTGCGCCTCGAGCTCGCTCGTCGTTGTAGCGGCCGGTGCGCATCTCGCGGAACACCTTGAGGATGCCGACCAGGATGATGACGTTGAGCAGGGCGATGACGTACAGGAACGTGCCGGACACCGTGGTGCCGATGACGCCGGTGACGTTGTGCAGGCCCGAGTTGTCGTTCTTGACCTGCTCGTCGAGGGCGCGGATGCCGAAGTTGAGCAGCAGCGCCATCACGAACACGATCGTGGAGTGGCCGAGGGAGAAGAAGAACCCGACGCTCAGCGGCCGCTTGCCGTCGCTGACCAGCTTGCGGGTGGTGTTGTCGATCGCGGCGATGTGGTCGGCGTCGAACGCGTGCCGCATGCCGAGGGTGTAGGCCAGGATCCCGGTTCCGAAGCCAAAGACCTCGGTGTTCGTGAGGTGGTAGTGCCCGCCCACCGCCAGCGCGAGCAGCACCCAGCCGGCCACGTTCAGGCCGACGACCACCGCTACCATGACACCCGCCCGCGCCCACTCCCTGGGCGTCAGCCCGTTCCTGACCCGTGCCAGTCGCGCGCTCGCGCTCGTCATCAGCAGCCGCCTTCCCTGGAGTGCCTGACCGGGGTCAGTCTAGAGATACCTGCAACAGAGTTGCAATAACGGGTAAACCGCACCTGCCTGCTTGCATCTCTTGCGGAAGATGGTCACCTGCGTGGCTGCCGGCGAGCTGGCAGCAGCGCATGCCCTGGCAGACTGTCCCGTGTGACCATCCCCGATGAGCTCTCCCGCCGGGTACTGACCCGCCGGGGGTTCGCGCTGGAGTGGGCCACGCTCGGATGGAACGTGGCCGGGATCATCGTCCTGGCCATCGCGGCGGTCGCGGCCCGGTCGGTAGCGCTGGCCGGGTTCGGCCTGGACTCGCTGATCGAGATCGGCGCCTCGACCGTGGTGATCTGGGAACTGTCCGGCACCGGAGAGGACCGGCAGCGCCGCGGGCTGCGGCTGATCGGGTACGCCTTCGCCGCCCTGGCGGCCTACCTGCTGGCGCAGTCCACCGTCGTGCTGGCCGCCGGCTACCACCCGCGCCATTCGGTGCCCGGCATCATCTGGACGGCGGTGACCGCCGCCGTGATGTTCGCGCTGGCGGCGGGCAAAGCCCGCACCGGCGCCGCGCTGGGCAACCCGGTGCTGCGCACTGAGGGCCGGGTCACCGCGATCGACGGCATCCTGGCCAGCGCGGTGCTCCTCGGCCTGGTGCTCAACGCCGCGGCAGGCTGGTGGTGGGCCGACCCGGCCGCGGGATACGTACTCGTCTACTACGCCGCCCGCGAGGTCCGGGACATCTTCACCGGCCACGGCTGAACCGCGGGCCGCGAAATTGGCAGGTGCACGGGGCAGTCCGCGGATTGCGGTCCCGGTTCCGCTGATGGCTGATACGTTCGAGCACGGGGCGGTATGCCCGGCTGGCGACGCCCGCTTACGATGGGGCCATGACGCGACCCCCCGGTGAGGCCGAACTCCGGCCGGTGATCGTCACGGTGGACGATGACCCGAGTGTGTCCCGTGCCGTCGCCCGCGACCTGCGCAGGCGGTACGGCGAGCGGAACCGGATCGTCCGCGCCGAGTCCGGCGAGCAGGCCCTGGACGCGCTGCGGCAGATGAAGCTGCGCGGCGACCAGGTGGCGGTCATCCTCGCGGACTACCGGATGCCCGGGCTGACCGGCATCGAGTTCCTCGAGCGGGCGATGGACATCTACCCGTACGCCCGCCGGGTGCTGCTGACCGCGTACGCGGACACGAGCGCCGCGATCGACGCGATCAACATCGTCGACCTGGACCACTACCTGCTCAAGCCCTGGGACCCGCCCGGAGGAGAAGCTCTACCCGGTCATCGACGAGCTGCTGAAGGCCTGGCAGCGCGAGGACCGCAAGCCGGTCAAGGAGGCCAAGCTGGTCGGGCACCGCTGGTCCGCGCCGTCGCGCGGAGCTGCGCGACTTCCTGGCCCGCAACCAGGTGCCCTACCGCTGGTACGCGTCGGACACCGACGAGGGGCAGCGGCTGCTCGCCGCCGCGGGCGCGGACGGCCACGACCTCCCGGTGCTCATCACCGCCGACGGCGAGCCGCTGATCACGCCGACGCAACGCCGAGGTCGCCGCCAAGGTGGACCTGGCGACCATCGCCGCAGCGCGACTTCTACGACCTGATCGTGGTGGGCGGCGGCCCGGCCGGGCTCGGCGCGGCGGTCTACGGCGCGTCCGAGGGGCTGCGCACCGTGCTCGTGGAGAAGTTCGCGACCGGCGGCCAGGCGGGCCAGTCCTCCCGGATCGAGAACTACCTGGGCTTCCCCGACGGGGTGTCCGGCGGCCAGCTCACCGACCGCGCGCGGCGGCAGGCCGTCAAGTTCGGCGCCGAGCTGCTGACCACCTGCGAGGCGACCGGCCTGGAGGTGAACGGCCCGGCCAGGACGCTGCGGCTCAGCGACGGCAGCGCGATCGACGCCAAGGCGATCATCCTCGCGACGGGGGTCTCCTACCGGCAGCTGCAACGCCCCCGGCTGCACCGAGATGACCGGCGCGGGCGTCTACTACGGCGCGGCGCTCACCGAGGCCGAGGCGTGCAAGGACCAGGACGTGTACGTGGTCGGCGGCGCGAACTCGGCCGGGCAGGCCGCCGTCTACCTGGCGCGGTTCGCCCGGTCGGTGACGATGCTGGTGCGCGCCCGCTCGCTCGAGCAGTCGATGTCGTACTACCTCATCCAGCAGATCGCCGGCATCGCCAACATCACCGTCCGCACCTGCACCGAGGTCGCGGAGGCGCACGGGGACGGGCACCTTGAGCAGCTCGACGCTCCGCGACCTGGCAACACGGGCAGCACGGAAATAGTCGACGCGGGCCAGCTGTTCATCTTCATCGGGGCGGCGCCGCGGACCGCCTGGCTGGACGGCGTGGTGGCCCGCGACGAGCACGGCTTCGTGCTGGCCGGCCCGGACCTCGCCCAGGACAGAGACCGGCTGGCCGCTCGACCGCCCGCCGTACCACCTGGAGACCAGCGTCCCCGGGGTGTTCGTGGCGGGTGACGTGCGGGCCGAGTCGGCCAAGCGGGTCGCCTCGGCGGTCGGCGAGGGCGCGATGGCCGTCATGTTCGTGCACCGGTACCTGGAGACGCTATGACCACAATCTCGCAGTGCGACCCGGCGGAGCTGCGCACGCTGTTCCTGTTCGAGAAGCTCACCGACGAGCAGCTCGGCACGGCTCTGCCGCGAGGGCCACGTGGAGCTCATCGAGCCGGGCCCGGTCTTCGCCGAGGGCGACCCCGCGCAGACCTGCCTCTACGTGCTGATCGAGGGCACGGTGGTGCTGTCGCGGAAGGTCGGCGGCGACGACGTCGAGATCAGCCGGACCAGCCAGCGCGGCGTCTACAGCCGGCGCCTTCACGGCCTACCTGGGCGACCGGGTGCCGCAGGTCTACCCGCAACTCGCTGCGGGTCACCGAGCCGTCCCGGTTCTACGTGCTCGGCGCGGACTGCTTCGCGCAGATCATGAACGAGTGGTTCCCGATGGCGGTGCACCTGCTCGAGGGGCTGTTCTTCGGCGGCCAGCGGACCCGCGAGGCGGTCGGCCAGCGGGAGCGGCTGCTCGCGCTCGGCTCGCTGACCGCGGGGCTGACCCACGAGCTCAACAACCCGGCCGCCGCCGCCGTCCGCGCGACGTCGAGCCTGCGCGAGCGGGTCGCCGGGATGCGCGGCAAGCTGCGCCTGCTCGCCGGGGGCAAGTACGGAGCCGGCCAGCCTGGAGGCGCTCATCGAGCTGCAGCAGCGCGCGGTCGAGCAGGTCGCCAAGGCGCCGAAGCTCGACCCGATCGAGACGTCCGACGCGGAGGACGAGGTCACCGACTGGCTGGAGGACCACGGCTGCCCGGACGCCTGGCAGCTCGCCCCGGTCTTCGTCCAGGGCGGCACTGGACACCGCGTGGCTCGACCAGGTGCTCGACACGGTCGGGCGCGGACATGCTCGAGCCCGCGCTGCGCTGGCTGAACTACACGGTCGAGACCGAGCTGCTGATGAACGAGATCGAGGACGCGACCACCGGGTCTCGCACGCTGGTCGGCGCGGCCAAGCAGTACTCGCAGCTCGACCGCGCCCCGTTCCAGGTGGTGGACGTGCACGACCTGCTGTCCAGCACGCTGCTGATGATGTCCGCGAAGCTCACACGGCATCACGGTCGTCAAGCAGTACGACAAGACCCTGCCGAAGATCCCCGCCTACGCCGCCGAGCTCAACCAGGTCTGGACCAACCTGATCGACAACGCCGCCCAGGCGATGGGCGGCGACGGGCACGCTCACCATCCGCACCGCGCGCGACGACGACTGCGTGCTCGTCGAGATCGGCGACACCGGCCCCGGCATCCCGCCGGACATCCAGAAGCGCATCTTCGAGCCGTTCTTCACCACCAAGCCGGTCGGCGAGGGCACCGGGCTCGGGCTCGACATCGCCTGGCGGATCGTCGTCAACAAGCACCACGGCGACCTGCGGGTCGAGTCGGTCCCCGGCGACACCCGCTTCCAGGTCCGGCTGCCGCATACAGCCAGAGGCCGGGCAGGCAGCGCCCGCCCAGCAGAGCCGACACAACGCGGAGGACTCATGACCGAGCAGATCGCTGGCGTCGACCCGGCAGTCCCGCCGAGCGGCACGGGCTGCGTCGAGTGCGAGGCGGCCGGCGGCTGGTGGCTGCACCTGCGCCGCTGCACCCAGTGCGGCCACATCGGCTGCTGTGACACCTCGCCGTCGCAGCACGCCACCGCGCACGCCAAGGAGACCGGCCACCCGGTGATCCGCAGCTTCGAGCCGGGGGAGACCTGGTTCTGGTCCTACCCGGAGCGAGGACTTCTACGAGACGGGCCCGGACCTCGCCGCCCCGGAGCACCACCCGAGGGAGCAGCCGGTGCCCGGCCCGGCGGGCCGCGTCCCGCGCCGACTGGCGGACGAAGCTGAACGGTGAGGCGTGCGGAATGAGCGTCGTCTCGCGCGGCTTCACCGGCCGCAGGCGGGACGAGCCCAAGCTGCCTCCCGGCCAGTACCTGGAGCGCGGGTTCCCGGTCCTGCAGGCGGGCCCGACCCCGCCGGTCAACACGGCGACCTGGAAGTTCACGATCACCACGGAGACCGGCGACACGACCAGGTGGGACTGGAAGCAGTTCACCGCGCTGCCCGTCGAGGACATCACGACCGACATCCACTGCGTCACCCAGTGGTCCAAGCTCGACACCCACTGGCGCGGCGTCTCCCTCGACACGCTGCTCGACGGCATCGAGACGAACGCCGCCTACGTCATGGCGCGCAGCTACGGCGGTTACACGACCAACCTGCCGCTGCCCGACCTGCGCGACGGCAAGGCCTGGATCGCCTACGAGTACGACGGCAAGCCGCTGCAGCCCGGAGCACGGCGGCCCGGCCCGGCTGCTCGTGCCGCACCTGTACTTCTGGAAGTCCGCCAAGTGGGTCACCGGCCTCGACCTGATGACCCACGACAAGCGCGGCTTCTGGGAGGAACTCGGCTACCACGACTACGGTGACCCGTGGCGCGAGCAGCGGTACCAGGGCGACTGACCTGGCTGGTCGCGACCGTCAAGGAGACGAGGGACGAGACCGCGACCGCCCGCACGCTCACCCTCGACGTCCCCGGCTGGCCCGGCCACCTGCCCGGCCAGCACGTCACCGTCAAGCTCACCGCCGAGGACGGCTACTCGGCGCAGCGCGACTACTCGATCGCCGAGCGCCCCGGACGGCGGACCGCCTCGAGCTCACCGTCCAGCGCCTCGACGACGGCGAGGTCTCCCCGTACCTGGCGGGCATCGCCGAGCCCGGCGACCAGTTCGAGCTGCGCGGCCCGATCGGCGGCTGGTTCGCCTGGCGGACGGATGACCCGCGCCCCCTGCTGCTGCTCGCGGGCGGCTCGGGCATCGTCCCCCTGATGTCCATGATCCGCACGCACGAGGCGGTCAAGAGCCAGGCCTCCGTCCGGCTGATCTACAGCGCCCGCACCCCCGCCGACGTCATTTACGCGGACGAGCTGTCCCGAACGGTCCCGTGTTTCACCCCTCATCGCGTCACCTACCTCTACACGCGGCTGACGCGCTGGCGGAAGACTCCGGCCAAGGTGACGCCAGACTCGGGTCACCAGCGTGCCGAAGCACGGCGGCTGTTCTCCCGCCATCCGGCGAATCAGCCGCGCCCAGGGCTGCCGCCCGTCCACGGCTACGCCGGCCGCCTGAGCGCCGACGTGCTGGCCAAGACCGCCTTCCCGCCGGAGCTGCAACCCGGCCGTCTTCGCCTGCGGCCCGTCCGGCTTCGTCGAGGCGGCCTCGGACCTGCTGGTAGCGGCGGGCTTTCCCGCGGCCAGCATCAAGACGGAACGCTTCGGCCCGACCGGCTAGCGGCTGCGACGCCGAGACTAGACCGCGCTCCAGGCTGCGCCACGTCCGACGGCGCCGTAATCGGCCAGATCCGCGAGCGCTGTCGCGCCGGGTGGCCTACGGGTACAGCTTCTCCAGGTAGTCGGCCACGCCGTCCTCGTCGTTGCTGCCGATGACGTGGGTGGCGGCGGCGAGGACCGCCGGGTGGGCGTTGGCGACCGCGCAGGACGTGCCGGCCCAGGCGAGCAGCGGCAGGTCGTTGGGCATGTCGCCGAACGCGATGACCGACTCGCGGCCGATCCCGTGCGCGGCGGCGAGCTCGGCGACGACGCGTGGCCTTGGAGACCCCGAGCGCGCGCCGCCTCGACGAGCCCCTTGGAGTTGGAGTGCGTGACGCTGACCAGGCCGTCGAGCGCGGGCAGCGCCAGCGCGAGCAGGTCGTCGCAGCTGTAACCGAAGTGCCGGCCGAGCAGCTTCGACGCCGGCCGCGCGAACAGCACGTCGTCGGTGCACGCGCGCGCATGGACTGGTTCACGTCCCAGTTGAGCGCCTGGTACACCGTGTCGGCGGCGTGCCCGTCCGGGTACTCGACCGCGATCCCGATGCCCGGCACGGCGGCCCGCAGCGCCGCCGCGGCGGCGGCGAGCGCCGCCGGCGGGATGAGGTGCAGCGCCTCGATCGTCTCGGTCCGCATGTCGTAGGCGAGCGCCCCGTTGGCGCAGATGGCCGTCCCCCGGTGCCCGAAGGCCTCGCGCGATCGACCGCATCACCCGCGGCGGCCGCCCGGTGACCAGCACGAACCGCGCCCCGGCCGCCTCCACCCGGGCGAACGCGGCGACGGTCCGCGCTGAGATCGTCCCGTCGCTGCGGACGATCGTCCCGTCAAGATCGGTCGCCACCAGCAGCCGGGCTCGATGCTCGATGAAGGGCAGCGCAGGCCTAGCGCCGCGAGACTTGCCGGACAAATCGACCTGCTGACCAGACTAGCCGATGGTCAGCGGACGCCGCGGGGCCGGAACTGGACGCTGATCCGCGGCCCGGTCGGGCGCGCCGACTTGGGCACGGCGTGCTCCCAGGTGCGCTGGCAGCTGCCGCCCATCACGAGCAGGTCCCCGTGTCCGAGGCGTAGCGCAGGGTTTCCCCGCCGCCGCGCGGGCGCAGCAGCAGCGGCCTGGCCTCGCCGAGCGACACGATCGCGACCATCGTGTCCTCGGTGGACCCGCGCCCGATGGTGTCGCCGTGCCAGGCGACGCTGTCCCGGCCGTCCCGGTAGAAGCACAGTCCCGCCGTCACGAACGGCTCGCCGAGCTCGCCCGCGTAGTGCGCGTTCAGCGCGTCGCGGCACGCGTCGAGCGCCGGGTCGGGCAGCGGGGCGTGCTCGCCGTAGAAGCACAGCAGCCGCGGCACGTCGACGGTCCTGTCGTACATCCGCCGCCGCTCCGCCCGCCACGGCACCGACTCGGCGAGCCGCGCGAAGAGCGGGGCCGACCCGGCGAGCCAGCCGCGCTGCACGTCGATCCAGGCGCCGGCGCGCAGCGGCACCCGCTCGGGCCGGACCGCCCCGGGCGCGGCCTCGTCACCGAAGTCAAGCAGCGACTCCTGCACCGCGACACTCATGCGAACATGCTATCGCATCGAGTCAAACGCGCGTTCGATAGCCGTATCGCCATACAGTCTCTGAGTGATCGTCCGCCGCTTCCCCGGGAAGTCCCGACCTGGGTAGAATTCACCGTGACCATGCGAGTGAGCATTGAGCCGGGCAATGACCTGGTGGGCCGGTTTGGCGACACGGTTGTCCTGATCTCCCGAGGCAGCGCGACCGACGCGGGCGCGAACGAGCTGCTCGGTCTTGTCGCCGATCTCGCGGCGGACCGCGAGGCGCCCGCCACCGCGGTGGCGGCCCGGCTGGCCGGCTGGGTTCTCGGCCACATAGCCGGAGACGTCGCCCCGTTCGGGATCGTCGTGCCGGTTCCCGATGGCGTCGTCGTCTTCCTGCGCGGCCCGGTGCGCTGCACGGTAAGCGCCGGCGACGGCGTCCGCCATCTCTCCGGCGAGCAGGCGCTGACCTGGGTGGACCAGATCCTTCCCGGCACGTTCGACTGGCTGGCGATCGGCGGCGTCGAAGGCACCGCGGTCCAGGCGGACCCGATCTCCGACCTGCGGGCCGGCGTGGTTCCCGGCCAGGGCTTCGTGCTGAACGGCGTGGGCGCCCCGGCCCGGCGGCAGCGCCGCCAGCTTCCGCGGCGAGCGCCGCCGCCAGCGAATGGCAGCCCCAGCCGGCCCGCAGCCGGCCCGCGCGAGCCCGAGAGCCTGAGCCCGCAGCCGCATGAGCCCGAGGCGGCGCCGCAGCCCGCTCCGGTCGAGCTGGCGGAGCTCGACGAGCCGGTTCTGTCCGACCCCGCCCGATCGACCTCGCTCCGGTCTCCGGCACGGTCGCGAGCGGTGCCATGCCGCTGGACGCCACCGACCGGGCATCGGGCGGCCACCGGCGGCCCGCCACCGGCCCGGCGATGGCGGTGGCCCACTTCGGGGAGCTGCGCTCGCAGGACGGCCTCGTCGTCGTCCTTGACCGCCCCTACGTCCTCGGCCGTGAGCCCACCAACGACCCCATGGTGCGCAACGGCGAGGCCGACCCGGTCCGGCTGTACGACCCGGACAACGTGATCTCCCGGGTCCACGCCTACGTCTCCGTGGTCGGCGGCACCGTCCTCGTCCAGGACGCCAACTCGGCCCAGGGCACGTACATCGGCGCGCCAGGCGCCGCGGAATGGACCAGGCTCGGCATGGACGCGGTCCCGCTGCCGCCGGGCTGGTCGCTGCGCATCGGCCAGCACATCTTCACCCTCCAGCTAGACGGCCCCGAGTCCTGACGGGCGCAGGCCCCTGGGGTGCCGTACCGGCTCCCGGGGGCCTTCTCATGACGTACGCCCGCAGCCGCTCCCGCAGCAGGGGTCGCTTCGGCCGGGGGCGTGCTGGTGCGGGACACCACCGACCGTGGGGGAGTAATCCTCGCCGTGACCGCCGCGGCGTGGGCCGAGTTCACGGCCTCACTGCGGTAAGCCTCACCCAAGACACGCGGGCGGTCGCCGGGATCCGCCCGACTCCCCGCCAGTAACGACCGTTGGGCGATGATCTTGGAAACTTTGCACTGTGCGGTAACAACGCACGCGTGGGGCGTGCGAAATTACCATCGGATGCCGAGTTACCGCGCTAAAGCCCCAGGTACGGCACGGCACGCACGGCAAACCGGGCATAAGGGACGAATCCCTGCCACGGCCGGCCGTCGCACAACGTGGCGGCCTCGCCGTCAGCCGGCGGGGCGCTTCGAGCGCTGCCTGAATGCCGTCTTGGGCCTTGCGATCGAGCTCGAAAACACGATATATCTCATAACTGGATCTGGAAAGAGGCTGGGAAAAGGCTGGGAATCGCGATGACTCGCGGCGCTCGGCGCCGTCTACCAAGGCACGAACGGGACGAGGGAGGGCCGGCTATGTCCGTGCTTCGAGGGATCGCTGTTTTTCCGGCAGGCCGCCGGACCAAGTGGCTAGTGCTGGTGTTCTGGCTGGTCCTGGTGGCGGTCGCGGGGCCGCTCTCCGGCAAGCTGATGGGCGCGGAGAAGAACGACACCTCCGCGTGGCTGCCGGCGAACGCCCAGTCCACCCAGGTGCTCAACCTCCGCTCGCAGGTCGTCTCGCCGAACGTCTTCGCCGGCCGTGGTGGTGTACGACAGGCCGTCCGGGCTGACCGCCGCGGACCGGGCGAAGGTGACCGCCGACGCGGCGAGCTTCGCGGGCGTGCCGGGCGTGCTGCACGGCCAGGTGACGGGGCCGGTCATCTCGGCCGACGGCAAGGCGGCGGAGACCATCGTGCCCGTCAACCTGGGCAGCACGGGCTGGAGCGCGGCCAGGCCGGCGGCTGACAGCCTGCGTGCCATCGCGGACTCAGGGCGCGAACGGCCTGTCGGCGCACGTTACGGGACCTCTGGGTACCGCGGCCGACTCGAATAACGCGTTCAAGGGGATCGACGGCACGCTGCTCTACGCCGCGCTCGCCGTGGTCATCGTCTTGCTGCTGCTCACCTACCGCAGCCCCGTCCTGTGGCTGCTGCCGGTCATCTCCGTGGGCGTCGCCCTCGTCACCGCCCAGGCGCTCATCTACCTGCTCGCCGCCCACGCGGGGCTCACCGTCAACGCGCAGACCGCGGGCATCCTCGACGTGCTGGTGTTCGGCGCGGGGACCGACTACGCGCTGCTGCTCACCGCCCGGTACCGGGAGGAGCTGCGGCGGCACGAGGACCGGCACGAGGCGATGGCGGTCGCGCTGCGCCGGGCCGGGCCGGCCATCGTCGCCAGCGCCGGGCACGGTGATCATCAGCCTGCTGACCCTGTCGCTCGCCGAGCTGAACTCGACCAAGAGCATGGGGCCGGTGCTGGCCATCGGCGTGGCGGTCTCGCTGCTCGCGATGATGACGCTGCTCCCGGCGCTGCTCGTGATCACCGGCCGCTGGGTCTTCTGGCCGGCGAAGCCCGCGTACGGGTCGGCCGAGCCCACCACCAGGGGCCTGTGGGCGCGCATCGGGAACGGCATCGCGGCCCGCCCGCGCACCGTCTGGATCGCGACCGTCGTGGTGCTCGGCGCGATGGCGGTCGGCGGCCACCGGGCTGCAGGCCCATGGCCTGACGAACGCGCAGTCCTTCCGCGGCCACCCGGACTCAGTTACCGGGGCGGCCGTGCTCGACCAGCACTTCCCCGGCGGCGCGGGCCAGCCGGTCCAGGTGTTCGGCAGCCCGTCGTCCGGCCCGCAGCTGGCGGCCGCGCTGCGCTCGGTCAATGGCCTCACCGACGTGACCAAGCCGGTGAGCCTGGCCGGCCACACCTACCTGGAGGCGACGCTCACCTCGGCGCCGGACAGCCAGGCCGCGTACGACACCATCGGCAGGGCGCGCGCGGCGACGGCGGCCGTGCCCGGCGCTGACGCGCTCGTCGGCGGCAATACGGCGGTCAACCTGGACGTGCAGCAGGCCGCGGCCCACGACCGGACCCTGATCATCCCGATCATCCTCGCGGTCGTGTTCGTCATCCTGATGCTGCTGCTGCGTGCGCTGGTGGCGCCCATCATGCTGATCGCCACCGTGGTGCTGTCGTTCGGGGCGGCGCTCGGGGTGAGCGCGCTCTTCTTCAACCACGTGTTCAACTTCGGCGCCGCCGACACCACGTTCCCGCTGTTCGTGTTCGTCTTCCTCGTGGCGCTCGGCATCGACTACAACATCTTCCTGATGACCCGGGTGCGCGAGGAGGCCGCGCGGCACGGCGCCAGACAGGGCGCGCTGACCGGGCTCGTCCGTCACCGGCGGCGTCATCACCTCGGCGGGTGCCGTACTCGCCGGGACGTTCGCGGTGCTCGGCACGCTGCCGGTGACGTTCCTCACCGAACTCGGCTTCGCCGTGGCATTCGGCGTGCTGCTCGACACGATCGTGGTCCGCTCGGTGCTGGTGACCGCGCTCAACCTGGACCTCGGCCGGCATGTCTGGTGGCCGAGCAAGCTTTCCCGCCGGCCTGGCCACGGCAGCGGAGGCGGACGCCGTTCCCGGGGAAGCCGACGAGCGGCGTCGCGTCACGTGGACAAGGCGATCGTGACGAGGCGTCAAGCGACGACCCGTCATGACCCGGTCCTAGTCGCACGGGCCATAGCGGGAAGGCGCGCCTGGCTGGTCGCCTGATGGGCATGCTGCGCTATAGCGTCGACCCGCTCGTCTTCCGGGCATCACCGGCGACAGGGCGTCATAAGTCTTCGACTCGGAGCTGCCCGCCGTGAACCAGGCATTGGGGAAGGCTCACGGATGGTACGGCAATGAGTGGAGTTACCTCTGCCGACTACGCGGACCTGGCCGTGCTCGACGGGCTCAGTTTGTCAGCCGAGCCAGAAATTCACGGATGCCCGGGCATTCCATGCGCTGCCTTTGCGACCTGCTAAGCAGGGTCGAATTCAGAGCCCGCTGAGATAACCAGGCCCCGTGAAAACAACGCAGGCGGCGGATCCTGGCGTGGAACGCTAGGACCCGCCGCCAACGCGACTAGTCGTCAGAGGGCGCGCACCTGCGCGGCCTGCGGCCCCTTCGGCCCCTGGGTCACGCTGTACTCGACCTTCTGGTTTTCTTCGAGGCTGCGGTAGCCGTTCGCCTCGATCGCGGAGAAGTGAACGAAGACGTCACCGCTACCGTCGTCGGGGGCGATGAAGCCATAGCCCTTGTCCGCGTTGAACCACTTTACGGTCCCCTGAGCCATTTTTGCTGTGTGTCCTTCTGGAAGAGCCCTGAGATCCGCGCACTTCACGCGGATCAGCCATGATGGCCGCCATCGTACGAAACCTGGGAGTCGATCGTAATTTTCCTGTCATCAATCAAGGCGACGCTCAAGAGCGCCGCGACTTAGTTGAATCTGGGAGTGAATTACGATCGCAAAGTCCGTCAACAGCTAAGGCCAATCTACCGCATCCGGCGGGGCGGGTCGGCGTTCTCGGCGGGAAAAGTGAGCCCGACTCGCAAGGCCGCTGCCTGGGAAGATATGTCAGAAATGTCTGCCCTGTCCGGAGTCCCGCCGCTTACCTGCGGCGCCGCGGCCCGCGGAATATCCGGCACGCCTGGATGATCCGCCAAAGTGCCCGCCCGCCTGCGGCCGGTCGGTACGCCCCGCGCGCGGCCTGAACTGCTGCCCGCCCGCCTGGGGACGCCCGCCGGCCTGCGGCCGCGCGGCGCGGAACGGCCGCTCATCGCGCCCGGACCGCTCGTCGCGCACCGGCCGGTCGTCGCGGAATGACCGGTCGTCCCGCGCGGGGCGCTCGTCCCGCGAAGAACGGTCGTCCCGGCCGGGCCGGCTCGTCCCGGAACGCCGGTCCCCGCCGAAGTCGCGGCTCGCCGCGGTCGCCGGTCGTCCCGGCTGCGGTCATCGCGGCTGGCCAGCCGTCGCGGCCGGTCGAGTCGCCACGGCGCGCCCGGCCGCCGGTAGCCGGCCTGCGCCGGCCGCGCCGGAGCGCGGCCACCAGTCGTTGCCGCCCCGGTTGTCCCGGTCTGGCCCGGTGCCGGCCGGCCGCCTGGGCGGGCGCCGTAGCTCGCTGCCGCCGGACGCGGTCGCTCGGTCCTGCCGGCCGCTGCGATCGCCGCGGTCATTCCGGCCGCCGGCTCGCCGACAGCGGTCCGCCGCCGGTCGGACCGCGCCGGGCGGTCGTCCCGCGTCGAAGCGCCCGGGCGCGGTCGCGGTCCGCGCGGGCGGAGCGCCCGTCGCGCCCGCCGCGGTCCGGTCGCTCGAAGCGAGGCGCGCGCTCGCTCGCGGTCAAAGCGCTCGCCGCGTGACGGGCCGGTCGTCGCGGTCGAACCGGGCGGGCCGGTCGTCGCGCTCGAAGCGGGCGGGCCGGTCGTCCCGCTCGAACCGGGCGGGCCGGTCGCGGTCGCGCGCGGCCGGGCCGCTCGCGCGGTCGCCGCCGCCGGGCGGCGTCGCCGAACCCGCCGCGGTCGCGGCGGCGCGGAGTCGCGCGGCCCGCGGTCACGGAACCGGTCGTCGCGCGGCTTGCGGTCGCGCCCGCGGTCCTGGTTGCGGTCCCGGCGCGGGCGGCCCGCCAAGGCGCCGACGCCGGGCCGGTCGTTCCTGGACAGCCGGTCCTCCGGCCGCACGAGCTCGGAGACCTTGCCGCTGACGGCTGACCCGGGGCGCGGGCGGCCCGGCGATCTCGGCGACCGCGTCGGAGTCCGCGTCCACCGCGACGGCCGCGTGCGGCGTGATGCCGGCCTTGCGCATCATCGCGGTGACGTCGCGCGCCTGGGCCCTGGTCTGCAGGGTCACGACCACGCCGTCCGCGCCGCCCCGGGCGGTGCGCCCGGAGCGGTGCACGTAGGCCTTGTGCTCGGCCGGCGGGTCGGCGTGGATGACCAGGTCGATGCCGTCGATGTGGATGCCGCGGGCGGCGATGTCGGTGGCGACCATGACCCGGGCGAGGCCGGAGGAGAACGCGGCGAGGTTCCGCGACCGCGCGCCCTGCCGCAGGTTGCCGTGCAGTTCCGCGGCCGGGATGCCGGCCTCGGTCAGCTGGCGGGCGAGCCGCTCCGCCCCGTGCTTGGTCCGGGTGAACACGAGCGACCGCTTCTCGCCGCCGACCAGCGCGGCGATGACCGCGACGCGGTTCGCGGCCTCGACGGTGAGCACGTGGTGCTCGATCTCGGCGGGGGAGGAGTTCTCGTCGACCGAGTGCAGCACCGGGTCGTGCAGGAACCGCCGCGCGAGCACGTCGACGGCGGCGTCGAGCGTGGCGGAGAACAGCATCCGCTGCCCGCGGTCCGGCGTCGTCTCGAGCAGCCGCCGGACGATCGGGAGGAAGCCGAGGTCGGCCATCTGGTCCGCCTCGTCGATGACCGTGATCTCGACGTCGGACAGGTCGCACTCGCCCTGCCCGATCAGGTCGGCGAGCCGGCCGGGGGTGGCGACCACGATGTCGGTCCTGCGCTGCAGGGCGTTCACCTGCGGGCCGTAGGCGACGCCGCCGTAGATGGTGGTGACCCAGCAGGTCCATGGCGCGCGCCAGGGGCTTGAGCACCTCCGTCACCTGGGTCGCCAGCTCGCGGGTCGGCACGAGGACCAGGCCGCGCGGCCGCGCGCTGCGGGTCGACCCGCCGGCCAGCCGGGTGACGAGGGGAAGGGAGAAGCCCAGGGTCTTGCCCGAGCCGGTCTGCGCCCGGCCGAGGATGTCACGGCCGGCCAGGCGCGTCGGGCAGCGTGGCCGCCTGGACGGGGAACGGCGCCGTGATCCCCTGGTCGTCGAGGACCTCGACCAGCGGGGCGGGCACGCCGAGGGCGGCGAAGGTGGTGGCGTGGTGCGGTCTAGGTCGTGTTCGGGCGCGGCAGAGCTCTCTGCGGGCATGGCAGTCAACGAAAAATCGTCTCCAGGACTCGGGGGTCGCTAATGCGGCGGTCTGGGCAGGAAGGCTCATGAACTCGCCGCTCACGCGTGGCAGAGCTGCTGCCACGCCTATGCAGACCGATGTCCGTGGAATCCGATTCGGCGCACCGAGCGACCTACGCTTCCGTAAGTCTACGTCACCGCCTGGCCGGCTGCACACGGCGGTCAGCGGAACGGCTGCGGCGCGCGGACGGGCGCGAGGCGTACGAGGGCGTTGTAGGTGACGAGCGCGATCGCCAGGTGCATGGCGAACAGGAACGCCGACCGCCTTGGCCGGCTGCCCCTTGACCAGGATGTAGACGTCGGGCAGCCAGAGCACGAGCGTGACGAGGATGGCCATCCGGAAGAACATCCACCGGGGCCGCGAGGTGATCCGCGTGGTGACCGGCCAGGCGACGCAGGCGATGATCACGCCGATCACGGTCAGCTTGCCGTAGTCGGCGAACTGGAAGTGGGCGTACCCCTTGGTGCTGGGAAGACGGCCTGGGCGATGACGACGAGGAGCGCGTCGGCAAGCAGCGAGCCGACGATCGACACCACGGTCGCGAGCACCACCCGCCCGCCGGAGGGCTGCCCGTGCTCCGGCGCGAAGTCCAGGTGGATGAGGTCGAGGACCTTCTGCAGCATGGCCGACACCGTATTGACCGCATGAACCGTCAGACGGTCTCGAATTCGCTCTGCGTTCTCTCTGTCTTCCTGCTAACGTTTCCTAAGGTACGTATTCAGGAGTCTATGCTGGAAGTTGCTGGAAACTCCAGGCTGGCCAGCGTATCATCGGCTGCGTGGCTGAGACTATTGAGGCGCTTGAACGGCGGATTGACGAACTGCGGGTCGCCGTCCGCGAGGCGGTGCTGGCCGGCGACCCGGCGCTCGCGTCGGCGCGGCGGGCCGAGCTCAAGCGGGCGGAGCAGGCGTGGGAGGACGCGCTCGCCGCCGCGGCGCCGCCAGGCCGGGCAGGCGCGCTCGGGCCGCAGGCGGCCGCGCGGCCGCCCGAGCCGCCGGGCTCGCTGCTGCCGCTGCGCGAGCAGGTCTACGAGGCGCTCAGCCTGCTTCAGGTCCCGGCCGCGCCCAAGCTCATCGCCACCGTGCACGAGGCGTTCTTCGGCTCGACGTTCCCGACCACCAGGGTCACCAGCCTGAAGCGCGACGAGGAGCGCTCTTTCCGCACCGCGCCGTTCGCCCGGCCGTACTATATTTGCGCAGCGTTGTCGGCCGACTACCTGTCGCCGTCCCGTGGCCTGCTCGCCGTCTCGACCTGGCCGATGGAAAGGCGGGTCATCGGATCGCTGTCGCCGCGCGTCGACTTCCTGACGGCGGCGATCCGCGTCGCCGACGCGATCGAGCGGATACCGACGCCGCCGCTGACCGCCCGCCGCCTGCTGCAGCGGTTCGCCGCGAGCATCCCCGGCGCGGCCCGTCCGGGATGACTGGCGTCGGCGAGCCCGGACCAGGTCAAGCCCGGACGTGGTCCGGCAGGCGGCGGACGCGGAGCTGTCCGTGCACGCGGACGCGGACTCCCGGATGCGAAAGGAGGCGGCGGACCGGGCGAGAAGGCAGCTCGCCGACGCCGAGCAGCTCTTCGGCACCAAGCTCGCACCGGTGACCGACGAGGCCGGCGCGGACGCGGGATAGGACGGCACGGAAGAGCAGCAGGATCGACGTGAAGTCGGCCGGCGGAGGTACCGCCGGCGCGGGACAGGGGAGGAGGGGAGAGCCTCCGGTGAACAGCGATCAGCCGCCCGGCCCCGTCGAGGCGCGCCTTGACCGCCTCCGCGGCCGCGCGCTGCCGGTCAACCACAACGCCCGCACGATCTCCGCGCTCGCCGCCAACCCCGGCTGCCCGCGGCGCGCGCTGATGGACGCGGCCGGCGTGGACAAGCAGAAGATCGCGGCGCACATCGGCTACCCCGCCCCGTTCGGCCAGTCGCGGTTCGCGATCAGCCGGGGCAACGCGTTCGAGGCGCGGGTGAAGGAGAACGGCGCCGCCCAGCTGCTCACCCTGCTCCGCGACCACCTGGACCTCGACGTGACCGAGGTCGGCTACACGGACTTCAACGACGTGGCGGGCAACCCTTCCCGCGAGCTGCGCCACGTCCGCACCAGGCAGGGGCTCACCGGGCAGGACCACGCGCCCCGCACGCTGTTCGACCACCCGCTGCTCCGCCTGCGCGTCGGCGGCAGGCACGCCTACCTGGAGCCCGACCTGATCGCGCTGCGGCTCGACGGCAGCTTCCACGTCATCGAAATCAAGTCCTTCCCGGTGATCGACGGCCAGGCTGACCCAAGTAGCGTCGCCGCCGCCGCGATCCAGTCGGCCGTCTACGTCCGCGCCCTGCGTGACCTCATCGCGGAAGCGGGCGGCGACCCCGGCCGGGTCAGCCACGAGACGATCCTCATCGCGCCCAGGGACTTCGCCAGCCAGCCGGTCGCCACCAGCCTCGACGTCCGCAAGCAGCTCGGCGTGCTCGACCGCCAGCTCATCCGGATGACGAAGATCGACGGACCTGCTCGAGCCCTACCCGCAGGCGCTCACCTTCGACCTGGACCCGGACGACGACGGCACGCCGCGCCGCCCGCGGGAAGAGCTCGCCGCCGCCATCGCGCTCGTCCCCGCCAGCTACGCCCCCGAGTGCCTGACCACCTGCGAGCTCTGCTTCGCGTGCCGCCACGAGGCGGCGGGCAGCACCGGCGCGCTCGGCAAGTCGGTCCGCGAGGACCTCGGCGGCATCGAGTACAACGCGCAGGCGCTCGCGCTCGCCCGCGGCCAGCTCCCGTCGGCGGAGCAGGCGGAGATCGCGGTCCAGCTGCTGCGCGCGGCCCAGCTCCGCGAGCAGCTTCTCGGCGAGGTGCTAGCCGATGACCGTACTCACCGCCCTCGCCCGCGCCGCGGCGGCGACCGCGGGCCGCGCCCTGCCCACCAAGACCGTCCGGCACGTGCACCTGTCCGGCCGCCCGCTGGTGCTCGTCGCCGCCCAGCTCGCCGGCGAGGCCTGCGCGCCGCTCGCCGTGCTGGCCGGCGACGACCGGGAGAAGCCGAGCCTGCTCGTCGTCTACGAGCCAAGGGACCGCACGCAGCGGTTCGAGTTCGCCGCCGACCTGGCCGCGATCGTCCTGCCTACCTCGATCGCTACGCCGGCGACGGGGACGTCCGAGCGACGGCGACGGCCGACTCCGGCGAGCGCGCCGAGCCCTACCCGGACGCCCCGCAGCTCCTCGTGCCCAACCTGCCCCACGTGGCGCTTCCTGCGGCTGCTCGGCCGCTCGACACGATTCAGGAGGACCGAGGGCGAGTACGCGGTACCCGCGGCCGTCCCGCTCCTCGGGCGCTGGCTCACCTACTACGCGGAGCGAGCGGAGGTGGCCCCCTCGGCCCTGCTGCTCCCGATGACGGCCGCGCTCGCCGATCACTGGGCGACCGGCCAGTCGGCCGCAGAGGACGCGAACCTCGCCGCGCTGCTCGGCTGGATCGACCCGCCAGACGGCATGACCGGGCACGCGGCGGCCCGCGCGGCCGAAGACCCGGTGCGCTGCCCGCCGGCCGGCCCGGTCACCGACCCGACCTTCGACAACGAGGTGCTCGCACCGATCCTGCAGGCGATGCGCGAGGCCACGCTGACCGGCGACGGCGCCCGGCTCGGCCGGGCCCGGGCGGCCATGGACCACGCGCTGCGCTCGCAGCTCGAGCCGACCTGGGCGCTCATGTGGCGGGCCGTCGACCTGCTCGGCGGCCTGCCCGCGGCCGCGCACGTGGAGCAGCGGTGGCTGTCCGACCGCCGGTCGTTCACGCAGCCAGGTCGCGTGGATCCGCGACGGGCGGCGCCCCGCAGGCCCGCAGGGACAGCGCGGTCGCGGCGGCCAGGCGGCTGGCCCGGCTTGAGCGCGAGCAGCAGCGGCTCGCGGTCGAGCGCGCCTACGACGACCCGCTTGTCATGGCCGAGTACCGGATGACGGGGGAGGCCTTCGCGGGCGAGGTCACCGAGGCGGAGCCGGACCGCGCTGGAACAGGCAAGCGGCCAGTGCTCCGCCCCTGGGTCACCGTGGCGACCACCGACGAGGTGCTCATCGAGCCGGGCGCGGTGCTCAAGTCCCCGGCCAGGCCCGGCCAGCAGGCGACGGTCATCGACGTCGTGCCCCCGGCGCCAGGGAACCGCCGACCGCAGGCGGCGACGGCAGGACCCGGGTCATCCTTGAGCTCAAGGGCGGCATGGGCCGGTCGCTGACCCCGCAGCCCGGCAGCGTGCCCGCCGTGGGGGAGTACGTCACCTACACGTCGCTGCGGGACGACTTCCAGCCCGCGCCGAAGCTCCCCGACAACGAGGACACGCCGTGGACCCACGGCGGCCCGCCGCCGGAGTACGTGCCCGACGACGAGGACGCGCGGGAGGACTGGTCGTGAGCGGAGCATGAGCATCAAAGATGCCGCGGCCAGCGCCCGCGCGGTGACCGACGCCATCCTCGCCGACCTGGCCAAGGCCGAGCGCGGCGTGGTCGTCGACTCCCCGCCCGGCGCGGGCAAGTCAACCCTGGTGGTCGCGGCCGCCGCCAGCCTCGCCGAGCGGGGCGAGCGGGTGATGGTCGTCGGCCAGACCAACGAGCAGGTCGACGACCTGATCGACCGGATGGCCAGCGAGCACGGGGTCCTGCAGATCGGCCGGCTGTCCGCCCAGGACTACACCCCGACGCCCCGCGTCGCCAGGCACGCGAACGTCACCGCGCGCACCGCGATCGCCGACCTCGTCGATCATCCGCTTGACGGTCGCCACCGCCGCCAAGTGGGCGATGCTCGACAGGACGCCTGGCGCCCGCTGGCCGTGGGCCATCATCGACGAGGCGTACCAGATGCGCTCCGACTCGCTGCTGCGGATAGCGCACCTCTTCGACAAGGCGCTGTTCGTGGGCGACCCGGGGCAGCTCGACCCCTTCTCCACCGTGGAGACGGAGCGCTGGCTCGGGCTGAACTGGGATCCGATGTCCAGCGCCGTCGCGGTGCTGCTCACCAACAACCCCGGCATCCCGGTGCACACGCTGCCCGTGTCCTGGCGGCTGCCCGCCACCGCGGCACCGGTCGTCTCCGCCGCGTTCTACCCCTTCAGCGGCTTCACCGCCGCGACCGAGCTCGGCGACCGGGCGATGAGGTGGAACACGCACCCGTTCGGGATGACCTCTTTTGACCTTGCCTTGCAGACCGCCGCCGACACAGGCTGGGCGCTGTACGAACTGCCGCACCGGCACACGCTGCGCACCGACGCCGAGGCGGTCGACGCCTGCGCGGAGCTGGCGGCCCGCGTGCTGCTGCGCGGCGCGGTCGCGGTCTCGGAACAAGGCCGCGCACGACGTCACCGCCGACGCGGATCGCGATCGGCGTGGCGCACCGCGACCAGGCGGCGGCCGTGAAGCGCGCGCTCCGGGCGCGCGCGGCTGGCGTACCCGGTGCTCAGCGGCCCCGGAGCGGGACGTGACGAAGGTGGTCGCCGACACCGCGAACCGGCTGCAGGGGCGCGAGTTCGACGTGATGATCATGCTGCACCCGCTGTCCGGGCGCCGCGACGCGACCGCGTTCCACCTGGAGGCGGGGCGGCTCTGCGTGCTGGCCTCACGGCACCGGCACGCGTGCATCGTGGTGGCCCGCGCGGGCATTCCCGAGCTGCTCGACGCGCACCCGTCGGCCGAGCCGGTGCACCTCGGCGTGCCGGTGAAGTTCCCCGACGGCTGGGAAGCGCACCAGTCCTTCATGGCGCACCTCGCCAAGTTCCGCGTCCCGGGGCGCGTAGCGCGCCGCCGTCACCCCGGTCGCGCACGGGCCGTTTCCCCGAGACCTGCATAGTTGTTGCTGAGGCATGGACGTGTCTTGGAAAATACTGGAATCTACTGTGACTATGGTACGCTGCCGGCTGAAAGGCAGGTGATTTCCAGTGCTCAGAGCGGGGGACGCTTTGATCAGCGATCTCGGGGACGCGATCGAGCACGATCCGGAGGTACGGCAGGCGCGGAGGATCGCCGACGCGGCCCGGACGCGGCTGGTCGCGTGCATGACTGGTTCCCAGGACGTGATCGACCTGGCGGAAGCGCAGCGCATGCTCGACGCCTTCAGGAACGCCGTGGCGCACGCCGAGGAAGCCGAGGACCAGGTGCTCGTGCACCGCGGCCTGCTCACGTCCGCCGAGGCGGACCAGCGCGCCGCGCGCCGCCGCCCGGTCACGTCCGCCGGGCCGGCACCAGCCCGGCCGCCGGGCGGGCCAGGACGCCGGGGGCGCGCGGCGCGTCCGGCGCGCGGGGCGTCCGGCGCGTCATCGCGGGCGCGCTCGCGCTCGTGGCGGCCGGCGGTCGTCGGCGTGGCGCTCGCGCGCTGGCTCGGCGTCAGGCCGCCGCTGGCGCGCTGGTGACCGTCATCCCGGCGGCGATCTCCGTGACGAGGACCGCGGCCCGGTCCAGGTCATCGGGGTCCAGGGCGACGCCGCTGACGACGCCGAGCGCGCCGGGCCCCGGGTAGACGACAAGCGCCTGCGCCTGCCCGGTCGTGACGTCACGGCCGTTGACCCGCTGGGTGACGGTGCGGCGAACGCCGACCGCGCGGTTGCCGCCCGGCGTGGTGAACTCCTCGATGAGCGCGGTGCCTTCCGGGTACCTGGCCCGGACCCGCGCCGCGAGCGACTCGCCCGCCGCTCGCCTGCGCGTCCCTGCGGCACGTCGAGCGCGGTCACGGTGATCGAGACGAGCACGACCGCCGTCCTCCCGTCGACCGGGGTGCTCGTAAGCCCAAGCCAGGCTGCCCACTCGTCGTCGGCGGGCAGGCCGACCAGGTCCTCGGGCACGGGAGCCATCATCCGGAACGTGTCTCGCGTGACACTGACTCCGCTCATCACGACGTCCGCCCTTCGGCCGCCGCCCTCGCCCCGGAGCCCTCCGGGGCTCAGGCTTACTTCGCCTCACTAAACAAGACGCTCAGCGACCCGAATTGGTTCGAACTTCTCCCGGGTTTCCCCTGGTAGCCCTCACGGCGGCGCACGTGTCTGACCCGGCGGCCTCTTCTACCCTGGATAGCGTTAGTCCTTGCTGACGGCGAAGGGCGCGGCGATGCCATCGTTCGACGAGGCTGTTTCGGACGGCGACCGGGCACGCGCCGCACGGGTACCAGGCGCGGATCGCCCGCGACGGGCTGCCCGGACGCGTCGAAGGCCCCGACCGGGACCGGGAAGACCGGGGTGATCCTGGCCTGGCTGTGGCGGCGGCTGTACGGGCCGGACCCCGCTGGAACGCCCCGGCGGCTGATCTACGCGCTGCCGCAGCGGTCGCTGGTTGACCAGGTGTCCGCCGAGGCGCGCAAGTGGCTGGCCAATCTTGGGCTTACCGGAGGAGGTCGCGCTGCACGTGGTGATGGGCGGCCGGGGGGAGACCCAGGGGGACTGGCGGGATGACATGCACAAGCCCGCGATCGTCGTGGGCACGGTGGACTCACTGGTGTCAGCAAGGCGCTGAACCGAGGCTACGGGATCGGGCAGGGCGATCTTCCCCATCGACTTCGCCCTGACCACCAACGGCGCGCAGTGGGTCATCGACGAGGTACAGCTCTGCCCGGAGTCGACGACGACGCTGCGCCAGCTCGCCGGGTTCGCCGCCAAGATCGGCACGGCGGAACCGTTCGGGCTGACCTGCATGTCCGCGACGGTGCCGACGGCCTGCTTGAGACGGTCGACAACCCCGTTACCGGGTCGACGCGTCGAGATCCTGCCCGAAGAGCGGCGCGGCGAACTGGCGGTCCGGCTCGACGCGGCCCGCGCGATCCGGCGGATGAGCGCGGATGCCGGCGACTACAAGGCGCTCGCCGCCCGCGTGCGAGAACTGCACCGGCCCGGCACGCTCACCCTGGTCGTGGCGAACACCGTCCCGGCCGCCCGCGATGTCTACAAGGAACTGCGCGGCGGGCCGGTCGACTGCACGCTGCTGCACTCCCGGTTCCGTGGCATCGAGCGGGCCGGGCGGATGGCCGAGGTCGTCACCCGTCCAGAAGACAGGATCGTCGTGTCAACGCAGGTCGTCGAGGCCGGCATCGACCTGTCCGCGGCCGTCGCTGGTGACGGAGGCGGCCCCGTGGCCGTCGCTGGTGCAGCGGGCCGGCCGGTGCAACCGCACCGGGACGACCGCCGACGCAGAGGTCTGGTGGCTGCCGCCGGCGCAGCCGCTGCCCTATGAGCAGGAAGACATCGACGCGACGGCCGCGGAGCTTGACCAGCTTGAGGGCACTGCCGTCACGGGCGAGGACCTGCTCGCGCGTCGCGTCTTCTACACGCAGGACCAAGTCGCGGTGATCCGCCGGAGCGACTTCCTGGCTCTCTTCGACACCTCGCCCGACCTCGTCGGGCAACGACGTCGACATCGCACCGTACGTGCGGGACGCCGAGGACCTGGACGCGGAGGTCGCCTGGGCGACCTGGACGGCCGGCGAGGACGGCGCACCGGACCCAGAGATCAGGTCTCCGGCCGCCGAGTACCGCTGCCGTGTCTCCATCGGCGACGCCGTCAAGCTGGCGAAGGACCGCGCCGTCTGGCGGTTCGACCAGGTGGCAGGCAAGTGGACCAGGGTCACCGGCCAGCAGCCAGTCACGCCCGAGGCCGGGAGAGGTGCTCCTGGTCAACGCCGCCGACGGCGGCTACGACCCGGAGACCGGCTTCGACCCGTCCGCGCGCGGCCCGGTCGCGGACAGCCCGGAGCTGCTGACGCCCGAGGAATGGGCTCAGCGGGCCGCCGCCGAGGCCGCGGAAACGGCGGCGCAGGAAGCCCAGGGTGGGCTGGCGGACGTGGTCGCGGGCACGGAGGATGCCTACGCGGCGGACACGGCGAGCGTCGCGCCGCGAAGGTGGCAGTCACTAGACGAGCACAGCGAGCAGGTTCGCGACCAGGCCGCCGCCCTCGTCAAGGTTCTCGCGCCCGGACCTTCCGGCCGGAGACCGGCCAGAGCGCTGTGCTCGCCGGCTACTTGCACGACATCGGCAAGGCACACCCCATCTGGCAAGACGCGCTCTGCGCCCTGGCCGAAGACGAAGAGAAGGACCAGATCGCCGCGGGCCGGCCCTGGGCGAAGTCCGGCGGCAAAGGCGGGCACTGCAGTTCGCCGGGGGCGTGTCGTTCCGGCACGAACTCGCCTCGCTCTTGCTCGCTGACGGCCCGCTGCGCGGCCTGCTGGAAGGCGCCCCGGATCCGGACCTCTCGCGGTACCTGGTTCTCGCGCACCACGGCAAGCTCCGCGTACAGGTCCGCGACCCGGCGACCTCGCCGTCCTGCCAGACGGTGAGGCATCAGCCCGGAAGATCCTTGGCCTGGAGCAGGGCGCCGAGAGCCAGATCCCGTCGATTCTCGGCCAGCCGGCGACCACGCTCACCGTGGACCTGGACCAGTTCC
The DNA here is from genome assembly GCA_963735315.1 of uncultured Actinomycetota bacterium. Lineage (GTDB taxonomy): Bacteria > Actinomycetota > Actinomycetes > Streptosporangiales > Streptosporangiaceae > Trebonia. The sequence goes on from CAVTKQ010000038.1 coordinate 79,854, forward strand.
AGCTTGGCGGCGACCGCTCCTGGACAAGGACGGTCCTCGGCCTCCGCGATAAATACGGCCCGTTCGTCTTGGCCTACCTGGAAACCCTCGTTCGGGTGGCCGACTGGCGCGCCAGCGGCGGAAAGGACCTCCCCGAATGACGACCACAGCGATCACTCGTCATGTCCTGCCCGGGCTGCAGCCCGAGCCGCTGGCCGGCTACCTCGCAGGACTCGGCCTGATCCGCGTACTCGGTGAGCAGGCCGACCCGCACGCCACGGCGGCGTGGACAGCCGACGGCCTTGCCATCGATACGGCAGTGGAAGACGTAGCGACGTGGCTCGCCGACCAGTACAGGCCCATGCCAGTGCTCAGCCCGTGGAACGGCGGCTCCGGTTTCGGAGCCAAGGACAAGGAGCCGCTGCGTCGGCTCGACGCCCTTCGCGCTAACTCCTCCCCTCGGCTCGCGGACCTTCGCAGCGCCATCCAGATCGCGGAAGAAGTTGTTCTCAAGGCGCGTGATAAGAGGTGGATCACCGAGTCAGGGGTTGCGGAGAAGGACCGGGTAGTCCTTGAGTTCCGCAATCGCTGCCCAGACGAGCTGCTGCCCTGGATCGACGCGGCGATTGTCCTAGCGGACGACGACACCTTCTTTCCTCCGCTGCTGGGCACCGGCGGCAACGACGGGAGACTTGAGTTCTCGACCAACTTCCACCAGCAGTTGATCGAACTCCTCGGAACGTCGGCTAAAGAACGCGCTAGGTCCCTCGCCGCCGCGAGGGACCTGCTCGACGGAACGCAGCTGGCGTCGCTGTCCGAGGTGCCGATCGGCCAGTTCGACCCAGGGAACGCAGGCGGCCCCGGCTCGTCGCGGTTCGGCGCAGCAGGATCGCTCGCCAACCCGTGGAGCTACGTTCTCGTTGTCGAAGGCGCGGCACTGTTCGCCGCGAGCGCCACCGCGGAAGCATCAGCACGCGGCGGGCCGGGCCGCCATGCCCTTCACCGTGAACGCGTCACCGGACGGGTCGGCGAGCGGCGCGGCAGGAGAAGAGTCCCGCGGCGAAGTCTGGGTGCCGGTCTGGCGTCATGCCGTTGACCCTCGCCGAGATCAAACAGCTCTTCGCGGAGGCCCGCGCCTCCTGGCGCGGTCGCCCGGCCAGGCGAGCTGTCGACTTCTACGCGGCTACCCGCTCCCTGGGCGTGGCCAGGGGGATCGACGAGTTCGTTCGCTACGGAATGCAACGGCGCAACGGCCTTGCCTTCGCTGCCGTGCCACTCGACCGGGTCGAAGTTCGCGAAAAGCCGGCCGTCCGGCTCTCCGCCAAGGTGGAGGACTGGGTGACGCGAGTCGGGGGCAGCGAAGCCTCGACGGCGGTCGCCGAGGCACACCGGGCTTTCGGCAAAGCCCACCTGGAGTTCGCCCGGGACGGCGAGCCGCGCTCGCTCGCCGGGATGCTCGCCGCACTGACCACGCTTGAGATGGCAGTCGGCCGCAGCGGCCGAGCCAAGGACGCGGTGCCTGTCCGCTACGCGCCGCCCGCGGACTCGTTTCTTTCGAGTGCTCAACGAGCTCAGCTCGCCTGAACTGCGGGTCGCCGTGGGCATCGCATCCTGTGCGACTCGGCCGGCGGAGGGCACGGCCCGCACCATGCGGCAGATCCTGCTCCCCGGTCGACCCGCCGATGCGGGCAGCAAGCCGCGCTGGCGTGATGCCCCGATCGTTCCCGGCTTCGGGGCACGCGCCCTGACGGACGTCCTGGCTGACGTGCTGATCTGGCGGTTGCGGACGGCCGCCGCCGAGCGCGACGCGGCCAGATTCAGAGGCGTCCCAACCTTCACTTCTGGGGTCCCTGTTCCATCCGCTGACCTGCACGCCTTCGCGCTGGGAGCGCAGGCGAGCTTCGATGAGGCCGAACTCGACCTCTATCTCCGAGCATGCCTGGCGCTGAACTGGCGGGGCGTCCGGCCCAAGTGGACAGCGGAGAAGCCAGCTATCCCGGTCACCACGCTCGCACTGCTGCATCCGCTCGCCATCGGGCTCCGCCCAGGTCAATTCCCGTGACGCAGCCAGGACGACAGCCCGATCCCCGCACTCACGCCCGAGTGGTCGACCCGCCTGGCCTCCGGACAGGCGGCACAGGTCCAGCGAGTGCACGACGAGGCAGCGGCCCGGCTGCGCCAGGCCGCTGGCTGGACCTCGGTCCCCGCGCCGCCCGACCGCCGCCGTGCCCGACGGCACGCGCATCGCCGCCGCCATGGTCCCGCGCTGCCTGAACCCGCAGGCCGTCCTCCGCATGATCGCGTTCGAGGCGAACACGGATCGAGACCGCAACGACGCTGACGCCCAACCCCGTATCTGACCAGCCCGAGGAGCAGTAGATGACCGCCTACCGCACCGTGCTCGAAGCCGACCTCACTCCCATCGCCGGGTTGCTCTTCCAGCCGACAGGCTTCCCGGACCTGGGTGCCGCCGAGTTCGGCGATAACAGGCTGCTCGTCGAGTCTGCCCAGTCCATGGCCAACTGGCTGGAGTCGACCACCTGGGACGACGGCCACCAACGACCAGGTCCCCGAGCTGCTGAAGCAGGCGTTCCCTACGTCCGGTCGTTGACCCGCACGGCGTCTTCCTGTCCTCCAGCCGCCTAGAGGCGCACCGCCTCGCGTCCGCGTACATCATGAACGGCACCGTCGCGCGACGACCACCGGCGAGAAGTGGCTGGAGGAACAGCTGGGCCTGGTCAAGGGACGCCCGCTCGACTACCGGGCGGTGGCCCGCGCCTGCTTCCGCCTCGACCCGGTCTCCCTGGTCCACGGCGTCTTCTTCGCCCGCAAGGGCTGGCCCTGGCAGCCGAGGATCTCCCGCGCCGTGACCAGCTTCATCGAGGCGTCCGGCGTCAAGCCCGCGGTCACCGGCGGCGTCAAGCGGGACGTCGTCATCAACGAGGCCAAGGGCGGCGCCACCGCCGAGGGCTACGGCACGGTCCCGCACCACCGGGTCGAGTACACGGCCGACACGATCACCGCCTACTTCACGGTGGACCACGCGCAGTTCAGCTCCTACGGCCTCTCGGAGCCGGCGACCGCGCTGCTCGAAGCGCTCGCCGACTTCGAGATCGCGACCCTGCTGGACCAGGGGCTGCGGCTGCGCACCCGCTGCGACCTCGTCGTCAGCGACGTCACCAAGGGCGAGCGCCCGGACGCCGCCGAGGCCGCCGCGCGCATCGCGAAGTTCGCCGCCGACTGCGCGGACGAGCTCGGCCCGGTCACCGAGGTCGTCTGGTCGGAATCGGCGCGGGCCGCGAAGGCGAGAGTGACCGTGGCAACCACGCTGGCGTTCCGGTTCCCGCTCGGCCGGTACCACGCCAACCCGTGGGACCGGGCCGTCAACGAGGGCGCGTCCGAGTGGCCGCCCTCCCCGTGGCGGATTCTCCGCGCCCTCGTCGCCACCTGGCACACCCGCTGGCCCGACCTTCCCGGCCGCCGAGTTCGACGGGCTGCTCGATGCCCTAGCCGACCCGCCCTCGTACCAGACACCCCGCGACGGGCACCGGCCACACCCGGCACTACCTGCCCGGATCTCGATCACCGCAAGGCAGAGAACCGGGAACACCGACCTGACCCTGGACCCCTTCCTCACGCTCGATACAGGGCATCGAGGATCTGCTCGTCCGCTGGGACGCGGACCTGCGCCGGAACAGCGCGAGCACTGGCCAAGCTCGCCGAACTCATGCCGTACCTGGGCCGCTCGGAGTCCGTCGTGCGAGGCGCGGCTGCTCGGCCCACGACGAGGACGAGGAACCCGACGAGACCTGGTGGCAGCACCGCCCGGCACGAGCGCGGATCAGAAGCGGACCCGATTGCTTGCCCCGATCCGCCCGCTCACCGATCCGTTCTCGAGGCTACGACGGCGGAAGTGCGCAAGCAGAAGCGCACTCTCCCGCCGGGCACCGGTGGGTCACCTATGCGGTCACTGATCCAGCCGGCGGCGCGGCCAGCGGCGGCGACGCGGTCCGCGCCACGCGACAACGAGCGGTCAAGCTGCCAACCGCGATCCGTTTCGCGGTCATCGGGCGCGCCCCTGTGCAGCTGACGCAACGGCGTGCTGGTGGCCGACGAGGCCCATCGGGTCGCGGCGAAACTGCTTGAGAAGGCGGGCATCCCTGACAGACGCCGCATGGAGATCATGGGTACCCGAGGGGCACGGCCACCGACCACGCGCATGCCCACTGGATTCCAGTCGGTGACGGTGGAGAGTCAGCCGGATTCGTTCGGTATCTCATTGTCTTTGTTCCTGACGGCCTAGAGCCAAGACGAGATCGGCGACGCTCCTGAGCCTCGGCAAGCTGTCCGGCAGCGAGGGGCGGCGAGGACGGATACGAGATGCGCGGATTCCCGGAGCAGCGCCTGCTGTTCCAGGCGGCGGGACGCTCGAGGATGTCGCACCGGAACTTGTCGCCCGCTCGGGAGCGACGCGATGGAGGTCGTCACCCCGTACCTGCCGGTCCGCCACCCCCACCTCGACCGCGAGACGCCTATGGAGTTCCTGCCGCCGACGTGACCAGAGAACTGCGTAACCACGGCTTGCCGGAGCCGTCGCAGGTGACCACGGCCGAGCCGACCGCCGGACGGGTGAACCAGTTTCCGCCGCTACCGGATGAAGGAGAGGCTCGCGCACTCCCGACAGGGCCTGCCTGGCGCTTGAGTTCGAGTCGCCAGTAACGGGCCCACTCCTCCTCGGCCAGCTCAGCCACTTCGGTTTCGGTGTCTTCGCGCCCCGAGTCCTGGACAATCGGCTGCAGCGGCCTGCCCTGACTCGCTTGCGAGTACCAGGAGTGCTTCCTTACGTCCCAGGAAGCGCCCGGCGTAGTTGAACGGCCTTTCTCGATTCTTGAAACGTGAATAGAGGCAATCGCGGAGCGCCGCCAATCGCGCCGTTCGTACGCAACCGCATTTCCGCAGCTCAAGGCTACTTTCTCGCTGAGCTGTGATCCGACCGCTCTCCGGTCGGCTCCATTGCGGCGGGCCCTGCATGTAGGCGCGACCCCTCGGCATCACGCAATCCGACCGTTCTCCGGTCGGCTC
>CAVTKQ010000039.1:0-80771 GCA_963735315.1 uncultured Actinomycetota bacterium
GCGTCACTCGGCTGAATGACTGTATCAGCGTGGATAACCGTTGGGACACGAAACGATATATATAACCATTGTTAACTAGTTAACGTTCGCGAAATCGGACTTCCGTGACCAGACGGCCACATAGCTCCGCACACTTTTGGCCACTGATGGTCACTCCGGCTAAACAATCGCCGCAGGGCGGACCCGATGGTAAAGGGCGCACATTTTACCGGGCCCGCCCTGCGGCGGCAACAGCGGGGTACGGGTTCCCCATGGAGACTTAGGCGTACTCGGCCGCGATGAGCTCCGCGATCTGAGCGGTGTTGAGCGCAGCGCCCTTGCGCAGGTTGTCGCCGCAGACGAAGAACTCGATCCCGTTCGGGTCGTCGAGGGACTCGCGGACCCGGCCCGACCCAGGTCGGGTCGGTGCCTACGACGTCGGCGGGCGTCGGGAACTCGCCGCGCGACGGCTCGTCACACAGCACCACGCCGGGCGCGGCCCGCAGCGTGTCCCAGGCGGCCGCCCGGCCGACAGGGCGCGAGAAGCGGGCGTGCACCGCGACCGAGTGGGTCGTCACGACCGGCACCCGGACGCAGGTCGCGTTGACGCGCAGCGACGGCAGGCCGAGGATCTTGCGCGACTCGTTGCGGATCTTGAGCTCCTCAGACGTCCACCCCTCGTCGCGCAGCGAGCCGGCCCACGGCACCACGTTCAGTGCCAGCGGCGCGGGGAACGGGCCGAGGTCGCCGACGGCGCCGCGCAGGTCGCCGGCCCGCTGGCCGAGCGACCTGGTGCCGGCCAGCTTGGCTCAGCTGCCCGTAGAGCGTGTCGATGCCCGCCTGTCCCGCGCCGGACGCAGCCTGGTACGACGCGACGATCAGCTCTTCCAGCCCGAAAGCGCGGTGCAGCGCGCCTACGGCCACGATCAGCGACAGCGTGGTGCAGTTCGGGTTCGCGATGATCCCCTTAGGCCGCCGCGCGGCGTCGGCCGGGTTGACCTCCGGCACCACGAGCGGCACGTCCGGGTCCATCCGGAACGCGCCCGAGTTGTCCACGCACACGGCGCCGCGCGCGGCGGCCACCGGCACCCAGGCGGCGGACGACCTCGTCAGGCACGTCGAACATGGCCACGTCCACGCCGTCGAAGGCGTCCTCTGACAGCACGATGACCTCGATCTCACCGCCGCGCACCGGCAGCCGCCGTCCCGCGGACCGCGGCGAGGCGATCAGCCTGATCTCTCCCCAGACGTCTTCCCTGGTGGACAGCAGGTCGAGCATGACGGTGCCGACCGCGCCTGTCGCGCCGACGACGGCCAGGGTGGGGGCGTAGAAGCGCTCATCGCCCGGTCCCCCCGTACACCACGGCCTCGACCTCGTCGGCCTCCAGGTCGAACGCCTTGTGCGTCGCCTGCACCGCGGTGTCCACGTCGTCCTGGCTGAGCACGACCGAGATCCGGATCTCCGAGGTGGTGATCATCTGGATGTTCACGCCCGCCTCGGCGAGCGCGGCGAAGAACTTCGCGCTGACCCCCGGGTGCGAGCGCATGCCCGCGCCGATCAGCGAGACCTTGCCGATCCGGTCGTCGTAGAGCACTTCCTGGAAGCCGACCTTCTCCTGGGCGCCGCGCAGGGTATCCAGCGCCTTCTGCCCGTCGGCGCCGGGCAGGGTGAACGAGATGTCGGTGCGGCCGGTGGCGATCGCCGACACGTTCTGCACGATCATGTCGATGTTGATGCCGGCCTCGGCGACGATCCCGAAGATCCGGCCGCCTCGCCCACCTTGTCGGGCACGCCCGACCACGGTGATCTTCGCCTCGCTCCGGTCGTGCGCCACCCCGGAGATGATGGCCTGCTCCATACCGGCTTCCTCCGACTCATCGCCAGCGTGCCCGCTGACCCAGGTACCTGTCTTGTCGCTGAACGAGGACCGCACGTGGATCGGCAGGTCGTACCGCCGCGCGTACTCGACGCACCGGGGTATCAGCACCTTCGCGCCGCACGCGGCCATCTCGAGCATTTCCTCGTAGGTGATCCGCGGGATCCGGCGCGCGCCGCGGCACCAGCCGCGGGTCCTCGGTGAACACGCCGTCCACGTCGGTGTAGATCTCGCAGACGTCCGCGCTCAGCGCCGCCGCGAGCGCGACGGCCGTGGTGTCCGAGCCGCCGCGGCCCAGCGTGGTGATGTCCTTGGTGTTCTGCGAGACGCCCTGGAAGCCGGCCACGATCGGGATCGCGCCCTCGGCGAGCGCGGCAGGAGATCCGGCCCGGCGTGACGTCGATGATCCGCGCCCGGCCGTGCACGTCGTCGGTGATGACGCCGGCCTGTGACCCGGTGAAGCGACCGCGCCTCCATGCCCAGGGTGGCGATCGCCATCGCGAGCAGCGCCATCGAGATCCGCTCCCCGGACGGTCAGCAGCATGTCGAGCTCGCGGCCTGGCGGTGCCGGGCTCACCCCGTTGGCCAGGTCGATCAGCTCGTCGGTGGTGTCGCCCATCGCGGAGACGACGACGACGACCTGGTTGCCGGCCTGTTTCGTGGCGACGATGCGCTTGGCTACGCGCTTGATGCCCTCCGCGTCGGCTACTGAGGAACCACCGTATTTCTGCACGACAAGGGCCATCTGGACGCGCCGCTCCTCCCGGTATTTGCGGACCGCCGTCGAGTGTAGCCGGGCCTCGGCACGTGGCCCAATCGAGTTATCTCCGAGCCCAAGCCCAGATCTTCCCGCTGCAACCCGTCTACCAGGAAAATCAACGGCCTCCGTCCGCGCGGGTCGTCCCCGGAGAATCCGCTCACACGTCGAGGAGCCGCCGGCCCTCGAAGGCGCGGCCGAGCGTCACCTCGTCCGCGTACTCCAGGTCGCCGCCCACCGGCAGCCCGCTGGCCGGCCGGGTGACCCGCACGCCCATCGGCTTGACGAGCCGGGCGATGTAGGTCGCGGTCGCCTCGCCCTCCAGGTTCGGGTCGGTCGCGAGGATCAGCTCGGTCACCGCGCCGTCCGCCAGCCGGGTCATCAGCTCGCTGATCCGCAGGTCGTCAGGACCGATCCCGTCGATCGGGCTGATCGCGCCGCCAAGCACGTGGTACCTGCCGCGGAACTCGCGGATCTTCTCGACCGCGGCGACGTCCTTCGGCTCCTCGACGACGCAGATCACCGTGGGGTCCCGCCGCGTGTCCCGGCAGATCCGGCACTCCTCGGCCTCGGCGACGTTCCCGCAGGTCTTGCAGAACCGGACCCGCTCGGTCACCTCGATGAGCGCGCGCGGCCAGCCGCCTGACGTCATCGGGGTCGGCGGCGAGCAGGTGGAACGCGATCCGCTGCGCGCCCTTCGGCCCGACGCCGGGCAGCCTGCCGAGCTCGTCGATGAGGTGCTGGATGACGCCTTCGTACATCGGGCGGTTAGTCCTTGTGCTCTTCGCGAACCGGGCCGGGTTCGTCGTCTGTCGCGCCTTGCGCCTGGTCTTCGTCGTCCTCGTCTTCGTCGTCTCTCGTCGTCGTCGAAGTCCTCGTCGTCCTCGTCCTCGTCGTACTCAAGGCCGGGCTGGCCGAGGCTGGGCAGGCCGAGGCTGGACAGGTCGAATCCGGCCGGGGGCCGCCGACCCGCGAAGCCGCCGCCGAGCGCGCCGAGCTGCCGCTGCTGAAGGTCGACGGCCGCGTCCCACGCGTCGCGCACCGCGGCGAGCACGAGGTCCGCGATGGTCGCGGCGGTCTCCGCCGGGTCCGCGGGGTCGATCACGCTCGGGTCGATCGTGACGTCGAGCAGCTGGCCGACGCCGCTGACCACCGCCCGGACGGCGCCGCCGCCCGCCGTCCCGGTTATCTCGCTGTTGGCGAGTTCCTGCTGTGCGCTCAGCGCCTGCTGGGCAGCCGCGAAGATCTGCTGCATGTCAAAGCCGCCAGGTCCCATAACCCGAAGCCTACTTGGGCTCACCGACGGTTTGGCCCGCCTGCCGCCGGCAACGGCCACTGACTTCGCCCGCGGCAGCACGGGCGCGCCCGGGAGGCGTTCAGTCGTCGAACTCGGCGATGATCTGGGCGCCTAGTTCCCGCTGGACGAGGGCCATGCCGGTGAGGTCGTTCACCGTCGTCGAGGAGGACATGTCCTCGTCGTCGGGGTCAAAATCCTCGTCGTCCGGTGGCGGGGGCGGCGGCAGCGGCGGCAGGTCGGCGCCGCCGCTCATGCCGGGCTCCCGAACGGGTGCGTGCCTCCGCCCCCCCGTTCGCCGCTGGGCCGCCCGGCGTGGCCGGCCGTGACGGCGGCCGCGCCAGGTCGCTGGGCCGCGTCGCGGACGGGCGGGCGGCGGCGGGTAGTCCGGACGGCGCCGGGCGGCCGGGGGCTGCTGCCCGATGGCGGCTGGCCGTATGACGACGAGGGCCCTGGCCGGAGGCTCCCGGCGCGGGCGGCGGCGGCCGGACCCGGGCCGGTCGGCGGCGGCCGGGCGACGGGGCGTCCCCGCCGCCGGTGACGGCCCGGATCACGACGTTGACGCCGAACATCGCGTTGAGCTCCTGCTTGAGCAGGTCCTCGTACTTGGTCCCCTGGAACCCCTTCACGTCGCCCTGGCGCGGGAAGCGGAGGGTCAGCACCCCTTCGTCGAGGGAGGCCACGCTCGCGTTGCGGATGACGATCGAGGCGACCCGGCTCTTGGACTTGATGGCCTCGATCACGTTGGGCCACGCCTGCCTGAGCGCGTCGATGGTTGACCGCGCCGCGCGGGGCGTCGGGTGCCGGCGGGCCACCAGGGGCGCCGGGGGCGTGCGTGAAGGCAGGGGCGGGGGCGGAACGGTGCCGGCGCGGGTACCGCCGGACGGCCGGGCCCCCGGCTGCTACCGGCGCAGGACGCTGGCGACCGCGGCGCGTGCCCGCCGGGCGCCTGCGCCGCTGTGCCGGCGCCTGACGCTGCAGCCTGGCCGCGCCGGCGTGACCGGACGTCGCCCGGCTGCTGCGGCCGCCTGCGGGCGCGGCCAGGCGGCGGGCCCGGCGTCTCGCCCTGCGCCGGCCGGGTGGCGGGCCTGGCTGCTGCGCCGTCGGAGACGGGCGCGGACAGGCTCAGCCGCGCGCCGCGCCGCCCGCCGTCGGGAGACGGGGGCGGGCTGGGGAGCAGGCCGCACTCGTTCGGGATAATCGTCACCGTGCAGCGGCGGGCGCGCCGGCGCGCGCTGCGCGCGCTGACGGCGGCCGCGCCTGCCTCTAGCCTCTCCAGCCGGGCGAGGAGCGACCGCTCGTCGCTCGCGGCGGCGGGCAGCAGCACCTGCGCGCACATCAGCTCGAGCAGCAGCCGCGGCGACGTGGCCCCGCGCATCTGGTCGAGGCCGGTGGCGACGAGGTCGGCGGCGCGGGTGAGCGACGCCAGGCCGTACCGCTCGGCCTGGCCGCGCAGGGCCTCGGCGCGGTCCGGCGGCACGTCGAGCAGCCCGGTGCTGATCGCGTCGGGCACCGAGGCGAGCACGATCAGGTCGCGGAAGCGGTCCAGCATGTCGGTGGCGAAGCGGCGCGGCTCGTGCCCGCCCTCGATGACCCGGTTCACCGCGCGGAAGACCGCCGCGCCGTCCGCCGCCGCGAACGCGTCCACCATCTCGTCGAGCAGGCTCGCGTCGGTATAGCCGAGCAGCGCGACCGCCCGGTCGTACTTGATGCCCGACTCGTCGGAGCCGGCCAGGAGCTGGTCGAGGATGGACAGCGTGTCCCGCGCCGAGCCGCCGCCCGCCCGCACCACGAGCGGCAGCACGGCCGGGTCGAACGTGACGTGCTCGGAGTTGAGGATCTCCTCGGTGAGGTCGCGCATCACCGACGGCGGCATGAGCCGGAACGGGTAGTGGTGCGTCCGGGACCTGATCGTCGGGATGACCTTGTCCGGCTCGGTGGTGGCGAAGATGAACTTCAGGTGCGGCGGGCGGCTCCTCGACGAGCTTGAGCAGGGCGTTGAAGCCCTGCTGGGTCACCATGTGCGCCTCGTCGATGATGTAGATCTTGTAGCGGCCGGCGACGGGCGCGTAGAAGGCACGCTCGCGCAGGTCGCGGGCGTCGTCCACGCCGCCGTGGCTGGCGGCGTCGATCTCGATCACGTCGATGCTGCCCGGCCCAGACGGGGCGAGCGCGACGCAGGAGTCGCAGACGCCGCACGGGTCGGGCGTGGGGCCGTTGACGCAGTTCAGTGACCTCGCCAGGATGCGCGCGCTTGACGTCTTGCCGCAGCCGCGCGGGCCGCTGAAGAGGTAGGCGTGGTTGATCCGGCCGCTGCGCAGCGCCTGGCGGAGCGGCTCGGTGACGTGCTCCTGGCCGCGGACTTCGGCGAAGGTGGCGGGACGGTACTTGCGGTACAGGGCCAGGGACTGCCTCGGGGCCCCACCCTCGGTGCTCCCGGTCGCTTCGGAGTCTGCCGCCATGACCTCATCCTCGCAGACCGAACCCGCCCTCGCAGGCAGCGTGCCTCGCGGACCTAGCCCTGCCCCGCGGCCGTAGGCCGCATCGGGGGTCCGGGGGTCGTCCCCCCGGGGATACCCTCCGCGAGCTGCGGGAAGGTGGCCGAAGGCCACCGAACAGGCGGAACCGAGTGGAGGACCCCCCGCGCACCCGTCAGAGCCCGCGTACCCTTGCTGCCTTCCGGCCCTGGGGGGGTTGGCGAGGTAAACGCCGCACGGGGGGTCGGTTGGTAAGTCTAGTCACCTGCAGGACCGCTCGCGCCCGTTGGCCCACCTTCGGCGCCGGCGCATCCGCAGGCCACGGCGGCATCTGGCTTCCGTGTCGAAGCTCCGGGTAGATCCGGTAAGCTACCCGACGGAGGATTCGCCTAGTGGCCTAGGGCGCACGCTTGGAAAGCGTGTTGGTGGCAACGCCTCACGAGTTCGAATCTCTCCTCCGCCACTCCTCGCGGCCTTCGCCGCCCCTCGCCCGCGCGGATCACCCGAGTTCCCGACGGCCTCGTCTGCGCCGCGTAGGGCGCGCTACCAAGTCCTCGCTGGCGACCTGATCATACGAGTGCCCCTCTGGGGGCCCAAAGTATCCCGCGTCTGTGTTGTGCGGCGGAGCGCGCAGGATTGTGCGGCGGCAGGGGCGGGGGTTGCCCTGCCAGCCGTTGCGCCGCAGGGTGGCGGCGACCATGGCGGCACTCTGGCAGGCGAGTTCGGTGACCTCAACCGGGCCGAATCGGAACGTCTGGTGTCGTCCGTCGGCGAGGTTGAGGTTGTCGCGCCGATTGTCCCGGCCCACCTGCTCGTTCTGGTGGTAGGCCGGTCCGTCGATCTCTACGCACACGCCGAACTCCGGATACCAGTTGTCCTTGTAGTGGACCTTGCCGCCGATCTCCCGGCGTGCCTGGTGCTGTGCCCTGGGTAGCCCGTGCGCTCTTTCCACGTCCCTGACGTACCGAAGCTCAAGCGGAGACTGGACACCGTCTCCTGCGTCGGCGAGCGCGTCTGCCAGCCACGCCCGCCAGCGGATCCGACTGCGTTCCGCCAGCGCGGCACGCAGCATGGCCGCGCTGGCCAGCTGACGGAGATGTCGCTCTGGCGACCCAGCTGTAGGCCTCGTCGAAGCTCACGCGCGGTCATGACCAGGTCAAGGACGGTGTCCTCGATACGGGTGCGCGGCAGGACCCAGGGCGGAAGGTACTGCGGGCGACTTTGGTCCGACCGGTGAATGACCACGCCCACGGATGGGTCGCTTCTGCGCGGGCCGACGGCGCTGCGGAACCGTGATGTGGATCTTCGCGCTTGGCTTGTCGAGCAGGCCGTGTACCTCGGCGGCCGTCTCGTGGCTAAGCATCGCGCCAGGTCCGGCCCGCCGGATCGCGGCCCACAACCGCGCCTCGCGCGGAAGTTGCCCCGTGAACGTGGCGTAGACACCCGCCGCACGCGCCTCCACCTGCCGGACCTGAGCCGGTGCCTGATGGCCTTTACCGATAGGCCCACCTGGCGTGCCTCGGCCTTGGCGACAACCCCGCGTTGCGCGTCCAGGACGAGAGATCCATTCGCGGGCATTCTTGTCATCCACCCCAGTCACATACATAGAGTGACATATCAACCACGATTTGTTTAGTCGGATGTCGAAGTCCGGCCCGTTGTCACCGCGGAAGGCCAAGATATGGGATACAAAGTGCCCCTCTGGGGGCCCGAAGTATCCCACGTCTTGGGGTTCGCCCATGTTGGCTGGCGCCGCGGACGCCGGGCTAGGCCTGGAAGACGCCGGGCTAGGCCTGGAAGACGCCGGGCTAGGCCTGGAAGACGCCGGGCTAGGCCTGGAAGCGGTAGCCCATGCCCGGCTCGGTGAGCAGGTAGCGGGGGCGGGACGGCTCCGGTTCCAGCTTGCGGCGCAGCTGGGCGACGTAGACGCGCAGGTAGTTGGACTCCGAGCCGTAGGCCGGGCCCCACACGTCCTGGAGCAGCTGCTTCTGGGTGATCAGCCGGCCCCGGTTGCGGACCAGGATCTCGAGCAGCTGCCACTCGGTCGGCGTGAGCCGGACGTCGGCCCCGTCCCTGATGACCCGCTTGGCGGCCAGGTCGACCGTGAAGTCGGCGGTGCGTGACGACCGGCTCGTCCGGGGCCGGGGCGGCCCGGCGGACCGCCGCGCGGAGCCGGGCGAGCAGCTCGTCCATGCCGAACGGCTTGGTGACGTAGTCGTCGGCCCCGGCGTCGAGCGCGGCGACCTTCTGGTGCTCCGCCCCCCACACCGACAAGACGATGATCGGCGTCGTCGACCAGCCGCGGACCCCGTGGATGACCTCGGTGCCGTCCATGTCGGGCAGGCCGAGGTCGAGGATGACCGCGTCGGGCCGCTCGCGGGAGACGGCCGCGAGGCCGGAGGTGCCGTCGCTCGCGGTCGACACCTCGTAGTTGCGCGCGGTCAGGTTGATCCGCAGCGCGCGCAGGATCGACGGCTCGTCGTCGATGACGAGGACGCGGGTCACTGGTCGGCGCCAAGCGCGGCCCGGACCCCGCTGACCAGGGCGGGCAGCGTCACCCGGACGGTCAGGCCGCCGCCCGGCGTGTCGACCGCGACGATCGTGCCGCCCATCGCCTCGGCGAACCCCTTGGCGACGGCAAGCCCGAGCCCGACGCCGGGCGACCGCTCGTCGAGGCGCGCGAACGGCTCGAAGATCCGCTCCTTGAGGCCGGCCGGCACCCCGGTGCCGTGGTCCACCACGTCGAGCACGACCCGGTCGCCGTCCTCCCTGGCGCGGAGCATCGGCCGCAGGTCGGGCGGGGAGTGCCGCAGCGCGTTGGAGAACAGGTTGGCGAGCACCCGCTCGAGCAGGCCGGGGTCGGCCCGGACGAGCGGCAGGTCATCGGGGACGACGATCAGCAGGTGATCCGCGTCGTCAAGGCCGCGCAGCGCCACCGGGGCCACCTCGTCCACCGCGGTCGCGCGCAGGAACGGCTCAAGCGACCCGGCCTGCAGGCGGCCCATGTCGAGCAGGTTGCCGACGAGCGCGTCGAGCCGGTCGGCGTTCTGCTCGATGTTGGCGAGCAGCTCGGCCTCGTCCTCCGCCGACCAGTGCACGTCGGTCTGCCGCAGGCTGGACACGCTCGCCTTGATCGACGCCAGCGGGGTGCGCAGGTCGTGGCTGACCGCGCGCAGCAGCGCGGTCCGCATCCGGTCGCCTTCCGCGAGCGCCTCGGCCTGGGCCGCCTGGGTGCGCAGCCGGGCCCGGTCGAGGGCGGCGACCGCCTGCGCGGTGTACCCGGCGAGCAGCGAGGTCGTCGCGCTCGCCGCCTGCCCGCTGACCTCCAGGGCCAGGTCGGGCCGGACCTCGAAGCGCAGCGCGCTCAGCGCGGGGTCAGGCGTCGCCGCTTGACGCGACCTTGATCCAGCGGCCGCCCGACGCGCTCGAGCAGCTCGGCGTGGCCGCCGTGGCTTGCCGTCAGGTGGTCGAGCACGTCGCCCGGGGTGTCCGCGCCGCCGAGCACGGTCTGGGCGAGGCCGAGGAGCGACTCGGTCTCCTTGGCGCTGCGCGCCGCGTCCGCCTCGCGCCGCGCGGCCAGGTGGACCACGCTGCTGACCGCGACCGCGACGGTGACGAACAGCACGAGGGCGAGCAGGTTGCGCGGCTCGGCGATCGTGAACGTGTGCAGCGGCGCGGTGAAGAACCAGTTCAGCAGCAGGCAGGCGGCGACCGCGGCGACCACGGCGGGCCAGAAGCCGCCGACGACCGTGACCGCGACGACCGCGACCAGGTAGATCAGCAGGTCGTCGGAGAGGTTGAGGTGCGGCTGCAGGGCGTCGAGCAGCGCGGTAAGCGACGGCAGCCCGGCCACGGCGAGCACCGCGCCGGCCACCTGCCTGCGCGGGGAGAGCCCGCTGGCTCCTGCCGGTCCACGCTCTCTAGTGTGACTCCTGCCGCGCGCCAGCGGAACGCCGCGCCCAGCGGACCGCCGCGCCGAGCCGGCCACCGACCGCCAGCGTGATCGCCGCCCGCTCCGGCGACGCATCCCGGTCAGCCGCAGGTCGGCGTAGGGCGGCCGGGAGAACCCGACAGCGGTCAGCCAGCCGATGACGCCGAGCGGTATCGCCGCCGTCGGCTCGGCCAGCGCGGCGAGCACGCCGACCACGACCGCGCAGGCGACCAGCACGCCGGTCGCGCCGAGCCGCCCGCCAAGCGCCGCCGCCACGGTGCCGACGGCGAGCAGCGCGGCGAAGCCCGCCGGCAGCACGTAGGGGGCGGGGAGGCCGCCCCGCCAGGGCGGCCGTCGCGATGCGTCACGATGCCACACCGCGGGCCGCGTCCCGCGCTGCGCCCGGCCGATGTCAGCGGGTGCTTACTTCCAGTCATCCTGGAAGCCATTTCAATCCCTGCCCGCCCGAATGTGGCGAATCTTGACAATTCCTTAACGCCCAGCTCAGCAGGCTTAACGCGGCACTTGCGGCCATGCGAGCGAGCCGGGCACCTAGCGTTAAGTCCGCAATGAGAAATCAACTACCTGCACCACGTGACCAGGGCTTCCGCTGGGCGCGACGCTCCACGTCGACGAGCTCGCGGGCGGCGCCGTCGAGCGTGGTACCGATCGGGAGTGCCCGAGACGTTCGGCTACACGCTCAAGCGCAAGCTGCTCGGCCCGCCGCTCGTCAACGAGCAGATGAGCGAGCGAGCGGCTGTCCCGGCCGCTCGCGCCTCGGCGTGCTGTCCTGCGACGGCATCTCCTCGGCCGCCTACGGCACCGAGGAAATGCTGATCGAGATGATCCAGGTGGTCGGCCTGGCGGCGTTCACGCTGATCCTGCCGATGACGCTGGTCATCCTGGCCGGCGTCGCGCTCGTGGTGCTCTCCTACCGCGAGGTCGTCTCCGTCTACACCCGGGCGGGCGGCTCCTACGTGGTGGCGCGGGAGAACTTCGGGCCGCGGGTGGCCCAGGTCGCGGCGGTCGCGCTGCTCATCGACTACACGGTGACGGTCGCGGTGCAGGTCGCGGCGGGCAGCGCGGCGATCGTCTCCGCGTTCCCGCAGCTGGCGAACATCCCGGTGATCGGCTCGCAACATCCTGACGGTGATCTCGGTGGTCGCCGTGCTGATCATGTGCTACGGCAACCTGCGCGGCATCCGCGAGGCGGGCCGCGCGTTCGCGCTGCCCACGTACCTGTTCTCCGTCGTCGGTCGGGCTGATGATCATCGTCGGGCTGGTCCGCGAGGTGACCAGCGGGCTGCCGCACGTCAGCTCGTACCCGGGCGCCACCTTCCCGATCGGGCACAGCACCGAGGGCACTCCTCAGCGTCGGCATGATCTACATGCTGGCCGAGGTCCTTCGCCAACGGCGGCTCGTCGCTGACCGGCATCGAGGCGGTGTCCAACGCGGTGAGCGCGCTGCGCCCGCCGGAGGGCCGCAACGCCCGGCAGATCCTGGTCACCCAGGGGTCGATCGTCGCGTTCCTGATCGCCGGCATCTCCTGGCTGGCGCACGTCACGCACGCGATCCCGTACGAGGCCGGCTACCCGACGGTGCTCGCCCAGGAGGCGAACGTCGTCTTCGGCAGCGCCGGGCACTTCATGTACTTCGTGGTGCAGGCGGCGACCGCGCTGATCCTGTTCACCGGCGGCAACACCAGCTTCAGCGGGTTCCCGTTCCTGGCCAGCTTCGTCGCCGGCGACTCGTTCCTGCCGCGCTGGCTGACCAAGCGCGGCCACCGGCTCGCGCTGTCCAACGGCATCATCGTGCTCACCGTGGTCTCGCTGATCCTGCTGGTCGCCACGCGGGCGCCAGGTCAACGGCCTGATCCCGTTCTACGCGATCGGCGTGTTCACCGGGTTCTCGATGGCCGGCTTCGGCATGGCCAGGTACCACAAGCGGGTCAAGGAGCCGCGGCTGGCGGCGCGCCGGATCATCAACGGCACCGCCGCGGTCTACACCGCGATCGTGGTCGCGATCTTCGCGATCGTGAAGTTCACCGAGGGCGCCTGGGTGATCGTCATCATCTTCCCCGTCCTGGTCTTCCTGCTGATCCGGCTCAACCGGGAGTACCGGATGGAGTCCGAGGTCCTGGAGAACATCGGGGACCGGCGCGCGGCGGGCATCCCGCCCAGGCAGCCGAACTACAGCCGCCGGGTGGTGCTGATCTTCGTGGACGACGTGGACCTCGCCACGCTCGCCGCGATCAGGTACGCGCGCGGCCTGCGGCCCACCACGCTGCGCGCCGTCCACTTCGTCATCGACAGCGCCCGGGCGCAGAAGCTGCACGAGAAGTGGGTCAGGTTCGGGCAGGACATCCCGCTTGAGATGATCGACACCCCGGACCGCCGGCTCACCCGCGCGTCCGTGGAGCTGGTCAGCCGCGAGGCCGCGCAGCAAGGGCACGCAGGTCACCGTGGTGCTGCCGCGGCGCGGCTACGCGCCGCTGCTCGGCCGGCTCCTGCACGACCGCACGGCGGACAAGATCGCCGAAGTGGTCAGCCAGGTGCCCAACGCCGCCGCCACGATCATCCCGTTCGACGTGGAGAGCCGGGTGCACCTGCTGCACGCCCGGCAGGCCGCCCGCCTCGCGGCGCAGGCCGGCGACGGCACGCAGGCCGGCGAGCGGCACGCACCCGGCGGGCAACGGGACCCAGCCGGCGAGGAGGGTGACAGCCGCACCCGTTCTGCTCAAGGAAGCGCCTAAGCCGCCGGCGGCGCGGCAGCCGCGGCGCAGAACGGGAGCACCGGGTCACCCGCGCGCGATGCCGGGGTCACCGCGATCAGCGAGCTGAACGGCGCGCGGAAGGCGACCGTCGAGGGCAAGGTCCGGTCGGTGGAGATCCACCCGGTCGAGAACAGCTGCGTGTTCGACGCCACGGTCGCGGACGAGACCGGGAGCGCTCACCGCCAAGTTCTACGGCCGGACCAGCATCCCCGGCTTCGAGCCGGGCGCGCGCGTCCGGCTCGCCGGGAAGGTGTCCATGCGCGAAGGCGGCCCCGCCATGATCAACCCGGCGTACGAGCTGCTGCCACGGGGTGAGTAGCGGACTGAGCCTAAGCCTCCTCGCCGGCGAGACCAGCTCGTAGGCGGGGTTGATCATCACCGGCTGGCCGCCGCGGATGCGCGCGGAGCCGGTGAACCGGACGCGGGCACCGCAGATCAGGCCGGGGATGTGCGACCGGCCGTAGAACATCGCGGTGAGGTTGCCGGTCGAGTCGTTGATCTCCACGGCGAGCACCGAGTTCCGCTCGACCGGGCGGATCTCCACGACCCGGACCTTGCCCTCGACCGTGACCTTGCCCGCCGGTGACGGTGCCGATCGCGGCGACGCCCGGCGTGGCTGCCGTTGCCCGACTGCCGTCGGCACGCTGTGCGCCGTCACGACGTCGGACTCGCGCGCCAGCTCCTCGCGCGGTCGCCGCCAGGTCAGCGGCCGCTGCGTCCGGCGCCGCTGCTCGGCGCGGCGGGCTCGGTCGACGGTGCCGCGGCGGCCGGCGCCTGGCCTTGCGCCGCCTTGGCGGCCGCCTGCCTGGCCTGCAGCACCGCGACCCGGCTCGGGCACGTCGTAGGGCACGATCGTGGCGGCCGACCGCGGGATGCGGCTGACCGCGGCGGCGATCTTGTCCGCCGTGCGGTCGTGCAGCAGGCGGCCGAGCAGCGGCGAGTAGCTGCGCCGCGGCAGGATCACCGTGACGTGCGTGCCGGGGTCCTCGATCTCGCGCTCGACCAGGTCGGTGGCCGCCTTGGTGAGCCGGCGGTCCGGGCAGTCGATGAAGTCGAGCGCGACGCCGCGGTCGGCGCGGGTCCACTTCTCCCGCAGCTTCTCCGCCCGCACGCTGTCGATGACGAAGTGCACCGCGCGGATCTGGGTCGGCCGCAGCGACCGCGGCGTAGCGCAGCGCGGCGAGCGTGGCCAGGTCGAAGCTGTCCACGAAGACGAAGACCACCCGCCGCGTGTAGTGCGGGGCGGGCGGCGGCTGCTCGCCGGTGACCGTCTCGAGCACCTCGGCCTCGGCCCGGTACTCGCGGTTGAGCCGGATCAGCGCCGGGACGAGGATCGCGAACAGCACGAGCACCACCCAGGCGCCCTCGGTGAACTTCACCACCGCGAAGATGATGACGACGATCAGCGACAGCGCGCCCGCCGAGAAGTTGATGACGAACTTGTACCGCCAGCCCTGCTCGCGGCGCGTGTGGTGGTACTTGGCCATGCCGAAGCCGGCCATCGTGAACGCGGTGAACACGCCGATCGCGTACAGCGGCACCAGGCTGTTGACGTCCGCGTCCTTGATGATCAGCAGCGCGACCGAGGTGACCGCGAGCACGATGATCGCGTTGGAGAACACCAGCCGGTGCCCGCGCTTGAGCAGCCAGCGGGGCAGGAACGAGTCGCCCGCCACGTAGCTGGTCAGGAACGGGAAGCCGTTGAAGCTCGTGTTGCCGCCGGTGTAGAGGATCAGCATGGTCGCGAGCTGCACCAGGTAGAACAGCGCGTGCCCGGCGAACGTGCTGCCGAAGACGATCTGGGCTTCCTGCGCGAGCACGGTCGGGTAGCCGGCGATGTACGGGGTGGCGTGCGTGGCGTGCGCGAGCCAGCCGATGCCCGCCACCAGCACGCCGAGGATGATGCCCTCGGTGACCAGCACCTTGCGGGCGTTCCTGCCCTCCGGCGGGTGGAACGCGCCCACCGCGTCGCTGACCGCCTCGATGCCGGTCAGCGACGCGCCGCCGTTGGCGAACGCGCGCAGCAGCGTGAAGATCATCACGCCGGTGAGGATTCCCTCGGTGCCCGAGCCGAGCGTGTAGGTGCCGTGCAGCGTGGCCGGGTCGATCGGCGTGCAGGTTGCCGATGACCTCGCGGATCAGGCCGACCACGATCATCAGGATCACCGACCCGGCGAACAGGTAGGTCGGGCACGGCGAACGCCTTGCCCGCCTCCTTGAGGCCGCGCAGGTTGCCGTAGCACATCAGCAGCACGACGCCGACGCAGATCTCCAGCTTGTACGGGCCGATGGCGGGGATCGCGGACGCCACGGCGGCGGTGCCCGCCGCGATCTGGACCGCGACCGTGACCACGTAGTCGATCAGCAGCGCCACCGCGCAGATCTGCGCGATCCGCGGGCCGAAGTTCTCCCTGGCGACCACGTACGAGCCGCCCGGCCTGATGTAGACCATGACGACCTCGCGGTACGAGAGCACCACGAGCGTCATCACCAGCAGGATGACCAGCGTCAGCGGCAGGATCAGCGTGAACGCCGCGAGGCCGGCGATCGGCAGCAGCGCGATGAGGATTTCCTCGGTGCCGTAGGCCGAGGAGGAGATGCCGTCGGGCGACAGCACGCCGAGGGCCAGCGGCTTGGACAGCCGCTGCTCGCCGAGCTGCTCGTTGACCAGCGGCGGCCCGAGCAGGCTGCGTCTTCGCCGTGTACCAGAAGGGGTCCGGCTGACTCGCGCGCTGGGTCACCGGCTGGCGGCTCTCCTGGCCGCCGCCCCGTCGAGCGCTCCCGCAGGCTTGGGCATAGCCACCATCTGCGCCTTTCCTCGTAAAACGTGCCGGTGACTTCTTACCATGCTTATCTATGTAAGAAAGACGACCCGGGAGTGGATACCCCGTCCGTCCCACGTTCACCCGCAGAAGACAACGGTGCCCGACAGCCTTGTCAGGAAACCAAAGATACGCGCGGCAGGCCCTCAGCGCGCCTGGGTGACCACGCCGTCCTACGGTACCTCCTGCGCCGGGCGGCGAACTCCGGACGACCGGCTCTCCGCTACCGGCGCGGGCCGCGAGCCGCGGGCCGGCCAGGCGCCAGCCGCGACCCGTTCACCGGCTGATGACCTTGGATCAGCGGTCACGCGAGCGCTTGTCTGCACAGCGGCAGGCGGGTGATGCTGCCGGTGCCGTCGGGGCCGGGCAGCGCCTCGGGCGCGTCGCCGCGGGCGCGCACGGCGTCGGGGCGCCGTCATGCGCGTTCGCGTTGCCGAAGAGGCCGCCGAGGCCCTCAAGCGCCTTGCCGAGCTCGCTCGGCACGATCCACAGCTTGTTCGCGCCGCCCTGGGCGATCTCCGGCAGCATCTCCAGGTACTTGTAGGCGAGCAGCCGCTGATCGGGGTTGCCCTCGTGGATCGCCTGGAACACCGTGGCGATCGCCTGCGCCTCGCCCCTGGCCCTGGTGGCCTGGGCGGTGGCGTCCGCGTCGGCGCGCACCACGGCGGCCTCGGCCTCGCCGCGCGCCCGCAGCACCGCCGCCTGCCGCTCGCCCTCCGCGGTCAGGATGGCCGACTGCTTGGCGCCCTCGGCGGACAGGATCGCGGCGCGCTTGTCCCGGTCGGCGCGCATCTGCTTCTCCATCGAGCCCTGGATGGACGCGGGCGGCTCGATCGCCTTGAGCTCCACCCGGCTGACCCGCAGCCCCCACCGGCCGGTCGCCTCGTCGAGCTCCTTGCGGAGCTCGCTGTTGATCTTGTCCCGCGACGTCAGGGTCGTTTCCAGGTCCATGCCGCCGACCACGTTGCGCAGCGTCGTGACGGTGAGCTGCTCGACGGCGGCCACGTAGTTGGCGATCTCGTACGTCGCCGCCTTGGGGTCGGTCACCTGGAAGTAGATGACCGTGTCGATGCCGACCACCAGGTTGTCCCTGGTGATGACGGGCTGCGGCGGGAAGCTGACCACCTGCTCGCGCAGGTCAATGAGCGGGCGCAGCCGGTCGATGAACGGCATCACCATGTTGAGCCCCGCGTGCAGCGTCCGGTGGTACCGGCCGAAGCGTTCGACGATGCCCGCCCGCGCCTGCGGCACGATCCGGACCGACCGGACCACGGCGAATACGGCTAGACCGATAACCAGGACGAGAAGGACTATCGCGATTATGGCGCCCATCACCATCATCTCCGCCCAAAGGAGCCGATAACCCCAAGGTAACCCCACCCTGCGTTAAGCACAAAAGGCGGTGGGTGACGGAGGCGGACGCTAACGCGGGGCTAACGGGCCCAGGCCCGCCAGCGGTTCTCGTGCCGCTCGATCTCCAGCGGGACGCCGAAGCACCGGGACAGGTTCTTCGCGGTGAAGACTTCCTCGATCGGGCCCGGCGGTGAGGACCGCGCCGCGGCGCAGCAGCATCGCGTGGGTGAACCCGTCGGGCACCTCTTCGACGTGGTGCGTGACCAGCACCATCATCGGCGCCTTGGGGTTGTTGGCCAGCGTCGACAGGCGGCGCAGCAGGTCCTCGCGGCCACCGAGGTCAAGGCCCGCGGCGGGCTCGTCGAGCAGCAGCATCTCCGGGTCGGGCATCATCGCGCGGGCGATCTGCACCCGCTTGCGCTCGCCCTCGGACAGGGTGGAGAACCGGCGCCTGATCAGGTGCGCGCAGCCGAGCGCGTCGAGCAGTTCCACCGCCCTGGTCACGTCGGAGGACTCGTACTCCTCCTTCCACCGGCCGAGGATCGCGTACGAGGCCGTGAGCACGAGGTCGATGACCTTCTCCCCGGCGGGGACCCGCTCGGCCAGCGAGGCGCTCGTCAGGCCGATCCTGGGCCGCAGCTCGAACACGTCGACGTCGCCGAGCCGTTCGCCGAGCACCTCGACGGTGCCCTCGGTCGGGTAGAGGATCGTCGCGGCCACCTGGAGCAGGGTGGTCTTGCCCGCCCCGTTGGGGCCGATCACGATCCAGCGCTCGTCCTCGTGCGCGGTCCAGTCAACGTTCCGCAGCAACAGCGACGTTTCGCGCCGTACCGACACGCCACGCAGCTTGAGCACCTCGTCAGACACTGCCCCTCCTCACGCCGGCCCGGCTCCCGCCGGGCCGAACGGCCGCCGAGACTGAACCTATGCCAACGCGAGCCTCATCGCTAACCAAAGGTACCCAGATGAGCCGCTGGGAGTTGGTCACACTGGCGTCCTAGGCGCACGGTACCGTGATGACGAGATGAACCAACCAACGCTCCTGATCACGCTGACCGGCCGGGACCGGCCCGGCGTCACCTCGCGGCTGTTCGGCGCGCTCGCGCGCTTCCCGCTGAGCGTAGCGGACATCGAGCAGGTGACGATCAGGGGCAGGCTGGTGCTTGGCGTCCTGGTCGGCTGCGAGGGCGAAGCCGCGTTCCCTGACCTGACCGCGATCTACCGCGTCGTGACCGAGCTGGCCGCCGACCTCGGGCTTGAGGCGGAGATCACCACCGGGTCGGCGGAGCCGCGGTCACGCGCGCGCCCGGCCGGATCAACGGCAGGCTGCACGTCACGCTGCTCGGCAGCCCGCTGCGGCCGGACGCGGTCGCCGCCGTCGCCGGCCGGATCGCGGCGAGCGGCGCCAACATCGACCGGATCACCCGGCTGGCCAGCGATCCCGTGACCTGCGTCGAGCTGGACGTCTCCGGGGCGGAGCCGGGGCCGCTGCGGAACTCGCTCGCCCAGGTCGCCGCGGAAAGCGGCGTGGACGTGGCGGTGCAGCCCGCCGGCCTGTACCGGCGGGCGATGCGGCTGATCGTGATGGACGTCGACTCCACGCTGATCCAGGACGAGGTCATCGACCTGCTCGCGGAGCGCGCCGGCTGCGCCGCCGAGGTGGCCAAGGTGACCGAGTCGGCCATGCGCGGCGAGCTTGACTTCGCGGCCTCGCTGCGGGAGCGCGTCGCGCTGCTCGGCCGGCCTCGACGCCGGGGTCCTCGACGAGGTGCGCGCCAGCCTGCGGCTCACCCCGGGAGCGCGGACGCTGGTGCGGACGCTGAAGCGCCTCGGCTACAAGTGCGGGATCGTCAGCGGCGGGTTCACCGCGGTGATCCAGCCGCTGGCCGACGAGCTCGGCATCGACTACGTGGCCGCGAACACCCTTGAGGTGACCGACGGCAGGCTGACCGGCCGGGTCCTCGAGCCGATCGTCGACAGGGACGGCAAGACCGCGGCGCTGCGCCGGTTCGCGCAGGCGGCGGGCGTCCCGCTGTCGCAGACCGTCGCCGTCGGCGACGGGGCCAACGACCTGGGCATGATCGGCGCGGCCGGCCTCGGCGTCGCCTTCAACGCGAAGCCGGTCGTCCGCGACGCGGCCGACACCGCGGTCAACGTCCCGTACCTGGACACGATCCTCTACCTGCTCGGCATCCCGCGCGACGCCGTAGACGCCGCCGACCTCGCCGAAGAGCTAAAAGCCAAGATCATCATCCCGAACGGGTGCGTGCTCGCGCCTGATCCCGCTCACTGGCTCGTAAA
Organism: uncultured Actinomycetota bacterium; assembly: GCA_963735315.1. Lineage (GTDB taxonomy): Bacteria > Actinomycetota > Actinomycetes > Streptosporangiales > Streptosporangiaceae > Trebonia. Next base: position 19,566 of record CAVTKQ010000039.1, read on the forward strand.
GCGCTATGGCCTCCGCACCAGGCAGGTGCGGAGGCCACAGCGGTTACCCGATGAGCGTTACTCGGCGGGCTGGCCCGGCGACGAGTCGGCCGCCGTGGGCGAGCCGTCGGTCACGTGGCCGTTCTGGCCCGCTTCGCCGCCCGCGGGGACCGGGGGCGGCGCGGAGACCTGGGGCATCGCCACGGTGGGCGGCTGCCACCGCCTCCGGAGAGCTGGCACTCACCGCGGGCGAGGTGGCGGCGCTGATCTCGGCGCTGGCCGGGGCCTCCTCGCCCATGCCGGCGGAGCGGCGCTTGGAGTAGACGATCGCCGCGACGATGATGATCACCGCGCCGAGCGCCACGCCGACGCGCAGGCCGGTGTTGGAGCTGTACTTCACCACCGAGGTGGCGATCAGCAGCGAGACCAGGTTCATGACCTTGATCAGCGGGTTGATCGAGGGGCCCGCGGTGTCCTTGAACGGGTCGCCGACGGTGTCGCCGACGATGGTCGCCTCGTGCGCGGCCGAGCCCTTGCCGCCGTGGTTGCCGTCCTCGACGAGCTTCTTGGCGTTGTCCCAGGCCCCGCCGGAGTTGGACAGGAAGACCGCCATCAGCACGCCCGCCGCGATCGCGCCGGCCAGGAACGAGCCGAGCGGCGCGTAGCCGAGCGCGAACCCGACCGCGATCGGGGTCAGCACGGCCAGGATGCCCGGCGTGACCAGCTCGCGGAGCGAGTCCGCGGTGACGATGTCCACGACCCGCGAGTAGTCGGGCTTCTCCTCGTAGGTCATGATCCCCGGGTGGGTGCGGAACTGCATGCGCACCTCGAGGACGACCCGCTGCGCCGCCCGGCCGACCGCCATGATCAGCAGGCTGGAGAACAGGAACACGACCGAGGCGCCGATGATGAGGCCGACGAGCACGTTCGGCTGGGCGACGTTCAGGCTGAACGTGCCGGCCGCGCCGACGGGCAGCGCCGATTCCACCGAGTCGCGGAACGAGCCGAACAGCGCGGTCGCGGCCAGCACCGCGGTCGCGATCGCGATGCCCTTGGTGATGGCCTTGGTGGTGTTGCCGATCGCGTCCAGCTTGGTCAGCGCCTGCGCGGCCTCGCCCTCGACGTCGCCGGACATCTCCGCGATGCCCTGCGCGTTGTCGGTCACCGGGCCGAAGGAGTCCATCGACACGATCACGCCGACCGTGGTCAGCAGGCCGCCGCCGGCCATGGCCACGGCGAACAGCGCGATGGTGGCGTTGCCGGTGGCCAGCAGGTAGGAGCCGAACACGGCCCCGCCGATCAGCAGCGCCGAGTACACGGCGGACTCCATGCCGCTGCGAGATGCCGGACAGGATCACGGTGGCCGCGCCGGTCTCCGAGCTCTGCCCGATGTCCCTGACCGGCCGCCGGGTGGTCTCGGTGAAGTACCCGGTCAGCAGCTGGATCGCGGACGCCAGCACGATCCCGATCAGCACCGCGCCGAACGCGATCCACTGCGGGTTGCCGTTGTAGTTCGCGATCGCGGGGTCGGTGATGCCGACCAGCGAGCTGAACTTCGACGGCAGGAAGGTGAAGCAGAGGATCGCGACCCCGATGACCGAGATCGCCGCCGAGATGAAGAAGCCGCGGTTGATCGCGGTCATCCCGCTGCGGTCGCGCGCGCGCGGCGCCACCGCGAAGATGCCGATCACCGCGGTGATCACGCCGATCATCGGGACGATCAGCGGGAAGATCAGGCCCTTGTCGCCGAACGCGGTCTTGCCCAGGATCAGCGAGGCGACCAGCATGACCGCGTAGGACTCGAACAGGTCCGCCGCCATGCCGGCGCAGTCGCCCACGTTGTCGCCCACGTTGTCGGCGATCGTGGCCGCGTTGCGCGGGTCGTCCTCGGGGATGCCCTGCTCGACCTTGCCGACCAGGTCCGCGCCGACGTCGGCGGCCTTGGTGTAGATGCCGCCGCCGACCCGCATGAACATGGCGAGCAGCGCCGCGCCGAAGCCGAAGCCCTCAAGCACGTCCGGCGCGTTCGCCCTTGTAGATCAGCACCACGATGGCCGCGCCGAACAGGCCGAGGCCCGACCGTGAACATGCCGGCGACGCCGCCGGTGCGGAACGCGATCCGCATCGCGCTGCGCTCGCCGCCCTCGCGCGCGGCCGCCGCGACGCGGACGTTGCCGCGGACGCACAGCGACATGCCCGTGAACCCGGTCAGCCCGGAGAACAGCGCACCGACCAGGAAGAAGATGCTGCGTCCCCAGCGCACCCCGGTCGCCGTCCGCGGGGAGCACGCAGAAGGATGAAGAAGATAATGACGACGAAGACGCCCAGCGTCCGGAACTGCCTGCGCAGGTAGGCCGCGGCTCCTTCCTGCACGGCCTTGGCTATTTCCTGCATCTTCGCGGTCCCCTGGCTAGCGGCCAGGACCTCTCGCACCAGCACGCCCGCGACGGCGAGGGCTGCCAGTGCGACGACCGCGACGATTACAACCCAGGTGAGGTTGCCGCCGCTGACGCTGACCGGGCTCACCGGTCCGCCCGCCGCGATGGCGGGACCGAGCTCCGACATTCGATCTCCTTCGACGTCTGGCGTGCGCCGCTAAGGCAGTCGTTGGCGTAATAAAGCTCATTTCAGTCTGCCCGCCGACCTGAAGGCAGGCGTGGGCGGGAGTCTACGCTGGTTACTTCGGATCTTGAAGGCACAAGTTTCTTATTTTTCACGGTCAAATGTTGATCGTAGGTACGGAAAATACGCCCCGATAGCCTCACCTGTCACAGTTCCCAACCTGCCGTCTTGTGATTTGCCCCAGTTTCGGCGGTTCACACGTTACTGAAGTGCATTACTGCGACTCAGAGGGACGCAACGCAACGTATGTGACAGAAGCGCATCAAAGAGGCTGATGTGAAAGAAGTGAAGAATGCCGGCCGGGCCTCGCCGGGACCGCGCCCGAGGTGACCGCAAACGATTGCCCGGCTCACCAGCCCATGCGGGGCCGCGAACCGGGCAGCAGAACTAGCGAACTCTCGTTGAACGGGCAGCTCAGGCCGTCCGGCGCTTCCAGCTCATGGTGACGCTGGTCCCCGAGCCCGCGGGCGCGACGCGGACGTCGTCGGCGAGCCCCGCGATCACCGCGAGCCCCACCCCGTCGGGAAGCCGGAGCGGAACCTCGCCGTCGACCACGGCGAGGCCGTCGCCGAATCCGGCGGGCACGGCCGAGGGAACGGCACTGTTGCCGTTCACCGCGACCGCGCCCGCCGGCACGCCATGCTCCGCGTCCGGCACCGCGTCGGTCACCACTACCTCAAACTGCTCGCCGTCATCGGTGAGCGCCACCCGGATGGGCTGGCCCGGGCAATGCCGCAGGTGCGCTTCGACCGCGCGAGAGCAGGCCTCGCCGACGGCGAGGCGTACCTCATCAAGCAATGACTCGGCTACGCCGCTGCGGCGCGCGACCGCGGTGGCGACGAGCCGGGCGGTCCGCACGTGGACGGGCAGCGGCGTGAAGGTGACTTCGACGGTGGCCATTGTGCAGCGGAAGGCTTACTTCTCCGCCTTCCGGGCGGCGATGGCCTGGTCCACGGACTCGTGGATCCCGAAGACCTTGGTGAGACCGGTGATGCGGAAGATCTTCAGGATGCGCTCCTGCGTGCAGACCAGGTCAAGCGACCCGTCGTGCGCGCGCACCCGCTTGAGCCCGCCGACCAGGACCCCGAGGCCCGTGGAGTCGAGGAACTCGACCTTCTCCATGTTGACTACCAGCTGGTAGTTCTTCTTGTTGACGAGCTCGATGAGCAGCTCGCGCAGGCGCGGCGCGGTGTAGACGTCGATCTCACCTTCGACGTCGACGATCTCGATGCCGTCCTTGTTGCTGTGCGCCAGCTTCAGATCCACAAATCCTCCAGCGCCCCGAGGGCGTCTCTCGCGTCGTGGGGGCGACCCCTGCCCGGCATTCAACCACGCTCAGGCGTCATGTCTATACCAAAACATACTGCCCAGCATCCGCCTAGCGGATGACACACTTAAAACCTATGCCCATCGCCGCCCTGCCGACAGCTGAAACCCGCCAGGACAACTCCGCGCTCGCGGTCCTGGGGGCCGCGCAGCGTGCCGGGGAACTTGTGCATCTAGAACACATACCCGGGCAACAGGGCCAACCCACCTCCTGGCCGGAATCTGTTCGTCCCGATGTGACCGCCGCGCTCGCCGCGCGCGGCATCGCGTCCCCGTGGACGCACCAGGCGCAGGCCGCGGCGCTCGCCCGGGCCGGGACGGCACGTGATCATCGCCACACGGGCCGCGTCCGGCAAGTCGGCCGGCTACCTGGCCGCCGCGCTGTCGGAGGTGCTCGACGGCGGCACCGCGCTGTACATCGCGCCGACCAAGGCGCTCGCCGCCGACCAGCTGAAGGCGGTCCGCGACCTCGGCGTGCCCGGGGTCCGCGCCACCTGCTACGACGGCGACTCGACGGTCGCCGAGCGCGCCTGGGCGCAGGCCCACGCCAACTACCTGCTGACCAACCCGGACATGCTGCACAGCGGGCTGCTGCCGAACCACGCCCGCTGGCGCGGGTTCTTCCGCCGCCTGCGGGTGGTGATCATCGACGAGTGCCACGGCTACCGCGGGGTCTTCGGCTCGCACGTCGCCCAGGTGCTGCGCCGGCTGCGCCGCGTCGCCGCGCACCACGGCGCCGGGCCAGCCGCCGGTCTTCATCCTCGCCTCCGCGACGATCGCCGATCCCGCCGCCTGCGCCAGGGCGCTGACCGGCCTGGACGCGGTCGCCGTGACCGACGACGGCTCGCCCCGCGCGCCGCTCACGTTCGCCCTGTGGGAACCGCCGCTGCTGCACACCTACGCCGAGGTGCGCGCCCGCCGGCCGGCCACGACCGAGGCCGCCGACCTGCTCGCCGCCCTGGTCAAGGCCGAGGTTCCCGCGCTCGCCTTCATCAGGTCCAGGCGCGGCGCGGAGACCGTCGCGCTCGCCGCCCGCGACGCCCTCGGCGCGGAGCTGTCCGGCAACGTCGCCGCCTACCGCTCCGGCTACCTGCCCGACGACCGCCGCGGCCTCGAGGCGGGGCTGCGCGACGGGCGGATCACCGGCATGGCCACCACCAGCGCCCTCGAGCTCGGCATCAACATCACCGGACTCGACGCGGTGCTGATCGCCGGCTGGCCGGGGACCTGGGCGTCGCTGTGGCAGCAGGCGGGCCGGGCCGGGCGGGCCGGGCAGCCACGCGACCGCGGTGTTCATCGCCCGCGACGACCCGCTCGACAGCTACCTGGTGCACCACCCGGACGCCCTGCTGCACCACCCGGTCGAGCCCGCCGTGCTCGACCCGGCCAACCCGTACGTGCTCGGCCCGCACCTGGCCGCGGCGGCGGCCGAGCTGCCGCTGACCGAGCCCGACCTGGACCTCTTCGGCCCCGCGGCCGCGAAGGCGGTCGCCGACCTCGACGCGGCGGGCGAGCTGCGCAGGCGGCCGTCCGGCTGGTACTACGCCAGGCACCGCCGCCCGGCCAGGGAGATCTCGATCCGCGGCGACCTCGGCCGCCCCGTCCGCGTGGTCGAGGAGGCCACCGGCCGCCTCGTCGGCACCATGGACGAGCCGTCCGCGCACCGCTACGTCCACGACGGCGCGGTCTACCTCCACCAGGGCGAGTCCTACCTGGTCAGCAGGCTCGACCTGGCCGACGGGGTGGCCCTCGTCGAGCCCGGCGACCCCGGCTACACCACCCAGGCCCGCGACGTCACCGACATCGACGTCACCGGCGGAGCGCCGCCGCGTGCGCTGGGGCGACGCCGACCTGATGCTCGCCGACGTGCGGGTGACCCGGCAGGTGGTCGGAGTACGCACGCCTTCGTTCGGGGAAAAAGATAAGAGAGGCGCGCGGTGCCGCTGGAGCTGCCGCAGCGGACGCTGTCCACGGTGGCCGTCGCCTGGACCATCCCGAACGAGTGCGTGGTCCCACTCGCCGGCAACGACCTCGGCGGGGCGGCCCACGCGGCGGAGCACGCGTCGATCGGGCTGCTGCCGCTCTTCGCGACCTGCGACCGGTGGGACGTGGGCGGCCTGTCCACCGAACTGCACCCGGCGACCGGCCAGCTCACCGTGTTCGTCTACGACGGCCACGCCGGCGGCGCCGGCTTCGCGGAACGCGGCTTCGCCGTCGCCGCCGACTGGCTGACCGCCACCAGGGACGCGATCAGCGCCTGCCCGTGCGAGACGGGCTGCCCCTCCTGCGTCCAGTCCCCCAAGTGCGGCAACGGCAACTCCCCCCTGTCCAAGGCCGGCGCAGTCGCCCTCCTGGACCTCGTCCTGTCCAACGCCTCTAGAGCTGCTGAGCTAGCCGAGCGCCGGAGCATCAGCAGCGGAGATGGCACTCGCGGGCGCTGACGCCTGACGTCACCGGTCCGAATGACACTCAGGATCGCGCCGCCAGCGCCTGTGGCAAGATCGAGGGACCCTCGATCCCGCTGGTCGCGGCCGACAAGGCCGACGGATTCGGCGCAAGTCGGTGTGGGGGTCGTCCCCCCACAGTGAACAGGCGACGGGAAGCTGGCCGAAGGCACGCGAACAGGATAAAGTGGTCCCCCCTCGCCGGGGGGGAGAGCGAGGGGGGACCACACGGTCCGGCCCTGGGGGGGTAGGCCGGTTCCGTCTACAGTAAAGCTTATCCGCAAGCGCGGCTGGCATGCCGCAGATGGACAGCGATCAACCCGTAAAGGAATTACAACATATATGGGTTCGTTCTGAACAGACGTTCCGGCGGATAGTTTGCCGCGACCGAATATTTCTCGCGGGCGGCCCTGGCGCGGCGGACCGCGGGGGCTGAGCGGGCCGCGGGGCGCCCTGCGCGGTTCGGGAGGCGGCGGCAGGCCGAGCCGCGACGCCGGCGCTCCTAGCGGTTAATGGCATGTGAACGCGCCCACCGATCAAGATCACGAATTGATCACGCATAGGGTCTTGGATGCGGCGCGCTTTCGTCGTAGAAAGGTGCTACGGACCGGATGAACGTCCGGGCACGACAGCCGGGTACCCACGCGCGACCAGCCGCGGGAGGCGTGTCAGGCCAGGCCATAACGGACTGGCCGACAATTGATCAGGTGCACGCATGGTAGCCAGACTGTCCTGCATACGGCGACGGCGCCCCGACTCGGGGCGCCGTTCGCACGTCACGGGAACACCCGACGCGGGCGGGATGTCCGCGCCGCCCGCAATCCAGGGCGCTAGCCTTGAACCACCTGGGACAGCGTGCGCTGTCGCAGCGAGGATTCGGGGAGGGATGCGATGGTCCGCAGCGGGAGCCCAGACGGCGCCGACGGGCAGCAGTCGCTGGGGGAACTCGTCGCGCTGGCGGCGAAAGACATGTCATCGCTCGTCCGGTACGAGATCAGCCTCGCTAAGAGCGAACTGAAGATGGACGCGCGGCGGATCGGGATCGCCGCCGCGCTCGCCGTCGTCGGCCTGTTCGTGGCCTGCCTGATCGTCGTCCTGCTCTGCTTCGCCTTCGCGTACGGGCTGGTGGCGGCGGGCATCTGGGACTGGGCCGCCTTCCTCATCGTGGCAGGCACCTGCCTGCTGCTCATCGGCGTCGCCGGGCTGATCGCGTACGGCAGGATCCGCAAGGTGACCGGCATGAAGATGACGCGGAAGACCGTGATGGACGACCTTGGCATGCTGCGCAGGAGCGAGCCGAGCCCGAACGGCTCCGGGCCGGCGGTCGCCAACCCGGGGGTCAGCGCGGGCACGGGCACTACGGCCGAGATTCCGCCCGCGCGACCGTAACGGCAAGGGGCGAAGCATGCCGGCAGAGCCTGTCATCCAGATCACCGGCCCGTGGACGCACCGCTCGGTGACCGCGAACGGGACCCGCTTCCACGTGGCGAGCATGGGCGAGGGGCCGCTCGTGCTGCTCCTGCACGGCTTCCCCGAGTTCTGGTGGACCTGGCGGCACCAGCTCGTCACGCTGGCCGAGGCCGGCTACCGGGCGGTCGCGGTCGACCTGCGCGGCTACGGCGGCAGCGACAAGCCGCCCAGGGGATATGACCTGATCACCGCGGCGGCCGACGCCGCCGGGCTGATCCGCGCGCTCGGCGAGGCCAACGCGACCGTCGTCGGCCACGACTGGGGCGGGCTCACCGCGTGGACGCTGGCGGCGTACTTCCCGAAGGCGGTGCGCAGGCTCGCCGTCGTCTCGATGGCCCATCCGCTGCGGATGCGCGCCCGGGTGCTGTCGAGCCCGTTCACGATCTCGCGCGCGCTGACCGAGCCGGACGGCCAGGCGAAGCGGGGCGGCTACCCGCTCGCCTTCCAGGTGCCGATGATCCCGGAACGGCAGCTGGTCCGCGACGGCGGCGCGCTCGTCGGGTCGATCCTGTCGTCCTGGTCGGCACCGGGCTGGCCGGACAAGGACACCGTCCGGATCTACCAGCGCGCCATGCGCATCCCGCCGGTCGCGCACACCTCGCTCGAGTACCACCGCTGGTTCGTGCGCTCCACCTTCCGCCCCGACGGCCTGCGGTACGCCCGGCAGATGCGGACGCCGGTCGCGGCGCCGGTCCTGCACCTGCACGGCGCCGTCGACCCGTGCATCCCGCCGCAGGTCGCCCGCGGCGCGGGCCGGTACGTCGAGGGACCGTACCGGTGGAAGGTCATCGAGGGGGCGGGCCACTTCCCGCACGAGGAACGGCCGGAGGCCCTTCGACGCCGAGCTCCTCGGCTGGCTGGCCGACCCCGAGCCGGACCGGTGACCGCGCCGGGACGGACCGCGACAGGGACGCCGCCGGGCGGGCACGCAACGCGCGCCCGAGGGACGAGCTCGGCCGGCCGCTGCCCCGGTCGGCCGCGCAGGACGCGCCCCGCATCCCCGACGACCTGGTCATCTCGCCCGCCGAGGCGGCCGAGCTCGGCGGCAGGCTGCTCGCCGAGGGCCGGCCGTTCCACGCCCACGAGGTCTTCGAGGCGGCCTGGAAGTCCGTTCCCGGGCCGGAACGCGAACTGTGGCGCGGCCTCGCCCAGATCGCGGTCGGCCTCACCCACGCCAGGCGCGGCAACGCGCGCGGCGCGATGGCGCTGCTCCGCCGGGGCGCCGGCCACGTCGCCGGATTCGCGGGCGCGTCCGGCGAGGTCGACGCGGGCTTCGTCGCCGGGCAGGCGGCGGGCCTCGCGCTCCGGATCGAGCAGGACGGCCTCGCGGACATACCAGAAGCCGACCTGCGGCTGCGGCTCCGGCCGGGCTGAGCTCAGTCGCAGCCCTGGGTGGAGGTCGGGTACGTCTGGCTGGCGCCGGCCGTGCGCGTCGGCGGCGACCTCGGCCGCGGTGAGCGCGAACCCGGTATCCGGACGTGTCGACCGCGGCCGCGAACACCACGCCGTACACGGTGCCGGACGGGCTGAGCAGCGGCCCGCCCGAGTTGCCCGGCTCGACCTTCGCCCTGATCTCGAAGATCTGCCTGTTGACCTGCCCGGTCTGGTAGATGTCAGGGCCGACGGCGTTCTGGGTCCCGCCGATGCGCGCGGGCCTGGCGGTGAACGCGTGATCGAGCGGGTAGCCGGCCACGACGGCGCTCGCGCCGGCCTGCGCCTGGTCGTTGAACTGCAGCGGGGTCAGGTTAAGGCCGGGCACGTAGAGGACCGCGATGTCCACCTGGGGGTCGTAGAGGACGACCTGCGCGCGGTAGCGGCTGCCCGCTCGGCGTGGTCACCGTCGGCCCCTGCGTCACGCCGGCCACCACGTGCGCGTTGGTCATCACGTGCTGCGGCGCGTAGACGAAGCCCGATCCCTCGATGCTGCGGTCGCAGCTCAGCGCGGTGCCCTCGCACCTTGAGCACCCGGCTGCGGGCGGCCAGGTACCCGGGGCTGTTCAGCACCGCCGGGTCGGGCGGGCTGACCGCGAACAGGTGCGCCGCGCCGATGCCGCTGAACACCTGCGGGAACGGGCCGCTGGCCAGCAGCCGCCGGAACTCGGAGAACATGGTCTTCGCCTGCGACGGCATGACCTTGTCCATCGTGCCGAGCACGACCGAGTTGTCGACCTGCTTGACGACGCCCTGGAACGACGACGCGGTGAGGACCGAGCCGATCGCCCAGGCGATCAGCAGCATCGACAGGACGCTGACCGCCGACCCGCCGATGGAGTCGAGGATCGTCGACGACGGGCTCGTCATCGACTGCCGCACGTAGGCGCCGATCGACGAGGCGACGAACTGGCCGATGATCGCGAACGCTGATCAGCAGGATGACCGCGACCACGTCCTGCTGCGTCTGCCCGCCGACGATGGCACGCGAGATGGCCGGGCCGAACTCGGCGCCGAGCACCGCACCGCCGACGAAGCCGACGAAGCTCAGCGAGCCAACGATAAAGCCCTGCCGGTAGCCAGAGACCGCGAACGCGACGGCAATGACGACGAGGGCGAGATCAAGCAGATCACCGCGCACGGTGTCCACGGTATCCGCTGTCGCCTAATAACCGGGTGCCATCGCGGATGCGGACCCGCACCGATGACGCGCCTTGAGTACCGCTACGCGGCACCCTGGGGCAGTTCGCGGATGACGGTGGCGTCCCAGGGACGTTCCCAGCCGCCGAGCGCGAGCAGCCGGTCGGTGATCAGCGCGGTGAAGCCCCAGATCAGCATCGAGTCGATGCGGAACGCCGGGCCGCTGCGCCCGCTCGGGGAACCGGAGCATGAGCCGGTTCGCGGGGTCGGCGAGGTCGGCGACGCTGATCCGCTCCACCGCCGCGACCTCGCCGATGTCCACCGGCCGGACGGCGGACGGGCACCCGCCACCAGGCGAGCACGGGGATGACGCGGAACTGGCTGCGCGCGATGAACAGCTCGGGCAGCGTCGCGAGCACGTCGACGCCCGCCGGGATCGAGGCCGGTCTCCTCGGCCGCCTCGCGCAGCGCGGCGGCGACCGGGCCGTCGTCGCTGTCCTCGATCTTGCCGCCGGGAAACGCGGGCTGCCCGGCGTGCCGCCGCAGCCCCTCGTTCTTCTGGATGTACAGCAGGTCCGGGCCGTCGGGGCCCGTCGCCGAACAGGACGAGGACCGCCGAGTGCCGCCCGCCAGAGGCCGGCGGGCGGACGACCCGCGGCACGTCCATCACCGCGGCCGCCGCGGCGAGGCGGCGCAGCCACGCCGGAGCGCCTCGGCGGCCCCGGCACCGGCGGGACCGGAATCCGTCACGAGAACGGCCCGGCCTTGACGAGCTTGGCGGCGGTCGCCGCGTCCGTGGGGCCAAGGCCGAACGACGGGCACCAGTCGGCCACGGGGCACGCTCCGCAGGCGGGCTTGCGCGCGTGGCAGATCCGGCGGCCGTGCCAGATCAGCCGGTGCGACAGGAGCACCCAGTCCTTCTTCGGGATGAGCTCCCCCACCTCGGCCTCGACCTTGACCGGGTCATCGCTCGTCGTCCAGCCGAACCGCCGCGACAGCCGCCCGAAGTGCGTGTCCACCGTGATCCCGGGGATGCCGTACGCGTTGCCGAGCACCACGTTGGCGGTCTTGCGGCCCACGCCGGGCAGCGTGACCATCTCCTCGAGCGTGCGCGGCACCTCGCCGCCGAAGCGCTCGACGCAGCGCGGCGGACAGCCCCATCACGGACTTGGTCTTCGCGTTGAAGAACCCGGTCGGCCGCAGGATCTCCGCGACGTCCTCCGGGTTGGCGGCCGCCAGGTCCTCGGGGGTCGGGTACTTGGCGAACAGCGCGGGCGTGGTCAGGTTGACCCGCTTGTCCGTCGTCTGCGCGGACAGCACCGTGGCCACCAGCAGCTGAAACGGGTTCTCGAAGTCCAGCTCGGTGTGCGCGTCCGGGTACGTCTCCGCCAGCACCCGGTTGATCTTCCGTGCCCGGCGCACCAGCGCGGTGTGCGTCTCGGGGGTCTTGACCGCCATGAGGCTTAGCGTACGCTTACCGGGTTCGTGGTGAGCCCACAGACGACGCCGCGAACCGGGGTGGGCTGAGCTGGTTGTCCGGGCCGGGGTGCGCGGAGTAGCACTGAAGGTATGCGCACTAGGGCAGCGATCATCAGGGAACCGGGCAAGCCGTGGGAGATCACCGAGCTTGAGCTGGACGAGCCCAGGGCCGGGGAAGTCCGGATTGCCTTCAGGGCTTCGGGGATGTGTCACTCGGACGAGCATCTCCAGACGGGCGACTCCACCGGGCGGCTGCCCATGGTCGGCGGGCACGAGGGCGCCGGCGTGATCGAGGCGGTCGGCCCCGGCGTGACCCGCGTCAAGGTCGGCGACCACGTGGTCTGCTCGTTCATCCCCGCCTGCGGGATCTGCCGGTACTGCTCGACCGGGCATCAGAACCTGTGCGACTGGGGCGCGCAGATGATGACGGGGATGCTGGCGGACGGGACCTTCAGGTTCCACGACGACGACGGCGCTGACCTCGGCGGCTTCTGCATGCTCGGCACGTTCGCCGAGCGGGCGGTGATCTCGCAGAACTCCTGCGTCCCGATCGAGAAGGACATCCCGTTCGAGGTGGCGGCGCTGACCGGCTGCGGCGTGCCGACCGGCTGGGGCACGGCGGTCTACGCGGCGGGCGTTCGCGCCGGGGCAGACGGTCGTGATCTTCGGCGCGGGCGGCGTCGGGACCAACGCCGTCCAGGGCGCGCGGTACGCCGGGGCGGCGCACGTCATCGTGGTCGACCCGGTGGAGTTCAAGCGGGAGAACGCGCTCGCCTTCGGCGCGACCCACGTCTTCGCCAGCGCGGACCTGGCGCAGGAAGCGGTCATCGAGCTGACCAGGGGACAGCTCGCCGACCACGCGCTGATCACGATCGGCGTGCTGAACTCCGAGGTCGTCGAGCAGGCCGCCGCGATCGTCGGCAAGGGCGCCCAGGTGACGATCACGTCGGTCGGCAAGTCGGCGGAGAAGCAGATCCAGCTCGCCGCCAACGGCAGCGTGGTCGGCTGGCAGCGCAACATCCAGGGCCATGTCTTCGGCATGTGCAACCCGCTCAACGACATCCCCCGCCTGCTCCGCCTCTACCGGGCCGGCCAGCTCAAGCTGGAGGAGCTCATCACCCGCCGCTACTCCCTCGACGAGGTGAACCAGGGCTACCAGGACCTGGACGACGGCAAGCTGATCCGCGGCGTCATCCTCCACGCGTAACCAGCCGGCGCGCCGCCCAGCGAAATCACGGAACTGGCCGACCGGGGACCGGCCAGTTTCCGCCGTCGGCGGAGTCTTACTTACAGACGCACCGTCACTTGCCGGTGCGCACTGTTACTGGATCCTCGGCTCCGCCGCCGAAGCCGAGGTCATGCCTCAGGAGACGCTCATGGCCGCCTGGCGGGGATTCGACGGGTTCCAAGGCGCGCGCCACGCTGCGCGCATGGCTCTCCCGGATCAGGACCAGCAGGTGGCTCGGCGCGCTGCCGCCGACGGCCGCGGCGACCGGCGGCTGGCCAGGGACCCGCAGGAAATCCCCGTCCCTGAGCTCATCGGCACCGGCCGATACCCCGTGGCTTGAGCCCTATCCCGGACGACCTGCTTGGCGACCTGGCGGGCGGCGCCCACGGGGCCGGACGACCCGGTACGAGGCACGGGAGTCGATGTCGCTCGCCTTCGTGGCCGCGCTGCAGCACCTTCCGCCTCGGCAGCGTGCCGCCCTCGTGCTCTGCGACGTGCTCGGGTTCCCGCGCCGCGGAGGCCGCCGAGATCCTGGACTGCGACACCGAGGCGGTCGAGAGCGCGCTGTCGGGGGCACGCGCGGGAATCGCCGCGCAGTTGCCGCCCGGCTGGCGTGACCGGTCCCCGTTGCCGGACTCGGCGTGCGAGCGTGAGGTGGCGGGACGGTTCGCCGACGCCTTCGAACGCGGCGACGCGGACGGCATCGTGGCCCTGCTGACCGATGACGCGTGGCTCACCATGCCGCCGCTGCCCTTCGGGTACCGGGGCAGGGCGGCCGCGGAGTTCCTGTCGGCTGTCCCGTTCCGCGGCGGGACGCGCCGGTTCCGGCTCATCGCCACCCGGGCGAACGGCCAGCCGGCGTTCGGCTGCTACCTGAGCGACCCCGTGGCCCCCATCTCCCACGCGCACGGCCTGATCGTGCTCACCCTCGACGGCGACCGGGTCTCGGGCATCACCCGCTTCATGGACAACAGCGTCCTGCCGCGCTTCGGCCTGCCGCGCACCCTGCCCGACTAGGGAGTTCGGCCGGCCTAGCTGGTTGGATAGAGCCATGACCCTCCCGCTGACTTTTCACCCCGCCCTGTCACGGCCCGACCTGCTCGCCCCTCCGGTCGAGGCGGCGCTGCGGGCACTGCCGTGGGCCGACCAGGTGCGGGTGGCCGCGATCGACCCGGGACTGTCCGACACCGCGCAGTTCTGCGCGGCGTACGGCGTCACGCCCGAGGAGAGCGCGAACTGCGTGGTCATCGCGGCCAAGCGCGGCGGCGACGTGACCTACGCCGCCTGCATGGTCACCGCCACCACGCGGGCCAACGTCAACGGCCTCGTCCGCCAGCACCTCGGGGCACGGAAGGCGTCCTTCGGCCCGGTCGACGTGGTGACGTCACTGACGGGCATGGAGTACGGCGGGATCACGCCGGTCGGCCTGCCGGCGGACTGGCGCGTCCTCGTGGACGACCTGGTGGCCAAGTCCCCGAACGTGGTGATCGGCGCCGGCATCCGCGGCGCCAAGCTCTGGCTGCCAGGCAGCCTGCTCGCCGAGCTCCCCGGCGCGGAGATCCTCCCCGGCCTCGGCGTCGAGGCGGGACAGGCCGGCTAGCTCGATCGCGAGCTTGACGGCGATCCCCAGCATGGTCGCCGCGATGAGCAGGTCGAGGACCTGCCAGGCCCGCGGCGTCGCGAGCAGCCCGGCGGCGAACCGGGCGCCGAAGCCAAGGCCGGTGAACCACAGCGTGCTCGCCACGCACGCCCCGACGGCGAACCACCACCGGCCCGATCGTCCCGTGCGCGTTGGCGATCGAGCCGAGCAGCACCACGGTGTCGAGGTAGACGTGCGGGTTGAGCCAGGTGAGCGCCAGCGCGCGGCGCACGACCGCGGGCCCGCCGCGCCGGGTCGTCGCGCGCCGCGCTCAGCGAGGCCGCGGGCCGCCGCGCCCGCCATGCCGATGACAGCCCGTACCAGGCGAGGAAGGCGACCCCGAACCAGCGCACCGCCAGCAGCGCCCACCCGGCGTGCTGCACGATCACGCCGATCCCGGCTCACCCCGGCGACGATGAGCACGAAGTCGGACACCGTGCAGACCGCGACGACCGGCCCGACGTAGGAACGGCGCAGCCCCTGGCGCAGCACGTAGGCGTTCTGCGCGCCGATCGCCACGATCAGGGACAGGCCGGTCAGCAGGCCGTCAAGCGAGGCGTTGATCACGATCCTGACGCTAGGCCGGCACCAATATTAAGGCAAACGAATGTTTCTTACGATCCTTTAGCTGTGCTTCACTTGTGCAGGTGGACCTCAACCCGGGCCAGCTGGACGCCCTCGTCGCCATCGCCGATCACGGCTCCTTCGACGCGGCCGCCCGGCAGCTGCACATCACGCCGAGCGCGGTCAGCCAGCGCATCCGCGCGCTGGAGGCGGCGGCGGGCCAGGTGCTGATCAGCCGGGGCACGCCGTGCCGCCCGACCCCGCACGGCGAGTGGCTGGTCCGCCTCGGCAGGCAGACCCGGCTCCTGTACGCCGAGGCGAGCCAGGCGCATCACGGCGGCGACCGCCGTCGACCTGCCGGTGGCGGTCAACGCCGACTCGCTCGCCGCCTGGTTCCGCGACGTGCTCGCCGAGGTGGCGGCCTGGGACGGCACCGCGGTCAGGCTGCGCGTGGAGGACCAGGCGTACTCCCAGGAGCTGCTGCGCAGCGGCGACGTGCTCGCCGCGGTCACCAGCGACCCGGCCGCCGTGCAGGGCTGCAGCGTCGACGCCGCTCGGCGCGCTGCGCTACCTGCCCGCCGCCGCTCCGGCGGTCGCGGACCGCTGGCGGCGCGGCGAGTCGCCGGACTGGGCCGCGATGCCGGTCGTCGTCTTCAACGACAAGGACGACCTCCAGCACGAACTGCTCCGCCGGCACGGCGTGGAGCACGGCCCCCCGTCGTCCACCAGGTCCCGTCCACCGCCGACTTCTACGCGGCCGTCCGCGTCGGCCTCGGCTGGGGCATGCTCCCCGAGCCGCAGGCCCGCGCCGACCTGGCCGTCGGGCGCCCTCGTCCGCCTGTCGGCTGACGTGATCGACGTCCCGCTGTACTGGCAGCGCTGGCGCCTGGACTCCCCGAAGCTGGCGGCGCTCACCGCCGCGGTCCGCACCGCCGCCGCCAGGCACCTGCTGCCCGGCGACGGCAGGCACGGCGCACATTAGCCGGAACGGGTCGCTGGCGTGCCTCGCTCAGCATTCCGCGATCCGCTTGCGCAGGAAGCGGCGCTCGGGCTCGGTCCCGGCGCGGGCAAGGGCGTCGTGGTAGGCGGCCCGCGCCTCGTCGGCGCGCCCAAGGCGGCGGAGCAGCTCGGCCCTGGTCGAGTGCCAGTACGGGTATCCGGCCAGGTCGAGCGCGTCGACGATGGCCAGGGCGGCGGCAGGCCCGTCGGCTTCCGCGATCGCGACCGCGCCGTTGAGCCGGACCACGGGCGAGCCGGTCAGCTCGGCGAGCTCCGCGTACAGCGCGGCGACCTGCCGCCAGTCGATGGGGTCCGCCAGCTGGAGCGACGCGATCGCCGCCTGGATCAGGTACGGCGCCGCGGCTGTCCACGATCCGGTCGATGATCTCGCGCGCTTCCGCGATCTGCCGCCAGTCCCACAGCGCGCGGTCCTGGTCGGCGAGCAGGACAAGGTCCTGCCCGTCCGCACCGGAAAGCCGGGCCCGGCGGCGCGCGTCGTGCAGCAGCATCAGCGCGAGCAGCCCCCGCGGCTCAGGCTGGCCGGGCAGCAGCGAGGCGAGCACCCGGCCGAGCCTGACCGCCTCCGCGGCCAGGTGCCCGGCCTGACCGGCGCGCTGTACCCCTGGTTGAAGATCAGGTAGATGACCGCGAGCACGACGGCGAGGCGGTCGGGGAGCCGGTCCGCGGCCGGCACGCTGAACGGGATGCCCGCGTCCCTGATCTTCGTCTTCGCCCGGGTGAGCCGTCGCTTCATGGTCTCGGCCGAGACCAGGAACGAGCTCGCGATGTCCTCGGTGCCGAGCCCGGCGACCGCGCGCAGCGTCAGCGCGACCTGCGCCTCGGGCGCGAGCGCCGGGTGACAGCAGGTGAAGATGAGCTCAAGCCGCTCATCGGGAATCTCGTGTCTCGTCCACCTCAGCCTCCGCGACCTCTTGTGTCGTGGCCGCGAGCAGCCGCAGCTTGGCGGCGAGCACGCGGTCGCGGCGCAGCCGGTCGATCGCCCGGTGCCGTGCCGTTGTCACCAGCCACGCGGCCGGGCTGGCCGGCGCGCCTCGGCCGGCCAGCGCCGCGCCGCGACCGCGAAGGCCTCCGCGACGGACTCCTCGGCGAGCTCGAAGTCGCCGAGGTAGCCGACGACCGCGGCGAGGACGCGGCCCCACTCGTCGCGGAAGACCTGTTCAAGCACGGTCAGGAGGCCTTGCCCATGACCGGCCGTATCTCGATGGTCCCGCCGAGCCGCAGGGCGGGAATCCGCGCGGCCATCTCGGTCGCCTGGTCGAGGTTGTCCGCCTCGTACAGGTAATAGCCGCCGAAGACCTCCTTGGTGTCCGCGAACGGCCCGTCGGTGACCAGCGGCTTGCCGTCGGCGAGCCGGATGGTGGTCGCGGTCGTCACCGGCTGCAGGCCGGCGCCGCCGAGCACTGCCCGGCTCGTCGCGCAGGGCGTAGTACTCGACGCTCAGCGCCTCCGCTCGGCCGGGCTGAGCGACTCGACCGTTCCCGGCTTGGTGTAGATCAGCAACGCGTACTGCATGGCAGTCTCCGTTCTCTCGCTAGTGCCATTGTCTCGCCACCATGACGAAGGCGCCCGGCGCGGGGGGACAGCACGCGGGAGTTTTATGCCTGCTTTCCCTGGCTTGGTCGCGGACCGGGCCGACGGGCGAGCGGGCCGCGCCGTCCAGCGCGGCAGCCGCCGCGAGGAAAGCCGCCGACCTCGGGTCCGCCGGGTTCACGTGCCGCCCGAGGACGACAACGGCGACGCGGCGCGCGCCGGCCAGCTTGAGCGCCGCGGCCGCCGACTGGGCGCTGCCGCCAGAGACCCACGTGTCATCCACGACGAGGACGTCGCCGCCGGCGACCGGATCGCCGACGCGCACCCAGCCCGGGTTGACGCCCGCGGACGTGGATCTCCGGCGGCACGATGGACAGCCGGACCAAGGGCAGGTCGACGCACGACCGGACCACGCCGGCGAGCGGATGGGCGCCCGGGCGGCCCTGCCCGCTCGGCACCACCGCGACGGCCGTCGGCCCGGCGGTCATCCCCGCCGCCGCCCAGACCGAGTGCCCGCGGCCGGCCAGGAACGCGGCGAGCAGCTCACGGAGCCGGGCCGCGGCCGCCGCGCGCTTCCGCCGCGGCGACGCGATCCGACTTGTACCGGCGCAGGTCCTCGGCGAGCGGCCCGCCGCGTACCGCGTACCCGATCGGCGCGACGGCGTCCGCGAGCAGCCCGCCGGCCTGGCTCAGCGCCAGTTCGCACTGGTAACACCGGGCAAAGCCCAGCCCCGGCCGGCCCCCGGCAGGTTCGGCAGAACACGCCCCGATGCTAGGCTCCGCCACCGACAAAGCCGGGCCCGCCGGCATCGAAGTCAAGATGGTGGATCGCTGGCCACACCCGGGTGTGGCCAGCGATCCACCATCTGCCACTTGGTCGGGCGGTAGTGCCATATCCGATGAAAAATGTCACTCTATGCGTATGGATGGCTCCGCTCCGCCGATCACCGATCGACGCGGGTTCCGGGAATGGATGACGCTGCTGAGCGTTCAGCACGGGATCGTCGACCGCGACCAGGCGCTGCGGGCGGGCTTTACCCGCCGACAGATCGAGTACCGGCTGAACTCCGCCACGTGGCGGAGCGTCTACCCCAGCGTTTACGCGACCTTCAGCGGTCCGCTGTCGCGCGAGGCCCGGATGTGGGCGGCCATCCGACTTGTCGGGGATGGCGCGATGCTGAGCCATGAAACGGCGGCCGAGGTGCAAGGCATTATCGATAAGCCGCTCGGCGCCGCCATCCACGTCACCGTGCCTCGCCGCCGCCGGCCAGTGCAGCGCAAGCCGGTACGCGCGGCATCGTCATCCACAGATCGGATCAGAGCCAGGCGCAGTTTGTCGGCCCGTTCAAGCTGCCTCGCACCAGAGTCGAAGACACTGTTCTGGACCTGGTCGCCGCCGCGCCAACCTTCGACCACGCCTACGCATGGATCGCTCGCGCGGTCTCCCGGAAGCTCGTGACGGTCGGCGGCCTGCGCGCGGCCCTCGCCGTCAGGCGGCGGGTGCGCTGGCGGAACTGGCTGAACGAGGCGCTCGAAGACGCGAGTGACGGCGTGCACTCGTCGCTGGAGCGGCGCTACGTCCGCGACGTGGAACGCGCGCACGGTTTGCCCGCGTCGCAGCATCAGGCGCGTCAGCAGTTCGGCGGCAAGGCGCACTACCGAGACAACTGGTACGACCCGTACCGGGTGGTCGTGGAGATCGACGGCCCCGGCTATCACCAGAATGAGCAGGTACAACAGGACAAGAACCGCGACAACATGAACCTGGCGCTAGACGACGTGAAGACGCACCGGTTCGGCCCGGTGGCTGTCACCGAGCGACGCCTGCGAGACCGCGGCCCTGGTGGCCGCCACCCTCCGGCGCAGCGGCTGGCAAGGTTCTCCGCGCCCGTGCCGTCGCCCCGACTGCGCCATAGCAGAGCTGCTCCGCGGCACGCCGAACATAGTGGATCGTTGGCCACAGCCGAGTGTGGCCAGCGATCCACCGTCTTTGGCAGCGCGGCTTAACCCGCTCGGCCAGCTCGGGCGGGGCAGAATGGTGCGGTGCACTGACTGAGGCCACGGCGAGCCGGAGATCCGGACACTTGCGAGCAGCGTCGTCTACTGCCGACAACTGGACACGGCTGCGCCGGGACGAGATCGAGCGGGCCGACGGGTCCAGGGGAACCTACGCGGTCGTGGAGCGCGACAACTTCGCCCTCGTCATCCCGGCCGAGAACGGCGGTTTCCACCTCGTCGAGGAGTACCGCTACCCCCTCGGCCGGCGCGGCTGGTCATTCCCGCAGGGCAGCTTCCCGAAGGGCGCAGGGCGGGACGCCGGAGGAGCTGGCGCGGACCGAGCTCGCCCAGGAGACGGGGCTGCGCGCCGGGCGGCTGACCCGGCTCGGGACGCTGGCCGTGGCGCACGGCATGTCCAACCAGTACGGCGAGCACTGGCTGGCCACGGAGCTCACCCAGGGCGAGCCCGACCTTGAGCCGGAGGAGCTCGGGCTGCGGCACGAGTGGGTCGCGCGGGCGGAGTTCGAGGCGATGACCCGCGACGGCCGGATCGTCGACGACCTCCACGCTCGCCGCCTACGCGCTGCTGCTGATGGCCGAGCGCCGCGGCGAGGTCGACCTCCCCTAGAGCGCCAAAGCCCTCAGGCGAGCAGGGAGGCGAACAGGTCGCCGTGCTCCTCGACGCGGGCGAGGACGTCGGGCGCGGTGAAGAACAGGTCCGACACGTCCCGGCAGGCGGCCGACCTCGTCCCAGGTGACCGGGGTCGAGACGGTGGGGTGCTCCCTGGCGCGCAGCGAGTAGGGGGCGATCGTGGTCTTGGAGCCGTTGTTCTGCGACCAGTCGATGAGCACCTTGCCCGGCGCGCAGGGACCTCGTCATCCGGGAGACGACCAGCCGCGGCAGGTCGCGCTCCAGCCGCTCCGCGAAGTCCTTCGCCAGCGCGCTCGCCTGCTCCGCGGTCATGCCCGCTGATCCGCGCGTAGAGCTGCAGGCCCTTGCCGCCCGAGGTCTTCGGCAGCGCGTCCAGGCCCGCGTCCGCGAGGACCGGCCGGAGCGCCTCGGCCACCCGGCAGCAGTCCACGATCGTGGCCGGGGCGCCCGGGTCGAGGTCGAAGACGAGCAGGTCGGGCTCAAGCCCGTGCTCCGGCGCGGGCTCCGCGGCTGACCGCTCGCCGGGCGGCGGGAAAGCGCCACATCGGGACGTGCAGCTCGAGCGCGGCGAGGTTGGCCGCCCACATCAGCGTCGGCAGGTCGTCGATCACCACGTACTCGATCGGCTCGCCGGGCGCGCGCGACCGCGAGCTGCTCGACACGATCTCCTCGGTGCGCACCCAGTCCGGCCGCCCGGCGGGCGCGTGCTTGGCGAAGAACGACTCGCCGTCCACGCCGTCCGGGTAGCGCTTGAGCGTCATCGGGCGGCCCGCGACGTGCGGCAGCAGCACCGCGGAGATCCGCTGGTAGTAGTCGAGCACCTCGGCCTTGGTGAACCCGTCCGCCGGGTAGAGCACCTTGGCCAGGTTGGTCAGGGTCAGGTCCCTGCCGTCCACCTGAACCGCGATCTTGTCGGCTGCCGGGCATCGCACGCCTCCCTAGGCGGTCTACGTCTCCCGCACCACGTCCGCGGGGTCCTTGTCGTCACGCAGCCCCTGATAGGCGGGGGCGATCATGCGGCCGGCCCGGGTCCAGCGGTCGAACGCCACCTCGATCACCAGCCGTGGCTCTACCCAGACGGCGGGGCGGGCATACTCGGGCGGCACCGGCCCGTCGAACGGGCTGTCCGGCCGGCGCAGCGGCTCAAGCCGCCGCGTGAGCATGCGCAGGGTCTCGTCGGAGAACCCGGTCCCGACATGACCGCAGTACAGCAGCCCGCGCCGCCGTCGGCGCCGGTCCCGTAGCAGCCGATGAGCAGCGAGCCGATCAGCCCGGCCCTGTTGCCCTTGCCCGGCTTCCAGCCGGCCACCACGACCTCCTGGCCGGAGCAGGTTCTTGATCTTGAGCCAGCTGCCCGACCGGGCGCCAGGCTCGTACGCCGAGTCGAGCCGCTTGATCACCACGCCTTCCAGCCCGTTGGCGACGGAGGCGGCCAGGACGGCGTCCAGGTCCTCGCCGGGGAACGCGGGCGGGGAGAGCCAGCCGCCGCCGTTCGGCATGATGCCTTCGAGTAGCTTCCTGCGCTCCGCGTACGGGAGGCCGGTCAGCGGGCGGCCGTCGAGCTGGAGCACGTCGAACGCCAGGTAGGTGACCGGGGTCAGCTCCGCGAGCCGGACGGCCTGGGCGGGCGAGGAGACGTGCATCCGCGGCTGCAGGGCCTCGAAGTCCGGGCGGCCGCCGGAAAAGGCGACGATCTCGCCGTCGAGCAGCGCCTGCTTGTGCGCGATCGCGTGGCCGAGCCCGGCCACCTCCGGGATAGGTGGCGGTGATGTCCTTGCCGGTCCTCGAGACGAGCCGGAGCCTGCCCGGTCTCGATGAACGCCAGGGCGCGGACGCCGTCCCACTTGAACTCCACCGCCCAGGCGCCGAGGTCACGGCGCGGGCGGCTCACCCGGCGCGGCGAGCATCGGCGTCAGCGTCGCGGGCAGCGGCAGCCGCTCGCGGTGGATCATCCAGTTCTTGCCGCCGGTGGCGAACAGGACGTAGCCGCCGGCCAGCCGCTCGCCGTGCAGGATGACCTTGACCTCGCGCTCGTCCCACTTGAGGACCTCGTAGGTGCCGTGGTCCCAGATGGTGACCGCGCCCGCGCCGTACTCGCCGCGCGGGATCTCGCCGTGGAACCCGCGCGTACTCAAGCGGGTGGTCCTCGGTGTGCACCGCGAGGTGGTTGACCCCCGGGTCGTCGGGGACGCCCTTGGGCAGCGCCCAGGAGACCAGCACCCCGTCGCGTTCCAGCCGGAAGTCCCAGTGCAGCCGCCGCGCGTGGTGCTCCTGCACGACGAAGATCCCCGGCGGCCCGGGCCTGACCCGCCGGGCCGCCTCCGGGCGGGACCGCGCGGGACAGGCTCAGGCGTGCGCGACGGGTCGCGCTTGCCTCGGTACTCCGCGAGCCTGTCCACTACCAGTGGGTACCCGCGCAGCGCGTCGCCCGGCTACCAGCGAGCACGGGCTACCAGCGGCGGCGCGTGGCGTAGGAGTGGTTCCTGATCGGCTTCCATGCCCTCGGGCCGCTCGAAGATCGACTTGACCGCGACCCGGCCCGGGCCGATCAGCCGGACCATGATGTTCCGGTAGTCCCAGTTGTTCCGCCAGAAGGCGAAGCCCATGTTCCTCGGGTACTCCAGGTGCAGGTGAACCCGGACGGACATGTCGCGGTAGATCAGCGAGCTCGGCTGGACGAGCAGCGACTCGCCCTGCCGCAGGTCGCGGATGAACGCGTTGCCCGGAGCGTGCAGCAGCAGCAGCCCCGGCCGGTCGGTGGCGGTGAAGATGTCGCCGTACTGGCCCATCGGGTAGTGCGTCTCCTGCTCGTCGCGAGTCGCCGGTCACGAACCAGACGTCGTTGCTGTTCCAGTCGTAGCGGATGTTCCCCGTCGCGGTCAGGAACCGGTGCTCCTTGACCCACATCGACTGGCCGTGCTGCAGCGGCAGCGCGATGACCTCGCCGGCGTGGTTGTCCGACAGCGCGATGTGACCGGGCCCGTGCGCCTCGACCATGATCAGCGGCAGGCCGGCCATCATCCGCTTCCAGCCGCCGCGCAGCGACATGTTCTGCATCCGGGTGGCCGGGTCCGCCCAGAGCAGCACGTGGTGCGAGAAGTAGACCATCTCGCCCTGCGCGAGGTTGAACTCGGCGACCGGGACCGTCGTGCCCGCGATCTGGCAGTGCGACTGGCCGAACTGCAGCTTCGCCATGTCCCTGATCGGCGGCTGCTCGACCCAGCCCGAGTCGCTGACGCTCTCCCTGATGTCGACCGGCGCACCGCACAGCGGGCAGGTCGGCTGGCTCGGGTCGCTCGGCTGCCGGCAGTAGCGGCAGACGTAGGTGTTCATGTCGGCCCGGACCCGTGGTGGTGGTACATGGACTGGATGCCGACCCGGCCGGGGCCGGTCATCTCGGCCAGGTACATGCCGTGCCGCCCGAACATGCCGGTCTTCAGCGGCATCTGCACCGCCTGCATGCTCGACGCGTGGAGTCCTTGTAGAGGAAGCCGCCAGGCTCGACCAGGATCTTCTCGCCCGGGCGCGAGGGTCCGCTCGAGGACGTTGCCGTTGCCGTGCAGCATCAGCAGCCCCGGGTACTGGGCGGTGACGAACCGGTCCATGAACATGCCGCTGCCGCCGTGCAGCAGGTTCACCAGGCCCTTGATCCGGACGAACGAGTACTGGATGGAGTGCGAGGCGAGCAGGAAGGCGTGCTCGCGCACGTCGAGCTCCATGCCGGGGTGCAGCGGCAGGACCACCAGCTCGCCCGGCGCGTCCCTGGAGAACGCGATCCGGCCGGGGCCGTTCGCCACGGTGACGATGTGCGG
This sequence comes from uncultured Actinomycetota bacterium, assembly GCA_963735315.1. Classification (GTDB taxonomy): domain Bacteria; phylum Actinomycetota; class Actinomycetes; order Streptosporangiales; family Streptosporangiaceae; genus Trebonia. Next base: position 43,900 of record CAVTKQ010000039.1, read on the forward strand.
CATGCCGCCGAGCGTGCGCTTCGGGCCGTTCGTCGGCATCGAGGAGAGCGGGACCGACTCGTCCTTCCACAGCAGGATGTGGTGCTCGAAGTAGACGCCGTCCTGCGGGTCGAGGGCGATCTCCGCGACGGGGACCAGTTCGCCCTCTACCTGGCAGGTGCTCGCCGAGAAACGGAACTCGGTCATGTCGCGCAGCCGGGGCGCCTCGCGCCACCCGGAGTCGCTTACCTTGTCCCGAACGTCAAGCGGTGCGCCGCATGTCATACATGTGGTGGTTCCTGGCTGATTCTGTGCCTTGCACCACCCGCACTGGATTGCTTCCACGGCACGAAAACATAGCAGTTCAGGTCAAGCTTCCGCTGCTAGTAGGCCTTTACTTGTCCTTAACCTGTATCGTTTCGTGCTATGGCACTGTTCTCGCGGGAATTCATCGCGGTACCTGATGACCGTAAGGGCCAGATCGTATTCAAGTGGCCCGATGTCACGATCCGTCGCTTCACGCATGCGATCGTCAACGCCGACGAAGTGGCGATGTTCGTCAACACCGGCCAGGTCGTGCAGACCATGGGGCCGGGCCGGCACCCGATCGACGCCGACGAGCTGCCGGGCCTGGGCGCGCTCATCGACTTCGCCACCGGCGGCAACGCCTACCGCGCCGAGCTGTACTTCGTCGGCACCCGCGAGTACACCGGGTTCCGGTTCGGCGGCCGCGTCGATGACGTGCAGGACCCGCGCACCGGCCTGGTCGTGACGCTGCGGGTCTTCGGCGAGTACGCGCTGCGGGTGATCGACCCGGCGCGGCTGATCACCAACCTGACCGCCACCGTCGACGTGACCGACAACGAGCGGATCGCCGGGTGGGTCAGCGAGCAGCTGCTCAAGGTGCTGCGCACGAACGTCACCACGCAGGTCGTCGCCAACGGGTGGCCGATCCTCGGCCTGTCCGTGCACTCGCCGGAGATCGAGCAGGCCGCGATCACCTCGGCGAACGGGCAGCTTGAGTCCTACGGGCTCGCGCTGACCCGGATGGGCAACTTCGACATCAACCTCGCGCCCGAGGACGCCGCCCAGCTCAAGCAGCTCGCCAAGGACACCTCTTACTCCCAGCTCGCCGGCGGGTTCCAGCAGTACGCGGCGGGCGAGATGGCGCTCGGCGCCGGGCAGGGCATGGCCCAGGGCGGCGGCGCGACGGAGGGCGCGTTCCTCGCGGCCGGCTTCGCGCTGCCCGGGATGATGGCCGGCGCGATGCAGCAGCAGCAGCAGCGCCCGCCCGCCGCCGCAGGCACCGCCCGCGCCCGCGCCGCGGCGGCGCCGCCCACGGTCGCCGCCGGGCCGGCCTGCGCGTCGTGCACCACGCCGAACCCGGCAGGCGCCAAGTTCTGCATGAGCTGCGGCACCGCGATGGCCCCGGCCGTCAGGCACTGCACGGAGTGCGGGAACGAGCTACCCGGCGGGGCGAAGTTCTGCGCCAACTGCGGCACCAGGGCCTGACCCGGCCTGACCGGCCCGCGAGGCTGGCGAGGCCAGCGAGCAACGCGGGCCGGCGGCGTCCCATCGGGGCGCCGCGGCCCGCGTTGCTGCTTTCGCCCCATCAGCCACCGGGCGCCCATTGCTCACCAAACCGGCACCCGGACCGCACGGGAGGGCTACCATCGCGCTCGTGGCCGGGATCACCATGTACGACACCGCGCTGAACGACCAGTTTCCCGCCGGCGCCGCCGCCTACGCGGGGTACGTCGACGGCGGCATCGGCAACCAGCCCAACTACGCCTACATCGTGAGCGCCTTCCCCAAGGCGCAGCACCTGTCGATCGCGCTGTTCGCCGAGCAACAACGCGGACGCGCTCGACGTCGAGCCGGGCGCGTCCGACCCCTCCGACATTCCCGGCTGGTACGCCAGGCAGGTCGCGCGCGGCATCCAGCGCCCGGTCATCTACGCGAGCGCGTCCGCGATGAACGACTCCATCCTGCCGGTCCTCAGCCAGGCCGGGATCGCCCGGGCGCAGACCCGGCTCTGGACGGCGCACTACGGGCTCGGCGAGCACATCTGCGGCCCGGGCAGCTGCGGCGCGCTCAGCATCGACGCGGACGGCACGCAGTGGACCTCAAGCGCGAGGGGCCTGGTCCTCGACCAGTCGCTGCTGCTCGAGGACTTCTTCACGCACCGCACCCACCAACGAACCGACCGCGACGGAGGCCGAATTGCAGTCAGGGCAGCTCAACACCGGCCACGGGGTGTTCACCGTGATCGCCGTGCCGCCGGGCACGGCCCACCACATCGCGTTCGCGTGTCGACAATCACGCCCAGAACGTGCCGGTCGTCCGGCTGCGCGTGGCGTTCTTCGACACGGCCTGGCACGTCCACCCGGACGTGGTCCTCGACGGCAACAAGGGGCTCGGCGATCATGACCTTCCCCAACGCCGCCAAGACCGGCATGGTCTCGGTCCGCCGCAACGACGCGGGCAACGCGGCCGTCGGGTACGTGATCTACTACGCCGCTCAGCTAGCAAGCACAACGCCCGCGGGAGCCATCAGCTTGCGTGATCGCTACCGCGGGCGCGGGCTTACCGTGACTCAGAACACTAGAGGCGTACTTCTGCACCATCGCGCCGAGGGCGGGCAGCGCCGCCTCGATGTTCTTGCTGGCGCCGCCGCGCACCATCTGGTACGCCTTGACGACCGCGGCGCGGCCGGAGCTTCGCGGCCATGTCGTCGGTCACGGCGAGCAGCGACTCGGACACCTCGTCGCCGCGCTTGGCCAGGTAGTCACCGAAGTCGGCACCCCCCGACGTGGTGAAGTCAGCCCAGTACGGCTCGAGCTGGTGACCATGCCGGGAAGCATGGCGGTGATCGCCTCCTGGTAGGTAGCCAGGGGCGAACGAGGTGACTGCCTTGTAGGCGGCCTTGAGCGGGGCCGCGGTGATGCCCTTGCTGGCAGATCTCGTTGTCGACGAGCGCCTGCGTGTCGGCGATGAGGCGCGGGGCGTTCTCGGGGGTGAGAAGCAGCTCCTGCAGCGTGGCCAAGGGGACCTCCTCAGAGGTACGTGAGAGAAGAACAAACTTTCCGGTCGCTACCGTACTGGGCAAACCAGCCCTCGCGGGGGCCATTTGATCAGACGGTAACGAATCAAATGTCCCGCTGTTTAAAAGCCGGTATTCCGAACGGGTGCGTGGCTTCGCCTCGCCCGGTCCGCCTTGTGCGGACGCGTCCCGCGTGGTGCCACCAACCGGGCCGATCGGTATGGGAGGCTTACCACGCAGTTGTCCTCCGGGCCCCTACCCCGGAGGGCATCCGGTCTCCGTCTCCCCGGGAGTGCGTCGGCGATGCTTGGCAGGGATCACGCGCTGAGCGGCGCGGTCGTGTTCGCGGCGCTGGCGCCGTCACTGCACGTGACGGTGGCGCACCTGGCCGCGGGCGTGGTCCTTGCCGCCGGCGCCGGCGTGCTGCCGGACATCGACCACCCGGACTCGACCATCTCCCGGTCGTTCGGCTTCCTGACCGAGTGGTTCGCCTGGGTGGTGGACCGGATCTCCGGCGGGCACCGGCACGGCACGCACAGCCTGGTCGGGATCGCGGTGTTCACCGCGGGCGCCTACGGCGCCGGGCTCTTCCAGCTGTCCGAGCCGAAGGCGGTCACGCGGGCACCTCGTGTTCTCCTGGCACATCGTGCCCGCCGCCCTGTTCCTCGCGCTGCTGTACTCGGCGGCGCTGCGCGCGCTGCACATCGGCGGGCACTACGGCGACCTGCTCGGCATCGCCGCGGCGCTGGTCACCTGCTTCACCGGCGCTGACCTGACGCAGCTCACGGTGGGATCCTGGCACGTCCCGCTGCTCGCGGCGGCGACCGCGCTCGGCTGCGCGGCGCACATCGCGGGCGACGAGCTGACGCACGGCGGCTGCCCGCTGTTCTGGCCGGCGAGCATGCACGAGTTCCACCTGCTGCCGCGCCCGCTGCAGATCACGACGGCGAAGCTCTGCGAGACGTGGATCATCTTCCCGCTGCTGCTCGTCGGCCTCGCGGTGGCGGTCTGGCACGCGACGGGCCACCCGCTCGCCATCCCCCAGCCGTCGAAGTAGCGCTGAGCGCCGCCGGGGTACCGGAGACGCCAGCGGAAGCGCGCGGCGGTTACCTGATGGCCTCGTGGTCACGCCCGGCCTCATCCGCCGCCCGGCCTCGGTAGCCGACGCGAGGGCAGCGTTAGGGTCGCGCCGCGAAGGCGCGGCGCAGGCTGGCCACGAAGCCGTCCGCGGGGTCATTCCGCTCGTAACCGAATCGGTGCGACCAGCCGTCAGGCACGTTCAGGCTCTTGATCACCCGCGCCGGGCTGCCGCCCGCGAGGCAGTTCGGCGGGATGTCCCTGGTCACCACGGAGTGCCCGGCGATAACAGACCCTGAGCCGATAGTCACCCCGGAGAGAATCGTGACATTGCCGGCTATCCACACGTTGTCCTCGATGACGATGGGGCCGTTGTGAGAGCGGCGCGCCAGGCTCGAGCTCGTGCCGGTTGTCGTCGACGATCGTCACGTTGGGCGCGATCATGACCTTGTTGCCGATGCGCACGTCATGCCACACGTCGATGGTTACCGCCGCAGTTCATGGCGACGTGATCGCCGATCGTCAGCCGGGCGCCGTCCTCGACGGCGATGCGCACGGCCGCGGGCTCGCCGAGCGCCGTGAACCGCTCGCCGAAGACGGCCTCGCCGCGAATGTGGAACTTGACTTTCCCCCGGATATTCGGGAACCGGCCGAACCGCGCGGGGGTGAACTTAGTCACTACATATCCGCGACTGGCCTGCGTAAAGAATCGCGCGACGTCGTAGCACCGGAGGTACACCCTCAGGGAATTTCGCATGGTCATCTCTGCCAAGTAGTCATGTCAGGCCGCCATGATCCGGCTGGCGCATCTGTGCGGGCTGATGCCGACGGGCAGGCGCGGGGGACGCCACCCGAGGAGTCCGGTGTTCCTCGACACCTTACAGAGTTGCACCCCACCGGTCAGCACGCAGTGGCATCTGTCGCGGCTATGTGCACCGCCGCTTACCGTGCCTGCACCCTGGTCCGGCGTGCGTCCGGGCCGACGCCGCCAGCGGCCTCCGGATCGCACGTTACCTACTCGCGAACGCGCCACCTGGACATGAACCGGCAGATAGCCTGATACCGCCATGAATGACCAGCAAAGCTCCGGACCGTCGTCGAAGGTGCGCGACCTGTGGGAGCGGAACCAGGACCTGCTGCGAAACGCGGGCAGCCTTGCCGCGACCACCGGCCTGACCTCGATCTTCGGCTTCGTCTTCACGATCGTCGCGGCGAGGATGTTCTCGGCGAACGCGGTCGGCTGGGGAAACACGGCCATCAACGCGATGCAGCTCTTCGGCACGATCGGCATGTTCGGCCTGGGCACGATGCTGATCGGCGAGCTGCCGAAGCGGAAGGGCGACCGCGGCGGGCTGTTCGCCGCCTCGCTGGCCACGTCCGCCATCGGGTCGGCCATCCTCGGGCTCATCTTCGCGGTCGTCGTCGGGCTGTACTTCAGCGACGCGCATCACCTTCCCGGGATCGGCGGGACCCCGGGGCAAGTGCTGCTCTTCGTGGTCGGCACCTGCCTGACCGGCGCGACGCTGGTCTTCGACGAGGGCACGATCGGCCTGCTGCGCGGCGGGGTGCAGCTGTGGCGCAACATGGCCATGTCCGCGATCAAGCTCGCCGCCCTGCCCGTCGCGGCCGTCCTGTGCTGCCACGACCACGACGGTTCGGCGTGGGCCTCAGCCTGGCCTACGTGATCGGGATCGTCGGCTCCCTGATCCCCGCCAGCATCATGCTCGTCCGTGGCGGTTCCCGGATCTTCCACCGCCCCGACTGGGAGTCGCTGCGCCGCCTCTTCCCGGTGGCGGTCAACCACAACTGGCTCAACCTCGCCATGGCGACCCCGTCGCGGATCATCCCCATCGTGGTCACGGTCGTGGTCGGGCCGGACAAGAGCGCCGTCTTCTACGTCGCGTGGATGATCTCCTCGCTCTTGTTCATGGTGCCCGTCCACCTGGGGACCGTGCTGTTCGCGCTCGCGTCGGCGTCCCCCGAGATCGTCGCGGAGAAGCTCCGCTTCGTGCTGCGGGTGTCGCTGATGATCGGCCTTCCGGTGATGGCGGTGCTCGCGATCGGCGCGCACTTCATGCTCGGCCTGTACGACTCCCCGCACAACAACTTCATCTACTCGCAGCTGGGCACCGTGCCGCTGTGGCTGCTCATCATCGGCTACATCCCGCAGATGCCGAGGGCGCAGTTCATCGCGGTCTCCCGCGCGACCAACAAGGTCGGCCAGGCCGCCGGCCTGATCTGCTTTTTCGCGTGCTGCGAGGTCGGCTCGATCTTCATCGGCGGCAAGCTCGGCGGCCTCGACGGGCTCTCCTTCGCCTACCTGGGCGTCCTCGTCATGGAGGGGCTGATCACCGCGCCGACGGTGCTGCGCGCCGCCTACGCGCGCACCGCCGCCGCGACCGGGGCCTTCCCGGCCGTCCCGCCGAGCACAGGCGACCGGCACGCTCGCCCGTCCGGCCCGCTGGCCAGGGTCACCGGCGAGCTGGTCAAGCTGACCGGCTCACTTCGCCGCGCTGCCCGGCGCACCCGACCGGCAGGAGAACGGCCTCGCCGCGCTCTTCGCGATCGCCTCGGCGGCGGTCGCCTCCGAAGGGCACACCCTTGACGTGGCGACCGAGGTCTGGCGGACCGGCTCGTTCCCGGCCATCCCGGCCGATGCCACCGGGCCGAGGAAGGTACCGCAGGCGGCCACCAGCCTACGACATGTTCGGCGGCCAGACCGCCGAGACTGCCGCAGCAGCAGCATCAGTTACCGGCGCAGGCAGCAGGCGGGCATCGACGCGCTCATCGCGATCGCCACCCCGGTGGCTCAGCCCGACGAGCCGCAAGCGGAATCCCGCGGCGATGACGACGGACCTTTGATCACGAAACGTAACATACAACGTTCATAACGTGTTAAGAACCTCAGCGTTCAATCAGCCGCTTATCCGCCCGAAAACGGTCACAGCCGGTAGGATTGGCGCTCTGGTCGCATCGTGCAGCAGCATGTTGATTTGCCTGACGGAGGTTTGACTTCATGACCGCGGTTACACCGCTCCGGGTTCCCGTCCTGATGTATCACGAGATAGCCGACATTGCGGCGACCCCGAGCCGGCTCGCGGTCTCTCCGGACGTCTTCGCTGATCAGCTCGCCTACCTGCGCGATGCCGGCTTCAACGCGATCACCGCGGGAGCGCTCTCCGCGATTCTTGCCGACGGCGCCGGTGACCTCCCAGAGCGGCCCGTCGTGCTGACTTTTGACGACGGGTACGGCGATTTTTACAGCCAGGCCATGCCGCTGCTCAAGCAGCACGGCTTCACCGGCACGCTTTTCATGACCACCGGCTGGATCGGCAAAGAGGGCGAGAAGAAGCGCATGCTCAACTGGCGCGAGCTCGCCGAGGCCGAGCAGGCCGGAATCGAGATTGGCGCGCATACCTGCAAGCACCCGCAGCTCGACCAGTTGCCGGAGAATTTGATGCGCGAAGAGCTTTACGTCAGCAAGAGCCTGCTCGAGGACAACCTGGGACTGAAGGTCCCTGGACTGGCCTACCCGTTCGGCTACTCCAGCGCCAAGGTCCGGCAGGTGGCCAGGGAACGTCGGCTACGACTACGGCTACGCCGTGGGCAACGCCCTGACGACGAGCGCGGCGGACACGTTCGCTCTCCCGCGGCTCACCGTCCGGCGGGCCACCATCGATGGACGACTTCCGCAAGATGGTCAACGGCCAGGACACGATGATGCTGCGGCGAGACCGGATCCTCACCAGCGGGTTCTCCGTGGTCCGGCGCGCCAAGTCCACGCTGCGGGCCTTGCGCCGGCCGCCTGACAGCGCTGGTTTACCGGCCTGCCCGCGGCCAGTCACCGCCGGCCAGGCACCGGCCACGGACACGGATGCCTGTCCGCGGATGCACTGCCCGCTTGGCCTGGGCGGCCGACCGGCAGCTCAGGCAGCCGCTAGCGGCTCAGGCAGTGGCCGATGAGGCCGGGCCTGCCTTCTTGCGGAACAGGCTCTCCAGCAGGTACCAGGCGTAACCGCTCACGGTCACCGAGAAGGCGGCGACGATCGCCCCGCTCCGGCCAAGGCCGGAGACGTCGCCGCGCACCGCGTCCGCCAGGCCGCGTCCCACGCCCGCCGGGAGGGTGCGGACCGCGTAGTACCGCTCTAGCGACGTGCTCTCGTCGAACCCGTCCATGTGCGCCATCGCGGCCTTGCCCCAGCCCTGGAGGAAGCACCGGCTCATCAGGTAGCCGAACGTCGCCCGCCCGGCGGGAACGCGGTGCTGCATCACCTTCGCCGGATCCCACATCCAGACGGCGTTCTCCTGCACCGCGGCGATCCGCAGGCACAGGTCCGTGTCTTCGGGCAGCGACTTGTTGCCGATCTTCCCGAAGTCCTCACGGAAGCCGTCGACGAGCTCGAACGCGCTCCGCCTGACGAGCATGGCGCTTGTCCACACGTTGCGCACCGCGGTCGGCTCCTTGGGCAGCCCGGAGTACGACACGCCGATCGTCCAGCTGAATTCACCGGGGAACCACGAGGGGCACGGGTCTTCCCACAGCCCGTCGCTGTAACAGCCGACGCCGACGACACCAGGGGTCACGATGTGGCGCAGCAGGGTGGCCAGCCAGTCGGGCGCTGGCGATCGAGTCGTCGTCGAGGAAGGCCGACGACCTCGCCGCGTGAGGCCTTGACACCGCTGTTCCGCGCGCCGGAGACGCCGCGTCCGCCGATGTTCGGCACCGCTATGACATCGGGGAACTCGCGGCTGATCTCCTCGAGCAGCTCCGGGTTATGGTCAACGACAACGATGATCTCCAGGGCCGGCACGGTCTGCGCCTGCACCGAGGCCACGCACTCGTGCAGCCAGTCCCAGCGAGCCTTCGTATAGGTCGGGATGATCACCGAGACCGTGGGGTAGGTCACGTCCTCTCCCACGCTAGATCCCCCGATCGCAACGTCACTTGCGCTGTCCTTCATCACGGCAATGTCGGGCCTGTCACCGAGAGTCTCTTCGTTACTTTCTAGGTCATAGCTCATAACGGAGATGCCTACCTCTTGGATCCTCAGTACCTCTGCAATTCGGCGGACTTGGCCGGGACGCTTGACCGAATCCGCTTACGACCAGCCAACACGGGTCCTGATCAGAATCCAGAGGCACCAGACCGCGTCACGCCAGTTGATCTTCTTCCCCTGCTCATGGGACCGGCTGTAGTAGCTCACCGGAACCTCGAAGGGACGCACCCCGCTCAGCAGCATCATCGCGGTCACCTGAGTGTCCAGCCCGAAGCCGGTCTCGGTCAGGTTCAGCTCCCTGAACATCGGCAGCGGAATCAGCTTTAGGCAGGTGTGCATGTCACTGAGATAAGAATTGTAAAGGATATTCGCGAAGTGGGTCATGACCTTGTTGCCGATGGCGTACCGGTACGACTGGTACACCGTGTTGCACCCGAAGAGCCGGACACCGTAGACGACATCGGCACCGTCCCTTGATGACAGGGACGAGCATGTTGGCGATGTCCTCCGGCGCGTATTCCATGTCGGCGTCGAACGGGACCATGTGCGTTCCCGTCGCCAGCGACGCCGCGGTCAGGATGCCCGCGCCCTTGCCCGAGTTCTTGGCGTGCCGGTGAACGATGACCCGGGGATCGTCGATCTCCTTGAGCAGGTCGGGCGTGGCGTCCATGCTGCCGTCGTCCACGACGATGAGCTCGACCTCGCAGGGAAAGCTGAGCCTGCAGAATCGCGTGGACCACGCTCATGATGGTCCGCTCTTCGTTGTAAGCGGCCATGAGAATGGACAACTTGACGGGCACAGGCTTCTCGTCATCACCCAGGAGAGTCATATCATCCACAGAACGTAGGCGAGCTGGGGTCTCTACTGAACCAACTCGGAAAGACGACCCTTCACGATCGGCTTCAAGCGCCACGCTTGGAGTCTCAATGCTTACCACGGGTATCCCCTTACCTCGGTCCGCCCAGACCCGGTTAGCCCAATCCCTTGTTAGCGGGCATCTCTCAAACCCCGTTTAGAGGGCGTCTCAACTGCTTGTCACCACAGTCACACGTCGCGGCTCGTCTTCCGGGCAATCCGTACAAAGTAGCGAGGTTGTGACTTCAGTGTTAGACATTTCACCTGTGGCAGGAGTCTACACAGACCGGACTCTGTTTCGCAGACGTTTACTCCTCCGGACATAGATCGTGATGTTACCAATCTATGAGCAATTCGCCACTAGTAGTGACGAGCACGCCCAGGGCCCCGGCGCAGCCGGCGTGCGCGGCGGCCGGCCTCCGGCGGAGTGCCTGGTCCGACGGCGGATCGGGAGCGCGCCGCCGCCTGGCGGCCGCTTCGCCCGTCCGCCGGGAGCCGGGACCCGACCCCTTGCGAGAGGTGACACACGCGTCATCAACCCCTCCGCCAGCCGTCGGGGATCTCCAGTTGCCGCACGACCACCGCGGGGTTGCCCGCCGCGAGCACACGGGGCGGGAGGCTGCCCTTGACCACCGACCGCGCGGCCACGACGGTGTGGTCGCCGATCTTGCTGCCCGGCAGCACGAGCACGCCATTGCCGAGCCAGACGTTCTTGCCGATGGTCACCGGGCGCGGCTTATCGGGGTGACTGGGGTCAAGCTGGTGATAATTCGAATCATATATCGCCGAGAAATCGCCGATCAGGGTGTCATCGCCGATCTCTATCGACTCTTTCGCCGCGATGACGACCCCCTGGTTGAGGAAGACCCGGTCGCCGATGAGCAGCTGGGCATTGCCTTCGGCGCGTAAGCTCACAGGGCGCGACGCGGCCGCGGATCACGAACCGCTTGCCTATCCGTATCGTGCCGCCGCCGGTCAGCACGGGCAGCCGCCCGTCGCAGGCGACGAGCGAGGCCTGGAATCCGTGGAGCCGGAACCAGACGGTGCAGACCGCCGACTTGAGGTAGAGGACGCAGGTTCTTTTTCATGATTTCACGTCTACACGGGTCTTCGGCCCTAAGAACGGCCGGCAGAACTTTGATGTTGCTTACGCATGTGCCGTTATTAACGTAACGGAATGGCGTGCTGGTGTTCGGCAGCAGGTAGAGGTCCGCCAGCATGCGAGTAATTCGTCGTGCACGCGATGGTCTTCTGCCACGTCTGGCCGTCGTTGAGCGTGATGTTCCAGGTGTTGGTGACTTTGCCCTTCTGCAAGAGCTTCAGCTGGTACTGCTCGGGGACGCCCTGGTGGTTCGTGACGACGAGGTGCGCTTGCGTAGCCTTAGCCTGGGCATCATCCGCAGCCTGGGCCGCGGCAGCCTGGGCCGCTGGGTCGTTGCTCAAGATCGCGACGTTCTGGGCCGCGGAGTTATTCACGACCGCCGTCATCGACAGCATGGTGTAACCAGGAAACTTCTGCGCGTCCGCGCTCTTGACGGAAAACGCGACGGCGCCGATGCCGATCACCGCGGCGAGGCCAAAGATGAAGGAGTGCAGCACGACCGACCCGCTCTGGCGCGGTGGCTGCTGACTTCTCCTCGGCTGCTGTGGCTGGTCGAACGGGCACCTCGCGCAGGCGCTGGATCGCGACCGCGACGACCCCGAGGAGGGTGAGGACGACGAGCAGGCCGATCCACGACGACTTGAACAGCGGGATGTGCAGCCCGTAGAACAGGAAGCCGCCGAGAATCGGGAAGATGAGGGCCATGCCGACCGTGGTCATCGCCCGTTCGACGCCTGGCAGCCGCTGGCTGAGGATCGCCTCTGACCACAGGTAGCCGGGGGCGAAGAAGAGCGCGATGCCAAGCGGGATGGTGACCTGGCCTGGCAGGTGCTTCGCGGCAGCCAGCCCACCGAGGATCGCGACTATCGCCGCGATCGCGATGTCAAGGTTTCGGTTGCGGTACATATCCCAGGCTCACGAGGTCGTAGAAATTGATGGTCCCGTCGTCATAGACGCGGGCCACGCCGTGGATGTGGTTGTACTTAGTGAGGTTGGCCAACGGGAGCGGCTGTGGTGGGCATCTGGTGTCACCGGGGAAGTAGATCCCGTTCGGCGACAGCGACTTGGTCAGCCGCGTGTCCGTCTCCACGTACTGCACATTCTGGCCGCTTGCCTGACCGCGCGACGGGCCGCTGTCCACGTCGGGGTGGCGTACAGCCAGGAGATCTGCTGCAGCGGGTTCTGGCCGCCGTAGCCGATGAGCACCGGATAGATGCCCTGGTCGGAGGCGATGCGCCAGCCAGGGCCGAGCTCCGCCAGGCTCCAGTTGGCGATGGCGACTTCCTCGGGGTCGACCGACGCCTCAAAGGCGGCCACCTGGTGCGGGCCCGGGAGCCGTTCCCAGAAGGGCGGCCAGCCGTTGGCCAGCCCGTCGATCAGCAGCGCGGTGATCGCGGCCACGACGACGGCGGTGACGGCAGCACCAAAGCGGCGCACCGGCGCGCTGTTGACCAGCCTGGTCAGGGCGAGCGCGGCGAGGACGCTCACCGGGATGTAGATGAAGGTCGCGGCCCGCCCGGCGAGTTCCTGCCCGTCCGCGGTTCCGAGGCGGATCCCTAGCGAGGCGACCCAGCCGAGGATGCCGCCGATCATCATGCCGATGATCCACGGGTGCCGCCGGTACCGCTTCCATGCCTGCCAGGAGCCAACCGCGATCAGGACCGTGATGAGCAGCAGGCCGACCGCTTCCAGGACCGTGTTGCTAAAGGGCGACGTCGAGGTGGACGCCGCACCGGAGGACCCGCCGTTCGTGAGGTTCTTAAGGCTCTGCGACCATGCCCACCACGGTGGGGCTGAAGTAGGAGATGGTGTCAGGCGCGATGAAGGCGATCCAGCAGATGACCGAGAGCGCGGAGATGGTCGCGAGGATGCCGAATCTCATCGCGGTGTTGCGCGAGCCGGTGAGCCTGCTCGCGATCGCCACCAGGACCAGGAACGCGGTCAGCATGTAGCTGGTGACGTGGTGCGTGATGACCGTGGCGAAGATGCACAGGACCGCGACGATGAACCAGCGCCTGCGGTCCGACGGCGACTTCTCGATGGCCGACCTGAGGGCGGCGACGATGCACATGCCGAGGAAGGCGAGGGCGAGCGTCTCGTAGACGAACATCGAGTTGAAGGACGTCAGCGCGGGCGCGCTGTAGTAGATCAGTATCGCGATGCCGGCGATCCGGTGCGAGCGGATGGCGACGCAGAACGCCAGGTACAGGAACAGGATGAACAGGAGGTGGGCGACCCCCGCGACTACCAGGCCGGCTTCGAAGACGGAGAGCCCGGTCGCCGAGATCAGCGCCGACGTGACCTCTTCGATTCCCGGGTAGTGCGTCCCGATCGGCAGCCCGTAGTTCAGCTCGAACAGCTTCCCCGACTGCAGCATGTTCGTGGTGCCGCGCCAGTGCAGGAATTCATCGTTGAAGCCGAACCCAAGCGGGCGTGTAGTTAACCTTCAGCAAGTATTCGGCGATGGTGAGCATCACGATGAGCGTGATGGTGGAACCATTGCTCATCTGGCGCCGGCTGAATCAGCCGCCCGGCTATCGGAACCAGTATCAGCACCTGGCCAAGCCAGTAGAGCGCCGTCCCGGGGCCGCTGCTGCTGCCCGGCTCCGGCGCGCCCGTCCGCGTAGCCCATGGATGAAACGAAGACACCGATCGCGGCGATCAGCGCGATGACGCTTATCGGAATGCGGGAAAGTACGGACGCCTCCGGAGCCTGCTCAGCCCGACTTGGCCGCCGGACCGCCGCCCGCGAGCCAAGTGATCCGTCCATTGCCACCACGCCCCGGGAACCTCCAACCGCCTAGGCGTACCTGTCTACCTGCCCGGACGATCGACGCGCCCCTCGACTGCAGCATAGGCGATCGAGGTACGCATACGTGGCAACTCCGGCAAGTAGCCCGTTGCGGTACTTGTGACACTTTCGAGTGTTACTTAGGAACGCGCGGCGGCCGCGACGCGCCGCTGCATGCGCCTGCTCTTCGGCGTAGACCAGCGGCCCCTTGAGCATTCCCTGAAGCTGCCTGCGGTCCAATTCCGCCGCGAGGTCCTGGGGCTCCGCGGGCGCCTCTTCCGGCGCGCTCCTTCCCGCCCTTCAGGTAGCCGGCCGCCATGGGGAGCAACTTGACCAGGCCGAGGAACGCGCCCGGCCGCTGCCGCAGCAGGGCGGCGTAGAAGGCGGTCAGCCCGACGCTGTACCCGTGCAGCTGCTTGTTGAGGCTGGCCATGTCCTGGCGGTGGTGATGCCACATGAGGGCGACGGGCTCGTAGGCGACCTCGTAGCCGCAGAGCATGACGAGCGTTATCGCGAGCGTGTCCTCGCCGCCCCCGGTCGGGGTGCCCGGCGCCGAGCGCCACGTCGAACCCGCCGATGCGGTCAAGCGCCTCGCGCCGGAAGGCCATGTTGGCGCCGACGCCGAACGGCGGCAGCGGCCAGAGCGGGCTCTGCGGCCCGGACTTGGAAAAGGTCTCCTTAACGAAGCCGCGGCCCTTGCTGTGGCCGCCAATCTCCTCGAACAGGTTCTCAACGGCGTTATCGAGCCGGGCGGGCAGGACAACGCCGGAAACGCAGCCGACGCGCTCGCCCCTGGCGAAGCCGTCCGCGACACCGGCCAGCCAGTGCTCGTCCGGCTCGTCGTCGTCGTCGAGGAAGGCGATGATGTCGCTCGCCGCGGCCGCGATCCCCGCGTTCCGCGCCCAGGACAGGCCCGGCCGCGGTTCCACGCAGTAGCGGAACTCGGCTCCCTCGCCCGCCTGGCCCTCGACCACCTTACGGAGGGCATCAGACGTCGGAGCGTTATCGACCACCACTACCTCGTACCGCGGGTACTGCTGCCGCGCGAGGCGGCTCAGGCACTTCTTTATCTGTTCCGGCCGGTCGCGGGTGCAGACGACAACGCTGATGAACGGCGCGCTGGCGAGCAGCGCCGCGCGCTCGCGCAGGAACGGCCACGCCTCCGGGTCCGCCGCCAGGCCGCTTCCGGTCAGGGCCGCCGGCGCGGTCAGCCCCGCGGCCTCGAACCGCTGCGCAACGGGCCCGCTCAGTTCAGTCCACATCAGCGCCGCGAGCGCGTCGGGGGCGATTCCCTCTCGCGGCAGCGTGACCACGCAGACACCGATTGGCTCGGTGTGCAGCCGGGCGAGGATCCAGGCCCGGCCGTAATGGCCATCGTGGTCAAGCTTCGGCAGCGGCTCAGTGAGCTCGACCTCGATAACGCGAGTGGGCAAGAACCCGCCGCTTGCGTTGCGTTCAGATTTCGCGGCGTGGAGTGCCGGGGCTGCTGCTGGCAGCGTCATGCGACCGCCTCCTAATTGACTCCAGTTTCCCGCCCATTGAGTCGCTGAACTAGCTGAACGAGCAGCATCTCGCTTCATCTGCGGGCGCCGGCCGGAGCGATTCCGCGGCGTGCGCGTCAGACGCCCGGTTGTCACACTCCTGACCTTGGTGACTAATGCGGACACTATACCCCCGCAAGCGGCACGGTGCGGCGCATCCCCGACGAGGGCATGCCCCGCTACGTGCCCGATTCAGCGCGCGACCGAGGTAGCGGAAGGTGATGACCTGACGACTCAGCCGGCGCCGGGCGACATGTCGGACAGCTGGTGATCTTGCCGGTTAGCGGCAACTCGCGGGCATCGATCCGGGTAGGCTCGTAGCGGTTTCCCGTTGCCCTGCCGACTCACCACGCCGATGCCGTCACTGGTGAACTGGCACCCCCGCCCGGCTCTCCCGACGCTGCAGCAATCTTCAGCGGAGGTTAACACTCACACCTAGCCAGCATCGGGTACGGTACGATCGCGCTTCCAAGTCCGCCGCGACGGTCGACCAGAGCGACTCTCCGCCCATCATTTGAAGTAAAAATAGCAGCATTGTTGATTTGTAAATAGAAATTGAATTATCAGCAGAACAGGTGCGACGTGACTACTCGTGGACTTCAGCCGCCATCATTTGAGTCGACTCGGACAGTGCAGAGTGATCATAGCCTCCTTGACCAGAATTTTTCATCTGACGAGTCGGCAGAGACGGCACGCGGCCACATCGCCCATGAAGTCGCCGCGCCTGAGAGCGACGATTCGCAATTGTCGGTTTGCCTTGTCGGCCCGGGTTGGCGATTCACTTCTGGAATCAGCTACTACACCTGTCGCCTGGCCAATTCCATGGCCGGCGACCAGTGCGATACCAACGTCATCCTGCTTCGCCGCCTGCTCCCGCGCCTCCTTTACCCGGGCAAGCGCCGCGTCGGCCTGAAGCGGGCGAGCATGGAATACCGCGCCGACGTGTCGGTCTTCGACGGGATCGACTGGTGGTGGGGCACCTCCCTGCTCAGGGCCCTGCGGTTCCTGCGGTCGCGGCGGTCCAAGGTCCTGCTCCTCGAGTGGTGGACGGCGGCCACGCTGCACACCTACCTGGTGCTCGCCATGGTCGCGCGCCTCACGGGCATGCGCGTCGTCATCGAACTGCACGAGCTGCAGGATCCCGGCGAGGCCGGCCTGGCGCTCGCCCGCGGCTACGGCCGCTGGGGGCTGCGCGCGCTCATCCGGCTCGCGCACGGCTGCATCGTCCACTCCAAGGCGGACTGGCAGCTGTTCGAGTCGAATTACGGGCCGATGGACATGCGCGTCGCGCTGGTGCCGCACGGCCCCTACGACCAGTACCGCGACCTTGCAGGAAACGTCCGACCCGGCCGTCACGGCCGCGATTTCCGCGGTGCGCACGGCCCCGAAGTCCGACGGCGTGGTGAACCTGCTGTTCTTCGGCCTCATACGGCCGTACAAGGGGCTGGAAGACCTGCTCCGCGTCTTTAACGCCCTGCCCAGGGAAGAGGCCGAGCGGTTCTGGCTCACCGTGGTCGGGGAGACCTGGGAGGGCTGCACCGAGCCGGCTCATCTCATCGCCACGAGCCCGCACGCGGACCGCATCACGTTCGTCAACGAGTACGTGCCGGACGAGGTCGTCGGCGCGGCCTTCGCGCACGCCGACGTGGCCGTGCTTCCCTACCGGCGCTCGTCGAGCAGCGGCATCCTGCACGTCGCGATGAGCTGGGGCCTGCCGATCGTGGTGACGAGCGTCGGCGGCCTGCCCGAGGCCGCCAGCGGCTACGCCGGCGCGGTGTTCGTGCCGCCAGGCGACCCGGCCATGCTGAAGGAAGGCCTGATGAAGGCCGCCGCGCTCGTCGGCCAGAAGTTCCCCGACCCGCGCAGCTGGCATGACACCGTCGCGGCCGTCCGGATGGCCGCCTCCGTCGACCAGCCCGAGAACCCGCCGCGCTGAGTAGCCGCTACCGCGGCGGGACGAGCTGCCTGTCGATGATGACGTAAGGCTCGACGTCGTGCCGCTTGGCCCACTCGCAGACGCGCCGCAGCGTGATCGTGCGGAGTTCCACCAGGCGGTGGAAGGCGGCCAGGTGGTTGGCCAGGGTCCGGTCGGGACCGCCGAGCCGCGGAAACCAGTCGGCGTCCCTGAACAGCCCGTCCCGGCCGGCCAGCACGTCGAACCGGTTCCGGGCCCAGCGCTCCGGGGTCGGCGCCTTCGCCAGCCGGTACTGGTGGGCGATCCTCTCGACCTCCGCCTGCTGCCGGACGTGCGGGGCCGGCAGCGGCGGCCAGGAGAGGTGGTCGCCGAAGTACGCGATGAGCGCTTCCTGCTTGGCCTCCGACAGGTACCGGCGCGGCGCGGTGATGAGCCTGGTCGGCCCGAGCGCCGTCCTGCTTCTCCGGTCCGGCGGCCAGGATGAGCAGCCGGAAGCTCTCGCTCTTGCCCGACGTGGACCCGTGCGGCACCACGGGGATCCACACCGCCACGTCCCGGCCGGCCATGGGCATCGACGTCTGGGGACGGAGCGGCACGGCCGACAGGCCGTACTGCTGCACCCGGAGCGTGTTCGTGATGCCGCTGTTCTGGATCATCCAGAAGCCGTTGCGCGGGTCCATGCGTGACCGTCACCGGGTCGGATGACATTCCCTCGGCCGGCGGCGCCTTCAGGTACTTCCTCGCCGGGGTGTTCTGCCCGCCCTCGACGGAGACGTGCAGGGAACCGCCCGCCTCTATCTCCGCCATCGGCCGGCCGGTGCGCGGTCCCATCAGCTGACTGGTGCCATCGGGCTTCACCTCGTACAGCCAGGCCCGCAGCGCCGCCGGACCCTCGTCACCGGCACGCCCGCCGCCCCGGCCGCCTGCCTCTGGATGGGGTGTCACGGACGGCGTAGCCACCTCGCCAGATTAGCGCCGCCTGGAAGGAAACGCAGCACCGTCCGTGCGATCGCTTGCGCCGGGGTCCCGTTGACGCGCCGCGGCGACTGGCCGCAGTATCGGACCCATGCCGGTCCCTGCACGCGAGGCGACGGAGCCCGCGGCCCTGGAGCGAAGGGTCTTCTCGACCGCTGGCCTGCCCGCCGCGCGCCGGATCGAGCGGTGGGAGTCGCACAACGCCGCCGCGCTGATCGGGCTTGACGTCCGCGCGGCCGGCCCGCTTGACGCGACCGAGGTCAACGTGCGGCTCCCGCAGGTCAGGCTGGCCCGGGTGCGCGCGCTCCGCCCACGCGGTCGAGCGGACCGCCGCGGTGATCGACCGCTGCCCGGCCGACTCGATCGCGATCTACCTGACCCTGCGCGGGAACGCGTCGTTCGCGAGCGCGGACGGCAGCCCGCGAACTCCGCCCGGGCGACGCCCTGGTGTGCGCGACCGACCGGCCGTTCGCGCGCGGGTTCGCGCGCGGCCTTGAGGAACTGGTCGTGACGGTGCCGTGCTCCGCGCTCTCCGGCCGGGCCGGCGTCTCCCAGGCGGGCAAGCCGGCGATCACGTCGTTCGCCGCGCGGCGGCCCGGCGGCGCGGCACGAGCCGCCCGCTGCCCGACGCCGGCCAGTACGCCCGGGCCCTGGCCCGGCTGACCGGCGCGCGCCACCGGGCCCGGGCCGGCGCCGCCACCGGACGAGGGCACGCGTGCTCGACCTGGTGGCCGTCCTCGCGGCGGGCCGGGACGCGGCCCGGGCGACCGCCCACCGGGCCGCCGCGCGCTGCTACATCGAGGAGCACCTCACCAGCCCGGGCCTGAGCGCGGAGCAGATCGCGGCCGCGATCGGCATCAGCGAGCGCCAGCTCTCCCGGGTGTTCGCCGCCGACGGCACGTCGGTGCCCCGGCACATCCTGGCCCGCCGCCTCCAGCTCGCGTACTCGATGCTGGCCGCCCCGCCGACCGCGCCGGGCGCGGCCGGCGCGAGACCGTGGCCGACGTCGCCGCCCGCTGCGGCTTCACCTCGGCCAGCTACTTCTCGCACGCGTTCCGCCAGCACTTCGGCCTCCGCGCGGGCGACCTCCGCCGCCAGCTGACTCAGGGATAGTGGATCGTTGGGAGCACCAGAGGCCTCCCAACGATCCACCATCTTCGCGATCGCCGGGCCAGCTTCTCATTTCCGCCATGTCTGGCCGCGGTCCTTGGGCCTGGCGTGCCGGGAGGGCACAATCACCTGCAAGCGGAAGACACAGCGCCAGGGACATGCCAACGGACGACACGGGCCAGCGCTGGCCCGGGAGAAGGGTGCGCAGCCTCATGCCTGCCTTCGACGACGGACTCGCCGAGACGGAAATCCCCGCCGGCGCGGCGGTCGAGACCGACGTGCTGATCGTCGGCTCCGGCCCGGCGGGCGGCGCGGCCGCGCTCTGCCTCGCCACGCTCGGCGTCCCGAACATCATGATCACCAAGTACCGGTGGACGGCCAACACGCCGCGCGCGCACATCACCAACCAGCGGGCGATGGAGATCTTCCGCGACTTCGGCATCGAGGACCAGGTGCTCGCGGACGCGACGCCGCACGCGCTCGTCGGCGACACCGTGTTCTGCACGTCGATCGCGGGCGAGGAGATCGGCCGCATCCTGACCTGGGGCACCCACCCGGCCCGCGAGGCCGACTACCAGCTGGCGTCGCCCTGCCTGATCTGCGACATCCCGCAGACCTACCTGGAGCCGATCCTGGTCAAGAACGCGACCGCCCGCGGCACCCAGACCCGGTTCTCGACCGAGTACCTGAGCCACGCCCAGGACGACGACGGGGTCACCACCACGGTCCGCGACCGGCTCACCGGCCACGGTCTACAACATCCGGTCGAAGTACCTGATCGGCGCGGACGGCGCCCGGTCCCTGGTCGCCGAGCGACATCGGGCTGCCGTTCGAGGGCCAGATGGACATCGCCGGCTCGATGAACATCACCTTCAAGGCCGACATCTCGCGCGTACGTCGCCTCGCGGCCGTCGGTCCTCTACTGGGTCATCCAGCCCGGGCTCCAACGTCGGCGGCATCGGCGCCGGCCTGGTCCGCATGATCCGCCCGTGGAACGAGTGGCTGATCGTCTGGGGCTACGACATCAGCCAGCCGCCACCGGAGGTCGACGAGGAGAAGGCCACGAGATCGTCAGCAACCTGCGTCGGCGTGCCCGACCTCGAGGTCGAGATCACCGGCACGTCCCTGTGGGGCAACAACGAGACTGTACGCCACCCACCTGCAGAAGCAGCGGGTCTTCTGCGCCGGGCGACGCGATCCACCGGCACCCGCCGTCGAACGGGCTCGGCTCCAACACCAGCGTCCAGGACTCCTACAACCTGGCCTGGAAGCTCGCGGCGGTGCTGCGCGGACCAGGCCGGCCCGGCGCTGCTCGAGACCTACTCGGCCGAGCGCGCCCCGGTCGCCAGGCAGATCGTCACCCGGGCCAACAAGTCCAGCCGCGAGTTCGTCCAGTTCTTCGAGGTGCTCGGCCTGACCGACGGCCGAGACCGAGGAGGAGATGCGGGCGCAGATCGAGGAGCGCAAGGCCAACACGCCGCGCGGCGCGGCCAAGCGGGCCGCGCTCGTCGAGGCGATGGAGCTGAAGAACTACGAGTTCAACGCGCACGGCGTCGAGCTCGGCCAGTTCTACGAGTCGACGGCGATCCAGGGCGACGGCAGCGACCAGGCCCGCGCCCGCCCGCGACCCCGAGCTGTACTACCAGGCGTCCACCGTGCCGGGCGCGCACCTGCCGCACGCCTGGGTCGGCAGACGCACGCGCACAAGGTCTCCACCCTCGACCTGGCCCCGTACGACGCGTTCACGCTGATCACCGGCATCACCGGCGAGCCGTGGGCGGCGGCCGCCGCGAAGGTCGAGCGACGACCTGGGCGTCCCGCTCAAGACGGTGATCATCGGCCCGGGCCGCGAGGTCACCGACATCTACTACGACTGGGCGCGGCTGCGCGAGGTCGAGCGAGGACGGCGTGCTGCTGGTCCGCCCGGACAAGTTCATCGGCTGGCGCTCGATGAGCCTGCCCGCCGACCCGGAGCAGGCACTCAGGGACGCCCTCACCGCCCTGCTGAGCAGGCGGTAGCCGTGAATGAGGTTCAATAAGGTCATGCGCTTCGTCCACGACACCCTGCCGCAGCGCGTCGTCTTCGGCTCCGGCGCGGCGGCGGCCAACCTGAGCAGCGAGATCGGCCGCCTCGGCGCCACCAGGGTCATGCTGATCGCGGCCAAGGCCGAGATGCACGCTGGCCGACACGATCGCCGCGGACATCCCGGTGGCGCTGCGCCACGACGACGTGGTGATGCACGTCCCGGTCGAGGTGGCCGAGCGGGCCCGCGAGGCGGCCGCGGGCAACGACGTCGACGTCCTCGTCAGCGTCGGCGGCGGCTCGACCACGGGCCTGGCCAAGGCGGTCGCGATGACGACCGGCCTGCCGATCATCGCGGTGCCCACCACCTACGCGGGCTCCGAGGCGCACCCCGGTCTGGGGACTGACGGAGGGCGCGAAGAAGACGACCGGCACCGACCGGAAGGTGCTGCCCAAGGTCATCGTCTACGACGCCGCGCTCACCATGTCCCTGCCGGTCGAGATGAGCGTGGCGTCCGGCCTGAACGCGCTCGCGCACTGCGTGGACTCGCTGTGGGCGCCGAACGCGGACCCGATCAACGCCGCCTTCGCCGCCGAGGGCATCCGGTCGCTGGCGGCGGGCCTGCCCAAGGTCGTCGCCGACCCGATGGACCTCGACGGACGCGAGCACGCCCTGTACGCGGCGTACCTGTCGGCGACCGCGTTCGCCTCGGCGGGCTCCGGCCTGCACCACAAGATCTGCCACGTGCTCGGCGGCAAGTACAACCTGCCGCACGCCCAGACGCACGCGACCGTGCTGCCGTACGTGCTGGCGTTCAACGGGCCCGCGGCACCGGACGCCGAGCGGCGGATCGCCGCGGCGCAGTTCGGCGCCGGCCGGTACCGCGCTGGCAGCGCGCTCGACGGCCTGGTCGCGCTCAAGCAGGAGCTGGACGCCCCGCGCGCCCTGGCGCGACTACGGCTTCACCGAGGACTCGATCGCCGAGGCCGCGGACGGCGATCCTGCCGTCCGTCCCCCCGTCCAACCCGCGCCCGGTCACCGCGGCGGACCTCCGCGCGCTGCTGCGCGCCGCCTGGTCAGGCGCCGACCCGAGGACCGCGTTCTGAACACAGCACGAGCCAAAGCGCGCGGCGGCCTCTGGACTGAGGAGCGACGACCGAGGTACGAGGGAGGAGCGACCAGGAAAGCGCCGGCGCGCGCGTGCGGAGCAGAGCGCGGCGGGTCGGGTGCGGGCAAAGTTAACAAAATCGATCATTCAGAACGGGTGCCGGCTACTCGTTTAACCCGCACGCTGACGGTCACGGCGTGGCGACCAGGGGTAAGCCGCATCCGTTCGGGATACTCGACTTTGATCTTTTTCCGACGGACTTCTCCAGGGGTGGAATCGTCATGCGCCTGCGGCCCATCGCACTCAGCTGCGCGCTAACCGGGACGCTCGGGTTCCTCGCGCTGCCCGCGGCCACTGCGGTTGCCGAAAGCACGGCCGCGGTCCACGCCGTCGAGCACACGTCAAGCCGCCGATCTCCGTCAGCTCCCCGGTGACCGACAACCCCTACGGCGCCCAGGTCACCCTCACCGTCACCCTGGGCCCGACGTTCACCAGCCGCAAGGTCTCGCTGTACGCCACGCCAGCCGGCCAGCCGCGCAGGCTGGTGGCGGCCGGCACCGTCGACGCCAAGGGCAAGTGGTACCCGGGGTACTCGATCACCAGGACCACCACGTTCACCGCGGTCTTCGCGGGCGACTCCCGCGATGCCCCCAACTCGGCCAGCCGCACCCTGCACGCCTACGCGCGGGTGACGGACCGGATCGGCGGCTACTACAAGACGAGCAGGAGCGGCAGCGGCACCGTCTACGACGTCTTCCACGGCGCCGGCACGCTCACCCTGTACTCGACGGTGGCGCCGAACAAGCACGGCGAGTGCCTGGAGCCGGAGACCCAGCAGTACGACGCGGGCGTCGGCTGGGACGCCGACACCAAGTACGGCTGCGACAAGCTGGACGGCAAGAGCCACGACGCCGCGCCGTTCAGCCTGTCCCGGGCGGTCGGCGACCGGTACCGGATCCGGGGCGACTACTTCCGCGGCTCCTCGGATACGGCCAACCTCAACGCGCAGGGCCCGTGGCTGTACTTCATCGTCACGAAGTGAGGCGCCGCGTCTACAGGTGCCTGGCGACCAGGGAGCGGAACGGCTGCGGGCAGCCGGCTGCAGCACGGCCTCGCGCCGGTCCCGCGGCACGTTCCGCAGGATGGCCGCCACGGTGACCGGGGCCGCGTGCCCGAGCAGCTTCACCGCGCGCTCGGTGTCCATCACCATGACGAGCCCGGCGGCACTCGGCGCGCTCATCTCGAGCAGCACGCCGGTGGCGGTCAGGTCGTCGGCCTGACCGAGCACCCGGACCGCCCCGGTGGGCGTGGGCAGCGACAGGGCGGACGCGGCGGCGAGTGAGCTCATGTGGTCGAGCAGCCGCCCGGCCCGTTCCGTCGTCACCATCTCCAGGATCTTCCGCACCCGGGCGGGCTGGCCGGCGGCGATGCCGCTCAGCAGCTTTCCCGCGACCGGGTCGGCGCAGCGGTTGATGATCCGGGCGACCGCGGTCTCCGCGAGGGCGAGCAGGTCGGTGACGGCACGGTCGGTGGGCCAGTCGCTGACGATCTTCGCGGCGTCCTGGGCGGGCATTCCCTGCAGCGGGGTGTGTCGCAGCGGCGCGCTGGCCGGCGGCGGCCGGGCGCGGCGCGCCGCGGCTGGTCCGGGACTGGCCGGCGGACGGCGCCCTGGGCGGCCCGCGGTTCTGCGCGCGCCGGCGGCCTGCCCGGCCCGCGGGCGCCCGGTCCGGCCGGGCGGCCTGGCGGCCGCGCGCCGCCGCTGGCGACCCGCCGCAGGACGGCGGCGACCGTGGCGGCGTCCGGCCGCTCCGCCGGGTGCTTGCGCAGCATCGTGAGCACCAGGGCGGCGACCTCGCCCCGGGTGCGCGGCTCGGGCGGGTTCTTGCTGAGGATGGCCGCGATCGTCGCGGGCAGGGTCTCGGCCCGGAAGGGCGACCGGCCCTCAAGCGCGTAGTAGAGCGTCACGCCGAGCGCCCACAGGTCCGTCGCCGGTCCCGCCTGATGGTCGGTGAACAGCTCGGGCGCCAGGAACTCGGGGGTGCCGATGACGTTGCTGTCCATGGTCAGCGGGTTCTTGCCGACGATCCGCGCGATGCCGAAGTCGACGAGGCGAACCGACCCGTCGTCGCTGAGCACGATGTTCGCCGGCTTGACGTCGCGGTGGTACACGTCCTGCTCGTGGCAGGCCATCAGGCCCTGCAGGGCGGCGAGCCCGATGCCCGCGACCCTGCGCTCATCGAGCGGCTGCGGGTCGCCGATGATCGAGTCGAGCGACCGGCCGCAGACGTAGGCCATGACGATCCACGGGTCCTGCCCGGGTCCCTCGTAGATCAGGTCGTGGATGGTGACGATGGCCGGGTGCTCGACCTTGGCGAGCGCGAGCGCCTCCCGGCGGACCCGTTCCCTGCGGATGTCCAGGTCCTCGCCGCCGCCGCGCGCGGAGACGAGCTCCTTGGCCGCCACGGTGCGCTCAAGCCGCGTGTCGTAGGCCTTCCACACGCTTCCCATGGAGCCCTGGCCAAGCCGTTCCTCAAGCCGGTAGCGGTGGTTCAGCAGCCGCACCTGGCGCGGCGTCACTCGTCATCCCAGCTCAGCGGGATGCCGCCGCCGTTCCCGTCCGTTCGCGCCGGCACCGGGTCGTCGTCGTGGTCGCCCGGCGCCTCAGTGGCCGGCAGGCTCGGCTCTGCCGTAGGCGTCCCCGGGATCCGGGCCGTCGTCCGGCCGGTAGCCGTCCTCGCGCGGCTCACCCGGGTACCCGTAGTCCACCCTGGTCTGCGCCATGGCCGGATCCTGCCTGGTCGGGACACGCGCGAGTCCGCGCCCGGTTCCCGCGGCGGCCCTCCCGGTCGCTTCCTCCTCGTCCGGCTGCGCCCAGTGATTGCGCCAGTCATCGGCGCCGCGCCAGCGGTGCTCGCGCCGGGCGGTCTCCTCCGGGCGGGCCGTAGTCGGCGCCGCGGCCCGGGCGGGCGATGCCCGGGTCCCTGAAGGTCTCCGTCGGCGTCTCGTCCTCGGGCGAGTCGCACCGGCGGCAGCCGCCTGGTGCGGTTCCAGATCGGGTCCGGCTGCGGCCCGGCGTCAAGCGGCCGCGGGCGGCTGCGCCTGGCGGCCCGGCTGGCCGCCGGGCGAAGCCGGCGTGGCGCAGGCGGGACCGGGTGCTGAAGAACTTCTCGTAGTCCCGCTGCTCGGCCTGCTTCGCCTCGCGGAGCGCGGCCTCGTACTGGCCCGGGCGCTGCAGCAGCTTCACGGTGACGGGCAGGCACTCGATGACGAGGAAGAGCAGGAAGAGCAGGAACCGCGCGGCCGTGACGGTGAGGTTGCCGTTGCTCAGCTGGCTCAGCGCCTCCAGCCGCATGCAGGATGCCGTGCGCGGCCTGGTTCTGCGCGTAGAAGGTGGCCTGGAGCTGGTTCTTGCGCTGCACCGCGGTGTTGTACTCGCCCTGCACGAGCGGCTGCTGGTTCAGCGCCTCGGTGTACCGCTGCTGCTGGCTGGCCTTGCTCGTCGAGCTGAGGAACTGGTCGCGCTGCTGGATCTCGCCCTGGACGTGGCTGATCTGCCCCTGGGTGCTTGTCACCTGCGCCGACGCCTGCTGGTAGCTCGCGAAGCTGGCCTTGTAGGCGGGGCCCGCGCCCTTCTTCGGGCAGGTCTGGCCCGCCGTACAGCTGGCAGATGTAGGCGTTGTAGTACTGGGTCTTCAGCGTCGTCCAGTGACTCAGCTGGCCCTGCAGGCTGCGTCAGCTGCTTGTTGTACGCGACGAGCTGCGGGTCGGCCGCGTTGTTGCCCGTCTGCGCGCCGTGGGAGTTGATCACGGTGTTCAGCTGCTGCAGCTCGTTGTTAATAGGTGGTCACCTGCTGGTTAACCTGGCTGCTCTGCTGATTGGCAAGAAACGAACTGTAGTTCTTCTGCTGCATTACCGCCATCTGCGCGTTGATTTCCGACTGGAAGATGCGCAGCACCAGCGGGGTGGAAATCAGCGTGCCGAGCAGTACGGCCAGCAGCACGCGGGGCACCGCCATGGCGAACTTGCGGCTGCCGTCAATGGGCATCGAGGTGATCAGCCAGCGGTCGATGCCCATGATCACGAGGCCCCAGAACACGGCGACCGGGATGGCCAGAATCCCGTTAATGCTGAGCGCGCTTGACAGGGCGAACCACATGGAGATCATCGGCCATGCCGCTGGTGATGAGGATCGCCCAGCCGAGGCTCTCGAACCGCGCCCGGTCGCTGGGAACGTAGGCGAGGATCTCCTCGTCCGCGCCGGACAGCGCGAGCACGAGCCTCCGCAATTGGTGAAACATCCGCATCGTCGGCCTCCGAAGAGAGGTTCGCCAGCTCCGGCGGCTCCAAGCATAGGGGAACGGCGGTAAGGCGCACCCCCGCAGCGCTGCGGGGTGCCTACCCTGATACTGAGATATAGATAATGTAGTCGGCAGGCGATGCCGGGTAACGCTAATCACCTCAAAAATAGAATCGATTAAGCGTTTCTTGCATGTCAGATGACCGGTTTCGCGGAAGGGCTGGCCATGATCGGGGCTGAAGACGAGGTTCACGACGCCCTTTCCGATGAGCTCGCGCGGCTTACCGGGACCGCCAGATTTACCGTCGTCGAATTCTCGCGCGATCGGCGCGACGATCTGGCGCGTCTACCGGGACGAGAACGGCACGCCCCGGGCTGAGCAGCCGCGGGTGCGGGCATCGTCCCTGCAGGACCCGGACGCGTTCTACCGTGAGGTTGACCCGGCGTTCATCGTCCGGACGTCCGCTGACCTGCCCGACGACCTGCTTCGGCCTGCTGCCAGGCGCGCGCGGGGTGCCCGTCTACGACTGCCGGATCCCGCTCGAGGACCAGGTGCGCGAGGCGATCAGGGACAGCCCGCTGGTGCTCGGCTACGAGCTCGCCGTCCTGCGGCAGGTGCCGCCAGGCCGGCCCGACGCCGGGCGGCTTGTCCTCGACCGGCCACCAGCTCTTCCCGCCGGGCGTGACCCAGGGCCACCGGGCCGTCGCCCGGGTCCGCTGCGAGCCCACGGACGGCGACGGCACGTCTTCGCGGTCGTCACCCGCGACCGGCGGCCGGACGTCCCGCCGAACGCCCAGGCGCTGCGGCCGGTGCACGTCCAGTCCGCGGTCGTCCCTTCCGGCACCTACGAGGTGACCGCGGTGCTCACCCGGCCCGGCCGGGTCCTGCTGCAGGGGCTGCCCGCCCAGCTCGGCAAGTTCTCCGGCTCCTGGGATGACCTCACGGCCAGGTTCCCGACCGGCTGGCGGCGCCGGAGCCGGTCCACCTGGTCTGCCTCGTCGAGGTCAGCGGCGGCGAGGACCGGCTTGAGCTCAGGATCGACCGGCTGTCGCAGCTCATCGACGAGGCGGACAAGGGCGCCGGGCGGCTGAGCGTCTCGGTGGTCGACGTACGGGCCGCACTCGGTCGCGTGGTCGGTGGACGAGCAGCCGGTCGCCGTGCGCGCCTGGGCGGCACCGAGCGCCCGGGCCGAGCACGAGCTGCGCGGCCTCGCCGGGCGCAAGACCGATGAGCGGGAGTACCGGCGGGCCGCCCAGCTCGAGTGCGCCCTCGACGCGGTCGCCAGGCACCTGTCCGAGCCGGGACGGGCGCCCGGTGCTCGTGATCGCGGGCGGGCGGCCGCCGCACCCGCACGCGATGGACACCCGCACGACGATCATCCCGTGTCCCGACCGGGTGAACTGGAAGTGGCAGCTCGACCGGATCGGGGCCCTCGGCGCCTCGTTCGGCGCGCTGCGCGACCACGACGCGCGCGGGGAGGTCTGGCGCTCGCTCGGCGCAGGACGCCACGGCGACGGTGGATGACCCCGTGGACATGCAGGACTTCGCGACGCGCCTCGGCTTGCGTCGAGGCCGCGCAGACCGTTCCGTTCCCGTTCGTCGATTAAGGGGAGTCCGACGTGGCCAGCTTCGGCGAAGAACAACTCCAAGGCGCAGCGGGAACGCGGACCTATCCGCAGCGAGCCCGGCATCGCCATGCTCGGCGCGACGGGCAGCGGCAAGTCGACGTTCCTCGGCGCGCTGCAGATCGCGCTGCTCAAGCAGCAGAGCGGCAGTGGCGGATCTGGTGCCGCGACCCCGCCTCGCGGCGGGCGCTCGTCGAGATGAACACCGCGCTGACGAGCGAGGGCAAGTTCCCGCTGACCACCATGGGAATCGACACTTCGACTGGATCCTCAGCGGCAAGTGCGCGAGCGCACCGAGCGGAGCGGCAGGTTCGGCAGCCGGTCGGTCGAGGAGAGCGTCGAGCTCACGCTCAAGCTGACCGACCCGACGGGCGAGCTCGCGCGCCCCGACCAGATCGGCCTGCAGCCCAGGGAACAGCTCGTGGACCACGTGGCCAGGAGCCGGGGCATCCTCTACATGTTCGACCCGATCAGGGAGTTCAACCGGGGCGACGCGTACGACAAGACCTACAGCCTGCTGATGGACCTCATCGCGGCGGTGGCCGACGCCCCGGACTTCGACGGCCGGCTGCCGCACCACGTGGCCGTGTGCGTCACGAAGTTCGACGATCCCCGGGTCTTCAAGACCGCGGAGTCACTCGGCATGCTGGTGTGGGACGAGCATGACCCGCTGGGCTTCCCGCGGGTGCACGACAGCGACGCGCGCTCCCTGATGCACAGCCTCTGCAAGGTATCGCGGAACGGCACGGGGGAGGTCGTGCCGCAGCTGCTCGAGCAGTACTTCCACCCGGACAGGATCAGCTACTTCGTCACCTCGGCGGTCGGGTTCATGCTCAGCAAGCGCACGCGCATGTTCGACGTCCAGGACACGGAGAACGTCTACCGGATCGAGTCCGGCGAGTCCCTGGTCAGGGGACCGGTCAACCCGATCAACGTGGTTGAGCCCGTCCTCTGGCTTGTCGAGCAGCTGACGCAGGACGCGTGAGGACCGAGGATCCCGGTGACCCGCAAGGACATCTCGGTGCGCGCCCAGTGGGCGCTGCACGGCAAGGTGCTCGACGATGAGGGCTACCGGGTCCTCGCGTGCAGCCACGGGCGACCTGAGCAGGGCGAACTTCGCCGACGCACTCGGCCGGTTCACGCTTGGCGCGCTCGACACGCTGCCGCAGGTGTCGGTCAGCTACCTGCAGCCCGCCACCCGCAGCCCCGGCGGCGGCTACCTGGCGCTCGCCATCCACTGGTTCGCCGCCGACGGGCAGCGCTACGCCGACGGGGTCGTGCCGGTCGACAACCAGGGGCGGCACACCACGTTCACCAGCTACTTCTGCGCCCCCTACGCGCGCTCGCGACCCAGGGCATCACCTACCTGGACATGTACCGGGCGTTCAGCGCCGTGACGCTGCCGGCGCAAGGACGGGCCGCCCGAAGGACGTGACGATCACCGCGGCGACGCAGCAGGTCCCCGCGATCGACGGCCTCGCCATGCGGGTCGCCCCGCTGCTGCTGACCGGCGTGCCGGTGTGCGTGCTCGGCGCGGACGAGACCAGCATGGACGAGCGGCTCCGGTTCATCGACACCGTCATGGGCCTGCTCCCCTACGGCTTCCGGGCCAAGATGACCGCGGCGACCTGGACCCGGGCCACCAACCGCAACCACCGGTTCCGGCTG
The DNA here is from genome assembly GCA_963735315.1 of uncultured Actinomycetota bacterium. GTDB lineage: Bacteria > Actinomycetota > Actinomycetes > Streptosporangiales > Streptosporangiaceae > Trebonia. Next base: position 74,010 of record CAVTKQ010000039.1, read on the forward strand.
TTCTTCAGCAGCGCGCCTCGCGCGAGCGACAAGCCGGACCACCTCGTGCCCTGGGGCGAGCCCGAGCTGGTCAGGGTCCCCGGCGGCGACGCGGGCTACTACTACGGCTGGCTCGACGACAAGGTCACGCCGCTGGCCAGCCTCGCCCTCCTGCAGCAGCGAGGCTCGGCTTCAGCGACTCGGCGGACACCGAGGCACTGCGCCTGGTGGACGAGATCCGGCTCTGGCGCCGGCCGCGGCTGAGGCCGTTGCCGCAGGCTCGGCGGATCGCGCCGGCTGGCGGCTCGGCGGCTCGGCCGCTTTGGCGGGCAAGCGCGACGCGGCCGCGGCCAAGCCCGCTGCCGCGGCGGGAACCGATCCCGTCGAGCGGCTGCTGCGGGAATGCGACGAGCACGTGCGGGGCCTGAACCTGTCCCGGCTGCGCCAGGACCTTAACCTGCTGCAGAACCAGGTTGAGTCCGGCGGAATCGACGACGGCCACCGCCGGCGCTACCGGTCGCTGATCACCAGGCTCGACCTGCTCCGGCCTAACTCCCGGCTCGGCAAGTACGAGGGGAGGCTCTACGAGACGCTGCTCGCGCTCGCGTTCGGCGGCCCCCGTCACCTACGAGGCCTTCTGCCAGGTCGAGGACGCGTGCGCAAGCCGCCCGGACGTGCCGCTGTACCGGCCGCTGCTCGAGGCGATCGAACGGGCCGGCGCGGCCGACCCGCGGGCGAAGGTGATCGTGTACGCGTCCCAGGACCCGAAGAAGCTGGCCAAGTGGCTCGGTTCCAGGGAGGTGGACGCGTTCGGGCTGATCAGCGAGCTCGCGCGGGGAGCGTGGCACAGGAAGGAGCACGGGCGGCTGTTCTGCGACGCGACGCTCCAGTACCTGCAGGAAAAGCAGGGGCGCTACAGCACCGCCGAGATCCGGCGCGTGCTGTCCCGCAACGGGTACCTCGCGCAGGCGCTGCGCGAGGTCGGCCACGACCAGTACCAGGTGCACGCGCTCACGAAGCTGCTCGTCGCGGCCTTCCCCAAGGACCAGTACCCGCTCGGCCTCGACGAGGCGACCATCATGGAGATCCTGGCCCGCACCCCGACGCGCCGACGCCCGCGCTGCTCGCGGCCATCCTGCGGAAGATCCCGGCCGCCGACGCGCCGCTGGCGTGGGACGCGTACGTCTACGGGTCGGTCGCGCGCATGGACCTGGACGAGGCGACGCACGGCGCGCTGTGGACCCGGCTGCCCGCGGTCGAGCGGCGCCGGCCCGAGCCTGCCGCAGGCCGGGACTAGACACCGGGCAGACGGCGGAACTGCCGCCCTGGCTGGCCAGGGGCACCGCACGGGCGGGAACGGGGGACATGGCCAGCGCCGGAGCCGGGCATCGCGGAGGAGACATGATCGGCGAGAGCCTGGCACCCGGACGACGCATGACCGGGCCGGCGATGACGGGCGTGGTGACCGTGGTCGACGTCCAGTGGGCGCTGCTACGGCAAGGCCGCCGGCCCGGCGGAGTGACCGCGTCCTCGCCTGCTCCGCCGGGGACCTGACCATGGTGAACTTCGCCGACGCCATCAGCAGGTTCCAGCTCGGGACGCTGCACTCGCTCCCGCAGGTCTCGGTCAGCTACGCGCAGACCGGCCAAGTCGGGCCGGAACTACCTGGCGCTCGCCATCCACAAGCCCGCCGACCGGGGGCAGGCCGCGCTCGACGATGACGGCCGCCACATCACCTACACCAGTTACTTCTGCCTGCCGTACGCGCCGCTGGCCGCCGCCGGGGTCACCTACCAGGCGATGCACGAGGCGCTGCGGACCTGCGGCTGCCGACGGCGAACGGCGCCGACGCTGCGGGTACCGGTCGCCGGGCAGTCCTGGCAGCCTCCCGTCATCGACCCGCTCGCGATGCGGGTCGCCGCGCTGCTGCTCACCGGCCGTTCCGTCTGCGTGCTCCAGGCGCAGGATGTTCCCGTGGCCGACCGGCTTGGCTTCATCGACGCGGTGATGACGCTGCTCCCCTACGGGTTCCGCGCCAAGATGACCGCCGCGACCTGGACCAGGGCCACCTACCGGGACCACCGCTTCCGGCTGTTCTTCAGCGACGCGCCGCGGGCCAACCAGCGGCGCGACCACGTGGTGAGCTGGGGTCATCCGGAGACGGCGGTCATCACGCCGGCCGACGGCGCCGCCCATGAGTACCTCACCTGGCTGGAGGACACGCTCATCCGGCCCGTCGCGCGGCTGACCCGGCTGACCGACGCCTGCGGGTTCGGCGATGACCCGGTCAGGAATGCGGTCCGGCTCGTCACGAAGCCCGCCGCGGAGCCTGCGCCGCCGCCGCCCGACGGCACTCGGGACCGCGCTCAAGCTCGCCGTCCAGGCCGCGCCCTGGCCGCCTCAGGGCGAGTCGTGACCTGAGCCGTACACCTGGTTCCCTTCTGCACGCGGCTACGCTGGCATGATGACGCCAGAGAAGCTCGCCGACCTCGCGCGGCTGCGCCGGGCCCGCGACCTGATGGACCGCGAGTACGCGAGCCCGCTCGACGTCGCCGCGCTCGCCCGCACCGCGCTGATGTCGACCGCGCACTTCTCGCGGCAGTTCCGCGACGGCGTACGGCGAGACGCCGTACGCCTACCTGATGACCCGGCGGATCGAGCGGGCGAAGCTGCTGCTGCGCCGCGGCGACCTGTCCGTCACCGACGTGTGCCTGGCGGTCGGCTGTACGTCGCTCGGCTCGTTCAGCGCCCGCTTCACCCAGCTGGTGGGCGAGACGCCGACGGCCTACCGGGCCGGTGACCACGGCGCGCTCGTGGCCGTGCCCGGCTGCATCGCCAAGGAGGCGACCCGCCCGAGCCGCGTACCGAGCAGGATCGGAGAAGCTCGCGCGGTGCCGGCTCGCTAGCATTGCGGGCATGGAACTCACACTTTCCACTTGCTTCGTCCAAGTCCAAGACCCAGATGTCGCACTGGCGTTCTACCGCGACATGCTCGGCCTCGAGGTGCGCAACGACGTCGCCAACGAGGGCTTCCGCTGGATCACCGTCGGCTCCGCCGCCCAGCCCGGCGTCTCGATCGTCATCACGAACTACCTGAACGGCAGCCCCGACGACAACGACATGATCGCCGCCCTCATCGCCAAGGGCGCGCTGAACGGCGTCCACTTCCGCGCCGACGACCTCGACGCCGCCTTCGAGAAGGTGCGCGCCGCGGGCGCCGAGATCGTGCAGGAGCCGACCGAGCAGTTCTGGGGCACCCGGGACTTCGCCGTGCGCGACCCGTCGGGCAACCTGGTGCGCGTCGACCAGCCGCCCGCCGCGTCGTCGTGACGCGGCGGCCAGCGCGGGGCCTGGCGGCCGCCGCGGGGCCTGCGCCGCGCCGAAACAGGATCGCCCCGGCAGTCACGGGGACTGCCCGGGGCGATCCTGCGGGTGAGGAGAGCGGGGCGGCTAGTTTCAAGGCTGGCGCTCTACCGCTGAGCTACGCCCCGGCTTTCGCCGGGACGGCGGGAGTCGAACCCGCGACCACCAGCTCCAGATTGAGTAGAAGGAAGCCGTCCCATGGCCTCAACCGTGCCACGATAGCGATCAGGCGGGGATCAGGCCAGCGAGATTCGCGAGCGTGAACACGGCCGCGTCGTCCGGCAGCCCTTCCGGGCGGTCGAGGCCGATGTACGTCACCGGCCCCGGCGCGTCCGTTACCGCGAGCGCGAGGCGTCCGGCGTGCCCGCCCGCACGAAGGCGCGGTCCGGCGTCCGCGCCCCCATCAGCCCGGCCAGGTACGCCACCCGCAGGTAGTCCCGTTCGATGACCGTCCGGGCGAGCAGGCTCGTCGAGAGCTGGCTGTCCTGCACGACGTTCATCGACGGGCGTCCCTTCAGGTAGAGGTGCAGCCACTTGGCCCGCCACCGCCCGTCCTCGCCGCGCAGGAACGCCAGCGGCAGGGCGACCCGGCCGGAGCCGCGCAGGTCGGACTTCATCCGCACCGTGGCGCCTCGAACGGGGCGCCCCGCTGCGCCGACCCGCGCAGCATGTAGCCGAAGAACGCCTCGGCCGCCTCGTCGAACGCCTCGCCCGGAGTAGATGTTCACCTGCGGGATCACGACCGGCAGCGACATGCGGCGCAGGTCGCAGGAGATGAACTCCGTCGCCCCGTCCGGCGCGTCGGTGACGTCGCCCGAGTAGGTGACCGCCGCGTCGGCGGACTGGTAGGCCTGCCAGGACACGAAGTCGCCGCGGGAGAAGTCCGCCGTCAGCCATCAGCGCGGACAGGTCGTAGTCGGTACGCTGCGACTGCTGCCGCCAGTAGACGAAGAACGACAGCACGTCCTGGTCGCCGGGCACGACGGCGGACACCGACCCGCGCGGCATCACTCCGAGGCCCGGGCGCGGCCGGCTTGCCGGACAGCGGCAGCGCCACGCCGAGCACGCGCCGGGTCCACGATCAGCCGGCCGCCTTCCGGCAGCCGTGCGGCGACCGCCTCGTCGAGCAGGGCGAGCACGTCGCGCCGCGTTCCCTGGTCGAGCCCGGCGCGCGCCTCCGGCGCCACCCACGCGCGGCCACTCGCGGTTGGCGAAGATCCTCGGCAGGCCCTGCCTCGTCGCCGCCGGCCCGGTTCTGGAAATGCTCCCGCACCGACAGCAGCACCCGCCCGGACACAGACGGCGCGGCCTGCGCGGCGAGGTCCATGATCGCCGCGCGGTCCGCCGGGGTCGCGCTGCGCAGCAGCCGGTCCAGCGACCGGAAGAGCAGGCCGGGCGCGACGGCCAGCCGCCGCGCCGCCCGCGCGGTCTCGCCCGACGCGGAAGCGCCTGCTCGGCCCGCGCCGCCAGCGACGGGAACCGCTCCTCGCCGCGCGCGACCGCGAACACCCGCCGCGCGTCCGGGAACCGCGCGTACTCGTGCGGGTGCAGCCGCTCCCCGAGCCGCTTCCACGGCTCCGCGTACCGGGCGACGTCGGCGAGCTTGGCCGGGCTCGTCCCGCACGACGCGAGTCGAGCGCCGCCATGAGGACCCGCCGCTCCGGGCGCGCGAACGACCGGAACCGGGTCGCCGTCTCCAGCGTCACGTCCCCGCCGGAGACGGCGGCGGCGAGCCGGAGCACGTCGGTCACCGTGTCCGCGAGCAGCGGGCGCCCGCCGGCCGAGCGCGACCTGGTTGAGGACCGCCCGGTTCTCCCGCACGGGGATGCGCTCCGGCTGCGGCCCAGCTCGGCGCACGCGGCGGCCAGCGCCTCGAGCAGCGCCAGGTCCTCCCCGGCGAGCGGCACGCGCGATCCGGCGAGCTCGCAGGTAGAGCGCCTGCTCCTCCGCGCGCGGCGTCCCGCCCCGGTGCAGCACCGTGACCCGGTCGCCCGCCGACGCGGCCAGCGCCTCGTGGGCGGCGAGCATGTCGTCGTACGTGTGCTGGACGGTGCCGTAGCCGGGCAGGCTGAGCAGGCTTCCCGCCTCGACGAGCTCCCCGCCGCCGATCTCGACGTAAACGCCGCTGCCGGGGACGATGCCGACCGCCAGCGCCCGCTCGGTCAGCTCCGCCCAGAACTCCAGCGTCGCCGGCACGTTGAACGGGAAGTCGCGGAAGTACGGGTTGTGCTTGACGTGGTCCCCGGCCACCGCTCGGACCGCGCGCGAGCACGGTGACACCGATGTCGAGGACCTGCCCGGTCTCCCGCCGGGACAGCTCCTCAAGCAGGTCACGGGACAGCTTGAAGCCCGCGGACATGAGCGCCGCGTCAAGCTGGCGCGTGACTACCGCCCCGTCTCCGGGGGCGGGCTCGGGCAGCGGCACGCGCCTGCGCCGCGCGATGACCGCCTGGTCCAGGTCCATGACCCGATTCTCCTCGGCAGCGCCAGTGGTTTTCCTGGCTATTGCCATGCCGCCTGGATACCGGTAATCCTCGGCCAGTGCGGCAACGCGCCGCCGTCTTGGAGGGGAGTGGCTATGGGAATGCTCGACGGCAAGGTGGCCTTCATCACCGGCGGCGCGCGCGGGCAGGGGCGGGCCCACGCGGTGACGTGCGCGCGCGAGGGCGCCGACGTGATCATCGTCGACGCCATCGAGCAGTTGCCGACCGTCGGCTACAAGCTCGCGACGCGGGCCGACCTCGACGAGACCGTCCGGCTCGTTGAGGCGCACGACCGGCGGGCGGTCGCGGTCAAGGCCGACGTCCGCTCGCAGGAGCAGCTGGACGCGGCGGTGGCAGCCGGCCTGGCCGAGCTCGGCAAGGTCGACATCCTGATCGCGAACGCCGGCATCTGGACGCTCGGCTCGTTCTGGGAGCTGACCGACGAGCAGTGGGACGAGATGATCGGCGTCAACCTCACCGGCGTGTGGAAGGCGGCGAAGGCCGTCGCACCGCACATGATCGAGCGCCGCGCCGGCTCGATCGTGATCACCGCGTCGGTGAACGCCCTCGAGGCGGGCCAGTACACCGCGCACTACGTGGCGGCCAAGCACGGCCTGATCGGGCTGATGCGCAACATCGCGCTTGAGCTCGCCCCGTACGGCATCCGGTGCAACGCCATCAGCCCGGGCGCGGTCAAGACGCCCATGACCAGTCACCAGGCCGCCTGGGACATGTTCGCCGGCCACCCCGGCGGGACCGAGGAAGACATGACCGAGGCCGGCCACCACTACACGCTCCTGGCGGGCACCTCATGGCTGGACCCGCAGGACATAGCGAACGCGGCCCTGTACCTCAACTCCGACCTGGCCTCCAAGGTCACCGGCGTAACGCTCCCGGTGGACGCGGGCCACCTCACCCTGTCCGGCTACAACCCGGC
>CAVTKQ010000040.1:0-68389 GCA_963735315.1 uncultured Actinomycetota bacterium
CCACCAGATCGCCAACCTGATCATGATCGGCCGGCTGCTCGGGCTGACCCGCCGCGACGCCCGCGCCCGCGCGGCCGAACTGCTCGCCCGCTTCGAGCTCACCGATGCCGCCGGGCGGGCGGCCAAGACCTACTCCGGCGGCATGCGCCGCCGCCTCGACCTGGCCGCCAGCCTCGTCGGCCAGGCCACGCGTGCTCTACCTCGACGAGCCGACCACCGGGCTCGACCCGCACAGCCGCAACGAGGTCTGGGGCATGATCCGCCAGCTCGTCGCGGACGGCACCACGGTGCTGCTCACCACGCAGTACCTGGAGGAGGCCGACCAGCTCGCGCACGACATCGCGGTCATCGACCACGGCGCGGTCATCGCGACCGGGACGCCGGACGAGCTGAAGGCCAGCGCCGGACGGCAGGTACTCGAGGTGACCCCCGCCAGCCGGGCCGACCTCAGCGCGGTCGCGGAGCTGCTTGAGCGGCTGATCGGCGCGGCGCCGACCATCGGCGTTGAGTCCGGCCAGGTCAGCGTCCAGGTCGAAGGCGGCAGGGCGCTGCCGGACATCATCCGCGCCTTCGAGGACCGGTCGATCGAGCTCGCCGAGTTCGCGCTGCGCCGGGCGAGCCTCGACGAAGTGTTCCTCGCCCTCACCGGGCACCGTGCCGAAGAAGAAACAGCAGCGGAAGCGGGAAAAGGCGAGAAGGCCGACCCGCGCTTCGCCCAGGAACTTGACAGGAGCTCCCGATGACCACGGCCACGCTTCCGGCTCCCGCCCCCGTCCCCGCCCTGGCGCGCCGGCCAAGCCCGGCGACCGCGGTGGCGAACTCCTTCACGCTCGCCTGGCGTTCCGTGCTCAAGATCAAGACCAACCCAGAAGACCTCTTCGGGCTCTGGCTCCAGCCGATCATGTACCTGGTCCTGTTCACGTACGTGTTCGGCGGCGCGATCGCCGGCAGCACCCACAAGTACCTGCAGCAGTCGCTGCCGGGGGTGCTGGTGCTCTCCGTCGTCTTCGCCACGCTGGGCACCGGCATGATGCTCAGCCAGGACATCAGCACCGGCGTGTTCGACCGCTTCCGGGCGCTGCCGATCGTCCGCTGGGCCCCGCTGGCCGGCGCGATCCTCGGTGACCTGGTCAGGTACCTGATCTCGATCCTGGTAACGCTGGGCTTCGGCTACGTGCTCGGGTTCCGGGTGCACACCAACGTGGTCGCCGCCGTCATGGGCTGCCTGCTCCTAGTGGCGTTCGCGTTCGCGATGTGCTGGCTGTCGGCCATGCTCGGCGTGCTCGTGCACTCCGCGCAGGGCGTCCAGCTGTACGGGTTCCTGTTCATGTTCCCGCTGGTCTTCGGGAGCGACATCCTCACGCCGACGCAGTCCATGCCGGGCTGGCTGCAGGCCTTCGTCAACGTCAACCCGGTCACTTACCTGACCGACGCGGAGCGCGCACTGCTGCTCGGCGGCCCCGCCGCCACCGCCGTGGAGCGCTCGCTGCTGTGGGCGGTCGGCATCTTCGTGGTGTTCGCGCCGATCGCCGTCGCCGTCTACCGCCGCCGCACGTGACCGGGTGTCACCGGTTCCGCTCACGGGCAGGCTTGAACCGTGCTGATTGAACATCGTGGGCGGTCCCTGAGGTCGATCCCGGCGCGTATATCGCGCCGACGGCCGTGCTGTGCGGCGCCGTTCGCGTCGGTCCCGGTGCTCGCGTGCTGTTCGGTGCCGTGCTCACCGCCGAGGACGGGCAGGTCACCCTGGGCGCGCGGAGCATCGTGATGGAGAACGCCGTGATCCGGGGCCGTGCCAGGCATCCCGTGGTCATCGGCGATGACGTCCTCGTCGGCCCGCATGCCCATGTCAACGGCGCGCGGGTCGGCGACGGGTCCTTCCTCGCCACGGGTGCGGCCCTGTTCCCCGGGTCCGTGGCCGGGGCGGGGAGCGAGGTGCGGATCGGTGCCGTCGTAGCCAGTCAACGATGCGCCGTCCTCCCGCCAGGGACGACGGTCCCGATCGGGTGGGTCGCCGTGGGTGACCCGGTGCGGATGTTCCCGCCGGATCAGCACGACCGGATCTGGGAACAGTCCAGGAACCGCTCGATTTCCCAGGAACCGTTTACGGTGTGACCCGCGGTACGGCTCGATCGCCGATCGGATGTCGAGGCGAGTCGCGACTGGTTCGCCGCCCACCGGCAGCGACCGCGTCATCGATGAGGGTCCGCTCGCCAGGGGGCCTGATGGGCCACGCCAGACTGGAGTGTTCCTCTGGACTCCGCTGGCTGGTGAGCCTAACGTCTCCTTAAGACAACTGGTCCGCGTAGGGAGAAAAATAGGCGCAGGCATTCTCGTCGGTGTCGACGGCTCAGACCATTCCCGCCGTGCCCTGGAGTGGGCCGTCAACGAGGCGGCGGTCAGGCACGCGCCGCTCACTGTCCTCACGGTCAACCAGGCGGTGGCAGGCATCGGGGCGGCGGCCCCGTCCAGTACCCGGGAAGACCAGGACCGGACCGCCGGCGTCTCGCCCGCGGCGAGGCGGCCAGAAGCAGACGGACAGCGTCATTGAGAGCGGCACCGCTGAATCACGGCCCCCGCAGGTCACCGTCGAGGCCGTCACCGGCTTCCCCGCCGAGGAACTCCTCCGCGCGTCCGCCGGCGCGGACATGGTCGTCGTCGGCTCGCGCGGCGCCGGGGGATTCAGGCGGCTGCGGGGACATGGGCTCGGTCGCCAACCAGCTCACCCACCACGCCCACTGCCCCGTCGTCGTCATCCCGGACGACGAAGCCTGACCGCGGCAGCGGGTACTGGCACCCCCGCTAAAGAACAAGCGATCATCCAGAACGACCTCGGCTGACTCTCGCACCCCAGCCGACTCCGGAGGCCGGGCTGACCGGCCCGGCCTCCGAGTCAGCTTTCGTGCGATCAAGTAGGCTGCTTCGCTAGCGGCGTGCTTGTCCTGAGTCTGCACGCCCAAGCTCGCGGGCTAGGCGGCGGTGAGCAAGCTCGCGGGCGAGGGCGATGGCTGACTCGTAGCCGCTGCTGGCGAGCGCGGACTCGTAGGCCGCCGCGAACGCCTCGGGGCCGAGCGCCGCCCTGGCCTGCGCGCGGGCGGGCGGCGCGTCCAGGCTGGACTCGTCGAAGACGCCGCGGACCCCGTGGGCCGCGCCGAGGAGACGGGCGGCCTGCTCGGCGGCGGCCGCGCGGCCGCCCGCGCCTGGCTGGTCCCGGCTGAGGACGTAGACGGCGCAGGCGTCGAGTACCGCCGCCAGGGCGGGGTGCTCGCGCCAGGCAGCCGCGGCGTCGAGCGGCCTCGCCCAGGAGCTGCGCGCAGCGTTCCGCGTGGCCCTGCCGAGCACGACCACGGCCAGCCGGGCCTTCACCTGAGCGCGCAGCGACTGCCACCACGGGGCCGCGTTGTCCGCGATCGCGGCGAGCACCGCCTCGCAGCACCTGGCCGCCTCGGCGTAGTCGCCCGCGCGCGAGGCCAGCTCGGCGAGCATGAACGCGACCCAGCGGTCGGTGTCCACGTGGCCGCCGCGCGCCTCCATGACGCGCTGCACCTGGCCGATCTCCGCGTACCCCCGGTCGAGGTCGCCGGCCCTGGCGTGGATGACGCGCCAGTCGTCCCTCGACGTACGTCAGGTCACCCCAGACGCCGATCTCGCGGCCGATCGCGACCGCCTCGGTGATCGCGTCGATCGAGGCGGCGTGGTCGGCGCGCAGCTCGGTGAACTCGGCGAGCTGGGTCAGCGCCATCGCGACGCCCCACTGCTCGCCGAGCGCGCGCAACTCGGCCAGCCCGGCACGGCAGCGGTCCTCGGCGCCGTCGAGGCGGCCGAGCGACTGGGCGTAGGAGGAGAGGTAGACCTTGCCCGATCGCGCGCAGCCACGGGTCGCGCGCGGCGATGTACCGCTCGAACTGCTGCTGCGCCTGGTCGGTCGCGCCGTCGTACTGCATGAGCACCGGCTCGGCCATCGCGACCAGCGGGTGAAAGGACCTGTAGTCCGGCGCCGAGGCCGTTCAGGGCGTCAAGCGCCTCGGTGAGCGGCTCCCTGATCCGGTCGATGTCCCAGTTCCAGCCGGCCGCGAGCAGCGCGCAGATCACCCGCGCCTCGGCGAGCTGCACGGTCAGCGGCGGCGGGGTCATGGCCAGGACCTCGCGGGAGAGCGCGTCGGCCTCGCCGTGGCCGCGCTGCACCCAGTAGTAGCCGAGGGCACGCACGAACCGCAGCGCGGTGTCCGCGTCCTGGCGGGCGACGGCCCAGCGGATGGCGGCGTTCACGTTGTCCTGTTCCGCGGTCAGCACGCGGAACCAGTGGGCCTGCGTCCTTCGTGCGCAGCTGCGGGTCGGCCGTCTCGGCCAGCTCCAGGTAGTAGCGGGCGGCCGCGTCCCTGGTGGCGGTGTCCTCGCCCGCCTCGGCCAGGCGCTTCAGGCCGTACGCGCGGACCGTGTCGAGCATCCGGTAGCGGGGCTCGCCTGTCGCCTTCGGCGTCCGACCCGGGTAAGCAGCGACTTGCCGACGAGGCCGGCCAGCGTGGGCAGCACCGCGCCGGCCGGGAGCGGGCCGGCCTCCTGTCCCGGCTGGCCCGCGCACACCCGCTCGGCCGCGGCTGAGGGTCGCACCGCCGGGGAAGACGGCGAGGCGTCGGGCAAGGACACGCTCCCGTTCGGACAAGCAGATCCCAGCTCCAGTCGACAACCGCGCGCAGCGTCTGATGCCGCGGCAGCGCGGTCCTGCTGCCCGCGGTCAGCAGCGCGAAGCGGTCGTCGAGGCGCGCGGCCAGCTGGGCGGGGGTCAGCGTGCGCAGCCAGGGGGCGGCCAGCTCGATGGCCAGCGGCATGCCGTCCAGGTTGCGGCAGATGCTCGCCACGGCTTCCGCGTTGGCCGCGTCAAGCTCGAAGCCGGGCAGGACGGCGGCGGCGCGGTCGGCGAACAGCCGCACGGCCGGGTAGGTGGTGGAGATCTCCGGGAGGTCGGATTCACCGCGGCGCGGCCAGCGGCGCGACGACGTGCAGGGTCTCGCCGGGGATCTGCAGCGGCTCGCGGCTGGTGACGAGGATCTTGACCTTGGGGCAGTCGGTGAGCAGCCGCGCCGCGAGGCCGGCGGCGGCGTCGATGACGTGCTCGCAGTTGTCCAGGATCAGCACCGCGTCCCGGTCGGCGAGCGCCGCGGCGAGCCGGTCGACCGGGTCGCCCGCCATTGTCCGCGCCGCGCGGGGCGATGGACCGCTCGCGGAGCCCGAGCGCGTCGAGGACCGCGTAGGCGACCTCGGCCGGGTCGGTGACCGGGGCGAGTTCCGCGAGCCAGGCCGGGACGGTGACCCGGGCGGCGACCTCCGTCGCGAGCCGCGTCTTGCCGACGCCGCCCGGGCCGGTGAGCGTGACCAGGCGCTCGGTCCGCAGCCGCTTGAGCACGTCGGCCACGTCGTCGTCCCGGCCGATGAAGCTTGTCGGCGGGCGGCGCACCTTGCGGCGCGCGGGCCGCCCGGCTCGCCGGTACTGCTCAGGTTCCGCTTGGCCGGGCGGCGGCCGCGGTCTGCGAGCGGCGTGGCGGCCTGCGGGATTTCCTGGCGGAGAATCGCCAGGTACGCCTGCTCTAGCCGCGCGCGACGGGTCGACGCCGAGGTGCTCGGCGAGGTGCTCGCGGGTTCGCTGGTAGACGGCCAGGGCCTCGGACTGGCGGCCGGCGGCGGCGAGGGCGCGCATGAGCAGCGCGGCCGGGCGCTCGGCCAGCTGGTCGGCGGCCGTCAGCTCGCGCAGCTCGCCGATCGTCGTCGCGTCGGCCGCGCCAAGCGCGAGGTCGGCCTCGATGCGGTCGAGCGTCGCGGCGGCCCGGAGCTCGGCGAGGCGGGCGGCGGGCGCGAACGCGAACTCCTCCCCCGCCACGTCGGTGAGCGCGCTGCCGCGCCACTGCCCGAGGGCCGCGCGGAGCAGGCTCGCCGCCTCGCCGCGCGTCGCCCCTGGCGAGCGCCTGGCTTCCGGCGCGGGCCTGGGACTCGAAGGCGATGGCGTCGACCGCTTCTGGCGGCACGGCGAGCCGGTAGCCGGCCGGGGACGACTCAACCACGCCGTCGGGCACGCCCGCCTGCCGGAGCGCGACCCGCAGCCGGGAGACGAGGGACTGCAGCGCGTTGGCCGCGTCTCCCGGCCGCTCGTCCGGCCAGAGCCGGTCGATCAGCGCGTGGGTCGGCACGACGCGCCCCGCGTCCAGGGCGAGCAGGATGAGCAGCGCGCGCACCCGGTGCCCGCCCACGCGCACCGGACGGCCCGCCGCGTCGCTCACCTCGAGCGGGCCGAGCACGCTGATCCGCATCGCGTCCGCCGCCGTCTTCACGTCGCCCTTCCCGCCAGGAACCCCGCTTCCAGGAGCGGCCATCCCCATGCTAGCGCGAAACCCCAATCGAGATCTATCGCGTTATCGTTCCGAATCCCAGCGACCGGAGGGAACGCCGTCGGCCGCGCAGGCGCCGGATCGTCGCCGCCAGCGGGCAACCGGCCCGCGCCCCAGGCACCGGCACGGGCAGGGGCAGGGGCAGGGGCAGGGGCAGGGCCAGGGGCAGGGGCAGGGGACGCTGGGTGAAGGGCACAGCGCACGGGCACGCGCAGGGGGCCGGGTGAAGGCACAGCGCACAGGCACGCGCAGCGGCCCCGGGCGGAGGGCACAGCGCACGGGCGCGCGCAGCGGCCCGGGCGGAGGGCACAGCGCACGGGGATACTGCACACGGGGCACCAGGCAGGGGACGCCGGGTGGAGGGAACTGCGCGCGGGCACGCGCAGGGGCCGGGTGGAGGGCACTGCGAACGGGCACGCGCAGGGGCCGGGTGGAGGGCACTGCGTACGGGGATACTGCGTACGGGGTACTGCGCACGGGGCACTGGCACGGCACCAGGCAGCGGGCCGCCCCCGAGGCGGCCGTCGCCGCGGACGACGGGCCGTCCGTGCCTGCCGGGCGATTATCTTGGAAACTTTTCACTACATGGTGACAAAACACGCACAGCAGGTGCGAAATTATCGTCTAATGCCATCTAATGCGTAGTTTCCGCAGATGTCAGTGCGGCACGGCCGGTGAACCGGACATATGGGACGAATCCTGGCCGCAGAGGTCACCGCTGAACCGAATGGCATGGCAGTATCGCCCGGCGTCGACCGATGGGCCCGGATCACTGCAACGGCACGCCGACCGGCCAGCCAGGCCAGTTAGGTAGGCGGCCCAGGCGGGCCAGCTAAGTAGGCAGGCCAGCCGGGCGGGGGGCCGGGCGGGCCAGCCAGCCAGGCAGGCGAGCGGGCGGGCCGGGCGGACGGGCCAGCCGGCTAGGCGGGCGGACGGGCCAGCCAGCCAGGCGGACGGGCGGACGGGCCAGCCAGCCAGGCGGGCGGGCGGACGGGCCAGCCGGGCGGACGGGCGGGCGGACGGGCCAGCCGGGCGGACGGACGGACGGGCCAGGCGGGCCAGTTAGGTAGGCGGGCCAGCATGGGCCCTCGCGGCGGGCGCTCCCTCGCGAGGGGGCGCCCCGCTGGCGCTACTGCCCTGATTGGTCCTGGTCTTAGCGAATTCTCCCGTCGCACGGCTTACGGGGGTCTTTATGGTTAAAGGCCGTCTTGCCCTCGCCCGCAGCGATGCCGTGCGCCGGGAACAGTTTGCCCTGAGTTGCGCGCAACCATCGCCCTTGAGTTGCGCCCAACCAACCGGGGGGCGGGTTCTTGACGGCGCCCGGCATGGCAACTTGCGGACCCCTCGAGGGTCATATCACGCATTGCCGGCAAAGCGCTACATTTGGCGATATCGCCATTCAGGCACGCCAGAGTTCGGCCGTCGTTAAGTGCGCTGCACGTGCATTCGCACAGGGCGGAATCGAAATGCAAATTGCGGCAGATTTTGCGGACTCACGCAGTGCCCTAATGAGCACGGAGAGTTACCTTCGAGGACATAAAGAAGCGGCGGTTTGCTCCGTCTGGACCAGCACCACTCGGTGGCTGGACAACGGGGAATTGCCCAGGGCGGCGCCCGCGGGCTGGGGCGCGGCCTGTGCGTGCCGGCGCATTGCGGGCGGTCTTCGCGTCCGGTGCGACGCTCCAGGCGGCGTCGAGGCCCATGTCGCGCAGCGGCGGGCGCGAACGCCACCCGGTTGCGGCCCGCCTGCTTGGCGGCGTACATGGCCGAGTCGGCGGCGGCCAGCAGGTCGGTGAGCTCGTACGACTCGCCGCGCGCCATGCGCGGTGACGCCGATCGAGATCGTGACCTTGAGCGTGGGCGCGTCGGGGCGGTCGTCGGTGGGGATCGTCCAGGGAGGCGACGTAGCCGCGGAGGCGCTCGGCGATCTTGCAGGCGTCCTTCTCGCTGGTCTGGGCCAGCAGGAGCACGAACTCCTCGCCGCCGAACCGGCCCGCGCGGTCGTAGTCGCGGGACTGGCTGGTCAGCGCCTCGGCGATGGCCTTCAGCACCCGGTCGCCGACCAGGTGCCCGTAGGTGTCGTTGACCAGCTTGAAGTGGTCGATGTCGACGAGGGCCAGGGCCAGCGGGTTGCGCGTCCGGACGGCACGGGAGAGCTCAGCCTCGGCTTCCGATTCCCAGGTGGAGACATTCAGCAGGCCGGTCTTGGCGTCGACGCGCGACTGGGCGACGAGAATCGGGATGAACGAGGAATCGGCGGACGAGGAAAACCGTCGGAAGGGCAATGACCACCAGCAGCCGGGCTAAGGCCGACCGCGAGGGTAATCAGCACGCCGAGATCAATCTTCGACGAAGAGCGCCCTGCAGCGCTTCGCGGTTCCAGTTCGATGGCCTGATCCGCACCTTGGGGTCAGACATCTTGACGGCGCCGACGATCAGGAAGTGCTGCACCCGGCCTGCCGAGAATCTCACATGCGGCCACGGCGAGCGCCCAAGTAAGCGCGTGCAGTCCGGCTCCGACATGACTGCCCGCGAACGAATGCGGGAAACCATCGGAACAGCCACGGAGGCCGCCGCGTAGCTCAGGCTGATCGAGGCGGCGGTGAAGACCCGTCGGTAGAGAACTCCCCGGTGACACGAACAGCTGCAGCGTCGCGAACAACGGAATCGGCGATCAGCGCCGCATATACCGGCGGCAGCAGAATCGCTGTCGGGAGCACCCAGACCGTAGCTGAAATCTCTGGTCAGCCCGCCGCCACTGGTGTACATGATTCGCGGCGTGGACGCGACGGAGATCATCCCGCAGCACACGAGCAGGAGGAACTTCAGGAGATCGTGCACGCGTCCAGTCGGTGTGCGCGGCCGCGACGCCGATGACGGCAACGAGGCCGCGACCGGCACGGCGCAACGTAGAAGCGCAGCAGCGGCGGCAGCTGCCACCACAGCCCAGTCCCGTACCGTCATACCACCTCTTGAGGCGGCTGGTGAGGGACGAGGCTCGCATGATCCACCGTTCCGTTTGTGACACCAGTTACTCGGCTTCTAGTAGCTGCTGACCGTAAATGACTAGCTGCGTATAGCTACCATAACCCATCTTGCCGGGCTTGGTAACTATTGCGGCGAGTTTCCCGTACAAGTCGGGACAAGGCGGAGCTTAATAGTGCGTAACAGCGATGGCGCGGAGGCAGGAGAGACGAATTCGCGCCAGAGGAAATGAAGTGAGCGCAGAGATTTCTGTGCCTGCTGTTACGCATGAGGAGGAGCAACGTGCGCAGCACGTATCTGGTACTGATGTGACCCATGTTCCATTCGAGATCAACACGACATCACACGGAAAGGAGTGAGCCATCATGCGCGACACCTGGACCCGATAGTTAGATCTTAGCTTCACCTGCATTACCCCTAGTTACAACGAGCCGCTTGGATAGGTGTCTGCCTGGTAAGCGAGGCCTCTCGGCCAAGATGTCTCGCAGTGTGACGACCGACGGCGGGTGACATTCCCCGCCAACGGAGCGCAAGACCACAGGCGATAAGGGCACCGATTCCCCCACTGAGAGCCACGACCGTCGAGGGAGGTACCACCTCGGCGGCCGCTCCAGCTACCGCGAACGCCACCCCTTGACCGACGATCAGGCCCGCATTGGCGAGGCCGAACGCCTGCCCCCGCTTCTCGTTCGGTATCCGCTCCACGAACGCGGTGTTGGCGGCGATCTGGTACATCGCGAAGCTGTTGGACAGCGCGAACAGTGCCATCGAGACGATCAGGTTCGGGCGAAGGACCGTCACCGCGAGGATCGCGCAGGTGAGGACCGCCATCGGGCCCATCCACCGCAGCCGGGTCAGCGGGCCTATCTTCTTGGTGAACAGCGGGGTCGTGACCGCGGCGCCGAGCTGCGAGGTCGCGATGAGCAGGCCGGCCGCGACCGCCCCTCCCCCGAGCCTCCCCGCGTAGGGCGCGGCCAGGCCCTCGGGGATCTCGTAGAACGCGGCCAGCCAGCCCAGGCCCATGCAGCGTGCGGAGCGCGGGATCGCCGAAGACCAGGCGGACGCCCTCGGCGAGCTGGCCCAGCGGGTTCGGGCCGCCTTCACCAGGCGCGGCGGCCGGGCGGGCGTGCACGCCGAACTGGATCAGCAGGGCCGAGGCGACGAACGTGGCGGCGTCCGCGCCGAGGGCGGGCCGGGCGCCGAACAGGGCCACGATGAGGCCGCCGGCCGCCGAGCCCGACCACGATCACCACGCGGATGGTCGAGCCCATGACGGCCATGGCCAGCGGGTAGCGGTCCCGCTCCATCACGTCGCGGACGATCGCGGAGCGGGACGCGTCGAACGGCGGCTGGAGCAGCGTGACCGCGTAGAGCAGGGCGATCATGCGCGGCGAGCGGGACGCCGGGCGCGAGCATCGCCGCCACGAGGACGACCCGGATCAGGTCGCAGGCGACCATGACGGAGCGGCGGGGCAGCCGGTCGGCGAGGCCGGACAGGAACATCCCGCCGAAGAGATAAGGCACGAAGCCGGCCGCGAACGTGATCGCGGCCAGCAGCGGGGACTTGGAGCGGTCGTAGACGAGGAGCGTCAGCGCCACCAGGGCGAGACGGTCACCGCCGGCGGACAGGACGTAGGAGACCCAGAGGGCGCGGAACTCGGGATGGGCGAAGACATCGCGGAAGGACGGACGGCGGGCCGTAGAGGGGGACACGGCGACCCTTTCGTTCTTTTGGGGACCGGCCTGCGCGGCTAGGTGGCCACGCATGCGGCTCGACCGGTTACCCATTGCCATGCTGGCAGAAATGGCGACTCTTCGCGGCGAAACAGTCACATTCGGCACATCACTGACAAAACGATCTTCGTGTGACCAGAGCGACACCCGTGATCGCATCTCCGCCAGGCATGAAGCGCCCGCCGGGCGTGCGGGCGGTACGTTGAGACCGCACCCGTTCGGAATGCCCGTGATCTTGACTTTGGGTTGCGCGAGGGTCGACTTTGGGTTTTGGGTTTGGCAACTTTCGCCGCAAGCGCAGGCAAGTTAGACTTTCCGTGACGGGGTGGTCACGGGTAGGTGGGTGATCATGGGTGCACATCCCGGTCAGGCGCGCCCGGGTGAGTGGCTGCGTCAGCAGCGGGTCGCTGCCGGGCTGACCCAGGAGGACCTGGCGGAGCGGTCCGGGGTGTCCGTGCGGGCCATCGCCGACCTTGAGCGCGGGCGGACGCGGAAGCCGTACCCGTCGTCCGTGCGGGCGCTCGTGCGCGCGCTCGGGCTGCCCGAGGCGGCCGGGACCGACCTGGTCGCGCGGTACCGGGCCGGGGACGGCGCGGTGCCGGGCCGACGCGGCGGCAGCGCCGGCCCGGGGCAGGCCGCCGACGGCGGACGAGCCCGGCCGAGGGCGACCGGCCGGGCGTGACCGTGCCCCGGCAGCTGCCGACGCGGGTGCCGCACTTCGCGGGGCGGGCCGGGCGAGCTCGCGCAGCTCGACGGCGTGCTCGACGCGGCCGCGTCCGACCAGGCGACCGGGGCCACCGGGGTGGTGATCTCCGCGATCGGCGGGACCGCCGGGGTCGGGAAGACCGCGCTCGCGCTGCACTGGGCGCACCGGGTCGCGCACCGCTTCCCCGACGGGCAGCTCTACGCCAACCTGCGCGGGTTCGACGCCGGCAACAGCAGGCCCGCCGACCCGGCCGACGTGCTGCGCGGGTTCCTCGACGCGCTCGGGGTGCACCCGGAGCGGCTGCCCGCCGACATCGAGGGGCTCGCCGGCGCTGTACCGGTCGGTGCTCGCCGGGCGGCGGATGCTCGTGCTGCTCGACAACGCCGCCGACGTCGCGCAGGTGCGGCCGCTGCTGCCCGCCTCGCCGCGAGTGCCTGGTGATCGTGACCAGCCGGCGGGAGCTCGCCGCGCTCGCCGCGCGCGAGGGCGCGCGGCTGCTGCAGCTCGACGTGCTGTCCGAGCAGGAGGCGAACGAGCTGCTCGTCGCCCGGCTCGGCAAGGAGCGGGCGGCCGCCGAGCCGTGGGCGGTCACCGAGCTGGCCACGCTGTGCGCGCGGCTGCCGCTCGCGCTGTCGGTCGTCGTGGCCCGGGCCGCCGCCGCGCCGAAGCTGCCGCTGTCGTCGCTGGCGGCCGAGCTGACCGAGCTCGGCGGGCGGCTCGACGCGCTTGACGCCGGCGACCCGGCGGCGAACGTGCGGACCGTGCTCTCCCTGTCCTACCGGCACCTGCCGGAGACCGCGGCGCGGATGTTCCGGCTGCTCGGGCTGCACCCCGGGCCGGACATCAGCGCGGCCGCGGCGGCCTCGCTGGCCGGCGTGCCCGTGGCCGCAGGCCCGGGTCGCGCTGCGCGACCTGACCCGGGCGTCGCTGCTCATGGAGGTCGTGCCCGGGCGGTTCGCGTTCCACGACCTGCTGCGCGCCTACGCCGCCGAGCAGGCGCACGTCGCCCGAGGGCGATCGCCGAGCACCACGCGGCGGATGCTCGACCACTACCTGCACACCGCGCACGCCGGCGCACCGGGTGCTCTACCCCGGGCGCGAGCTGATCGACCTCGACGCGTGCGCCAGCGGGGTCACGCCCGAGACGTTCGGCGGGAAGGCGTCCGCGCTCGCCTGGCTCGAGGACGAGTACCAGGTGCTGCTCAAGGTGACCGACCTCGCGGCGCGGACCGGGTTCGACGCGCACGCGTGGCGGCTGCCGGTCGTGCTGTGGACCTTCCACAACGTGTGCGGGCACTGGCACGACGGCACCCGGCTGCACCGGCTCGCGCTGGAGGCGGCGCGGCGGCGCGGCGACCTGTCCGGGCAGGCGCACACGCTGCGCGGGCTCGGGTCGTTCGCGATGTCGCTCGGCGCCTTCGAGGAGGCGCACGAGTGCCTGGCGGCGGCGCAGGCGACGTTCCGCGAGCTCGGCGACGACCTCGGGCTGGCGCGGACCGACGTGATCTTCTCCCAGGCGCTCGAGTTCCAGGGACGGTTCGCCGAGGCCCTGGCGGTCATGGACGACGCGCTGCGGCTGTCGGAGAGCGCGCCGGCCAACCGGCACATGATGCTGGTGCGGGCCAGCGCGCTGAACGGCTCGGCCTGGAACAGCGTGCAGCTCGGCGACCTGTCGGAGGCACGGGCCTTCTGCCTGAAGGCCATCGAGCTGTGCCAGGCGATCGGGTACTCCCCCGGCGAGGCCGGCACCTGGGACACGCTCGGCGTCGTCCTGCAGCGGCTCGGCTCGCACGCCGAGGCCGTGCCCTGCTTCCTGCGCGCCGTCACCCTCGACCGCGAGATGGGCAACCGCTACGACCTCGCGATGGCGCTCGCGCACCTGGGCGAGACGTACGCGTCCACCGGCGACCTGCGCGGCGCGCGGGAGGCGTGGGACGAGTCCCTGCTGATCCTCCGCGACGCTGCATCACCCCGCGGCGGGCACGGTCAGGGCGCAGCTCGCCGGCGCTGTCGGCGGTCCGGCTGACGGCGGTTCCCGGGAGCAGGCAGCGACGCCGGACGCCGGCGCGGCCTGAATCGCTTACTTTCTGTAGCTCAACGCATTTCTTATCGGCAGTCTGCCGTCCATCAGGCAGTCTGCCGGTCAGTCCGCCTGGCCTGCATATGGTTACTATCTGATGATGTAAGTAGACAGAACAAACACGGATGGTGACCGGACAGGAGATCACGATGCGTGACACGTGGACCCGTTAGTTCCACAGGGCCGCACAACAAAGCCACAGAAAAAAAGACAAGAAAATATAGCTCCCGAACGCAGGGTGCCGGCTCGGATACCGCGACAGAATCTCGGTAGACGAAGGCCGAAACTCGACGGGGAGGAACCCTCATGCCAGACCTAGTACCGCTGCCAGGAAGCGAGCGCTCGGCAGCTGCCGGGCGTGACGCCCGCCGGCACCGCTCGACGACAGCCAGGTGATCACCGTGACCGTGCTGCTGCGGCGGCGCGCGGAGGTGCCAGCGGCGCTGGTCGAAGGGCCGCAGACCATCAGCACGAGCGAACTCGGCGACCGCTACGGCGCCGACCCCGCCGACGCGCAGCTCGTCTCCGAGGTGCTCGGCGCCTACGGGCTGACCGTGACCGAGACCCACCTGGCGTCCCGCCGGCTGAAGGTGAGCGGGACGATCGCGGCGATGCAGGCGGCATTCGGGACCACGCTGACCGCGGTCACCTCGCCGCACCCGGACGGGTCGGGGCACGTGCAGCACCGGTACCGGACCGGCTCCCTCTCCGTCCCGGCGCCAGCTGTCCGGGATCATCACCGCCGTGCTCGGCCTCGACGACCGGCCGCAGGCCCGCCCGCAGTTCCGCCGCGGCCCGTCATTCGGCGCCAGGGCGACACCCGACCAGGAGGACGGAACAGGCGCTCCGCGCCGCTGCCCGCCGCAAGGGCGGACCGCTGACCGCGCCGCAGGTCGCCAGCTTCTACCAGTTCCCCGCGGGCACCGACGGGACCGGGCAGACGGTCGCGATCATCGAGCTCGGCGGCGGGTACACGGCCTCCGACCTGTCCACGTACTTCTCCGGGCTCGGGCTGCCGGTCCCGTCGGTGACCGCGGTCGGCGTCGACGGCGGGTCCAACTCCCCCGGCCAGGACGCCGACGGCGAGGTCGAGCTGGACATCGAGGTCGTCGGCGGGGTCGCGCCGGGCGCCGCCCAGGTCGTGTACTTCGCGCCCAACACCGACCAGGGGTTCATCGACGCGATCTCCCAGGCCGTGCACGCCACGCCGACCCCGATCGCGGTCTCGATCAGCTGGGGGCAGTCGGAGGACCAGTGGTCCGCGCAGTCCCGCACCGCGATGGACCAGGCGTTCGCCGACGCGGCCGCGCTCGGCGTGACCGTCACGGTCGCGGCCGGGCGACAACGGGTCGAGCGACGACCCGAGCGGGCAGACGTCGGTGCACTGTGACTTCCCCGCCTCCTCGCCGAACGCGCTGGCCTGCGGCGGGACCAAGCTCGTGGGCAACACGTCGTCGTTCGCGATCACCTCCGAGGTGGTATGGAACGAGCTCGCGAAGCAACGAGGGCGCGGGCGGCGGCGGCGTCTCCGACGTGTTCCCGCTGCCGTCGTACCAGGCGAACGCCGGGGTGCCGAAGTCGGCGCAGCGGCGGCGCCGGGCGCGGCGTGCCCGACGTGGCCGGCAACGCCGACCCGGTGACCGGGTACCTCGTCGTCGTGGACGGCCAGCAGCAGCCGATCGGCGGCACGTCCGCGGTCGCGCCGCTGTGGGCCGGGCTCATCGCGCGGCTGGCCCAGGCGACCGGCAAGCGGTTCGGCCTGCTCCAGCCGCTGCTGTACGCGGGCGCTGACGGCGGGCGCCGCCGCTCCCGGGTTCAACGACATCGTCCAGGGCAACAACGGCGCCTACAAGGCCGGGCCCGGCTGGGACGCCTGCACCGGCCTCGGCTCCCCCAACGGCGCCGCGCTGCTCACCCTGCTCAGCGGCACCACTTCCGGCACTCGGCAGCTAAGCGCCGGAGCGCGTCTGCCGGTTACGTGGGATACTTCGGCCCCCTCGGGGGCCTGAAGTATCCCACGTCTTTGAAAGCGGGCCCGCCCGCGGGCCGAGAGTCGCAGCGTTCTGGCCCTCGGGCTCCTAGGCTCAGCTCTACTGGCCCTAGGGGCCCGAGGGCCAGTCTCGACTGGCCCTCGGGGCCCAGGGCTAGCGGGTCGGCGGCTATCGGGGCGCGCTTCCCTAGAGGACGTCGTGGCCCGGGTGGTCGGTGGGGATCGGGGTGCTGGCGGGCTGGGCGGGGATGCTGCCCAGGCGGCCCTTCTGGTAGTCCTCGAAGGCCTGGGCCAGTTCCTCGCGGGTGTTCATCACGAACGGGCCGTAGGTGGCGACCGGCTCGCGGATCGGCTCGCCGCCGAGCAGCAGGATGTCCAGCGCTCGGGCTCGGGCCGTCCATCTTCGCGTCGGCGGCGAACGTGATCGACTCGCCGAAGCCGAAGACCGCCAGCTGGCCCGTGTGGACCGGGCGGCGCCCGGTGCTGCCTGGACCGTGCCGACCGTGCCCGAGCCCGCGAGGACGTAGCGCGAGCGCGTTGAAGTCCGCGCGCCACGGGAGGCGGACCTGCGCGCCCGGCGAGACCGTGGCGTGCACCAGGGTGATCGGGGTGTGCGTGACGCCGGGGCCGGCGTGGCCGTCGACCTCGCCGGCGATGACCCGCAGCAGCGCGCCGCCGTCCTTCGAGGTGAGCAGCGCGACCTGGCCGGCGCGGATGTCCTGGTAGCGCGGCTGGGTCATCTTGAGCCTGGCGGGCAGGTTGACCCAGAGCTGGAAGCCGTGGAACAGGCCGCCGCTCACGACCAGTTCCTCGGGCGGCGCCTCGATGTGCAGGATGCCGCCGCCCGCGGTCATCCACTGGGTGTCGCCGTTGGTGATCAGGCCGCCGCCGCCGTTGGAGTCCTGGTGGCGGAACACGCCGTCGATGATGTAGGTGACGGTCTCGAAGCCGCGGTGCGGGTGCCACGGCGTGCCCTTGGGCTCGCCCGGCGCGTAGTCGACCTCGCCCATCTGGTCCATGTGGATGAACGGGTCGAGGTCGCCCAGGTCGACGCCGGCGAACGCGCGGCGGACCGGGAACCCCTCGCCCTCGAAGCCCGACGGCGCGGTGGTGACCTTGACGACCGGGCGGTCCCCCTCCGCCGCGGGCTCGGTGACCCGGGGCAGGACCAGCAGGTTCTCGACGGTTACGGCTGGCATGATGCAGGCGCCCCCTACGGTAAGTCGGACCGGGCTCGCTTGTGAATACCCGGTCACTGGCAGCTTACCGCGGGCAACGGTATATGAACTTTCAACTATTCCGGCCGGCGCTGAGCGCGCGGAGCCCGGCTACAGCGGAAGGCCCGCCTCCAGCAGGGCCAGCGCCTCGTCGATACGCGCCACCGACTCCGGGCCGAGCAGTGTCGTGCCACGGCCTCGGCGCCGGCGTCCGCCGCGAGGTGCTCGGGCAGGAAGACGGACATCATCACGCCGATGACCGCGCCCGCCAGGACGCGGACCCGCAGGTCGTCCGGGCACGGCCGGTGCGGCCGGCCAGCGCCCCGGCGATCACGTCGATCGTGCGGGCGAACTCGTTCATCGCCCGCGCGCGGATCTCCGGCACGCTCATGGAGAGGCGGCCGCCCTCCCTGATCTGCTCCCACTCGGCCGGGGTGAACGAGTCCCAGGTCTCCCGCATGGCGGCGCGGATCGCGGCGATCGGGGCGCAGTTCCGGCGGCTGCCGGGCGAACGCCTCCATCATCCGGGTGTCCATGTCGTCCTGGAGGACCACGTCTTCCTTGGTCGGGAAGTACCGGAAGAACGTGGACGGCGACACCTCGGCCGCCGCGGCGATCTGCTCCACGGTGGTCGCCTGGTAGCCCTGCTCGCGGAACAGCCGGAGCGCGTGCTCCCGCAGGGAAGCACGCGTCCTGGCCTTCTTCCGCTCCCGCAGGCCGGCCTGCGCGGTCATGTCCGTCACAACCTTGATTCTGCCCCTTACCTGACCGAGAGCGAACCGGCTTCTGAACCGGAAGTGTCCGCGGCGCCGCGCGCCCGCTTGCCGGCGCCGCAGGAAGATCACCGCGAGCAGCGCGCAGCCGACCGCGATGCCGCCGCAGGTCCACAGCATGAGGTCCATGCCGTGCACGAACGCCGAGCGGACCGTGTCGAGCAGCGAGGAGGAGCCGAGCTTGCCCGCCACCGCGACGCCCGCGCCGACGCTTGACCGCACCGCCGCCGCGGCCTGCGGCGGGCAGGCCCGGCCGCCGCCGACGCGACGCCGCTGGCTGTAGCTGTTGCTGATCACGCGTGCCGAGGATGGCCACGCCGATCGTCGAGCCGACCTGGCGCATCGCCGTGAGCAGCGCGGACCCGGCCCCGCTGCGCTCGGCGGACAGCGCGCCGAGCGCGACGCCCATCGCGGACGGCATCACCAGGCCGAGGCCGAGGCCGGCGACGGCCACCCAGGCGAGCGTGTACCCGGTCGAGCTGCCGAGCGTGGTGAGCGCGCCGAGCACCATCGCGACGGCCATCAGCAGGTAGCCGGCCGTCACGATCGGTCCGCGGGCCGCGGCCGGGGCGGCGGCTGCCGTCCTGGCCCGCTTCGGCGCCGTCAGCCGGGTGCCGCGCCACCATGCCGACCAGCATGCCGCCGACCAGGGGCAGCAGCCGGATGCCGCTGCCGAGCGCGTCCGCGCCCCGGACGTCCTGGAAGTACTGCGGCAGCGCGAAGAACAGGCCGAACATCGCGAACGACACCAGCGTCGCCAGGATCGTGCCCCAGCGGAAGCCGGCCGAGCGGAACAGGCGCAGGTCGGCCAGCGGCTGGCCGCCCCGGCGGGCGATCCGGCGCTCCACCAGGGGCAGCAGGGCGAGCACGACGACGCCCGCCGCGATGAGCGACCACGGCCGTCGACGTCGCACCAGCCGTCCTGCCCGGCCTTGATGAAGCCGTAGGTCAGCGCGACCAGGCCGGCGGTGGAGACGACAAGGCCCGGCCAGGTCGATGCTCGGCCGCCGCGCCGACCGGGACTCGGGCAGCAGGAACGCCACCGCGACCAGCGCGATGATCACGACCGGGACGTTGATCAGGAAGACCGAGCCCCACCAGAAGTGGTCGAGCAGGTAGCCGCCGACGATCGGCCCGATCGGGAAGCTGAGCATGCTCGCGCCGCCGATGGCGGCGACCGCCCGCTGCCGGTCCTCCGGCGTCGAACAGGACCGGCAGCACGGACAGCGCCAGCGGGAAGATCGCCGCCGCGCCGATGCCGAGCACGGCCCGGGCGGCGATCAGCTCGCCGACCGAGGTCGCGTAGGCGCAGGCCAGCGAGCTGGCGCCGAACAGGACCAGCGCGATGAGCAGCACCCGCTTGCGGCCGTAGCGGTCGCCGAGCAGCCCGGCCGGGAGGATCAGCGCCGCGAGCACGAGGCTGTAGGCGTCGGCGATCCACTGCAGGTCGCCGGTTGACGCGTGCAGGCTGACGGCCATCGACGGCAGCGCGAGGTTGAGCACGGTGAGGTCGAGCCCGACGACGAGCACGCTGGCCGCGATCGCGACCAGCGCCCACCAGCGGCGGGCGGAGTGCGTGACATCGCGGCGGCCGGGACGGGAGTCGCTGGCGGTCGGGGGCCCGGCTGGCTGAGCGGTCATGACAGTCACCACCTTCAGGGAGTAGCCATTAAATGAAAGTTACTCTCAAAATATAGACACACCCATTTGGTGGTGTCAACCGGAAAATGCAGGACTGGCATCCCGGGCCGGCCGCGACCGTCAAGATCTAAGGCCAGCACGCGGAACGGGTGCGTGCTTCGCGTGGCGGCGCAGCACGCACCCGTTCCGGGGAGGGCGGTTCTTGAGTTCCCGGCCTTGCGGGTTTAGGCGCGCGTGAGGCGGAGAGCCAGGGTGGGGCAGGCGGAGACGGCGGCCCGCGCGTTGCGCTCGAGGCCGGGCGGGAGCGGGCGGGGGTCAACGATCGGGTAGCCCCACTCGTCCAGGGTGATCGCCTCGGGCAGCAGCTCGGCGCAGGCGCCGTGGCCTTCGCAGTCGATTGGGTTAACCAGGAGTTTTTCCGCCATATGAGTCAGATCCAGTCTTGCTCGGTGCGGGCCGCTTCCGCCGGGACGGGCAGGAAGGGACGCGTGACGGCCGCGGAGCAGCGGCCCCGCTGGTGCCGGTCGACCTCGGCGGCGAACACGCGCAGGGCGCTGCGCGACGAAGCGGGCGGTGCCGTCCGGGTGATGGCAGGCGCCGCGCCCGGTCACCAGGCCCGACCAGCGCTCGACGTCGGCCACGGCCTCGGGGCGGGCCTGCCCGCCGGCGATCTCGGCGAGCGCGGCCGCGATCCGCGGCAGGCCGTTCAGGCAGGGGCCGCACTGGCCCGCGCTTTCGAGCGCGAGGTAGCGGACGACGCGCGCGGTCTCCACCAGGCCGCAGCGGTCGGGCGGGAGCGTGATGACGATGCCGGCGCCGACCCTGGCCTGCGCCCGGGCCAGGGAGCGGTCGTCCAGGGTCAGCCCGCGGGCCTCGCCGCCGGCGAGCCACGTGCCGTGGTAGCCGCCGATCAGCACCGCGCCGTCCGGCGCTTACCTCGCCGGTCAGGTCCTTCAGCGGGATGCCGAGCGGAACCTCGCTGATCCTCGGCCGGCCGTCGGCGCGGCGGATGGTGGCGAGCATCGAGCCGGGCTCGGCGTCCGTGCCGACGCCGCGGAACCAGCGCGGGCCCTTGCGGGCGATCAGCGCCAGGTGGGCGAGGGTCTCCACGTTCTGCACCAGCGTCGGCGCGCCGCCGAGGCCGCGCTCGCTGATCCGCCGGCGGCAGGAAGAGCGGGATCGCCGGGCCGCCGGACAGGTGGTTGACCAGGGCGGTCTCCTGGCCGGACAGGAACCGCGGCGGAGCCTGGGCGAGCTGGACGGGAACCCGGTCCACGCCAGCGGCCTGCCTGGCCCGGAGCGCTTCGGCGAGCCTGCCGCCCACGTCGTGCCCGCGGTCCGACGTGCGTGGCGAGGATGGCGGTGTCGGCCCCGACCGCTTCGGCCGCGAGTTGCAGGCCGTCGAGGACCAGGTGCGGGGACAGCCACAGCAGGGTGGCGTCCTTCTCGCTGGCCGGCTCCGACTCCGCGCCGTTCGCGATCACCACGGGGGCGCGGCGGCGCTGGCCGGCGGCGTCGAGGACGGCCTGCAGCTTGCGGTGCACCGGGAACGCCGCGCCGCCGCGCCCGGTGAGGCCCGCCGCCTCGATGTCCCTGATCAGGGCGCCCGGGCGGTCGCGGTAGGCGAGCCCGCCGTGCCGGCCGACGTGCGCCTGCCAGTCGTGCGCCGCCTTGTCCCCTGGGAGCAGGCAGCAGCCGGGGCAGCGCGGTCGCGGCGTCCTTGGTGCGCTGGTCACTCGGTCACGGCGGTCACTGGCTGACCGTCCTCTCGGCCTGGCGCGGCTCGCCGGGCTGGTGGCGGCGGTCCTTGCGGTGCACGGCGGACATGAGCAGGCCGACACGCTCCGCGCGCGGCACGTCCCTGGCCGCCGCGCGAGACCCGCCAGGCGGCGGCGCCGGCGACGGCGATCGCGCACGCGATCGCCAGGAAGAACAGCGGGCCGTGCCGCAGGTCGCCGCTCGTGAAGACCGAGTGCACCCAGGCGACCGGCCAGCTCACGTACGCGGTCAGGTGCACCGCCCGCCAGGCCTTCCTCGACAGGTGGCGGCGCAGCAGGCTCGTGACGACGGCGGCCAGCATCAGGTCGAAGCTCACCGCGCCGATGCCGAGCCAGAGCCGCTCGTACGGCGACGTGAGCGGGATCACCGCGGCGGTGACCGGGATGTTCACGTACCCGTCGGTCACGGCGGTCAGCACGTGGACCGCCACGAACGCCGTCGCCAGCAGCGACAGGTTCCGGTGCAGCCCGCTGACGGCGAACCGCGGCAGCCCGGGCAGCCGGCCCTGCCTGGTGACCAGCAGCCCGAGCAGCATGACCGCGGTCAGCAGCAGCAGCGCGACCACGCCGGTGGCCCGGCTCGCGTACCACAGCGCAGTAGAGGAGTTGATTCCGCTCACGATCTCAAGGATCGGGCACGTTGCATAGCGTCGGGTACAAGGCAGCTCTGAAGCGGCTCTGATACCAGTTCTCTGGTTAACGGACCGTAACGGCTGCTATCCCCCAGCTTCACCAATGGTGTGCCTTCTGGGGCGTCTCGTCCATGGCGCGGGCCGGCGCATGCGGGTAACTTCGCCTGTGGTAACGCGCCCTACAAGGACGCGCGTCTGCCCCGGAAGTTCTTTGCTGCCAGCAGAGTTAACATGATCGACACATTCGGAAACCTGATTGTTACGAGATGACTGGGTCACTATCGATTGCCGCCCGAGCGGCGTACATCTTGCGAGACAACAGCACCGGCCTCATCACGAAGGCCGCTCCTACTCTCTATCCGCACCAGTGGAGCTGGGACGCCGCGTTCAACGCGATCGGCCTGGCGACCACCGACCTGCCACGCGCCCGGCTTGAGCTCGACTCGCTCTTCGCCGGACAGTGGCGCAACGGTTTGCTGCCACACATCGTCTTCGATCCCACCGCCGACGGCTACTGGCCGGGCCCGGCGCAGTGGGAGTGCGCTGCACACAGTGAGGAGGCCCCATCCGCGCCCGCGACCAGCGGGATCATAGATCCGCCGGTGCACGCGATCGCGGTCGACCGGATCCTGACGATCGCGGCGCGGGCAGGCGGGGAGGAGTACTCGCGGACCATGGAATGGGCCGCGGCCATCTACCCCAGGCTGCTCGCCTGGCACCGGTTTCTCGCCCGCGACCGGGCCGACAAGGAAACCGGGCTGATGACGCTGTTCCACGGCTGGGAGTCAGGCACGGACAACTCCCCCCGCTGGGACGCGCCCTACGCCGGGGTGGAGGTGGGGCCTGGCCTGCCGCTTTACCAGCGGAAGGACAAGGCGCACGTGTCGGACGCCGCCCAGCGGCCGACCGACCGTGAGTACGACCGCTACCTGTGGCTGGTCGAGGAGGCCAAGCGGGCCTCGTACGACGCGGGGCTGCTGCGCCAGACCGGGTCGTTCCAGGTGGGCGACGTGCTGTTCACGGCGATCTTCGCCTGCGCGTCCGACTTGCTGGCGTCCCTGGCGGTGAGGCTGCGAAAACCGGACGACGCCGCCGAGCTCAAGGACTACGCCGCCCAGGCTCGGGCGGCTGTTTTCTGCCACGTCGACGAGGCGTCGGGCCTGGCCGCCGACGTTGACCTCCGAACCGAGACGTGGCTGACGACGGAGACTATCGCCGGGTTCGCGCCGCTGATCGCCGGGGGCATGCCGCTGACCCTGCGGCGGCGGCAGGTGTCGCTGCTTCTCGGGGAGCGGTGGGCGGGGCACCCGTCGCTGAAGTTCCCGCTGCCGCCCTCGACGTCGCCGTGCTCGCCCGCGTACAACCCGGCGTGCTACTGGCGGGGTCCGGTGTGGCCGGTCTTCACCTGGCTGCTGACCTGGGCGCTGGACCGCTCGGGCGAGCACGAGGTGGCGTCGGCGCTGCGCTCGGCGTCGCTCGGGCAACTCGGCGACGAGATGTTCGCCGAGTACTACCACCCGGTGACCGGCGCGCCGCTCGGCTCGCTGAACCAGTCCTGGACGGCGGCCGTTGCCCTCGACTGGCTGCTCGACGAGGAGTAGGGTCTCCGGCCAACAGAAAACCGTGGTTTTTTCCCTGGAGTGGGGGGAGAAAACCACGGTTTTGTTGCGTTTTGTCAGGATTCTTAGGGTCAGCCGAGGTCTTCGGGCCACGCGTTGAGGGTGTGAACCGTGCCGTCCTGCGCGACGAGGCGGGCGGGGAGCCTGAGGCTGGCCAGCCACGGGAGCGCCTGACGGCCCCTGATGATCGCGGCGGTCGCGGCGGTGTTCGCGTCGGCGCAGGTCGCGGCGGCCACGGAGACCGTCCGCCAGACCGGGGCGGCCGGCAGGCCGGTGCGCGGGTCGAGGATGTGATGCAGCACGTCACCGCCGCGCCGCCAGCGCCGCGCCGCCGTCGACGACGTGGCGAGCCCGCCGTCCCTGATCGTCACCACCTGGCTGGGCCCGTCGGCCGGCTCGCCGGGCAGCGCCGTCCTGTCCTGCACCCGGATCCGCCATCCGCCGCCGGGCGGCTCCCCCGCCACCGCGGTGTCCCCGCCCAGGCTGACCAGGACCCCGCAGCCAAGCACCTGCCGCGATCCGCGCGGCGGCCCGGTCCGCCGCCCACCCCTTAACGGTCGCCCCGAGGTCAAGCCGCACCCCGGCCGGCACGGTCAGCCGCCGCCGGCCGACGTCCACCCGCACCGACCGCCACCCGGGAATCACCCGGACGCTCGACGCGCCCCGCGCTGCCATGTACCGCCAGCGGCCGCGGCCTGCCCGGGCCGCGTCAGCTCGGCGAAGTCCCGGTCGTAGCCAAGGTCGGCCAGCGCCCCGCCGACCGTCGGATCCACGTCCCCGTCGGTCAACTGCGCCGCCCGCAGCGCGACAGCCACGGCCTCGGCCAGCAACGGGCTAACCGTCACGGTGACCGGACGCAGACGCGCCCCGCGCCACGTTCCCGACGGCCACCAGCTCAGAGTCGGGCCGGAACCGGCTGCAGGCCAGGTCAAGCGCCAGCAGATCCTCTTCGAGCAGTTCCCGCGCCGCCACAAGCCGCCCCGGCGCGGTCACCACGAGCTGGACAAGCATCCCCAGCGCCGTCCAGGCCATCGAACGCCGTACTGTCCCCGGCCGCGGACATGCCGTACGTTCCGCCTGACGACCCCGCGACCGAGAGTCTCAGCTCCACTGGTTGTGACTCGACTGCGGCGTGATCAGGTACCGCCGGAGGTGGAGCTGAAACCACTGCCGCCGCCGGACTGGCACCCCGCTCGACGGCGCCTGGAGCCCGCTGCTCGACGAGCTGCTGCTCGACCCGTCCGATGAGCTGCTCGACGAGCCGCTGGACCCGGTCGACCCGGTGGACCCGGCTTGAGCTACCGCCTGAGCCCGACGTGGAGCCGCCGGACGAGCTTGAGCTGGACGACGAGCTTGCTGCCCGTGCTGGTCGCGGCCGCGTGGCTGGACGCCGGGCAGGATCACGGCGACCACGCCGGCCACGGCCACGCTGGCGAGGGACACGGTCACGGTCGTGGCGTTCAGCCGGCGTCGCCCCTGCTCGCGCTCGGCGACGGCCGCGCGACCTGCCGCTCCGCCTGCGGTCGGCTCCGCGGCCTGTTCCTCCCAGTTATTCACGTCAGCCAGTGTCACACGCACGGCTGTAAGCGCTGTCGGGGAACTATCTGCGAATGTTCTGAGTGCGACCGGGCAGCGGAGCGGCCGCGCGGGGGTTTGCGCGGGCGCGCGGAGCTGCCAGTATTTAGCAATGCGCAACGACGCCTCTCCTCCTGCTTCCGGCACGGGCGCGCTCCGCGCGGCGCGTGACCTGCTGCTCGCCCACCGGACCGAGTACGCCGCGGCCGTCGCCCGCTTCGCCTGGCCCGCGCTTGACGAGTTCAACTGGGCGCTCGACTGGTTCGACGTGATCGCCGCCGAGCACCCCGACCGGCTCGCGCTGCGCGTGGTCGGCGACGACGGGTCCGACGAGGCCCTGAGCTACGCGGCGATGGCGGCCAGGTCCAGCGCAGGTGGCGAACTGGCTGCGCGGCCTCGGGGTGCGGCGCGGCGACCACGTGCTGCTGATGCTCGGCAACATCGTGCCGCTGTGGGAGATCATGCTCGCGGCGATGAAGCTCGGCGCGGTCGTCATCCCGGCCTCGACGCTGCTGCAGCCCGCCGACCTCGCCGACCGGATCTCCCGCGGCCACGTGCGGCACGTGATCGCCGAGGCGGCGCAGCACCACGAAGTTCGCGGCGTTCCCGGCGACTGGACCCGCGTCGTCGTCGGCGCCGACCCTGTGCTACGGCGCGCTCGACGAGCCGGCCTGGCACCGCTACGCGGACTCGTCCGCCGCGCCGGCCGAGTTCACCCCGGACGGGACCACCAGGGCGGGCGACCCGCTGCTCCTCTACTTCACCTCGGGGACGACCTCCAAGCCGAAGCTGGTCGGCCACACCCACGCCAGCTACCCGGTCGGCCACCTGTCCACGATGTACTGGATCGGCATCCAGCCCGGCGACGTGCACCTGAACATCTCCTCCCCCGGCTGGGCCAAGCACGCCTGGTCGAACTTCTTCGCCCCGTGGAACGCCTCGGCCACGATCCTCATCCTGAACCAGTCCAGGTTCAACGCCCAGGGACTGCTCAAGGCGCTCGGCGACTGCGGCGTCACCACGTTCTGCGCGCCGCCGACCGTGTGGCGGATGCTCATCCAGGCCGACCTGTCCGCCGCCGACGTCTCCGTGCTGCGCGAGTGCGTCGCGGCCGGCGAGCCGCTCAACCCGGAGGTCATCGAGCAGGTCCGCAAGGCCTGGGGCATCACCGTCCGGGACGGCTTCGGCCAGACCGAGACGACCGCGCAGGTCGGCAACCCGCCCGGCCAGCCGGTCAAGCCCGGGTCGATGGGCCGCCCGCTGCCCGGCTACCCGGTGGTGCTCGTCGACCCGGTGACCGGCGAGCCGGGCCGCGACGGCGAGATCTGCCTCGACCTGTCGCGGCGGCCGCTCGGCCTGATGACCGGCTACGCCGGCGACGCCGAGCGGGACGCGGAGGCGATGCGCGGCGGCTACTACCACACCGGCGACGTCGCCACCCAGGACGACGACGGCTACATCACCTACGTCGGGCGCACCGACGACGTCTTCAAGGCCTCGGACTACCGGATCTCGCCGTTCGAGCTCGAGTCGGTGCTGATCGAGCACGCCGCGGTCGCCGAGGCCGCGGTCGTCCCCTCCCCCGACCCGCTCCGGCTCGCCGTGCCGAAGGCGTACGTCCTGCTCGCCGCGGGCGCTGCCCCGGGCCCGGAGCTGGCGCGGGACATCATGGCCTTCGTCCGGGAGAGGGTCCCCGGCTACAAGCGGATCCGCCGGGTCGAGTTCGCCGACCTGCCCAAGACCATCTCGGGCAAGATCCGCCGCGTCGAGCTGCGCGCCCAGGAGGCCGATCCCCGGACGGGCCGGGGCGTCACCGAGTTCTGGGAGGAAGACTTCACCTGGTAGGACGGCCTGCCGTACCGAGCTCGGCTCTTGTGCGAGTGAAACGTACGAAATCTCGCGGTCGCGGGTGCTGCGCCGGACGTTTGCGCGTTAGCGGTGGTCGCGCGAGTCGGTCAGCTGGTTACGTCCGCCGAGGTGAAGCGGGCCCAGGCGATCGAGAGGAACAGGGCCGCGTACACCGCGAAGCTCAGCAGGCCGTGCCACAGGGTCGTCGTGTCGATCGGGGTGCGGAGCAGCGAGTCGAACGACAGCCACCAGTGCGTCGGGAAGT
This sequence comes from uncultured Actinomycetota bacterium, assembly GCA_963735315.1. Lineage (GTDB taxonomy): Bacteria > Actinomycetota > Actinomycetes > Streptosporangiales > Streptosporangiaceae > Trebonia. Next base: position 27,224 of record CAVTKQ010000040.1, read on the forward strand.
ACGGGGCGACCGGCGCGAACTGCGGGATGTTGTCGACCACCTCGCTGGCGACCACGATCATCAGCGCCGCCGCGATCGCGCCGATCGAGTGCTCGGTGAACGTGGAGATCGCCAGGCCGATCGCGCCGAACGCCGCCATCGCCGCGCACACGTACAGCGTCACCCACAGCACGTGGACCAGGCCGTCCGCGAGCGACACGGTCGTGCCGGACAGCAGCGTCACCGGGCCGGCCCCGAACAGCGCCACCCCGACGACCAGGGCGATCACCGAGACGACGAACGTCGCGGTCACCGCCCACACGACGATCGTCGCGTACTTGACCGCGAGCAGCCGGGTGCGCCCGGCCGGCACCGCCAGCAGGTAGCGCAGCGTGCCGTAGCCGGCCTCGCCGGCGATCGAGTCGCCGGAGACGACCCCGACCACCACCGGCAGCACCAGGATCAGCAGCAGCGACAGCGCGACGAAGGTGAGGAACACGCCGTTGCCCGCGAGCTGGCTGAAGTACGCGGCGCCGCTCGAGCCCGGCCCGCGCCCGCCACCGCCGCCGTGCGGCGCGGAGAGCTTGAGGCCGATGCCGATCAGCAGCGGGAACAGGGCCGCGACGAGCAGCAGCAGCTGGTTGCGCCGCCGGAAGAAGGTGACCCGCAGCTCGTTGGCGAAAAACCGGAGATCAGCCCGAACGGGTGCGGCTGACTCGCCCGGCACCATCTCCCCGGGGAGTAGAGCGCCTGCGGGAGTCTCCCGCGCGCCCGATACGATGGCGGTTTGTGCCATCGGGCGCGCAGCCGGGGTCGGGCTGGGGGGTCGTCCCCCCGGCGAGCCATGCGTCCCCAATCGCTCGACATCGAAGCCCTCCCCGGTGAGGCCGACGAACAGGTCCTCAAGGCTGGGCGCCTCGACCGTGAGGCCGCGCACGCCGACGCCCGCGTGCACCAGCTCGGCGGTGATCTTCTCCGGCGCGACGTCGCCAAGCTCCGCCGTGACCAGGTCGTCGGCGAGTACCGGGTCGGCGAGGCCCAGCTTCGCCAGGACCTCGGCGGCGGTCGCGGTGTCGCCGGTGCGGACCGCGATCCGCGGGGCGGCGGTGCGGCGCAGCGCGGCGAGCTCGCCCTGGAAGACGAGCTTGCCCAGGCGCATCACGCCCACGTGCGTGGACACCTGCTCGACCTCGGCGAGCAGGTGCGAGGAGACGAAGACCGTGATCCCGTCGGCCGCGATCTGGCGGACAAGCCCGCGGACCTCGCGGGTGCCCTGCGGGTCGAGGCCGTTGGTCGGCTCGTCCAGGATGATCAGGTCGCGCGGCGCGAGCAGGGCGGCCGCGATCGCCAGGCGCTGCTTCATGCCGAGGGAGTAGTTGCGGAACTTCTTCCTGGCGGCGCCGGTCAGGCCGACCCGCTCCATGGCCTCGCCGATCCTGGCCTTCGCCGTCCCGGCGGTGGCGGTGCGGTCGGCGGCGTCGTAGCGGGCCAGGTTGTCCCAGCCGGACAGGTACGGGTAGAACGCCGGCCCCTCCACCAGCGAGCCGACCCGGGACAGCACGCTCGTCGTGCCTTCAGGCATGGGAACGCCGAGAAGCTCGGCCGACCCGCTTGTCGGGTAGGCCAGGCCGAGGAGCATGCGGATCGTCGTGGTCTTGCCCGAGCCGTTCGGGCCGAGGAAGCCGTAGACCGCTCCCCGGGGGACCGCCAGGTCAACGTGGTCGACGGCCAGCTGCCCGCCGCGGAACCGCTTGGTCAGCGCGGAGCTGGCGACCGCCAGTTCGGTGGTCGCCAGCTCCGGTTCATGCTCGCCTTGGGTCATGAGGTCGTGTGCCCCACCGCCGCGTACAGGACGCTCGGCTGGACGGCGCCGATGTAGACCTCGCCGCCGGTCATCAGGATCGAGACCAGGCTCGTGGTGACCAGGGTGCCGCTGCCCCAGGTGCCGTGACCGGCTTGGCCGAGCCGAGCAGGGCGTTGAGCAGCTCCTGGGAGGAGACGCCGACCCCCTGGTTGCTGGCTGACGCGATGTCCTGCTGCTTGGCCGGGGAACTGGCGGAGCCGGAGGAGCCCGCAACCGTTCCGAATCCCTGCATCAGGTCCTTCTGCGGGAAGGGCCACCACGGTGAGCCAGCTCTTGCCGTAGCTGCCGAAGCCGCTGGTGTCTGGCTTGCTGGCGCTGCCGGACTTGGCCTGGTCCTTGCCGAGGTTCACCACGTCGACGGTCGCGCCCTTCGGCGGGGTGAAGCTGAAGTTGGACGGGGCGGGGGTGACCCACTGCAGCGCGGTGTAGCCGACCTGGAAGGCGGGAGAGCCCGCGCCCTTCGCGTACAGCTGGACGCGGAGCGGGACGCCGTACTTGCCGTCGACCGCGATCACGACCCGGCCGACGAGCGAGCGGTGGTCCTTCGGGGCGAGGACGAGCTGGTAAGACGGCTCGCCCGCCACCATCACGTTGGCCTGCACGGAGACCAGGGTGGTCTTGCCGACCGCGGCGAGCACCTGGTTGGCGGCCTGCTGCGGGGTAAGCGGCGTCTGCGGGAGCTTGGGCTGGCTGTGCTTGGGCTTGTCGGCCGACGGGACGAACTCGGTGACCGAGTCGGAGCTGGACTCCCAGAGCCACAGCTTGGACCCGTCGGCGATGACGTCCGTCTCCGACTCAGGCTGCGGTACCGCCAGCCGGAAGTGGCTCGAGTCCTGGTAGTAGACCTTCATCGTGTGCGAGCCGGTGAGCAGCGACGCCAGGCTCGTGGGGTTTCCCGCCTGCGGGAGCTGCGGCAGGCCGAGCGAGGCCGTCTCCACCACCGTGCCGGTCATCGGCGGGACCTTGGCGTCGCTGCTGAGGCTGGCCAGGAGCTGCGCGGGGGTACGGTTCGGCAGGTTAGGTGACGCCTGCGCGGCCGGGATCTGCAGCGCCGCGACCGCCGCGGCGGTGACCGCGACGGCGGTCCCCGGCACGGCCCAGCGGGCTCGCCTGGAGAGTTTGATTCGCATGCTTCCTCACCCGTCCTCGGGCTATTCGTCTGCCTTGTCCATTCTTACTCTGACCCGAGACCGCTGTGACCAAGCTGAGAGTCCTGAGGACAACCTGAGAGCGCACCGCTCCGCAGCTCTTGTGCGCGGGCGGGCCTGGTACGATCGCGCCCTTTGCGATCAGGCCTGCCTGCGCGCACACCGGGGGTTACGGGGGGTCGTCCCCCCGGGAGACAACCGGGGGTACGGGGGGTCGTCCCCCGGGAGACAACTGAGGACTAGCTGAGAGGGTTGTGCGCGGTTCGCCCCGCGTGGGTGACACTGGACGGGTGCGCGTGCTAGTCGTGGAGGACGAGCGGCGGTTGGCCGCCGCGGTGAAGCGCGGCCTCGAGGCGTCGGGGTTCGCGGTCGATATCACGTTTGACGGGGTCAGCGGGCTGCACATGGCGCGCGAGGGCGGCTACGACGGCGTCGTGCTCGACATCATGCTGCCGGGCCTGTCCGGTTACAAGGTCTGCGAGACGCTGCGGGCCGAGGAGAACTGGGTACCGGTGCTGTTCCTGTCGGCCAAGGACGGGGAGTACGACCAGGCCGACGGGCTCGACCTCGGCGGGGACGACTACCTGACCAAGCCGTTCTCTTACGTGGTGCTCGCCGCGCGGCTGCGGGCGCTGCTGCGGCGCGGCACCGTGCCCAGGCCCGCGGTGCTGCGGGCCGGCGACCTGTCCCTCGACCCCGCCTCCCGGGTGGTGCGGCGCGGGTCGGCCTGCGTGGAGCTGACCGCGCGGGAGTTCTCGCTGCTTGAGTACCTGATGCGGCGGGGCGGGGCCGTGGTGTCCAAGGCCGAGCTGCTCGCGCACGTCTGGGACGACCCGGACGAGATCGCGGACCTCAACGTCGTCGAGGTGTACGTCGGGTACCTGCGGCGGAAGATCGACGCGCCGTTCGGGCGGCGGTCGGTGCAGACGGTGCGCGGGGCGGGCTACCTGCTGGCGGGCGACGGTGGTTAGCCTCGCGCGGTGGTGGCTGGGGTACGGGCTCGGGCCTGTCATCTTCCGGTGGTGGCGGCGGCGCGGGCTGCGCGCCCGGGTCACGCTCACCGCGGCGCTCGGGCTGATCGTCGCGTTCGTGGTCGCCGACCTGCTGCTCTTCAACGCGCTGCGGGTGTCGCTGACCCGGTCGGTCGATGACTCCGCCCGGTCAGGCGCGGCCGAGGTCCAGGCGCTGATCAACGCCAACCGGCTGCCCAACCCGGTGCCGGTCCCCGCGGGCATCACGATCCAGGTGCTCGACTCCGCGGGCGACATCGCCGACGTGTCCCCGGACGCGGACCGCCTGGTGCCGATCGTGCCGGTCGCCCAGGCGCGGGCGCTCGCGGACGGCGGCGCGGCGGCGCTGGTGCGCGGCGCGCCGTTCGACATGCCGTCGCTGCTGCGGGTCGTGGCCGTGCGGGCCGACGGCGGGCACCTGGTGATCTCGGCGGTGCCGTTCAGCGAGGCGTCGGGGTCGCTGAGCGTGGTGGCGCGGGCGCTGGTGATCTTCACCCCGGTGCTGTTCCTCGTGTTTACCGGGTCGATCTGGCTGGTGACCGGGTCGACGCTGCGGCCGATCGGCGCGCTGCGCCGGGGGGCGGCCCGGGTCACGGCGACCGGGGTGCCGTCCGACCTGCCGGTCCCCGAGGCGCGGGACGAGGTGCGCCTTCTCGCGCTGACCCTGAACGACATGCTCTCCCGGCTGGCGGAGGCGCAGCAGCGGCAGCGGGCCCTGGTCTCGGACACCGCGCACGAGCTGCGCTCGCCGATCGCGTCGATCCGGACCCAGCTGGAGGTCGCGCTCGACTTCCCCGCCACCCAGGACTGGGAGACGACGGCGCGGGACGTGCACGCGGACGTGCTGCGGCTGGCCCGGCTCGCCGAGGACCTGCTGCTGCTCGCCCGGCTCGACGAGCAGGCCGGCCAGGTCGCGGCGGGCGGCAAGGCCGGCGACGGCGCGGTCGGGACGGCGCGGCCGGGGCGGCGCGGCGGCGTAGGCGCGGCCGGCGAGGGGGCGCAGCGCGGCATGCCGGTCGACCTGGCCGAGCTCGGCCGCTCGGTCGTCTGCCGGTACGCGGACGCCCGGGTGCCGGTGACGGTCGCGGCGACGGAGACCGCCGCCGCTGGCGGGCGCGTGCTGGTCGCCGGGGACTGGGCCCGGCTCGACCGGCTGCTGGTGAACCTGGTCGACAACGCCGTGCGCTACGCCAAGTCCGCGGTGCTGGTCTCGGTCAGCCGGGACCGGGGCGTGGGCGGAGCTGGCGGTCACCGACGACGGGCCCGGCATCCCCGCGGCCGACCGGGAGCGGGCCTTCGGCCGGTTCGCCCGGCTTGACGACGCGCGCAGCCGGGACGGGGACGAGGCGGGCGGCGCGGGACTCGGGCTGGCCATCGTCCGCGCGACGGCCCAGGCCTACGGCGGCACGGCCGCCCTTGGGCCGGCTTCGCCGGCGGATTCCGGCGGTCCCGGATCCGCGTCGGGCCTGCGCGCGGTCGTCCGCCTCCCGCTCGCCGGCTGACCACGCCGGTGTAGCGCTGGCCGCGTCCAGCCCTGGTCCTGCGCTTAACATCCCCGGCTGGTTTGCCTGGGCCTCGGCGGCGGGCCGGATATATCGTAAGTTCACACTGGAACTTTGGGGGGCCGCATGCGGGACCGTAAGCGCGGCACGGTCCGTGACCTGCGGCGCGAGAACCGGGCCGCGGTGTTGTGGTCGCTCTACCTGGGCCAGTCAGGCAGCAGGCACGAGCTGAGCGCGGCGACCGGGCTCAGCGCCGCCTCGGTGACGAACGTGATCCGCGAGCTGATCGACGAGGGCATCGTCATCGAGACCGGGCTGGCGGAGTCCGACGGCGGCCGGCCGCGGGCGATGCTCGCGATGAACCCGGGGTACGGCTACGTCATCGGGGTGGACATCGGCGAGACGCGGACCCGGGTCGAGCTCTTCGACCTGACCATGACCGAGCGCGCCAGGGCCGAGTACCCGCTCGACCAGGCGGCCGAGCACGACGTGGGCGTGGTCGTCGGGCAGATCGCGGCCGGCCTCAGCACCGTCCTCGCCGACAGCGGGGTCGGCCGGGACGCCGTCCTCGGCGTCGGCGTCGGCGTGCCCGGGATCATCGAGCGGGGACCCGAGGTGCTGGTGCACGGCCAGACCTACGGCTGGGACGCCGTGCCGCTGCAGCGGCTGCTGCAGGCGCATACCGACCTGCCGCTGCGCTTCGACAACGGTGCGAACACGATGGGCCAGGCCGAGCTGTGGTTCGGCGCCGGGCGGGGGGCGCAGAACGCGGTCGTGGTGCTGGTCGGCTCGGGCGTGGGCGCGTCGCTGATCTCCGGCGGCGCCACCTACCAGGGCGCGACCTCCAGCGCGGCCGAGTTCGGGCACGTCACCGTCTCGGTCGGCGGCCGCAAGTGCCGCTGCGGGTCGCTGGGCTGCCTGGAGGCCTACGCCGGCGCGGAGGCGATCCTGGAGCAGTACGGCCGGCCGATGGCCGCCAACGACCAGGAACTGGCGCTAGCGGAGCTCATCGACGCCGCGGACGCGTCACCGTTGGCGGCGGCCATCCTCGACGAGGCGGCCCGGTACCTGGGCGCCGGGATCGGCACCCTGATCAACCTGTTCAACCCGGAACGGGTCGTGCTCGGCGGCTGGGCCGGGCTGCTGCTCGGCGCCCGCCTCCTCCCGGACATCCGCGAGTCAGCCAGGCAGCACTCCCTGCGCCACCCCTACGCCGCCACCTCGATAGGCCTCGGCCAGCTCGGCCCCGGAGCGGTGGCGATGGGCGCGGCGACGCTCCCGATGGAGTCATTCCTGAACGGCTCGGACCTGACCGGCTCGGGTGGCTAGTGCCGCGGCCGTCAACGCTTGCCTGTCTGGCCCGCCGGCTGCGTCAGTCCCGCCAGCGTGCCCGCCAGCCCGATGGTTGTGGCAACGAGCCGCCCGGGACCGGCCCGTTGCCACAACCACCCGCCAGGAAAGCGGGCCTCGACGGGGCAAACCTAATCTGACACGACACTAGTGAGCGAAGATCCACGCACCCGTTCGGATTTCCCCTGGTCTTTAGCCTTTCCCTGGTTACCAGCGGCCGACCGGGAGGAGCGCGGCGAGAGCAACCGCGACGAACAGCAGGGTCAGGTAGGCGATGCTGAGGTGGAAGAGGCGCATGGGGAAAGGCTGGCCGCCGGGGCCTGGGGTGCCCCAGGGCCCGGGGCCTGGGGTATCCCCAGAGGGTCCACCGGGGTCTGGGGTGCCCCCGGAGAGTACTGCGCTGTCCGCGCGGACCTGCTGTCCAGGCGGTGGGCCTCGAGCAGGAACCACGCGCCGAGGCCGACGGCCGCGACCGCGTACAGCCAGCCGGCGTACGGCACCAGGGCCAGCGTCGCGGCGACCATCGCGTAGGAGTACAGGACGATCTTGCGGGTCACCACGGCCGGGCTCGCCACAACCGGGAGCATCGGGACGTTCGCGCGGGCGTAGTCGTCCTTGAACTTCATCGCCAGGGCCCAGAAGTGCGGCGGCGTCCAGAGGAAGATCACGGCGAACAGCACGATCGCCGGGAGCGCCACCGTGCCCTTGACCGCGGCCCAGCCGACGAGGACGGGGAAGCACCCCGCGGCGCCGCCGATCACGATGTTGGCCGGGGAGCGGCGCTTGAGCAGCAGCGTGTAGACGAAGACGTAGAACGCGATCGCGGCGTCGGCGAGGGACGCGGCGAGCCAGTTGGCCTCCAGGCCGAGCAGCAGCGTGGCGGCGACGCCGAGCGCGATGCCCCAGGCCAGCGCTTCGCCCGGCTTGACCGCGCCCTGCTTGTTGACCAGCGGGCGGCGCGACGTGCGCTTCATGACCGCGTCGATGTCCCGGTCGATGTAGCAGTTGATCGTGTTCGCGCTGCCGGCGGCGAGGGTGCCGCCGACCAGCGTGACGAGGATGAGCTTCAGCGACGGCAGGCCGCGGGCGGCGAGCAGCATCGCCGGGACGGTGGTGACGAGCAGAAGCTCGATGATCCGCGGCTTGGTCAGCGCGACGAGCGCGCCGGCTACCGCCTTCGGGGTGCGCCGGGCGGCGGGCTGGCCAGGTGCCAGGGCCGCCTGCGCCGCGAGCGCGGCGGGCGAGGAGGTCACTACTCCCCCGGCTCCGTGGGCGCCCTTGGTGTCTCCGGGCTGATGGGTGTGTCCGGGCTGATGGGTGTCTCCGGGTCCGCGGCCGCCTGCCGCTCGGCTTCGGTGCCGGCACCGCGCCGGTGACCGGCGGGGCCGGGATGGGACCCGGTTCCCTGGTGCCGACCGAGGCGAACGAGGCGGTTGCCAGGTACTTCAGCCTCGGCCCCGAATGCTGCGACCTGAACAGGTAGAACAGCGCGATCGTGATCACGATGAACGCGCCGAGCGGGAGCGCGAACGTCATGATCGTGCTGCCGAAGTACATCGCGGGCCCGTCGGCCAGGTGCGGGGCCGCCAGTGGCATGGACACGGTTGTCAATCCTCCAGCTCAGCGCACGTAGAAGAGCAGCCAGAATATGAACGTGACGATGGCGAGGTAGTTCCACACGACGGTGAAGGCACTCAGCGCCGACTGGAACCGCTGCACCTCGTGCGCCTGCGCGTAGGTGGGCGGCTGCTCGACGAACGAGATCGCCGGGATGCTCCGGGCGCGGGCGATCATGATCTCGAGCCACACCATCGCCGACAGCCAGACCACCAGGGCCACCGGGTAGAAGCCGACGAAGACGCTGGCGAAGCCGGACTGGCCGGGCTGAAACGGCAGGTTCAGCAGCTCCACGATCTGCAGCGCTACCGCCGCCAGGCCGAAGACGAGCGCGACGAGCGCCGTCTTGAACCAGGCGCTCTTACTGCCGCGCTTGATCAGCTGCAGGCCGACGGTCTGGATGACCGCGCTGAGCACGATCAGGCCCGTGATCGCCTCGCCGTAGTGGTTCGACGGGATCCGCGTCGAGCTGGGCAGCCACATGCCGTGGCCGTTCGACGAGAACAGGTAGAAGTAGGCGAACGCGAACGCGCCGAACAGGAACGACAGCGCGCCGATGGCCAGCCTGCTGCCCGTCCAGGCCGCGTTGAGCGCGGCCTCGTGGTAGAAGGCGCTTTCCTCGGTGGCCCTGGTGGCGGCCTCGCCGCTACCCGGGGCGGTGATCTCCGCCATTGCTTCCTACTCCCTGCCTTCCCGGTCCCCGGGCCCGGCGACCGCCGCCGCCATCGATAGTGCGCCGCTGATCACGCCAGCCGGCGGGTACAGGTCCGCCACCGGCAGCGCGTGCGGGTCGCCGTACTCGTACGGGCCGGACAGGACCACCGGGATGTGCTCGAAGTTGTCGGCCGGGGGCGGGCTCGGGATCTGCCATTCAAGTCCGCGGGCCTGCCACGGGTTCTGCGGTGCCTTCCGCCGCCAGATCACCGTGGACATCACGAAGTTGAAGATGAAGACGCACATGCTGCCGCCCAGGCAGAACGCGGAGATGCTGACCCAGTCGTTCAGGGTCTGCAGGTTGGCCGCGTACTCCCAGACCCGGCGCGGCTGGCCGAGCAGGCCGACCGCGAACAGCGGCATGAACGTGGAGTTGAACGTCACGAACATCGTCCAGAAGTGGATCTTGCCGAGTTTCTCGTTCATGGTGACGCCCATGACCTTCGGCAGCCAGTAGTAGATGCCGCCGAAGAACGCGAAGATCAGGCCGCCCATGATCGTGTAGTGGAAGTGCGCCAGGACGAAGAAGCTGCCGTGGGCGGTGGTGTCCACGGGCACGTCGCTCAGGAACACGCCGCTGATGCCGCCGAACAGGAAGTTGATGAACAGCGCGATCGCGAACAGCATCGGGACGGTGAGCCGGATCTTCGCCTTCCAGAAGGTGCCAAGCGCCACCAGGTAGATGAAGCCGGTCGGGATCGAGATCAGCTCGGTCGTCAGCATGAACAGCGGCCGCATGTCCGGGTCCATGCCGGAGTCGAACAGGTGGTGCTGCCAGACGAAGAACGACAGGATCGCGACGCCGAACATGCCCGCCGCGCCGACCTTGTAGCCGAATAGCGGCTTCCTGGTGAACACCGGGATGATCTCGGACACGATGCCGAACCCGGGCAGGGCCAGGATGTAGACCTCGGGATGGCCGAAGAACCAGAACAGGTCCTCGTACAGGTAGCTCGACCCGCCGAGCTGGTCGACGAAGAACGCGGTCTGCGCCGTCCGGTCGGTGATGATCATGTACATGCCGCCGACCAGCACCGGGGCGGCCAGGACGAGCAGGAAGCCCGTGGTGAGCATCGACCACACGAACATCGGCAGCCGGGACCAGCGCATGCCGGGCGCGCGGTAGCAGATGACCGTGACGATCAGGTTGAACCCGGCCAGGATGATCGAGACGCCCATCAGCCCGAACGCGACGGCGTACCCGTCCATGCCCTCGCCGGCCTGGACGGAGAGCGGCGCGTAGCCGGTCCAGCCGCTCGGGAACCCGCCGTCGAGGAAGCTGGACAGCAGGATCAGGTAGGCGCACGGGGTGAGCCAGAAGCTCAGCGCCTCGATGCGCGGGAACGCGACCCGCTTGGAGCCGATCATGATCGGCACCAGGTAGTTGCCGAACGGGCCGAGGATGACCGAAGTCATCATCATCATCATCATTGTGCCGTGCTCGCCGACTACCTGCAGGTACATGGTCGGCGACATGATGTGGTAGGTCGGCGACAGCAGCTCGGTCCTGATCCCGATCGCCAGCAGGCCGCCGGTGAAGAAGTAGACCAGCATGCCGATCAGGTACTGCAGGCCCACGACCTTGTGGTCGAGCGTGAACCTGAAGTACCTCGAGATGCCGCCGTTGGCATGCTCGCCGTTGCCGTTGAGCGGCTTGCCGAGCATCTGGCGGACCAGGTCGTTGAAGACGCCGAGCCCGATCAGCCAGCCGATGATGAGGAAGGCATAGCCGAGGACGATCGCCTCGTCGTTGCTGTCGGGAGCGCCGCCACCCGTCGCCACGAAGCTCGGGGTCATGAAGTTGCCGAGCCAGTGGCCGAGGGCGTAGCCGATGGCCGCGCCGACGATGGCGGTGAGCATGTTGGGGCGCAGCCACCAGGAGCGCTCCCGCTGGACGGCACCCGGTTCGCCGCCGCCGGGCGCCTGGGCGCTTTCCGGCTGGGTTTCGATAGCCATGGGGTTACCTCGCTCCTTCCTACGGCTGTTCCGGGTCCGCCGGGTTGTAGTAGCCACCGCCGGCGCTGGTCAGGCCGAGTGCCTGGTTGATCTTGCCCGCCGGGATGTTGGTCGGGTCGTAGGTGAGCGCGTACGGCGGCAGTATCTTGGTCACGCTCGCCAGCTTCACGGCGGTCGCCTTCGTCCACGCCATGAAGCCCGCGTCGGTCATGACCTGGCCCGTGTCGTACATGGAGCCGTGCCAGATGCCGCACAGCTCGGCGCACCGGACCTGGAAGTAGCCCACCGCCTTCGGGGTCGTGTACGCGACGTTGTTCAATCCTGGGTTGGCGTCGGCCTTGACACCGAGCGTGTAGGCCCAGAAGGAGTGGATGACGTCGAGCGAGGTGACGTTGAACTGCACCGGCTGGTTGACCGGCAGCGCGAGCTGCGTCGTCTCGAAGCCGCCGAACTGCGGGTAGCGGTACGTCCACGCCCACTGCTGGCCGATGACCTGGACCTGCAGGACGTTGTTGGAGTCCGGCGACCATGAGGTGACCGACGCCGCCGGGGGTATGCCGCTGTTGAAGAGCGGCTGCGGGCCTTGCCCGGCTCCGGCGCCCGCGGGGGCGATCAGCTCGATCGTGCCGTAGATCGCGAGGCTGAGCACGATCGCGGCGGTGCCGGCGATCCAGGTCACCATGACCCTGGGGTTGCCGTGCAGCGGCGCGGCATCGGTCTCGTCACCCGGCTCCTGCCGCCAGAAGGCGAGCGCCCAGCCGAAGTACAGCAGCACGCCGATCACCACCGGGGTGGCTATCGTGGCAAGGACGATGAAGTCGGTCTGCTGGCTCGCCGCCGTGCTCGACGCGCGGCCCGGAGGCAGGTGCGGCCCCAGGGCCAGCGCGACAAGCAGGCAGCCGATGACGCTGAGCACGATCCAGAGGGCCAGCAGCCACAGGCCGTCCCGGCGCCCGCCGGAGGTAGCCGGGGCGCCCGCGGCGTTTGACGCGTCGGCGGCCATCAGGCCTGCACCTCCATCTGGCCCATCATGTAACCCGGCGTGCCCATCGGGCCGCCGTTGCCGTCCACGTAGCCGCCGCCGCACGGCACGAAGCACTGCCAGCGGAAGGTGCCTGGCGTCTTCGGAGTCGTGAAGCTGAATGTGACCACCGAGTGCGGGGCACGTGCCTGGTCGTCCGTATTCGCCACGCAGGGGGCGGTGCCGCAGAGGTTGTTGTTCTCCTCGATGGTCGGCGGCGACGCGACCGGCACGTTGATGCCCAGGCCGGGGATCGCGAACGTGTGCTGTACCGAGCAGTCCGCCCATGAGTCGAAGGTCGATACCGGCTTTGTCGCGGAGTTCTGGCCCTTGTTGACGTACGAGACGTTCTCGACATCACCAGCCACGCCGGAGACCCTTCCCCAGACCGGGTTCCGCAGCGGGGTGCAGCCGTCGTACCCGAGGATCGTCACGTTCACCTTGGTGCCGGCCGGAACCTGGAAGTAAGTTGAATGGTCAAATTGGCCAGTCGCGGGGTTCTTGATGAAGTACGACACCCAGTCCGGTTTGTTGGACACGGTCGTCTCCGGGGTGGTCATCAGTGTGACGTCCACCGCGCCGTTCTTCGCGTACGGAATGTAATTCTCGGCTGACGGCTGCGAGCCGATGATATGGAAAGCAACAAAGGCTACGCCGCCAACGACCGCCAGGAAAGCGATCACCAAGGTCGCCACCCGAGCCGGTAGAGACACCGGAAACCACCTCGTTCCTGCGCAGCGCCGTGCAACTGCGCCCAGCCGTGCCAAGCTCTTGACATTCTCGCGGCGGTCCTGACGGTTGCCGCGCCGGTGTTTTAAGTGGCCGGACTGAACCACTTTTGCACCATTTCGCCGCCGAGAGCCGGGCGCGCGGGCGGGTTGCCCACTTACGCCCTGATCGTGACGTTCGTTATGGCGCATCCGCAACACCCGGACCCTTGCATGACAAAATTGTCATGCAGGCACCGGGCCGTTAAGCAGCCATCGACGCGCCCTCCCGGTAGAGACTTACAATCGTTTGCGGCACGTTCGCGTAACATGTCCGGCTGAGCGGCATCGACCGGTTGACCACAGGAAAGGCCACAGACACCATCAAGTCGGAACTGATCGGGCAGGCAGGTGAACATGACACATCTGGGGCGGATCCTCATCGTTGACGACGAGCCCAAGATCCGCTCGTTCATCGGCCGGGCGCTCACCGCCGCCGGCTACACCACCGAGTTCGCCGCCAGCGGCACCGAGGCACTCCGCAGCTGCGCCGGGAGGCGCTGCGACCTGGTCATCCTGGATCTCGTGATAGGCGACATGGACGGCCGTCAGGTGCTCGGCGAGCTGCTGTCCGTCCGCCCCGACCAGGCCGTGATCGTGCTGTCCTGCGTGGCCGACGTCGCCGCCAAGGTCGACCTGCTCGAACGCGGCGCGCACGACTACCTGACCAAGCCGTTCTCCCTCGCCGAGCTTCTCGCCCGGGTCCGCGTCCAGCTCCGCAGCGAGGCACACCAGGCCGAGTACCGCCAGGCCGCCGAAGCGCCGGCCGGGCCCCGGCCGCTCATGCCGCTGCTGACTCCCCCGCAGCCCGCCGGTCACGCGCACGGTGAGGTCATCAGGGCCGGCCATGTCACCCTCGACATCGCGAGGCTGGTCGCGGACATCGGGCAGGGGCCGGTGCCGCTGACCCGGCTTGAGTTCCTGCTGCTGCGCGAGCTCGCTGAGCACCCCGGCCACTCGGTGTCCAAGGGCAGGCTGCTCGCCGCCGTCTGGGGCTATGACTTCGATCCCGGCTCCAACGTGGTGGACGTGTGCGTGCGGCGGATCCGCTCCAAGCTCGGCTTCGAGCTGATCAAGACCGTGCGGGGTGAGGGTTATCAGCTCGTCTCCTAGCACCGGCGTGGCCGCGATCGAGGTGACGCCCGCCACTTCAGGCGTCCCCGCGTGGCTACTGGCGCTGCGCTGGCCCTTCAGCCCGCTCGCGCTTGACGTGATCTGGGCGGCCTTCTCCGCGCTCAACCTGATCGCCATCTACTGGTTCGCCTTCTGGGAGACGATCCCGTTCCACTTCATCTGGATCAGCCTGACGCTGCTTTACGGGTTCCGCTCCTGGCCGACCCGCCCGACGATGTGGATCCTTGGCGCGGTCATGGTGACGACCGCCTCCGGCATCGGCCTCGACGTTTGGCGCGGATCCGAGCCCCTGGAGGAGCTGACCGAGGTTCCGCTGATGGCGGCTGTCTTCGTCGCCACGGTCTGGCACAGCCAGCGCAAGCTGGCCGCCGAGCACTCGGTCCGGCTGATCAGCGAGCACAACGCCCGGCTGCTCACCGACCAGCGGCAGTTCCTCCAAGACGCCGCGCACCAGCTGCGCACCCCGATCACCATCGCCCTCGGCCACGCGGAGCTGCTCGCCACCGACCTCAGCGGCGAGCAGCAGGGCGAGGACATCGGGGTCGTCATCGGCGAGCTGAGTCGGCTGCGGCGAATCTCTGAGCGGCTCCTGCTCATCGCCGCGGCCGGCGACCCGGCGTTCCTGCACGCCGAGTACGTTCAGCTTGACCAGCTGATCACCGACCACGTCCGCCGCTGGCGACCCACCATCAGCCAGCACCTGCGGATCGGGCAGCTCGACGCCGTCACGGTGCGCGCCGACAGGGAACGGCTCGGCCTGGCGCTCGACGCGCTCATCGAGAACGCCGTCAGGCATACCGGCAACGACGGTGACATACAGTTGTCTGTCATCCGGGACTACCCGGGGATGTCTGTGCGGATCATCGTCGCGGACGCCGGCAGCGGCATACCAGCGGACCAGCTGCCGCTCATCTTCGACCGGTTCCGCACCAGCGACGGCAGCGCGGTCCCGCGGAACGGGCCTGGGTCTCCCCCTCGTGCGCGCGGTAGCGCTCGCGCACGGCGGCGACGTGACCGTCCGGAGTACGCACGGCAAGGGCAGCGAGTTCGAACTGTCCCTGCCGGTGCCCGTCCGGTCGGCCCTGCCGGCCGCGCCGGCTGACCGGACGGCGCCTGACCGGACAGGCTGACGACGGCGACGATGAGCGGAAGACCAAGGGAGTGCCAGGCGATGAGCACGATGAGCCTGCCGAGCGCGGCACGGCGGACGGCGGGCCTTGCCCGGCGGCACAAGGTGATCACCGGCGTTGTCGCGCTGTTCATCGCGGCCGTGATCGCGGTCAGCCTGGCGACCAGCGCGGACGCACGCGCCGCCGAGCCATCCCGCCGCGGCCGGGTTCACGCTGCCCGCCCTCGGCCAGGCGGGCCAGCAGGTCTCGCTCAGCCAGTACCAGGGCAAGCCGGTCATCGTCAACTTCTGGGCCTCCTGGTGCGAGCCCTGCCAGAAGGAGACCCCGCTGCTGGCCAGCTGGTACAAGCAGCAGCACGGGCACGTCGTCCTCCTCGGACTCGACGAGAACGACACCACGGCGAACGCGCTCAAGTTCGCGCAGGCCAAGGGGGTCAGCTACCCGATCGGCTTCGACCCGCAGGTGACCGTGGCCGCTTGCCTACAACGTCGACGGCCTCCCGCAGACGTTCTTCCTCAACGCCCAGCACCGCATCGTGGACCACGTGCTCGGCGCGGTGACCAAGGCCGAGCTCGCCAAGGGCCTGAGCCTGATGAACTCAGCCTCGTTAGCCCAGACCGGGTGACCACGGCATGAACTCCCCCACGCAGACGGAGCCGCCTGTCGTCCCGCTGCGGCAGCGGCGGCTGGGCCACGAAGCGCACCCCGCGCTGGGTCTTCGCCGTCCTCGCCGTCGCCGCCATCGGCGATGGTCCTTGTCTCCCTGTCGCACAAGCCGTCGACGGCGCAGCGCGCCAGCGACCTGGCCGGGTACTTCGCGGACGTGAAGGCAGGCATCGGGTCCTGCGCCGCCGGGCTGCACGACTCGCAGAACGCCTACGGGCAGGTGCTCGGCGGCGACACGGCGCAGGCCAAGACCGCGCGGTCCGTCTTCACCTACGGCGGGTCCAACTGCACCCTGGCGAGCAACCAGGCGCTCACTGACTTCGCCAGCTACCAGGTGACCGAGTCGCTCGCCTCCTACAACCTCGACACCGCCGACAACGACGTCATCACCTGGTCGTTCGACTCCACCGCCGTCCAGACAGGACATGCTCGCCGTGCTCAAGGCGACCACCCCGGCGGCCAGGACGGCCGCGCAGGCCACGCTGAAGACCGGCCTGGCGACGCTCGACAAGCAGCGGGCCGCTATCGACGCGATCTGGACCGCCGCGAAGCGGGCCACGGGCGCGACCGCCGCGCTCCCCAGCCTGCCGGCCGGGGAACCGCAATCGTCGTGAAGCAGACCGTCGTACGTTTTACCTGGTCACACTAGGAATGAGCGGATCAGCGCGCGGGAAAAATCCGTAAGGTGACGCCGCATGAGCGCAAGGCCCGCAGCCGGATGCTGATTCCGCTGCTGGTGGCAGTGCTCGGCGTCGCGCTCGGCGTGGGCGGCATCGCGCTGCTGCGCCCGTTCGGCCCTGGTTCCCCGTCACCGCTGGCCGCCACCGCCGACAGGCGCGACGCGCAGGCCATGCCGCGACCGCTGTCGGACGCGGCCATCCGCGCCCGGATCGAGCCGAGCGTCGTCGACGTGACGGCGACGCTGACCTACGACGACGAGACCGCCTCGGGAACGGGCTTCGTGATCGATGCCCGCACCGGGCTCATCCTCACCAACAACCACGTGATCAGGGACGCGACCTCGGTCAACGTCACGGTCCCGGCGACCGGCCAGGCCTACCCGGCGGGCATCGTCGGCGTGGACGTGGCCGCCGACATCGCGGTCCTGCAGATCAGGCCGGTAGCCGGGCTGCTCGCCGCCCCCATCGGCGACTCGGCCACGGTCACCGCCGGCTCGCCGGTCATGTCGTTCGGCAACCAGGCGGGCGCGGGCGGCTCGCCCGCGGTCGCGCCCGGTGTCATCACCGGCACCGGCCGGACGATCCAGGCGGACGACGGCGCCGCCGGATTCAGCGAGACGCTGCACGACATGCTGGCCACGACCGCCCGGATCGAGCCGGGCGACTCGGGCGGCCCGCTCGCCGGGCTCGGCCGGGACCGTCATCGGCGTGGACACGCGCCGCCGGGCACGGGCGGCGCGGGCATCGGCTACGCGATCCCGATCAACACGGCGATGGCCGCCGAGCGGCAGATCACCGGCGGGCAGCCGGGCCAGGGCATCAGCCTCGGCGTCGACGGGTTTCTCGGGGTCATCGTCGGATCGGGCACCGCCCGCTCCCCCGTCGCGCAGCGGGCACAGGAACGTAGCGTCGCGGCGGCGCGCCGCTCCCGCGTCCGGCGCGTCCGGGTGCGTCCCCACTCAGGATGACGTCACGACGCCCGCGACGATCGCCCCGGCGCCCGCCGGCGCGCTCGTGGTCGGCGTGCTGTGCGGGACCGGCGCCGCCACGGCCGGGATCGCGGCCGGCGACGTGATCACCGCCGCGGACGGGCACCAGGTCGAGTCGCCCGACGCGCTGACCGCCATCGTGGGCGCCGTCCCGGCCGGGCACCGTGATGCTCGGTCACCTGGGTCAGCACGACGGGGATCTCGCGGACCTCGCGGATCCGGCTCGGCCCGGCCCCGGCCGCCTGAATTCGCTTCCCGCGTTCCTCGCCGGCGGCATAATTCGGCGGTCGTCCGCCGTTGAAGTACAGCCAGGCCGGGTGGCGCGAGGCCGTCAATCCTTAGCGCCCCCTCAGCTTACTTTCAGGTTGTGGACGCTTACTAGAAGGTGACGGCGTGCGTCGCAAGCGCCGCCATCGGGCAGGTACCTCATACGCTGTTCTTTGTGAAGGCGAGATAGATGCACGACGACGACAGTGGTAACGACCAGCACGGCAGCTGGCAGCCACCGGAGTACGTGAGCCCCTGGATGCCGGCGTCGGACCCGGATGACGAGGACTCCGGCAGCGCGTCCCGTGACAGCTCGGCCGGACGCGGCCAGCCTCAGGAGGACGGCGACACGATCGCCTTCGGCAACGGCCCGGCGTACGGGCAGGGCGGGTACCCGCCGCCCGGTTACCCGCCGCCGGGATACGGCCAGCCCGGGTACGGGCAGCAGGGCTACGGGCAGCCCGGGTACGGGCAGCCCGGCTACGGCGGCTACGCGGCTACGGCCAGTCCCCGTGGAGCGGGTACGGCGCGCCGCCACCGCCGCCCCGGTCCGGTTTCGGCCGGACGCTCGCCTACGTGGCCGTCGCGGTGCTCGCGGCCGCCGCGCGGCGCGGGTGTCGCCGTCGCGCTCAACCACACGAGCAGCAGTCCTCCTCCGCGGCCTCCCCGCTCAACGGCCGAACGGGTCGCAGGGCAACCCCTTCGGCGGCAACGGGAACGGCAATGCCAACCCGTTCCCGTCCTTCGGCGGCGGCAGCGGCCGAACGGCGGGGCCAGCAGCGGCAGCTCGGGCGGCGCGAACGCCGGCACCGGCTCGCTGAACGCCAGCGCGATCGCCGCCAAGGTCGACCCGGGCATCGTCGACATCACCTCCAACCTCAAGTACAGCCACGCGACCGCGGAGGGCACCGGCATGGTGATCTCCCCGAGCGGCCTCGTGCTCACCAACAACCACGTCATCGACCAGGCGACCAGCGTGTCCGCCACGCTCGTGACCTCCGGCAAGACCTACACCGCGAAGGTCATCGGCTACGACTCCACTGACGACGTGGCGCTGCTGCAGCTCGTCGGCGCTCCGGCCTGAAGACCGTCACGCTGTCGGACTCCAGCAAGGTCAAGGTCGGCGACGCGGTGCTCGCGCTCGGCAACGCCGGCGGCCGGGGCGGCCTCCCGTCGACGGCGCAGGGCACCATCCAGGCCCTGAACCAGTCCATCGAGGCCAGCGACAGCGGCGCGGGCACCACCGAGAAGCTGCACGGCATGATCGAGACGAACGCGCCCATCCAGGAGGGTGACTCCGGCGGCCCGCTTGTCAACGGCAACGGCCAGGTCGTCGGCATGGACACCGCGGCGAACGCCTCCTCCTCCGGATTCGGCGGCTTCTCCGCGGCCACGACCGGGTTCGCGATCCCGATCAACACCGCCATGACGATCGCCAACCAGATCAAGTCCGGGCAGGCGACCACGAACGTGCACATCGGCCTGGCCGGGTTCATGGGCGTCAACGTCGCCGACGCGGCGAACCCGAGCGACTGCACGACCGGCGGCGACGGCTTCGGCGGCGCGGCGGGTTCAGCTCCCCGGTGAGCTCCGGCGCGCTGATCTGCCAGGTCTACCCCGACTCCCCGGCGGCCGCGGCGGGCATCGCCGGCGGCGACGTGATCACCTCGGTCAACGGCACCACGGTCAGCTCGGCGGACGGGCTGACCGCCCTGACCGCGACGCTCCCACCCGGGCGACAAGTTCGCGATCGACTACGTCGACCAGTTCGGCACGAAGCACTCCACGACGGTCACCCTGACCGAGTGGGCCAAGTAGCGGCTGCGGTTTTCGCTGGGGCGGCAGGGGATTTCCCCTGCCGCCCCAGCCGCTAGTCGCGGGGCTGATGGGGCGGCGCGGGCGTCATGGCGTGGAATCGACTTCGCGCCCTTGCCACTGTCCCGCGTCCCGGTCCCAGGGACCCGACGCTGTCCCGTTTAGCAACGGGTTGATGAATCGCTGGATGAGCGGAAGTGCCTCGTCGAGGGTGCGGCCGACGGTGAGCGAGGAACGGCGTGCTTCCGCGTTGTACCCCGCTTCCCAGAGCGCCCGGTCGGGGACGTCGAAGGTCTCGGGCAAGGGCAGCTGGCGACGCTCGAACTCCGAGGCCAGGGCAGTGCGCTGGGCCTCGGCTGGCACCGAGCTGCCGGTCACGATGGATATGAGGTCCACCAGGTCCCGGTAGCGGGTGGATGGCATCCGCGCCTGCCCGTAGCGCTCGTACGTCGCGGCCACCTTGTCCGCGACGTGATCGACGAGCGGGTACGCCTTGTACCCGTGCTGGGCGACTTCGGGGATGGCGCCCCGCGCCAGCGGGGGCACGTCCTCCGGGTGTCCCGTCATGCGCAGCCCGGACCCGATCAGGTCGACGTGAAACGCTACCCAGGTGGTGGCGCCGATGACGGAATTGACCGGCAGCCGGACCCCGGCGCCGCCAACCGGAGAACCGGCGCCGATCTCGAACCTGAACCAGTCCCCGATATCGGTGGCGGCGGCGCGGCGCAGGTCGGCCTCCGCGAGTTCACGCGCGGCCTCCCGGTAGAGGTCGATGTCGATGGTCCCGCGGGTCCCGAGATCGCGCGCCATCAGCGCGGTCGCTCCCTTGACGACCCAGTCGCCGTCGATCAGGTACAGCCTTTCGAGCAAGCGGTCGTAGGCGACCTGACGCTGGAGCTGCGGCATCGTCCAGCGGCTGCCCTGCGCCGCGAGCTTCAGCCGGTCGGTCAGGGCGCGGCGGAACGAGGCTGGCGTCGCGTAGCGATCCGCCGCGGTCATGACCGTGTCCCGCCCTGGGCCCGGGCCTCGGCTACCCACCGGCTTCCGTCTGGATCGCCGGCCAGGTCGAGGAGCCAGCGCAGCAGGGCCAGCCCGTCGCCCTGACGGAACCCGTAGGCCATCGCGTGCGGCGCCAGGGCGGCCGCGAACGCATCCGGGGAGTCATGGCCGCGCCTGATCGCCTCGGCGACGACCTGCGCTACCGCTTCCGGGTCTTCCTTGGCCCGGATGAGGTCGGTAGCGATCCGCCGCGGCGTTGTCACGGGGAGGCCGCCCACGCGAGCCCACTCGTCGTCACCGACCGGGCGCACGTGAATCCGGACGTCCGGGCGGCGTGTCTGGTGGCGGCGCGGCACCGTGAACTCGTGCTGGTCCGCGGGAAGATGGCCAAGCCCGTACAGCGCGGCCGCGGACCGGTGCGAGACGACCCCCTGCTCCGCCGTCCGTTCCCAGGCCGGGGTCTCGGGGGCGAGCTGAAGCCAGGCCGCGCGCAGGTCCCGGTGATCGGGTACCGGGGTTCCGGCGAGCTGGTATACCCCCCAGGCCACCCGCTCCAGCGCGCCGCCGGGACCCACGAGGCGCTCCGCGGTTGTCGACCCGACCCCCGCGTCCACGAGCTGGCGGCGGGTAACCAGCCCCCACTGGTCCTGGGCCAGCTCCCCGAGAAGCGTTAGCGAAGACGATCGAGGCATGCTTCATTTTACCCCTTATCCGGGGTGAAGTGAAGTAACAGAGTCAGCCGAGGCTTCGTTTTACCCCGGATTCGGGGTAAAACGAAGCACCGCGCAGGGGCGGCTCAGCGGGGCTCTCCCCAGGGGCCGGCCGCGCTGTTGTCGCTGGCGATGATGTCTCGCCAGACTGCGATTAGCGCGTTGACGCCGGTGGCGTGCCGTGACGTGCCGAACAACTCGTACTGCTGCCTCTGGAAGACGTCAGCCCCGGAGCGTTTGCTCACGGCGCGCTCGAGTACCGCGGCCGCCTCTTGTCCGCGGCCAAGCGCCGCCATTGCCAGCGCCTGTGTCTCCGCTCGCTCGAAGGGCGTCAGGATGACCGGCTGGACCGGGGCGCTCAGCGCGGTGAGGGCGGCCGTGAAATGTCCTTCCGCGGCTGACGGATCGGTGCCGCGATCTAGCGCGCCGAGCATCAGCTCCGCGAACGCGTGCTTGGCCTTGCCGGCTTGCGTGGCCTGCAGGAAGCTCGATCTCGCCGCGTCGAGCTCACCGGTAATGACGTACAGGGACCCGAGATTGGCGTGCGCGTTCTCGTGCTCGGGTCCAGCCGGACGGCTTCTCGAAGCTCGGCCGCGGCCTCGTCGACCCTCCCGAGTACCTTCAGGTGCAAGCGCCCGAGGCCGCCGTAGGCGAGCGCGAAGCCAGGGTCCAGGCGCAGCGCCTCACGGTACGCGGCCTCCGCCTCGCCGTGCCGGCCCAGGCCGGACAGCACATGGCCAAGGCCGTTGTAGGCGTTGGTGTCACTGGGGTCTAGGCGCAGTCCCGCACGGTAGGCGGTCTCCGCCTCGTCGTACCGGCCTTGACCGATCAGCGTGTAGCCAACGTTGTTGGCTGTTTCGACATCGCCGGGGGTCAGGCGCAGCGCCTCGCGATGGACGGTCTCCGCCTCGTCGTACCGGCCCAGGAAAGCCAGCGTATTGCCGAGGTTGGTGTGATAGCCGGCTTCGGCGGGGTCGAGGCGCAGCGCCTCACGGTACGCGGCCGCCGCCTCGTCGTACCGGCCCAGCTCACACAGCGCGTTCCCGAGGTTGTTGTCGTAGGCGGCTTCGCCGGGGTTCAGGCGCAGCGCCTCACGGTAGGCGGCCGTCGCCTCTTCATGCCGGCCCAGCTCGTACAGCGCGTTCCCCAGGTTGTTGTCGTAGACGGCTTCGCCGGGGTCCAGGCGCAGCGCCTCACGGTACGCCGCCGTCGCCTCTTCAGATCGGCCCAGCTCGTACAGCGCGTTCCCCAGGTTGTTGCGGGCAATGGCGTCGCCGGGCTCGAGGCGGGTAATGAGGCTCAGGGCCGAGACGATCGTTTCCCTGGTGGCGGCGGGGTCGGTGGCCAGCTGGCGGACTTGGAAGAGGACCGCCTGGGCGGTCACGCCACCGGGCTCAACGCCGCCCGCGGCCCGGAGCAGGAGCGCGGCCAGGTCGGGCGCCGTTAGGCCGAGCGCCTCGTGGCAGCTGGCCCGGAGCAGGTCGTAGTAGGCCGCCGCGGGTGGTGCCGAGGCGAGCAGGGGCTCCGCGGGGCAGTCCTTCAGCGCCTTAATCACTTCCCGCGCCGCGGCTGCCGCCTTGGCTCGCCTGGCCGGCGCCGGGCCGAACGTGAGCTGAAGGTCGGTGACGAGCTGAAGATCGCTGATGAGGCGCTGGCCGTCGTCGCGGCACGCCGGCGCGAAGAAGGTGGCGGCCCGAAGCAGCGCGGCCGCGAAGGAGGCGTCCACCGTGACGGCCGCGGCGAAGAGCCCCTTGAGCATCTGCAGGCCACTGTCAAGATCGGCCCAGAAGGTGTGCCACAGTAGCGCGGTCACCGTGGCCTGCCAGCCCTGGTCGGCTAGCTGCGCGTCAACCGTGGGGTAACCCGCGGCGACCGCCCGCGCCCGGTACAGGGCCGCGGCGCGGGCGCTCATGTCACGGACGGCCGGGCGCTGGTACGGGTCGAGCAGCAGCAGCAAGACCGCTTCCCGCACTTCCTGGTGCAGGCGCCGGCGGCCGCTGAGCACGAAGTCATGCCGAACGGCCAGGTCATCCAGGCGGTCCGCCACCGTGCCCGCGGGCACGTCCCACAGCGCGGCCAGCGCGTCGGGGTCCCGCCTGGCGCCGCCGGCCGGATCACCGGGAAAGCCGGACGGGCCGACCTCGCCGTACAGCAGGGCGAGCCCGTACAGCAGGGAAAGGTCTGGCTGGAGCGCAGGGCTGTTACGCGCGTGCACCAGGTAGCGCTGGGCCAGCTCCCTGATCACGCTGGAGACCTCGCCGTCCCGGACGGCCGCCAGCGCCGAGGTGAGGTCCTGCCCGCCGGCGAGCAGCTGGCTGGCCAGGAAGACCGCCAGCGGAACACCGTGGGTGAGCCGGGCCACGGCCGTGATGTCAAGATCTTTGGGGTAGCGGTCGCCGAGCCGGGCGCGCAGGTAGTCCTCGACCGTCCGGTCATCGAAGCGGGTCAGCGGCATCGACCACAGCCTTGTGTCGGCAATGCTGCGGCGGAACCGGACAGCCTCACTGTCCAGGCCCGCGTCCGACTCGGCTTCCAGCCGCAGGCCGAGCACCCACACCACCCTCGACCCGCTGTGCTGCGCGGCCGCCCGCAGCCACTCCAGCGCCTCCCCGAGCAGCTCACCCGTGTCGATGAACAAGACCACCGGGCCAGCGCGGCGCGATAGCTCCTTCAGGCCGCGCGCGAACTGGCCGACCAGCCGCTCGCGGTCGGCGACAAGCGCATCGTAGGCGGTATCGTCGACGGGGCCTTTGTGGTACCTCCGCGCGGCTCCCATCGCGGCCCCCGCCGTCGTCGCCACCGCGGTAATCGGAATTCCGACGTGCGGTACTACCAGTCCCGTTGTCGCTCCGATTATCCGCGCCGCGTCGACGGTCGTCTGCCCAAGCGCCGAGAGCTGCTCCACCGACAGCTGGCCCTGTCCGCCGGGGGCGCCGATGCCCAGCTGGGAGGCTCGGCTCGACAACTCAGGCTGCGCCGCCATTGTTTGCCGGAAATCCTTGAACGCCTTTTCAAGCTGGGCCTTCGCCTGCCGGTCGGGAGCACTGTCCCGTACCGCGGTGTACAGCCGGTCCAGCAGCTTCCCGACCGGCGGGCCATCCGGCCCCGTGTAGTCACCCCGGTTGCGCCGCCGCTCATCCTCGCAGTCGACGATGTCAGCGACCACCGGCCCGCCGCGCCGGGACTTGCGCGCGGTCTCATGCAGGCGCCGCAGCAGCGTTGACTTCCCGATGCCGCCCAGTCCGTGGACCAGGACCACGTGAGCCTCGTCGGGATCCCCGGCCGCGCCCCCGGCAAGCTCAAGCACCCGGCGGAATTCATCCTGCTCGGTCGCCCGGCCGACAAACAGCTCGCCCGTGCCGGACGGCAGCCCGGCATTTTGCCCGAACGCCGTGCGAGGTGCCATCCGCCCGGGCGGCCCGCTGGCCATCACCGGAGGCTCAGTGGCGCGGGTTACCTCTTCCGCTCCGGGAGAATCCGTCGCCTCCGGCAGCTCAAGCAAGGGGGCCTGCGGGACCACGATCGCGTCAAGCAGCCCAATCGGCTCGTCGTCGAGCATCTCGACGATTCCGCCGGCATCGACGGCGAGCGAGGCGCTGAACAGGGCCTCGCCGTACGCGACGGTAGCGTCGAAGAGCCACCGTCCCGTCTCGTCAACGTCCCGCATCGGCAGCGGGCACGCTCTGTCGCGCGCGTCCTCGAACGTGATCACATCATCCTGGTCTTCGTCCCCGCCGGCCTCGGCCCGGGGGCTGACCTCGTCGGCCGACTCGATCAGGACGAAGGCACCCTCATCCGCGCGCAGGAAGTAAAGGAAGAACCGGATGTAATCGCCGGCCGTCGACCGGGTTAGCGCGACCGACTCCGCGTCGTTGACGTCGTGCATGGGGTCGGATTTCCCGTTCAGCCACATGGTGCGCTCGGGACCGTGCAGCACAAAGGCCCGCTCTACGCCACGGTCACGGACGAACCGAAGCTCCATCAGCCGGTGGGTCGCGTAAAAGGGCAGCCGGGACCAGCGGCTGCTGACCAGCCTCGAGTCGGAGAAGAACTCCGGCAGCTGGCCGGCGAGCCGCGACAGCGCCTGCGCGCCCTGCCTGCGCTCGCACTGCTCCCATAGCACCCACGGATAGACACGCTTTTCCACCATGACGCATGCGTATCATATTTCAGCCGTAAATACACCGGAGTAATCCGGCCAGGTAATCGAAGGGCTAATCTGCGCGTTTGCTGTAGATTCCCTTTGATTTCAGAATAGGCGGGAGAACGCGAGAAAAGAACAAAAGCCCAATGAAAGCTTCAAACTGGCCCGGCCGCGGTCAGGCGGTTAGCCAGGTCCGGAGGGCCTGCTCGGCCCGCGCGATCGGGGCCGATTCCACGTACTCGCCCGGAGTGTGAGCTATTTCCGAGATGCCCGGGCCGTAGTTGACGGCGGGGATGCCAAGCTCGGCGAAGCGGGCGACGTCGGTCCAGCCGAGTTTCGCGCGCGGCTCGCCGCCTACCGCCTTGACGAAGCCGGCGGCCGGGCCCGCGGTCAGGCCCGGCTTGGCGCCCGGCGGCGGAGTCGAGGATCGCCACCGGCCAGGCCGCGAACAGGTCGCGGACATAGGACTCGGCCTCGGCTTCGCCGGCGGTCGGGGGCGAAGCGGTAGTTCACCGTGACCACGCACTCGTCGGGGACCACGTTGCCCGCGACGCCGCCGGAGATCGCGACGGCGTTCAGGCCCTCGTGGTACTCGAGGCCGTCGACGACCGGCTTGCGCGGCACCCAGTCGCGGAGGATGTCCAGGATCGCGCCCGCCTCGTGGATCGCGTTCCTGCCCATCCAGGAGCGCGCCGTGTGCGCCCGCGCGCCCCTGGCGGTGATCGCGGCGCGGAGCGTGCCCTGGCAGCCGCCCTCGACCACGCCGCCGCTCGGCTCGAGCAGGACGGCGAAGTCCGCGGTGAGCAGCTCCGGGGCATCGCGGGACAGCAGGAACAGGCCGTTGCGGGCGGTGTCGACCTCTTCGCACTCGTAGAACACGTACGTCACGTCGCGGTTCGGCTCGGGCAGCGTGGCCGCGAGCCGGAGCTGGACCGCCACCCCCGCCTTCATGTCTGAGGTGCCGACCCCAGTCAGCCGCACTCGTTCCTCATCCCACTGCGACGGGAAGTTGCCGGCGTGCGGCACGGTGTCGAGATGACCGGCCAGCACCACTCTTTCCGCCGCCCGAGTCCCGTGCGCGCGACGAGCGTGTTGCCGTGCCGGGTCACCCGCAGGTGGCGGCAGGCGGCGCAGCGCGCGCTCGATCGCGTCGGCCAGCGGGCCCTCCTCGCCGCTGACCGAGGCGATGTCGACGAGGGCGGCGGTGAGCGCGGGGCCGTCGGCGTGCAGGTCGAGGTCGTGGTCCACGGGACCAACTTACCGGGCCCGGCCCGGCCGACCGGCCGGCGTGGCCTCAGCTAGGCGACGTCGGGGATCCCGACGGCCGACTGGCGGGCCATCGCCCTGGCCGCGCTGCGCAGCGCGGCGACGATGACCGCGACCGACGGGCGGATCACGGACGCGGTGCGGGCCACCGCGAACACGTCCCTGGCCAGGTCGAGGCCGGCCGGCAGCTCGCGGACCACGACCCGCCGCTCGTAGGCGCCGACCGCGAGCCGCGGCATGATCGCGATGCCGAGGCCGCGGGCGACCAGGTTGGCGACCGTGCCGAGGCCCTCGAACTCCGACGGGACCGGCGGGGTCAGCCCGACGGCGGCGAGCAGCCGGTCCGCGGCCTGCCTGTGACGGCTCGCCGACCGGGGCGGCGAGCCACGACTCGTTGCGCAGGGCCCGCAGGTCCACCGGGCGCTCCGGGTCGGCGGCCGGGTGGTCGCGGCCGACCACCAGGATGAGCGGGTCCCTGACGAGGTGGTAGTAGCTCAGCACGCCGTGCCCGGCGTCCGCGGCCTCCAGGTCGGCCGACATGCGGCCCGTCCAGTCGTCGACGATCGCGACCTCGACCTCGCCCGACCTGACCAGCTGCAGCCCGTCGCCGGGCTCGGCCTCGCGCAGCAGCAGGGTCAGGTGCTGGTGCTCCTTGAGGCGACCGGGCCAGCGCCGGGGCGAACGCGACCGCGGCGGACGGGAACGCGGTCACCACGACGCGGCCGCTCGGCTGGGCGGCGTGCGCGGACAGGTCGGCCTCGGCCGCCTCGACCATGGCGAGGATGCGCTCGGCGTGGATGGCCAGGCGCTTGCCCGCGTCGGTGAGGCCCGCGCTCCGCGCGGTCCGGTCGAGCAGCGGGGTGCCCGCCTCCTTTTCAAGCACCGCGAGCTGCTGCGAGACCGCGCTCGGGGTGTAGCCCAGGGCCTCGGCGGTCCGCGCGATCGAGCCCCGCGCCGCGAACTCGTGCAGCATGCGGAGCCTGCGGATATCAAGCATTACAAAATCTTATCCTGCCGGCGCCGTGGTCAGCACTAGCCCTAACGCTCGAAATTTACGCCCGCCGATGCACGCGAAGCGCACAATCGGAGCTGCGTCAACTCGCGGCGGCGTAGGCGCTCGTGCCCGCGAGGACGACCATCACCACGGCTGCGCCCCTGGTCAGCCACTGCATGGGGATCAACTTGAGCACGCGCCAGCCTAGCGTGACGGCGACCGCGGCGGCTACCCACAACGCCAGCGTGGCGCCGATGCCGACCGAGACCGGGTCGTGGAACCGCGCGGCGAGGCTGACGGTCAGGAACTGGGTCAGGTCGCCGAACTCGGCGAGGAACACCACCGCGAAGGCGGTCCCGAACACCGGCCAGAACCCGCTGCGCATGCCGTCCCGGCCGACGTCCTCTTCCTCGTCGTCTTTCTCTTCCTTCTGCCGCCAGAGCAGCACGGCGCCGACCAGGAACGCGGCGGCGGCGCACGCCTCGACGATGCGGTGCGGAAGCAGGCTCAGCGCGCCGCCCGCGGCCACCGCGATGATCACCTGGGCGAGGAAGGCGGCGGCGGCACCGCCGAACACGACGCTCGGACGATAGCGGCTCGACAGGATCAGGCAGGCCAGGATCGTCTTGTCGGGTATCTCGGCGGGAAGCACGGCAAGGAAGGTCGCGCCCGCTGCGGTCACGCTCATCGTCGGGGTAGCTCCGTCGGTCGGGCCGCGCCGGTTGGGCGGACCCGCGCCTCCGGCACGGCAGCACTGGCGATGCCCCCAGGTACCGGGACACTGGCTGTCGGCCGAAGGTCTCGCTCAGGCCGTATCGCGGCCCCCGGGCACCGGATCCAGCTGGCAGTCATTCGCCTGCCACTGAACCGCGATTGTCGGCATCCCGGCGAGGGAGCTACTCCCCTTCGCGACGCTCATCCTAGCCGTTCCCGCGGCCGCCCATACAGCCAAGGGCGGCGAGGAAAGGCGAGCGACCGGCCACCACCCCTAGCCGGTCGCTCGCTCTCGGGACTATCCCTCCGCAAGGACAGATCTCCGTAGAAGAACCTAGCGGATTAGCCCGCCGCAGATTCCCGCCGTAAGGGGTTTCCGGCGCTTTACCGGGGAAATCGAATGCTGTCCAGGTACGCCATGTCCCTGATGGTGATCTCCCGGTAGCGCGTGCTGACGACGCCCTGCTTGCCGCAGGTCCTTCAGCACCCGCTCCGCGGTCGACACCGCCACGCCGGCCAGGTCCCCGAGCTCGCTCTGCGTGAGCGGGAATCCGGATCATGCCGTCGGGGTCGCGCTGCGCGCGCTGCTGGCCCAGCTCGTAGAGGACCTGGGCCAGCCGCTCCCTGGCGTCCCAGACGCGCTCCGCCGCGCGCCGCTCGGTGCTGGCGCGCAGCTTCCCCAGCACGTACCTGGTGACGGTCGCCTGGACCTCCGGGGACCGGCCGGCGAGCGCCAGGAAGGCGGTGCCGCCGATCTTCAGCGCGGTGACCGGGCCCGCCGCGCGGGCCGTCGCCGTGCGCGGCTTGTTGTCGAGCAGGGCGAACTCGCCCACGAGGTCGCCCCGCGAGCGGATGGCGAGCGTCGTCTGCACGCCGCTCTCCGCGGCGACGATGACCTTGACGAGGCCGCTGGTCAGCACGTACAGGAAATCGCCCGCGTCGCCCTGGACCAGCAGGATCTGGTCGTCCTCGAAGCGGAGCGGCGTGCCCGCCGCCAGCAGCGCGACGCGCTCGGCATCCGGGAGCTGCTGGACGAAGCTGCCGTCCGGCCACGTCTCGCGGCCGGCACGGGTCATGGCCGCCCTCCGCACCTGTGCGCGCACGGAAGGAGCGGGCAGCGAGTAATAGCGAGGAAGGCACACTTTTGAGTGTGCCAGATCTCGTGGACTGATAACGGGATCTGGCACCCCTGTCCAAAGAAATAGTCATTATAGGCTATGTCTCGGGAGCGTGGGAAAATGCGAGAAGCGCGGGCTGGAGATGCCGGCCGGACCCGGCGGTCAGGCATACCGCGGGCACGGCGCCAGCGCCGGCGGCAATCTGGCCGCGCGCTGCGCATGGGATTCGTGCTCGATGTCGCGGGATATGGCACGCGCAGCGTGCCCGACCGGGACGACGTGCAGCGGCGGCTGAGGCGGCTCGTGGTCGCGATGCTCGCGGAATGCGGGCTGAAGCTCGACGTGCGGGTCGTCGATCATCAGTGGACCGGCGACGGGATCAACGCGGTCCTGCCGTCCGACATCGACCCTCCGTCCGTGCTCAGCGTGCTGGTCAGGTCACTGGCCGCCGCCCTGAGCGAGGACAACGCGCGCCACGCCGACCGGATCAGGCTGCGGATGGCGATCGGCGTGGGGCTCATCGAGCGGAGGGCGGCCGGATTCGGCGGACCGGTGATCGTTGACATCAACCGGCTTGTCGACAGCGCCGCGCTGCGTTCCGCGCTTTCCGACGAGCCTGCCGCCGATCTCGCGGTCGCGATATCAGATCAGGTGTACACGCTGATCATCCAGCCCGGATATCCGGGAATTCCCGCTGGCCAGTTCACTCAGGCGAACGTTATGGCGAAAGAATTCTCCGGACCTGCCTGGATATGGCTATCGACCCGGCAGTGGAGCGAGCCCGCGTATGCCCCGCTCGGCGCGGCCGATCCCCGGGAGGTCGGCGGGTACCGGATCGCCGCCCGGCTCGGCTCGGGCCAGGCGGGCACGGTGTACCTCGCCAGCGGCGGCTTCAGCGGCGGCGACTCCGGCGACGCCGACACCGGCTGGGCCGCGCTCAAGGTGTACGACCAGCGCCTGGTCGCCGACCCGGCCGTGCGCCGCCGCCTGTCCCTCGGCGCGATCGCGGCCAGCGTCGCGCGCGAACCGCATGTCGCCTCCCTGATCGACTCCGACATCGATGACGACCAGGACCGGCCGTGGGTCGCGAGCACCCTGGTGCGCGGCCCCTCGCTGGCCGCCGTCGTGGCCGAGACCGGGCGGCTGCCCGCCGCCACGTCGGGCTGGATCGCCCTGGGCCTCGCCCGTGCGCTCGCCACGCTGCACGAGGCCGGGTTCACCCACGACGCGGTCTCCCCGCACAACGTGGTGCTCGACGCGCACGGGCCGGTGCTCACGGACCTGGGCATGAACAGGACCACGCTGATCTCCGGACCGGGGACCCCCGGCGACGACGTGCTCATGCTCGGCGCGACCGTGTTCTTCGCGGCGACCGGCCGTCCCCCGTGGGACGACGGCTCGGCCGACAGCGTCCCGGCGTCCCGCCCGCGGCTGACCGGCCCGACGACCCCGACCTGACCGGGTGCCCGCCCTCGCTGGCGCCCATCGTCGGCGCGTGCCTGGCCGCCGACCCCGCGGCCCGCCCGACCGCCGCGGAACTGCACGCGTGGCTGGCCGACGAGACCGGCCAGCAGCCACGGTCCTGGCTTCCCGGCCCGGTCGCCGCGCGGGTCACCGAGTACCGGGCGCTCCCGCCGTCCCGCGGCCGGTTCCGCTGGCCGCGCGGGCGCGAGCAGTAACGGATCCGGATCAGGCGCCAGCGGCCGATCGGTAGGCTTGGGCCATGCTTAGCGTGGAGCTGATCGACTCGCTCTTCCCCGCCGACCTGCCGTCCCCGTCGCACTGGGAGTCCAGGTACCCGGCGCGGACGCTGCCCGCCGGGGCCGAGGTGACCCGGTTCGCGCCGTCGCCGACCGGCTGGCTGCACATCGGCGGGATCTTCACCGCCAGCGTCAACCTCGACCTCGCCAGGCACAGCGGCGGCCGCTACCTGCTGCGCATCGAGGACACCGACCAGGCGCGGTTCGCGGAGGGCGCGCTCGCGCAGTTCGAGGCGGGGTTCGAGTACTTCGGCATCACGGCGGACGAGTCGGACGCGGCCGGCGGCGCGTACGGCCCCTACACCCAGTCGGCGCGCGCGGAGATCTACCAGACGTACGTGCGGGAGCTGATGCGGCAGGGCAAGGCCTACCCGTGCTTCGAGACACCCGAGCAGGCGGAGGCGCGGGTCGCGCGGCAGAAGACGGTCGGCGCGCTCCCCGGCTACTACGGCGAGTGGGCGATCTGGCGGGACGCGCCGGAAGACCAGGTGCGCGCCAGGCTCGACGCCGGCGACCCCTACGTCGTCCGCTTCCGGTCACCCGGCATCGGCGGTCAGCGGGTCAGCTTCACCGACGTGATCCGCGGCGAGATCAGCTCCGACGACAACCGCAACGACGTGGTGATACTCAAGCGCAGCGACACCGAGCCGCGGCTGCCCACCTATCACTTCGCGCACGCCGTCGACGACCACCTCATGGGGGTCACGCTGGTGGTCCGCGGCGAGGAGTGGATCTCCTCGGTCCCGCTGCACCACCAGCTCTTCGACGCGCTCGGCTTCCCCCGGCTCCCCTACGCCCACGTGGCGCCGCTGATGAAGCAGGACGGCGGCAGCCGCCGCAAGCTCTCCAAGCGGAGGGACCCGGAGGCCAGCGTCGGCTACTACATCGAGCAGGGCTTCCCCGCCGAGGCGGTGCTCTACTACCTGCGCGGGCTCGCCAACGGGCGGCTCGCCGAGCTGCCGCTGCCCGAGGCGCTCGCCGAGCCGCTGCGGCTTTCCGAGTTCGGCGTCGCCGGGCCGCTGCTCGACATGGTCAAGCTGGACGACGTCAGCGCCGACTACGTCGCGACGCTGCCCGGTGCGGAGATCCTCGACCGGCTGCTGCCCTGGCTCGGCGGAGTACGACAAGGACCTCGCGACCGTCGTCACCGCCGAGCGCGACCTGGCGCTGCGGGCCCTCGACGTCGAGCGGGTCGACACCGAGAAGCCGCGCAAGGACCTGCGCAAGTGGGCGGACTTCCGCGGCGTGTACGGGTTCTTCTTCCCCGAGGTCTTCGAGCTGGTCACCGACCCGGCCGACGAGCGGTTCGACGGGCTCGCCCCGGACCTGGTGCGCGCGATGGCGTCCGGGTTCGCGGCCGGCTACGTCGATCCGGGCCCGGACGTGGAGTGGTTCGAGCAGATCCGCACCCTGGCCGGCGAGCTCGGCTTCGCGCTGCGGCAGAAGGACTACAAGAAGAACCCGGAGGCCTACCCCGGCTCGATCGCCGACGCCGCCGCCGTGATCCGCGTGCTGGTCACCGGTTCCCGGCAGTCCCCCGACCTGACCCAGACCGCCGCCGCGCTCGGCCGGGCCGAGGTCTTGCGCCGGGTCACCGCGCTGTCCTGACCGCGGCTGCAGCGCTGCATGCCGGTCGCCGCCGGCTCGGCCGCCATGCGGCGACTTGCTTGCGGGCCAGGTGGCCAGGTAGTCGTCTACCGGGTCGGCCTTCAGCGGGGCCTGGCGGTTCAGCCGGTCGGCGGCCAGGGTCGCCAGGTCGATGAGGCGCTGGGCGCTGCGGGCGCTGGTGAACTTGCCGGCGTAGGCGGCCGCGACCGCGCTGCGCTCGGCGCGGTTCGCCAGCACCTCGTCGATCCGGGCCAGCCACTCGCGCCGGCGTCGTGCCCGGGGCGACGAGGAAGCGGTCGTCCGGGGTGGCCTCGGGGACGCCGCCGATCGCGGAGGCGAGCACCGGGACGCCGAGCGCCTCGTACTCAAGGGCCGCCACGCAGAACGTCTCGATGAACCCGGGGATGACCCGCGTCGGGAAGACGCCGACCTCCGAGGCCGCGCGCAGGCACTGCGCGTCGTGGGAGCTGATGTTGCGCAGCACGGTCAGGTTCGGGCACCGTCCGCGCCTGCTCGGCGAGCTGGTCACCGAGGGAGCCCGGTCCCGGCGATGACGAACTCGAGCTCGGGCCGGGCCGCGGCGGCGAGCTCGGCGATCGCCACGAGGGTGTCGAGGCCCTTCTCCTCTTCGAGGCGGCCGAGGGTGGAGATCAGCACCGAGTCCTGGCGCAGCCCCGACCGCTGGCGGAACTCCCTGAGCTCGCTCGGCGGCCGGCTGCGCGAACGCGGCAGGCGGCAGGCCCGGGTAGCGCAGCACGATCGACTCGGCGAGCGTGTCGGCGAGCCGCGCCCCGCCGACCGCCTCGGCGCCGGCCAGGAAGCGCCGCGCCGTGTAGTGCGACACGGTGCACAGGACATCGGCGCGCATGACGTCACCGAACAGCGGGCCCGCCGAGCCGTCGGCGAGGTGCTCGCAGACCGATTCGAGGACATCGCTGCCCTCAATGCTGTGGATGACTATTGGCCGGCGGCCGAGAAGTCCGAGCGCGTCCGCGACCCTATTGGCGAGCGCCGCGTGCGGGTCGATGTAATAAGTGTTTATGACGTCGATATCGTTTTCCAGGGCCACACGGTAAAGCTCGGCCGCGACCGCGCGGAGCAGGTGCCCGTCGGGCACCCGGCGATTTCCGCGTACTTCCCTAACGTGATGGACCTGGACTCCAGCGCCGGCGTCGTCCTCCGGATCTGAGGACACCCCGCAGTACGTTACCTGGTGCTGCTCGGCTCCCGTGAGCGCGGCGAGCGCCGTGTTGTTCCATAGCGCCTGCTTTGCGTGCCCCGACCGATATGGCGGGTACTTGCTGAGCGTGACGAATCGGGGGTGCTTATTCATAGACGACATCCGGGGGCTAAGGTAATGGCCTGGAAAGTGTTGCTTGCGATAGCAAGAGCCCCCATGATGAGGCACGCGCGACGCGCACTGTCAATAAGCCGCAAAACCGAGGGCTGAGCAGCGCTCCCGGGGCCGCCGGACGGCGGGACAGCGGCGAAGACCGGCCGAAGGCCTGCTTATACAGCCAGCGGCAGGGTCCGCGCAAACCGTTCCCGGCACTTCATCAAGTGTTTGCTTACGGCGCTATTCGAGCGGTCACCAAAACAGCTGCCGGCAAGAACAGGTCCGGCCCCGGTCGGATGACCGGGGCCGGACCGTTACTCGGTTACTGCGGCGTTATTTCCGTTGTTACGGGTGAGCTACACCGGGGTGTTGTCGGGAGCCTTCCACTGCTGGACGTAGCCGTGCGCCCCGCAGTGCTGGACGGTGAGGTGCGAGCCGTCGACCATGCCGGAGGCCGGAGCGCTGAGGCACCAGCCCGGGCCCTGGGTGATCTCGCCGGCCGTCTACGGGTTGCCGTGGACGTTCCAGGTCTGGTTGGGCGCGGCCCAGTGCTGCCCGGCCTGCACTTCTCGAGCTTGACGTTGCCAGCCGACGTTGGTCATGCAGTCGCCGTTGTGCACGAGCTGCTTCGAGACCTGGATCCACTGGTCAGCCAGGTCCTGCTCGCACTGGAAGGCCTGGATCTGCGTGCCGGCGTTGCCGTTGCGCGGTGTCGTCGGCGCAGACCGTGGAGCCGGCACCGCTGGTGCTCGGCGGGTACTGCGCCCAGATCGCGCCGGGGACGCCGTTGTCACCGGTGACGTTGACGCCGAAGTCGAAGATCCGGGCGTCGAGGACCGTGAGGCTCAGCAGCGACGTGGCCTTCAGGTCCTGCACCTGGCACTGGTTGGGCTCGGCGAGCCGACCGCCTGCTGCAGGTTGACGACCTGCCAGTTGTGGTGTCGGCCTGGTCGCCGTGAAGTGCTCGAACGCTGTGTCACGGTGCTGCCGTCAACCACGCACGACAGCTCGTAGCGACACCTTGACGCCGATGCCAACGATGCCCGAGGAATGCGGTGAGGAACGACTTGTCAACGGTCGCCGTGATCTGGGTCGGGTTGTAGATCGTCCCGGTCGGCGCCTCGCAGGTCGGGAAAACGGCCAACGGCGAGCAGAGCCGCGGTTGGTGCTGCAGCCGGTGATCGACAGGTTCGTGGCCGCGTTCGCGACCCCGCCCGTCGCGGCATCGCGCCGAACGCGGCGAGTCCAGTCGCCGCGAGAGCCGCGACAGCCGTACGAATGTTGCGCATGGATCCCCCTTCTATTGCATCTGCCATGCGTTTCTTTGAATGCTCCGCCAGAGTAGCGATCAAACGCGGCTCCGCACCTCTTTGACAGTGCTTTAAAGTTCAACAAAACAATTACGAAATGGCTCAAGCTTAAAGTGACAATGCACGATTTGCACCGCGACTTCGCGGCAGAGACATCGCGGAGTTTGTATTGAAAAATCGGACATCGAAGACAGGACGAATTAACAAGTTGATTACGGTAACCGCGCGATATCGCCCCCGCTGATTCACGCGTGCGCTATGCCCGTTTGACGGCATAGCAGGGCCGCGTCCCCTGTGCGCCGCCTGGCACCGCCCGGCGGGCACCGGCGCCGGCAGCGGCACGGGCAGAGCGGCGCGGAGAGCGCGCGGCGAGGCCAGGCCGGCGGCACGGCTCAGGCAGTCGCCAGGGCAAGGCACGATAGATAACGCCATGACCACGCTCACCGACCTGCTCCCCCCGCCGTCGGACACCCCGCCGGACCCGGATGCCATCTTCAGTGCCTTCGCCGACTGGGCGAAGGACCGCGGCCTCCCCCTCTACCCGCACCAGGAAGAGGCGCTCATCGAGGTCGTCATGGGGTCGAACGTGATCCTGTCCACCCCGACCGGCTCAGGCAAGTCGCTGGTCGCCACCGGCGCGCACTTCACCGCCCTGGCCAACGGCCAGCGCAGCTACTACACCGCGCCGATCAAGGCCCTGGTCAGCGAGAAGTTCTTCGCGCTCATGCGAGGTCTTCGGCCCGGCCAACGTCGGGATGATGACCGGCGACGCCTCGGTCAACGCCAAGGCCCCGATCATCTGCTGCACCGCCGAGATCCTCGCCTCGATCGCGCTGCGCGACGGCGCCGACGCCGACGTCGGCCAGGTCATCATGGACGAGTTCCACTACTACTCCGACCCCGACCGGGGCTGGGCGTGGCAGGTCCCGATCATCGAGCTGCCCAAGGCGCAGTTCATCCTCATGTCGGCCACCCTCGGCGACGTCACCCGGTTCCAGGAAGACCTGACCAAGCGCACCGGCTGGCCCACCGCCGTCGTCAAGAACACCGAGCGCCCGGTCCCGCTGATCTTCTCCTTCAGCCTCGAGCCGCTGCACGAGACGCTGCAAGAGCTGCTCACCACCAACCAGGCCCCGGTCTACGTGGTGCACTTCACCCAGGCCGCCGCGCTTGAGCAGGCCCAGGCGCTCATGTCAACGAACATGTGCACGCCGCCAGGAAAAGGACGCGATCGCGGAGATGATCGGGAACTTCCGGTTCGCCTCCGGCTTCGGCAAGACGCTGTCCCGGCTGGTGCGGCACGGCATCGGCGTGCACCACGCCGGCATGCTGCCCAAGTACCGCAGGCTCGTCGAGACCCTCGCCCAGGCCGGCCTGCTCAAGGTCATCTGCGGCACCGACACCCTCGGCGTCGGCATCAACGTGCCGATCCGCACCGTCGTCTTCACCGCGCTGGCCAAGTACGACGGCAAGAAGACCCGGCTGCTCCAGGCGCGCGAGTTCCACCAGATCGCCGGCCGGGCCGGGCGGGC
Organism: uncultured Actinomycetota bacterium; assembly: GCA_963735315.1. Taxonomy (GTDB): domain Bacteria; phylum Actinomycetota; class Actinomycetes; order Streptosporangiales; family Streptosporangiaceae; genus Trebonia. The sequence continues at coordinate 64,324 of CAVTKQ010000040.1, forward strand.
GGGCTTCGACACCGCGGGCCGCGTCGTGGTGCAGGCGCCCGAGCACGTCATCGAGAACGAGAAGTCCTACGCCAAGGCCCTCGCCAAGACCGGCGGCGACGCCGCGCTGGCCCGCCGGCGGGTCGTCAAGAAGAAGCCGCCCGAGGGGACGATCTCCTGGGGCAAGCCCACCTTCGAGCGGCTCGTCGCCGCCGAGCCCGAGCCGCTCACCTCGTCCTTCACCGTCACCCACGCGATGGTGCTCAACGTCATCGACCGGCCGGGCAACGCCTATGCAGGCGATGAAGCACCTGCTCACCGACAACCACGAGGACCGGGCCAAGCAGCGCAAGCACATCCACCGGGCCATCGAGATCTACCGGGCGCTGCTCGCCGGCGGCGTCGTCGAGCGCCTCGACGAGCCCGACGAGCAGGGCCGGTACGTCCGGCTCACCGTCGACCTGCAGTACGACTTCGCGCTCAACCAGCCGCTGTCCCCCTTCGCCCTGGCCGCCATCGAACTGCTCGACAAGAAGGCGGACACCTACGCCCTCGACGTCCTGTCCGTCATCGAGTCGACGCTCGACGACCCCCGGCAGATCCTGTCCGCCCAGCAGTTCCGCGCCCGCGGCGAGGCCGTCGCCGCGATGAAGGCCGACGGCATCGAGTACGAGGAGCGGATGGAGCTGCTCGACAGCGTCACCTACCCCAAGCCGCTCGAGGACGTGCTCGAGGCCGCCTACGAGATCTACCGGCGCGGCCACCCCTGGGTCGGCGACTACATGGTCTCCCCCAAGACCGTCGTCCGCGACATGTTCGAGCGCGCCATGACGTTCGGCGAGTACGTTCAGTTCTACAGCCTGTCCCGGTCCGAGGGGATCGTGCTCCGCTACCTGGCCGACGCCTACAAGGCCCTGCGGCAGACCGTCCCCGACGAGGCCAAGACCGAGGAGCTCACCGACCTGATCGAGTGGCTCGGCGAGCTCATCCGCCAGGTCGACTCCTCGCTGGTCGACGAGTGGGAGAAGCTGACCAACCCCGACCCGGAGTCCGCCGAGCTGCAGGCGCAGCCGAAGACGCTGACGAGCAACACGCGGGCCTTCCGGGTGCTGGTGCGCAACGCGCTGTTCCGGCGGGTCACCCTCGCCGCCCTGCGGCAGCTACGACGAGCTCGGCGAGCTCGACGCGGCCGACGGCTGGAACGCCGCCGCCTGGGAGGACGCCCTCGAGCCGTACTTCGAGGCGCACGACGAGATCGGCACGGGCCCGGACGCCCGCGGCCCGGCGATGCTGATCATCGAGGAGGGCAAGACCGCCTGGACGGTCCGCCAGATCTTCGACGACCCGGCGGGCGACCACGACTGGGGCATCTCCGCCACCGTCGACCTCGCCGCCTCCGACGAAGAGGGCGCGGCGGTCATCCACGTCACCGACGTCGGCCAGCTCTGACGGCAAGAGCCGCAAAGGCTTGATGATTCCGAACGGGCGCGTGCTTCGCCGCTCCCTTTCCCCGCTGCCCAGGGAGCGGGGAAAGGGACTGAGTAAGCCGCAACCGTTCGGAATACTCTTGCCCTTGACTGTGCGCGAAGCCGCCGGCGGAAGCGAAAACCGCTTGAGCCGCCAGGGGGCCGCCGCTAGCGTAACGCTATGTGCGTGCGGCGTTTCCCTCGCCCGGCGAGCCGGGCCTATCGCAGGCGGTGCGGAGATCGATCGGCGGTGGTCGCCCGGCTGCGCGCCGCGGGGTGCGTGTTCGCCGAGGACGAGGCCGCAGTCCTCGCTGCGACGCCGCGCGCACCCGCGCGGAGCTTGACGCGATGGTCGCGCGGCGGGCCGGCGGCGAGCCGCTTGAGCAGGTGGTCGGCTGGGCCGAGTTCGCCGGGCTGCGGGTGCTCGTCGACCCTGGCGTGTTCGTGCCGCGCAGGCGCAGCGAGTTCCTGGTCGAGGTCGCGGTCCGGCTGGCCGCCCGGCCGGACGGCACCGTCCCCCGCGTCATCGTCGACCTGTGCTGCGGCACCGGCGCGCTCGGGCTCGCCGTCGCGGCCGGGCTGGCCCGCGCGGGCGGCGTCGAACTGCACGCGGCCGACCTGGACCCGGCCGCCGTCGCGTGCGCGCGGCGGAACGTCGAGCCGGCCGGCGGGCACGTGTACGCGGGCGACCTGTTCGCGCCGCTGCCCGACTCGCTGCGGGGCCGGATCGGCGTGCTGATCTGCAACGCGCCGTACGTGCCGACCACCGAGATCGCGTTCATGCCGGCCGAGGCGCGCGACCACGAGGCGCTGATGGCACTGGACGGCGGGGCGGACGGGCTTGCCCTCCTGCGGCGGGTCGCGGCCGGCGCCGGCGGGTGGCTCGCGCCGGGCGGCGTGCTGCTCGTGGAGACCAGCGAGCGGCAGGCCGCGGCGATGACGGCCGCGATGACCGCCGCCGGGCTCACCGCGCAGGTCCACGAGGACGACGAGTCCGGCGCCACGGTAGTCACTGGCGTCGCGGCCGGCGAGGCCGCCGGCCGCGGGAACGGAAGATAGTGGACCGCTGGCCACATCATGATGTGGCCAGCGGTCCACTATCTTCAGCGAGCACGGGTCAGCGGTGGCCGCCGCTAACAAGAGGCGGGCGGGAACGGGGATGGTGGATCGTGATCCGGCATGCCGTTACGAGATAGCTTCTACGCATGACGCTTAAGGTCAGCGTGGACGAGCGGCGGGGGCGGCTGGTGCAGCGGCAGCTGCTTGGTGCGCCCGTTGCCACGGTGAGCCAGGTCGCCGAGTCGCTGGTGGCGCTGCACGCCACCGATCCGGTGACCGTGTACCTGTCGGCGCGGGCGCGGAGCCGGTGCGCGGCCGAGGACGTGGACGCGGCGCTGTACGCGGAGCGGGCCGTGGTGCGGATGCTGGGAATGCGGCGGACGGTGTTCGTGGTGCCTGCCGGGCTCGCCGGCGTGGTGCAGGCGGCCTGCACCGACGACGTCGCCGGCGGATGCGGCGGCAACTGGAGAAGGACCTGGCCAGCGGCGGGGTCGGGGACGGGGACGCGGGCGGGTGGCTGCGCGACGTGGAGGCCGGGGTGCTGCGGGCGCTGGCGGCGCGGGGCGGCGGCGCGACCGGGGCGCAGCTGTCGGCGGACGAGCCGCGGCTGCGGACGCAGCTGGTCTACGCGCCGGACAAGTCGTACGGCGGGGCGGCCAACATCACGTCGCGGGTGCTCGTGCTGATCGCGGCCGAGGGGCGGATGATCCGCGGGCACCGGCGGGGCGGGTGGTCGTCCGGGCAGTTCGAGTGGTTCCTGCCCGAGGCGTGGCTGCACGACACGGGGCTGGACGAGCGGCGGCTGGACGCTGGCCTCGGCGCCGGGCTCGACGCCGGCGCCGCGCGGACCGAACTGGCGCGGCGGTGGCTGGCCGCCTTCGGGCCCGCGCTGGCCGCCGACCTGCAGTGGTGGGCGGGGTGGACGGGCGCGCAGACCAAGGCGGCGCTCGCCGCGCTGCCGGTCACCGAGGTCGACCTCGACGGGCAGGCCGGGGTCGCGCTGGCCGACGACCTTGACTTCCCGGCCGAACGCGCCCCCGGTGGCCGCGCTGCTGCCCGCGCTCGACCCGACGCCGATGGGGTGGCAGGCGCGGTCGTGGTACCTCGGCCCGCACGCGCCGCCGCTGTTCGACCGGACCGGGAACATCGGGCCGACCGTGTGGTGGGCGGGACGCGTGGTCGGCGGCTGGGCGCAGCGCGCCTCCGGTGAGGTGGTGTACCGGCTGCTCGAGGACGTCGGGGCGGACGCCGCGGCGGCCGTCGCCGCCGAGGCGGCGGCGCTTGAGGCATGGCTGGGCCCGTCCCGGGTCACGCCCCGCTTCCGCACGCCGCTGGAGCGCGAGCTGACGACATGAGCACTCCCCCGAGCGCGAGCTGACGACGCTGAATGTGCCGTTGATGTCGCTATAGCGACATCAATGGCACATTCATGCGGCGGGGATGACCGCGGGGATGTGGCCGACAGCCGGGATGCGGCCGCGGCGGGGCTTTGGTGCGTTCGGGGCGGGCCTGATACGATCGCGGCTTTTTCGCGATCAGGCCGGTCCGGGCGCACGTCGGGG
>CAVTKQ010000041.1:0-44825 GCA_963735315.1 uncultured Actinomycetota bacterium
CTTGCCTCCTTGACCACACAGAGCCAGCTGCCGCACGGCTCGCCGCAGTTGCACAGGGTGCGGTCGATGCACTCGTGGGTGTCGCACCACGGGCAGGGCTCCGGGTCGATGGCCTGGCACCATGACTCGCCGCAGGGCTCGCGGCAGGTGCAGTCGTTCTCCCGGGGCGTACCCGTGCAGCAGGGGCACGGGACGGCGGCCGGCAGGGCGAGCAGCAGCCGGGTGCGCTTCCAGCGGCGCAGCCCCCAGACCGCGAGCAGCGCCACGCCGATGCTGGCGAGGGCGAGCAGGGTGGCCGGGGCGAGGATGACGCCGATCGCGTTCAGTCCCCCGGCGAGGATGATGACGGCGGCGGCGGACGCGCTCACGCTGTGGCCCCGATGGAGATTCTCGGCGAGGGCGTTGATCCGCGCGGCGGTGACCGTGCCGCAGGCCTTGCGGTGGCCGGGCGCGGCGGGGGGTCCGCCGCACTGGCCGCAGTGCAGCAGCGCGGGCGGAGCGTCGAGGCCGAGCTTCTCCAGCAGGGTGAGCGCGTCGGGGATGCCGGTGGCGTGCCCGATGACGCAGGTGGCGGCGCTGACGGCGGTGTCGTCGTCGAGGGCGAGGCCTGCGAGGGCGTCGGCCCCGTACTCGAGCATCCCGAGGTCGCTGTTGCTCACTCGCTGTCTCCCGTCACGGTCAGCGGGCCGCCGACCTGGAAGATCGAGCAGGCGAGCGCGTCGGCTGGCTCGGCGTGCTCGAAGCTGCCGTCGTCCTTCACGATCGCGGGCTGGTGGCAGAAGTCGCAGCTGGGCATCCAGCGGATATGCACGAGCGCGTGCACCTGGGCGTCGCCGTGACCGTTCCGCACACGACGTCGGGCAGGTGCTCGCCGCAGGATTCGTTGGGCGAGTAGGACGGGTCGTTGTCCGAGCGCACGACGACGAACTCCGACCGCGCGCCGCACGGGTAGGCGCCGTCCTCGTCCTCGATGACGTGCTCGCAGGTGGCACCGGCGAGTCTTGAATGAGGAGTGTCACGGCTGCATCACCTGTGCCAGCCGCTCGGCCTCGAGCACGTCCGCGACGGGCACTTCGCCGTACACCGAGGCGGCCACGTCGGGCGCGTAGTGCGGGGCGTAGACGTCCATCCGCGTGTCGTGGACCGGGCCGCGCGCCGGGCGGCTCAGCCCACACGGGCTTCTGCGCGGGGGGCCAGGGGCACATGGAAGGGCGCAGGTGGATGCGCTCGCGCTGGTCGATGATGACGTCGCCGTCGTGGCGGGGCAGTACCTTGCGCGGGCGCAGCGCGGCGACCTCAGCGTCGGACAGGGTGCGCTCGTCGTACTCGGCGCGGACCTCGGGGAGCGTCCGGTTACCGGGGACCAGCTCGGCCTTGTCGTCCCAGTCGGCGCCGTTCCCGGCCGTCCCCGCTGCTGCCACAGCAGGGGCAGCCGACTTCCGCGTCACCCGCCGCAGGGCGGCGCGGAAGAAAACGAGGCGAGCGGAGACGGCTGGCGCTCGCGGACGTGGTGCGCGGTGTAGGCGCTCATGCGGACACCCGCTTCCGAGGCCTGGCGGCAATGCAGGTGCGGCACTTACGGTCGCCCTCGGGGCTGACGTAGGTGTTCCCGGGCGTGTACGCGTGACCCTGCGGACAGTGGGTCTTGAGGGCGTTGAGGACCGCTGGGCCCGTTCCGCGCAGGATATTGACACGATCCGTCACGGCCTCAAGGTGCGCCGGGTTCAGGCAGTGGCGCACCCGGCACAGGTGATCGATGACCAGACCTGGCGGGACGGGCCCAAACGTCAGCTCGTAGCTGACGCGATGGACTCGGCTTTCACGGCCGCCGCGGCGGCCGTCCACATTTATGCGCCCGTAGCCGTCGTGCTTAAGGTCTCCGGGTCCACTCCCAGCAGCCGGTTTCCCAGTTGATGATCGCGCGGCTGAGCAGGCGTTCGCGAAGGGCGATGACGGGGGTGCTCATGCGAGGCTCCGGCCCAGCTCAGCGGAGGCGAAGCCGTCGGCCTCGTCCGGGGTGGTCGGCTTCGTCGGGCTCGCCGGAGACGCAGCGCTCGCAGCAGCGGAACCCGGCGCGCCACTTGCTCCCGGCGACCCGGTGACCGCAGATGCCGACCATGTAGCCGGGCTGGCCGCCGTTGTTCTCGGCGGGATGGCGTGCCTACGGCCGGGTACTCAGGCCCGGCGCTCTCATCGACGACCACGAGGGGCGTCCCGCTGGTGATCGACCCGGCCAGCACGGCCGCCGCGTCCGGGGCCGGGATCACGACCAGCTCGTCACCGGGCTCAACCGCCGGCACGGGCAGGGGCGCGGCGCGCACCTCGTACCGCACCGGCCTGGCGGCCTCCTCGCGGAGGTGCCTGGCGCGGTCCCCGATGACGAGCAGGTACACGCGGGGGTCCATGTCTTCCCGGCCGCCGTTGGCCCAGACCGCGATCCTGTCGAGGCGCCGCTCGGTCTCGTACGGGTACAGGCGGTCCCCGTAGTCGGCGGGGTGCGGCAATCCCGCGTAGGCGCGTGCGGCGCCGAGCAGGTCGCGCAGCGCCTCGTTCTCCTCGGTCAGCCGCTCGTTCTCGGCTTGAAGCTGTTGCTTAGTGGGCATTGATCGCTCCTGTTACTGTGGTTTGTGACCCGGCGCTTGCTGATCGCTCCCGCCGGCGGTGCCCTGTTGGCCCCCGCTCACAGGGGGCTGACGCGCTTTCTAGGCGTTGGCGTGCGTGACGCGGCGGGAGTTCTCCCACTCCTCGACCCAGGCCTCCGGGTAGAGGATGAGAGCCTTCGTGCCCTCGCTCTCGCCGCGGATGTAGTCGGGCCCCTTGCCCTGGCTGCGCCAGTTGGCGAGCTGGCCCTCACTCATGTCGAGCCGCTCGGCGAGGTCGGCCGGCGTGAGGTGCTTGACCTTGCGGGCCTTCTCGGCGGCGCGCGGCGGCATCAGGACCCCGCCGCGACCGGCTCGGGCTCCAGTGCCCCGACCGGGTAGGTGATCGACTCCAGCGGGACGCCCATGCCGTCGGCGATGGCACGCGCCACGGTGGCCGCCGGCTGCCTCGCGCCCGTCTCGATCTGCGACATGTACGGCTTGGTGATCTCTGCGCGCGCCGCCAGGTCGGTGAGGCTGATGCCGAGAGCCTCACGGATCACCCGCACAGCCGCGCCGTTGGTTCTGCGTTCCATGGTGGGCAACTGTAGCTAACGGTGGCTAGCGTTGCAAGTAGCCTGCACCAGTCACGTTAGCCACAGTTGAAAACTGTTACACACCGTACACATTTGTGCGGCGTTAGCTTGTGTTAGCCAGGGTTAGCTTGCGATGATTGCCAACATGAGCACCCCACCCAAAGACTGGGATGCCCGGAAGGGCGGCATCGTCCGCAAGCGCCGCCAGGCGCTGGACCTAGATCAGCGCGACCTGGCCGAGCGAGTAGGCGTGCACGTCAACAGCGTGCAGCGATGGGAGGCAGGCAGGCAGTACCCCGGCCGCCACCTCGGAAAGCTGGAAGCGGTACTAGGCATCGTCATCGACAGCGGCGAGCCCGAACCGGGGCCCGCGATCCCCCAGAGCCTGCTGAGCTTCATCGTGAACACCAAGGACCTGACCGAAGAGCAGCGCGTCGCCGTGATAGCGGCCGTTGACGAAGCGCTAGCTAGAGAGCGCGGGGAAACGGCACCGTCCTCGTCACAGGCCGCGGCGGGACGACACCGGCCAGCGTCATGACGAGGATCGACATGTCCGCCTCCAGCCGCTCCCGCTCCCGGTCGTGGCGCGCGCGCTCGTCGTCCCGCCAGAGCAGCGCCGCTATGACGCTCAGCGCCGTCCCGGCCCCGACCTCGATCGCCAGCCCGCGCGGGTCAACGTACGCCCACGCGGACAGCCCGGCCAGCGCCCAGGAGCACAGCGCCGCCGCGGCGACTACCGGTACGACGGAAACAGGCCGGAAACGCGGCATTGCAGTTCCCCCACCCCTGGGACTATTTACATGGATTTTCTGCATGTTTCTTACGAGTTCGTTAAACTACTCCCCGTTACAACAAGAATGCAATAGTTTCCCGTGAAATCCCACGGGACTCAGGATGCATCAGGACGCATCCACGCCGACAGCGCGCCCGCCCCGGCAGCAGGACTCCGCCGCGCACCAGCCGGAACAAGTCACCAAGCAGGAGCGGACCATGACCGAGTGGCAGCCCGATTACCAGCCAGGACGCGACGACAGCAGCGGCCCGACCCGTGGCCAGCAGCGCGGCCGGCGGCGAAGCCGCCGCAACAGCCGCCCACCCCGGCTCGGCCAGCCGCGGTGGCAGCAGCCGCAGTACCAGCCGCCGGGCTACGGGGGTATCCGCCGCCCAGCCGCCCCAGCGGCCCCGGAAGTCACGCAAGGGCCCGCTTCGCGGTCCTCGGCTGCCTCGGCCTCGCCGGCTTCATTGCCCTTATCGCGGTGATCGCCGGGCCGTCACTCGTCGTCGTCTTCCGCCCCGGCCGCCGGCTTGCAGCCGACGCAGGCAGCCGCGGCGCCGGTGCAGAGCACTGCGCCGCGGCGGCCGCCGCGCAGACCGTGACCTACGTCGTCACCGGGTCGACCGCGGACGTCACCTACGGGGGGGCCGGAAGCGACGCGTCGGGCACGGTGCCGCTGCACGTCAGGAAACCGCTCGGCACCCCGCTCTACGTCGCCATCACGGCGCAGCTCCAGGGCGGGGGCTCGGTCTCCTGCGAGATCGAGGTCGACGGCAAGGTCATCTCCCAGTCGACCGCCAGCGGCGGCTACAACATCGCCCAGTGCGAGATCAGCCAGGACCCGCTGTCGGGCAACTGGACCGACACCAACGGCGCCTAGCCGATGGCCGTCTACGACCGCTGGCATCGGGACCCGCAGCCCGGAGAGCAGCCCTGCAAGTGCGGGCGCGGCCGCAACAAGCTCTACGCCAGCGCCGTGCACGGCACGGGCGACCGCTGGCAGGTCCGCTGGCGTGACCCGGGCACCGGCAAGCAGAAGGCGAGGAACTTCCCGCTCCGCGACGGCGAGGATGCCAACAGGCACGCCGAGGCGTACGACAAGCGGATCGCCGCGGCGATCCTCACCCGCACTTACACCGACCCGAAGCTCGCCGAGGTCACGCTGCACGACTACGCCGAGACCTGGCGCCAGGCGCAGACCCACAGCGCGAACACGGCGATGATCGTCGAGTCGCGGCTGCGCTGCCATGTCTACGAGGACGGGGCGAAGCCGGGCAGCGGGAAGACGGCGAAGGGCGGCATCGCCAATCGGCCAGCACCCCGTCGGGCTGCTCGCCTCGCGGCCGTCCATGCTCGCCGGGTGGATCGCCGCCATGCCGCTCAAGCAGGGCGCGCGGCGCATGGTGGTGGTCGCCGTCTCGGCCATCTTCGACACCGCCGTGGCCGACGGCGTGGTGCAGCACAACCCGCTGGACTCCCCGAGCGTCACCAGGCCCGGCCGCGGCAACGGCGAGGCGCAGCCGTACACCGCGGCCGAGGTCGACGCGATCGCCGCGCACATGGACGGCCGGTACCGGCTCATGCCGCGGCTGGGCGCGTGCACCGGGATGCGGCAGATGGAGATGAGCGGCCTTGGCGCCGACGACATCCACGCCACCGGGAAGCGCCCGCGGATTCGCGTGGCGCGGCAGCTGCTCGCCGTCGGCGGGGAGCTCTACTTCGCGCCGCTGAAAGGCGGCGGGAAGCCGCGCGACGTGCCGCTCGCGAAGTCGCTCGACCCTCTCCTGCGCGGCCCACGTGAAGGCGTTTCCGCCCGTCGCGGTGACGCTGCCCTGGTATGAGCCGGACAGCAAGCTGCACGGCACGATGATGACCGTGCGCCTGGTGCTGTCGCGGCCCGACGGGACGCCGCTGACCCGCGGGTCGTCCGACTCGGCGTGGGGGACGGGCGTCCGGCGGATGCTCGCCGGGAAGCTGCCCGGGGCACGGAGGGGGCGGCGCGCGCCGGGCTGGAACATCCACCGCGCGCGGCACACGTTCGCGTCGGCGCAGCTGCGGGCAGGCGTCGACATCGTGCGCGTGGCGGCGTGGATGGGGGACACGGTCCAGGTGGTGGCGACGACCTACGCGCACCTGATGCCGGAGGACGGCGGCGAGGACGGCCGCGCCGCGGTCGACGCGTTCTTCGGGCCAGGTGAACGGAATGTGCAAACCGGGGGCGCCGTCTAGGTCGGCGGCCTGGCCACGGGGCATTGCGGGCAGTTCCGGTGGAGCTACCGGCCAGTTCCGGTGGAGCTACCGGCCGCGCCGTCGCGCGCCTGACCTGCCCGCCCGGCCGGACCAGGCGAGCACGCAAGCGGCCACGAGCAGCAGCACGGCGCCGACGATCTCCTCATAGAGCGTGGTCTTCGCGTAAGGGACGGCCCAGCTGTCCTTGAAGCCGAACATGCCAACCTCGACGTCGATGACCAGGGCAACGACCGACACGACGAGCAGGCCCGCCCCGACGAGCAGCGCGCCGACCCGGCGGCTGATGACGATCAGCAGGCCGATGACGATCGCGGCGATGCCCTGGACAAGGAAGAGCGGGCCGATGGTCGGGATGTCCCGGTACGGGAACGGCTGCCTGCCCCACAGGTACAGGTGGATGTACCCCGAGTACACCGCGCAGGCCGCGCCGCCCGCGATCACGACCGTGATCGCCACGCGCGCCGCCGGGACGCGAGATCCGCCGGCCCCCGCAGCAGCACGCCTAGCCACCATGGCCTGTCCCTGTACACCGTTTCCCCGGACACGTCCCGCCTCCTTGCCAACCGCGAATCGGTGTCACCCTAAACGTCCAGGACACCTGCTACACGCCGCCGCGCTAACCGTGGTTCAAGCTGAGAGGAAACCCGAAGCATTCAGCGGAAACCGAAGGCGCGCGTCCGCCGGAGGCGAGTGCGGGCTAGCCGCGGTTCCGCGGCGGCTGACCAGCGGCACGGCGAACCACAGGCCGCCGACGCATGACGCCGATGACCGCGGTGATCAGGCCCCCGGCGAGCGCTCCCGCCACGTACCACGTCACCAGCAGGACCGCGGCGAGCACGGCCGCGCCGACCGCGGTCAGGCCGAGGATCGCCAGCAGGTTGGCGAACTGGACCAGGCGCTCCTTCATGCCGCGGCGGAAGACCAGCCGGTGGTAGGCGACCGGCCCGATCAGCAGGATGGTGGCCAGCGCGGCCAGGATCACGGTAGCCAGGTAGAGATCCCGCTGCCCGGTGCTGAGCTGGCCGAACCGGGTGGTGAACGGCAGCGACAGCAGGAAGCCGAACAGCACCTGGACGCCGAGGCCGGCCACGCGCAGTTCCTGGATCAGCTCGCTGAGGTTGCGGTCGTCGCGCTGCGCCCTGGTCTCCTGCCGCGAATCCGGGACCTCGCCGGCCGCCACATCGACCACCTCCTGGTTTCCCGACGCTACCCCGGGTGTCAGCGGGAAAACGACGGGTAGGCGCCCATGATGACCACACAGACACGAGAAACGACCACACTCACCCGGGCGACGGCGCCCCCGGGCCAGGTGATGCCCGCAGACACGGGCCTGCCCGCGCACGGCCGCCGGCCTGCGCACCGCAGGCGGTTCACCAGGCACTCGCCGGCCGGCGAGGTGGTGCTCGCCTACCTCGACGCCCAGGCGGCCAAGCTCAGCGTCCTTGACCTGGCGGTCCGCCGCGACAAGCCGGACGCCGTGCACCAGATGCGCGTCACGGTCCGGCGGCTGCGCAGCGCGCTGCAGTCGTTCACGCCGATCGTGTCCAAGGCGGAGACCGAGCACCTGCGCGCGGAGCTGAAGTGGCTCGGCGGCGTGCTCGGCGCCGCCCGCGACAACGAGGTGCTCGCCGATTACCTGCACGCCGGGCTGAAGGCCGTGCCGACCGAGCTTGTCCTCGGGCCCGCGCAGGCGCGGATCACCGCGCACTTCGCCCCGCTCGAGGCAAGCAGCCGCAAGGCGGTGCTCGACGCGCTCGACTCCGAGCGGTACCGGGCGCTGCGCGCCGAGCTCGGCCGGCTGCTTGACAGCCCGCCGCTGACTCCCGGGGCGGCCGAGCCCGCGGGCAAGGCGCTCCCCCTGGCCGTCGGCCGGGCCTACCGGCGGACGCGCCGCCGGATGCGCCGCGCCGACCATGCCCCCGCCGGGCAGGCACACGACGAGGCGCTGCACGAGACGCGGAAGGCGGCGAAGCGCGCCAGGTACGCGGCCGAGGCCGCGCGGCCCGCGCTCGGCAAGAAGGACGGCAGGAAGGCCCGCCGGTTCGCCCGGCGCATGAAGCACGTGCAGTCGGCCCTCGGCGCCCACCAGGACGCGGTGATCGCCCGGGCGACGGCCCGCGACATCGGGGTGCAGGCCCACCTGGCCGGCGAGAACGCCTTCAGCTTCGGCCTGCTGCACGAGCGCGCGCACCATCAGGCGCTGGCCTGCGAGGACCAGGCGCACCGCGCCTGGCGGCGGGCCCGGCGCAGAAGTCCGCGGCTGGCTGCCGAAGTCATGACGCAGCACGCCAGGGAACACGTCCGCCGCCCCGGCAGCAGCGAACTGCTGCCGGGGCGGCGGACCATGTCGCGACGTCGGGCCTAGCTAGGCGTCAGGCCCGGCCGGCCGCCCGCCAGCCTTCCGCGTAGTGCTCGCGGGCCTCGCTCGAGTACGGCACCGGCGACACGGTGGCGCGCACCTCGACCTGCTTGTGCGGCCGCTCGACCGACGCCTTCAGCGACCCGCCGTCCGGCTCGCCCCAGACCAGCGTGACCTCGGTGCCGACCTCGATCGACGGGTCGATGACGCCGAGCGACAGCTCCTTGCGCTCGTTGTGGCTGTAGCCGGTGAACAGCGACAGGCCGACGACCTTGCCGTCGAGCAGCACCGCGTCGTAGTTCGACGAGGAGTAGTTCGAGATCGGCACGTCCAGGCCCTTGGCCGGGATCTCGTCGGTGAACAGCGAGGCGGCGATCTTGCCGGCGTCCTCGCCGTTCCAGGCCAGCGTCACCTTGCGGCGCTGCGCGGGCTTGTCGAGCGCCTCAAGCGCCTCGCGGCCGATGAAGTCGTGGTCGAACCTCACCATGTGGCCGTAGCCGAGCTCGTACGGCGTCAGGTAGTAGTCCTCGATGTTCGAGGAGACGAAGGAGCCGCCGAGCGTGCCCGCGAAGCCCTCGTAGCCCTGCGAGGGGAGCCACTCCCGGTACGCCTTGAGCTTCTCGCCGGTGTAGATGGCGGGCAGCGGCGAGGGGATCCAGCCGGACTCCAGGGTGTTGGACGCGTAGGCGCGGGAGCCGACGGGCGTGATGCCGAACTCCTCGCCGGCCTCGAGGATCGCCTCGCGGATCTCCAGGTACTCCTCGTACGGGCCCCAGACCTCAAGGCCGGGCTGGCCGGACATGCCGTGCCGCAGCGCGTGCACCTTGCGGCCCTTGATGTTGATGAAGTCGGTGCGGAAGAACCTGATGTCCGCGATCGGCCCGCCGTTCAGCTTCTCGATCACCTGGGACGCGTTCGGGCCCTGGATCTGGAAGCGGTACTGCGTGCGGGTGACGGCCTGGCCCATCGGGCGCGACGGCGAGCGGTCGTCGCGGACGAGCTCGACGTCCCAGTCGCCGGTCTCGACGTGGAACTGCACCCAGTTCACGGTCGGCACGCGGCCGACGAACTCGTACTCGTTCTCCTCGAGGTGGAACAGGATGCCGTCGCCGATCACGTAGCCGTCGTAGGTGACGGGCACGAACTGCTTCGCCATGTTCAGCGGGAAGTTCTTGAAGGTGTTGATCCCGAGGTAGGAGATCAGCTTGAGCGCGTCCGGGCCCTTGATGTACAGGTTCGCCATGTGGTGGGTCTGGTCGAACAGCACGGCGGTGGTCGCCCACGCGACCTGCTCGGCCTTCCAGTTGGAGAACTCGGTCGGGACGACCGGGTAGACGTAAGCGCCCTCCTGGGAGTTCCGCAGCAGCTCAACGGGGTTGACTGTCTGCAGCAGATCCTCAAGGCTTCGCTGCGTCATGTGGTTTTCCTACCTTCCTGGTTACTATGCGCTACCCAGCCAGCCGGGTAAAGCGTCCAGCCGGCGGCCCGATGACCATGATGTACCTACTCACGTACCTTGTCGCTGTGGAATCACCCCGAATTTACGACGACCCCTTCGGTTCCCGCAACAGTCACTCATTACCCTCCGCCGGCGGCAGACCCCGCAGGTAGGGCGCGGTGAGCAGGCGTTATAAGACAGCCGTGATCGCGCCCATCACGGCATTGATCGTTGTCAGACCACAAAGGCGGCAGGCTGGCCGGACGAGCCCGTGATGCGGTATGCCTATCGGGTCGATAGACAATTGACGCAGCGAAGGAGCTCACATGGAGACCTGGGACGCCATCCGGGCCCGGCGGAACGTGCGCACGTACCTGCCGGACCCCGTCCCCGCCGCCGACCTCGACCGGATCGCCGAGGCCGGCTGGCGCGCCCCGTCGGCGAGCAACCGGCAGCACTGGAACTTCATCATCGTCACCGACCGGGAGCAGCTCCAGGCGCTGTCGACGGTCTGGCAGGGCGCCCGGCACATCGCCGGCGCCGCCGCGGCGATCGCGCTGGTCCTCCCGCAGCCCGCGGACGAGCGCAGCAAGGTGGTCGACCAGTACGACCTCGGCCAGGCGACCTACGCCATCATGCTCGCCGCCGCCGACCTCGGCGTCGGCACCGGCCACTCCTCGGTCGGCGACCAGGAGAAGGCCCGCGAGATCCTCGGCGTTCCCGACGACCACGACGTCGCCTACATGATCGGCGTGGGCTACCCCGCCGACCGCCCGCTCAAGCCCATCGTCAAGCCGAACCGCCTGCCGTTCGACGAGGTAGTCCGGCGCGGTCACTGGTAGGACAGGCGAAGCCACGCTCCCGTTCGGATGAATTCAAATTCTTTTCTCCAGAACGGGTGCGGCTGACTTTAGCTGAGCTCGGCGAGCGCCAGCCGGGCCGCGTGGTAGCCGCCCATGCCGTGCACGCCGGCGCCCGGCGGCGTGCTCGCCGAGCACAGGTAGACGCCGGGCAGCGGGGTCCGCCACGGGCGCGGTGACAGCGACGGGCGGCGGACGAACTGCGACAGGCCGCTGTAGCCGCCGGCGATGTCGCCGCCGACGAGGTTCGGGTTGTGCCGCTCCATGGCCGCCGTGTCGTGCGCGGCCCGGGCCAGGATCAGGTCGCGGAAGCCGGGCGCGAACCGCTCGACCTGGTCCTCGATCGCGGCGGTCATGTCCACCGTCGAGCCGTTCGGCACATGGCAGTACGCCCACAGCACGTGCTTGCCGCCGGGCGCGCGGGACGGGTCGGCCGCGCACGGCTGGACGGCGAGCACGTACGGCCGGTCCGGGTGCCGGCCCGCCGCGACCTCGGCCTCCGCGCGGGCGATCTCGCCGAGCGTCCCGCCCAGGTGCACGGTCGCCGCGCCGCCGACCGCCGGGTCGCGCCACGGCACCGGGCCGGACAGCGCCCAGTCGAGCTTGAATACGCCAGGGCCGTACCGGTACGCGGCGCAGCCTGCGCGCGTACCGCGGCGGCAGCCGGTCGCCGCAGACGGCGAGCACCTGCCGGGGCGTCAGGTCGAGCAGGATGACCGGGGCGCGGCGGCACGTCGGCCAGGTCGCTTGACCAGGTGCCCGGTCTCGGCCACACCGCCGAGCCCGGTAAGGCGGGCGACGAGGGCCGCGGCCAGCCGCGCCGAGCCGCCGCGGACGACCGGCCAGCCGACCTGGTGCGCGAGCGCGGCCAGCAGCAGCCCGTAGCCGCCGGTGATCGGCCTGCGGAGGTCGACCATCGAGTGCGCGGCCATCCCGGCGAGCGCGGCGCGGGCCCGCTCCCCGCCGAACAGCGCCCGGCCGAGGACGGTCGCGGGCAGCCCGCCGAGCGCGCCGTACCTGGCCAGCCGGAGCGGCGCGCGGCGGCACCGACAGCGGCGAGAGCAGCGAGTCCACCAGGCCGAAGCCGCGCCGCGCCGCGGCTGGCGCCCGACCGACTGCCGCCAGGCGACCGCGTCCCGGCGCGAGCCGAGCCCGTCCGCGGTCTCCGCCGACGTCCCGGTGCACGAGGACCGCGTCCTGCCCGTCGAGCGGGTGCGCCGCCTGCACCGCCGGGAACGCCCACTCCACGTCCAGGTCGAGGTCGCGGAACGCCGCCGACGCCCGGCCAGCGGCAGCACCGTGGCGCACATGTCGTGGGTGAACCCGTCAAGGCCGGTCAGCGGCCCGCTCCGCAGCCCGCCGCCGAACTCGTCCGCCGCCTCGAGCAGCAGCACCTTCAGCCCGGCCTGCGCGAGCATGACCGCGCCGATCAGCCCGTTCGGCCCCGACCCGACGACAACCGCGTCAAACCCGTCTGCCTGCTTCACCGGCGTCCCGTCCTTTCCCCGTCATGGCATTACACCGCCGCCGGCAGGCTCCACGACAGGAGGCTGGCCACACGCATGCGGCCGTCAGGCGGCCGAGCGGGCGGCGGCCGCCGTAGATGACGAAGTCCAGTTCCTTCCAGAAGACGTCCACGCCCTCGAAGCCCGCCGCGCGCAGGAAGCCGACCTGCGGGTCGAGCGGGATCATGTACCTGACGTGGTTCTCGTAGCGGAACTGCTCCTCCGGCGTCCGGTGGTGCCGCTTGTCCGCGGCCGACGGGTCGCGCCGGTCGCCGGCCCGCAGCCATGCCTCCTCGACGACCGGGTCCGGCGGCAGTGACCGGGTCGTAGTTGAGGTACCAGCCGCCCGGGGCCAGGTGCGCGAGGATCTCGGCGAACAGCGACTGCTTGCGCTCGTCCTTGAGGTGGTGCACGGACAGCGAGCTGATCACGGCGTCCACCGGGTCGGGGATCGACGCAGGCCAGGCGCCGGCCGCCGTCAGGTCGAACTCCACGTAGCGTGTAGCGGCCGGCGTACGGCTCAAGCTCGACCTCGCCCTGGGCCATCATCTGCGGCGAGAAGTCGGCGAGGACGGCGTGCGCGGCGGGGTAGTGGTCGAGGACGGTCCGGGCGGCGGCGCCCGTGCCCGCGCCGAGGTCCACGAACGTGAACGGCTCGTCGGCGGCGAACGGCAGCAGCTCGGCCATCAGAGCGCGGCGCTCGGCGTCCCGCCCGGCCCGGTCGACCTCTCCGCGACTTCCAGAAGCTGACGCCGATGTCCGACTTCCAGACGGCGGCGTTGGTGTCCTCGCTGGCGGCAGCGTCCCCGGTATCCGACATGCCACCGATGCTATCGCCGCTGCTAGGCGTCGAGGTTCTTCCTGATCTGCGGCATGGCCACGCCGCGCGCGCTCAAGCTTGGCCCGCTCGACCGTGCCGGACGACAGCGCGGGCAGCCAGGTGATGTTCCAGGCCGAGGCGTCGAGCTTGGCGGCGTTCCAGATCTCGTACCCGACCCCGTCGAACGCCTGCGAGACCGCGCTGCCCGAGGCCCCAGCTGCCCGAGCCGACCACCGCCGCCACCGTCACGAGCGACGCCCACACCTGGCTGGCGCCGCTGAGGTTCGAGATCACGAGGTAGAGCAGGCCGCCCAGGGCCGCCAGGCCGATCAGCACGAGCGGCCAGAACCGGCGCACGATGACCGCGCCGATCATCCCTGGCCGCCCGGGCGATGGCGGACCCGGCCTGCACCCAGGCGCCCATGCTCGGCTGCACGGCCACTTCCGGGTCGGCGATGAGCACCGACCGCCAGACCCAGCCCTGGACGCGCAGCGCGCGCAGCACGACGTCCGCGTCCGCGGACCAGGTGTCCGCGCCCGGCGACTTCATCCGCGCGCTGTTGACGTCGATCCAGTCCGCCCAGTTGTCGAGCGACCTGGACACGATCGTGGCGGCCCCGGACGGCAGCTGCGTGCCCGCGCCGCTGAGCAGCGTGTGCACGGAGGCCAGGTGCGAGCGCGCGAACAGGCCGAACAGGCCGCTCGGCCGGCTGGCCGGGGAATCCTGCTGGCCCGGCGCCGGCGATGCGCGGAAGCCACACCAGGTCGCTGAGCGACAGGCCGAGCTGGTAGGCGCTGAGCCGCTCCGGGTCATCGGCGAACTCGTCGAGGATGGCCTGGTTCAGGCCGGTCACCGCGGCGAGGAACTCCGTCTCCGAGAACGACGCGGCCGCGGCGGCCGAGGCCGTGGCCGCCTCCGCGTACACGACGTCGTCCGGCTGCGCCGCGTCGGCCGCCTCGGCCGTGGCGAGGTTCTCCGCCGCGATCGCCGCCCGCTTCTTGTTCGTCTGCGCGGTGACCAGCCGCAGCGGCCTGGCACAGGTGCGGGAACCAGTGCAGGTACTCGGCCAGCTCGGCGGCGAGGAAGACGAGCTTCGGGTCCGGCGGCCAGGTCCGTCACGAGCGGAAGCTGCGTGTCCGGGTCGAACGGCGGCTGGCGGACCGCGGCGCTCACCCGTCGCCGCGGGTCGAACAGCTCGGCCATCACCCAGCCGAGGGCGAAAACGGCACCGGCGGGCTGCTCCGCGCGCAGCAGCGCGGCAGGGACCCGGCCCCGTTCCCTGAGCAGCGCGGCGGTCACCCAGCCGCCCTCCTCGAGCGTCGCGGCAGCCTCGCCGCCGCCTCTTCCCCGGGCATCATGGCCGGAACCTGGTCGTCTTCGTCGCTAACCGACATGAGGCACTCAGACTAGCCGTTTCGCGGCGGCTAAAACGTGTCATTCATCGCCGAGGCGCTGAGATCCCGCACTTCCGCTCCGGCTGACCAGGCGTTACCGGGCGACGTATCGTATAGATGAGCGGTCTCGCGGGCACATCATGCGATAGGCCCGTGACCCCCGACCCCGAGTCCCCCAAGGAGACGGATGCCTGAGCAGGTGGTGCCGCCGTGCGCTCGCGATGCCGTGGTCGCCCAGTGACCGAGCTGGCGAGCACCATGACCCCGCGCGAGATCGCCAGCCAGGCGGCGCACGCGATCGCGGTGCTGAACGAGCTCACCCACGGCGGCGGCGAGCTGTCCAACCCGGGCGACGTCCGTGCCATCGTCGGCAGCCTTGAGCTCATCGGCCAGGGCCTGCCCCAGCTGTGCGAGCAGCTCGCCGGTTCCTCGTCATCCAGCAGGAGGACGGGCAGCTCACCCACGCGGACGGCCTTGACGCGGATGACTCCGTGACGGAGGTGATCGAGGCGCTCGCGGCGGCCGGGCAGGCCGCGGACATGATGACGGCCGCGCTCACCGAGGCGCGCGACCGCCTCCCAGGCGCTGACCCCGGCCAGGCACCGCGGCTGGGAGGGCCGGCAGACGCCGACGCGGACTTACGGGCCGCTTAGGCTGGCTTACAGCCGTGCGCGCAGCCAGTCGCACCAGGCGTCGATGCCCTCGCCGGTGCGCGCGCTCACCAGCATGACCTCGGCGGCGGGGTTGACCTTCCGCAGGTTGTCGAGGAAGCCGTCCATGTCGAAGCCCAGGTAGGGCAGCAGGTCCACCTTGTTGACCACGACGAGGCCGCAGGAGCGGAACATCACCGGGTACTTGAGCGGCTTCTCCTCGCCCTCGGTGATCGAGTAGACCATCGCCCTGGCGTCCTCGCCGACGTCGAACTCCGCCGGGCAGACCAGGTTGCCGACGTTCTCGATGAGCACCAGGTCCAGGTCCCCGAGCGGCAGCCGGGGCAGCGCGGAGCGCACCATCGGCGCGTCGAGGTGGCACTCGCCGCCAAACCCGTTTCCGGTGTTGATCAGCGCGATCTGCGCGCCGAAGCCCGCCAGCCTGTCGGCGTCCAGGCTCGTCTCGATGTCGCCTTCGATGATCCCGACCCGGACCTGGCCGGCGAGCCTGCTCAGGGTCTCGCGCAGCAGCGTCGTCTTGCCCGCTCCCGGCGATGACATCAGGTTGACCACCCGCACCCCGGCGGCGGCGAAATCCGCCCGGTTGGCCGCCGCGGTCTTGTCGTTCTCGTCGAAGATCCGCGTCAGGACCTCGACGCGCTCCCCGCCGGTCGCGTACCCCGAGTGGTCGCCGGCGTCATGCGCGTGCTCATCCGCGTGCTCGTGGTCGTGCCCGGTGTCGTGCGCGTGCACTGTCCCGTCGTCATGCCGGTGGAAACGCCCCATCAGCGCTCGCCTCCCCTTCTGGTTCAAGCTCCAGCGACGTGATCAGGAACTCCTCGCCCGACACGACCTCCGCGTCGAAGCCCCCGCAGCCGCCGCAGGCGAACACTGGCACCGCGCCGACGTCCGTGACCTGGTCGCACGAACGGCACCTGATCCGCGCCGGCACGGACTCGACGCTGATCCGCGAGCCGGCCAGCGGCGTGTCCGCGCTGACTAGCTCCCAGCAGTACACGAGCGTGTCCGGCACGATCTGGCGCAGCTGGCCCACGCGCACGTTGATGACCTTGACCGGCCGCCCGGCGGCCCGCCTGGTCACGATGTCGGCGATCGACCCGCAGATCGACAGTTCGTGCACGGTTCCACACCTACCGCCACGACCGCCGTCCCGGCAAGGCCTGCGCCGGCGATTCGGCCCGCCAACGGAGAACCGCGGCCTGCAGGCGGAACTCAGCCGACCTGCAGCGTTTCCCGAGCTAGACGCCCGGCACAAGCTCTACAGAAGTTAACCGCCTGCTCATAGGTCCTCTGCAAGTACGCGGCAGGGGTCGCCCAAGCCCGGGTTCGCACACTCTGGGCATGAGTGAGATCCCCGAGGTAGATATCGTCATCCCGGTCAAGAACGAGGAGCACGACCTCGCGCCAAGCGTCACGCGGCTCGTCGGGTACTTGCGGGACGCCTTCCCGTTCACCGCCAGGGTCACGATCGCGGACAACGGCAGCACCGACAGGACCTGGCTTGTCGCGCGCTCGCTCGCGGAAGCGTTCGCCGAGGTCCGCGCCGTCCACCTGGACCTGCCTGGCCGCGGCCGGGCGCTGCACGAGGTCTGGTCGTCAAGCGACGCCGAGCTGCTCGCGTACATGGACGTGGACCTGTCCACCGACCTGAACGCGCTGCTCCCCCTCGTCGCCCCGCTGCTGTCCGGCCACAGCGACATCGCGATCGGGACCCGGCTGGCCCGCGGCTCGCGGGTCATCCGCGGGCCGAAGCGCGAGATCATCTCGCGCTGCTACAACCTCCTGCTCCGCGTGGCGCTTCGGGCCAGGTTCTCCGACGCGCAGTGCGGGTTCAAGGCGATCAGCGCCTGCCAGGCCCGGCAGCTGCTGCCGCTGGTGGCGGACCGGGGCTGGTTCTTCGACACCGAGCTGCTCGTGCTGGCCGAGCGGGCCGGGCTGCGCATCCACGAAGTCCCCGTGGACTGGACCGACGACACCGACTCACGGGTCGACATCGTCGACACCGCGCTCCGCGACCTGCGCGGCATCGCGCGGGTCGGCCTCGGGCTCGCCCGGGGCACGATCAAGGTGCCGCGACTGGCGCTGCGCGAATCCGTCTACGCCAAGTCGGCGGTGCCGCCCGCTCCCGCGGCCGCTGCCGGCCATGTCCTCGGGAGCCGGCGATGAGCGCCGTGACCACCACCGTCAAGGTCGCCAGGCGGCGGCCGGCCGAGGGCCGGCTGAAGCCGCCTGTGGCGCGGCCCGGCGGAAGATCCCCGGTGGGCGCGGCCGGCCCTGCTCGGCCTGCTCGCCGTCACCGCGCTGCTCTACCTGTGGGACCTGAGCAGGAACGGGTACGCCAACGACTTCTACGCGGCGGCCGTCCAGGCGGGCACGCGGTCGTGGAAGGCCTTCTTCTTCGGCTCCTTCGACTCCTCCAGCTTCATCACCGTCGACAAGACGCCGGCGTCGCTGTGGGTCGACGAGCTGTCCGCCCGGCTGTTCGGGTTCAGCTCGTGGTCGCTGCTCGCGCCGCAGGCGGTCGAGGGCGTGCTGTCCGTCCTCCTGCTGTTCGCCGCCGTGCGGCGCTGGTTCGGGCCGACCGCCGGGCTGATCGCCGGGGCGGTTCTCGCGCTCACCCCGGCGGCCGCGCTCATCTTCCGGTTCAACAACCCGGACGCGCTGCTCGTGCTGCTGATGACGGCGGCCGGGTACGCCGTCATGCGGGCGATCGAGCGCGACAGGACCCGCTGGCTGGTACTCGCCGGCGTGCTGCTCGGCTTCGCGTTCCTCACCAAGATGATGCAGGCGTTCCTCGTGCTGCCCGGGTTCGGGCTCGGCTACCTGTGGGCCGGGCCCGCCCGGCTGCGCCGCAGGCTCTGGCAGCTGCTCGCCGGCCTCGGCGGCGTGATCGCCGGCGCCGGCTGGTGGGTGGTGATCGCCGAGCTGGTGCCCGCCGCGGACCGGCCCTACTTCGGCGGGTCGACGAACAACAGCATCCTTCAGCTGGCCCTCGGCTACAACGGGCTCGGGCGGCTCGACGGGTCGGAGACCGGGTCGATCGGCGGCGGAGGCGGCGGGGGCGGGGGCGGCAGGCGGCGGCTTCGGCGGGGCGACCGGGGTGTTCCGGCTCTTCCAGTCGGAGTTCGGCGGACAGGTCTCCTGGCTGATCCCGGCGGCGCTGCTGTCGCTCGGCCGCGCTGCTGTGGATATCCCGGCGGGCCCCGCGCACGTCGCGGGTCCGCGCCTTCGCCCTGCTGTGGGGCGGCTGGCTGCTGGTGACCGGCCTGGTCTTCAGCTACATGCAGGGGATCATCCACCCGTACTACATGGTGGCGCTCGCGCCCGCGATCGGCGCGCTCGTCGGCGTCGGCGCCATCGCGCTGCTGCGGTCGGACATGCCGGTCGTCGGCCGGGCGGTCGCGGCGGCCGGGCATACTCGGCACCGGGGCCTGGGCGTACGTGCTGCTCGACCGGACGCCGACGTGGCTGCCGTGGCTGCGCTGGACCGTCCTGCTCGCCGGGCTGCTCGGCGCGGCGGCCGTGTTCGCCGTCCCCGCCCTGACCCGCGGTCGCGGTCGACCGGAGGAGCGCGGCGGAGGCGAGTCGCCGGCGGGCGGTACGAGCGAGCGGGCGCGGCGCGCGGCGCTGCTCGCTTACGCGCCGCTCACGCTCGCGCTCGTCGCCGGGCTCGGCGGGCCGCTCGCGTACTCGCTCGACACGGCGAACACCACGCACACGGGCTCGATCCCGAGCGCCGGGCCGGCGGTAGCCGGGGCGTTCGGCGGCGGCCCGGCGGCGCGGGCGGCGGCGGTCCCCGGCGGCGGCAGCCAGGCACCGGAACGGGCGGGCCACGGCGGCACAGGAACGGGAACCGGCACGGGAACGGGCACAGGAACCGGCGCAGGCACGGCACCGGCACCGGGCGACGGCACCGGCACGGGGCACCGGCGGCAGCACCGGCACCGGCACGGGCGGAACCGGCGGATTCCCCGGCGCCCCGGCACGCGGCGGACGCCGGCGGCCTGGCGGCGGCACCGGGCACAGGCGGAGTCGCGCCGGCGGCAGGACCGGCGCTCCAGGGACCGGCAGCACGGCATCCGCGGCGCCGGACGGCGCAGGCGGCGGAATGGGCGGCCTGTCGGGCAGCACCCAGGTCAGCAGCGCGCTGATCAAGCTGCTTGAGCAGGACGCGTCGCAGTACAAGTGGATCGCGGCGACCGTCGGCTCGCAGTCGGCCGCCCCGATCGAGCTCGCCACCGGCGGCGACGCGGTGGTGGCGATCGGCGGCTTCAACGGCACCGACCCGTCGCCCGACCCTGGCCGAGTTCGAGGCGATGGTCGCCAAGCACGAGATCCACTACTACGTCGGGGAGAGCAACAACAGCTTCGGCGGCGGCACGGCTCCTCGGCGATCACCTCCTGGGTGGCCGCCCACTTCAAGTCGCAGACCGTCGGCGGCGTCACGGTCTACAACCTCACCCAGCGAAGTAGCCGCAGCAGTAGCGGCCAGGACGCCTTGCGGTGTCCACGCCACTGACCACCGACCGTGGCTCGCCCGCGGACCGGGCGGGCCACGGCCCCGAGCGCGGTCGCGAGGATCCGGGCACTGCGAGGCTTGGGTCGTGAAGGTACGCCTTTTCCACGATGCCGTCTGCGCAGTAAAGGGCCTCCCGGGCCGGTCACGGCATTGCGCCCGGCACACGCCCCGCGCAAGCGCGGACACGGTGCCGCGGCGTGCGGCCGCGCTGGTGCGGGCAAAGTACGGGCGGCGCCGCCCGCTAGAACAGCGTGGTCTGCTGGGCGCGCGCCCTTCGGCGGCCGCGGCCCTGGGCCTCGCCGCCGCGCCGGTCGAGCAGGGCCTGGTCGATCGAGGCGAGGAACGGGGACGGCGCGCACTCGGTGACCTCGCCGCGCAGCGTCCGCTTCGCCGCCGTGAACAGCGTCAGGCGGGTCGTGGCCCGGGTCATGCCGACGAAGAGCAGGCGGCGCTCTTCGGCGTAGTCGACCTCGGCGCCGCGCCAGGAGCGCAGCGGCAGCAGCCCGTCGTCGCAGCCGACGATGAACACCACCGGGAACTCAAGGCCCTTCGCCGCGTGCAGCGTCAGCAGCGAGATCCGGTCGGCGCGCGGGTCCCAGGTGTCGACCTCGGCCCCGAGCGCGAGCTCGTCGAGGAACCGGTCCAGGTCGGTGCCGCACCGCGCCGCCAGCGGGCCGAGCACGTCGGCGGCGGTCGCGGATCGCCAGGATGGCCTCCGCCCGCTCGGCGGGCTCGGTGCCGCCCGCGTTCTCAGTCGCCGCAAGGGCCGCTTGCGCCGCAACAGCCACCCGATCGGCGACTGAGCCGGCACGCCGCCTCGCCCCGGCATGAACGTGCCGTTGATGTCGCTATAGCGACACCGACGGCACATTCATGCACCGGCGAGGCCGCGGCGACGGCGGCTGAGAGGCGGCTGAGGCTAGAGCGTCGGACGGGGTCAGGGCCGCCAGGATCGCGGCGACGCCGGGCATCTCGGCCAGCCGGGAGTGCGCGCGGCGCTGGACCGGGAAGCCGCGCCTCGCCAGGGCCTCGCCGACCGCGGCGGCCTGGGACGAGGTCCGGTAGAGCACGGCGAAGTCGGCGAACGACAGCTGGTGCTCGGTCCGGTCCCGCCCGTCAACCGCGCGGCTGTCGAGCGCGTGGAACGACGCGCCGCCGAGCAGCTTCTCGATCTCCGCCGCGACGGCCTCGGCCTCCTCGCGCTCGTCGCCCACCGCGTGCAGCGACGACCGGGCCGTCGGGGATGTCGGTCCTGGCCGGGATCAGCTCACGCCCGGGCACGAGCGTGCCCGGGCGGATCAGCTGCATCGCGGCCCGCACGATCGTCGGCGCGGACCGGTAGCTGCGCGACAGCCGCACGGTCGCGGCCGGCGTGTCAGCAGAGGCACTAGGAGCAGCAAGGTCAGCAGAGGCGTCGGGAGCTGGCAGGGCCAGCAGAGTTGGCCGGGACGACGGGGGCATCCGGGGCAGCGGTGCCGGGCAGGGCGGTAGCGTCGGGCAGGGCGGTGCCGGGCGGGGCGGCAGTGCCGGGCATGCTTTCGCCTGGTGCGCCGCCGAAGTCCTCCTGGAAGCGCAGGAAGTAGCCGACGTCGCCGCCGCGGAACCCGTAGATCGCCTGGTCGGGGTCGCCGATCGCGCAGATCCGCGCGCCCGGCGCGGCGAGCTGCCGGAGCATCAGGTACTGCTGCTCGTCCACGTCCTGGTACTCATCGACGAACACGTCCGTCCACCGGGACCGGTACCCGGCGGCCAGGGCGGGGTCGCCGGCGAGCAGCGTCGTCGGCAGGGTAACCAGGTCATCCAGGTCGACCATGCCGCGCTCGCGCAGCGCCGCGTCGTACCGCGCGACGAGGTCGGCGAGTTCCGCGTCGTCCCCGGCAGTCCGCGTCGACCGGCCGTCGCCGCCAGTCAGCGGCGTCCGCGTCGCGCGCCGGGTCAACGACGGCGGCGGCGACGGTCGAAGCACGCACCCGTTTGGCGGCGGCGATACGGGCACCAAGCGCGGCGGGACGCTCGCGGGCAGACAGCGACCGCAGGACTTCCTGGCGGGTTTTCTCGTCCGCGACCTTCAGGTCCGCGTCGAGGCCGAGGAGCTTGCACTGGTCGCGCAGGATCAGCAGGCCGAGACCGTGGAAGGTGGCGACGGTGACCCGCGCGGCGGCGTCCGCGCCGAGCAGCGCGGTGAGGCGGTCGCGGAGCTCGTCGCGGGCGCGGCGGGTGAACGTGACGGCCAGGCAGCGCTCGGGCGGGCAGCCCGGCGCCGATCCGGTGCGCGATCGCGTGCGTGAGCACCCGGGTCTTGCCCGCGCCCGGTCCGGCCACGACGAGCAGCGGGCCGCCGTCGTGGGTGACGATGGCGTGCTGCTCCGGGTCAAGGCCGGGCGGCTGATCCGCCGTCGCGGCCGGCTCGGCCTGCTCGGGCCGCGGTTCCGTGGCCGGGCCGGCCGCGGCGGCCCGGGCCTTGCCCGGTGCCGTCTTGCCCGGCGCCCTGGGCACGTCGAACAGCGCCGCGCCGGCCAGCTCGTCCGGGTCGAACAGCCGGATCGTCCCGTACACGCCGTCGTAGCCGGCCTCGCGGCGCACGTCGCCGCGGCGCAGCCGGGTGATGGCCTCGGCGACGATCGACGGCGCGCCGGCCGCCAGGTCGTCGAGCGGCACGTCGCCGAGGATGCCCAGCTCCGGGCCGAACCGGTCCACCATGGCGCTGACCTGGGCGGTGACCGACTTGGACTTCGGGCCGACGCCGGCGATCTCGCCGAGGATCTCCGGCAGCGGCACGAACGAGGCGAACCCCGCCGCGCCGTCGAGCCGGTAGCCTTCCGGCCGGTCGGCGAGCGCGTCGACCCGGTGCTGCACGCCGATCGTCGGCTTCTTCCCGCAGGCCGGGCACTTGCCGCCGGCTTCGCGGGTCTCCTCCGGCGTCATCCGGACGTCGCAGGCGCGGTGGCCGTCGAGGTGGTACTTGCCCTCTTCGGGGAAGAACTCGACGGTGCCGCCGAAGCCGTCCCCGGTCCGCAGCGCCTGGTAGATGCGGAAGTAGTCGGTTTCCGGCAGCTCGAACGCCGTCGCCTCCCGGCCGAGCATGGGCGGCGAGTGCGCGTCGGAGTTGGAGACGAGCCGGTAGCCGTCGAGGCTGGAGACGCGCCAGTTCATCTCCGGGTCGGACGACAGCCCGGTCTCGATGGCGAAGATGTGCTCGGCGAGGTCGGCGTAGCAGTCCGCGACCCGGTCGAAGCCGGACTGCGACCCGAGCACGGCGAACCACGGCGTCCAGGCGTGCGCGGGCACCAGGTAGCAGCCGTCGCCGCCGGCGAGCGTGATCTCCAGCAGGTTCCGCGAGTCGAGCCCGAGGATCGGCCGCCCGTCCGAGGCGAGGTTCCCCACCCGGGCCAGCGCGCGGGTGATCTCGTCGACGGCGTCGAGCGACGGCGCGTAGAGCAGGTGGTGCACCTTCCGCGTCCGGTCGTCCCGCTTGTAGATCGTCGAGATCTCCGACGACAGCATGAACCGCACCGGCGTGCGGCACGCGGGCGGCAGCGTGTCGTGGACGGCGCGCTCCAGGTCCGGCCGCAGCCGGAACAGCCCGGGCGCGTCCGGCACCAGCTTCGCGCCGAGCTCCTCCCGCCACACCGGGTGCGTGAAGTCACCGGTACCGACGACGCTGATCCCCTTGCGCCCCGCCCACCAGGCGAGGTGCTCCAGGTCGCAGTCCCGGCTGCAGGCGCGGGAGAACTTGGAGTGAATGTGCAGGTCCGCGTAGAAGCGCACCGGCCCATCATTGCGAACGCGAAGCTGCGCTTCGCACGTCTTTTCGCCTAACGGCGCACACCGGCCACGTCGTAGACGCGCGCCCGGGAAGCCCCCCGCAGCTTCCCGGGCGCGGTGCCCGCGCCGGGAGGAGGGTGGGCCTTCCGGGCGCGGACGTTCCTCAGGTGATGGTCACCTGATGCCGTCGACCTGGTGTACCGGGCCGCAGTCCACCCCGAGCGCCGCGTGGTGCTTGCGGACCGCCTCCTCGTCGGGGGCTTCGAGCAGGCAGTACACCTGGCCGCTCGGCGCTGTGGTAGAGCTCGACCTGGCGGACGCCGAACTGGTCAGCGCGCTCGTCGCGGGCGTCGTCGCTGATCTGCGCGATGAACCTCGCCGGGCAGCGGCAGGTGCTCGTGGAAGTCCATGAACAGCGCCATGTCACCGCACCCCCGAGACCTGAGCCGGGACGTTGCCCGCGGCCGCGACGGCCGGCCGCCTGCGCGCGGACCTGGCGCGGTCGGCGAGCACCGCGAGCACCGCCGCGACGAGCGCGGCGCCCACCGCGATAAGCGTGATCTCCCAGCCGGGCATGCCGCCAGCGGCCGGGGCCAGCGTGGGCCGGGGGCTGCATGGACGCCGTCGCCCACGGCCGGCGGCAGGACCTGCGCCAGCGCGGCGGTGCCGGTGACCACGAGCGTGGTCACCAGCGCGCCAAGCCCCGCGAGCAGCCCGCCTAGCCTGCGCGCGGACCTGAGCTTGAAGACGTTCATGTGGATTCCCCTCCGTTAGGCGGCGGGAGGAGCTCTCCCGGCCCCCGTTCTGCTTTCGAGAACGAACGTATGGCCGGGGAGGGCGGTACGAATCGGCAGTGACTGCCCAGTTTTCGCGGCTGGGCTACCCAGGTTTCCGCGCTAGGGGGACTGCCGCAGGCGGGCGGCCGCGGCGGCGCGGGTGGGGGCGCCGAGCTTGCCGACGGCCGAGGCGACGTGGTGATCGACGGTCTTGGCCGAGATGAACAGCCGCGCCGCGATCTCCGCGCTGGTGAGTCCCGCGCCGACCAGGGTGAGCACCTCGTGCTCACGCCGGGTCAGCCCGAGCGGATCGGCCCGGGTAGCGGACCTCGGGCCGACCGGGATCGACCTGATGCCGGCCCGGCGCATCTTCAGCCGGGTCAGCCTGACCGCGGCGGTCGCGCCTAGCTCGGTGAAGAGCTCAAGGGCCTGGCGGAGCAGCCGCTCCTCGCCGGTGTCGTAACAGCGCCAGCCCCGCCTGGTAGCGGCAGCCCAGGTCGAGCCAGAGCTGAGCGGCCTTCTCCGGGTAGCCGTCGAGCTCACGCTGGAACGGCTCGGCGACCGGGCCGGACGGTTCCTCCTGGCGAGCGCCGCAGCGGCGCAGCCAGGACAGCGCCGCGCCACGGTCCCAAGGGGACACGGCCACGGCCGCCGCGCGGGCGAGGTCCGCCTCGGCGCGCGCCAGGGTGGTGTCGCCCGCCAGCCAGTGCGCCTCGGCCCGGGCCACCCGGGCCGCGACAATCCACTGCAGCTCACCGCTGCCGTCGGCCGCCGCGGCCGCCTCGTCGAGGTACGGCCACGCGTCGCCGTCGCCGCGGCGGGCGCGGATCTGGCCGAGGACCACCAGCGACTGGATGCGGTTGATCGGCGATGCCGCGGTCGCGAGCAGCTGCTCGCCGAGGGCGACCGCTTCATCCCACCGCCCGGTCTGCTCGAGCAGGAACACCTGGGTGCCGCGCAGGCAGTTCACGTACACGCCGATGTCGTGCTCGTCGGTGTAGCGGAGGCCGTCCGCGTAGTACTGCTCAGCCGCGGCGAACCGCCGCTGCTCGCAGGAGATGCTGTGCAGGTTGGCGAACGCCCGGCCCGCCTGCTCCGGCAGGCCGGCGGCGACCGCGATGTCCAGCGCCTGCCGCAGCGGGCCCGTCCAGCCGTCGTCATCGCCCTTGGCCAGGCAGCTGCCCAGGGTGTTCACCGCGTCGCTGAGCACGGCGGGAGCCGTGACCGCTTCGGCCATCTCGGCGGCCTGCCTGGCCAGGCCGATGGCCTCGGCGTCACGGCCTGCCACCATCCGCATCGCCGGCCAGCACGCCGTAGGCCCTGGCCAGTTCACGACTGGCCCCGAGCGGGCGCAGGATCTCCACCGCGGACTCGGCCGCGGCGACCGCGTCCGCGCCCCGGCAAAGGCGCCAAGCACGCGGGAGAGCTGGTTCAGCGTGTCACCCTCGCGGAGCGGGTCACCGAGCTGGCGCCACAGCTCAAGCGCGCGCGCTCCGGCTTGCCCGGCCTCCGCCCACTGGTCGACGAGCGACGCCTCCCGCGCGAGCGCCCCGTAGAGCTCGGCCGCCGTCGCGGTCTCCGCGTCCGCGGCGAAGCGCACCGCGCGCTGGTACTGCGCCGCGGCCTCCCGGTGCGAGGCGAGGTCGGCGGCCCGCCGCGCGGCGGCCGTCGCGTAGCGGAGCACCGCGGGCCCGTCGCCCGCGCCCTCGGCGTGGAAGGCGAGCCGCGCGTCGTCGGCGCGGCCGAGCGCGCGCAGCGCGGCGAGGATCCGCCGGTGGATGGGGCCACGCCGGTGGGCCGGCGATCGCCTGCTCGACGGTCAGCCGGGCGATCTCGTGCCGGAACCGCAGCCTGCTGCCGTCCTCGGCGAGCAGGCCGGAGGCGAGGATCTCGTCGAGCGAGCGCCGCCGAGCCGGGCGCGACCGCCTCGATCAGCTCGGGCTCGACCCTGGTGCCGAGCAGCGCCGCGACGTCGAGCAGCTCGCGCGCCTGCGGCGCCGAGCCGGGCGGCCCGGGCCAGCACCGCGTCCCGCGCCGCGGCGGGCACCTCGCTCATGCCCGCCTGGAGCACCTCGGTGAGGTAGAACGGGTTGCCGCCGGTCAGCCGGAACAGCTCGGCCGGGTCAAGCCCGCTGGCCGCGGACAGCGGCGCACGCCCGCCGCCGACAGCGGGGCAAGCCTGACCCGGCTCGTCGACCGCAGCGCGGCCAGGTCGCCGAGGGCGATCCGCAGCCGGTGGTCGGCGGCCAGGCCATCGTCCCGGTAGCTGGCGATGAGCAGCGCGGGCGCCGCCTTGAGCCGCCGGCCGAGGAAGCGCAGCAGGTCGATCGTGGCCTCGTCGGCCCAGTGCACGTCCTCGATGACGACGACGTCCAGCGTCCCGGGCTCGCTCACCTGCCGCAGCAGCGCGCCGAAGAGCTCCTCGCGGCCGGCGCCCGCCCGGCACAGCTCCGCCAGCGGGCCGCCAAGCTGCGCGGCGAGGTCGAACAGCGGACCGAGCGGACGCGGCGTGAACAGCCCGTCGCACGCGCCCCAGGACCAGCGGGCGTCGGGCAGGTCGCGCGCGAGCCGCTCGAGCAGGGCGGTCTTGCCGACCCCCGCCTCCCCGGCGACGAGCACCAGACCGCCTTCACCCGCCTGGGCCCGCCGCGCGAGCCCGGCCAGCTCGGCCAGCGCGGACTCGCGTTCTACGAGTTCCACGTCATCAGTCTGCGACCTGGCGGGCGAAGATGCCAAACTCTTACGCGTCGGGGAACGAGCCCCAGGTGTCGGGGACGAACTCCTTGCCGGTCACCGGGTGCCGGTAGTGGAACGGCAGCGTGGTGGTCTCCGGCCACAGCCGCGGCGCGTTCTCGAGCAGCTCGTCGGGGCCGTACGGGTCCTCCGGGTAGGTGACGGACGCGTTCGGCACGTAGTCGACCGGGGTGTGCGCCCAGCCTTCCTCCATCGTCCCGTGCCAGAAGGCCCGGTAGAACAGCTTCTTGATCTTCCAGACGCCGTCGGCGTTGACGTAGGTGTTCTCGTAGACGCCGCCCTCCATCCACTGCCTGACCGGGGTCTCGCGCCGTGCGCGACCAGCTCGTGGGTGCCTGCCTGCATCAGCGTCCGGTAGCGCGCGTAGGCGGTGCGCCGGTCGGGCGCCACGTGGATGAGGTCCTGCAGCATCGGGTGGTCGAGCAGCCGGCCGAACTGCGGCCCGTTGTGCCCGTCGGCGAACCGGGACCGGAACCGCCCCGTGTACAGCCGGGCGGCCCCGGCGCGGCCCTTGTAGACGCCGCCGATGAAGATGACCTCGCAGTCCTCGTCGAACAGGTCGACGACCTCGTCGTAGTAGCACTTGTCCAGGTAGTAGCCGTAGGCGTGCTGCAGCCTGCCTGATGGCGAGCTCGTCCTCGACCATGCCGAGCCGGTGCTCAAGCTCGGCGATCTCGTTCCTCTGCCGTCATCGCGACCTCCTCGTCATCCGGCATCGGTCTGCGCTAGCTGCTCGGGACTCACCCAGTTGCCGTGCAGGCCGCCCGGCATCCTGATCGGGATCTTCAGCGTGGCGACCGGCGGGCTCGTCGATGCGCTGCGCGTCCAGGATCGAGCAGGTCGGTCGTCCCGGTCTCGTGCCGGTCGACGAGCTGCATCACGTAGCCCTCGCCGCATGGCCGTGTCGGTCCCGGCCGGCGGCACGAAGATCGCCTCCTGGACCGTGCGAGTTCCGCCCGGCGAACCGGGTCTTCATCGCGCCCGGAGACCGGGTCGATCTGGCCGAGCCAGCGGAACCCCGGCAGCCCGTCGTCCGGCTTCTCGCCCGGCACGTCGGTCAGGTTGATGACGCCGAACCGGTACCCGCGGGTCGCCCAGCGGTCGTCGGTGCGCGGGAACTCGCCGGAGCAGTCGGTGAGCCGCCGCTGCGCGAACGCCGTCGTGCCGTCGCCCTGGTCCGGCGCGGCCGACGTGTCGATCGTCCACCGGGTGAGCTGCGCGCTCGCCTTCTCCGGGTCGAACGGCGCGCCGGTGATGTCGGGGAACCACGGGAACGCGGACTTCTCGCCGACGGGCGTGTCGATGTGGATGTGCCGGCCGTCGTCGTACGCGTTCATGATGTGCGAGGCGAACCGGTTCGTGCCGCGGAACCAGCGGACGGTGCTTCCCTTGCGTGGGCACCACGCCCAGGTAGACGTCCTCCGAGCCGTCCCAGACGTAGAGCGGCCCGCCCGCCTTCAGCCGCTCCAGGCTGACGCGGTGAGCGGGATGATCGGGAAGATCACGAAGTTCTCCGTGACCGCCCAGTCGTGCACCATCGACGAGTACGGCGCCTCGAACCACGCCTCGTGCACGATCCGCCCGGTCGCGTCCGCCTCGTAGTAGGCGATGTCCCGCGTCGCCTCGCCCTTGGCCATGTACCCGAAGAACACCAGCTCGCCGGTGCGCGGGTCGATCTTCGGGTGCGCGGTCGCCGTCTGGGACGACAGGTCGCCCTCCCAGGTGAACTCCCCGACCGTGTCGAGCGTGTCCGGGTCGATCTGGACCGGCGCGCTGTCCTCCTTGGAGGCGAGCAGCCGGCCGCCGTGCCAGTACACGTTGGTGTTGGCGAGCCCGCGGCGACAGGCCGGCCACGGACGGGTCGTCGGTGAACGGGTTGCGGTAGGCGCCGAACAGCGACCGCCGCGCCTCCCGTTCCGCCACGAAGCGCGGCGTCCGCACGTACCGGGACCTGAAGTCGCAGTAGCCGTTCTCGAACCGGAACATCGCGACCATGCCGTCGGCGTTGAAGTAGAAGTCGCGCTCGACGAACGGCGGCCACGCCGGGTCGGCGCCGACCCGGTAGAACGTGCCGCGCAGCGACGCCGGGATCTCCCCTTGCGTCACCTCGACCCCGCGGATCTCGCCCTCCAGCCGCACCGGCGCGAACCGGCCCTGGAAGCCGGGCTCGTCAGGGAACCGCACCGTCATCTCGCACCACCCTTCGCGGGTCGCGCCGTCACCTGGGTCGCGCTGAGCGTAACCCGGTGCGTCCGCCCGGAGAAGGGCCGCGAGCGCCCGATTCGCCCCGTCGATCTTGTGCCGTAAAGACAAAACCGATCATCCCGAACGAGTGCGCGCTCGCCTACCCGGCCGCGCTCCGGGTGACATGAGCCCATCGGGCCGCCACGTCGCTTAGGCGGCGGGGAGGATGACCTCGACGCTGACGGTTGCGCCCGCCGGCGGCCAGCGGGAGCAGGGTGCCGGCGATCCGTTGGCCGTTGACGAGGGTGCCCGCGCCTTCGGCCAGGCCGGAGTCGAGCGTGCCGGCCCGGCGGACGGTGATCTCGTAGGTCGCGCCGCGGAAGCGGCGGGTCGCGGTGAAGCCCGGCCAGGCGGACGGGATGACCGGGTCGATCCGCAGGCCGTCGAGCTCGGGCCTGATGCCGAGGATCCACTGGGTGATCGCGACGAAGTTCCAGGCGGCGGTGCCGGTCAGCCAGGAGTTCTTCGCCTCGCCGTGGGTGGGCGCGTCCCGGCCGGCGATCATCTGCGCGTAGACGTACGGCTCGCAGCGGTGCAGGTCGCCGATCGGCTCGCGGGCCGAGGGGTTGATCCGCTGGTAGTAGTCGAAGGCGCTGTCGCCGTCGCCCGTCATCGCCGCGGCGATCATGACCCACGGGTTCGTGTGGCAGAAGACGCTCGCGTTCTCCTTGTACCCCGGCGGGTAGCGTGGAGATCTCGCCGAGCTCGACGTGGTAGGTCGTGAACGCGGGCTGGAGCAGCATGATCCCGTGCGGGGTGGCGAGCCGCTCCCTGACGCTCGCCAGCGCCCGCTCGGCAGGGTGGCGGGGCCGGGGTCAGCCGCAGTCCGTTCGGGAGAACTGACTCTGTGCCGATGCCCGCCATGACGCACATGCCCTGCGGCTCGACGAAGATCTGGCCCTCGGCGTTCTTCGCGGAGCCGACCGGGTTGCCGAAGTGGTCGTAGGCGCGCAGGAACCACTCGCCGTCCCAGCCGTGCTCGGCGGTCACGGCGGCCATCTTCTCCGCGTCGGCCCGGTACGCCTCGGCGTCCGCGTCGCGGCCGGTGAGCGCCGCGATGCCGGCCAGTTCCCTGGCCGCGAGCGTGAACAGGCCGGCGATGAACACCGACTCGGCGACGCCGCCCGGCTGGTTCTCCGTCGTCTGGAACGACTCGCCCGGGGTTTCGGAGAAGCAGTTGAGGTTCAGGCAGTCGTTCCAGTCGGCGCGGCCGATGAGCGGCAGGCCGTGCGGGCCGATCCGGTCGAGGGTGTACCGGACGGACCGCTCCAGGTGACCGTAGAGGGTCGCCTCGCCCGCGTCGCTGAACGTGACCGTCTCGTCGAGGATCGCGGTGTCGCCGGTCTCCTTGAGGTAGGCGGCGACGCCGAGGACGAGCCAGAGCGGGTCGTCGTTGAAGCCGGAGCCGATCGCGTCGTTGCCGGTCTTGGTGAGCGGCTGGTACTGGTGATAGGCGCCGCCGCTGGCGAACTGGGTCGCGGCGAGGTCGAGGATCCGCTCCCTGGCCCGCTCCGGGGCAAGCTGGACGGCGCCGAGCAGGTCCTGGCAAGAGTCGCGAAAGCCCATGCCGCGGGAGATCCCGGTCTCGTAGGACGAGACGGACCGGCTCAGGTTGAACGTCACCAGGCACTGGTAGGCGTTCCAGATGTTGACCATCCGGTTGCTGTCGGTGTCCGGGGTGTCTCACCTGCAGGACGCTGAGCAGGCCGTCCCAGTAGGACTTCAGGTCCGCGAAGGCGTCCCGCACGGTCCGCGGGTCGAGCCAGCGGTCGATGACCGGCCTGACGGCCGCCTTGTTGATGACGCCGGGCGCCTCGAACTTGGCGTCGCGCGGGTTCTCCCAGTAGCCGAGGAGGAAGATGACCTCCTTGGTCTCGCCCGGCTCAAGGGTGAGCCTGACGTGGTGCGCGCCGTGCGGCGACCAGCCGTGGGCGACCGAGTTGCTGAGCTCGCCGCGCTCGACGCCGAGCGGCTCGTGGAACCCCCGGTACGGGCCGAGGAAGGCCTCGCGCTGGGTGTCGAAGCCCGCGAGCGGCTCGGAGCAGGCGAAGTAGGCGAAGTGGTCGCGGCGCTCGCGGTACTCGGTCTTGTGGTAGATGACGCCGTCCGCGACCTCGACCTCGCCGGTCGAGTAGTTGCGCTGGTAGTTGGTCGCGTCGTCCTGGGCGTCCCAGAGCGCGAACTCGACGGAGGAGAAGAGCGACAGCTCGGCCGCGGTCTCCCGGTCGTTGGTGACGGCGAGCCGCCAGACCTCGAGGTTCTCGCCGCGCGGCACGAAGTACACCGTCTTCGCCGCGATCCCGTCCCTCGACGACCTGATGTCCGTGTACGACAGCCCGTGCCGGCACTCGTAGGAGTCGAGCGGCGTCCTGGTGGGCTGCCACGACGGCGACCAGTACTCGCCGGTGACGTCGTCCCGCAGGTAGAGGTAGCGCCCGCCGGCGTCGCCCGGCACGTTGTTGTAGCGGTACCTGGTGAGCCGGCGCAGCCGGGCGTCCAGGTGCCAGGAGTAGCCGCCGGCCGTGTTCGAGACGGTGCCGAAGTGCCCGTCCGTGCCCAGGTAGTTGATCCACGGCACCGGCGTGTCCGGGCGGGTGATCACGTACTCGCGGCGGTCGTCGTCGAAGTAGCCGTAGCGCATGGCCGTTACTTTACCGGTTTAGTGCTGGTTAGACCATGGGCAATTGCGAGGAATAGCGCGCTTGGCGCGCCTGGCTACCAGACCGTGTTCGCTACCTCCGCGACCAGCTCGAGCTTCTGCTCCTGCACGTCCTCTGTGGTCAGGTTAGCGCCGGGCAGGGTCGAGGAGAACCCGCACTGGGTGGAGACGCCGAGCCGCTCGAGCCCGGTGTACCTGGCCGCCTCGTGGATCCGCGCGGTCACGTCGCTCACCGACTCCAGGGTCGTGGTCTTGCTCGACACGAGGCCCGAGGATGATCTGCTTGTCGTCGGGCGCCTTCGCGAGCGGCTCGAACGACCCGGACCGCTCGTCGTCGTACTCGAGCAGGAACACGTCGAAGTTGGTCAGCCGGCCGAACATGGCCTCGGCGGTGGTCTCGTACCCGCCCGCGCCGATCCACTGGCTCATGTTGTTGCCCTTGCACACGTGCACCCCGAACGTGACGCCGGGGATGTCGCCGACGCTGTTGAAGATGTCGAGGCCCTCGGTGAGCGTCCGCTCGGTCGGCATGCCCAGGCTCTCGCGCAGCTCCCGGTTCTCCGGGTCGACGATCGTGCCGATGTCCGGCGAGTCGATCTGGATGTAGGTGCAGCCGAGCGCCGCGAGCGCCGCGCACTCGGCCTTGATGATCGCGGCGGCGTCCGCGAACAGCTCGTAGGCGTCCCGGTAGACCGCGGTGGACAGCTCGGGCGACCAGGCCGAGTAGAACAGCAGCGGGGACGGGAAGGTGACCTTGACCCGCCTGGTCGCCCGGGCCCGGTTGTAGGCGAACTCCTCCAGGGTGATCTTCCGCTTCTGGCTGATCTTGCCGGTCACGGTGAACGGGTTGTGCCAGATCCAGTCCTCGGTCGCGCTCTTGAAGTGGACCGGCGCGCCCTCGATCGGCTCCACGCCGTCGATCTCGCTGACCACCTGGTCGAGGAAGGAGAACCGGCGGAACTCCCCGTCGGTCACGACGTCGAGCCCGATGCCCTCCTGCATCGCGATGGCCGGTCGACGGCGCGGTCCTCGATCCGCTTGAACTCCGGCGCTGGTGAGCTGGCCCGCCGCGTAGGCGTCGCGGGCCCGCGTCAGGTACCTGCGGCCGGAGCAGTGAGCCAATGACATCCGAGTGGT
The DNA here is from genome assembly GCA_963735315.1 of uncultured Actinomycetota bacterium. Lineage (GTDB taxonomy): Bacteria > Actinomycetota > Actinomycetes > Streptosporangiales > Streptosporangiaceae > Trebonia. The sequence continues at coordinate 33,103 of CAVTKQ010000041.1, forward strand.
GCACCTGCGCCATCGCGGGCCTCCTCGACATCCTCGTCTGGGCTACTAGTAACGAACTATCGCGCCGCCGCGGCCGCCGGGGAAGTGGCGCGGCCACATTTTTCACCCGTCCCCGTGCGCCGTGTCGACAACGGCGAAGGAGGCCGGGGGCAGGACGATCGCGCCAGACTCGACGAGAACGCCCTTGTCGCTGGCGAGCAGGACGCCGGGCGGCCCCGCCGCGGCCTGGCCGGCGGGCAGCCGCGCGTCCGCGTCGCCCAGGTTGGCGGCGATCCGCAGCGGCCCGCGGTGCACGAGGAGCCACCGGGCGTCCTCGTCGTACTCGACGCGCACCTGGTCAAGGCGCGGGTCGGTGAGCTCGGGGCGGGACCGGCGCAGCGCGAGCAGGGAGCGGTACCAGTCGAGCAGCGAGCGGTACGGCTCGCGGTCAGGCTGCGCCCAGTCGAGCTTGGAGCGCAGGAACGTCTCCTTGTCCTGCGGGTCGGGCACCTCGGCGAACGTCCCAGCCGTGCGCGGCGAACTCGGACCTGCGGCCGGTGCTGACCGCTTCGGCGAAGAACGGGTCGGTGTGGTCGGTGAAGAACTGCCAGGGCGTGTCCGCTCCCCACTCCTCGCCCATGAACAGCATCGGCGTGAACGGGGCGGTGAGCACCAGCCCGGCGGCGACCCGCAGCAGCCCGTCCCGGTGCGGGTGCGCCGGCGAGCGTGGCCGGCAGCCGGTCCCCCACGGCACGGTTGCCGACCTGGTCATGGTCCTGGACGAAGACGACGAACCGGTAGGCCGGGGTGCGCAGCGTGTCCACCGGGCGGCCGTGCGTCCGGTCCGGAAGGATGACCAGGTGCCGTCGTGGAAGTACGCCCCGGTCAGCGTCTTGGCGACGCCCGGCGATCGCGCCGAAGTCGCCGTAGTACCCCTGCCGCTCGCCGGTCACCAGCGCGTGCACCGTGTGGTGGAAGTCGTCGTTCCACTGCGCGGACAGCCCGTAGCCGCCGCGCCTCGCGCGCGGTGATCAGCCGCGGGTTGTTCAGGTCGGACTCGGCGACAAGCACGATCGACCGCCCGGTGGCGGCGGACGAGCGCGTCCACCGCGACCGCGAGCTCCTCCAGGATGTGCACGCGCGCGGTGGTCCTGGAGCGCGTGCACCGCGTCAAGGCGCAGCCCGTCGAGGTGGTAGTCCCGCAGCCACATCAGCGCGTTGCCGACGATGAACGACCGCACCTCATCCGACCCGGCCTGGTCCAGGTTGACCGCGGGCCCCCACGGGGTCGTGTACACGTCGGTGAAGTACGGCCCGAACGAGGCGAGCCGGTTACCCGGGCCGACGTGGTTGTAGACGACGTCGAGGAAGACGGCGAGCCCGCGGCCGTGGCAGGCGTCCACGAACCGCTTCAGCGCGTCGGGCCCGCCGTAGGGCTCGTGCACCGCCCACAGGCCGATCCCGTCGTATCCCCAGCCGTGCTCGCCGGGGAAGGCGGCGACCGGCATCAGCTCCACGACGGTGACGCCGAGCGACACCAGGTGGTCAAGGCGCCCGATGGCGGCGTCCAGCGTCCCCTCCGGGGTGAACGTGCCGACGTGCAGCTCGTAGATCACCGCGCCGCCGACGGGCGCACCGCGCCAGCGGTCGTCGGTCCAGGCGAAGGCGCCGTGGTCGTAGGTCCGGCTCGCGCCGTCCGGCCCGTACGGCTGGCGCGGCGAGCGGGGGTCGGCGAGCGGCGCGCCGCCGTCCAGGCGGAACGCGTAGTCGGTCCCGGCGGGAGCGTCCGCCTCCGCCGCCCACCATCCGGGCCGGCCGGGCAGCGGCGGACATCGGCGACCGCCTGGCCCGCCACCTCGACGTCGACCCGGCCGGCGGCCGGCGCCCACACGCTGAACGCTGTCACTGCAGTCCTCAACCTCCGGGACAGCAGCGCGACGGGCAGCCGGCCCGTCAGTTCGGTCATGCGGGACGGCGGCGCCCGCGGTGCACGGCGCCGGTCAGCAGGTCGGCCCAGGCCCCGCCGGGCAACGGCAGCGCCGTGTCCTGCCAGCCGCCGCGGCGGCGCAGGCCGACGGGCAGCCGGGTGACGACCGTGACCGCCTGCCCGCCCCGCCGGAAGGCGACCGCGTGCCCGGCCGCGGGACCGGACGCCGCCAGCGGCTCGTAGCTCCCCGGCGAACCACTCCGGGCGGGCGCGCCGCAGCCGCAGCGCCCGGGAGGTGACGAGCAGCTTCGCCCGTGCTGAGACGAGTCGAGGTCCCCGGCGGGCGAGGTCGCCGCGGAGGCTCGCGTCCAGGCTGGCGTCAAGATCGGGTGAGGTCGCGAGCGGATGCGGGCGAAGTCCACTTCCCGCCGGTTATCCGGGTCGACCAGGGACAGCGCGGCCACCTCGCAGCCCTGGTAGACATCGGGCACCCCCGGCATGGTGAGCTGGACGAGCTTCGCGCCGAGCGAGTTGACCGCCGCGTCGCCCGCGATCCGCGCGACGAAGCTCGCGATGGACCCCGCGAGCTCCGGGTCGTCGAGCGCGCGGGCGGCCAGGGCGAGCACCGCCGCCTCGTACTCCTGGTCGGGCGCGGTCCACGAGGTCCGCCGCTTGGCCTCGCGGATCGCCTTGGTCAGGTAGCCGGCCAGCCGCTCGCCGCTGATCGGCCACGCCCCGACCACGGTCTGCCACAGCAGGTACTCGGTGTCGGGGTCGACGGCGGTGCCTTCCTCATGCCACTGCCTGACCTGCCTGCCCCACTCCTGCGGTATCTCGGCGAGCACGGCGAGCCTGGCCCTGACGTCCTCCTGGCGCTTGGTGTCGTGCGTGGACAGCGTGGTCATCGTGGCCGGCCAGTCGGCCGCCAGGCGCCCGGCCGCCGCGTGGAACTCGCCGGGCGTGACGCCGAACCGGTCGGGGTCGCAGCCGACCTCGTTCAGCGAGATCAGCCGGGACCACCGGTAGCACGCGGTGTCCTCCACGCCCTTGGCCTGCACCGGCCCCGTGGTCTGCTGGAACCGCACGGCGAACTCGCCGACCCGGCCGGCCGCGCCGCTCACCGGCCGGTGCTTGCCGAGCGCCGCGGCGCCGAGGTCGGCGGCCAGGCCGCGCAGCCGCTTCGGCAGCCGCCGCCGCGCGCCGTCCACCGCCTCCCTGATCGCCGCCTCGGCGGCCTCGGCCGGGAGCTCTCCCGGGTGCACGTACGCGCGGTAGACGGGGAACGCGGCGAGCACCTCGGTGAGCACCGTGCGCGCGTCGTCCGCGGGCGCGTCCGGGGACAGGGCGGTGAGCAGGCGGGCCAGCCGGGTCACCTCCGCGGCCAGCGACCCGTTGGCGATCTCCCGCTTGGCCTGTGCGGCGACGTCGGCGAACCGCCTCGGCGGGCAGTCGTCGTCCGAGCCGCGGCACAGCCGCGCGTACTCGGCGCTGAGCGCGTCGCCGCCCGCCGGGTCGAGGAACAGCCCGTCGACCACCCGCAGCGCGTCGTACCCGGTCGTTCCCGCGCAGGCCCAGTCGGCCGGCAGCGCCTCGTCGGCCGCGAGGATCTTCTCCACCACCACCCAGGCGCCCCCGGTCGCCGCGGCGAGCCGGTCCAGGTAGCCGCGCGGGTCGGCGAGCCCGTCCGGATGGTCCACGCGCAGCCCGTCGACCAGGCCGTCGGCCACGAGGCCGACGATGACCTCGTGGGTGGCGTCGAACACGGCCGGGTCCTCGACCCGGATCCCGATCAGGGTGGTGATGTCGAAGAACCGCCGCCAGTTGAGCTCGGTCGCGGCGTCCCGCCACCAGGCGAGCCGGTAGTGCTGCGACTCAAGCAGGCCGCGCATCGGCAGCCGCGCCGTCCCCGGCCACAGCGGCAGGACGTGGTCGAAGTACCGGAGCACCGGCTCGCCGTCCGGCCCGCCGCTCGGCTCGACCCACAGGTCGTCGAGGCAGGACTCCAGCGGGCCGCCGAGGACCGGCAGCAGCATCCGGTCGTCCTGCGCGGCCCAGTCGATGTCGAACCAGGTGGCGTAGGGCGAGTCCCGGCCGTCCCGCAGCACCGACCAGAGCTGCCTGTTCAGCGACATGTCGGCGGGCACCGCCATGTGGTTCGGCACGATGTCGAGGACGATGCCGAGGCCACGGGAGCGCAGCCGCTCGGCGAGCGCGCGGAGCCCTTCCTCGCCGCCGAGCTCGCCGCGGATCCGCGCGTGGTCGGTGACGTCGTACCCGTGCATGGAGCCGGGGACCGCGTCGAGCACGGGCGACAGGTACACGTGAGTAACGCCCAGGTCCGCGAGGTAGTCAGCCGTCTCAGCCGCCTGCTCGAACCCGAACTCCGGGGTCAGCTGCAGCCGGTACGTCGAGCCCGGCGCCCCGGGTGCTCTGCCCGCCGCCACATTCCCCCCGTCGGTCGATTCCTCTTCCAGAGGTTCCCCGCAGGAAGACTTCCGAACGCAGGTGCGGCTGCCCAAAAGACCGCCGCGCACGCACTTTGCGGCCTGCCGCTCCGGCACATTACGACGCCGTGTAGTCTCGTTGAGGTGCCCGGCCTTCCCGCGCGGGCTGGAAGGTGGTCTTATCCCAGGTGAGCGCGGTTAACGTCCGTCAGCCAGTCAGCCGTCCCGCAGCGCTGCCGTCGACGGCCCGCGGCAGCTGTCCAGCGTTCGCGCGCGCGTAGGCGCGTACGTGGCGCTGTGCAAGCCACGGATCGTCGAACTGCTGCTGATCACCGCGGTCCCCACGCTCTTCCTCGCCTACAAGGGGCTGCCCTCGCTGCTCGTCACCGTGGTGGTGGTCCTCGGCGGCGCGCTCGCCGCGGGCAGCGCCAACGCGCTGAACTGCTACATCGACCGCGACATCGACGAGATCATGCGGCGGACGAGCAGCAGGCCGCTGGTCAAGCACACCGTCTCGCCCCGGTCGGCGCTGATCTTCGGGCTCGTCCTCGGCGGTGGTCTCGGTCGCCCTGTTCGCCGCCACCACGAACCTGCTCGCGGCGGGCCTCACGCTCGCCGCGATCGTCTACTACGTCGTGATCTACACCATGCTGCTCAAGCGGCACACGTCGCAGTCGACGCTGTGGGGCGGGGCGTGCGGCGCGGCGCCGGTGGTCATCGCCTGGGCGGCCGCCACCGGGTCGCTGTCCTGGCCCGCCTGGCTGCTCTTCGGCGTGGTGTTCTTCTGGCAGCCGCCGCACTTCTGGGCGCTGGCCATCAAGTACCGCGACGATTACCGCCGGGCGGGCATCCCGATGCTTCCCGTGGTCGCCTCCGTGCGCCGGGTCCTCGTCGGAGTCGGTCGTCTACAGCTGGCTGATGGTGGCGGTCTCGCTCGCGGTCTGGCCGTGGGCGGGCCCGCTCTACGGCGCGGTCGCCATCGTGGCCGGGCGCGGCGTTCCTGTACGAGGTGCACCGCCTGCTGCGCCTGTCGCGCGGCACGGGTGCCGACGGAACGGCGGCGACGGGCTCGTCACGATGCGCCTGTTCCACCTGTCGATCCTGTACCTGACGCTGGTGTTCGCCGGCGTCGCGGCGGGTGCCTTCATCCACTAAGCAGGTGCTCCCGGGGGCGTCACGCCGGGTACACAAAAATTCTCGGAACCGGATTGAACCGGCGAGACCCGTGGTGCGTATAGCACTATAGGGAAAGGCCCGCGGGCGACCAGATGACGCTCCCAACGTTCAACGTAATGCCCGCGGGCCTTGCCCTGCCCTCGCACCATGCCCTACGCGATATAACGCCGGGCGGACGCGTATCGTTACACCAGTGATCCTGATCGTGGCCGGAGTGGCCGGCAGCGGCAAGACGACCGTCGGCGCGCTGCTCGCCGGACGGCTCCGCTGGCGGTTCGCCGACGCCGACACCTTCCACTCGGAAGCGAACGTCGCCAAGATGCGCGCGGGCATCCCGCTGACCGACGCCGACCGCGAGCCGTGGCTGCACGCGATCACCGACTGGATGGACGAGCGGATCGCGGCGGGCCAGTCCGCGGTGGTCACGTGCTCCGCGCTCAAGCGCGCCTACCGGGACGAGCTGCTCGCCGGGCGGCCCGCGGCGACGATGGTCTTCCTCCAGGTGAGCAGGGAGGTGCTTGAGCGGCGGCTGATGTCGCGGCCCGGTCACTTCTTCCCCGAGAAGCTGCTCGACAGCCAGCTGGCCGCCCTTGAGCCGCCCGCGCCGGGCGAGCGGGTGCAGACGGTGCTCGACGAGGGCGACGCCGCGCAGACCGCGGCGAAGGTCATCGCGACGCTCTGGCCCTACGGCGAGCCAGACCTGAGGCGCACGCCGTTCCCGGGGTCATGTGAGCGGTCTTAACCTGAGTGAATGAAGCTGACGCTCGACCTGCATGACATCTACAACCGGGGCACGGAGATCGAGAAGGCGCTGCAGCAGAAGTTCGACGAGGCCATCGCGAAGAAGGCGCCGCTGCTCGAGATCATCCCTGGCAAGGGGTCGGGCCAGCTGAAGAAGCACGTGCTGCGGTTCCTTGAGCAGAAGCGTTCATCTGCGAAGAACATGCGGATAGAGAAGCCCTCCAAGAACTTCGGCACCATCAAGGTCCACTTCAACTGGAACGAGCCGGGCAGGCGCTAGCGCAACTCTTGATCCGCGCGGCGATCCCGTCAAGCACGCACGACAGCCCGAACTCGAACCGCTCGTCCCGCGTCTCCGCCGCGTCCGGGTCGATGCCCGCGTCGAGGATCTTCACCAGGTGCGGATAGCGCCCGGACACCGTGCACCCGCCGGTCGAACTCGGCGAACATCTCGGCGACGTCTTCCTTCGGCCATCTCGGACATCGTGTCCTCCGCGACGCGTTGCCAGCGCATCTCCTGGATCTCACGGAGCGCCGCACCTATCACGTACGTGCTGACCGTCATCAGGGCCCACATCGTGGTCTTGACGTCGAGGCCAAGGCCGTCGAGCGCCGCGATCAGCTGGTCGGCGTTGCGCGCGTCGTTCGGCCCGGACGGCGGCCCGCCGCCGATGTAGTCGATGGCCCACGGGTGGCGGTGCATCGCGGCCCTGGTGTTGCGCGCGTACACGGTCAGGTCGGCCCGCCAGTCACCGGAGGCGTCCGCGGCCTCGATCTCGGCCTGCACCGTCTCGAGCATGAGCTGGTGCAGCTCTTCCTTCGACTCGATGTGCCAGTACAGCGACATCACGCCCACCTGCAGTTCCTTGGCGATCCGCCGCATGCTCACCGCCTCGGTCCCCTCGGCGTCGGCGATGGCGACCGCGACGTCCACGATGTCCGACCGGCCCAGCCGCCGCGCCCGAGCCGCCGGCCGCCCGCCGTGCTCCCTGCGCCTGGCTGACCTGCGCGGCGATCTGCCGCTCACGGGCCCGCTCCTGCCTGACCCGCCGGTCGTCACCGCCCGCCGGCGTGAAACAGCCGCCCCGGCAGGAAGGGCCCCTCGTCTTCTTCCTGGTTCTCGCCCATGAGCCCACCTCCCGGCATGCCCGGCCGCGGCACAGCCAGCGCCACTTGCCGCACACCGTACTGCTAATCGTACACCGTACGAGAAGCCATTGGAGACGTGATCAGTCCAGGCATGCAACTGGGGCGGCGTGGCGCTGCTACCCCGCCGCGACGGCGTATCCGGTACCGGTATCCGATCCGGGCCGTCGCGATGGCGGTCGCCGTGCCTCAGCAAGGTCGTCACCGGGCGATCGGCTCATCCGGCGCCGCGGTTCGTCGGCGCTCACCGGGAGGATCCGGCGCCCACGGCGCAGTTCATGAGCCGGGCGTCTACGGACTCGCTCACTGCGCACCTCAGCCAGGGTTCTGGCTTGGCCACGGCCACGCTGCCCGCGGCAGTGAATCAGGCCAGCGCGCAGGTCAGTCCAGCGAAGCCAAATGGATTACAGCGGGCATAGGGATTCTGAGAAGGTCGTATGCCGTTGCGCGGGTGGAGTGGGTGCGGCCTGACGGGGTGGTCCAGGTGGCGGTGTCCGGGGTGGGTTGAGCTACTTTCCAGCCGGGGGCCTGCTTAACGCGATGGTGGCGGCGGCACTTCGGGTTGGTGTTGCACTCGCACGTGGGGCCGTCGGGGTACGGGACGGTGTGGTCGATGTCGCAGTACTGGGCCTGGGCGTTGCAGGCGGGGGCGGTACAGGTCTGGCTGCGGGCGTGGAGCAGGTGCTTCAGCTTGCGGCTCGGCACGTAGCGATCTTCTGCGTGCCGGTGGTCACACGCGTCCCTGGCGATCGGCTCGAAGGTGACGTTCATCCGGCGCAACAGGTCCGTTAGCTGGGCTGACTGTCTGGGTGTGGGGATGTCGCCAGTTGTTCGGACCGTTTGCGCGTTGGCGGGGTCGGGTGGTTTCCAGCGGTGCTGGCCCTTAGCGCAGGCGTGGGCGATCGCGGTGCCGTCGGGGGCGGTGAGGGTAAAGCACCAGCGCGTTCTCGGATGCTGGGAAGCGGCCCGGATTAGAGCTCTGGTTTCGTCGGCGTCCAGGAGGCCCCAGCCGGCAGCCTGGCCGGGGGCAGTGCCCCAGCCGAGGAGGGTCCCGGCTGGGACCAGAAGATTGATCAGGGCAGGAAGCGGCGCCGGGCTGCGGGGCCAGCCGGGCCGGGGCCGATGCCGTCGGGCTCGCTGGCCAGGGCATCGCGGAACTGTGCGTGCCCGCCTCGTCGTCCGCAGCCGGGCGAATTGTCAGGCCACTAGTCGGCCGAGGCAGTCGCAGGCCGGGCCGGGGCTTAATGCGGTCGAGGGGGTTACGGCCCTGAGTCAGGTCGACCAGCGCTAGGGCGCGCAGGCTGGCCGAGGGTGCCGTCGACGAGGCCGGAGTCGCGGAGCTTGACCGCGATGGCGTCGATGTGGGCCTTGGAGGCGATCACGTCGGCGGTGTCGAGCTCGCGGCCGGACAGGGAAGCGTTGCCTGATTCCTCGCGGCGGGCCTCGACCCGCTGGTCCAGGCGCCTGGCGAGCTCCTTGCGGGCGCGGACCGCCTCGGGGGCGAGCTTCATGCTCCAGCGCGGCGGCCTTCCTGGCCAGCTGGTCCGGCCGCAGCCCGGCCGCGGCCTCCGCGAGGACCTCGTCGGCGTAGGCGGCGTCTGCGTCGGTCATCACATGGGTGCGGGACGCGATCGTGCAGGCCCGGGCCAGGTCGATCGTGCCGTCGGCCATCGCGGCCAGGGTGCGCGGCAGCCGGGTCGTCAGCTCGATCGCCGTGTCGATCCGGCGCCGGTGTAGGCGCCGGTGTCGACCAGTTCCATCGCCAGTTCCTCGCCGGGGAACTCACCGTCCCGGCAGCCGACCGGGACCCCGCGGCCCTCGCCGCCTCGAACTCGCGCCTGGCGGCGGCGCGCGAACTCCGCGATCACCACCGTCTGCTGGTAGGCGGCCAGGTTCGCCAGGCGGCGGCCCGCCTGCAGCACCCCGACCAGCTCATCGTCGGTCAGCGAGCCCGCGCCGGACACCGCCTGGGCGGTGAGGGCCGCGAGCACCGGACCGGGGCGAAGCACGTCGGCGGACGCGCCCTGCCCGAACGCGGCGCTGACCGCCTGCCCGCCCAGCCCGTCCGGGCCGCACATCGCCGCCAGCAGGTCCGGGTCCACGTCGCACGCGTCGCCCAGGCTGACCGAGATCGCCGGACCCTCCAAGGCCGACTCCGGCGGACGGCTGGCGGCCCTCATCGATCTCCCGCACCAGCCACTCGATGTGCTCGTCCAGCTCGAAGTCGTCCTCTGGGGCGGAATCAGAAAGCTGCGCGGCATAATCACCGGAGAGCAGGCCGCCTGCGGGCAACTGTCCGTCCATAATCGCCCCTCCCTCCGGATGATCACAACTGAAAAGCTGTCGATACGAATATTTTAGCCAATTGATTTGATCGGGTCAAAGCCAGAGAACTGTTTTTACAAGATCTTTTCGAAAGCAAGATAGCTCTCGACCGACAGCTGGATGGGACGCCGTTCGTGATCATGCCGGGTGTCGGCTGCGGCTCGCCGTCCTGGCGTGCCGGTGAACTCGCAACGAATCTGGTGGCGCCGTAACGGGCCGCGAGCAGCGCGGGCTCTGGGTGCTCTGGTGGCCAGTTAGTGCCTGCTTCCGGCTGCCGTCCATTTCAGAGGTGGGAGGAGACGCGGGCGCGGGTGCGGGCGGTGGCGTTACGCGCGTTTGCGGGTAGAGCGGAGAATCGCAGCCGATGAGCTTCGTCGGTACGCCGAACTCGGCGATGACCTCGCTGTGGCTCCGGTCCTGCGCGCACCAGGTTGGCAGCCGGCTCCGGATGCAGCCGTGATCCGCTTCCGGCAGGCCATTGTCCAAGGTGACCAGGCCACTGGCGGGCAATCTCGGCGTAGACCGACGCCATGACATCCGTGGCCCTGTGGCCCAGCACGCGTAGACTGCGCCGGTCACCCCGCGGGGGTGAAGGCTCCGCGCCGGAGCCGCTCAGGTCCGGCCCAGGCCTGCTCGCCGCGGTCGGTGAACGCGAGGGCGTCGAAATCCAGGCCACCGCAGTCTCCGCGCCGAACATCACGAACTGCGCAGGGCTGAGTTCAGTTGCCGAAGCAGGTAGTCGCGGATGTCGCGGCCGTCCGGCTTGTTCCTGTCTCGCTGGTCATCACGTGATCCTTCCCTGCCGGCTGATGCCCGGGCTCGCTGAATTCGGCTGCGGTGTGCTCACGCCAGTGTTTTGCAGTACTCGGGCTTCAGTGCCGCAAACACGGTCGCGCCCCAAGGTCTCCCTCATTACGATATATCTCATTGACCTCCCATGGCCGTGCTGGTACCGTACGTTGTACGATGACTAGTACACCGTACGAGAGATGTTGCGGAGAGACGCCATGAGCGAGATAGCCGCCATTGAGGCGGAAGGGCTGGTCAAGCGCTACGGCAAGACCACGGCGCTGAACGGCCTTGACCTGACGGTCGCGCGGGGCACCGTCTACGGACTGCTCGGTCCGAACGGGGCAGGTAAGACCCACCGCCGTCCGGGTGCTCGCCACCCTGCTGCGCGCGGACGGCGGGCACGCCCGCGTCCTCGGCCACGACGTGGCCACCCAGGCCGGGGCGGTCCGCCGGGTCATCGGGCTGACCGGCCAGTACGCGGCCCTTGACGAGTACCTCACCGGCCGCTCGAACCTCGTCATGATCGGGGAGCTGAGCCGGCTGACGGGGCGGGCGGCGCGGCGGCGGGCCGATGAGCTGCTCGAGCAGTTCGACCTGACCGACGCCGCCGGGCGGGCGGTCAAGACCTACTCGGGCGGCATGCGGCGCCGCCTTGACCTGGCCGCCAGCCTGATCGGTCACCCGGCGGTGCTTTTCCTCGACGAGCCGACCACTGGCCTTGACCCGAGCGCCCGCGCGCTGATGTGGGACATCGTGCGCCAGCTGGTCGCAGACGGCACGACGCTGCTGCTGACCACGCAGTACCTCGACGAGGCGGATCACCTCGCCGACCGGATCGCCGTCATCGACGGCGGCCGGGTCATCGCCGAGGGCACGCCCGGCGAACTGAAGGCGTCGATGGGCGGCCAGCGGCTGCTGATCACGCTGGCCGAGGGATCCGACCCGTCGGCCGCCGCGGCCGCGCTCCGCCCGTTCGCGACGGCCCCGGTCATACCGAACGAGTGGGACCGGCTCATCGAGGCTCCGGTGACCGCCACCGACGGGCTGGCCACCGAGGTGGTGCGCGCCCTGGACGCCGCTGGAGTCAAGGTCAATGACATCGCGGTGCGCAGCGCATCGCTCGACGACGTGTTCCTCGCCCTCACCGGCCACGCGGCCGAGGAAAAGGCCGGGGAGAGCGAGAAGGCGACGGA
>CAVTKQ010000042.1:0-38877 GCA_963735315.1 uncultured Actinomycetota bacterium
CGCCGCCCGCCGGGGCCGGAAGGTCGGCGCCGTTGGCCGGGCCTGCCTCGCCATAGGGATTGGCGCCCGCGTACGGGCTGCTCCCGCCGTACGGGCTCGCCCCGGCCGCCGCCGGCACCGACCAGGCCCCGGTGACCGACTCAGCGGGCGCCGGGCATGCCGCGCAGCGCGCGGGTCACCCGCAGGAACACGCCCGCGTCGGTGGGCCGCAGCTGCGGGTCGCGGCTGGTCGCCGCGCGCACGAGCTGGTCAACGCCTTGCGGGAGCCCGCCGACGAGCGAGCTCACCGGGGGGACGTCCGAGTTCACGTGCGCGTACGCCACCGTCAGCGGGACATCGCCGGTGAAGGGCTGCCGCCCGGTGAGCATCTCGAAAAGCACGATGCCCGCCGCGTACACGTCGCTGCGCGCGTCACTCGGCGTCCCGGTGACCTGCTCGGGCGAGATGTAGGCGACGGAGCCGATGATCACGCCGGCCCGCGTGTTCCCGACGGCCGCCGACGCCCGGGCGAGCCCGAAGTCCACGACCTTGACCCGCCCGTCGTCCGTGATCAGCACGTTCTCTGGCTTCACGTCCCGGTGCACGATCCCGGCCTGGTGCGCCGCGGCCAGTCCGGCGAGCATCGGGTCGATGACCGCCAGCGCCTCCTGCCACGGCAGCCAGCCCCGCTCCCGCATCAGCGCGCGCAGCGTACGGCCGGGCACGTACTCCATGGCGAGGTACAGGTACTGCCCGTCGGCGCCCTGGTCGTAGACGCCCACGATGTTCGGGTGGGACAGCTTCGCCACGGACTTGGCCTCGCCGATGAACCGCCCCACGAAGTCAGCGTCGCGCGCCAGGTCCGCGTGCATGACCTTAAGCGCCACCTCACGGTCAAGCCGGGTGTCAGTGGCGAGGTAGACGGTGGCCATGCCGCCGTGCGCGATGCGGGAGCGGACGTGGTACCGCCGGTCGAGCATCCGCCCGACGAGCACGTCCGCGGGGGCAGATTCCATCAGGGCGATTTTACGGCCCCGATCCGCTGCTTTCGCCTGTGTTAATCACATTGTCAGAGGTGCTGCTGCCTGCGCGGCCGCGCGGCCCTGAGGAACTTCTTAACCTGGCTGTATCCGCAAGCGTCGAGTTGCACCAATTTGAAGCGTTATGCAAGACTCGGCCCTCAGTGTGTCCTGGGGCGAGGGAGGCGTTGTCATGGAAGACCGTATCGAACAGCGGATCACCATTCGCGCGACTCAGGACAAGGTGTGGCAACTTGTCACGCGCCCCGGCTGGTGGCTTCCGGGCAGCAGCGCCGACCCGGCCCGCGGCCCGGGGCGGGTCGCGGTCGTCTACAGCGGCGACGAAAGGCCGTACGTGATCGACATCGTCCGCGTCGAGCCGCAGGGCTACGCCTCGTTCCGCTGGGCGAGTGCCTTCGGCGGCGCGGAGCCCGCGCCGGGCAACGCGACCCTGGTCGAGTTCTACCTGCGGCCGGTCGGCGACGAGCTCGGCGTGACGGTGGTGGAGAGCGGCTTCGCGTCGCTTGACCTGCCCGAGGCGCTGCGCGAGGACGAGTGGAAGGGCAACAGGGGCGGCTGGCAGTACGAGCTGGCAGGCCTGCGGGCCCGGGCCGAAGGGTGATCTTCCGGCGCGCACGCCCGGCCAGGCCGCGGAGTGATTCCGTGACTTGAACCGCTGGCCCTGGGAGGATGACCCCAGGCCGCGCTGCGCGGAGTTTGGACGGTTATGGCAGAAGCTCATCCTGACCCCGATCGCGTCTTCGCGGCGCTCGCGGACGCGCGCCGCCGCGAGCTGCTTGAACTCCTGGCGCGGGGGCCCGGCGCGAGCGCGGGCGGCCTGGCGGCCATGCTGCCGGTCTCCCGGCAGGCGGTCGCGCAGCACCTGGCTGTCCTTGAGGAGGCCCGCCTCGTAACTCGCCGGAGGTCGGGGCGTCAGGTGCTGTTCACCGTCCGCCCGGAGGGCCTGATAGCGACCGCTGGCTGGCTGGCGGCCCGCGCCGCCGCGTGGGAGATTCCAGAAATTCTTCGCTGACCAGGGGAAAGATACCTTATTGTGACGGAATGTCGGTTGTTTGGAACCGGCATCGACGTGGGACATTGGACTCGTGACACAGATAAACCCCGTGGCTGACGCCCTAGTCGGCGAATGGCTGTCACTTCCCGAGGTGGCCACTCGGCTCGGACTGCCCGTCGGCCGGGTAAAGCAACTCCTCCGCGACCGCAAGCTTCTCGCCGTTACCCGCCCAAGCGGTGACCGCGCGATCCCGGCGGCCTTCCTCGACGGCGCCCAGATCGTCAAGGGGCTGTCGGGGACGCTCACGGTGCTGTTCGACTGCGGGTTCGAGGACGACGAAGCTCTCCGCTGGCTTTTCACCGCGGACGAGACGCTCCCCGGCACCCCGATCGCGGCCCTCTACGCCCGCCGCGGCACCGAGGTCAACCGGCGCGCCCAGGCGCTCGCGTTCTAACTAGTCCGGGGGGATGCTCCCTGCGGGGGGACGACGCTGCTGCCCTGCGGGGGGACGACCCCCCTGCACCCCCCGGCATGGAAGGGCTTCGCCCCTCCATCGCCTCCCCACGGGGAGCGGCGCAGAAAGCGCGCCGCCCCCGCGCTGTGGCGCGGGTTAAGGCGCTGGTGGTCCGCTGTCGGCAGGGCGTCCAGAGACCGGACGCCCTCTGGCGGTGGCTTGGGCCAAGGCTCACTGGTTGCTGCCAGAAGCCGCGGCCAGCTCCCGGTAACGGGGCGCACCGGGTGTCTCAGCGCGCTCGGTCCGGCATGGTTCGTGGCCGACCCGCCGCTGGACGTCGACCCGCGACCAGCGTGATCGCGCACGGCACGCCCCTCGCCCCGTGACCGGCGCGATCGCGAAAACCAGCACCACCGCGAACCTCTCCGGGGAACCCAACGCCGCGCGGCAGATCTAGGTATTGTGGTCGCAGCACAGAATCTTGACCTCTGGGTTATGCTGGGACACATGCCGCCTCGACCGCGACAGCCACAGGCGTCGCTCGCGTCCCAGCAGACCCGTCGCGTCCGGACGCCTGCCCCGCGCATCACCGACGTGCTCAAGACAGGCCAGTCGTTCTCGTTCGAGTTCTTCGCGCCGAAGACCGCGCAGGCGGAGCAGCAGTTCTGGGGCGCCATGCGCCGCCTTGAGCCGCTCAAGCCGACGTTCGTCTCCGTGACCTACGGGGCGGGCGGGTCCACCCGCGAGGGCACCGTCCAGGTGACCGGCGCGATCGCCGAGCAGACCGAGCTGAACCCGATGGCCCACCTGACCGCGGTCAGCCACTCGGTCGCCGAGCTGCGCAACGTCATCGGCAGCTACGCCAACGTCGGCGTGCGCAACGTCCTCGCGCTGCGCGGCGACCCGCCCGGTGACCCGAACGCTCCCTGGGTTCCCCATCCCGACGGCCTCGCCCACGCGCGGCAGCTCGTCGAGCTGCTGAAGTCCTCCGGCGACTTCTGCGTCGGCGTCGCCGCGTTCCCCGAGCGGCACCCGCGCTCGCCCGACGAGGACACCGATACCCGGCACTTCGTGGAGAAGTGCCGGGCGGGGGCCGACTTCGCCATCACCCAGATGTTCTTCAACGTCGACGACTACCTCCGGCTCAGGGACCGGGTCGCGGCGAGCGGCTGCGACGTGCCGATCATCGCGGGGATCATGCCGGTCACGAGCCTGCGCGTGCTCGAGCGCTCGATCGAGCTCGGCGGCTGCAAGGTCCCGGTCGCCCTGCTCGACCAGCTGCGGGCGGCGGACGCGCGCGGTGACGCGGCGACGGTCAGGAGCATCGGGGTCGACTACGCCGCCAGGCTGTCGGCGCGGCTGCTCGAGGAGCAGGTTCCCGGCCTGCACTTCATCACGCTCAACGCGTCACGCGCCACGATGGAGATCTACCAGCTGCTCGGCCTCGGCGACCGGGGGAGCGTCACCGCCGTCGCCAGGGGCAGCAGCGCGCCCATCACCGCGTAAGGCGGCTCGCTCCCGGAGAACCGGAAGTCCGTCAGCAGGTCGGTGAACCCCACCCCCCGGTACAGCCGCCTGGCCCTGGTCGGCGCGTCGGCGGTGGACAGCACCGCGGTCCGCTCGGGACGGCCGGAAGCGAGCGAGAGCAGCAGCGACCGCCCGATTCCCTTGCCCTGCCAGGGCGGCAGCACGTGCAGCTCGGCGACCTCGAAGGAGTCGTCAAGCCACGCGCCGGGCGCGTCATCCCCGGCGTACCCGGCGCCCTGCGCGCCCGCCGCTGAGCGCGTGGCGAGGGCGGCGGCCACCATGTCGTGCCACCACTGCCCGTTCTCCCCGTGGAATCCGTAGGTGAACCCGGCGAGCCGCCCGTCGACGTGCGCGGTCAGCCCGCGGAACCCGGGGCTCGCCGCGTGCCGGTCCATGATGGCCTCCCGTCCCGACAGCGTCCGGTCCGGCGGGTTCATCGCGGCCGCGTACACGCCGACAAGCACTCGAATCGCCGCCCGGAACTCCCGGGGCCCCAGCTCGCGGTAGGTGACCCTCATGGGCAAAGCGTAGATGAACAGGCGAGGGCTAAATCCAGGGTTCCGAACGAGTGCGGCTGTCTCTCACCCGGACCCGTGCCCGCCCCGGCGCGGGCGCGTCGCGGTGCGGTTACCGGTCTTCCGTCGCGGCCCGCGGCGTGCCGGGGGCCCGCGGGCGCGTACGGCGTCGACCCGGAAATGTCAGACCCCCTGGGTAACTTCGAACTCGTCAGCAAATGGACTGGACTTTGGCACGAACCTGTGTTCGAATGAGAATGTGTTCGAATGACGGGGATTGGCTCCGGTCGCCGCGACCCCTGGCGGCCGGTTCCGGCCGGGCGGGGCGTGGGGAAGCGCTTCGCCCGGCCGGCGGATCATCCCGATCCCGGTGTCGGCCAGGAGCGCGTGCCGGCCTAGCCGAAGCGAGCGCTGACAGCGGACTTCGGCGCATCACCTGAAGGAGTGATGACCATGATCAGCACGCTGACGGCGGCGCGTACCCGACCGCAACGCCTCTGCCACCAGGCACGAGACCACAGGGCACGGGGCCGGCGAACACGGGGCCCGCGAGCACTCGGGCCGGCGAACGCGGGCCGGCGGACCTGGCGCCGGCCGGCGCGGCGCTGCCGGGGCGCTCCCGATGCCGAGCCGGGTGCCAGGGGCGGCGCTGAGCCTGCTGCGCACCGCGCGGCAGGGCCTGGCCGAGGCCGAGGCGGAGACCGATGCGGGGACCCGCTACATCGGCGCGCACCTGGCCGCGCTGCGCGCGGCGGCCGCGATCGTGGCCGCCCGGGGCGAGCCGGGAACCGGGGCGCGGCGACGTCGGCCAAGGTCGGTCTGGGAGCTGCTGCCGCAGGTGGAGCCGGCCCTGGCGGAGTGGGCGGCGTTCTTCGCGGCGAGCGCGGCCAAGCGCGCCGCGGCCGAGGCGGGACTACCGAGGGCGGCGACCGCACGAGAGGCGGACGACCTGCTGCGCGACGCGAGCACGTTCCTGATGGTGGCCGAGCGGGCGCTTGGCCTTGAGGGCGAGCCGATGCTGCCGCTGTCGCTGCGGCATGCGAGCTGAGCCGGCCGCACCGGGCTGGCCGGCGCCGGGCCGGCCGCACCGGGCCTCCCCACCCGGCGATCGCCGGGGTCACGCCGGATGGGGCACTGCGCGGGCTAGTCCCTAGAAGGACTCGATCGAGTTGCTGCGCGCGTCGGCGTCGAGGACGCCCCAGCTGATGAGCTCCTCGGTGAGGTCAGCCGGCGACTTGTCGTAGATGACCGCGAGCGAGCGCAGGTCCTCGTGCCGCACGGAGAGCACCCGGCCGTTGTAGTCGCCGCGCTGGGCCTGGATGGTGGCCACGTAGCGGGCGAGCGGGCCGACCTTCTCCTTGGGGAGCTGGTTCATCCGCTCAAGGTCGATCACGAGCTTGGGGGCCGTCGCGATCGGCGTGCGGCGCCGCGTCGCCGGGCAGCAGCTCGGAGACCGGGACGCCGTAGAACTCCGCCAGCTCGGCGAGCTTCTGGACCGTGACCGACCTGTCGCCGCGCTCGTAGGAGCCGACGACGACGGCCTTCCACCGGCCGCGGGACTTCTCCTCAACGCCGTGCAGAGAGAGCCCCTGCTGGGTGCGAATGGCGCGCAGTCGCGCGCCCAGGGTCTTGGCGTACTCAGATGGCATTTTTCCTCGGTTTCCCGGCCAGTCGTCGCTTACGGTAACGGTTACGCACAGTGACGGTAGGCGGCGAGAGCGACAAGGTCAAGCCGAATGGCAAAAACCGGCCGAAGTCGACCAGTAACCGGCATTGCTCTTCCCAGCCGATATCTACCCTCCGTCAGAAGGCGACAACCCCCGCTGTAATCGGCTTTCCCGTGCACAGAGCGGGCAAAGCGGGCTCACTCCGCGCTCTCGGAACGTTATGACAGCGTATGTCTAATGTGATGTAAATCACATCTTTCATGATCGCTGAGCCGAGTCGGCCGGCGGGCGTGCAGGGCGGCGCGGAGGACCGGATCGCCGGCTGCCGTGACAGGGGGCCGGAAAGTTACGCAGGGGGATGTTCTGCGTGCCGGGGCACCGCCAGTCTAGTGACTTTCTGTGTTGACGGTGTTGCCAATCGTGGCGAAAGTGCCCGTCGCGTGGCGGCGCGCCGCGGGCGGCCGTGCCTCGTTACCTGCGCTAACGTGCCTGGTACGGTAGCGGCCGTAGGCATCCTTTAAGGACCGTCCCGTGAGACGGGAAAGGAGGTCGTGACTGGTGTGCGCGATGCGACCTGAACCAGTTCACGAGCCGGGCCCTGGTCGGACCCTGGCGACCCCGGCGATCCCAGGCCGGCCCGCAGCGTCCCGCCCGGCGGCGACGGGCCTCGCCCGGCGGCGAGGGCTGGAAGGCAGTACTCACCCCGGAGGAGATCCGGCGCGCGCTGACCCGCATCGCGCACGAGATCCTGGAGCGCACGCACGGCGGCGAGGGGATCGTCCTGCTCGGCATCCCCACCCGCGGCGTCTACCTGGCCCGCCGCCTGGCCGACGCGGATCGGGGAGTTCGAGGGCACCCCCGCGCCCGTCGGCTCGCTCGACGTCACCATGCACCGCGACGACCTGCGGCTGCGCCCGGCCCGCGCGCTGCAGCGCACCCAGGTGCCGCCGGACGGGGTGGACGGCAAGACGGTGGTCCTCGTCGACGACGTGCTGTTCTCCGGCCGGACGATCCGCGCCGCCCTCGACGCGCTGAACGACCTCGGCAGGCCGCGCGCGGTCCAGCTCGCGGTCCTGGTCGACCGCGGCCACCGGGAGCTGCCCATCCGCGCCGACTACGTCGGCAAGAACCTGCCGACCGCGCACCGCGAGAAGGTGCGCGTCCAGCTCGCCGAGATCGACGGCGAGGACTCGGTGCTGCTCGGGGAGGGGGACCAGTGAACCGGCACCTGATCTCGGCGGGCGACCTGAGCCGCGACGACGCGATCTCGATCCTCGACACGGCCGAGGAGCTGGCCAGCGTCGAGCGGGCGGGCGATCAGGAAGCTGCCGACGCTGCGCGGCCTGACCGTGGTCAACCTCTTCTACGAGGACTCCACGAGGACCAGGACCTCGTTCGAGGCGGCCGCCAAGCGGCTGTCCGCCGACGTGATCAACTTCTCCGCCAAGGGGTCGAGCGTCGCCAAGGGCGAGTCGCTCAAGGACACGGCGCTGACCCTGGAGGCGATGGGCGCGGACGCCGTGGTGATCAGGCACCAGGCCTCCGGCGCGCCGCGCCGCCTGACCGGACTGGGTCAGCGGCAGCGTGATCAACGCGGGCGACGGCACGCACGAGCACCCCACGCAGGCGCTGCTCGACGCGTTCACGATGCGCCAGCGCCTCGTCGGCCCGGCCTGGCGGCCGGTCGGGCCGGCCCGGCAGCGGCGCCGACCGGCGCGGCCAGGGCCTGGACGGGCTCCGGGTGACGATCGTCGGCGACGTGCTGCACTCCCGGGTGGCGCGGTCCAACGTGCTGCTGCTGTCCACGCTCGGCGCGCAGGTGACGCTGGTCGCCCCGCCCACCCTCATGCCGTACGCGGTCGAGACGTGGCCGTGCCGGGCCAGCTACGACCTCGACGCGGAGCTGCGCAAGAGCGACGTGGTGATGATGCTGCGCGTGCAGCAGGAGCGGATGAGCGCGGCCTACTTCCCGACCGTCCGCGAGTACCGCCGCCGCTACGGCCTCGACGCCGGCCGGATGGCGCTGCTGCCCGAGCACGCCATCGTCATGCACCCGGGCCCGATGAACCGCGGCGTGGAGATCGCCGCCGAGGTGGCCGACTCCGCCCGCTCGACGATCGTCGCGCAGGTCGCCAACGGCGTGACGGTCCGCATGGCGGTCCTGTACCTGATGCTCGGCGGCGCGGCGGAGGCGGAAGGACGGCGTGAGCGAGGAATGGCTGATCAAGGGCGCCTCGGTCGCCGGGCGGCGCGCCGGCGGACATTCACCTCTCCGGCGGCGTCATCGCCGAGGTCGGCGACGGGCCTCGCCGCGCCGGGCGCGCGACGTCCTCGACGCCGCCGGCCTGATCGCGCTGCCCGGCCTCGTCGACCTGCACACGCACCTGCGCGAGCCGGGCCGGGAGGACGCCGAGACGGTCGAGACCGGCACCAGGGCCGCCGCGCTCGGCGGCTACACGGCGGTGCACGCGATGGCCAACACCGAGCCGGTCGCCGACACGGCCGGCGTGGTGGAGCAGGTCTGGCGGCTCGGCGAGCAGGCCGGGTACGTCGACGTCCGCCCGGTCGGCGCGGTCACCGTCGGCCTGCACGGCAAGCAGCTGGCCGAGCTCGGCGCGATGGCCGACTCCGCCGCCCGGGTCCGCGTCTTCTCCGACGACGGCTTCTGCGTCGCCGACCCGCTGCTGATGCGCAGGGCGCTCGAGTACGTCAAGGCGTTCGACGGCGTGATCGCCCAGCACGCCCAGGAGCCGCGGCTGACCGAGGGCGCGCAGCTCAACGAGGGCGAGGTCGCCTCCAGGCTCGGCCTGGCCGGCTGGCCCGCCGCCGCGGAGGAGGCGATCATCGCGCGCGACTGCCTGCTCGCCGCCCACGTCGACGCCGCGCTGCACGTCTGCCACGTGTCCACGGCCGGGTCGCGTGGAGATCATCCGCTGGGCCAAGTCCAAGGGCTGGCGGGTCACCGCCGAGGTCACGCCGCACCACCTGCTGCTCACCGACGACCTGGCCGGGGACTACGACCCGGTCTTCAAGGTCAACCCGCCGCTGCGCACCAGGGCCGACGTCGACGCGCTCCGCCAGGCCCTCGCCGACGGCACCATCGACTGCGTGGCCACCGACCACGCCCCGCACCCGGTCGAGGCCAAGGAGACCGAGTGGGCCGCCGCGGCCAACGGCATGACCGGCCTGGAGACCGCGCTGCGCGTGGTGCAGCGGGCCATGGTCGACACCGGCCTGCTCGACTGGGCGGGCGTCGCGGACCGGATGTCCGTCCGCCCGGCGGCGATCGGCCGCGTCCCCGGGCACGGCCAGCCGCTGGCCGCGGGCAGCCGCCGCCAACCTGACGCTGTACGACCCCGCCGCCGCCGGCGACGCCGGTGGACCCGGCCGCGCACGCCTCCAAGAGCCGCAACAGCCCGTTCGCCGGGCATGGCGCTGCCCGGCCGGGTGCACGCGACGTTCCTGCGCGGCACGGCGACGGTACTTGACGGAAAGGTGACCCGATGAGCAGTACGAGCCCGGACGCGATGCTGGTCCTCGAGGACGGCACGACGCTGCGCGGCAAGGGGTTCGGCGCCTACGGCGAGTCGTTCGGCGAGATGGTGTTCAACACCGGCATGACCGGCTACCAGGAGACGCTCACCGACCCGTCGTACTGCGGCCAGATCGTGGCGATGACCGCGCCGCACATCGGCAACACCGGGCGTCAACGACGAGGACCCGGAGAGCCACCGCGATCTGGGTCAGCGGCTACGTGGTCCGCGAGCCGTCGCGGGTCGCCTCGAGCTGGCGGGCGCAGCGGCAGCCTCGACGCCGAGCTGAAGGCCCAGGGGATCACCGGCATCTCGGTGCCGGGCACCCGCGCGCTGACCATGCGGCTGCGCGAGCACGGCGCGATGCGCGCGGCCGTCTCCACCGTCGAGGACAGCCCGGAGCGGCTCCTTGAGCGCGTCCTGGCCAGCCCCGGCATGACCGGCGCCGACCTGGCGCGGATCGTGACCACGCCGCACCCCTACACGGTCACCCCGCCGGGCGGCGTCAAGACCAGGTACCGCGTCGCCGCCGTGGACCTCGGCATCAAGAACGCCACGCCGCGCAACATGGCCGACCGCGGCATGGAGGTGCGGGTGCTCCCGGCCACCTCCACGGCCAAGGACATCCTCGCCACCGACCCGGACGGCGTGTTCTTCTCCAACGGCCCGGGCGACCCGGCCGCGGCCGGGTACGCGGTCGCCGCGATGCGCGGCGTCCTCGACGCCGGCGTGCCGCTCTTCGGCATCTGCTTCGGCAGCCAGATCCTGTCCCGGGCGGTCGGCCTCGACACCTACAAGCTCCGCTACGGCCACCGGGGCGTGAACCAGCCGGTCATGGACCTGGCCAC
Source organism: uncultured Actinomycetota bacterium (assembly GCA_963735315.1). GTDB lineage: Bacteria > Actinomycetota > Actinomycetes > Streptosporangiales > Streptosporangiaceae > Trebonia. The sequence continues at coordinate 10,558 of CAVTKQ010000042.1, forward strand.
CGGCCGCGTCTACATCACCAGCCACAACCACGGCTTCGCCGCCGCGCTGCCCGCCTGAGGCCGACGCGCATGCCGCGAAGCCACGGGCAGCGCGAGGCGACGGCTGGGCGCACGTCCCGCCGGGCGCCCGCGAGCCGTTCGGCACCCCGTACGGGGCGGCCGCGATCACCCACGTGAACCTGAACGACGGCGTGGTCGAGGGCATCCGCCTGCTCGACCGGCCCGCCTTCGCCGTCCAGTACCACCCCGAGGCCGCCCCGGGCCCGCACGACGCGGTGGACCTCTTCGACCAGTTCGCCGCCCTGATGGAGCGAAAAGTCCATGCCGCGCCGTGAAGACCTGAAGTCCGTGCTCGTCATCGGGTCCGGGCCGATCGTGATCGGGCAGGGGTGCGAGTTCGACTACTCGGGCACCCAGGCCTGCCGCGTCCTGCAGGCCAGGAGGGCATCAGGGTCTCCCTGGTCAACTCCAACCCGGCGACGATCATGACCGACCCGGAGTTCGCCGACGCCACCTACGTCGAGCCGATCACCTCCGAGGTGCTGGCCAAGGTGATCGCCAAGGAGCGCCCGGACGCGCTGCTGCCCACCCTGGGCGGCCAGACCGCGCTCAACGCCGCCGTCGCCCTGCACCGCAACGGCACCCTGAAGAAGTACGACGTCGAGCTGATCGGCGCCGACATCGACGCGATCGAGGCCTGCGAGGACCGCGAGCGGTTCAAGGAGATCGTCATCGGCCTCGGCGCCGAGGTGCCCAGGTCAACGATCTGCCACAGCATCGACGAGTGCCTTGCGGCCGTCTACGGCACCGGCCCGGTGCCGCCGACGGCACCGGACGCCGGGGACCGGGCGCCCGGGGCCTCGGCTTCCCCGTCGTCGTCCGCCCGTCCTTCACCCTCGGCGGCCTCGGCTCCGGCATCGCCTACAACGAGGCCGACCTGCGGCGGATCGCCGGCAGCGGCCTGGACGCCAGCCCCACCACCGAGGTGCTCCTCGAGGAGTCGATCATCGGCTGGAAGGAGTTCGAGCTCGAGCTGATGCGCGACCGCCACGACAACGTGGTGATCGTCTGCTCGATCGAGAACGTCGACCCGATGGGCGTGCACACCGGCGACTCGGTGACCGTCGCCCCGGCGATGACCCTCACCGACCGCGAGTACCAGCACATGCGCGACACCGCGATCAAGATCATCCGCGCGGTCGGCGTCGACACCGGCGGCTGCAACATCCAGTTCGCGGTCAACCCGAAGACCGGCCGCATGGTCGTCATCGAGATGAACCCGCGGGTCTCGCGGAGCAGCGCGCTGGCGTCCAAGGCCACCGGCTTCCCGATCGCCAAGATCGCCACCAGGCTCGCGATCGGCTACACGCTCGACGAGATCCCCAACGACATCACCGGCCAGACCCCGGCGTCGTTCGAGCCGGCCCTCGACTACGTGGTCGTCAAGATCCCCCGGTTCGCGTTCGAGAAGTTCCCCGGCGCCGACCCCACGCTCACCACGCACATGAAGTCGGTCGGCGAGGCCATGGCGATCGGCCGCTCCTTCGCCGAGGCACTGCAGAAGGCCCAGCGCAGCCTGGAGAGCCCGACGGGCCCGTTCCGGTTCACGGACAGGGTCGACGGCCAGGCCGACGAGCTGCTCGACCGCTGCCGCACCCCGCACGACGGCCGCCTGGACACCATGCTCCAGGCGCTGCGCGCCGGAGCCGCCCCCGAGGCGGTGGCCGAGGCCACCGGCGTCGACCCGTGGTTCGTGGAGCAGCTGGAGAACATCAAGGAGCTATCCCGAACGATTGCGGCCGCCGCCGAACTCGACCTGCCGCTCCTGCGGGAGGCGAAGGCCGCCGGGTTCTCCGACGCCGCCATCGCCGACCTGCGCGTCCTGCCGGCCGACGCAGGTGCGCGCCCTGCGCCACTCGCTCGGGCGTCCGCCCCGTCTACCACGCGGTCGACACCTGCGCCGCCGAGTTCGCGGCGCGCACCCCGTACCTCTACTCGACCTACGACGAGGGCGACGAGGTGCCGGGCGGCGACACCCCGAAGGTGATCATCCTCGGCAGCGGCCCGAACCGCATCGGCCAGGGCATCGAGTTCGACTACTCCTGCGTGCACGCCTCGCTCGCGCTGCGCGCGGCGGGCTACGAGACCGTCATGGTCAACTGCAACCCGGAGACCGTCTCCACCGACTACGACACCTCCTCCCGGCTGTACTTCGAGCCGCTCACCCTGGAGGACGTGCTCGAGGTGGTGCACGCCGAGCAGCGGTCGGGCCCGGTCGCCGGCGTGATCGTGCAGCTCGGCGGGCAGACGCCGCTCGGCCTCGCCCGCGCGCTCGAAGCGGCGGGGGTGCCGATCGTCGGCACCTCGCCCGCCGCGATCCACGCCGCCGAGGACCGCGGCGCGTTCGCGGAGGTCCTCGCCGAGGCCGGGCTCACCGCGCCGCTCGGCAAGGTCGCGCTGTCCGCCGACGAGGCGGCGGTCGCGGCCGCCGAGATCGGCTACCCGGTCCTCGTCCGGCCGTCGTACGTGCTCGGCGGGCGCGGCATGGAGATCGTCTACGACGAGGCCACGCTGCGCGCCTACGTCGGCCGGGCCTCGCGCCGGCGCCAGCGCCGGACACGGGCGGGCGGACAACCCGGTGCTGATCGACCGGTTCCTCGACGACGCCATCGAGATCGACGTGGACGCGCCTGTACGACGGGCAGGAGCTGTACCTGGGCGGGGTCATGGAGCACATCGAGGAGGCCGGCATCCACTCCGGCGACTCGGCGTGCGCCCTGCCGCCGATCACCCTGGGCCGGGCCGACATCGCGGCGATCAGGGACGCGACGCTGAAGATCGCGCGCGGCGTCGGCGTGCGCGGCCTGCTCAACGTGCAGTACGCCCTCGCCGCCGGGGTGCTCTACGTCCTCGAGGCCAACCCCCGGGCGTCGCGCACGGTGCCGTTCGTCTCCAAGGCCACCGCGGTGCCGCTGGCCAAGGCGGCGGCGCTGGTCATGATGGGCGCCTCGATCGCGTCGCTGCGCGCCTCCGGCGTGCTGCCGGCAGACCGGGGACGGCGGCACGCTGCCGCTCGACTCCCCGGTCGCGGTGAAGGAGGCGGTGCTGCCCTTCGGCCGGTTCCGCGACGCCACCGGGGCCGGCGTGGACACCGTGCTCGGCCCGGAGATGCGCTCGACGGGCGAGGTCATGGGCATCGACGACTCGTTCGGCACCGCGTTCGCCAAGTCGCAGGAGGCCGTCTACGGCTCGCTCCCGGTCAAGGGGCGGGTGTTCGTGTCGGTCGCCAACCGGGACAAGCGGGCCATGGTCTTCCCGGTCAAGCGCCTCGCGGACCTCGGCTTCGAGATCTGGGCGACGTCGGGAACGGCGGAGGTACTGCGCAGAAACGGCGTTCGTGCCAAGATCGTCCGAAAGCAGAGCGACGGCGCCGGGCCCGCCAAGACTAGGGGACAGGGAGCCGACCGTGGTCACCCGCATCCTGGACGGTGAGGTAGACCTGATCGTGAACACGCCCTTCGGCGCCGTTTCCGCGGCCTCGGCGGCGGTCCGGCTCGACGGCTACGAGATCAGGACGGCGGCGGTCCGGCGGGGCGTGCCGTGCGTGACCACCGTGGCCGGGCTCGCGGCCGCGGTGCAGGGCATCGAGGCCACCATCCGCGGCGAGATCGGCGTCCGCTCCCTGCAGGAGCACGCGGCCGCGCTGCGCGGTTAACTCATGCGGCGGGTGCCAACGGCAGGTGAAGCACGGCGAGCGGTGACGAGGCTTCCGGGAATGCCGGGCGCTGGCGCGCCCCGGTACTGCCGGAAATTTCGGGATATCGGACAGGACTGAGGGACTGGACGGCGGCTGGATGGCAGGGAACGACCGGGAGAGCGGCGGCGGCGCCGGTTCAGGTGCGCGGGACGGTGCTCACGGTGCGCCGCGTCGACGCGTACGTGGCCATGACCGTGGTCGCCCCGGCGATCGCCACCAGGTTCCGGCCCGGCCAGTTCATCGCGATCGCGGTCGGCGGCCCGCAGTCCGGCATGCTCGGGCGGCGCTCGTTCTCCATCCACGACGTGCGGCCCGACCACGGCGGCACCGTGGAGTTCGTGTTCCTGCCGCGCGAGCCCGGCGCCCAGTGGCTCGCGGACTGCCGCTCCCGTGACGTCCTCGACGTGGTCGGGCCGCTCGGCCGCCCGTTCCCCGTGCCGCGCGACCCGGCCTCGTGCCTGCTCCTCGGCGTCGGCCCGGGCGCCGCGCCGCTGTTCGCGCTGGCCTCCCGGCTGGCCGAGCGCGGCTCGCACGCCGACTACCTGCTCGGCGCGGAGAGCGCCGACCGGGTGTTCGGCGCGCTCACCGCCCGGCGGACCGGCCGCTCGGCGATCATCACCACCGCCGACGGCTCCCTCGGGATCACGCGGCTCGGTGGTGGACATGCTGCCGACCGTCGTGCAGCAGGCGCGCACCGACGTGATCTACGCGTCGGCGCCGACCGGCGTGCTGCGCTCGGTGTGCGCGCTCGCGGGCCGGTACGGCATCCCGGTGCAGGCCCTCGTGTCGGAGCCGGCGATGACCTGCGGCACCGGGCTGTGCATGGGCTGCGTGCTGCCCGCCGTCGGCAACGACGGGATCACCCGCATGGTCCGCGCGTGCGTGGAGGGCCCGGTGTTCCGCGGCGACCTGGTGCGCTGGGACGACGTGGGCACGATCCCTTTCGACGCACTCGGCGCCCCCGGCTGGAAGCCCAGGCCGGGCGCAGCCGGCGTCCGCCGCGGGCGCGGTGCCCGCGATCGACACGATCAGGGGAGGCCGCTCGCAGATGCCGGCTGACTTGCGGACGCGGATCGGTCACCTGGACCTCCCTAGCCCCATCCTCACCGCCTCCGGGTGCGCCGGCAGCGGGCGGGAGCTGGCCCAGTTCACCGACGTCGCCAAGATCGGCGCGGTGATCACCAAGTCGGTGACGCTTGAGCCCAAGGCGGGCAACCCCTCGCCGCGGATGGCGGAGACGCCGAGCGGCCTGCTGTCGTCGGTGGGGCTGCAGGGACCGGGACTCGACGGGTTCCTGCAGCGCGACCTGCCCTGGCTGCTGTCGCGGGGCGCGCGGGCCTTCGTGAGCGTCGCCGGGCACACCGCCCGCGAGTACGGCGAGATCGCCTCCAGGCTGTCGGACTCCGCCGGGGTGACCGCCCTCGAGGTGAACCTCGGCTGCCCGGACGCGGCCACGGCCGGCCGGCCGTTCGCGCTCGACCCCGCGTCGGCGGGCGCGGTCGTGGCCGCCGTGCGGGGGAGCGCCCGCTACGACATCCCGGTCTTCGCCAAGCTGTCACCGGAGGTCACCGACATCGTGTCCGTGGCCCGCGCGTGCGTGGCCGCGGGCGCCGACGGGCTGTCGATGATCAACACGCTGCCCGGGATGGCGATCGACCCGGTGACCTTCAGGCCCGCCCTTGCCGGGCTCGCCGGCGGCCTGTCCGGGCCGGCCGTCAGGCCGATCGCCGTGCGCTGCGTCTGGATGGTCCGCGAGGCGCTGCCCGACGTGCCCATCATCGGCTGCGGCGGCGTGCGCACGGGCCGCGACGCCCTGGAGTTCCTGCTCGCGGGCGCGTCCATGGTGGCCGTCGGCACCGTGCTCTTCCACGACCCCTCGGCCTGCTCCCGGATCCAGCGCGAGCTCGAGGAGGAGCTGACCGCGCGCGGGGTCGACCGGGTATCCGACGTCATCGGGCGGGCCCACCAGCCCGCCGCCTACGCCGCGGAGCGTCATACTTGGGGGTAACGAAGTACTAACGGGAGCGGTCATGGTGCGGTACGGCGACCAGGAGCAGTCATCGCCCGGGGGAGCGCAGCGCCCCCTGAGGCATCCCAGGCCCCGGCGGCCCGTACCCTCGGGGAGCCCGCCCTACGGGACGGCGCGAGCGCACCGGACCGGGCGGCAGGACGGTGAAGCCCGGCTAGCCGAGCAGGACGACACGCGCCAGGTGCCGCACCCGAGGCAGGCCGCGCCGCGGCGCGCGTCGCTGCTGCGGCGCCCGGAGTCCCTGCGGGCGATACCGTCGCTGGCCCGCTTCCTGGCCCAGGCTTCGGCCGAGCCCGGCGACGCGCGGACCGGCGGCGACCCGCCGGGCCGGCCCGCCGGCCGCGACCGGCCGGCGGGAGCGTCGGCCAGGCCCAGGGGGAGTCGGGGAGGCTGGCAAGGACGCGGCAGGCCGGCCAGGACGCCGGGCCGGACCTGGGACATCGAGGCCGGCTGGCGCGCGCCGTGAGATCCGCCGCGCGGCACGTGCCCGCGCGGACGCGCCGGAGAGCTCCGCCGCGGAGCTGCGGGAGCTGGCCGAGCTCTCCGACCTCCTCGCGGAGCTCGCGGGCCTGGTGCAGTGACCTGGGCGCGCTGATCGTCGGGCTGATGACGGCGGCGACGGGCGCCGGCGACCGGCAGGCGCGAACCTTCACGATCCCGCCCGAGCTGGCGGAGCTGGCCGCGGCGCACCAGGAGCTGAAAGCCGGAGCAGCAGGCGCTCACCGCGCGGTTCGAGGCCTCGGGCAGCCAGCAGGAGCGCGCCGCGCTGCGCGGCAGCCTGGCGGCGCTGACCGAGCGGGCCACCAGGGCCGTGTCCGCCGCCGCGGCGGCGGTAACCCCCCAGGAGGTCGCGTCATCGGGTAGACCATCGGAAGGGACCACCCCGCCGGGGGAGTCCGGACCACAGTCGAGAGAACCTTCGAGAGAGGAGACTGGCGTGCAGTCAACAACCGGGGGGACGCCTCCCCGAGGGCCCTGTCCGATGGAGGGACGCGTCCGCGTCGGACAGGCGGCTGGCACCGGTCGCCGTCGCGCTCGACGCGCCGGACATCGACGTCGCGGCGCACTGGGCGACGCTCGTCACGCCGTACGTGTCCACCGTCAAGATCGGCCTTGAGCTGTACCTGCGGTACGGCCCCGCGGTGGTGGCGACGGTACGCGGCGGGAGCGGCGTGCAGGTCTTCCTCGACCTCAAGCTGCACGACATCCCCAACACCGTGGCGGGCGCCGCCCGCGCCGTGTCCAAGCTGCGCCCGGAGATCCTCACGGTCCACGCGGCGGGCGGCGCGGACATGATCAAGGCGGCCGTGGAGGCCGCACCGGACGCGATCGTCGCCGGGGTGACGCTGCTGACCTCGATCGGCGACAAGGACCTCGCCGAGCTCGGCATGGACGGCTCGGTCAGCGACGCGGTCCGCAGGATGGCGGCGCTGGCCGTCTCGGCGGGCGCGCGCGGCCTCGTCTGCTCCCCGCAGGAGGTCGCGGCCGTCCGCGCCGAGGTGGGCCCGGACATCCTCCTGATCACCCCGGGCATCCGCCTCGCCGGGCGCCACGAGCGACGACCAGGCCAGGGTCGCCACCCCGGAGGAGGCGCTCAAGGCGGGCGCGGACCTCCTGGTGATCGGCCGCCCCATCACCAAGGCCGCCCGACCCCGGTGCCGCCGCGGCCGCGATCGCGGGATCCCTGCCGCGCCGCGCGGCCGTCCCGCCGCGGCGATATATCGCCGCGTCGGGCGAATGCCGCCGCGCACGTCGCAGTGCGTCAATTCCGCGGCGGCGCCCGGGCACCGGTTTCCCGGCGGCAATGGGCCAGTCCCGCGATCTGGGTGGCAGACGGAGGCCGCAGGGGTCACACTGGCATCAAGTGTTTCCTCTTGACCGTAGATGTGTTCGGCGTAACAAACTCTACCTGCGACGATTCATCGCAGCTGCACTGTGATCGGAACGCTGCGGTGGGTAAAATGTCCTTCCGGGACAAGGTGAGCGTGGAACATCCTGGATTATGAAAAAACCGGCAGTAAATCACCATAAAGCACATAAGTCACCCCAATGGCGGGCCGGCGCCCGGTCGCCGCGGGCCGGCGTCCGCTGCCGGAGTTCCGTACGCACGGGCCCGCCGCGGCGCCGCGCGCGCGGCCCGGCCCGGGCGGCACGGTCCGGGGAGCGTCGGTCGCGCGGCCGTGTTTCCCTTCCGCGAGGGAGGTCCCTGAACTGGACTTTGCGGCGGTACGTCCGGGCTTCGTCGCTGCGTGTATGGTTGAGGCGGCAGGCGCCCGGGGCGGGCGGCACGCCCGTGCCCGGCCGGCCGGGACGGCCTCCTCCGCGCCGCCGGCCGGCAGGCCGGGGCGGCCGGGCGAAGCCCGCTCGCCGGCACCCGGCGAGCGGCTGCACGGCGTGTCGCTGTCCAGGGATCACGCGCTGCGGTACCGTATCCATAGAAACAGACAAATGGAACATTTGACCCAGGTTGCGGCAAGCCTTCGAGGAGGTGTTCGGCGCGGTGCGGCTATCACTCCGCGAGAGCGCGCTGCCGCTCAGGACCTGGTATTGACTACTTTGAGTAACAAAACGTGTGTATAGAGTAATATATTTGGATTTGTGATGACATAAACGGAGGTTCGCGTTGCCGAAAGGGTGCTTGACTCGCTAGTTTCCCCTCCCGTCCAACCTTTTTTACGACGAAACCCGAGGTGACCCCGAGTGGCTCTTCCTCCCCTCACTCCCGAACAGCGCGCCGAGGCCTTGCAGAAGGCGGCGATAGCGCGCAAGGAACGCGCCGACGTTAAGAATCGCCTCAAGCGCGGCGCGGTGACCCTGTCCGAAGTCATCAAGGACGGATCCACCGACGACGTCATTGGCAAGATGAAGGTCTCGGCTCTCCTTGAGTCGCTGCCCGGTGTGGGCAAGGTCCGCGCGAAGCAGATCATGGAGCGGCTTGGCATCGCCGAGTCCCGCCGCGTTCGGGGGCTTGGCGCTAACCAGCGCGCCGCCCTTGAGCAGGAGTTCGGTGCGGACCTCTGACGCAGTGAGCGAGCACGGCGGGCGGTTGTCGCGGCCGTCACGGGTGCGAGGGCATGGCCGAAGCACCCGTCGGTAAAACGCGCGGAACCGCCGCCGCGGGGAATGCGGCGCCGGAAGGCGTTAGCTTGCCCGCGGACCGGAAGAATTCGCGGCTGACTGTGCTCTCCGGGCCTTCCGGGGTCGGGAAGAGCACAGTCGTCGCGGAACTCCGGCGGCGTCAGTCCGGAGATCTGGATTTCCGTTTCCGTTACTACTCGAAGGCCGCGGCCGGGAGAAGTGAACGGGCGGGAATACCATTTTGTGGACAGCGCGGAGTTTGATCGCATGGTCTGCGCCGGAGAACTGCTTGAGTGGGCGGAGTTCGCGGGCAACAAATACGGCACGCCCGCCGAACCCGTGCGCAATAGGCTTGAGCAGGGCCTGCCGACCTTGCTTGAGATCGACCTGTCGGGCGCCCGGCAGGTCCGGGAGGCCATGAAGGACGACGCGCTGCTCGTGTTCCTCAAGCCCCCCTCGTGGGCCGAGCTCGTCCGCAGGCTCACCGGCCGCGGCACCGAGCCGCCCGACGTCGTGGAGCGGCGCCTGGCCGTGGCGAAGGAAGAGCTCGCCGCGGCCAGCGAGTTCGACGTGACGCTGGTGAACACATCGATCGATGAGGTTTGCCGGCAGATGGTAACGTTGATTAACAGTAATCAGTGAACTCTCTTCATCCTGACGCCCCTGGCGGGCCAGGCCTTGCCGCGTGAGGACAGCCTTGGCTGCGTAAGGACAGGATGAAGCGGGCTCAGTTGACGCCCTAGTCAGTGAGGAATGGCAACACGTGGCTGTGACCCAGGGTGCGGACGGCATCATCAACCCGCCGATCGACGAGCTGCTCGAGATCGTTGACAGCAAGTACCGGCTGGTGATCCTGGCCGCGAAGCGGGCTCGCCAGATCAACGCCTACTACTCGCAGCTCGGCGAGGGCCTGCTTGAGTACGTCGGCCCGCTCGTCGAGACCCGCGTGCAGGAGAAGCCGCTGTCGATCGCGCTGCGCGAGGCCCGCGAGGGCCTGCTGAAGGTCGAGCAGACCGAGGGCTGAGATCGGGGACACCCCGGCTCCGCCGTAGATCCCCGCGGGCAACAACGGCATCGGAGTACGCGAATGGCGCGCGTCATCCTCGGCGTCGGCGCCGGCATCGCCGCGTACAAGGCCTGCGAGCTGCTCCGCCTGTTCAAGGAGACCGGGCACGCCGTGCGGGTCATCCCGACCCCGGACGCGCTCCGCTTCGTCGGCGAGCCCACGTGGGCGGCGCTGTCCGGCGAGCCGGTGACCACCGACGTCTGGACCGGCGTCGCGGACGTGCCGCACGTGAAGCTCGGCCAGACCGCGGACCTGGTCATCGTCGCCCCCGCGACGGCGGACCTGCTCGCCCGCGCGGCCGCGGGCATGTCCGGCGACCTGCTCACCGCGACGCTGCTGACGGCCCGCTGCCCGGTCGTCTACGCGCCCGCGATGCACACGGAGATGTGGGAGCACCCGGCCACCCAGGCACAACGTCGCGACGCTCCGCGCCCGCGGCGCGATCGTCGTCGAGCCGGCCGTCGGCCGCCTCACCGGCAAGGACAGCGGCAAGGGCCGCCTGCCGGACCCGGCCGACCTGTTCGAGCTCGCGGAAGAATCATCGGATCCCGAACGGAAGCGGCTGACTCTCCCGCGCCACGCCGTCCCGCACGAGCATGGCGGAGCCTCGACGGGTGATAGCCACGCCCCCGTTCGGAATGATCGGCTCTTTCCCTCGCCGGGAAGCGGGTGCTGATCTCCGCCGGCGGGACCCGCGAGGAACTCGACCCCGTCCGCTTCCTCGGCAACTGGTCGACGGGCAGGCAGGGCTACGCGTTCGCGAAGTCAGCGGCGGCCCAGGGCGCCGACGTCACCCTGGTCGCCGCCAACGTGGAGCTGCCCGACCCGGCCGGCGTCAAGGTCGTCAGGGTCGTCTCGGCCAGGGACATGCACGCCGCGATGCTCGCCGAGGCCCCGGCCGCCGACGTCATCGTCATGACCGCCGCGGTCGCCGACTTCCGCCCGGTCGCCCGCGCCGACCAGAAGATCAAGAAGGACGGCACCCTGCCCGCCCCCGATCGAGCTGACGGAGAACCCGGACATCCTCGCCGACCTGTCCAGGCGCCGCACGCGAGCAGGGCCCGGACAGCCAGGTGATCGTCGGCTTCGCCGCCGAGACGAACCCCGACCTGGACGCGGCCCGGGCCAAGCTGGCCCGCAAGGGCTGCGACCTGCTGGTCGTGAACCAGGTAGGCGACGGCCAGGGCTTCGGCACCACCGACAACGAGTGGCTGGTGCTCGACGCCGACGGCGCCGGCGACCGGCGATCCCGCGCCGGTCCAAGGACGCCCTGGCCGACGTCGTCCTGGCCCTGGTCGCCGCCCGCCTGCGCTCGACCAGTCACCGTAACCCACGCTCTCGCGTAGACCCTGTGTCACTGACCTGCGCGATCGCCGGCGACTTCCGGCTAGACTCTGCCGGGTCAGTTGACTATTGCGGACGGAGACAAGACGTGGCACGTCGGCTGTTTACCTCGGAGTCGGTGACGGAGGGCCACCCGGACAAGATGGCCGACCAGATCAGCGACGCCATCCTGGACTCGATGATCAAGGACGACCCCGCCAGCCGGGTCGCGGTCGAGACCCTGATCACGACGGGGCAGGTGCACGTGGCCGGCGAGGTCACCACCAAGACGTACGTGGACATCCCCGGGATCATCCGCGAGAAGATCCTCCAGATCGGCTACGACTCCTCCGCCAAGGGCTACGACGGCGCGTCCTGCGGCGTCTCCGTCTCCATCGGCTCGCAGTCGCCGGACATCGCCCAGGGCGTGTCCGACGCGTTCGAGTACCGCGAGGGCGAGGGCGCCGACGACTACGACCGCCAGGGCGCGGGCGACCAGGGCCTGATGTTCGGCTACGCCTGCCGGGAGACCCCGGAGCTGATGCCGCTGCCGATCATGCTGGCGCACCGGCTGGCCCGGCAGCTGTCCGTGGTGCGGCGCTCCGGCCAGGTCCCGTACCTGCGGCCGGACGGCAAGACCCAGGTGACCATCGAGTACGCGGGCGACAAGCCGGTCCGGCTCGACACGGTCGTCGTCTCCAGCCAGCACGCCCCCGACATCAACCTCAAGGAGCTCCTGGCGCCCGACGTCAAGGACTACGTCGTCGACCCGGTGCTCGCCGGCCTCGACATCGACACCGAGGGGTACCGGCTGCTCGTCAACCCGACCGGCCGGTTCGAGATCGGCGGCCCGATGGGCGACGCGGGCCTCACCGGCCGCAAGATCATCATCGACACCTACGGCGGCATGGCCAGGCACGGCGGCGGCGCGTTCTCCGGCAAGGACCCGTCCAAGGTGGACCGCAGCGCCGCCTACGCGATGCGCTGGGTGGCCAAGAACGTGGTCGCCGCGGAGCTGGCCGACCGGTGCGAGGCGCAGGTCGCCTACGCGATCGGCAAGGCCAAGCCGGTGGGCCTGTTCATCGAGTGCTTCGGCACCGAGCGCGTCCCGGTGGAGCGGATCCAGGACGCGGTGACCCAGGTCTTCGACCTGCGGCCGCGCGCCATCATCGCCGCCCTCGACCTGCTCCGCCCGATCTACTCGCAGACGGCCGCCTACGGCCACTTCGGCCGGACCGAGCCCGATTTCTCGTGGGAGCGCACCGACCGCGCCGCCGCCCTGCGCGCGGCGGTATAGCCTGCGGAGTGCGAGCAGCCCGGCTGTACGACGGCTGGCGGTCGAGAGGGCGTCCGGTATCCGGGCGCCCTTCATCGCATTTGCGCTGGCGGTTTTCGTCTGTGCGTGCACAGGCGATTACTCAGCGGTGTAATCTCCTTACCAGAAGATTACGTTTCGCCGGTCCACGATGCCGTGCATGAGATGGGTGTCACAGGGTAGTGCACATCGACCGGTATCAGCAGTGCCGATCCTTCGTCACTATGACCTGCGGCGATTACGCAAAGTGAGACAAGCCGATGGTCGCCAATGCCTCAGGTCCCACGGCCGTGCAGATGCGTATGCGTATGGCAGATGCGTATGCGTGTGCGTATGAAAGTGCGAAATACCTTGCGGATGCACGTGCATGCGATAAGCTCAGTTCCGTAAGTCCGGGGGACAATACGAACAGATCCAAACCGGAGTCGGCCGCGATGGCGGCCGGTCCAGCGCTCTGGTCCCGTAACGGCGACACGCCAGTCTGCGGACCGGGTTAAATCCGTCAGGAGACGAGAACCATGCAGGACATTCAGAACGGGATCAGCGCCGCCCAGCTCGAAGGTGCGACCTGGCGCAAGAGCCAGCGCAGCAACTCCCAGGGGGCATGCGTGGAGCTGGCCCGCCTCGACGCGGCCACCGTGGCGATGCGCAACTCCCGCGACCCGCAGGGCACGGCCCTCATCTACCCGGCGACCGCCGTCCGGGCGATGGTCAGCGCGCTTCGCTCCGGAGAATTCGACTACCTGGTCGGCTAATCACCGCCCTGACCAGGCAGCAAGACCCGCGGACGGCTCAGCCCGCCCTGTCCACGACGGGACAGGGCGAGGCAAGCCCGCGAGCGGCCGGGCACGGGTAATTGCGGCTCCCCGTGCCCGGCCGCACGGTTGCGTGTATTGCCGCGGGGGGACGACCCCCCTGCACCCCCGGCTCGGAGGCTCGCCGCAGTGGCGCTCCGCGCTGTTCGCTCGGTGGCGGCCAGCCGCGAGCCGGAGTTGGGCGTCCGTCATCTGGTAGGACGGAGTGATGGCGGATACGTGGGACGAGGGAACGGCAGGGCTCCTGCTGTCCGACGCGCCGCCGCTGATCGCCGAGACTCCCGCGAAAGCCGAAGAAGCCGGCCAAGCCGCCCCGCAGGTCCAAGAAGTCCAAGGACGCCGCGGACCCTGCGGCCCGCGGCCGACAACCCCGTCGCCCGGATCGCGGTCGACCTGCCGCTGGCGCACCTCGACCGCCCGTTTGACTACCTCGTCCCGCGAGCGGCTCGCTGACCAGGCGCGGCCAGGCGTCCGGGTCCGGGTCAGGTTCGCGGGCAAGCTGACCGACGGCTTCCTCATCGAGCGGGCCGCCGACAGCGAGCACCAGGGCAGCCTCCGCTACCTGGAGCGGGTGGTGTCCGCCGAGCAGGTGCTCACCGAGGAGATCGCCGGCCTGGCCCGCGCCGTCGCCGACCGCTACGCGGGCACCCTCGCGGACGTGCTCCGGCTGGCGGTACCGCAGCGGCACGCCGCCACGGAAGCGGCCTCCGCGAAAGCCGCCCGCGCGCGGGCGGCACGGCACGGCCCGGCCCCCGCGCCCGGATCCCGGCCCCTGGGCCAGGTACCCGGCGGGACCGTCGTTCCTCAGCGCGCTCGCCGCGGGCCGCCCGGCCCGCGCGGCCTGGACGGCGCTGCCCGGCCCGGCCTGGCCGGAGGAGATCGCCCGGGCCGCCGTCACCACCGCGAGCGCCGGCCGCGGCGCGGTCATCGTGGTCCCCGACGCGCGTGACCTGGCCCGCGTCGACGAGGCCCTGGCCGCGCTGATCCCCGCGGCCGGCGGACCCGGCCGTCCCCGGCGGCCGGCTACGTCACGCTCACCGCCGACCTCGGCCCCGCGGAGCGGTACCGCCGCTGGCTCGCCGCCCTGCGCGGCGAGGCCATGATCGTCGCGGGCACCAGGGCCGCGATGTTCGCGCCGGTGCGTGACCTCGGCCTGGTGGTGCTCTGGGACGACGGCGACGACCTGCACGCCGAGCCGCACGCCCCGTACCCCAACGCGCGGGAGGTCCTCGCCCTGCGCGCCCACCGCGCGGGCGCGGCCGCCCTGATCGGCGGCTTCGCCCGCACCACCGAGCTGACCCAGCTGGTCGCGGCCGGCTGGGCGCGCCCGCTCGGCCCCGACCGCCAGACGCTGCGCGCCGCCGCCCCGCGGGTCAGGCCGGCCGCCGACGACAAGGAACTCGCCAAGGACGAGGCCGCCATGACGGCGCGGCTGCCCAGCCTGGCCCTGCGAACCGCCAGGGAGGCCCTCACCGCCGGCCCGGTCCTCATCCAGGTGCCCCGGCGCGGCTACCTCGCCGGGATCGCCTGCGCCCGCTGCCGTGCCCAGGCCAGGTGCACGCGCCTGATCGGGGAAACCGAAGCGCACTGCAACGGCCCGCTGCGGCTCGCCGGGCCGCAGGCCACGCCCGACTGCCGCTGGTGCGGCGCCCTGGCCACGACACAGGCCAGCGCACGGCACCCAGGGCGGCACGGGCAGCCAGGGCAGCACGGGGCCAGGCGGCTGGCGCTGCCCGCGCTGCGGCCACGACAAGCTCCGCGCGACGATCACCGGCGCGGTCCGCACCGCGGAGGAGCTCGGCCGCGCCTTCCCCGGCGTCAAGGTCCGCACGTCAGGCGGCGACCTCGTCCTCCCGAAGGTCCCCGCCCAGCCCGCCCTGGTGATCGCCACCCCCGGCGCGGAGCCGCTCGCCGACTACGCCGCCGCGCTCCTCCTCGACGGCTGGGCCCTGCTGTCCCGCCCGAGCCTGCGCGCGGGGGAGGAGACGCTGCGCCGCTGGCTGGCCGCCGCCGCCCTGGTCCGGCCCGGCGGCACGGTCCTGGTGCACGCCGACGCGGCGCTGCCCGCCACCCAGGCGCTGGTCCGCTGGGACCCGGTCACGTTCGCCGAGCGCGACCTGGCCGAGCGCACCGAGCTCGGCTTCCCGCCCGCCGTCCGGATGGCCGCCGTGAGCGGGGAATCAGCGGCCGTCGCCAGCGTTATCAAGAGCGTAGACCCGGCGTTCGAGATCCTCGGCCCGGTCCCGCTCGAGCAGCCGGCCCGGCTCAGCAGCCGGCACGGGCCGCGCACCCGGGCGAGGACCAGGTCCGCGCGCTGGTCCGGGCCCCGCGGGCGCAGGGCGGCGCGCTCGCCAAGGCGCTGCAGGCCGCCCAGGCGGGCCGCAGCGCCCGCAAGGAAGGCGGCGGCGTCCGCGTCCAGCTCGACCCGCCGGAGCTGATCTAGGCCCGAGTTGATCTAGGACGCGGGACCTAGACCGCCGATAGAATTGAAGGCAAACACGCGCTTGCCATCTGGGGGAAGGCTGCCGCCGGCAGCCCCGTGCGTTCGCCCGCACCGGGCTCCGCGGGCACGGCAAGCGCCGACGTGAAGGGAACGCGCAGTTGCTCAGGGATATCAGGCTGTTCGGAGACCCGGTGCTCCGCACCCCGGCCGAGCCGGTGGCGGACTTCGACCTTGAGCTGCGCAACCTGGTCAAGGACCTCACCGAGACCATGCTTGACGCGCCGGGCGTCGGGCTCGCCGCCCCGCAGATCGGCGTCAGCCTGCGCGTGTTCACCTACCACGTGGACGACAACGAGCCCGGCCACCTCGTCAACCCGGTCCTGAAGCTCGACGGCGAGCCGGAAGAGGACGACGAGGGCTGCCTGTCGCTGCCCGGCCTGCAGTTCCTCACCCCCCGCGCGCCCCGCGTCGATCGCGACCGGCTTCAACATGTACGGCGACCCGGTCACGATCGAGGGCACCGAGCTGCTCGCCCGCTGCGTCCAGCACGAGACGGACCACCTCGACGGCATCCTGTTCATCGACCGGCTCGACAAGAAGCAGCGCAAGCTCGCGATGAAGGCCATCCGCGAGGCCGAGTGGTCCGGCATGCCCGTCCCGGAGGTCAAGGTCTCGCCGCACTCCACCCAGCGGATCTCCTAAAGGAGCGCGCCCGTGCGGCTCGTCTTCGCAGGTACCCCGGCGACCGCGCTGCCCACGCTGCGCGCGCTCGCCGCCTCCCGCCACGCCGTGGCGGCGGTCGTCACGCGGCCGGACGCGCCCGTCGGGCGCGGCAAGAAAATGCACCGGTCGCCGGTGGCCGAGCTCGCGGAAGAGCTCGGGATCGAGACACTGAAACCCGTTCGCCCGAACGAGGGGTGGTTCCTCGACCGGCTCCGCGCTATCGCGCCTGACTGCTGCCCGGTGACGGCCTACGGTGCGCTGCTCCCGCAGTCGGCGCTCGACATCCCCGCCGCACGGCTGGGTGAACCTGCACTTCTCCGTGCTGCCCGCCTGGCGCGGCGCCGCCCCGGTGCAGCACGCGATCCTGCGCGGCGACGACATCACCGGCGCGACCACCTTCCGGATCGTGAAGGAACTCGACGCGGGCCCGGTCTTCGGCACGCTCACCGAGCCGATCCGCCCGACCGACACCAGCGGCGACCTGCTTGGCCGCCTCGCGGTCTCCGGCGCGGAGCTCCTGGTGCGGACGCTCGACGCGATCGAGGACGGCACGGTCCGCGCCGTCCCGCAGCCAGCCGACGGCGTCAGCTTCGCGCCGAAGCTCACGCCCGCCGACGCCCGGGTGGACTGGAAGCTCCCCGCCCACCTGATCGACCGCCAGCTGCGCGCCTGCACCCCCGACCCCGGCGCCTGGACCGAGTTCGGCGCCGGCCAGGCCCGACACGTGCCGGCCCGACACGGGCCGGCCTGGCACGGCCGCCTGAAGCTCTGGCCGGTCACCCTGGCCGCCGGCGCCGGGCTGGCGTCCGGCGGCCCCGGCCTGGCCCCCGGGGAACTGCGCGTCGACCGCAACGCCGTCTACGTCGGCACCGGCACGGTCCCGGTCCGCCTCGGCGACGTCCAGCCCCGGGCAAGCGCCGCATGCCCGCCACCGACTGGGCCCGCGGCCTGCGCCCAGCCGCGGACGGCACCGCCTCCGACCAGCCTTGGCCTCGCCTGAGATGGGCAACTACCGCCCGCGGCGCCGCCACGGCACGTCAGGCAGCGCCAAGGGGCCGGGCGCCGGGGGCAGCGCCGGGAACGCCAGCGCGGCCAGGCGCGACCCGGCCCGCCCGGCCAGGCGCCCGCGTCCCGCCGACCCGCGCCGCACCGCCTACGACGTCCTGGCGGCGGTCCGCGACCGCGAGGCCTACGCCAACCTGCTGCTGCCCAGGCTCCTGGCGGAACGCCAGCTCACCGGCCGCGACGCCGCGCTCGCGACCGAGCTCGCCTACGGCACGCTGCGCGGCCAGGGCACCTACGACGCGGTGCTGGCCGCGTGCAGCGACCGCCCGCTCGACAAGCTCGACCCGCCGGTCCTCGACGTCCTCCGGCTCGGCACGCACCAGCTGCTGAACACCCGCGTCGGCGCCCACGCCGCCGTCGCCACCTCGGTCGACCTGGCCAAGTCGGTCGTCGGCCCGCGCGTCTCCGGCTACGTCAACGCGGTCCTGCGCCGCGTCGCCACCAGGGACCTGCCCGCCTGGCTGGACATCGTCGCCCCGGACCCGGCGACCGACCCGGACGGCTACCTCGCGACCCGCTACAGCCACCCGCGGTGGATCGTCGCCGCCTACCGCGCCGCCCTCGGCGCCGCGCCGACGACCCGGCCCAGGCGACGGCCATCGCCGCCGCGCCCGCCGGGCCGGAACGCGCCGCCGGGACGGCGGTACGACCCGCCCGCGGCACGCCGCGCGGACCGGGGGAGCGGCCGTCACCGAGCTCGAGGCCGCCCTCGCCGCGGGCAACGCCCGCCCCAGGGTCACCCTGGCCACGTTCCCGGCCGGCCCGCCCCGCGAAGACGTCATGCCGGCCGGACGCCGAGCCGGGCCGCTGGTCCCCGTACGCGTTCACGCTTCAGTCCGGCGACCCGGCCCCGCTGATCGAGTCCGGCGCGGCCGCCGTCCAGGACGAGGGCAGCCAGCTAGCCGCGATAGCCCTGTCCCGCGCCCCGGTCGCTCCCCGGGCCGGCCAGGGCGACGGCGGCAGGCCGAGCGCTGGCTGGACCTGTGCGCCGGCCCCGGCGGCAAGTCCCGCCTGCTCTACGGCCTGGCCGCGGACCGCGGCGCGACCCTGACCGCCGCCGAGCTCCACCCGCACCGCGCCGCCCTGGTCAGGGACGCACTGACCCGCGCGAGCCGCCTGGCCGGCTCCTCCGCTGCGTCGGCCCGGCCGGAAGCGGCCGGCGACCACGAAGCGGCCGGGCCGGGTGCGCAGGAACCGGGTTCGAGGTCGTCGTCGCGGACGGCACGCGGCCGCCCTGGCCCGACGGCACCTTCGACCGGGTGCTCGTCGACGCCCCGTGCTCCGGCCTCGGCGCGCTGCGCCGCCGCCCCGAGGCCCGCTGGCGCAAGTCGGAGGCCGACCTCAAGGAGCTCACCGCCCTCCAGCGCGACCTGCTCCGCTCGGCCCTGGCGTCCGTCCGCCCCGGCGGCGTGGTCGCCTACGTGACCTGCTCCCCGGTCCCCGCGGAGACCAGCGACGTGGTAACCGACGTGGCCGCGTCCATGCCAGGCGTCGAGATCCTCGACGCGCCCGCGGTGCTCGCGAGGTCCCCGGCGCCCGCTCGGCCGACCCGCGGTTCGCCCAGCTGTGGCCGCACCGCCACGGCACCGACGCGATCTTCATCGCCCTGCTGCGCCGCGACGCTTAGCCGAGCCGGCACCGTCACGGCCAGCTCCACCCGGCGCACTAGCCCGCCATGTCCCGCGGCGTCCCCCGGATCCCGCTCAGCGGCCGCCGCCCCACCGCGCCGCCACGGCGCCACCGTGGCCACGTGCGCGTCATCCGCCGCCCTGCACGACGCCGATGGTGCCCAGTCAGCATGACGAGGCCTCACGACCCCTCCGCTCGAAAACCTGCGCGGACGTGCATTAGCGGAGGCAAGCGACGCGTAGGCACGCGTCTTCTTTCCACCGGATGCAAAGTTTCCGGTTGATCTCCGGCGCCAGTCCCAGGCACCACGCGGTCAACAACGCCGCGCCTGGGCCCACTGCCGGCGATCGAGGCAGCACGACCGGCTTCCCGACGGGCAGCCATCTGCGCGCACGGTGCGATACGCCTGGTCCGGTGGATCAGCCGCGGAACGCGCGGACCCGCGGTCCAGGCGTGAGTGCGGCGCTACCGGGGGGCGTCGCCGAGCCGGTACTCGTAGGTGAGGTCGTCCAGGTGCCCCTTCAGGTCGGGGTCGAGGGCGTAGGAGACGGCGGCGAGCGACGCGTCCAGCTGCTCGGGGCGGCTGGCCCCGATGATCGGCGCGGTGATCGCCTTGTTGGCGAGCACCCACGCGACCGACAGCGTCACGAGCGGCACCCCGGCCTGGTCCGCGAGCTTGCGCACCGCCTCGACCGTCTCGAACTCCCGCTCGTGCCAGTACCGGTCCTGGTACATCGGCCCGGCGTTGCCGAGCGTGAACCGGCTGCCCTCCGGCGGCGGCGGCGGACCGGTTGTGCTTGCCGGACAGCAGCCCGCCCGCGATCGGGTTGTAGGAGATCACGCCGACCCCGTCCTCCTCGCAGAACGGCAGCATCTCCCGCTCGATCTGCCGGAAGAGCAGGTTGTAGCGCGGCTGCACCGAGTCGAACCGGGCGAGCCGCAGCGTCTCCGACCGCCCGATCGCCCGCACCATCTGGTAGGTCAGGAAGTTCGAGCAGCCGATGTAGCGGACCTTGCCGGAGTGCACGAGGTCGTCGAGCGCGCCGAGCGTCTCGTCGATCGGCGTGTTCTGGTCGTACCCGTGCAGCTGGTACAGGTCGATGTAGTCGGTCTGCAGCCGCCGCAGCGACCCCTCCACGGCGGACATGATGTGCTTGCGGGAGTTCCCGCCGTCCATCGGCGACGGCCCCATCGGCACGAAGCACTTGGTCGCGAGGATGAACCGGTCCCGCTTGCCGGCCATCCACCGGCCGATGATCTCCTCGGTCCGCCCCCGGGTGGCGAAGTCCCCGCCGAGCGGATAGGCGTCGGAGGTGTCGAAGAAGTCGACCCCGCCCTCGGCGGCCTTGTCCATGACGGCGAACCCGGTCGCCTCGTCGCTCTGCAGCCCGAACGTCATCGTCCCCAGGCAGAGCCGCGAAACCTGCAGCCCGCTCCGCCCCAGCCTCACGTGTTCCATACCCGGCACGCTACTCCGCTGCCCCGCCGCGCGGCCATCCGTGCCCGTCCCCAGAAAACTCGCTCGCCGCGCCTGGCCGGACGGCCACAAGCCCGTTCGGATCACCCGGGCAGCCGGGGCGGGCCGTCAGCGGCCGAGCGCCCCCGCCGCGCGCGACCGGAGCTTCGCTGCCGCCGATGTCCGCCTTCTGCCCCTCGCGGTACCCGTCGCCGTAGCCGCCGCCCGAGTAGGTGACGCGCGTCTTGCGCAGCCGGGGGTAGGCCGCCGCGACCTGCCGCCGCACGACCAGCGACCGGTCCGCGAGGACCAGCGCCGCCGACTGCCCGGCCGCGGCGGCCCCGGCCTCGCCGGCGCCCTTGGACGCCGCCACCGCCGCCTCCTCGGCGGCCCGGACCCGCGCCACCACGGCCGCGCAGTACCCGAGCATCCACGAGCGCCGCCAGGCCCGCGCCTCGCCGCCGTAGCCGGGCACCGCCTGCCTGGCCAGGGCCCGCGCCATCTGCACGAGCAGGGAGGTGAACAGGATGTCCGCCCGTTCCAGGTCGGAGGTGTAGCCGAAGACGTGCAGCCGCGTGCCCTCCGCCGACCGCGTCTGCACGCACTGGCAGCGCAGCGCCATCGCGAGCCCGGCGAGCAGGTGCCGCTTCACGTCCCCCCACGGGTTGCCCAGGGTGAACACGCGGTCGGCCGGCCGGTCCGTCTCCGGGCGCAGCGCGCCGAGCAGCGCCCGGTCGATGCCGTAGCGGGCCATCAGCTCGGCGGCCTTGGCGGTCAGCGCCTCGGCCTCGGCAGGCGAGCAGCCCTCGTCCTCGGCCTTGGCGAGCAGCTTGCGCACCCGGTCAAGCAGATCAGCGTCCACCGGGAACCTCCCGCACATCGATAACCTCCAGGCCTGCGGCGCATCCCCGAAGTCCCCCGCCGGGCGGTGCTCGAGCCTAGTGCAGAATGCTAACCACGAGGTGCGACATTCCGGGTGCGCATGCCCCATGCCGGAGTTACCCCGTAGCCCTGGTCCGCGCGGCCGGGCCTGATACGATCGCGCGTCTTCGCGATCAGGCCCGGCCGCCCGGTCAGCCGGGGATACGGGGGCAGCCGGGGTACGGGGATCGCTCCCGGGAGGGAACAGCCATGGCCGTTCAGATCTCGCCCAGCATCCTGTCCGCCGACTTCGCGCGGCTCGCCGACGAGGCGAAGGCCGTCGAGGAAGCCGCCGACTGGCTCCACGTCGACGTGATGGACAACCACTTCGTCCCGAACCTCACCCTCGGCCTGCCGGTCGTCGAGGCGCTGCTCAAGCACGCCGCGCTGCCCATCGACTGCCACCTGATGATCGAGGACCCCGACCGGCACGCCCCCGCCTACGCGGAGGCGGGCGCGGGCAGCGTGACCATCCACGCGGAAGCCGCGAAGGCCCCGGTGCGCACGCTGCGGGCCATCAGGGCCGCCGGGGCGCGCTCCGGCCTCGCCCTCAACCCGGGCACCGCCATCGAGCCCTACGAGGACCTGCTCGGCGAGGTCGACATGGTGCTGCTGATGACGGTGGAGCCCGGCTTCGGCGGCCAGAAGTTCCTTGACCTGGTGCTGCCGAAGATCCGCCGCACCCGCGCCATGCTCACCGCCCGCGACGCGCCACGCCAGTCGGCGAGCAGGGCCGCGAGATCTGGCTCCAGGTCGACGGCGGCGTGTCGGACGAGACGATCGAGCGGTGCGCCGAGGCCGGCGCGGACGTGTTCGTCGCCGGGTCGGCCGTCTACGGCGCGCAGGACCCGGCGCGCGCCGCGCGTGACCTGCGCGAGCAGGCCGAGCGCGCGACCGCGCGGGCCGCCTGGTCAAGCGCCGGGTTCCCGACGCCTGACGTCTCTCGCGAAGCCTCGACCGGCGCCTCGGGCGCCCCTCAGCCGAGCCCGAGCACCACCGTCACCGCCTGCCCGCCTGGCTGCACCGTCAGCTGGGTGTCGAGCGAGACCAGCGCGGTCACGGTGATCGTCACCGTGACGCTGCCGCCCGCGCTCAGCGTCCCCGACAGCGGCGACACGATCAGCTCGCCGAGCAGGCTCGGCGGGCTCCGAGATCGACCAGGAGACCGGGCCCGCCGCTGGCGGTCAGCGTCAGCGACCCGCCGAGCAGCGGGCTGAGCAGCACCGTCGTCGGCGACACGGACAGCGTCCCCGGCGCGGCCAGCCCGGCTGGTGCCAGCCGTCACGGTCGGCGTCCCCGCCGTCGCGTGGCCGGCGCGGTCGCCGGGTCGGTCGCCGGGCCGGCCGTCCCGGCCGCCGCGGTGCCGTCGCCGCCGGGGACGTGACCGTCGGCCTGCCGCTCGCGTTCAGGCTCGGCGCGGACCGGCGGCGGCGCCGCGCGTCGCGGCCCCGGTCGCCGGGCCGCCCGTCATGCCCGCTCCGGGGGCACCGGCCCGCGCCAGCGGCGCCGGCGCGGGCGCGCCGATCGTCAGCCCGCCGCCGCGGCGGGCGGTGCGCCGGCTGCGAGTGCGGCACGACGGCCGTCACCACGACGGCCGCCGCCGCCGTGATCGCCGTCCCGCCGGCCACGGTGAAGGGCAGGTGCGGCCGCGGTGCACGACGCCGAGGTAGCCGTGGTGCGGTGGCCTCGGAAAACCGTTCATCACCGAACGACTGCGCGCTTCGCCCCGCGGCCTGCGCCGTATGCCGTCGCGTGCGAGGCGGGATCGGCGGCCAGGCGCAGCACCGTGTCGCGCACCCCGGACAGCGGGCCGGCCGGCTGGCCGGCGGTGAGCACGGACAGCTTGCGCAGCGCCGCCATGGCGAGCAGCGCCCCGGGGGACAGGCCGTAGAGCAGCGCGGGAGTCAGCTCCTGGCGCCGCCGGTCCGAGCACACCTCGCACCGGTCGATGTGCCTGCCCACGCGCTTGCGCAGCAGCGCGGTCAGCCGCCCGTCCCAGTCGCCGAGCAGGCTGTCGAGCGTCGCGCAGTCCCGGCGGCCCGCGCGGCCGACGAGCAGGACGGCGACGGACGCCTCAAGCTGGTCGCGGGCCCGGGAGAACAGCGTGTAGGCGTGGTTGCGGGACACGCCGAGGACGGCGGCCACCTCGGGGACGTCAAGGCCGTGCCAGAGCTGGTTGATGACGTCCCGCTCGCCGTCGTTCAGGCCGCCGACCGCCGCGCGGACAAGCGCGACGGTCTCGGCGCGCTCGGCCTCGCCGCCGACGTCCACGCTGTCGTCGGCCGGCTCGGGGGCGTCCTGCAGCGGCGTCGCCGCGTGCCGGGACTTCAGGCGGTGCAGGCACTCGTTGCGGGCCACGGCGAACAGCCAGGCGCGCAGCCGCTCGGGGTCGCGCAGCCCGGCGAGCTTGGAAGCGGCGATGACGAACGTGTCCTGCACCGCGTCCGCCGCGTCATTCGGGTCTTGCAGCAGCGACTGGCAGTAGCCGTACAGGTCGCCGGCGTACTTGTCGTACGCCGCCGCGAGGCCTGCGGGATCACCCGCCACGATCGATGCGACAACCTCGCTGTCGCTCATGCGCTCAACGTAGTCATTTCGCCCCGCCGGAACGGTCATTATGGGTAACTCGTTATCAACGGATTGTTATGCGGTGGCCCGGGAACGGCCGGCGTCCCGCCTCACGTGCTGCTCGCCGGTGCCGGGTCAGCCGGCGCCCGGCTGACCGGTACCGGCCAGGCCAGTGCCGGGCTCACCGGCGTGGCGGACGGCGGCGCGGTGCCGCCGAGCGGGAACGGAAGCGATCCAGCCGGTCCAGACGGCGAACGTCGCGCCCCCGGGGGAGACCGTGACC
Organism: uncultured Actinomycetota bacterium; assembly: GCA_963735315.1. GTDB lineage: Bacteria > Actinomycetota > Actinomycetes > Streptosporangiales > Streptosporangiaceae > Trebonia. Next base: position 35,029 of record CAVTKQ010000042.1, read on the forward strand.
GTGGGGCACGGCGCGCGGCGCCGAGCCCGCACTGCACGAACTGGCTGACCGTGACCGTCAGGGTGACGGCCGGGTCGGCCGGCGTGAGCGTCCCCGCCGCCGGGGACACGCTGACGGCGTGATCCGGGTCATTGGCGACGGAGACCGACCAGTTGACGGTGCCGCCCGACGCGCGCAGCGAGACCAGCGAGCCAGTCAGTCCCGGCACGACGATCATCGTGCCGCCGTCCGGGAAGCACGGAAGGGCGTGCCGGGCGGCGGCGGCGGGGGCGGCTGGCCGCGGCGGCGGGCTGGCCCTGGTCGGCGCCGGTGTCGGGCTCGCCGGCGGCGGGCGCCGGTGTCGGCTGGCCGTGCGTGGGCGTCGGTGCGCCGGGCTCGCGGTGGGCGAGGGTCTGCGCCGTGGTCGGCGCCGGGGACGGGCTAGCGGTGGTCGCGCGTCGGCTCAAGCGACGCCCGTGACGGCGGAGGCCGGGCGGTCGCAGGCGACGGCTCCCGCGCCGTCGGCTTGGCCGTGAGCGCCGGCGCGAGACCGTGCCCGACGTGGCCGCCGGCCGGCTTGGCCGCGGCCGAGGCCGGCGGCGGCGGCGATGGGCGCCGAGCCGGGCGGCCCCGGGTTGGCGGACGGCGCGAGGTGCTCGTCGCGCCCGTCAGCGCGAAGGCGACCGCCGCGATGGCGACCGCGATCACGACCGCCGCGGCCACCGCCGCCTGCCCCTGCGGCGAGGAACGCAGCGCCCTCACCCCGCCGGCGACGCCGTGCTGCCCGGCCAGGCCGCCTTCCCGGCGCGGGCCGGGGGAACCCCTGCTTGCCGAAGGTCCCGGCGCGGCGAGCACGCGGCTGCTGTGCGCGGCCGCGCCGGGACCGTGCCCGGTGGCGAGCGCGATCGTGTGCGCCTTGAGGCCAGACGGCACGCCGAACGCGAGGCGCAACGACTCCGCCGCCCCGGCGGCCATGGCCGCGCCAGGCGACAGGTCGAGCAGCATGGCCGGGCGCAGCTCGAACGCGCGCCTGGCGGTGCAGGTCGCGCAGTGCTCGATGTGCCGGTGGACACGCTTGCGCAGCAGGACCGTCAGCCGGCCGTCCCAGCCGGCCAGCATGGCGCCGAGCTCGCCGCACTCGCCGCGCCCGGCCCGGCCGACGAGCAGCACGCCGAGGCAGGCCTCAAGCTGGTCCCTGGCCCGGGACAGCAGCGTGTGCGCGTGGTTGCGGGACACGCCGAGCACGGTGGCCACCTCGCCCGCCTCAAGGCCCTGGCGCAGCTGCAGTTCGATGACCTCGCGCTCGCCGGGATTCAGCCCCGCGGCGGCGTCCTCGAACAGGGCCCGCAGCTCGGCCCGCTCGCGCGCGCTCGCTGACGTCGGCGGAGTCGTCGGTCACGTCAGGCGCCTCGTCAAGCGCCGACGTCCCCTTCTTCGCCGCCGCGATCCTGAGGCACTCGTTGCGCGCGACGGCGTACAGCCAGGCGCGGAATCGCTCGGGGTCGCGCAGCCCGTCAAGCCGGGACGCGGCGATGACGAAGGCGTCCTGTACGGCGTCCGCGGCGTCGGCGGGATCGCGGAGCAGCGACTTGCAGTACTTGAAGAGGGGGTCCGCGTACCGGTCGTACGCCGTGGCGAGTCCATTGGGATCGCCGGCCACGATGGACGCGACAATCTCGGTGTCTCGCATGTGAATACGCTAACGGCGTTTTCCCTCTTAAGGGATGAGAGGGGCTGCATTGTCGGTATACCTACTTCTGTTACGTAAGGCATAGCTGGCATGTTCGGGGCGTCATGCGCGGTGGCTCGCACTGATTCCTCCCTTTCCGCCGCTTAATGCCTTCCATGGCCAGTGAAATTGGTGGCGTCCTGCCTTGGCCTTTCTGCCGAAATTCGGGCGCATAGCACGCGGGGGCCGGGGCGAAGGCCTGCGGCCCCCGTCCCGGCCCCCGTGACTTGCCCGCGGCCCGCGGCGGCGCTCCCCTCAGGCGCCAGCCGCGAACCGCGGTCCGAGCGAGCCGGGCCGCCTTCCCCTCGACAGCGGCCCGGCTCGCCGCCGGGCTTTCCCGGCCGGGCGGTCCGCTCGCCGGTGCCGCCCCCGCTGGCACCGGCGGCCGGGTGCCGCACGGCCGGTACTTCTCGGACCCCCCACCCGGCGCCGCCCCTGTCTGGCGCCGCTGCGGCCGCTGGCCCGAGGCCGCCGGCGCGGTTCCCCGCTCCGGCCTGGCCCGTTGCCGGCGGGTCCCGGGCTGTCGTCCCCTCGTGCGCCAGCCCGGGACCCGCCGGGTCCCGCTCTGCCCGGCGCGTCCCGCCCCGCTGCCCCCCGGCAGCGGGGCGGAACGCGCCGTCCCCTCGGCCTTACGGCCTGCCCGGCAGGGCCCGGACTGGAGCCCCCTCTTGCCCCAGCCCGGGGGTCCCTGCCGCCTCCCCGTGAGGTTCCGGCGCGGGTGCCGTCCTTCCGTCCCCCTCTGGCGTCAGCCCGGCACCTTGCCGTTCCCCGTCCTACGCATGTAAGAGGAGCGACCCCCCGCGTCACCAACAACTTTTCTCGAACTTTTTTCAAGATCTTTTTCCCCGCTCACCGCGGCCGGCGTTTCCGCAGGTAAATCAGGTGGAGTCGGTAAGCGGACACTCAGGGGTCGGCCCGAACTCAGCCAGGCGCCGGCGGCCGACGCGGCAAGTGCCCAGGCATATTGGCGCGAGGCGCTCCCTTTACCTCGCAGTCGCCAAGCCCGCGGCGCCGCAAACCTGACATAACGGAAATGCCGTTAGCTAGCGCCGATCCGGCCACTCGCCTGCCTGGTCCGCCATTCATCCCGGCAGTTCGGCGCCATGATCACGGAGCTTTTGCGTGCGTGCAGGACAATGCCACTTGGACTACTTTCCCGCTGGCCCCAGGATGCTCACTGGTAGCCGGGGCCCCCGTGGTCACGGGCACGGCGCGGCGGGCACGGGCGCCGGGTCCCCGCCGAACAGGATTTCAAAAGATCTTGGATCGCCGCACACGTTATGGCGCGTACAGCGATCCAAGACATCCCAGGGGCTTAGGTGTCAAGCGGCGAGGCTGGTTTGCGGTGTTTTTTCCTGGTGGGGCCAGGCGGTGGCCTCGTTGTAGGCGGTGCGGGTTTTGAGGCAGCCATGGAGGATGCCGACGAGGCGGTTGGCGAGCTTGCGGAGGGCTGCGTTGTGCTCAGTGCCGCGGGCACGCTGCTCGTCGTAGAGGGCACGTGCGCCGGGTGAGGCGGTCAGGGCGGACATGGCCTGGACCATGAGCGCGTCGGCGAGCCGCTCGTTGCGGACGAACCGGGCGGTCACGGTTTTCTTCTTGCCCGACGCGCGGGTGAGGGGGCTGGTGGCCGCGTAGTTCTTGCGGGCCTGCCGGTGGCGTAGCGGTGCGGGTCGTCGCCGAACTCGCCCAGCACCCGGGCGCCGAGGACGGCCCCCAGGCCGGGTGGACCGGGTATGATCTCAGCGTCCGGGTGCCGGCCGAAATCCGCCTCCACCTGCTCGTGCAGGATCCTGACCTGCTCGTTCAGGGCGGTGATCACCGCGATCAGGGCCCGGACGGAGGCGGCGTAGGCAGCGGTCAGGCGGGCGGCTGGCCCAGCTGCGGGGCGCGCAGCGCCGCGAGGATCTGCGTCGCCCGGCCGGTGACGTCCCGGCGGCCGGCCCTCTTGAGCGCCGCGCTGACCTGGGCGCGGGTCAGCCTGCTGGCCGGGCCGGCTCGGCGCCCTGCCCAGCAGTCCAGGGCGTCGGGGGCGTCCAGGTCCCCGAAGGCATCCAGCGCGGCGGGGAAATCACTCCCGCAGCAGGTGCCGCAGCCGCTGCACCTGCCAGCAAGACGACGAAGTCAAGAAGTACAGGACATAA
>CAVTKQ010000043.1:0-151158 GCA_963735315.1 uncultured Actinomycetota bacterium
AGGACTCGAACGGCCATGGGAAGGCGCTGATCCCGAACATCACGGCCTACCCGACGCTTCAGGGCGTGGTGGACGGGTTCGAGCAGGAGACCAAGAAGCTCTGCCCCGACTGCACCGTGAGCACCATACCGATCAGCCTTTCCGAGGTGACGGCGGGCACCGTGGTGAACACCGCCGTGACGGCCGTGCAACGTACCGGCGCCAACTACCTCATCTTCGACAACGGCGAGTTCGGCACCGGAGCCGAGACCGCGCTTAAGACGGCCGGCCTGGGCAATGTGATCGTCTCCGGTATCTCCCCGCAGCCGACCCAGATCGCCGGGATGAAGAACGGCGTGCATGAGGCGTGGATGAACCAGGGCTTCCAGTACGTGGGCTGGGCGACGCTCGACCTCGCCTTCCGCATCCTGCAACAACTGCCGCCCACGACCAATGATGCGACGCAGCCGGTGCAGCTGATCACCACTCAGAATGCGAAGTCGGCGTCCGAACAGGTCAATATCCCCATCCCGAGCACGGGCCTGAGTACCTTCATGAAGCTCTGGAAGGTGGGGTGAGCCATGTGACGCCTGCGCTCGCCGTCAGCAAGCTGTCCAAGACCTTCAACGGCCGTACGGTTCTCAGCGAGTTCAGGATCACCGTCGAGCGCGGGGAGATCCACGCCCTCCTCGGGCAGAATGGCTCGGGCAAGTCGACGCTCATCAAGGCGCTCGCCGGCTACCACGCGCCGGATCCGGGGGCGGTCGTGCAGGTCGGGGGCCGTGATCTGGAGCCCGGCTCCCCGGCTTCCTCCTATCAGCTCGGGTGCCGCTTCGTGCACCAGGATCTGGCGCTCGTCGGCACGTTGTCGGTGCGGGACAACCTGTTCCTAGCGAGCGGTTACCCCACCCGCTTCGGCGTGCTCGACCGCAGGGCGAGCCGCCGCGCGACCGCGCAGGCGCTGTCCGTGGTGGGCCTGGATCTCGACCCGGATCAGCCGGTCGCCGCCCTGCGGCCGTCGGAGCGGACCGGGGTCGCGATCGCGCGTGCCCTCCTCAGCCAGGACGGCACCCTGCCGGCCGTGGTCGTACTCGACGAACCGACGGCTGCCCTGCCGTCACATGAGGCGGCTACGCTGCTCGATACGCTCAGGGCCACGGCGGCGTCCGGGGTGGGCATCCTTTACGTCACCCACCACCTGGACGAGATCCGCGACTTCGCGCAGAAGGTCAGCGTGCTCCGCAACGGCTACCTCGTGGACTGCTGGAAAGTGAGCGAGATTTCGAGCGCCGAACTCATTCCCCGGCTCATCGGTGAGCAACTGGCCGCCGAGCTGAACGTGGCGCAGGAGTCCTCGCAGGCGCCGCCGGGAGGCACGCCGACTCTCTCAGTCTCGGGGCTGCGGGCGGCCCGGTTGCGGGATCTCTCCCTTGACGTGCGGCCGGGTGAGATCGTCGGCCTCTACGGCCTCACCGGGTCGGGCCGCGAAGACGCACTCACCGCGATCTACGGGTCGGTCAAGAGAGAGGCGGGGTCGGTGCGCGTCGCAGGCGAAGAACTGCCTGCGGGGCGCCCTGATGCGGCGATCAAGGCAGGAGTCGGTTACCTGCCGCCGGACCGCAAGACGCTCGGCTCCGTGATGGGTCATTCGGCCCGGCACAACCTCACCCTGCTCGACCTTCGGCCGTTCTGGCACCGGGGCGCCCTGCACCGGAAGCTGGAGGCGGCGGAGGCGAACGCCTGGTTCGAGAGGATGCAAGTCGAGCCGCGGGACGGCGAGGGCGCGCCGCTCAGCACCTTCAGCGGGGGCAACCAGCAGAAGATCCTGCTGGCGAGGTGGCTGCGGGTGAGCCCTATGGTCCTGCTGCTCGACGAGCCGAGCCAGGGCGTCGACATCGGCGCGAAGATCGAGGTGCACCGGCACGTCACCGCTGCGGCACGCGCTGGGGCGGCCGTGATCGTGTGCTCCTCGGAGGTTGAGGAGCTGGTGTCGCTGTGCGAGCGAGTGCTCATCATCCGCAACGGCTACGTCAGCGACGAGCTCGTTGGATCGAACGTGAATATCGCCGCCATCAACTTCAGTTTTCATTCCGGGAAAAGGGTGCCGGAGAGCGGGAAGGTCAGCTCATGAAATGGAAAGGCCTGAACATCGGCCTGGACCGGTTCAGCGGGGTCTACCTCGGCGTGCTGTTCGTTATCGTCTTCAGCCTGCTGAGCAGTCAGTTCTTCCATCTCTCCACCTTCCATGTCATCGCCTCGACGCAGTCCTCGGCCGGCATCATCGCTATTGCGTTGCTGATCCCCATGGTGTGCGATCAGTTCGACCTGTCCGTGGGTACCAACGCCAACCTCACCGGCATGCTCGCGGTGGTGCTGCAGGTCCAGGAGCACTGGTCGGTGCTGCCCGCGATCCTGGTCTCGGTCGGCGTGGGATTCCTCGTGGGCATCGTGAACGGCTTCATCGTGGTGGTGCTCAAGGTGAGCTCGTTCATCGCCACTCTCGGCGTCTCGTCGATCCTTGGCGCCATAACCATCATCTTCACGAGTAACATCACGCCTCCTGCGCCTTCGTCGCCAGCCTGGTCGAACCTGACGCAGGTCCAGATCGGCGGCTTCCAGATCGTGTTCGTCTACCTGATCGCGCTAGCGCTCCTGTCCTGGTGGCTGCTCGAGTTCACTCCGGCGGGCCGCTACCTGCACGCGATCGGAGGCAACCGGGAAGCGGCGCGGCTGGCGGGTGTACGGGTCAGCTACTGGTCGTGGATCTCGCTGGCGCTCGCGGGCGGTCTTTCAGGCTTCGCAGGCATCCTCTACACCTCGCTCACAGGGCCGTCGTTCACCTTCGGCGCCGCCCTGCTGCTGCCCGGCTTCGCGGCGGTTTTCCTGGGGTCCACGCAGATCGCTCCGGGGCGCTTCAACGTGTGGGGCACGCTCATCGCGATCTTCGTGCTCGCCATCGGCGTGGAAGGACTAGAGCTGCTTTCTGGCGCCACCTGGCTGAGCCCCATGTTCAACGGCATCGCGCTGATCGCGGCGGTGGCGCTCGCCGTTACCCGTGGCACCCGGCGGCGCAAGGCTACCCAGCGCGCGAGCGTTAGCCAGCCGCCGCCCGAGGAGGACGACCGGGGCAGCGGGACCAGCCAGCCGGATTCAATCGGTGCTAGACCAGAGGAAGCGGACACGGTGGCGAAGGAAACACGCAAGGGAGAGCCAATTGCTGCAGAGTAGCGATACCGTCGTCGTCGCTGGCTCCTCGATCGCCGGAATGAGTGCGGCGCGCGAGCTGCGTGTCTGCGGCTTCGAAGGGGAACTGGTGATGCTCGACCGCGACCGCCGCGCACCGTACCGTCGGCCGGAAGTGTCGAAGGGCCTGCTCAACGGGCTCATCAGTGATCAGAAGGTCGTCATCCCGTGGCCGGACACACTCGGTGTCAGGCGGATACCGGGCGCGGAGCTCACCGGGTTTGACCACGTTCACCACACCGTCAGCGCGGGCACTCCCGGCGGCGATGTCGAGCTGGAGTACTCCGGCCTTGTGATCGCCACGGGCAGTGAGCCCCGCCGCTCGCCGTTCCCGCCGATGGGAGGCGTGCACTCATTGCGCACGTTTGCCGACTCCGAGAGATTCCGGGGCGAGCTGGCCGGGGCACAGCAGGTGGTGATCGTCGGTGCGGGCTTCATCGGCCTGGAAGTGGCGTATGTCGCCTCGACGATGGGGAAGTCGGTCACGGTGATCGAGCCGAATGACCTGCCCCTCGTGCACGTCCTCGGCGCCGAGATGAGCACTGCCATCCTGCGGCTGCACGAGAGTCATGGTGTCCGGTTCTACCTGGGCTGCCAGGTCGAGGCGCTCGAAGCGGGAACGGACGGCGATGTTGAGCGCGTGCTGGTTGGCGGCGGCACCGAGATCGAAGCGGACACCGTGCTCGTTGCGATCGGCTCCGTGCCGTCAGTGGGCTGGCTGCGTTCCTCGGGCCTCAACGTGGAGCGCGGCGTCGAGTGCGACGCTACCTGTGCGGTGGTCGGCGCTGAGGACGTGGTGGCCGCCGGCGACGTGGCGCTCTGGCGGAATCCGCTCTACGGCCGTCTCATGCGGGTGGAGCACTGGGCGCACGCGATCGAGCAGGGTACCTACGCGGCGCGGCGGCTGCTCGGCGCGCACGACCCGGGCGGCTTCGCGGCCGCGCCCTACTTCTGGTCTCAGCAGTACGGTCAGCGCATCCAGAGCATTGGGTCGTCGATGGGCTGCGACCGCACCGAGATCCTGGACGGCGACCCCGAACGGCTGCTCGTCGCTTACTTCCGCGACGGCCAGCTCATCGCGGTGGCGGGCCTGGCCGCAGGTCCCGCCATCTTCAAATTTCGGCCGCTGATCCTCAACGGGGCGGACGTCGAGTCCGTGCTCGGGCAACAGGACGCGACCCGGGCGAAGGTGGCGTGACGGATGGCCGACAACGGCCCACTGACAGGACGGGTCGCGCTGGTCACAGGCGGCGCTCGTGGCATCGGCCACGCCATCGTCTGTGCACTGCAGAAGGAGGGCGCGCGGGTCGCGGCCGCCGATCTAACCTTCGATGAGGCGGGCCCGGCAGCCGACGGCGGTGCGGCCGAGGGGAGCTTGCCTGCTCCCGGGCAGTATGTCGTCGATCTGGCTCTGCCCGATCAGGCCATGTCACTGCCCGCGCGCGTGGCCAGCGATCTGGGCCGTCTTGACATCGTGGTGAACAACGCCGGCCGGCGGGGCATCTTCGATTTCGCCGACTACCCGCTGGACGACTGGAACGCCACCCTCGCGGTGAACCTCACCGCGCCGTTCCTCATCTCGCGCGAGGCCTCCAGGTTCATGGTCGCCCAGGGCGGGGGCAGCATTGTCAACATCACCTCGGTGGCGGCCCACCTCGGCTTCTCGCGCCGGTCGGCTTACAACGTCTCGAAGGCAGGGCTCACCGGGCTCACTAAATCGATCGCCCTGGAGCTCGGCGCCTCGGGCGTGCGCTGCAATGCCGTGGCACCCGGCATTGTCGAGACCTCGCTCAACGCGGCGTACCTGCGCGACGCGCCCGAGTCGGAGGCGATCATCACGGGCACGCCCGTGGGGCACTGGGGTCAGCCAGCGGACATCGCCGCAGCGGTGATCTACCTGTGCTCGCCGGCCGCGGAATTCGTGAACGGAGCCGTCATTAACGTCGACGGCGGTTGGACTGCAGGAAAAGGCTATTGAAGGAGCGGACATGACTGCTGACCAGGTGACGACGTGGCGGACGTACCCCTTCACCCGAACCTCCCCTGTCGAGCCGCCACCCGAGCTGGCAGAGGTGCGACGGGCGGAGCCCGTGGCCAAGGTGCGGTTGTGGGACGGTTCGACCGCGTGGCTCGTCACGCGCTACGAGGACGTCCAGCACGCCCTTATGGACCCGAAGATCTCCTCGGACACCACGCGCCCCGGTTTCCCGCAGGCGAGCGCTACCGCAGCCGAGTTCCGGAAGGGACAGCGGGTGTTCGTACGGATGGACGCGCCGAAACACGATAAGCACCGCCTCATGCTTACCGCGGACTTCACAGTGAAGCACGTGCGCGAGTACCGCCCCTACCTCGACGAGATGATCGACGAGCTCTTTGACGCGATGGAGGCGAAGCAGGCGGCCGGGGGCACCGTCGACATGGTGGAGGATTTCGCGCTCATAGTGCCGTCGCGGGTGATCACGCGCATCCTCGACCTGCCCAGCGAGGACAGCGCGTTCTTCCTCGACCGGGTGAAGACGTCGATGAGCCTCGACAGCACACCGGAGCAGGCAGCGCAGTCCGGCGCGGACACGCTCGCCTACTTCGCGCGCATGATCGACGAGCGTTCCACGGGCGACGGCCAGGACCTGATCAGCCGGCTCGTGCGCGACCGAGTGATCACCGGACAGCTGACCAGCGAGGAACTGCAGCACATCCTCCACCTTGTGCTGGTCGGCGGGTTCGACACCACGGCGAACATGATCGCGCTCGGCACGCTCGTCTTCCTGCGGAATCCCGGTCAGATCGCCCTGCTCCACGAGCGCCAGGACCTCGTGCCCAACGCCGTCGAAGAGCTGCTCCGCTACCTGAGCGTGGCCCACCACGTGGCCTATCGCCAGGCGAGGGAGGACACGCGGATTGGCGGCCAGCTGGTGGCGAGCGGCGACAGCGTGATCGCGCCGCTCATCGCGGCCAATCACGACCCGGAAGCGTTCCCCGACCCTGAGCGCTTTGACATCACGCGGGACGCGCGCGGTCATGTCGCGTTCGGCTACGGCATACACCAGTGTCTCGGGCAGGCGCTGGCGCGGGTAGAGCTGCAGGCGGTGTTCTGCAAGCTCTTCGAACGATTCCCGGGCCTCGCGCTCGCCGCGCCGACGAACACGCTGCGGTTCCGCAATTCGATCATCTATGGCGTTGAGGCGCTGCCGGTCACGCTCGGACGGCGCGAAGGAGAGCACTCATGGTGAACACGAACGAAGAGGGACAGTTGATGGAGACCAAGAAGGTAACCGTTTTCCCCGAGCGCTGCATCGCGGCCGGCAATTGCTACGAGATCGCGCCCAAGTACTTCGATCAGGATCCGGAAGATGGCACGGTAATGCGGCTCAGGACCGACGCGGAGGCCGGAGACGAGTCGCTCGTCACGCGAGCGGCGGCCACCTGCCCGGTCGCGGCCATCCAGTTGGGTGAATGACCCGCTCCGACGGGCCGAGGTGCGACGGCCGGTGACCGACCTGTCCCAGCAGGTGGCGATCGTCACCGGCGCCGGGCCGGCCTGGGCCGCGCTTACGCCGAGGCACTTGCCGAGAACGGTGCAAGCGTGGTGGCGAACGATATCGCGGAGACCGCGCACGAGACGGTAGACCGGATTGTCGCATCCGGCGCCCGGGCAGTCGCGAGCATCCGCGATATCGCGACGCCGGAGGGCGCCGCGGCGCTTGTATCGGATGCCATCGCCGCGTTCGGTGGCATCCACGCTGTCGTCAACAACGCCGGCCTGCTACGTGACGCGGACCTGCAGAACATCACTGACGACGACTGGCGCCGGGTGCTCGCGGTGAACCTGGACGCTCCGTTCTTCGTGACGCGCGCCGCGTGGCCGCACCTGTGCGAGCAGGGCTACGGCCGGCTGGTCTTCATGACGAGCGCCTCCGGGTTTTTGGGCGACGTGGGACACGCCTTCTACTCGGCGTCGAAGGCCGGAGTGGTCGGCCTCATGAAGGCGTGCGCGCTGGAGGGGCCGGCCACGGCGTACTCGCCAACGCGGTGGCTCCGCTCGCTGTGAGTGCCCAGAGCCTGGCCAAAGCGCCATCCGGCTCAAGCCGCGTCTCTTCGCGGGACATCGTGGGTCCCGCATTCAGCGGATTCACGCCGGAACAGGTCGCACGGCTTGTCGTGCTGCTATGCGGCCGCGGCTTCGCGCGGACGGGCGCGGTCTTCGCCTCTGCCGGCGGTTTCACCCGCGAGGTTCTCACCGCGACGACGCGCGGGGCGGACTTCAGTAACGCGCAGCCGGAGGAGATGGCTCAACGGTGGGCGGAGGTCGCTTCTGGCGAACTCGACACGCCGGCGAGCCTGCGGGAGGACATGCTCCTGCTGCGGTCGCGGCTCCCAGGCTGACCACGACCGCGCGGCCGGTGCGTCAGGAGACCAGCGCGGCGTAGGACGTGGTCACCAGCTCGATCGCGGTGTCCCACGGATCCGCGCGGTCAGCAGACCCTGCTGCCTGACGGCAGCTCGTGGAACATGCTCCGAGCGGGCCCGGCCGCCCAGTTCAGCAATGCGCGCGATCGTCCCCTCTCCAGGTCATCCACGGTGAGCGCCAGGTGCGAGATGCCGCTGTTCCAGTAGTCGAAGCCCTCTTCGCGGACCGCCACGGGCGGCTCCACAACTGGAAGATCTCGAAGCCCGGCGCCCTCCGTGTTGACCAGGTGCGCTAGCTTCATGTGCTTCCACCGGGCACCGAACACGTGCAAAGCGACGCTCGGCTCCCTCGGTTTCCGCCGACGCGTCGAAGGGGGCGACGAGCAGGGTCAGGTCAAAGGCGCGGGTGTAGAAATCGACGGCCGCGTCGAGGTCAGCCACCGTGATCCCGATGTGATTGATCTTCATCCGTATAAGTCCAATCTGGGTGTCGTGATTGTGATGGCGGCGAGCAGGCTGGCGGGGACGAGCAGGGGGTCCAACGCCTCGCCCGGCGGATAAACGCTGCCGAACAACGCGGAGCCGTCTTCAGTCAGCAGCGGCAAGAACGCGATCGTCTCATCGGTCGGCGCATGCGGGCCGCCGGACAGCGTGGCGATCACCGCCCGGGTGCCGCTGCCCGGACGCGCTACGTCGGCGACGGTCAGCAGCGCGCCCTTGCCGTCGAAGGCGAGGACCGGCTCAGCCAGCGTGACATCGAGCATTCCGCCGTGCGCGCTGAAGGCGACACCGCCCGTGAAGGCGAGCTCGCCCACCGGGACGGCGCGTTCGCTCCGCATCGGGCGCCGTGCCGCGGCTTTCGCCGCGGTGCGCGACTGTCACATGCGGGAACGCGAACCCGGCCGCGGCCGGGTAAGCCGGCGGCTCGACGAGCGTGATCCGCCCGCGCATCCGGTTCACATAGGCGAGGAATGACGCCTTCACCGCCCAGGTCATGCCGAGCCTGCCGGCGTCGCTGTTCAGCGGTCCCCGCCAGGCTTCGGCGCCCGGTCAAGCGTGAGCTTGGCGACCTTGTAATCGGGCAACGTGATCACCCTGCCGTCGAGCACGGCGGCCGGATCACCCTGGGCCGTTGCCTCGCGGTAAGCGGTGACGATGAGGCGAGCTCGTGCTACTTGCGCCGCGGTCGGGCGCATGAGCTCGTTGACGATCGGCAGGTGCGACGGCGAGACTGCGATGCACGCGGTGTAGCCCAGGTCGGCCCACGACTTGACGTGCGCCCGCACCTTCGCCACGTTCTTGTATTCAGGGATAAGGGAACCGCCGGACGCGAACAGCCCGTAGGCCGCCGCTGCCGTCGCGATCTTAGAGCGGGCGTACGTCTGCGTGAGCGCCGACATCTCGCCGTTCTCGTCGAACGGCCGCGAGCCGATGTCCGCGGCCAGGTCGACGTACCCGAAGTGCATGCCCACGACCGCGGGGTGCGAGGCGATGCGGTCCAACTCGATGAGGGCGCGGGCGGTCTCGATCATCACGTGGAGGCGGTGCGGGTGACCAGCGGCTTCCAGTATGCGCGCGGCCTCGTCCAGCTCTTCGCGGGACCCCACCTTGGGGTAGGAGATGAGAATGTCGGCGGCCACCTTGCCAAGCGCCTCGAGGTCGTCACGCCCCCACGGCGATTCGAGGTTGTTGCAGCGCACGATCACGTGCCGTCCGCCGAAGTAGGACATGTCGCCGAGCACCTCGAGCCGCCCGGCTGCGGGCGGCACCCTTGGCGGCCGGCGTCACCGAGTCTTCCAGATCGAGCATGATCCCGTCAGCCGCCACCTCAGGGATCTTCGCCCAGTACTTCTCGTTGAGCAGCGGCACCTCGATGATGCTCACGAGTGACGCGAATTCTTGCCGTGCGGACCGCTTTGCGGTCGCCGCCTGCGCGTTCACGACTCCGGCTCCGCAAAGAACTCTGCCAGCGACCGCGTGAACTCCGCGGGCTGCTGCCGCGGGATGTAGTGCCCGGTCTCGAACCACTGAGCCGTCGCGTTCGGCATCACCGTGACCATCTTCTTGACGAGCTCTTCGTCGAGTACGTTGCTCGTGCTCCCGACCATCAGCAGTGTGGGCATGGTCGCCTTCGCCGACATATCCCAGAGATACGGAATATCGGGCAGGCTGGCCGAGCCGGTAATCCACTGCACGTCCGGGTCGGCCTTCGGCACGAGCTTCCCCGCCCAGTTCCTGCGCAGCTGGTGCATGACGTGCAGTTCGATGAACTCCTCCACCCACTCAGGGTGCTCGGCGCGGTAGTAGTCATGTGCCTCTTGCGGCGTGCGGAAGCCGCGGATAGCCACGGTGCGCTGGATGAAGTCCCGCATGAACTCGGCACCGGCGCGCGTGGTGGCCGGGCCGGCATCGGAGAGCGCCATCTTGGTGACGATCTCGGGTCGCTCCCCGGCAAGGGCGATGGCCACCCGTACGCCGGCGGAGTGCCCGACGAGGTGAAACGGCCCGATCCCTAGCTGGTCGACGAAGCCGCTGATGTCGTGCATGAATGACCGCACGCGGTACCCGGTCTTCGCCCAGTCGCTGTCACCGTGGCCCCGCAGATCCGGGGTGAAGACGTGGTGAGTCCCGGCCAGCTCGCGGGCGATCGGGTCCCAGGTGTGCGCCTGCACGTTGAGTCCGTGCAGCATGACCATCGGGTGTGCGCCGGGGGTGCCCCATTCCAGGTAGTGGAGCCTCAGCCCGTTCACGGTCAGGTAGCCGTCTTGGTAGTCGCGTCCGCTCAAGGTCACTCCTCTGGGCAAGAGCCTGACTATTATACTAACTATACGCATAGATTTTTCTATGTCGAGCCACTGCCGGGCGTGGTCACTACCGATGACGGGCAGGAAGGGACTTGACGATGGCGGACGACGCAGGCAGCCGACCTCGCACGCAACGTGTGGGGGGCCTCAGGCGTTTTCTATCGTCGATGCCATGACGATCGGGAACACCTCGGTGGTGCCGCCATCGACGGGAATCGTGTGACCGGTGACGTACGCGGCCTCGTCGCCTGCCAGGAACAGGACGGCGTAGGCGACGTCCCATCCAGTGCCCTCCGTGCCGAGCATCGAGGCCTTCGCGCGGCGACGGCGCATGCGGTCGGTGCCGGACTCGTCCCAGCCCTGAAACCCGAGGCCCATGGGAATGGCCACGTGGCCCGGTGCCACCACGTTGACGCGGATGCCTTTCGGCCCGTACTGGAAGGCCTGCGCTTTCGCCATGGCGATAAGCCCGCCCTTCGCCGCCGAGTACCCGAGGCCCCCGCCGCCGCGGAAGCCGGCCACCGAGCTGATGTGCACGATTGACCCGCGGCCTAGCTCCGCCATGTGCGGCAGCACCGCGTCGGACATCCACTTGGCTCCCTGCAGGTTGACCGCCATGATCGCGTCCCACGTCGATTGAATGTTCTCCTGCTCGCCGGGTGCGATGGCCGCGTTGTTGACCAGGATGTCGACGCCGCCGAATAGCTCGACCGTCGAGGCGACCGCCGCATGGCAGGAGTCGATGTCGGTGATATCGGCCCGCACGACCTCCGCGTGACCGTCGATGCGTTCCACCGCCTCCAGCGTGTGTCGCGCACGCTCTTCGCTCACGTCGAGGATGACGACGCTGGCGCCCTTCGCGGCGAGCAGGATCGCGATGTCCGACCCTGTGCCCCCCATGGAACCGGCCGACCCGGCCCCGGTAACGATGGCGACCCGCCCGCTCAGCCGCCCGTCGGGCGCGATCTCCGGGACGTCCAGCGCTGCAATCACCTTCCTGCCTGCCATCGCCACTCCTCTCGCCACATCTGCAAGAAACAAATCCATGATAATCATTCGGATGAGTGAGCGGCAAGGCATCGTCCCTGCCCGCTGCGCGCCCGCCGTCAGTCCGTGATGTGCGCGGCCTTGATTCCGCCCCTGGCCCAGTGACCGCTTCCCTCGATCCCCAGGCTGTGGCTCAGGTTCGCAGCGAAGTGCTGCCGGAAGCCGAGCGAGATGGCGGTCTTGGCGTAGCGCAGCACGGCCAGTTCGCGCGCTGCCAGCTCGCGAGCCAGCTCCCACGCGCGGGGGTTCAG
Source organism: uncultured Actinomycetota bacterium (assembly GCA_963735315.1). Classification (GTDB taxonomy): domain Bacteria; phylum Actinomycetota; class Actinomycetes; order Streptosporangiales; family Streptosporangiaceae; genus Trebonia. Next base: position 11,732 of record CAVTKQ010000043.1, read on the forward strand.
GCGGTCCAGCGGCAGGACCTCGTTCACAACCCCAAGCCGGAGCGCGTCGGCGGCATCGATGACACTGCCAGTGAGCAGGAAGTACTTGGCGCGAGTGGGGCCGAGCAACTCCGCCCATACCAAGTTGACGCCGTCGCCTGGCACGGTGTCCCTGGTTGCAAAGTGACTGTGGTCGGCGAACACGGCATTCTCCGCGGCGAGGACGATGTCGGCCATCACCGGGATCTCCGAGTGGATCGTGGCTGGCCCGTTGATGGCTGAGATGATCGGGATGTCGAGATCGTTGATTCCGGAGAGCATGCGGCGCCCCTCCCACCAGATCTGGTCCCAGGGGATGGCGGCAAAGCTGGTCACGTCCAGCTCGTTGCAGTAGACCTCGCCGGTGCCGGTGAGCATGACCACCTTGACTTGGCGCTGCATCCCCAGCCAGTGAAAGGCCTCCGTGATCTCGCGGTGTGCATCCGCGCCCCACACCAGCGGCCCCTGCTCCGTATGGAAGCGGAACTCGATGATGTCGTCCTGTCGGTCCACGGCGATGTGCGCCCAGTCCGGGATGGTCTGCATCGATGCCTCGATTCTCGATCCGGCTCCGGCCGCCCGCCATGCTCCCTGATGGAAGCGGTAGGCAGCGGCAACGAAGCTTGATGGTTTATTCGCATGAATATAACGTTTGACAGAGATTCCAGGGTTGCCGCCCTTGGTCGTCTCATGAAGGAACCTACACATCCTGAAGCGAGAAGCCAGCCGGGCCCTGGGGCGCTGTTGGTTCTGACGGTGCGGCCGGCGAGCCGTGCGATGGGTTAGGAGCAGGCAGGTGCGGTGCCTGCGGACCCGTAGCGGAAGGAAACGGCCGAAATGGAAATGAGCACCAGCTGGAACTGGCTTGCGGCGCGCGGCTCGGACGCCGGCGTGTTCACCGGGCAGAAGCTCGTGGTAGTCGGGGGCAGCAGCGGGATGGGCCGCCAGACCGCCGCCGACGTGGTGGCGGCGGGCGGCAGCGCGGTCATCATCGGGCAGGATCCGGCGAAGGTCGAGGAGACGGTCAAGGAGCTGGCGGCCAGCGGCCCGGCGGCCGGCATCACGGCGGACCTGAGCGACCGCGATCAGGTGGAAAGGGTCCGGCGGGAGCTGGCGGCCGAGCACGCGGACGCGACCCTGCTGGTGAACGCGGCCGGGCTGTTCGTGCCGAAGCCGTTCCTCGAGCACGACGGCCCGTCCTACGACTCGTACTTCGAGCTGGACCGGGCGATCTTCTTCATCACCCAGGCCGTCGCCAAGGGCATGGTCAGCCAGGGCAAGGGCGGGTCGATCGTCAACATCGGCAGCATGTGGGCGCACCAGGCGATCAGCGCGACCCCGTCGTCCGCGTACTCGGCGGCCAAGGGCGGACTGCACGCGCTCACCCGCAACCTGGCCCTGGAGCTGGCCCCGCACGCCATCAGGGTCAATACCGTGGCCCCGGCGGTCGTGGCGACCCCGATCTACGAGCGGTTCGTGCCGAAGGACCAGATCGAGGCGACCATCGAGTCCTTCAACGGCTTCCACCCCCTCGGCCGGGTCGGCACCACCAGGGACATGGCCAACGCCATCACGTTCCTGCTGTCCCCGGCCACCAGCTGGGTCACCGGCGCCATCTGGAACATCGACGGCGGCGTCACCGCGGGGCACTGAGCCAGCCACGGGACCCCGCGCGCCCAAGCCGGCGCGCGGGATCCCGGCCAGGCGGCCAGGCGGCCAGGCCGGGCCGGCGACCGCCAGCGGCTTAGCCCGCCGGGGCGGCGCCGGCCGCGGGCCGCTGCTCGATGACGATGCGGGCCAGCTGGACCCGCGACCGGATGTCGAGCTTGCGGAATGCCTGGCGCAGGTAGAAGGCCACGGTGTGCTCGCTCACGTACATCCGGCCGGCGACCTGGCGGTTGTTCAGCCCCTGCGCGACCAGCTCGGAGGCGGTGCGCTCGGCGTTGGTGAGGCTCTCCCACCCGGTGACGGGCCGCAGGGCCGGCCGCGCCCAGTCGCGGTGCCGCACGCCGAGCTTGCGGAGCCGGCGGCGGGTGCGGGCCACGTCGGCGGCCGCCCCCACCTCCAGGTAGCCCTCGACGGCCTGGGTGAGGTGGCGGACCGCGAGGTCGTGGTCCTGGCGCCCCGCGTGCAGCAGGCCGAGGTCCTCCGCCGCGGACGCCCTGGCCCACGGGTCGGGGTGCCGCGCGGCGGCCTCGGCCAGCCGCGTCCGGGTCCCGGCCGGCCAGGCCGAGGCTGTGCGCCGCGGCGGCGGTGACGGCCGGGAACCCGGGGTTGCCCGCGGCGAGGTCCGCGGCGGCGCGGGCCACCGTAGCGGCCAGCTCAGGGTCACCCGCGGCCAGCGCGGCGCGCGTCAGCCACGCCGCCGCGGCCGGGTCGCCGAGAAGCCGCCCCGGGCGCGTTCCCAGGCCGGCGCAGGCCTGGCGGAGCAGCGGCACGGCCTGCGCCAGGCCGTCGCGTGCCTCGCTGACCTGGGCCTGGGCCATGGCGACCTCCGCCCGCGCGTACACCTCGCCCGGGTGCGGGCCGGGAACCAGGCCGCTGGCCAGGTGGCCGCGCGGCGGACATGACGTCGCCGCCGCGCAGCGCGATCACGCTGAGCACGCTGCGCGCCGCTGACGCGTACCCGTGCGCGCCGAGCGCCTCGGCCTCGGCCAGGGCGCGCCCGGCCGCCGCGCCCGCGTCGCCGAGGCGGCCCCTGGCCAGGCTGATCCGGGCCCGCACGATGGACGCCGCGGCCTGGGCCGGGAGGGCGCGCAGCGCGCGGCCGGCCGCGGCCTCGAGGGTGGCTTCCGCCTCCTCGAGCTGGCGCAGGTCGACCAGGGCCGCGGCGAGCACGAGCAGCGGCTGGACGTGACGGGCGTCCGGGGAGACCGCCGTCGCGTGGCGGGCCGCGTCCCGCAGCAGCTCCAGCGCCTCGCGCGGCCGCCCGCCGTCCAGGGCCGCCGTCGCGAGGGCGGCCAGGGCGGCCACGACGACGTGGCGGCCGTACTGGCCGGGCTGCTGGAGCACCGCCTCGGCCAGCGCGCAGGCGGCCTCGTCGCGCGCGCGGCCAGGGCGCGCAGGCACGCGGTCATCGCGTCGTCGCGCAGGTCGCCGGGCAGGCCGGGCACGGCCAGCGCCGTCCTGGCGGCGGCGGCGGCCTGCCGCGGCCTCGCCGCGGGCGCACAGGACCGCCGACAGCGCGCAGCGCAGCCGGGCCTCGGCGACGGGCGGCAGCGGCTTGGCCCAGGGTGTCCCGCGCGACGCGGTCGGCCTGGTCGAGCCGGCCGGCCGCGGCCAGCGCCTCGGCGGCGGCCACCGCGCGCGGCAGCGCGTCGCGGTCGCCCGCGGGAGTCAGCTCAAGCGCGCGGGACGCCAGGTCGGCGGCGGCCTGCGGCGCCGAGCGCAGGGTCTGCCGCGCGGCCGCGTCCAGGTCGGCCAGCGACGCCGGGTTACCGGGGTCGGTGGCCTGCAGCAGGTGGCCGGCGGCCAGCGCCGCCGACTCGCCCCGGCCCAGCAGGATCTGCCCGTACTGCCGGTGCAGCGCCGTGCGGCCCGGCTGCGGGATCATGTCGCCGACGGCGCGGCGCAGCAGCTGGTGGCGGAAGGAGAACTCGTTCTCGCCCGCGGTCGTGATCCCCGCGGCCATCGCCTCCTCGACCGCGGGCAGCAGGACGGCCGGGGTCTCGCCCAGCATCTCGGCGATGTCCTCAAGCCGGAACGACTCGCCGAGCACCGCGGCGGTCGTGAGCACCTGCCGGGCCTCGCCGCTGATCCCGTCGAGCCACTGCCGCGCCGCGCGGTGCACGCGGCCGGGCAGCAGGCCCGACACCAGCGTGGCCCGGCCGTCGGTAACCCTGACCGCGTCCTCGTCGCGCAGGCCGCTTACCAGCTCCGACAGCAGCCGCGGGTTCCCCGCGGTCCCGGCCGCCAGCGCGCGCAGGCCGGGATGCGGCGGCGCGCCGAACGCGTCCGCGAGCAGCCGCCGCCACCTCCTCCTCGGTCAGCGGCGCCAGCCTGACCCGGGCGGCGCCGTCCTCCTCAAGCAAGCCGAACAGGCGTTCCGCTTCCTGCCGCCGGGTGGTGGACCGGGCGAGGATCCAGGCGACCGGATGGCGCTTCAGTTCCTGCGGGAGCGTCCGCAGGGCGGCCAGCGTGGCCGGGCACGCCCACTGGAGGTCATCGAGGCAGACCAGGACCGGGGACGTCGCCGCCCGCTGCTCCAGGTGCGCCCGCACCTGGCTGATCCACCAGGCGGGGCCGGCCGGCAGCCCGGAGCCGGAGAAGCCGGCCGATGACGCCGGCGAACGGCTCGCCGAGCGCCCGGCGCAGCGTGAAGAACGGGATGACCTGGCCCAGCTGGTCCGCCGTGTCCACCGCGAGCGAGAAGCCGTACGCCGGCGGCCTCGTCGACGGACTCGCGCAGCAGCAGCGACTTGCCGATGCCCGGCTCGCCCTCCACCAGCACCACGCCGCCGGCGCCGTGCCTGGCGCCCTCCAGCAGGTCGCGCAGCGCGCGACGCTCCGCCGCGCGGCCCGCGATCGCGTTCCCGCCGCACCGCGGCGTCTTGTTCCCCCGCGCTTCCGGCGAGTGCCCGCCGGCAGCCGCCGGACATGGCACTGCCTCGTTCGCCTGCCTTCACCGATGCCGCACCGCGCGCTGTCACGTCCGGGGTTCGCCCCCGTCGGTCTGCGTGATCTGGTCTTTCAGGGAAGGCATGTATTGCTCACTCCTTTTACAGGGCCGGCCGGCTTGCCGTGGTGACCGTGCCTGTAATGGCGGAACGCGCGGCCGCGGCGGCACCTGGCCGGCGCCACGGGAACGGCGGTGTCCCCTGAATTCCTTCTAATGGACAGAGATAACCTTGGCACATTATTCGCGGGCACCGACAAGAAGCCGAAGTTTCGAAAAAATCATGGCACTTATCCATGCCGCTAATGCCTGTACCCCAGGTAAGAAATTAACTACCGCCGCGGCAGCCGGGTTACGCGCGGGCCGCGCCTTTTCCGGGTCCCGGGCGCAGCGGCGCGGCCGCGGGTCACCGGGCCCGGCGGGGTCCGTGCTGCACCCGGGCCGCCCGCCCGGCGCGCGGTATAACTGAGGATCACTAAGCTGGCCAGTGACGCCGTGAGCCTCGCGGGCACTAGCCGCAGCGACGATGCGGCCCGCACGCAGCGGCGGTGATGCTGGAGTTACGGCGCCGAGCGATGAGGGGCTGAGGAATGGCTGACCCAGGGAATCACGTGTCAGGGAACGACGAGCCCGTGGGCCTCGACGGCGACGAGGCTGTCGACGAGCCCGCGCCCGGCGGGCTCGGACAGCCTGGACGACCTCGCGGCGTTCCTCATGCACCGCACCGCCGATCCCGGGGTCACCGACGAGCAGCGCTACCGCACGTTCGCCCTGGTATCGGCGTACCAGGACGGGGACAACCCGCCGGAGATCCAGGCGGAGATGCGCGAAGCCGCGCTGGAGTTCGCCGACCATCCCGACTACCGCGCCGAGTGGCGCCCGCGGTGAAAGCCCGATAATCCCGAACGGGTGCGTGCTCCACCGCCCGGCAACCCCCGTCTCCGCGCGGGCGGGCCGGCCGTCGCGGGCTGGCCAGGCCCGGAAGGCGGAGCGGGGCGTGACCGGGGAACCGCGCACCCGTTCGGGATTACCGGTTTGCTCCTGCGCGGCGGCGGCGGGGGCCGACGGCGGCGGCGGCGCGGCCAGCGCGGGACCGGAAGCCCGCGCTGCACGCGGCGGGCGGCGCCCGCCAGGCCTAGACGAGGTGCTCGCCGCCGTCCACCGGGATGGCCACTCCGGTGAGGAACGCGCTGGTCAGGGCCATGATCGCCACGGCCGCGACGTCGTCAGCGGTGCCGATCCTGCGCGCCGGGTTGGCCGCTGACCTGGCCGCGAAGAGGGCGGCCTTCCGCTCGGCCCCGAGGGCGTCGTACGCGCCGGTGTCGATGGTCCCGGGAGCGATCGCGTTGACCCGGACGGGCGCGAGCTCGACGGCGAGCCCGGCGGTCACCGCGTCGACGGCGGCATTGGTGGCCGCCACGGCGAGCATGCCCGGCGCCGGCTTGAGCGCCGTGGCGCCCGACATGAACAGGAACGACCCGTCCGGCGGGACCTTCTTCGCGAAGTGCTTGGCCAGCAGCAGCGGGCCGATCGCCTTGACCGCGAGCGACGCGGCCACCAGGTCAGGGGACAGGTCCGCGTAGCCGCCCCTGGCCCGGGCGGAGGCGGTCGACACGACGTGGTCCACGGCCGCGACCCGGCCCGCGAGCTCGGCGACGGAGGACTCGTCGGTCACGTCAACGCGCTCAATGCCGAAGTTCGTGCCGCGGTAGGCCGTCGGCCAGCGCGTCCGGATCCCGGCCCGCGGCGATGACCTGGCCGCCGGCCGCGCGGACGGCCGCCGCGATCGCGCCCGCGATCCCGCTTCCCCGGCCGATGACGAGCACGGTCTTGTTCTCAAGCGAAGGCATGCGCACTCCCTGCGTTGTGGTGGTTTTAGCTGGCCGCTAGCTCCAGCGGTGCGGGCGGGCGGGGCCGCGCGGCCGGCTCGACGGGCAGGCCGCGCCGCTTGACGTCGCCGACGAACCGCCGGACCAGGTCGTCGTGCGGCGCGGCGACGATCACGATGACGTCGCGCAGCTGCGGGCGGGTCGAAGGACCTGATGACCCCGTCCGGGCGGGGCGTCAGGGCGGAGACGGGGACGATCGCGACGCCCATGCCGGCGGCGGCCAGCTGCGCGGCGGTGCGCGGGCTGCCCGTGCGCAGCGTCGGCCGGGGCAGCACGACGCCGCGCGCCGCGGCGAACTGGTCGACCCACGCCGCGTTGCCGTTGTCCCGGTCGTAGTGCACGAGCGGCTCGCCGGCCAGCTCGGCCAGCGGCACGGCGTCCATCGCCGCGAAGCGGTGCCCCGGCGCGGCGACGACCACGACCTCCTCGTCGCCGAGCACCTCGACGTGCTCGCTGGTCCTGGTGGGGCGGGGCGAGACGCTGATGTCCGCGCCCCCGGCGAGCAGCACCTCGAGCATCCGGTCCGCGCTGGTGTACTCCTTGAGGTCAAGCTCGACGTCGGGGAACCGCAGGCGCCAGTCGCGCATCACCGGGACGAGGAGCCAGCCGGTCATCGTCTCGGCGCACGCGATCCTGATGCGGCCGCCGGCGCCGGCCGCCGCGCGCCTGGCCGCCGTCACCGCCTTGTCCGCCGCGGCCAGGGCGACGCGCGCCTCGGCTATCACCGCGAGCCCGGCCGCGGTCGGGCGGATACCGCGCGGCAGCCGCTCGATGACGGCGGTGCCGACCTCGTGCTCGATCGCGGCGATCTGGTGCGACAGCGCGGGCTGGGACAGGTGAAGCACGGCCGCCGCCCTGGTCAGCGAGCCCTGCTCGCTGATCGTGACCAGGCACTCGAGGCCTCTCAGCGAAATCATCGTGGTCCAGGCCTCCGGTCTGCGGCTGGTCGTGCTTGCGGCTCCTCACCTAAGTGAGTACCGGAGCCGGGCGGCGGCATCAGGAGAATTAACTACCTGGGCCGCTGGAGGCCCACGATCAGACGAGCCGAATTGCAGGTCAGCCCGGATACCGCTGTCGGGCGCCCGGCGCGGGCACCTGACGTGGCCGGAGGTAAACGGGGAGGTGACATGCCCGTTGCCGAGGATGCTCGGCACCGGCTGCAGGCCGCGGCGGGAACGGCGAGCCGCAGCGCGGGGAAGCGGTCGAAGAGCCCCGCCAGCGCGATAGCCCCTTCTGCCCGGGCCAGCGGTGCCCCCAGGCAGAAGTGAACGCCGTGACCGAACGCGAGGTGCGACTTGTCCGGCCGCGTCGCGTCGAACTGTCGGCGACGGCCCCTGGTGCTTCGGGTGGTTGCTCGCGGCCGAACGACGGCAGGATGGCCTGGCGGATCGTCATCCCGCCAGGCAGCGGGATGTCCGCCACGGCGTAGCGCATCGGCATGTGGCTGACGGGCGCGGCGAAGCGCAGAGCCTCCTCCACGACGTCGCTCCAGGTGGCACGCCCCGCGCGCACGTGACCGAGCTGGCGGGGATCGGCGAGCAGGGCGGTGACCGCCGAGTCGATGAGGTTGACGGTCGTCTCGTACCCCGCCGCGATCACCAGGAGCAGCGTGTCGATCAGTTCCCGCTCGGTGAGGGACGTCTCGCCGTCCTCTTCGTCGCGCGCGGCGATGAGGGCGCCCGTCATGTCGCCGGTCGGCTGGGCGCGCTTGACCGCGATGAGCTCGGTCAGCATCTCGTAGACGTCCGTCGTGGCCGCCATGGCCTCCCCGGGCGTCAGGGTGGTGTTCCAGATCCTGTCGATGGTCTCCTTGAACCGGCCCCGCAGGTCACCGGGGACGCCGATGAGGTCGCTTATCACCCGGACGGGCAGCTGCACGGCGTAGGCGGTGCGCAGGTCGACGACCGGCCCGGCGCTGGCGTCGAGCTCGTCGAGCAGGGCGGCGGTGTGCCGCTCGACCGACGGTGTCAGTTCCGAGAGCCTGCGCGCGGCGAACGCCGGCGCGACGAGCCGCCGCAGCCTGCGGTGCGCGCTGCCGTAGGCGGTGAACATGTTGTCCACGGACACCTGCAGGTACAGCGGCCACTTCCCGACGATCTCGCCCGCGATGAACCGCGGCCAGTGCTGGCGAGGGTCCTTGGAGACGCGCGGATCGGTCAGCAGGCGGGCGAGCAGGTCAGGATCGGCGACCGCCCACGCCAGCTCACCGAGGATGTCCACGAGGACGGGTCCTTCCTCCTTATGCAGCAGCCTTTCTTCTTCGGCGCGCCTGCGCGCGGTCGGGTCGAGCACGAGCGGATCTTGATGCACAGAGTTCTCCGTTAGGTATGCCTGCCAGTTCACTCCGTACCGAGCATTTGCCGCCAGGGGGAAGCCGCGCACCGTCAACCCCGGTAGTCCGGCGCGGCCGGCTGCTCGTCAGCGGGTGCCGGGGCCTGCGGCGGGCAGGCGGTCAGGCTCGGCGAACAGCTGGCAGTCGTCAAGGGACGGGCACGCGCAGTCGGCCGCGGCTTCCAGCCAGCGGCCGACGAGCTCGGCCCGCTCGATGAGCGCGCGCGCTTCCGGCAGCTTCCGCGCCGCGACCAGCCGCAGGCGCTCGCTGGCCGCCGGGTCGCCGGGCGACGGCGCCAGGAGCGGCCTTATCTCGTCGAGCGACAGGCCCGCGCGCTGCGCGGTGCCGATGATCGCGAGCGTCCTGAGCACCGCCCGCGGGTAGCGCCGGCGGCCGCTCACCCGCTGGGGCGCGGGGATGAGCCCGATGCGCTCGTAGTAGCGGATGGACGACGCCGCCCGGCCGCTTGCCCGCGCGACATCGCCGATCTGCAGCAGCTCCGCGGCGCGGTCCATGACGCCTGCCCTTGACGTAAACCCGGCTTTAACTCGCACGATAGCAAGGACCGCGATCAAGGCAGGACAACGGAGGACCAGGTGGGCAGCGTGGAGAAGATGACGAGCAGCGAAACCGAGCCGGGGCTAGCGCCTGACATCGCCTGCGACCTAAGCGAGGACAGGGCCGCCACCCAGGCGGGGCGATGGCTGCGACTGGGAGGGGAGGCCGGGCTCGGGCGCGCCGAGACCCCCGACGGCCTCGAGCTCCGCTTCCGCGACGAGGCGGCCGTCGAACGCGAGCTGCGCGACCTGGCCGCCGTGGAAAGCAAGCTGCTGCGCGTGGGCACGGTGGGAGGTCCACCGGGCCGGCGGCGCGCTGGTCCTGCGGGTGAGCTCGACCCCGGAGGGAGCCGTCGCCCTGCACGCCATGCTCGGCACCGCCGGAGGGCAAGCCGGCTAGCACTCAACGCGCCAGGATGGCGCGCAGGGCGAGGCCGCCGACGTCGGGCTCAAGGCTTTCGTCCGCCATGGCCGCCGCGCGCAGCGGCCGGGCGGACAGCACCGAGAGGATAAGCCAGGCGGCCGCCGCGGGATTCACGTCGGCGCGGACGCTGCCGTCCCGCTGCCCGCGCCGCACCAGGTCCGCGAGGTGACCGGCGACGACGCCGGCGACGCGCGCGGCCGCCTCGCCGGCCTCAGGATCGGCGATGAGGGCGGCGGCGTCGCCGAACAGCGTGCGGTGCGCCCCGGGCCCGTGGGGCGCGGCGGCGGCGTCGGCGGGGCCAAGGATGTGCGCCAGCAGGCTGGCGGCTGACTCGTGATGCCCGGTCAGGGCGTCAAGCGACGCGCGCACGTCGTCGGCCAGCCGGTCGAGCACGGCGGCGAACAAGGCGGCCTTGGAGCCGAAGTTCTGGAAGATGACCGGCTCGGTCACCCCGATCCGCGCGGCCACGTCGGACACCTTCCCCGCGCGGTAGCCGCTGGCGGCGAACACCTCGGTTGCCGCCTCGAGGATGGTCTCGCGCCGCTGCTGCGCGGTCAGCCGGGTGCGCCGCGTCCGCCCGGCCTCGCCCGCGCCCCGCATAGCGGCTCCTCCCGGTGAACCTGGTGCTTAGTCGCCACTAAGCATACGAGCGCCCGCGCCCCGGCCGGCCGCCTACAAGGCGCGCGGTTTGCGCGCCCCGGCCTCCATCCCCGACCGCACCGTCCTGATGGCCTCGTCCTCCGGCAGCCCCGCGTACCGCGCGGCGTCGATAAGCGAGGTGATCACCGGGATCGGCGGGATGAGCCCGGCCGCGACAAGCTGCCCGAGGCTGAAGGCGGCGCGGTTCAGCGTGACGTTCCGCGTCCCGGGCCGGGCCGCGGCGACCCGCTCGGTCTCCGCCCGCAGCGCCGCCATCGCGTAGGCCCGGCCCTGCGCGCGGTCGGCGACCGGCAGCCGCGGCGCGCGGCACGGCCGGCGGCACGTAGGAGTCCCTGACCAGCTGGGCGAGCCAGGGCGGCAGCGGCGCCGGCGCGCGCTGGCCCCTGGCGGCATACGCGCGCCCGCCGATCCGGCTGCCCGCCCCGACCACGTACCCGCCGTCGGCGCGAACGTCGATGTGCGGGCCGACCGCCCCGGCGGAGTTCCGCACCCGCGGCCTCCCCGGCAGCGGAAAAGTACAGGTGGCACCCGCCCGAGGGCGTGTCCACGACGTACGTGCCGCCCGGGTACCGCTCCCCGTGCTGCCTGGCGAGCCGGGACAGGATGTCCGCGCCGGACAGCGGGAACAGTGCCCCGTCGTCGGCTTCCTCCTCGTCTTCGTCGACGTCGTGCGGCAGGTCGAGGTCGATCACCACCAGCCCGGAGGGCCCGCAGGCGATCCCGATGTTGTACGGCGCGCGGCTCCACCAGTCACGGATCTGGCCGGCGGAGGTGGTGGCCAGGTCCTGCCAGTTCCCCCGCAGCGCGGGGCGCTTCCCGCCGGCCGCGCAGGGGAACACGTGCCAGCCGAGCACGGCAGCGGCCAGCGCGGACCGCAGGAGGGCGGGTGTCGGCGCGGGGGGTCACGTCGGCGACGCTCACGCCAGTTGTTATTCCCTCGAAAACATGATCGCCAACCTCGCGGCCGCCCTGGATTGGCGAACATATGCCGACTTGTCAACTCTTAGCTCAGATCGTGAAGACCGCGGTGATGGAGACGCTCAGCTGCTGTGTTCCGGGAGAGATCGGCACGGGCTTCCCCGCGGCGGCGGCGCCGCTCGCGGCGAACGAGGGGAGCGGCTGGGCTTCTGCCTGGTCGGTGATGCTGACCACGGGCCCGAGCGGCTCGCCGAGGGCCTTGGCGTACTGCGTGGCCTTCGCCTCCGCGTCGGCGACGGCCCGGGCCCTGGCCGCGGCGAGCAGTGAGCTGTCGTCGGTCAGGTTGAGGGAGATGCCGCTGACCGTGGTGGCGTTGCCACCCGCGCGCACGGCCGCGTCGATCTGGGCCCCGGCGGCACGGACGCTCTTAAGCGTGGCCGTGAGTGACTCGCTGACGCTGTAGCCACGGGGCACCTGCGAGCTGTTCGGGATAGTTCGGCCAGATGGAGAGCCCCGACGTCTGGATGTCGGCGGCGGCGACGCCGCCGCCGCGCAACGCGGCGGTCACCCGGCTGACCGCGTCGTCGGCGCTGGCCAGCGCCGACCCGACCGACGACCCGTTGACCTGGACGCCCATGTTGAGGACCAGCTGATTCGGGGTGCCTGTCACGGTGCCGGTGCCGGTGACAGAGATCCGTCCCGATCCGGTCGCCGCGGCCAGCGTCGCCGGCCGGGCGCTATTCGCTCCCTGCCCAGCCGGCGATGACGGCGCGGCGCCGCCGTTGCCGCAGCCGCCGAGCGCGAGCGTTCCGGTGAGCGCGAGCGCCGCGAGACCGCCGTTGACGAGCCCGCGATGAGAAGGAGAAGAGGAAATGTCCATAGCCGGGCTCCAGTTCCGTGGGATACCTGCCCGTTGGACGTACTGCCATGGCCGAGCGGTTCCATGTCCCGGCCGTGGCGTGGACCGCTTGTTCCGTCTCAGCTCTTCTCGGGGCGCTCTGGTTAGTACGTGACGCCGGGGAACTGCTCACGCGCGCGCTCGAGCTGGTCGGTCCACTCGCGGGGCCAGCCGAAGGCGCGGGCGGCCTGGCTGCGCAGGTCGGCGCCGGCGGCGCCGCTGGTGAAGTGGATGTACTCGCCCCAGTTCATCCGCCGCGTGTACGTCCCGTCCTGCGTCGCGCGGGAAGTGCTGGGCCAGCTGCCGGAAGAACCGGTCCATGACCGCGGCCTGCCCGCAGTCCCGCCACAGCGGGTAGAACCAGTCACGGAACCAGCGGGTGCCCCGCCGCGGGAAGTCGTCGCTGTTGCCGGTGAACCGGCGGTGGACGTGCTTGGCCTCGCGGTCCATGCCCAAGCGCGGTGTAGAGGTCATAGATGTAGAACTCGGCCCACTTGCTGTCGCCCCAGATCTCATAGGCGGGGGAGCCGTGCATGCCGTTGTTGGCGCTCTCGACGGAATGCCCGATCTCATGCGCGGGCAGCTCGCGGGCGAGGGTCTCGCTTTCCCGCCAGGTGTCCAGGCCGCAGTCGCTGACATTGTGGTAATCGTGGACCGGGCTGACGTAATAGCCGGCGTGACCGCCGCCGTGCCGCCCGGCGTGGTGGATGGAGTAGATGCGCGGGTCGGGCCCGAACGCCTCGCCGTAGGTCGCCTTGGAGTACTGCCAGGCCTGGGCGATGTAACGGGGCAGCCAGCGGACCTCGGCCCGGCGAACGTCGGGGTCCAGGTAGATCGCGCAGTCGCCGTCGCTGTAGTAGAGCCGCAGCAGCTGACGGTGGTCGAACCAGTGCTCCTGCCAGCTGTCCGGCGGGCTGCCCGCCTGCCCCTCGGGTTCTGCCTCCACCTGGTCCTCCCACCTCGCTAGGCCACCCACCCAGGCTACGGCCAGACGCCCGTCAGAGATCAGTCCTCAGCCCGCGGCTAAAATCCAAGATTCACCAGAACGGGTTCGTGCGCCGCCCGGCCCCGTCCAGCGCCGCCACCACGCCGGGCCACCGCGTCGGGCCGCCTTGCCGGAGCGGTCACGCAGCAGTGTTGCGTCGCAGCCCAGAGGTATACTGATTTCGCGTGCGACAAAGTGTTATAAATCGGACGGATTTTGGCGCTAAGTCGGTATATGTTGCTTCCCGCACCCGTGCTGACCATGATCACGAAGCTTTTTACGCGTCATGGCACTAAAAAGTCTTCATGATCAAGGACAAGGCAACCAGCTCAAGCGCCAACTCTCGTTCCCAGAGCCTGCTGACGAATGAGGCAAATCATCTCGGGAGAGTGCGGCCAAATCCCATGACGTGATGGATTCCGCGGAGCTCGCCTAGCGACGTGACCAGGGCGGCCGTCGACACCGAGTCCCTGTCGTACAGGATGGCTCGTTTGGCCGCTGACTCGGCGGCGCGGACAAGTCTCGCCTGGCTGAGGCCCTTCACGTGATCGCCTACCTCGTTCCAGGAGACCGCGGACGTATTCACGGCACTGAGGCGTCGGCGGAGTAGGTCGAGGGCTTGCGCGGAATCGGGCAGGTAATAGGCGATGACGGCGTCAAAACGGCGGAGCAGTGCGTCGTCGAGCAGCGATGGGTGATCGGCCACCGCGACGATGAGGCTTTCCGGCTGGGTGTCATCGAGGAACGAGAGAAACGTGTTGAGGATGCGGCGGGCGTCCACGATGTCAATCCGAAACCGGCCATCTGCCGCGCCGCGATCGCGTCGAGGTCGTCAAATAGGTACACCGACCGCGGGCGCGCCATCGCGTCGAAGATGACCCGCAGCTTCGCCGCTGTCTCGCCCGTGTACTTGCTGATCAGCGCGTCGATTCGGATGGTGACCAGCGGCAGCGACAGTTCGGTGGCCAGGGCCGACGCGGTCATCGACTTCCCGGTGCCGGGCGGGCCGGTGAGCAGCAGTCGGTGCAGTGGCGCGAACCCGCGTGACTCAAGCAGGTCGCGCTGCCGTTGCTCGTGCAGTACCTGCTCCAGTTGCGCCCGCGTAGCCGGGGCGAGCGTCATGTCGGACAGGCGGACTTCTGGGTATTCGGTGGTCACCAGGTCCGCGAGGCCACCGCGCCGCGCGTCGTCAGCAGGCTCCACCAAGCTCTCAATTCGATCGGCAATTATAGGCACGAGTATGGTCGACAAGTTATCAGTGTTTGGTACTGTAACCCATGCGTTGCCTGGTTGGTCAGCCTTTCCTCGTCGTACTTGGCCTGCGCTGCCAGTTCGGTCTCAAGCTCGTCCCAGTTATCGGCCATGACCGTCTGCGCCCAGTTGCCGTCGTACGGTTCCGGGGGCCGCTGCCTGCCCGAGCGCGTGGCTACCGGGCTGCCTTGGGCCGTCAGCCACACGGTCCACCCGGGGAACCGCTGGGCGACCTCGGCGGCCTTCAGCCGCGCTTCCGCCGTCGCGATCACTGGTCGGCTCCGTCGGCGGTGAGCTTCAGCGGGTCGATGTCGCGGGCGATGAGTTCCGCTCCTGCCCGCATGATGTAACCTGCCAGCTCCTTGCCAAGGTGCGGCGGAACCGGCAGATGCTGGAGTTCTCTTGCCGCCCGGTAGCCGCGCACGAGGTCCGCCGATGCGATGCCTGCCGCCTTCCACCTCGGCGGCCCGACGATGTTCCCCATGTGATGCCCTCCTGTCGGCTGGGGCGGCACCCGCCGCGTGACGGGGAACCGGGGACGCGAGCGCGACGGGTGCCGTGGTCAAAGGTGACGGATCGTTGACTATCACGTCAGATGCTGTGGCATGCTTTTCATATGACTGGCACCAAAGAAAACGGTATGGCAGGACACTTCGGCAGGCAGGTCCGGAAGGAACGGCTGGCGCACGGGTGGTCCCTTGACGAGTTGTCCCGGCGAACCGGGATCAACGCCGCGCACCTAAGCCGGATAGAGAACGGAAGGCGCCCGCCCACCGAGGCGATGGCCCGGGCCTGCGACACCGCTTTCCCCGAGCGGCGCGGCTGGTTCTCGGACTGGTACGACGAGTCGCGGACCTGGGCCGAGGTGCCGCCCGGCTTCCGCTCATGGGCCGAGGTCGAGGAAAAGGCAGTGACCTTGCGCGTGTGGTCACCGGGGATCGTCTCACGGCCTGCTCCAGACGGAGGATTACGCGCGTGCGCTGATTTCCGTGCAGCCGCCCGTCACCGCCGAGATCGCCCGCGCCCGGCTGGCAAGCCGGATGGAACGGCAGCGGCGCGTTCTGGCCCGTGACGATCCCCCCTCGGCCTGGTTCGTCGTTGATGAGCTGGCGCTGTACCGTCTGCGTGGGGAGGACCGAGATCATGGCTGCGCAGATGCGACAGTTGCTGGCGGTCGCGGCGCTGCCCCGTGTAACGCTCACGGTCATGCCAGCGGTGGCCCATCCCGCCAACGCCAGTGAGCTGATCATCGCGGACAATGTCGCGTACGCCGAGCACATGGCCGGAGGATTCACGTACACCGACGAGGAAACCGTTTCGGCGCTGGCAGCGCGGTTCGATAGCCTTCGGGGTGAGTGCTACCGCGTGTCAGAGAGTGCGGCGCTGATCGAGAGGCTAGGCGAGACATGGACGGCTGGCGTAAGTCCACTTACTCGGACGGCAACGGCGGGTCCTGCGTAGAGGTAGCTTCGGCTGACGGCGTGATGGTGCGGGACACCACCGACCGTGACGGCGTGACGCTGGAGTTTCCCAGCCGGGGCGTGGGCGGCGTTCGTCACGCGGCTGCGCTCGTAGCCGGCGCCGGAAGCCCTAGGGCTGGCCGGTCACCGAGCGGCGGATGCGCTCGACGATCCGGTTCGCCTCATCCTCGCTGATCTCGTAGAACTCGGCGTCCCGGTTGCCGCGCTCGTATGAGTACAGTGAAGCGCTGCGCTTCCACTCCAGGTTGCGCGTAAATGCCTCATCGTGTTCGCCGTCATCGTGCTCTACGCGCCGCAGCACCCCGGCTGGTTCTTCCCGGCTGCTGTAGGTCATCGACGATCGCGTAGTAGGTGATCTTTCGTTGGCATCGCGTCCTCCTACGGATAATCCGGAATCTCCGGTGCACCCGGCGGGATCGGAACCTTCGCGGTGACCTCGCGCTGGTAGGCGTGCAGCTCGCGCACTTCTTCGTCGTCTTCAGGCAGGCTGCGCAGCCTCTCGTAGGCCGCAGTGGGTCTCCTCCTTGGCCTCGAGGCTCGCTTGAGTGTGGAACTGAACCTCGAACAGTTGCTCACTCCCGGGAACTCGCCACCGGCTGTTGATTCCTTTGTACTCTGCCGTTCCCATGAGTTCCTGCGGTCGAGCGCTCGAAACCGGCATCCTCGAGCCGGTCGCAATCCGCTGTAAACGCCATCTGTATAGCGATCATCGGGATAGCAGAAGGTATAGCGGATCGCGTCCTTCACGAGGCCGAATGCCTCACTCACGGTGTGACCGCGTTCCTCGACCGCCTCGGTGATCTTCTCGGTGAGCCGATCCTTGCCCTTGAGGCGGTTCTCCAGGCCGGCCAGGTGGCGGTCAGGGTCCTCGGCTTCGATGCGGCGCATGGCCGGGGTGACGGTCTTCTCCTCGATCTCCTGCACCCGCGCGTAGCCCTGGTCGATGGCGTAGGCCCGGTCAGACGGCCTCCACGGTGGCCCGGTGCTCAACGTTCCGCGCCACCCGGTCGGCGCTCCCGGCTTCCGCCCCGTGGTCGGCGTTCTTGCCCGCGAGGTCCCGGTCCTGGCCGGTGTCCCGTCCAGCGTCGGCCCGCGTACCTCGGGCACGTCAGCGGTGTCCGGGCGTTCGTCGCCGTCGTCCGACCGGTCGATCCGCACTCGTCACCACCCAATGCCGGCACCCAATGTCGGTCACTCCCACTCAGGCCAACGGATCGCCGCCGCTTCCGGTTCAGCGGTGCGGACGCGGGCGTGCTCAGGCGGGTACCGTCCAGGCCCGCGGCCAGGCACTGGCGGCTTCGGGGTGGCGCGGCGGGTGGAGACCGCACTCGTTCAGGATGATCCAAGGCGGCGCCGGCGCGAACCCGCACCTGCCGTGGTGTCGCTGGCCGCGGTACCCGCCGCGACGGCCTCCGCGTTTTCGCCTCCTACGCCTGGGGCGGCTGGCCGTGGCCGTACTCGTCGTGCCAGTTCCACCACGCGTACGGCGGGGTCTGGCGGTAGCCCTCCGGCGAGTCCTCCCGGCTAGGTACTCAGCGGTGGTCGTCGGCCAGGGCGCGCAGGATCGTGGACGCGAACCAGCCGTACGCCTGCCGCTGCAGGCTCGGCCCGAAGGTGACGCGGGCGACGCCGAGGCCGGCGAGCTCGGCAAGCGTTGCCTTGGCTTGCGGCGGGCGCGCCACGTTGACCGGACCGGGGATCGCTTCGACCAGGGCACGGATCACCTTGGGTTCGGCCACGCCCAGCGGGTAGACGCGGTCGGCGCCGGCTGCGAGGTAGCGCGAGCCCCGCTCGATCGAGGCGGCAAGCTGTTCCTCCGGCGTTCCCGCTCGCCGGAGGAATGAGTCCGTCCGCGCGTTGATGACCAGGTCCACGCCGGCCGATTCCGCGGCGGCGCGCACCGCGGCCAGGAAGTCGGCCTGCTCGGCCGATGCCGACCATGACGCCGGTCGCCGGGTCGGAGTCCTCCAGGTTCAGGCCGGCCGCGCCGGTTTCGGCGAACCGCTCGACGAGCTCGGCCGGCCCAGCCCGTAGCCGCGCTCGAAGTCGACCGTGACCGGCGCGCTGACCGAGCGGGCGATCCGGCCGGCCGCGGCCAGCATGTCTTCCACCGGCGCAGGCCTCGCCGTCATCCCATCCCAGGACCGCGGCGATCGCGGCGCTGCTGGTCGCGACGGCGGGGAAGCCAGCCTCCTCGATCATCCGGGCCGAGGCGACGTCCCAGGCATTGGGCACCACGAGCGGGTGCCCGGGCACGTGCAGCGCACGCAGCGCGGCCGCCTTTTCCGTCCCTGTCGTTTCGATGTTCACGCCAGCCTCCTTGGCTTGGTGGTGCGCTTGGGGTGCGGCTTGACGGGTGTCCTGCAGGTACAGACCCGGCCGGGGGCGGAAATGCACCGCCGGTGAAGATTCGCGTTCGGCCGGGTCAATACCTGCGACGGCCTTAGCGAGAGCCGCCTCAGTGAGAACCGACCGGAAGGACCGCGACTATGAACGTCGCATCGGGCGGCGCAAAGCCCGCCCCGCTGGGCTGGGTGCTCGCGCTCACGGCCGCCGCGGGCCTCGTCGTCGCCCTGGATCAGCTCGTGGTCGCGACCGCGCTGCAGTCCATCGCGCGGGACCTGCACGCGTCGATGGCGAGCCTGGAGTGGACGGTGAGCGCCTTCAGCCTCAGCTTCGCCGCCTTGCTGATCCCGGCGGCCGAGCTCGGTGACCGTATCGGGCGCAAGCGCACGTACCTGATCGGCCTGGTGATCTTCGCCCTGGCCTCGGCCGCCTGCGCGCTCGCGCCGGGCATCGGGCTGCTCATCGCCGCCCGGGTGGTCCAGGGCGCCGGCGCGGCCCTCATCACGCCGGCCGCGCTCGCGCTGCTCACCGCGGCCGCCCCGCCGGCCAGGCGCGGCGCCGTCATGGGCAGCTACGCTGCCGTGACCGGGCTCGCCGTCGTCGGCGGCCCGATCGTCGGCGGTGCCGTGGCCCAAGGGCTGGCCTGGCAGTGGATCTTCTGGCTCAACGTTCCCGTCATCGCCGCGGTCCTGCCGCTGTCGGCGTCGAAGCTGACCGAGATGAAGGGCAAGCCGGCCCGGCCCGACCTGCCCGGCCTCGTCCTGGTCGCGGCCTCGATGTTCGGCATCGTCTGGGCGCTAGTGCGTTCCGGCTCGGCCGGCTGGGGGAGCGGCGAGGTTCTCGGCACGCTCGTCGGCGGGCTGGTGCTGCTGGCCGCCTTCGTCGGCTGGGAGCTCCGCACCCGGCAGCCGATGCTGCCGATGCGGCTTTTCCGGGTCCGCGAGTTCTCCGCGGCTAACGCCTCGTCCCTGCTGCTGACGGCCTCCCTGTTCAGCACCGTGTTCTTCCTCGCCCAGTACCTTCAGGTCTCCCAGGGCTACTCGCCGCTCGGCGCGGGGCTGCGCTTCCTGCCCTGGACCGCCACCCTGTTCGTCGTCGCCCCGCTCGCCGGCCGGCTCGTCGACCGGATCGGGCCGCGGTGGCTGCTGACCGTCGGCCTGACCCTGCAGGGACTCGGGCTGCTGTGGGTCGCCTATAACGCCCGCGAGCACTACGGGTACACCGCGTCCGTCCTCGCCCTCATCATCTCCGGGGCGGGCACGACCATGGCGATGCCCGCCCAGCAGAGCGCGGTGATGACCTCGGTGGAGCCGGCCGCGATGGGCAAGGCCGCCGGCACGTTCGCCGCGGTGCGCCAGATGGGCGGGGCGCTGGGCATCGCGGTCCTGGCCGCGGTCTTCGCCGCGCACGGCTCGGCGGGCTCCCCGCTGGGCTTCGCGGACGGCTTTGCCCCTGCTATGGTCGCGGCCGCGGCGATGGCATTCCTCGGCGCGGTCGCGGGGCTGTTCGCTCCTGGCCGCCGCAAGGTCCGGGAGCTCCCCGCTTCCGCCCTGTCCCGGGATGCTCAGCTCGAGGAGGAGCTTGGTGTCGGTTGACCTGAGCGAGCCGGGCGAGGACTTCGCCCGGCTCGCAGACCCCTACCGGCGGGAACTGCTCGCCCACTGCTACCGCATGCTCGGCTCCTTCCCCGATGCCGAGGACGTGGTCCAGGAGACGCTGCTGCGCGCCTGGCGCGGCTACGACGGCTTCGGCAGTCGCTCGTCGCTGCGGACCTGGCTCTACCGGATCGCCACCAACGCCTGCCTCACCGCGCTGCAGTCGCGGCACCGGCGGGTCCTGCCCTCTGGCCTTGGCAACGCGACCGACGACCCGGCTGATGCCGATCTCACCAGGCTCGGCTCGGTCCCCTGGCTCGGCCCGGCGCCGACGCGAGCCCTGGGGGACGACGACCCGGCGACGATCGTGGCGCTGCGCGACACGACGCGGCTCGCGCTGCTGTCGGCCTTCCAGCGGGTGCCTCCCCGCCAGCGGGCGGTGCTGCTGCTCGTCGAGGTGGTGGGCTACCACCCGGCCGAAGCCGCCGAGTTCCTCGGCATCACGACCACGGCCGCGCGGAGCCTGCTGCAGCGGGCCAGGACGGCCCTCGCCGCGGACCCGCCCTCGGATGCCGCGGCCGGCCCGGCGGTGGACCAGGAGATCCTGCAGCGGTACATGACAGCGTTCGCGGCCTCCGACACCGCCGCCCTCGCCGCGCTGCTGAGAGACGACATCGACTACGAGATGCCGCCTGTGCGGCTGTGGTTCCACGGAGTCCCCGCGGTCGTGGATCATCACGATCGCCGGGTGTTCCGTCATCCCCGGCGCGCCCTCGCCACGTCCGCCAACGGCTACCCGGCCATGGCGGGCTACTCGCTCGGCGCGGACGGGACCTTCCACCCGCATGCCCTGCACGTACTGGAGACGGACGGGACCCGGATCAGGCGGATCGTCGTCTTCCTGGACGGGTCGCTCTTCCCGCGTTTCGGACTGCCTGCCAGCCTGCCGGCCACGGTCACAGAGTAATCACAACGGGGGAGTCCTTCGCCCCGACGCTCGCATCCGAACACTTCCGCGGTGACGCCCAAGCCGAACGTTGAAGTAGGCCGACCAGCATCGTCTGCACACCGACGGGGACGGGAACCTGTGGGCCTGGTCTCGGTGGAGGCGGTCACTTGGTGACGAAGCCGCTGCCGACTCCAAGGCGGTTGAGGTCCGGCGCACTGCTTGGGTTCCGCCGCGGATCTTAATGGAGCGGGTGCTGTATGACATGATCCCGGCGTACGAGGTGATGGGCGATCAAATCGCTAGACGGGATCAGGCAGCTTCCTCGCAGCGAGACGACCGAACCGAGGACACCGTGAGCACAGCCGAGCGGCATGACGCCCGACATTTCACCGGAGCCCCTGTCCTCAGGGCACGAGGCTACGAACTGGTCCAGCCCGGGCAAAGTGACGATGAGGTACCTGGCTGGCTCTCGGGCTGCACGCGGCGCTTCCAAGCAGGGACCGCTTGAGGAAGGCAGAGGACGTGAAGCGCGTCGCTCTGGTCGGAAGCAGCGGCGGGAACCTGCACCGGCTGGGCGGGAACGATGCGGCCCAGCTGATCCGCTCGGTCCAGGATCAGCTGGGCCGAGCGGGCGCAGAACTCGTAGCCGTGTGTTTCGTCGCTGCTGACGCGTCGCTGGACTCGATCGGAACACATTCGACCGGCCGCCATGTGGCGGATCGAGCATGGCACCCCGCGGCCGGTGGCAGCAGGCCGCTCGACGAGGTCAACAAAATCGCTCAGGCGGAAGACCAAGCCGTCGCCGAGCTGATCAGCGCGGACCAGATAGACGGTCTGATTCTGGTCAGCGCCAACCCGCGCGGGATCAACAAGGCATCGATCACAGCCGCAGCACAGCAGAAGGTACCCGTTGTGGGAAGCGGCGGCAGCTCCGTGGCAGCGGCGGAGGCTATGGGCGTCCGCTTCGTGTCCGCGTCGGGGACGACCGGGACGACGAACCACACCCGGGCGATCGGTTACGCGGCCGGACTCTCGCACGCGTGGGGAACCGGCTACCAGGCCCTCGACCTGCCGCGCAATCTGCGAGAGTGGTGGCGACGGTATGACCCCCGGCCGATCTTGGTCGACTCGCTACCTGCGATCCTGGCGATCGCTGCGGTAGTCGGAGTCTGCCGTCACGTACCTGGCTCGATATCAGAAGAGATCGTCAAGCTTGCGCTCCCGCTGATACTTCTCATTATCTCGTTCACCGCAGCGTCCAGGACTTCGAGCGTCGGCCAGGCGGGCCTGCTGGCAGGCGTCATCGCAGGCGACCTCGCGCTGGACGCCGGGTTCCTGGGAGCTCTTGTCGCGGGCCTGCTGGCAGGGACACTGGCTGACGTACTGGTCGCATCGGCTCTGCGATACCGGTGGCCGACCACGACGGCCAACATTCTTGGAAGCGGGCTGGCGGGCCTGCTGGCCGGTGCCGCAACACGGCTGGTCCTGCGTATCCCTGGCACCGGATTGGACCGGGCGGTCGAGCGTGCCATCGCGTCATCACTGGCACATGCGGGCTTGCTGGTCGGCCTGTGCCTCGGTGCCCTCATGTGGCCGATCCTGCTGAAGGGCCTCTACCATTCCGTGATCCTGCCGTTGATGGTGATCGAGTTCAGTGCGGGAGGGCGCTCGTTCCTCGCCGCGATCGACATGATTACACTGGTCGCCGTATCGGCCGGCATCGCCCTCGCCGCCATCGCATTCCCGCGCCACGACCAAGACCGGCCGTCGGCCTGCCACACGTTCACCGTCAACGCGTGCTTCGGTACGTTCGTTGAGGGCAGCTTCCCGCACGTCAAATCACATCGCGGTTACCTGGCCGTGGCAGTGGTGGCCGCAGCCGCCGGCGGTGCCGTTGTCGGGCTGACCCGCTCCTACGGCGTGAGCTACATGCCGCTGTTCGGCCTGCCGGTCATCGGCGCGCCATGGCTGGGTCTAGTGGTCGCGATCGTAGTCGCGCTAGCAGCGGCTTTCCTGGGCGCGGCAGCCTTGAACCTCCTGCTGCGACGCGCAGATTCTGCCCGGGACCGGACAGCCGCTGCTCCTGGCAGGTCAGGTCGTAGACACGGACGTGGCCTAAACGGCAAGAACCCATGATGAGCCGCTGACGACGTGCGCCGACGGTACGCGAGGCTATATACCGGCACGCTGCCGTTGTCGTCGCTGTAATTCCTGATCACACCGGATTCATTCCGCGATCATCGGCCTACCTGCCATTTCGCTGCCCGGCGTGACGTCGGCCGACGAGGCCGGCGCGCCTCTTTGCACGTGCTTTGCACGCGTCGCGAGCACCGGCGGCACGCCCGTCACCTTTGGAGCCACTATCAGATTGGCGTTGTCAGCACCCGGCGGCTAGTGCCGTTGGCTATCGAAGGGAGTACATCGTGACCGTCAGCGTGGACCCTAGCGAGGCCCGGCGGCAGCTCCGGCAGGAACTGCGGAGCCTGCGGGACCGGAGACCGCCTGACGCAGCAGCGGGTCGCGGCTGAGCTGGACTGGTCGCTTTCCAAGCTCATCCGCATCGAGTCAGGAGCGATCGGCGTCTCGGTCACCGACCTGCGGGCGCTGCTGGCTCTGTACGGGGTACGGGACCGGAACCTGACTACGACACTGACCGCGTTCGCCAGGGAAAGCCGCAGCCGCCCCTGGTGGCACGGCTACCGAGATCTCGTCCGGCCGCAGTTCGGGCAGTTCCTCGGCTACGAGGAAGTCGCCTCCAGGCACCTTGTCTTCGCGCTCGCACTTGTTCCGGGGATCTTCCAGACTCGCAGGTACGCCGAGCTTGTGATCGGGGCGCACGCGTTTCCCTACGGACCGACGCACGTCGAGCGGACGCTCGCGCTGCGGGCAGAGCGTGGTGCCCGGCTGTTCGGCCGCGCGGATTCCGCTGAGGTCGCGGTCCTGCTCGACGAGGCAGCGCTCCGTAGGGCGGTTGGCGGTCCTGGCGTGATGGCCGAACAGGTCATGAAACTGTTTGAGGCCGATGTCAGGGGCGATGCGTCGGTGGGCGTGATCCCGTTTGCTGCAGGGGTGCACGGCGGGATGACCGGCTCGTTCACGGTGCTGCAGTTCGCCGACGGGCAGGACGACGTGCTGTACGTGGATGGCGTGAGCCGTGACTACCTGGTACGCGACGACCAAGACCAGATAGCCGGTTACCTCGCCCGGTTCGAGGAGTTGCGGTCGTCCGCGATAACGGGCACTGCGGCACGCGATCTGCTGCGGTGCATCGCCAGATCACACGAGCACGAGATCTCTGGCTAATGATCGTGGGCGCGAAGATGCAGGAGGGGAGCAAGCCGCGCGGACCGCTATCGCCCGCGCGACAGGCTCGACCTGTTCGCTTACATCGTGGACTTCGCACGGGAACTACTCAAGGACACCGCGATGTCCCTGCGCCTGTACGGCCTGGTACTCGTCCTGGCGCTCTCTGCCGGACTGGTCTTCGGTACGGTCGCGGTGGCGATGCTGCTGCTCAGGTGGCACGCGGTCCTAGCCGTGGGAACATCGGTGGCCGTCTTCATCGTCCCCGTGCGAGCTGGTCTGTTCGGCGGATCAGGCGCGTCCATTCGTCGCGGAGGGCGAGATGACAAGCCGCTACTCGGGGAGATCGCCCCTGCCATCAGCCGCGCCACCGCGTGCCGCCCTGACGAACGCGTCCCACTGCGCGGGCGCGAAGGCGAGGACGCTGCCTTCCGGGTCCCGGGAATTGCGCACCAGAACGGTGCGCCCAGCCAGCGCCACCTCGACGCAGTTGCCTCCGCCGTTGGCACTGGCCCGCGCTTTGCGCCACTGGAAGGGGAACCTGGCGTCGCTCACTCGCAATGCCCCCCTCCGTGCTGAAAGACGTCACAACACAAGTATGAACGCCTTCCTGCCCGCCGCAAGGCGGGGCGGAGCCGGACATAGACTGACCTTATAGACGAGGGAGTCGACGTGGAACGGCGTCGTTCACCAGCAGACGATGGGCTCGTCCGCATGTCCCTGACTAGAGTCCGGGAGCGCTGTGCGGCTCTCGGCATGTCGATCGAAGATACGGCTGAGGCTATTCACGCTGATTGCGGCGTTTCCCAGCTGCGCGCATGGCGGGTGGCCCGTGGCCTGAAGCTGCAAGACATGGCCGCGCTGATGAAGGAGCAGGGCAAACGGGCGAACCGGCCACTTGACTCGCTGACACACCAGCGCATTTCGGCCTGGGAGCGCGGCGAGGACCAGCCGTCCCCGCACTACCTGGACGCCTTGTGTCGACTGTTCTCGACGCGGCCGGACAGGCTTGGGTTCGGCGAAGACTACGGTCTGCGGCCTGGGGTGATCGTCGGTTCCCCGCCGCGCCGCCGATCACCTGCACGGCGCGGCCGAACTGCGCGTCAGCACCAGCGGCATTCTCATTCCGTCGTCGCGCAGCGCGAACCTGGTGACCCGGCTTGAGGAGTCAGTCGAGCAGCTCGGCCTCGGCTATCGCAGGATGCCGACGACGGTCTACCTGGATCAGTTGCTCACGGCCTACCGCCAGGCCACGTCGCTGCTTCGCGGGCGGCAGGGGCTGCGGGCGCAGGCGAGGATCCTGCGGTCAGCGGGACAGTTCGCGGCCGCAATCGGCGTCCTCATGATCGACCTGGGGACGGGCCAGAAGCCAGGGAATGGTTCATCCAGGCGGGCCGTGCTGTCTACGAGACGGGGGACCGGGCCTTGCTCGGCTGGATACTGACCCGGCAGGCGATGGTCGAGTTCTACTACGGGACGCCAGCGGCCGCGATCAGGACCGCTTCCTTCGCCGCAGCGACCGCCGAGGGCGTCCGCGGCATCGCCTCGTCGATGGCCCCTGCCGTCCTGGCGCGCACCCGTTCAAGGGCCGGCGACCACGAGGGTGCGATGCGGGCCATCACCCAGGCCAAGCGGGCGTACGACGCGGCGGACCCGGCGATTGGCGTCGGCGGCCTTTACGCCTTTTCTGAGGCCAAGCTGGCCTTCTACGAAGGTGAGGTCTACAGCCGAAGTGCTCGCGGGCGGCAGGCACTGGCCGCGCAGGACTTGGCCTTGCGCCTGTACGGTGCTCAGCGAGCGGATAGACCCGGCACTGGTCAAGGTGTCCCGCGCCCGCACGCTGATCAGGTCGGGCGACCCGGAGTCGGCGGCCGGGATCATCAGGAACGAACTTCAGTCGCTCTCGCGCCTGGAGGTGGGCGGCACCGTGGCGGCTGCCGTGCGCGACGTGCTGCCTACTCGTTCCGGACCAGCGGCGCACGTCCCGTGCCTTCGTCGATGTTTACGAGCTGCTGGTCGACCGCGAGAATGGGCCCGACTGATGTCCTGCCCGGCGACTTCTGCGAGGCCAACGGTGCCCAGAGATACAGTGCACAAGGTTTTCCAGCTGCAGGACACCGACCGAGACCAAGCGGAGGACTTGCTCCTCGCCCTCATTCGGGACACCTTCCAGCTCGACGTCGAGCGGGTCAGGCTGCGGCCGCTCGCGATCTCGCTGAACTCCATCAACGGCCTGCTGACCCTTAAGGACGGGAGCACGCTGTTCTTCAAGACCCATACCGAGGCCGGCACGATGGTCCGGGAATACCGCAACGCTTCCCTGCTGGCCGAGGCGGGCTACCCGGTACTGCAGCCGCTGTACGTGTCGAATGAGGCGGGACGTCAGCTCCTGATCTACCCCGTGGTCGACGATCCGCTCGTCTTCGACGCTGCTTGGGCGATCGAGGAGGGTACCGGGGGTGAGCTGCGTAGACTCGCTGACGCGCAGAGTGACGCCGATCGGCGACTGAGGGAGATCTACCGTGCGACCATGCGCTGGCAGTCGGCGGAGGATGCCGCCAGCGCCCCGGTGCACCAGCTGTTCTCGCACCGCCTTACCGGCGGACGCCTCGCAAGCTTCTATATCCCGCAGGACCGCTTGTGCCTTCCGGCCGGCGAGCTCACGATCCGTGAGATCTTCCAGGCTCGGTGGGTGATCAACGGGCAGCGCTACCAGGAGAGCCTCAGCGACCTGATCTCACAGGCCGTTCGTCTCCTGGACCCGCACCAGTCCGGTCCTTCCGTCGTCGGGCACGGCGACGCGCACAACGGGAACCTGTTCCTGGTCGACGGCGGCACAGACATGCTGTACTTCGACCCGGCCTTCGCGGGCAGGCACGACCCGCTGCTCGACATCGTGAAGCCGCTCTACCACAACGTCTTCGCGTCCTGGATGTACTTCCCGCACGCCAAGGCAGCGCAGACGACCGTGCACGTCGAATACGGCGACGGCGTCCTCGCCATCAACCACGACTACCGGGTGCATCCGGTGCGCAGCATGTTCCTACGGAGCAAAGTCGAGAACATCCTGTTCCCGCTTCTGGCTGAGCTCTCCGCGCGGGACTGGATCAGACCGGACTGGCGGATCCGCATGAAGGCGGCCCTGATGTGCTGCGCTCTGCTGACGATAAAACTGTCCGACCCGCAGACCCTTCCCCCCGAGATCGCGTTTCTCGGCCTTGCCTCCGCAGTCGAGATGGGTGCCGACAGCCAGGAGACCCGCAGCCTCATCGACCAGGTGCTCGACGAAGCTAGCTCAACCGGGTCTAGCTACTTCGACCTGAAAAAGTCGTAGCGCTGAGTTCGGCGACCTGGGTCTCGCGCTCGGCGGCCGGGGCCGGGCTGGCGGGTTCCTCGCCGCGCACGCTCAACGCTCCGGTGACTGACCGCCTGCCTGTTCAGTCGTCGTCGGCCGCGTAGCAGGATTACGGTCATGAGCACCTTCGCGAGCCTCTGGGCCGAGCTGCAAGGACATCGGCCGCGCCGGCGACGGCGGCTACCGACGCTTCACCTGGACGCTGGCCGACCAGCAGTGCCGGGCCTGGTTCGCCGCCCAGGCCCGGGCCCGCGAGCTGGACCTGCGCACCGACAGGAACGGCAACCTGTGGGCCTGGTGGCCCGCGCCGGGACCCGGGGCGATCGTGGCGGGCAGTCACCTCGACTCGGTGCCCGATGGCGGCGCCTTCGACGGTCCCCTGGGCATCGTGGCTGCCCTGGCGGCGGTCGACCTGCTCCGCGAGCGCGGCGTGACGCCGCGCCGCCCGGTCGCCGTGGCCGCCTTCATCGAGGAGGAGGGCGCGCGGTTCGGTGCCGCCTGCCTGGGCTCGAAATTGCTCACCGGCGTGGTGACCCCGCAGGCCGCGCGGGCCCTGACCGACGACGCCGGCGTGACGTTCGCGCAGGCGATGGCCGAAGCCGGGCTTGACCCCGGCAGGCATCGGCCCCGACGAGGACCTGCTCGCCAGCGTGGCCGCCTTCATCGAGCCGCACATCGAGCAGGGCCGGGCCCTGGCGCCCCTCGGCGCGCCGCTCGCCCTCGCCGACAGCATCTGGCCGCACGGCCGCTGGCGGTTCACCTTCGTCGGCCGGGCGGATCACGCGGGCACCGCGCGGTTCCCCGACAGGAACGACCCCATGCTGCCGTTCGCCAGCACCGTCCTCGCGGCCCGCGAGCTGGCGGCGGCCAACGGCGCGCTGGCCACCTTCGGCAAGCTGACCGTCGAGCCGGGCGGGGTCAACGGCGTTCCGCACGTGGTCCGCGCGTGGCTGGACGCCCGGGGCCCGGACGAGGCCTCGGTCGCGCGGGTGAGCGCCGAACTCGGCGAGGCGGCCGAGCGGTTCTGCGCGCCGCACGGGGTCAGCCTGGAAGTCCGCCAGGAATCGGCAACCCCGGAGGTCCGGTTCGACCCGGCCCTGCGGGCCGCGATCGCGGCGGTCCTCGGCGACATCCCGGTCCTGCCGACCGGCGCCGGGCACGACGCGGGCGTGCTGGCCGCCAGGATCCCGACCGCGATGCTGTTCGTCCGCAACCCGACCGGCGTCTCGCACTCCCCGCAGGAGCACGCCAGCCTCGACGACTGCGAGTCCGCCGTCACCGCCCTGGCCGCCGTGCTTGACCAGCTGACCCGGTGAGGCCGGCTGCCGCAGCCGCACTGGCTCGCCGCCTAGCCTGGCTAGCCTCGTAAGGCGATGAACGATGACCCGACCGCCCTGCTCACCCCGCAGGGCCAGGAACTCCTGTCCCGGCTGGCCGCCGAGGCGCCGGACGCGACGGCGCGAGCCTGGCGCTCGCGGAACGGCTGCGCCGCGAGTACCCGGCCAGCCTGGTCGCCACCGCGATGGCACAGCAGGAGCTGCGCCGGGCCGCCGAGGCCAAGTTCAGCCGCGCGGCGGAGATGCTGTTCACCAGGGCGGGCTACGAGCAGTCGTCGTCGGAGACGATCGCCAGGTACCGGGCCGGCCGGCTCGAGAACGCGCGCCGCGTCGCTGACCTGTGCTGCGGCATCGGCGGCGACCTGATCGCCCTGGCGGCGGCGAGCGACGTGCTCGCCGTCGACCGGGACGAGACCCACGCCCGCCTCGCCCTGCACAACGCCGCCGTCTACGGCCGGGCGGAGCGCGTGACGGCCGTCGTGGCCGACGTCCGCGACGTGCGCCTGGCGGGCATCGACGCGGTGTTCATCGACCCGGCCCGCCGCTCCGGCCCGGGCACGGCCTCGGCCGGCCACGGCACGCGCCGCTTCCGGGCCGGCACGTCCGAGCCCCCGCTCGACTGGTGCGCCGCGCTGACCGGCCAGGTCGCAGCGGTCTGCGTCAAGGCCGCCCCCGGCATCCCCGAGGAGCTGATCCCGCCGGCCTGGGAGGCCGAGTTCATCGCCGAGGCCCGCGACCTCAAGGAGGCGGTCCTGTGGTCACCGTCCCTGGCGACCGCGCCCCGGCATCGCGCCGACGGCGCGCGAGGCCCGCGCCGCGCGACCGTCCTGGCGACCGCCCCCGGCGGCCAGTCGCCGGCTCCTACACGCTCGTCGCCCGCCCCGGCGACCCGGTCCCGCTGCGCGAGCCGGGGGAGTACCTCCTCGACCCGAACCCGGCGGTCACCCGGGCCGGCCTGGTCGAGGACCTGGCGCGCGACCTGGGCGGCGACACCGCCAAGATCGACCCGCGGATCGCGTTCCTCACCCTGGACCGGGACGTGCGAACGCCGTTCGCCCGCACGCTGCGCGTGCAGCACTCGGCCCCGTGGAACGAGAAGCAGTTCGCGAAGCGCCTGCGCGAGCTGGACGTGGGCGCGGTCGACATCAGGCGCCGCGGCCTGGCCGGCGACGTCGACCAGATAAGGCGCCGCCTGAAGCTGGCAGGCAAGACCCGCGCGACCATCGTCATCACCAGAGTCAACGACAAGCCCTGGGGCCTCATCTGCACCGACCCGGACGACGCCGCCCGTACGGCTTGAAGCCTTGCGACCGCAGCCGAGCCGCTAGCCGCCGCGCGCAGCACGATGCCGCGCACGTAGGCGGCCTGCCCGACGTGCTGCATGTCGTCGTCGAGCACGGACACGAGCCGCACCCCGAGCGTCACCGGCGGCGTCCACCGCGTGTCGACGACCCGGTCGAGGTCGGCGTCGCTGATCTCGGACACGAGCTTCACCGTCTGCGCGTACGTCGCCTCGTGGTACTCGCCGAGCAGCCCGGACAGCGGCGGTAGCGGCCGCGACGGAGGCGACCTGCTCGCGCGTGTGCCCGTACCCGTGGTCCATCATCGTCGGCCGGCAGCCCGAACCGCGCCGCCCAGCCCTCGGACGACCACACCTGCGTCACCCCGAACGCGGCCGCGACGTGATCGTCCTGCACGCGGGTGAGGTGCCAGACAAGCCAGCTCACCGGGTTGGCGTCCGCGTCGATCCGGTAGGTGAGCTGCTCCGCGGTCAGCCCGTCGAGCACGTCAGCCACGTTCTCCCGGATTCGCCCGAACCCGTCGAGAAGCAATTCCGCACTAGTAGCCATGGGTCAATTATCGTCTCCAGTGACGCCGGCGTACCCCTGGGCTGTGCCATAAGGGCCAGGTCAGGGAACGGGCCAGGCGGGCAGCACGCTCACGTCGGCCACCGTCTCCGGCAGGCGGCGCATCGTGGTGACCCGGCGCTCGGCGAACTTGGCCGGGTGCCCGGTGTGGTCGCGGTCGACCCAGACCGAGCGCAGCCCCATCCGGGCGGCGGGCAGGATGTCGTGCACCCAGCTGTTGGCGACGTGAATCCAGTTCGCGGGCGTCGCCCCGGTCATTTCGGCGAATTTCCTGAAATGACCCAAGGTCGGGCTTGTACGACCGCACCTGCTCCGCCGTCACCACAACCTCAAATGACACCGGAAGCCGAGCCGAAGTCTCCGCGAACAGGTCGTCGTCGCAATTGGTGAGGATCGCGAGCCGCCAGCCAAAGGAGGCGAGCGTCCCCAGCGCCTCGGCCACGTCAGGGAAAGACCGGCATCGACGGCCAGGCCCCGACGAACGCCCCGGCCTGCTCGTCCGCGAGCGGCACGCCGACCCGCCGCGCCGCCAGCCCGAGCCCGTCGGTGAGGATCTCCCGGTACGGCCGCCACGGCGGCCGGGCCTCCAGGATGGACTCCGCCCGGTGGTAGGCGGCGAGCAGCGGCGCCGCGTGCGCGCCCGCGACCGGGTCAAGCGCGCCGAGCATGCAGGTGTTCCAGTCCGCGATCGTGCCATAGCAGTCGAAGGTCAGCCATCGGGTGCCGGGCATCAAACCTCCCTACTCGAACATCTGTAGTAGGAACTCGCCTCTACAGTAACTGTTGTTAACTGTTTTTGAGTGGTGAATTCGCATTGAATCCGTAGAAGAGCCGCCCAGATCCTGCGCCGTGACCGCCCTCCCGGCCTGACATGAGGCAATGCGCGAGGGGCATGATCGTGGATGGATGGACGACCACCGAGGAGGCAGTCCCATGGCCGATGACGAGTTCCGTTACTCCAGCGGGTTCGGCAACGAGTTCGCGACCGAGGCGGTCGACGGCTCGCTCCCCGCCGGGCGCAACTCGCCGCAGCAGGCGCCGCTCGGCCTGTACGCCGAGCAGCTCAGCGGGACCGCGTTCACCCAGCCCCGGGGCGTGAACCGCAGGTCGTGGGTGTACCGCATCCTGCCGAGCGCGAAGCACCCCGCGTTCCGGCGGATCGACAACAAGAACCTCAAGGGCACGCCGTTCGACGAACTCGAACCGGACCCGAACCGGCTGCGCTGGGACCCGCTCCCGCTGCCCGGTAGAAGGCGCGCCGCGGGACTTCATCGACGGCCTGTTCACGGTCGCGGGCAACGGCGACATCAAGACCAGGGCCGGGATGGCGGTCCACCTGTACGCGGCCAACCGCTCGATGCGCGACCGCTACTTCGTCGACTCCGACGGCGAGCTGCTGCTCGTCCCCGAGCTCGGCGCGGTCATCGTGCACACCGAGCTCGGCCCGATGCGGGTCAGCCCCGGCGAGATCGCGGTCGTCCCGCGCGGCATCAGGTTCCGCGTCGAGCTCACGGACGCCTTCGCCCGCGGCTACGTGTGCGAGAACTTCGGCGCGAACTTCACCCTCCCCGAGCGCGGCCCGATCGGCGCGAACGGCCTGGCCAACGAGCGGGACTTCCTGATCCCGCACGCGGCGTTCGAGGAGCGCAACCACACCGTCCAGGTGGTGAACAAGTTCGGCGGCAACCTGTGGGCCGCGGACTACGACCACTCGCCGCTCGACGTGGTGGCCTGGCACGGGAACTACGCGCCGTACAAGTACGACACGGCCAACTACATGGTGATCGGCACGATCAGCTACGACCACCCGGACCCGTCGATCTTCACGGTGCTCACCAGCCCGACCGACACCCCCGGCCTGGCCAACTGCGACTTCGTGATCTTCGCGCCCCGCTGGCTGGTCGGCGAGGACACCTTCCGGCCGCCGTGGTTCCACCGCAACATCATGTCCGAGTACATGGGCCTGGTGACGGGGGAGTACGACGCGAAGGCGGAGGGCTTCGTCCCCGGCGGCGGCTCGCTGCACAACACCTACGCCAGCCACGGCCCGGACGCGGACACCTACGCGAAGGCGTCCACCGCCGACCTCAAGCCGCAGAAGCTCGACGGAACGCTCGCGTTCATGTTCGAAAGCCGCTGGACGATCTTGCCGACGAGGCAGGCCATGGAGGCGAGCTTCCGCCAGCGCGATTACGACGCCGTCTGGTCTGGATTGACGCGAAATTTCCGCTAAGTTACGTTCCATGGCTGGCTCCTATGTGATGGTCGGATCCGGTGACCACCACGTCATCGCGCTGCACGGCTGGTTCGGCTCCGCCCTCGGCTGGGGCCACCTGACCGACTACCTCAACACCACGCAGTTCACCTACGTCTTCCCCGACCTGCGCGGCTACGGCTCCCGCCGGGACGAGCCGGGCGAGTACACGATGGCCGAGGCCGCCGCCGACGCGATCGAGCTCGCCGACCGCCTCGGCTGGGAGCGGTTCAGCCTGGTCGGCCACTCGATGAGCGGCGTGGCGATCCAGCACGTCCTCGACCAGGCGCCGCACCGGGTGCGCCGGCTGGTCGGCGTGGCCCCGGTCCCGGCCACCGGGCTCCCCCTCGGCGAGTCCGAATGGGCGCTGTTCACCTCCGCCGCCGGCAACCTCGCCAGCCGCGAGATGATCGTCAACTACGCGACGGGCAGCCGCCTCACCCCCGCGTTCGTCGACCTGATCGTCCGGCACTCGCGCGACAACTCGACCGAGGAGGCGTTCGGCGCCTACCTCCCGTCCTGGGCCAGGGCCGACATCCTCGCCCGGGTCAAGGGCAACGAGGTCCCGGTCAAGGTGATCACCGGCGAGTACGACCCGACGCAGCCCGCCGAGTTCATGGAGCAGGCGTGGCTGCAGGTCTACCCGAACTCCGAGCTTGAGGTCCTCCGCGGCACCGGCCACTACCCGATGTTCGAGACCCCGGCCGCCCTCGCCGTCTCCATCGAGGAGTTCCTCGCCCGCGGCTAAGGCCGAACGGCGAAAATCCAAAGTCAGGATTATCCCGAACGATTGCGGCTGACCCTGGCCCGGCCAGCATCTTGTCAAGGGTGGGAGTGGAGGCTGGCATGGGGCTGCTGCTTGAGGCGGTGGACGTCACCGGCCCGTTGCGCTGGCGCTGGCGGCTGACCGACGAGGGAACCGGCAGCGCCGCTCGCTGATCACCAGGTGGACCTCGACCCGTTCGCGCCGGAGGCCGGCCAGATCAGCGACCTGTACGGCTACTCGTACTTGTTCGCCGCGCCGACCGCCGGACCGCCGAGGGCGCGCGCCTGGTCAGCGCCGTCGGCGACTGGGCCGGGCGCGAACTGCTCGGCGCGGGCATCGGCGCCGCGATCGTCGCCGAGTCCCCGGTCACGGTGCGGGTGAGCGTCCCCGCCGACCTCGGCCGGGTCCTGCTCTGGCCGCTCGAGCTGGCGCACGCCGGCGGCAGGCCGCTGGCCGCCAGGGGCGACATCACGCTGGTCTACGACATCGCGCCCGATGCCCGCGCGCCGCGCAAGGACCAGGTCGGTGACACGCTCCGCATGCTCGCGGTGTTCTCCCAGCCGACCAGGACCAGCGTCCTGGCCTTGCGCCGGGAGCGCTACGAGCTGACCCGGCTGATCCGCAGGATCGCCGCCAGGCAGCAGGCCGTCGTTGAACTCCAGGTCGTCCAGTACGGGGCCACCAGGGAGCGGCTGGCGGAGATCGCGGACTCCGGCGACGGCTGGGACCTGCTGCACCTGTCCGGTCACGGCGCCGGCGGCGCGTTCCTGCTGGAGAAGAAGGACGGCTCGCCCGACCCGGTAAGCACCGCCGACCTGGTGACCCTGCTCCGCCCGGCCCGCCGCCGGCTGAAGCTGGCGGTCGTCTCCGCCTGCGAGTCGGCCGCCGACACCACGGCGCAGACGCTGCGCCTGCTCGGCCTCACCGAGCAGGCCGAGGCGCTTGAGGCCGAGGAGGCCGCGGGGGGCCACGCGGCGGCGCAGGTGCCCGGCCTGACCCGGGCGCTGGTCCGCGACCTCGGCTGCGCGGTGGTGGGGATGCGCTACCCGGTCACCGACGAGTTCGCCATCGCCTTCGGCGAGGCGCTGTACGACAGGCTGCTCAGCAAGACGCGCAACCATCCGCTCGACGTCGCGGCCGCCCGCGCCGCCGCGGCGGCGGCCGGACCCGCCCCGTCAGACGCACGCCCGGCGCTGTCGGTAGCGACGCCTGGCGTATTCGGCGCCCCGGCCGTCGGCCTGAGGCTGCCAGGTCCCGCGGGGCGCGCCGCTGCTCGACCCGGCGGCCGGGCGGATGGCCTACTTCCCCGACGAGCCGCCCCGGTTCGTCGGCCGCGCCGAGGCGATGGCGAGGGCGGGCGGCGCCCTGGCCCCGGGCAGCGGCACGACCACCGTCCTGTTGCACGGCATGGCGGGCGCGGGCAAGACCGCTTGCGCTCTTGAGCTCGCCTACCGCCACCAGGAGGCCTTCGCCGCGGCGGCGTTCTGGCAGGCCCCGACGAAGGACGACGAGTGGGCGAGCGCCCTGGCCGACTTCGCCAACCGCCTGGACATCCAGCTAGGCGAGTACGGCTTCACGATGGCCGGCCACATCACCACGGTCGCCGCCCTCGAGTCGTTCCTGCCCCGCCTGCGCAGCCTCCTGGCCAGGACCGGCGTCCTGCTGGTCCTGGACAACCTGGAAACCCTGCTCACCGAGGAAGGCGCGTGGCGCGACCCCCGCTGGGCGCCGTTGCTGAGCGCGCTGGCCAGCCACGACGGGGAGTCCCGGCGTGATCCTCACGAGCCGCGTCGTCCCCGCCGGGCTAGGCGGACCCGCGCCAGCCCCGGAACGGCGGGGCCGTTCGCGCCAGCGGGAGCTAGCGGCGCGGGGGCAGCAGGCTCGCGGGTGCTGCCGCTGCCGGTGCACGCCCTGTCCAGGGACGAGTCCGCCGTACTGGCGCGTGAGCTCCCGAACCTCCGCGCCCTGCTCCACGCCGACAGCGGCCCCGTCCGCGCGGACCCGGCGGCCGCGACCGCCCAGGATCTCGAAACCGCCGAGGATCTTGAAATCGCCGAGGTCGCCGAGGCCGGGCGGCGGCGCGTGGCGGCGGACCGCGACCGGGTGCGTGCGCGTGCTCCGGGTTGTCCAGGGCCACCCCAAGCTGCTTGAGCTAGCCGACGCTGCCGCGGCCGACCGCGACCGCCTGGACGCGCCGCTGGCCGCCGCCGAGGCGGCCGCGGGCCGAGTCAGCGGCCAGCTGAGCTAGACGCGTTCTTCCGCGACGGCCGCACCGACCTGAACGCGCCTGCGTTCCTCAGCGCGCTGACTCTCTGGACGACCGCCGCCCTGCGGGTGCTGCCCCTCCGCGGCGCGGCTCATGGCGGAGTTCATCGCCTGCCTGGAAGACGGCGACCGGGACTCGCTGGTGATCGAGGGCAACTGGGCGGACCTCTGGCGGCGGCTTGGAACGCCCCGCTGACCCGCCCGAGCCTGGACCGCTGCTTGCCGCGCTGGCGACCGCCGCCCTTGTCGAGACGGAGCTGGCCGCGGTCGCGGGTGCGGCGCCCCCCACGGGCGCGACGCGGCAGGCCAGCCACCGGCGCCGGATGGCCAGGACAGTGCCGGCCAGGCCAGTGCCAGCCAGGCCGCTCCGCGGAATCCGGCCCCGTCCAGCGGCCTACCGGATGCATCCCGGGGTCGCGACGGCGATCATCGCCGCCGCCGGGCCGGGTGTGCGGGTGGCGGTCGATACCGAGCTTGCCGCTTACTGGGTCTCGGTCAGCCGCTGGGCTCGTGACCGAGAGGGCGCCGAGGACAGCGACCTGGTGGTGCGGGCGGGCCTTGCGGCGGCCCCCTACCTGCTGCGCCGCGGCGAGTGGGACGCCGCCGGGTTCCTGCTTGACCAGTCCGCGATGCGGGACGATTCGCCGGGGACGGTGCAGCTGGCGCTGCCGTCGCTGCGGCGGATCGCCGCCGCCACCGGCGAGCCGAAGGACGCCGGCAGGCTGGCCCGGGTGCTGGCCAACGTGGATGCGGAGGAGGCAGAGCGGCT
This sequence comes from uncultured Actinomycetota bacterium, assembly GCA_963735315.1. GTDB lineage: Bacteria > Actinomycetota > Actinomycetes > Streptosporangiales > Streptosporangiaceae > Trebonia. Next base: position 48,567 of record CAVTKQ010000043.1, read on the forward strand.
GCTGCGCGGCGCGGTGGACGCCGCCTCCGGGGCGGGTGACTACCGGGTGGCGTCGGCGGCTGCCGGGGACCTGGTGAACCTGCTGCTGGCCGCGGGGCGGCTGGCGGAGGCGCTGGCGCTGGCCGGGGAGAAGGCGGAGTACACCGGGCAGGCGGGGCTCGGCCCGTGGACCCAGCTCGGTGACCAGGCGCGTGCGGCTGCAGGTGCTGGGGCTGATGGGCGAGCACGACCAGGTGCTGGCCGAGACCGAGGAACTGCGCGCCGCGATGGCCGCCCTGCCCGCCCGCCCGGATGACAGCGAGGCCGTCAACCCGTGGAACGTCCGCGAGGCTCATCCTTGACACCGGCCGTTCCTCGGCGCTGGCGACCGGGGACTGGGCAGCGGTGCCTGGAGCTGAACGCCGAGATCACGGCCAGCGTGCGGCAGCGCGGCGCGGGGGTCGCATGAGGTGACCCGGACCCGGTACAACGACGCGGGGCCGCTGATCCGGCTGGGGCGGGTAGGGGAGGCGGGACGGCTGCTGGCCGAGTGCCAGCGGGTCTTCGAGGACCACGCCGACGCCGCCCGGCTCGCTCGGGTCCTCAGCACCCGCGCTGACCTGGAGGACAAGCTCGGGCACTGGCGGGCGGCGGCGGAGCTGGAGCGGACCGCGCTGCGGCTGCGCTACGCGCGGCCCGAGCCCCGGGGCATCGCGATCAGTCATTACAACCTGGCGAACTACCTGGCGCGGCTGGGGGAGGACCGGGCGGGGCAGCGGGCGCACCGGCTCGCCGCCGCGCTTATCTACCGGCTGGCCGGCATGGCCCATCGAACTTGCCGACACGGTGCGGGCCCTGGCGGGCGAGCTGCGCGCCGACGCCGGCGGCTGGCGTCCTTGCCGTCCACGGTCCCGGAGGTCGTCGCGGCCGCTGAGCTGACCGAGGGCGTCCGCCTGGCCGCGCTGCTGGCTGCGCTGCAGCCTGACCCGGCCGTGGCCGAGGCCGCCCTCGCCGAGATCCTCCAGGCCGCCGCCGCAACCACCCGCATGGGCCCGCGGTCCGGTGACGGGCATTTCGCGGCAAGACCTGATTCCGCGGTGTTCCGGTGCGGTATCGCCACCGCGTGACACGCCGGATGACGGTGAATTACCGGCCGGCCCGGCTGGGCTGCTAACTTCCCGCATGTCACCATGCGTAACTGACCGGAAGCGAAGGCGGGGACGGCCGTGTTTCGTGGCCATGCCAGGACCGCGCTGGCCAATCGGGAACGTCGCGCGTCGCGCACCGCGATCACGGCAGGCATGATGGGCACGGTCGCCGCGGCGGTGTCGGTCGGGCTGCTGCTCTCCTCGGCCGCAGGGCCGTCAAGCGGCCGGGCGAGCCGCGGCGGCGCGGTCATCGCCAGGGCGGAGCGGGGCCGGGTCAGCGGCGGCGCAGCCGCCGCCGCCCGGCGGTCAGGGACCGCGTCGGCCAGGCAGGCCGACCGGCTGCGGCGGGGCACGGTGCCGGGCAGCGCGGTTTCCGGCAGCACCGTCGTGGCCACCGTGCTGCGCACCGCGCCCAGGTACGCCAGCCCCGGCCGGCTCGCCGCGGGCACCGTCCCGGCCAGCTGGTACGGCCGCCCGTCGGTGCTGCCGGTCATCGCGACAAGACCCGGCTGGGTCCGGGTACGGCTCGCCCAGCGGCCGAACGAGTCCACGGCCTGGCTGCGCGCGGGCGACGTCAGGCTCGGCAGCACGCCCTACCGGATCGTCGTCAGCAACTCCACCACCCAGCTGGCGCTCTACGACCGGGGCGGGCTGGTCTTCTCGGCCCCGGCCGGGGTGGGCACCCCGGACGACCCGACGCCAACGGGGGAGTACTTCGTGGCGTTCGACGAGCCGCCGCCGCAGCCCAACCCCGGCTACGGCTCGTTCATCATGGTCACCTCGGCCCACTCCCCGGCGATCCGCGACTGGGAAGGCTCGGGCGACGCGATCATCGGCATCCACGGCCCGCTCGGCGAGGACAGCGAGATCGGCACCGCCGGCGCGCGGATCTCGCACGGCTGCATCCGCCTGCACGACCAGGCACTGGAAAGGCTGACCGAGGTCCCGCCGGGCACCCCGGTCGACGTCGTCAGCTAGCGCGCGCCGTCACTGCTGAAGCCGGCGGTGATCACTGGAGGCAAGCGCGGGTGCCGCCCTGAGGCGCGAGCTCCGTCCCGGCGACGCGGACTGCAGGGCGCGCAGGCGCCACCAGACGGCCGAAGCGCGCGGCGCGTCAGGCTGCCGGCACGCTGGCTGGGCGGACGCGGCGGTGAAAAGTTAATGAAATACTAAGAAGTCCGATCCTGTGGTGATATGTTCGCGCTACGGATGCGCCGTCGATGCTGGTGAGGCGGCATCGACGGCGCATTCTCCGGCCGCGCTAGAAGTCGGCGACGACCGGGATGACGTCAGACCCGATGAGCTCAAGCGGCGTCACGTCCCACACGTCGGCCACCGCGCCGATCGCGGCGTCGAACCCGGCCTCGGCGAGCGCCCCGAGCTCGTCCACGATCCGCTGGGTGCCCTTCGACGCGTCGAAGTAGTAGTAGGCGGTCTTGTAGATCGTGTCGTAGTCGCGGCCGACCGCCTCGCAGTGCTGGCGCAGCACGTCAAGCTTGCGGGTCTCGTCCCGGCCGGCGAACAGGTTGCACGCGTCGGCGTACTGGGCCACCAGGCGGAGCGTCTTCTTCTCGCCGCCGCCGCCGATCATGATCGGCGGGTGCGGCCGCGACAGCGACTGCGGCGAGTTCAGCGGGCGCTCAAGCGAGTAGTGCTTGCCCCGGTACGCCTCCTCGTCGCCGCGCCACATCTGCAGGCAGATCTGCAGCGTCTCCTCCAGCCGCTCGAACCGCTCGCTGACCGGGGGGAACCTGACGCCGAGGCCGCGGGACTCCTCCTCGTTCCAGCCCGCCCCGATACCCAGCCAGGCCCGCCCGCCCGACAGCACGTCAAGCGTCGTGACGATCTTCCCGAGGATGCCGGGCTCCCGGTAGAACGCCCCGGTAACCAGCGTGACCAGCGCGGCGTGCGAGGTGCACGCGGCCAGGTAGCCCAGCGTGGTGTACCCCTCGAGCATCTCCTTCTCCGCGGGCCCGACGGCGGCGAATCTGGAAGAAGTGGTCCATGACCGCGATGTACTCGAACCCCGCGTCGTCGGCGGTCCGCGCGACGTTAGCGAGCTCCCGCCCCAGCCCCTCCGGCCCGCGAGGCGTGGAAAAATCCGGAATCTGCAGCCCAACCTTCATGATGAATTACCTCCCGCTGACACCCTCTCACAGCGGGACGGGTCTCGGCGGCGCAGACGACTTGGCGGGCTGCGGCTGGGTGTCAGGCATGAAGGTGCACGGCACGGCTTACCGGACGAAAGGCGCCCTGGCATGACAACACGCGCGGACCTGATCATCGTGGGCGCCGGCCTGGCGGGCTCGGCGGCCGCCTGGGCGGCGTCGGCCCGCGGCCTCGACGTGGTGGTGCTCGAGGCGTTCGGCCCCGGGCACCGTAACGGCAGCTCGCACGGCAGCGCGCGGATCTTCCGCCGCGCCTACCCGGACCCGCTGTACGTGCGGCTGACCGGCGCCGCCGGGGAGCTGTGGCGGCAGCTCGAGGACCAGGCGGGCGAGGAGCTGCTCACGCTGACCGGCGGCATCGACTTCGGCGCCGTCCGCGACCCGCGGCGGCTGCACGAGGTGCTGACGAGCTGCGGGGTGCCCGCCGAGCTGCTTGAACCCGAGGCGGCCGCCGAACGCTGGCCGTACTTCGACTTCGCCGGCGCCGGCCCGGTGATGTTCCACGCCGACTCGGGCGTGCTCGACCCGCACAACGCGATGGCCGCCATGCTCAGGCTGGCGGCGGCCAGCGGCGCCGACGTCAGGTTCGGCACCCCGGTCACCCGGCTGGCGGCCGACCCCGGCCGGCGACGGCGCGGTCGCGCACACCGACAGCGGCACGTTCACCGCGCCGGTGATCGCGGTCGCGGCCGGCGCGTGGATCGCCCCGCTGCTCGACGGCGTGGTGACGCTGCCGCCGCTGACGGTGACCCAGCAGCAGGTCTTCCACTTCGCGCCGGCCGCGGGCCAGGCGGCCCCGTGGCCGGTCTTCATCTGCATGGACGGCACCGACAACTGCTACGGGCTGCCCGGCGGCCGCGACGGCGGGGTACCCGGCGCGATCAAGGTCGGCGGGCACGCGGGCCTCCATACGACGACCGCGGCCGACCGCGACTTCGTGGTCGACCCCGCCGCGCGGGCCGAGGTCACCGACTTCGTCGGCAGGCGGATCCCCGGCCTGAACCCCGTCCCGGTCAACGAGGTCACCTGCCTCTACACGTGGACGGCGAACGAGGACTTCGTCCTGGACCGGAGCGGCCCGTTCGTCGTCGCGTCGCCGTGCTCCGGGCACGGCGCCAAGTTCGCCCCGCTGCTCGGCGAGATCATCGCCGACCTCGCGGCCGGGAAGCCCGCGCCCGACCCGCGCTTCACGCTCGCCGCCCACGGCGTTGCCGGCGGCTGAGGCCGGGCGCCCCGCTAAGGCCCAGCACCGGCTAGCGCCGGGCCGCACCGGTGCCGGCCGCGGCGCCGCCGGGTCATCGTCCGCCGCGCCCGGCTGGCGGAGCCCGGCGACGAGCAGCCCGACCAGGCGGCGCGCGTCGTAGCGCGCGTCGCTGCCGGCGCCGGCGCACAGGTTGCCGACGCCGTACATGAGCGCGAAGGCGCCGACGTCGGCGCGGATCTCGCCGGCCGCGACGGCGGCGTCGATCAGCTGCGCGCACACGGGCACGAGGCGGTCGAGGAAGTAGGCGTGCAGCGTCTCGAAGCGGGCGTTGTCGGACTGCAGCGCCCCGGCGAGCCCGTGCTTGGTGACCAGGAAGTCGACGAAGAGGCCGATCCACTGCGTCAGCGCGGCGTACGGGGTGCCGCTGCTCGCCAGCAGGGCAGGCCCGGCTTCGGCGCACGCTTCGACCTGGTGGCGGTAGACGGCGATGACGAGGTCGGCCCGGGTCGGGAAATGGCGGTAGATCGTGCCGAGCCCGACGCCGGCCTTGGCCGCGATGTCGCGCACCGGCGCGTCCACGCCTGACGCGACGAAGACCGCGGCGGCCGCGTCGAGCAGGGTCTTCTCGTTACGCCTGGCGTCCGCCCGCTTGGCCCTGGCCGCGTTCCCCGCGCCCTCGCCGCCGTCGTTCACCGCGCCGCCCTCCCGCCGCCCAGCTGCACCGCCCAGCTTGCTAAGCGGAACAATGATCCGTATTGTTAGCGGAGCAAGGTTCCGCTTCCTCATCATGCCAGAGCAGGGCCGGCCACCAAGCCGGAGGCGATGCCGGGCAGGTCAGGGCCGCTAGGCCAGCCGGGTCGCCCGGATGACGCCGACCGGGTTGCCGCCGCCAGCACCACCGCGGTGGCGAGCTCGGCGGGCGGCTGGGCGCCGAGCAGGGCCAGGATGGCGGCCGTGACCGGGGTGCGGGCGCGCTGGGTTCCCGTCGTCGATCTTCACCGCGGCGGCCGTGCCGTCCGGCAGCGCGAACGCGTCCACGCCCTCGGCGCCCGCCTTGAGCAGCAGCCCGGGGACCGACGCCATCAGCTTGTTCTCGTCCCGCGTCGTCCCGCTGGTCCACTCGGGGAACTTGCGCATGGCGTCGGCGACCTTGCGCTCCGGTGAGCCCGGCTCCGCGAGGACCAGCGCGCGGAACGCCCGGGCGAGCCCGCCCAGGGTCAGCGCGAACAGGGGCGCGCCGCAGCCGTCGACGCCGACCGCCGCGACCGGCTCGCGCGCGAGTTCCTCGATGGTCCGCCTGATGTGCACCTGCAGCGGGTGCTCGGGGGAGAGGTAGGTCTCGGTCGGCCAGTCGTTGGCGATGCAGGTGGCCAGCATCGCGGCGTGCTTGCCCGAGCAGTTGAACCGCACCCGCGACTCTGGCTCGGCGTCGGGGGAGGACTCCCTGATCAGCCGCCGCGCGGTCGGCTCGTCGATCGGCAGCGACGGCGGGCAGCGCAGGTCGTCCGCCGTGAGCCCGGCGTAGTCGAGGATGTCGTGGACCCCCTGGACGTGGAAGTCCTCGCCGGAGTGGCTGGCGGCGGCGAGCGCGAGCAGTTCCCCTTCGATCGGCAGCCCGGCCCGGAGCATCGCCGCGGCCTGCAGCGGCTTGTTCGACGAGCGCGGGAAGATCGGCGTGTTGGCGCTGCCCGCGGTGAACGCGTACGTGCCGTCGGGGGCGATCGCCACGATGCTGCCGCGGTGCCGGGACTCCACGAAACCGGACCGGATCACCTCAGCGAGCACGGGGTTGGCGACCACGTCGCTCACTGACAACTGCTCCATAGGGGTCACGCGAGACATTATGGCCGGTCGATACCTTCCGCCCGCCCATATCAGTCTGATAAGTGAGCACGAAGTCCGGTAACGACCGATACGGGGCCGCGGCCGGTCCATCCGCGCGCAGCGAACGACCCCGGCGAGCCGTTAGGCTGACGTCTCGTGCGAGCAGTAGCGCAGCGGGTCACCCAGGCGAGCGTCACCGTGGACGGCCAGGTCATCGGGGCCATCGACGAGCCGGGCCTGCTCGTCCTCGTCGGCGTCACGCACGATGACACGACGGACAAGGCGAGGAAGCTGGCCGCCAAGCTGTGGGGCCTGCGGATCCTCGACGGCGAGAAGTCCTGCTCGGACCTCGGCGCCCCGCTGCTCGTGGTGAGCCAGTTCACCCTCTACGCGGACACGGCCAAGGGCAGGAGGCCGACCTGGAACAACGCGGCCCCCGGGCCGGTCGCCGAGCCCCTGGTCGCCGCCGTCGTCGACGAGCTGCGCGGCCTCGGCGCCCGCGTCGAGACCGGGATGTTCGGCGCCGACATGAAGGTGGCCCTGGTCAACGACGGCCCCGTCACGATCATCGTCGAGCTCTAGCCGCGGCGCTAGCCCACGCTAGCCCGCCGCGCGGCGACCTTAGCCTTGGTCAGCCCCGCCAGGTCGCACTGCGGCCGCGCCGCGAGCGACACCGGGTCCGACTTGGCGAACGACTGCGCGGCAGAACGCCTTGGCCTGCGCGCCGCAGTAGTGCAGGCTGCCGCGCGCCGGTCGAGCTCGCGACGGTCAGGCTCACGCACCCGTTCGCCGACGTCGCGTAGTCGTCATGGCTGACCGCGCTCCACACGCCGATCGCCACGCCCGCCGCGACCACGACGGCCACGATGAGGTAGACGATCCGCTTCCCCCGCGGCGTGAGGGAAAGCGCGCCCTCGATCTGGTCGCTGCCGAGCCGGGTCTTGCTGTACATCGCTACCTCACTCATGATCGCCCCATCAAACCCTTTTCTCCCGCGCATGTCCAGTGATCTTACGAACCGGTAACGTTAGGAAAAGAACCTGTAACGTAGGAAAGAAGGTTTTGTCGCGAGAATTAAGAACAGGTGTGCGGCTCAGCGGGGTGTCAGATGCCGAGGTGTTACCGTCTGCTGTAGCGTGGCCCGCGACGGAGCGTGCTGCCCACGACACGGAGGTGACAAGATTGGTTACCCGTGACACCCCGTGGCCCGACGGGACCCCCTGCTGGGTCGACCTCGGCACCAATGACATCCCGAAAGCGATCAGCTTCTACTCGAGCCAGTTCGGCTGGGACATCCAGCAGGGCGGCCCGGAGGTCGGCGGCTACTCGATGGCCCAGCTCGACGGCAGGAACGTCGCGGGCATCGGCCCGCTCATGGGCCCGCCAGGCACGCCGAGCGCCTGGGCCACCTACTTCGCGTCCAGCGACGTGGACGCCACCGCGGCCAAGGTCAAGAGCGCCGGCGGCCAGCTCCTGATGGAGCCGATGGACGTCATGGACGCCGGGCCGGATGCTGGTCGCGGCCGACACCACCGGCGCGACCTTCGGCGTCTGGCAGGCCGGGAACCACACGCGGCGCGCAGGTCGCCAACGTGCCGGGCGCGTTCACCTGGAGCGAGCACATGAGCCGCGACTTCGAGGGCGCCAAGGCGTTCTACGCGGCGGTCTTCGGCTACGAGTACGGCGACATGTCGAGCGACGGCTTCAGCTACGCCACGCTGCTCATCAACGGCCAGCAGGTCGTCGGCGGCATCGGCGCCTACCCGGGCGGCAGCGAGAACGCGCACCAGGCGTTCTGGGGTGTCTACTTCGGCACCACCGACACCGACAAGGCCGTCGACCTGGTCACCAGCCACGGCGGCCAGGTCGTCCGCCCCGCGACCGACAGCCCGTACGGCCGGATGGCGATCGTCGCCGACAACCAGGGCGCGGTCTTCAGCCTCATCTCCACCCCAGCCGACACCTGACGACGACGATTAACCCGGCCAACCCCAAAAACCAACAGCAGTCTCCGGAACGAATGCGGCAGCCTCCCGAATGTCATGGCCGCCGAGAGGTCTGGCGGCAGCCCTCCGGGAGTCATGGTTCCAGGAATGCCAGCGGCAGCGCCCCGAGTGTCATAGTTCGCCAGCAAGTCTGGCGGCAGCGCCCTGAGTGTCATTCCTTAGCGCCTTATGGCCCCGTTGGCGGGGTCACGGGGGCGATGGGGTGTCTCAGCGCGCCTTCTGCCCGGCCCAGTCGGTCTTAACTGGGCCGGACCGACGAGCGCGCGTGGACACCGCTCTCGCCCGCGGGAACCCGGCTAGCGCGGGAAGACGGTACCGTCGAAGAGCTTGCGCGCCGTCCGGACGACGCCCGGAGCGGATGACCTTCGGCGGCGTCACCGACGTGTCGAGCTCGACCTCGACCTGGAGGGCGCCGCTCGGGTGCTCGACCGACAGCCGGGACCCGCCGTCGAGCACGGCGAGATCGTGCCCGACCGCGCCGGGGACCATGATCGCGGTGCCGACGCTGACCGCGCCGAGCACCCCGATGGACTCGTGCACCCGGACCGGGATGAACGTCCTCGTGCTGATCGTCCCGCCGTGCGCGGGCGGCGCGACCAGCGAGATCTTCGGCACCGTCGTGCCGCTGACGTCGCCGAGCCCCATCGCCTTGCCCGCTTCGAGCCGCAGCTCCTGCACGCGCTTGTTCAGCTCCTCGTCGCCCTCGAGCTCGGCGACCGGCTCCTGCCCCGTCTTGCCGAAGCTGGCCGCGGCGACCACGACGACCGGCATCCCGTTGTCCACGCAGGTCACCGGAATGCCGCCGAAGACGTCGGTGACGTTCCCCGTCGGGAACACGCCGGGCCGGCCGCCGTGACCTTCGCCGGGAGTCCTCGAAGTCGAGCACGACCGCCGCCGCCGTGCCCGGCACGCCGTCGATCGCGGTGTCGCCGTCGTAGCGGGGCCTGCCGCCGGGGGTGGGGAACGTGGCGGTGACGATCCCGTCGGTGTTCACCATCCGGATCCGGACGCTCGTCTGGTCGCCGCGCGCGGGCACCAGCCCCCGCTCGACCGCGAACGGCCCGATGCCCGGCCAGGATGTTTCCGCAGTTCTGCTTGTCGGTGACGATCGGCTGGTCCACCATGACCTGCAGGAACAGGTAGTCGACGTCGATGCCGGGCAGCCGCGGACGGCGCGACGACCGCGACCTTGGACGTCAGCGGGTGCGCCCCGCCGACCCCGTCGATCTGCCGCGGGTCCGGCGACCCCATGACCCGCAGCAGCAGGTCGTCCCGCTCGGCCGCGGTCGGCGGGGAGGTCGCCGGCGAGGAAGTACAGCCCCTTGGACGTCCCGCCCCGCATCTGCATGGCCCGGATCCCGTCGTACCGGACGTCGCCGCTCATCGGGTTCCCCGCCCGTGCGACGCGAGCCCCGGGCCTCCGGGGCCCGGAGATCGCGGTTCGGGATGACGCGGCGCCACGCACCCGTTCGGAATGATCATTCTTTTAGCTACCCTCGCCCGCGCGCCGCACGTACTCGGCGTAGCTGATGTAGTCGACCCTGGCCAGCTTCGGGCGCAGGCCGTACATGTCGAGGCCGAGGTGCGCCGTCGGCGAGCTGCTTGCGGTTGGCGTCCTCCTTGGCGATCCGCGCCTCGGACGCGGTGACCGCCTTCGCGACGTCGAGGCGCGGCACGACGCACACGCCGTCGTCGTCGGCGACGATCGCGTCGCCCGGCCGGATGAGCTGGCCGCCGAGCGACACCGGCACGTTCACCGAGCCGGTCGTCTCCTTCACGGTGCCCTGCGCGGACACGTGCGCGGTCCAGGCGGGGAAGCCCATGTCGCGCAGCTCCTGGGTGTCGCGCAGGCCGGCGCCCATGATCAGGCCGCGGACGCCGCGGCTGACCAGCGAGGTGGCGAGCAGCTCGCCGAACGCGCCGTCGCTGTTCGGCGACGCGGTGGTGATCACGATGATGTCGCCCGGCTTGGCCTGCTCGACGGCGGCGTGAATCATCAGGTTGTCGCCCGGCCAGCACAGCACGGTGAGCGCGGTGCCCGGCGATGCGCGTGCCCTGCTGGTTCGGCCGGATGCCCGGGCCGAGGTAGCCGCTGCGGCCGATCGCCTCGTGCACGGTGGCGACGCCGTAGGCGGCGAGCTTGTCGACTTCGGCCAGGTCGGCACGCGGCGGGTCGGTGACGATGACGTTGAGCATCGGTAGCCAGGCTCCTTTTACTGTGCGATATTGCTGTGCGGGAGTTCTGGTCAGCAGCATTGTCCGCCTGCAGCGCCTCGATGACGCTGGCCAGGTGGGCGCGGACGGCGCGGTCGGCGTCCGCGGGCCGCCGGTCGGCGACGGCGTGGGCGATGGCCAGGTGCTCGGGCAGTGACACCTCGGGCCGGCCGGGCCGCAGGGCGAGCTGGAACTGGTGCCTGACGAGCTGCGCGTGCAGCCGCTCGAGCAGCCCGACCGCGACGGTCTGCCCGGAGATCACCCCGACCCGGCGGTGCAGCTCCCGGTTGAGCTCGGAGTACTTGAGCGGGTTGCCTTCCGCGACCGAGCGCTTGAGGTTCTCCGCGAGCTCGCGCAGCTGCGGCGGCCTCGTCGTCGGTGATCCGTTCCGCGGCCTTGACCGCGCACAGCGCCTCAAGGGCCATCCGGCACTCGGTGATCGCGACGGCCTCTTCGGTGGAGACGACCCGGACCCGGGCGCCGCGGTTGGGGATCCGCTCGACGAGCCCCTCGGCGGTCAGGTCGAGCAGCGCGGCCCGCAGGGACTGCCTGGTCACCCCGAGCGTGCCGGCCAGCTCCTCCTCGACCAGCCGCTGGCCGGGCGCGAAGTCCCCGCTGAGGATGGCCTGCCGCAGCGTCGGCGAGGGCGTGCGCGCGCGCCGCTTCCCCGGCCCGTGGACCGCCTGGCGTTCCTGCTGCCATGCTCCGACGCTACGTACCGCCGGCCGCGGATTGTCAACAATTGTCCGGCCGCATTGTTGACAATCCACTACGGAAGGCGCCCCGGCTTGGTGCCCGCCCCCGCGCCGCCTCGTCGGCGCCGCTGCGCCGCCGCCGGCAGCCTTGCGCCGCGTCCCGCCGGCCTGCCTCCGGATCGCATGATCCGCCGGACGACTGTCTGACAGCGCAATTGCGCTACCTAAAGTCTTCGCGACAAGAAAATAGTCTTCGCGATCAAGAGCGAGCGCGCCCGGGTTAAACGCCGGATTTAACCGCCTTCGTATTCCGGGTGAATTTCAAGGCGGGGAAAACCGGGTGCGCGCGTCCTTGGCCGCGTGCGACCATGGCCGGCATGGGATGGCGGACGACCGGCGACGTGGCCGAGTTCCTCGCGGCGGCCGGCGAGTACCTGTGGCGCGAGCGGGCCAGGAACACGGTGATCCTCACCGTCAGCGAGCAGCTGCGGATGAACCCGGCCCGGTACTCCCGGCCGGCCGGCGCCGACCGGAAGCCGGCCCGCGCGAGCCGGCCGCTGTTCGGCTGGTGGACCGATGCAGGCGGGCGCGGTCGGCGGGGCGTTCCTGCACACGCCGCCGCACCCGGTCCTGCTCACCGCCGTCCCGGCCGGCGTCGCCGCCGGCCTGGCCGTCGGCCCTGGCGGGCCGGCCGCTGGGCGGGGTGAACGGCCACGTCGCGGCGGCCGAGGCGTTCGCCGCGACCTGGCGGGCCGGCACGCCGGGCGGGCAGGCGACCGAGACGCGCAGGCTGCGGCTCTACCGGCTGGGCGAGCTCGCCTGGCCGGATCCTGCTCCCGACGGCGCGCCCCGCGTTGCCGCGGACTCCGACGCGCCGCTGCTCGCCGACTGGTTCGCCGCGTTCGCCGACGAGGTGCACGACACGGACGCGGGCGAGGACCAGGCGGCCGCGGTGCGCGATAAGCTCAGCCACGGCGGCGTCCTGGTGTGGGAGGCCGGCGGCCGGACGGCCGCTTTCGCCGGGGTCACGAGGCAGGTGGTCAAGATGGTCCGGGTCGGCCCGGTCTACACGCCGCCGGAGCTCCGGGGCCGCGGCTACGCCAGCGCCGTCACCGCCGAGGTGAGCCGGCGGGCGCGGGAAGCGGGCGCGGAGGAGGTCCTGCTCTACACCGACCTGGCCAATCCCACGTCCAATTCCATCTACCAGCGGATCGGTTACCGGGCGGTTGAAGACCGGGTAGTGCTGGCCTTTTCCAGCGCATTAGTTACTGGTCGGTAATCTTGCGTTCCCCGGCTGAGGGCGCATACTTGAAGGCATTATGTTACTTGCCGGGAAGATTTTCCGTTACGTTCCGCAGCCTGTCACTCCCGACCGCACCGCTACCTACCCGGCCGCCCAGACGGGCCAGTGGGCCCGGACATGCCTGACGGCCGCGACCGAGAACACCAGAGAAACGAGCAGGTCCCGGCATGAACGCACGACGGGAAGCATGACCTCATGGGCTGGTGTACCACCTTCGACCTGGACCAGTTCGCGGCGGCGGCGGGCGGCTACCTGAGGTCGAGGGCGGCGGAGAACACGCTGCTGCTGTCCGCCGCGCAGGCCGCCGAGACGCCCGGGCCGCCGAGACCGCCCGGGCCGGGTGGCGCACGCGGCGACCGGCCAGCAGCCGGCGGCGCCGGGTCCCGGAGTGCTGTTCGGCTGGTGGGAGCCGCCGGACGGCGGCGAGCCGCGCGGCGCGTTCGTGCACGACCCGTCGGTGCCGCTGCTGATCTCCGGCCGGGCGCCGGAGATGGCCGCCGCGCTCGCCGCCACCCTCGCGAAGATGGGCAGGCAGGTGTGCGGCGTCGACGCGCCGACCGAGGTGGCGGACGCGTTCGCGGCCGCGTGGAGCCAGCGGGCGGGCACGACCGTCCGGGCGCACCGGAACTGCCGCGTCTACCGGCTCGCGGGCGTCTCGCCGGGCACGCCCCCGCAGGGAACGCCAGCGCACGGCACGCTGTCCCGGGCGACGCCGCCGCAGGGGATGCCCGCGGCGGGAACCGGCGGCTGGCCGTCGGCGGAGATACCCGGTCCGGCCGGCAGGCTCCGGGTCGCGACCGCCGAGGACAAGGCGCTGCTCGCCGACTGGCTCACCGCGTTCGCGACCGAGTCGGCCGAGCGGCTCAGCTCGGCGTCCGACCTGGCCGCCGACCTGATCAGCTACGGCGGCGCCGTCTTCTGGGAGGTGCCGCAGCAGGCCGAGCCGCTTCAGGGACGCCGCGCACTACCTGGCGATCCCGCACCACCGTGACCTCGCGCAGTTCGGCGAGCCCGCCTACCAGCCGGTGGCGCTGGCCACCCTGACCCGCCCGGTCGCCGGGACCGTCCGGATCAGCATGCTCTACACCCCGCCGGAACGCCGCCACAGCGGTTACGCGACCGCGCTGACGCTGGCCGTCAGCCGCGCCGTGCTGACCGGCGCCGGGCCTGGCGGCGCGCCTGACCGCGCCCAGGGCGTGCTCGGGCCCTGTCACGCCACGTCGACGAGGTCGTGATGATCACCGACAAGAACCGGTCGGACCGCTGGAGCGGCCGGTTCGGCTACCAGCTGGTCGGCGAGCGCGCGGTGCTCCGCTTCGGCCCGGTGACCGGCCCGATGCCGCGGGCGCAGCCGAGCGGCGCGATGCCGCGGCTGCCCACCGGCCCGCTGCCCCGGCTGCCCCGCCTCCGCCGCTGACCGCCGGCGGGTGAGGCAGCCGGGCAGCGGCCGGCTCAGGACGCGACCGCCTCCGCGAGGGTGACCTCGGTGCCGAGCTCCGGCCGCGTGCTCGAACGAGAAGTCGGTGATGTTCCCCGCCGCCCGCAGGTCGGGCTCGCTGGCGCGCACGGCGGCCTCGTCGGGCCCCCGCACGACCACGCGCGCCGCCTCGGCGCGGATGGACAGCTTGGCCGCCGTCTTGGCCTTCCGCACCTGCGCCGAGCACGGCCGCCGCGGTCGCGAGCACCGCCGGATCGCCGGCGTCGGCCGCCGGGGACCGGACCGCGGCCGACGGCCAGGCTGCGGCGTGCACGGAACCGTCCTGCCACCACGACCACGCCTCTTCGGTGACGAACGGCAGGAACGGCGCGAACAGCCGCAGCAGCACGCCAAGCGCCTGCCTGAGCGTGCCGCGGGCCGACGCGCCCGCTTCATCAGCGGTACTGGCTCGCGCCATGCGCCCGTACGCCCGCGCCTTCACCAGCTCGAGGTAGTCGTCGCAGAACATCCAGAAGAACCGCTCGATCGCCTCAAGCGCGCCCGGTGTGGTCATAGGCGGACAGCGCGGCGGACGCCTCCCGCGACCATCGCCGTCAAGCGCGGCGAGCAGCGACCGGTCAACCGGCGACGTCGCCGGCCCGGCCGGCCCGTCAAGCGACAGCACGAACTTCGACGCGTTGAGGATCTTGATCGCCAGCCGCCGCCCGACCTTGAGCTGCCCGGGGTCGAACGCGGTGTCCACCCCGTACCGCCCGTTGGCCGCCCAGTACCGGACGGCGTCCGAGCCGTACTGGTCGAGCAGGTCGGTCGGGACGACCACGTTGCCCTTGGACTTCGACATCTTCTTCCTGTCCGGGTCCAGGATCCACCCGGAGATCGCGGCGTCCGACCAGGGCAGCGACCCGAATTCCAGGTGCGAGCGGGTCACCGTGGCGAACAGCCACGTCCTGATGATCTCGTGCGACTGCGGCCGCAGGTCCATCGGGAACACCCGCGCGAACAGGTCAGGGTCGGTGCCCCAGCGGCCGGCGATCTGCGGCGTCAGCGACGAGGTCGCCCACGTGTCCATCACGTCCGGGTCGCCGATGAACCCGCCGGGCACGCCGCGCTGCGCCTCGTCGTACCCGGGCGCGGGCTCGGCGACCGGGTCGACCGGCAGCGCGTCCTCCGACGGCACGATCGGCGACGTCGTAGACCGGCTCGCCCGCGGCGTTCAGCGGGTACCACACGGGGAACGGCACGCCGAAGAACCGCTGCCGCGAGATCAGCCAGTCGCCGGCCAGGCCCGCGACCCAGTTCTCGTACCGCACCCGCATGTGCGCCGGGTGCCAGCTCAGCTCCCGGCCCCGGTCGAGTAGTTCAGAACGGATGCGGCTGTCTCGCCCGCCGTTCCGTATGTACCACTGTCCCGAGGTGACGATCTCAAGTGGCTTGTCGCCCCGCTCGTAGAACTTCACCGGGCGGGTCACCGGCCGCGGCTCGCCGTCCAGGTCGCCGCTTTCCCGCAGCAGCTCGGCCATCCGCGCGCGGGCGGAGAACACGGTCTTGCCGGCCAGCTCGGCGTACGGCGCGGCCGGCACCCCGGCGGGCGGGTCGGCGAGCAGCCGGCCGTTCCGCCCGATGATCGCCCTCGTGGGCAGGTCGAGCTCCCGCCACCAGGTCACGTCGGTCAGGTCGCCGAAGGTGCACACCATCGCGATGCCCGACCCCTTGTCCGGCTCGGCGAGCGGGTGCGCGTAGACCGGCACCTCGACGCCGAACACCGGCGTCCGCACCGTGGCGCCGAACAGCCCCTGGTAGCGCGGGTCGTCCGGGTGGGCGACGAGGGCGACGCAGGCGGGCAGCAGCTCGGGCCTGGTCGTCTCGACCCAGACCGGGGCCGCCCGTGCTTGGGGTCAGTCGCGTGGAAGGAGATCCGGTGGAACGCGCCGGGGTAGTCGCGGTCCTCAAGCTCCGCCTGGGCGACCGCCGTCTGGAACGTGACGTCCCACAGCGTGGGCGCCTCGGCCCGGTACGCCTCGCCCCGGCCGAGGTTGCGCAGGAACGCCCGCTGCGACACCCGCCGGGAGTCGTCGCTGATCGTCGTGTAGAGCAGCGACCAGTCCACGGAAAGGCCGACGCGCCGCCACAGGTCCTCGAAGGCGCGCTCGTCGATCGCGGTGAGCTGCTCGCACAGGTCGATGAAGTTGCGCCGGGAGATCGGCACCTCGGTCTTGCCCGGCCGCTCCGGCGGCGCGAAGTCCGGGTCGTACGGCACCGACGGGTCGCAGCGCACGCCGTAGCACGTTCTGCACCCGCCGCTCGGTGGGCAGCCCGTTGTCGTCCCAGCCGAGCGGGTAGAAGACCGCCTTGCCGGTCATCCGCTGGTAGCGGGCGACGATGTCCGTGTGGGTGAACGAGAACACGTGCCCGACGTGCAGCGACCCGGACACGGTCGGCGGCGGCGTGTCGATGGCGTACACCGACTCGCGCGGGCTGGAGCGGTCGAACCGGTATACCTGGTCGGCCTCCCAGCGTACGCTCCATACCGCCTCAAGTCCGTCGAGAGCGGGCTTGTCTGGCACGGTCGCAGCGCGTGGCTGGTAGGCATCGGTCATGTACCAACTGTACTGAGCGGCGCGGAGCGTCCCTCGCTATTTACCTGGGCCCGATAGGCTCGGCGGCAGTACCTCGCACGCCAGGAAGGCCTACTCGATCGTGACCAGCCAGCCAACCGCACCGGCCAGCGCGCAGACCCCGGCTAACGGAGGCCAGGCCGCGACCGCGGCCGGCATCATCAAGCGGATCGCCGCCGAGCTCGCCGTGCGCGACAACCAGGTCGCCGCCGCCGTTGACCTGCTCGACGGCGGGGCGACCGTCCCGTTCATCGCCCGGTACCGCAAGGAGGCCACCGGCACCCTGGACGACGCGCAGCTGCGGACGCTGGAGGAGCGCCTGCGCTACCTGCGGGAGCTTGAGGAGCGCCGCGCCGCGATCCTCGCCTCGATCGACGAGCAGGGCAAGCTGACCGACGAGCTGCGCGGCGCAGCATCAACGCGGCCGACACCAAGGCCCGGCTGGAGGACCTCTACCTGCCGTACAAGCCGAAGCGGCGGACCAGGGCGCAGATCGCCCGCGAGAACGGCCTCGAGCCGCTCGCCGACCTGCTGCTCAGCGAGCCGGCCACCGACCCGCGCGCGGCCGCGGAAGGCTACCTGAACGAGAACGTCGCGGACGTCGCCGCCGCGCTCGACGGCGCCCGCGCGATCCTCGTCGAGCGCTTCGCGGAGGACGCCGACCTGATCGGGACGCTCCGCGAGCGCATGTGGTCCCAGGGCAACCTGGTCGCCAAGGTCCGCGAGGGCAAGGCGGACGACGGCAAGAAGTACAGCGACTACTTCGACTTCGCCGAGCCGTTCGGCAGGCTCAAGGCGCACCGCGTGCTCGCGATGTTCCGCGCGGAGAAGGAAGAGGTACTCGACCTCACGCTCGACCCGGCCGACGAGGGCTTCGACCCGCCGGCAAGCGGCCTGTCCGAGTCCTACGAGCAGCCGATCGCCGACGGCGTTCGGCATCGG
This sequence comes from uncultured Actinomycetota bacterium, assembly GCA_963735315.1. Lineage (GTDB taxonomy): Bacteria > Actinomycetota > Actinomycetes > Streptosporangiales > Streptosporangiaceae > Trebonia. Next base: position 66,103 of record CAVTKQ010000043.1, read on the forward strand.
CGACGAGGGCCGCCCCGCCGACAAGTGGCTGGAAGACACCGTCCGCTGGGCCTGGCGCACCCGCGTCCTCGTCCACCTCGGCATCGACCTGCGGATGCGCCTGTGGCAGGCCGCCGAGGCCGAGGCCGTCAACGTCTTCGCCGCCAACCTCAAGGACCTGCTGCTCGCCGCGCCGGCCGGGCAGCGCGCCACGATGGGCCTCGACCCCGGCTTCCGCACCGGCGTCAAGGTCGCCGTCGTCGACTCGACCGGCAAGGTCGTCGCGACGCACACGATCTACCCGCACGTCCCGCAGCACAAGTGGGACGAGTCGCTGTTCATCCTGAAGAACCTCGCCGAGCAGCATCACGTCGAGCTCATCGCCATCGGCAACGGCACCGCGTCCCGCGAGACCGACAAGCTGGCCGTCGACCTCATCAAGGCCAACCCGGAGCTCAACCTCACCAAGATCGTCGTCTCCGAGGCCGGCGCGTCCGTCTACTCCGCGAGCGCCTACGCCAGCAGCGAGCTGCCCGAGCTCGACGTGTCGCTGCGCGGCGCGGTCTCCATCGCGCGCCGGCTGCAGGACCCGCTGGCCGAGCTGGTCAAGATCGACCCGAAGTCCATCGGCGTCGGCCAGTACCAGCACGACGTCACCGGCACCAAGCTGGAGCGCTCGCTGGACGCCGTGGTCGAGGACGCGGTGAACGCGGTCGGCGTGGACGTCAACACCGCGAGCCGCCCGCTGCTGGCCCGGGTGTCCGGCATCACCGACTCCCTGGCCGGCGCGATCGTCGCGCACCGCGACGCAGCGCGGCGCGTTCGCGACCCGCGAGCAGCTCAAGGACGTCCCGCGGCTCGGCCCCAAGGCGTTCGAGCAGTGCGCGGGCTTCCTGCGCATCCGCGGCGGCGACGACCCGCTCGACGCCTCGGGCGTGCACCCCGAGGCGTACCCGGTGGTCCGCCGGATCCTGGCCAAGACCAGCGCCGACGTCGCGACCCTGATCGGCAACACCAAGGACGCTGCGCGGCCTCAACCCGGCCGAGTTCACCGACGAGGCGTTCGGCCTGCCCACGGTCAACGACATCCTGCAGGGAGCTGGAGAAGCCCGGCCGCGACCCGCGGCCCGAGTTCCAGACCGCGACCTTCGCCGAGGGCGTGCAGACCCTCGGCGACCTGGAGCCCGGCATGGTCCTCGAGGGCGTCGTCACGAACGTCGCCGCCTTCGGCGCGTTCGTCGACATCGGCGTCCACCAGGACGGCCTCGTGCACGTCTCGGCCATGTCGGACAACTTCGTCGCCGACCCCCGCGACGTCGCCAAGTCAGGCGACGTGGTCAAGGTCAAGGTGCTGTCCGTCGACATCCCGCGCAACCGCATCTCGCTGACCATGCGCCTGAAGGACGAGGGCGAAGCCGGTGCCCGCGAAGGCGGGCCGCGAGGGTGCCGGCGGCGGGCGCGCGGGCGGCGGCCGGCCCCCGCGGGCGAACGACCAGGAGGATCCCGAACGAGTGCGGCTGACCCTGGCCGCGCCCGCCTCCGCCCGGCCAGGCGGCAACCGCGGGGCAGGCGGCCCCGGCGACGGCAGGCCCAGGCGGCCGCCGCTGGCGACCGGCGGCGGCCGGGCGACCGCCGCGGCCGGCTGGCGGCGACCGCCGGCGGCAGGGCCGCGGGCGCCGGCGGCGACCGCCGGGGCGGCGCCGGCGGCAACGCGCGGCGACCGCCGGGGCGGCGGCCAGGCGCACCGCAGGTGACCGCAGGGGCGGGGGAGCCCAGGGCGGCGGAGCGCCAGGCGGCGATCCCCGCAACGCCCGCCGGCCCCGGCCAACGGCGCGATGGCCGAGGCCCTGCGCCGGGCCGGCCTCGTCAACGACAAGGGCAACCCGGCCGGCAAGCAGGACCGCCGCTCCAACCGCCCCTGAGGCCTGGTCACCGTCAGGGAGAAGACAGGAAGCCGGGCTAGCGGCTGGTCTTGGCCCTCCCATTCTGGAGGATGACTTCCGGCGATCGGAGCAACCCGGTCGCCCTTGCGGTCGTCTCTCTCCCGTGGACACAGTGGACACCGATTCATACGTGCCCGGGCGAATGGGGAGTTTCCGCGCCTCCACGTCCAGTCCAACGGCAAGGGCATTGAGATCGGCGTGATCAGCCACGGCACGTCCACCCCGCTGCGCTTCCCACCAGGCTTTCAGGAGGTATACGCGGGCGGCATCGCCTGGTAGACCTGGCCGTGCCTGCTCACTACCGGGTTCTCGCTGGTCAGGGTCGAGTACCCGCTACTGCGGTTGAATGTGTCAGACGAGACCGCAGTCGGGCAGCTGGGTGGTGGCCATGGAGATCCGTGAGATCGGCGCGGCCGAGCGCGTGCCGGTCAGCCTGCCGATGCAGGCCTACGCCTTCCAGGCGACGCCGCCCAGCGCTGAGCTGGTCAAGGCGCTTGAACGCAGGCAGCGTTTCTACGCGGGCAACCTCACCCTCGTCGCGGAGGAGAACGGCGACCCGGTGGCTCAGGCCGACGCGCTGCCGATGCGGCAGAACGTGCGCGGCGCCGTCTACCCGATGGCGGGCGTGGCCGGGGTGGCGACGCTGCCGCGGGCGAGGCGGCGCGGGTACGCCCGGGCGCTGGTCAACGAGCTGCTCGACCGGATGCGCGACTCGGGGCACGCGGTCGCCGCGCTGTACCCGTTCCGCGCGTCGTTCTACCAGCGGTTCGGTTTCGTCGGCCTGCCGACCACCAGGACGGTCACGTTCCCGCCCGCGGCGTTCGCGGGCCTGCTGCGCGCCGACCTGCCCGGCGAGGTCACCCTGGCGCCCGCGGCCGACGGCTACGCCGCATACCGCGCGGTCACCGAGCGGGTACTCGCGCAGCGGCACGGCTTCTCCGTCCTGCCCGGCTTCCGGGCGGTGGAGCTCAAGGAGACCGGCAGCCGCTGGATCGCGACCGCCTGGGCCGGCGGTGAGCCGGTCGCCGCGCACGACCTACCGGATCACCGGCTACGGCGGCGTCATGGCCGCCGACGACCTGCTGGCCGTGAGCCCGCTCGGCCGGGCGCTGCTGCTCCGGTTCTTCGCCACGCACACCGACCAGGTCGCCCAGGTCGAGGTGCGGACCGGCGCCGACGAGCTGCCCGAGCTGTGGGCGACGGACCTCACCGCCGTGACCACGGCGGAGGTCTCCTTCCCGGCCGCCGGCGCCCCGATGGCCCGGGTGCTGCACCTGCCGTCGCTCGAAGGCATCCAGGCCGGCCGGGAGCGGGTCACCGTCGACGGTGACCGGCGACCGCTTCATCGCGGGCGGTTACCTGCTCGACGGCGGCTCGGGGGCGCTTGAGGTCACCAGGGCCGCCCCGGGGCCGGCCGCGGCGACGCTGACCGCCGCGGGACTGTCCGCCCTCGTCTACGGCGTCCTCGATCCCGAGGACATCGTCTTGCGCGGCCTCGGCGACATCCCCGCCGAGACGGCCGCCAGGCTCCGCACGCTGTTCCCGCGCCAGGTCCCGTACCTGTACGCGCGGTTCTGACCGCCCACGTGCGGCAACGTGAACCCGCGAGCCACGGCATTCGCACCCGCCGGCGCTGCCCCGCCCGGCCGACGCGGTTGAATAGATCCCGTGGCGAACATCGAGGACTTCAGGAGGCTGGTCGCGGGGGATCACGGGCTTGTCGTGGTCTCCGCGGTCCGCAAGCGACGGGACGATCTCCTCGTCGGTGGTGAACGCGGGCGTGCTTGCGCACCCGGTCACCGGCGAGACCGTGGTCGGCATGGTCGTGCGGGGCGGCACGCGGAAGCTCGCCAACTGGCGCCAGCGCCCGTACGCGAACGTCGTCATCAGGTCCGGGTGGCAGTGGGCGGCGGCCGAGGGCCGCGTCGACCTCATCGGCCCCGACGACCCGGAGCCGGGCATCGACGCGGAGCGCCTGCGCCTGCTGCTGCGCGAGATCTTCACCGCGGCGGGCGGCACCCACGACGACTTCGACACCTACGACCGGGTAATGCGCGAGGAGCGCCGCACGGCGGTCTTCGTCCACCCGGACCGGGTCTACGCCAGCCCCGGCCAGTAGCGCCCGCGGGCCGTCCAGCGGGAAACAGAAGACAGTGGATCGCTGGGAGGCCTCCGGCGCTCCCAGCGATCCACTATCTTCGCCGGCGCGGCTGGCAGTGCGCCGCCTGCCGCCTGCCGTAGCTGATAACAGCAAGAAGCGCCCGCGAGGGCGCTGGGCCTCGCGCTCGGGTCGGCACGGTGACAGGACCTCGGGCGAGACGAGGAGGGGCCGCGCTAGCCTCTTGCTATGGAGACTGAGCGGCGGCTGGTCCGTCTCGCCGATGGCCGGGATATCGACGTACTGACGGCAGGCCCGGACGGCGGCCTCCCCCTGGTGGTCCACCAGGGGACGCCGAGCGGCCTGGTCCTCAACTCGAAGCTCGGCGCGCGCGGCCGTCGAGCGCGGCCTGCGCGTCGTGCAGGCGGCGCGGCCCGGCTACGAGGACTCGACGCCGCGGCCGGGCCGGATCGTCGCCGACGTCGTCGCCGGACATCGCCGCGGTGCTCGACGCGCTCGGCGCGGACACGTACGTGTCGATCGGCTTCTCCGGCGGCGGCCCGCACACCCTGGCGTGCGCCGCGCTCGCGCCCGAGCGCTGCCTGGGCACCGCCTCGGTCGCCGGCGTCGCCCCCTACGCCGCCGAGGGCCTGGACTTCCTGGCCGGCATGGGCCCGGAGAACGTCGAGGAGTTCGGCCTCGCGGCCCGCGGCGCGGACGCGCTGACCCCGTTCCTCGACAAGGAAGCGGACGCCCTGCGCGGCGATCACCGGGGAGCAGGTCGTCGCCGCGTTCGGCGGCCTCATCTCGGGGGCCGACGCGGCGGTGCTGACCGGTGAGTTCGCCGCCGACCTGGCCGAGGGCCTGTCCGGCGCCGTCCGCAACGGCATCGCGGGCTGGCGCGACGACGACCTCGCGTTCGTCGCCGACTGGGGATTCCCCGTGGCGGCGCTCAGCCGGGCGCGCGGCGATCTGGCAGGGCGACCAGGACAACATGGTCCCGTTCGCGCACGGCCAGTGGCTCGGCGCGCACATCCCGGGCGCCCGCGTCCACCTGGAGCCGGGCGCCGGCCACCTCACGATGACCGTCACGGCCATCGACCGCATCCTCGACGACCTCCTCGACCTGGCCCGCCTCAGCTAGCCGGGCCGGGTGCCGGGACGCGTCGCCCGCGACGCCGCTAGCATCGGTACCGTGAGCGTTCCCTCGTCACCCGAACCCGCCGGCCCCGGCCAGGACCAGCCGCCAGCGGCCGCGCGGCTCCCCGCAGGCCCCTGGCTCCCCGGAGGCCCCTGGTTCCCCGGAGGCCCCGGCTTCCCGGAGAGCGCAGCTTCCGCGGCGGAGTTCCCCGATGCCGGGGTGCCCGACGCGTTCGACCGGCTGTGGACGCCGCACCGGCTGGCCTACATCAAGGGCGCGGGCAAGCCGACGGGGCCGGGCGCGCACGAGGGCTGCCCGTTCTGCATCGCGCCGACGCTCAGCGACGAGGACGGGCTGATCGTCGCCCGCGGCGAGCTCGTCTACGCGATCATGAACCTGTACCCGTACAACAGCGGCCACGTGCTGATCTGCCCGTACCGTCACCTGGCCGACTACACGGAGCTGACCACGCGACGAGACCGCCGAGTTCAGCGACTACACGACCCGCGCGATCACGGCGCTGCGCATCGTGTCCGGGCCGCACGGCTTCAACATCGGGATGAACCTCGGCACGGTCGCGGGCGCGGGGATCGCCGCCCACCTGCACCAGCACGTCGTGCCGCGCTGGGGCGGCGACACCAACTTCATGCCGGTCGTCGGCAGGACCCGCGTCCTGCCGCAGCTCCTGGCCGACACCCGCAAGCTCCTGGCCGACGCCTGGCCCCAGGACGAGGCCCTGTAGCCGCCAGCTCCAATGCCCGCGAGCCAAAGCCACCCGGGCCACCGCCCACCGCGACCGGCCACCCGCCGCCACCCGGGACCGCCCACCCGGCCACCCGCGCCGCCCACCGGCGCGTCGCCCAGCCCGCGCCGTCACCGCCGACGCCGTGCGCCAGGCCTCGCCCGGACCTCCCACCCCGCAGGTCACTTCCACAAAAGATTGGATGTACTTAGCGACCCATAGGGTCGCTAAGAACACCCAATAACTGGCTACGCCCAATAGCTGGCCGGGGCCGGCCCAGCCGCTAGCCGGGGCGGGAGTCCGCCGCCACCTTCGCCGCCAGGTGGGACGGCAGCGGCTCGTGCCGCAGGTACCCGCGGGTGAACGACCCGGTGCCGTGCGACACCGAGCGCAGGTCGATCGAGTACCTGGTGATCTCAAGCTCGGGCACCTCGGCCCGGATCTGCGTCCGCCCGATGCCCACCGGCGTGGTGCCGATCACCCGCCCGCGCCTGCCCGACAGGTCGGACATGACCGCGCCGACGTACTCGTCGGGCACCAGGATCGACACCTCGTCGACCGGCTCGAGCAGCATCGGCGCGCCTTCTCGCAGGCGTCCCTCAGCGCGGCCCGCCCGGCCTTCTGGAACGCCATGTCGGAGGAGTCAACCGGGTGCGCCTTCCCGTCGACCAGCGTCACCCGGACCCCGGTCATCGGGTACCCGGCGAGCACCCCGGCCTCCATCTGGGACCGGACGCCCTTCTCGACCGACGGGATGAACTGCCTGGGCACCACGCCGCCGACGATCTTGTCGACGAACTCGAACCCGGCGGCACCGGAAGGCAGCGGCTCCACCTCGATGTGGCAGATCCCGAACTCGCCGTGCCCGCCGGTCTGCTTCACGTTCCGCCCGAGCCCGCGCGCGGACACCGACACCGTCTCGCGCAGCGGCACCCGCAGCGTCACCGTGTCGACCGCGACCCCGTACCGCGAGGACAGCCGGTCGAGCAGCACGCCCGAGTGCGCCTCGCCCATGCACCAGAGCACGAGCTGGTGGGTCTCCGGGTTGATCTCAAGCCGCATCGTCGGGTCCTCGGCGACCAGCCGGCCGAGCGCCGCGGACAGCTTGTCCTCGTCCGCCTTCGACCGGGCCACGATCGCCACGGGCAGCAGCGGGTCCGGCATCGACCACGGCTCCATGAGCAGCGGCTGCTCCGGCGAGGACAGGGTGTCGCCCGTCTCCGCCGTCGACAGCTTCGCCACGGCGCAGACCGACCCCGCCGGGCATCACCGTGACGGGCCGCTGCTGCTTGCCGAGCGGTGACGTCAGCGCGCCGACGCGCTCGTCGTCGTCGTGGTCGGGGTGGCCGCGCGCGGCCCGCCCGTGCCCGGAGACGTGCACCGACATGTCGGGCCGCAGCGTCCCTGAGAACACGCGCACGAGCGAGATCCGCCCGACGTAAGGGTCGGAGGTGGTCTTCACGACCTCGGCGAGCAGCGGCCCGTCCGGGTCGCAGGTGAGCCCGCTGACCTCTTCCCCGGTGACGGCCGACACCACGGGCGGCAGCGGGTGCTCAAGCGGCGAGGGGAACGCCTGGGTGATGATCTCAAGCAGCTCCGCCATGCCGATGCCGAGCGGCGAGGAGACGGCGAGCACCGGGTAGAACGACCCGCGCGCGACGGCGGTCTCCAGGTCCGAGATGAGCACGTCGGTCGGCACCGTCTCACCGGACAGGTACCGCTCCATGAGGGTCTCGTCCTCGCTCTCGGTGATGATCCCCTCGATGAGCGAGTCCCGCGCGGGCGCCATGCGCTCGAGGTCGGCGTCCGCGGTGACCGCCGACGCGTCCCGCGTCCCCGACGAGTAGTCGTACAGCGTCTCGGACAGCAGCCCGATGAGCCCGCTGACCCCGCTGCCGCCCGCGCCGGAGACCGGCAGGTAAAGCGGCAGGACACCTTCGCCGAACGCCCCCTGGCACTCCGCGAGCACCGTGGCGAAGTCGGCGCGCCCGTGGTCGATCTTGGTGATGACGACCGCCCGGGGCATGCCCACCGCCGCGCACTCGTCCCAGAGCAGCCGGGTCACCCCGTCCACGCCGTCGGTGGCGGCCACGACGAACAGCGCGCAGTCCGCCGCGCGCAGCCCCGCCCGCAGGTCCCCGGTGAAGTCCGCGTACCCGGGCGTGTCAAGCAGGTTGACGGTTACCCCGTCGGAGACGAACGGCGTGAGGGCCAGGTTCACCGACCGCTTCTGCCTGATCTCTACCTCGTCGAAGTCGCTGGCCGTCGTCCCGTCCTCGACCCGCCCTGCCCGGGCGACGGTGCCCGTGTGCATGAGGAGCGCCTCGGCCAGCGTTGTCTTCCCGCTCCCCGAATGGCCGACAAGCACGACATTGCGTATGCCGCCGGCCCCCGATTCCCTGCCCGCGCCTGCCGGTCCTGCCCCTCCTGAGCTGCCTGTGTCCGTCACTCTCGTCGCCTCCTCGCGCTCGATGAGCTTTCGTAAGCACAGCGTGAACCCGACGGGCGCGTTACCACAAGACCCATAAGAAGAATCCATGAGGTAGCGCACGAGATGACAACGAAGGCGCCGGTGCAGCGCCCAAGTAAGGGCACAGCGCGCGTCCCAGTAAGATCGTATTCGGCCATGCTGAACTTTCTCCGTCCCTTCTTCGCGCGGCTGTTCGGCCCCATCGTGCAGGGGCTCGCGCGCACGCCGGTCACGCCGAACATGATCACGGTCGCCGGCACTGTCGGCGTCTCCGCGGCGACGCTGTCGATGTTCCCGATCGGCTGGCTGTTCCCCGGCGCCGCGACCGCGACGGTCTTCACCTTCACCGACATGCTCGACGGGCAGCTCGCCCGCATCAAGGGCAGCTCGGGCAGGTACGGCGCGTTCCTCGACTCGACGATGGACCGGCTCGGCGACGCGGCCGTCTTCGGCGGCATCACGATCTGGTTCATGCGCACCGACCACCTGCTCGGCGTCGTCAGCCTGTTCTGCCTGGCCGGCGGGCATGAGCGTGTCCTACGTCAAGGCCCGCGCCGAGGGCCTCGGCCTGAACGCGGACGTCGGCGTGATCGAGCGCCCCGAGCGCCTGATCATCGGCCTCACCAGCATCGGCCTTTCCGGCCTCGGCATCCCGTACGTCCTGCCGATCGGCATGTGGGGGCTCGCCGCGGGCACCGCGTTCACGCTCTGCCAGCGGATGCACGCGGTCTACGTGGACGCCAAGGCCAAGGCGGCCGAGCCGCCGCCGGCAGCGCCAGCCGCCGACCGCAGCAGCCGCCGGCGAGCAGCAGTAGCCCCGGCGGAGCAGTCCGCGGCGGGCAGTCCGCCGCCGGCCCAGGCCGCCCCCGCGCAGTCAGAGGAAGCCTGATGGAAACGGAAACCTTCAGGGAGCGCCTGGTCAGCGCGGCGTTCGGGGCCGGCTGGAACCTGGTGTGCCGCCTGCCCGAGTCGGTGGCGCGCGCGCTCTTCAACTTCGGCGCCGACGTCGCCTGGCGCCGCCAGGGTCCCGGGGTGCAGGTCCTCGAGGGCAACCTGGTAAGAGTCCTCAGAACGGATTCGGCCTTCTCCGACACCGACCCAGCGAGTTCGGCGCGGAGTTGCGGGCGCTGTCGCGCGCGGTCATGCGCTCCTACGCGCGCTATTACCTGGAGACCTTCCGCCTGCAGATCATCCCCGACGAGCGCATCCGGGCCGGCATGCACGTGAACCAGGAGAACGTCGACCTGACCCTGGAGCACATGAAGAACGGCCGCGGCGTCATCTACGCGCTGCCGCACATGGGCGACTTCGAGCAGGCGGGCCGGTGGGTGATCCTGGTCGGCGCCGGGTCGCTCACCACGGTCGGCCGAGCGGCTCAAGCCGGAGTCGGTGTTCCAGAAGTTCCTCGCGTTCCGCCAGGGCCTCGGGATGGAAGTGCTGCCGACCACAGGCGGCCCGCACCCGTTCGGAGTGATGGCACAGCGGCTGCGGGCGGGAAAGCTGGTCTGCATCGTCGCCGACAGGGACCTGTCGGATACCGGCGTCGAGGTGGAGTTCTTCGGCGAGAAGGCGCTGTTCCCGGCCGGCCCGGCGGCCCTCGCCGTGCAGACCGGCGCGGCGCTGATGCCGGTCGTCCTGCTGGTTCGTCGGCGAGACCGAGTGGGCCGCGCACGTCTACGACGAGATCCCGGTCCCCGCCGAGGGCAGCCGCAAGGAGAAGGCCGCCGCCATGACCCAGGCCCTCGCCACGGTCTTCGAGCAGGCGATCCGCGAGCACCCGGAGGACTGGCACATGCTGCAGAAGGTCTTCGTCAACGACCTCGACCCGGAGCGGCTGGCCCGCAGCCGCGCCGGACCGCGCGGGCAACGGTGCGGACGCGGCGAACGGTTCCGGCGGCCGGTTCGCGCATGACCCTCCGAGGGGGCGCGCCCGTGCGGATAGGCATCGCGTGCCCGTACTCGTGGGACGTGCCGGGCGGCGTGCAGCAGCACATCAGGGACCTGGCCGAGGCGCTGATCGAGCTCGGCCACGACGTCTCGGTGATCGCCCCCGCCGACGAGGACCGGCCGCTCCCGCCCTACGTGGTCCCGGCGGGCAAGGCGATGCCCGTCCCGTACAACGGGTCGGTGGCCCGGCTCGCGTTCGGCCCGCTGTCGACGCACCGGGTCCGCCGCTGGCTGCGCGACGGCGACTTCGACGTGCTGCACGTGCACGAGCCCGCCGTGCCCTCGCTGTCGCTGCTCGCCTGCTGGGTGGCCTCCGGCCCGATCGTGGCGACCGTGCACACCGCGATGCGCAAGTCCCGGGTGCTGCTCGCCACCCAGCCGGTGCTCCGCTCCGCGCTTGAGAAGATCGACGGCAGGATCGCGGTCTCCGAGGCGGCCCGGTCGACGTTCGTCGAGCACCTGGGCGGCGACGCCGTGCTGATCCCCAACGGGGTCGCCACCCGCCGCTACCTGCACGCCGACCCGCTCGACGGGTGGCCGGGCGAGGGCGGCGCGATCGGCTTCCTCGGCCGGATGGACGAGCCGCGCAAGGGCCTGGCGGTGCTGCTGCGCGCCTTCGAGGTCCTCGCCGCCTGACCGCCCGGGACTGCGGCTGCTCATCGCCGGCCCCGGCGACATCGACGAGCAGCGGCGCTCGCTCCCGGCCGAGCTGCACGACCGCGCCGTGTTCCTCGGCGAGGTGTCGGAGGAGGACAAGGTCCGCGTGCTGCACTCCGTCGACGTCTTCTGCTCGCCGAACACGGGCGGCGAGTCCTTCGGCATCGTCACCGCCGAGGCGATGGCGGCCGGCGTGCCGATCGTCGCGTCCGACATCCCGGCGTTCCGCGACGTGCTGCGGAACGGCCAGGCGGGCGAGCTGTTCGTCACCGGCGACGCCGACGACCTGGCCCGCGTGGCGGCGCGGCTCCTCGATGACCCCGCCCGCCGCGCCGAGCTGTCGGTCGCCGCCCTCGACGCGGTGGCCGACTACGACTGGGGCACCGTCGCCAGGAACGTGCTGAGCGTCTACGAGACGGTCGTCCTCGGCCGCACCACGGTGAGCATCGCCCAGTGACGCCGCCGGGCCGACCCCGGGATAGTGGATACTGTGCACCCATAGCGTGCCTAGCGATCCACTATCTTCGAATTCTCGGCCGGCGACGTGATCCCCTTGCGGATAACAGCAAGAAGTGAGGCCGCCGATGACCTGGACGATCATCGTGCTCGCCGTGCTGGCGGTCGTGCTGTGGAGCTTCTACGTCTCCTGGCGGGCCAGCCGCCTCGACCGGCTGCACAACCGGGTGGAGGCGGCCCGCACCGCGCTCGACCTGGCCCTGGTGCGGCGCGCCGTCGGCGGCCTCCGAGCTCGCCTCCTCCGGCCTGCTCGACCCGGCGACGTCCCTGCTGCTCGGCGACGCGGTCCGCCGCGCCCGGCAGGCCGAGCCCGGCCGAGCGCGACCTGGCCGAGTCCGACCTGACCCGCGCGCTGCGCGCCACCCTCGGCGACCCCGACTTCCGCAAGGAGCTCGTCGGCGACGACGGCGCGCCGCCGAGCTCGTCGCCGAGGTCGAGGCCGCCGCGCAGCAGGTCTTCATCGCCCGCAAGTTCTACAACGACCTCGCCGGGCGCACCGTCGTACGCCCGGCGGCGCCCGCTGGCCCGGGTGCTGCAGCTGGCCGGCAGCGCGCCGCTGCCGGGGTTCTTCGACATGGACGACGCGATCGCCGGACGAGGGCATCGAATGACGAGGGCCTCGAATAGAGCCACGTTAGAGCCAATCGGCCCAACCGGCCCTTGCCGCCGGCGACATACCATGGAGGCAGCAGCATGCCGTCCCAGGAGGTTTTGACGTGTCCACCGCCGACGCAACGCCTAGCTCTCAGGCAAACGGTCCTGTGCTTGCAAGCACTGGGCCAGAGACCGGCACCGCACGCGTCAAGCGCGGCATGGCCGAGATGCTCAAGGGCGGCGTGATCATGGACGTGGTGACGCCGGAGCAGGCCAAGATCGCCGAGGACGCCGGCGCGGTGGCCGTGATGGCGCTTGAGCGGGTGCCCGCCGACATCCGCGCCCAGGGCGGCATCGCCCGGATGAGCGACCCGGACATGATCGACGGCATCATCAGCGCCGTGTCGATCCCGGTCATGGCCAAGTGCCGGATCGGTCACTTCGTCGAGGCCCAGGTGCTGCAGTCGCTCGGCGTCGACTACATCGACGAGTCCGAGGTGCTCAGCCCGGCCGACGAGGCGCACCACGTCGACAAGTGGAAGTTCACCGTCCCGTTCGTCTGCGGCGCGACCAACCTCGGCGAGGCGCTGCGCCGGATCGCCGAGGGCGCCGCGATGATCCGCTCCAAGGGCGAGGCGGGCACCGGCAACGTGGTCGAGGCCACCAGGCACATGCGCTCGCTGAGCCAGGGCATCCGCCGCCTCGCCGGCCTGCCCGCCGAGGAGCTGTTCACGGCGGCCAAGGACCTCCAGGCGCCGTACGACCTGGTCGCCGAGGTGGCCAGGGCGGGCAAGCTGCCGGTCGTGCTGTTCACCGCCGGCGGCATCGCGACCCCGGCCGACGCCGCGATGATGATGCAGCTCGGCGCGGAGGGCGTCTTCGTCGGCTCGGGCATCTTCAAGTCGGGCGACCCGGCCAAGCGCGCCGCCGCGATCGTCAAGGCGACCACGTTCTACGACGACCCCGACGTCATCGCGAAGGTCTCCCGCGGCCTCGGCGAGGCGATGGTCGGCATCAACATCGACACCCTGCCCGCCGAGCAGCACTACGCGCAGCGCGGCTGGTAAGGCCGGACACACGCCCCCGTCGCTGTTGACGGCCCCCGGACTACGGCGGCGTTCGCGCTGCCTTAACCTGGCCACAGCGCTTTACGCCGGCTGCCGCGCGGAGGGCGTGCGACCTGTGCGAGTCAGCCCGTAGGGCGGCATGGGCGCATGACGATGCCTCCGGCTCAGCGGGGAGCTGCATTCCGGGGCGGATCGTTCCGGAGGGAACCGGACATCTTGCCGGTCATTGGAGTACTCGCCCTGCAGGGCGACGTGCGCGAGCACGTGCGCGCGCTCGACGAGGCCGGCGCGACCGCCAGGCCGGTGCGCCGCCTGCGCCGAGATCGAGTCCGCCGACGGCCTGGTCATCCCCGGCGGCGAGTCGACCACGCTGTGGAAGCTGGCGACCGCGTTCGACCTGCTCGACCCGGTCCGCAAGCTCATCGCCGACGGCATGCCCGCGTTCGGCTCGTGCGCGGGGCTGATCATGCTCGCCGACCGGCTGCAGGACGGCGCCGAGGGCCAGCAGACCTTCGGCGGCATCGACATGACCGCCAGGCGCAACGCCTTCGGCCGCCAGGTGGACTCCTTCGAGCGCGAGGTCGCCCTGCGGCTCGACGACGCGGCGACGCCGCCGGCTGACGCCGGCGAGGGTGGCGCCGTTCCACGCGGTGTTCATCCGGGCGCCCTGGGTGGAGCGGGCGGGCGCGGAAGTCACCGTGCTCGGCGAGGATAACGGTAGGATCGTCGCCGTCCGGCAGGGTCCGCTTCTCGCGACCGCGTTCCATCCGGAACTGACCCCGGACCGGCGCATTCACGAGCTGTTCGTCAAGATGGTGAAGGGAACGTCATGAGCGGCCATTCCAAATGGGCCACCACCAAGCACAAGAAGGCGGTGGTCGACGCTAAGCGCGGCAAGCTGTTCGCCAAGCTGATCAAGAACGTCGAGGTGGCCGCCCGCACTGGTGGCGGCGACCCGGCCGGCAACCCGACGCTCTTCGACGCCATCCAGAAGGCCAAGAAGTCCTCGGTCCCGAACGAGAACATCGACCGCGCGGTCAAGCGCGGCTCCGGCCAGGAGGCCGGCGGCGCGCAGTACGAGAACATCACCTACGAGGGCTACGGCCCCGGCGGCGTCGCGGTGCTGGTGGAGTGCCTGACCGACAACCGCAACCGCGCGGCGAGCGACGTCCGCGTCGCCTTCACCCGCAACGGCGGCCGGATGGCCGACCCGGGCTCGGTGTCGTACCTGTTCAACCGCAAGGGCGTGATCGTCGTCGAGAAGACCAAGGACCTGACCGAGGACGACGTCCTGATGGCGGTCCTCGACGCGGGCGCGGAAGAGGTCAACGACCTCGGCGAGTCCTTCGAGGTCATCTCCGAGCCGACCGACCTGGTCGCGGTGCGCACCGCCCTGCAGGACGCCGGCATCGACTACGAGTCGGCCGACGCGGCGTTCCTGCCGAGCAGCGAGATCGACCTCGACGAGGACCAGGCCCGCAAGGTCCTCAAGATGATCGACGCCCTGGAGGACTCCGACGACGTCCAGGACGTGTACGCGAACTACAACGTGAGCGACGACATCATGGAGAAGCTCGGCTGACTTCGTGGTCGCGCGGGGCTCGGGGATTCCCCGCGCGCAGTCGTGACTCAGAAGGCGAGTCCCGAACGCGCGCGGATGAACCCCCGCGCCCCGCGCGCCCAGAGGCCAGGTCCTCGCAAAAGCCGGCCTTAGGTGGCGTCTCTTCGCGGCGTCCATTGCTGCCTAACGCCGGCCTACGCTCCTGAGTGCTCCGCCCCAGGAGCGTTTTGTTACTCCGTCACGTGCGTGCGCTCCGATGCTCCGCGCGGATGCGGTTCGTTGCGCATTCGCGTTGGCCGTAGGGTTGGCCGTTGTGACTGACGTGGTGATCCGGCCCATTACCCTCGACGACGACTACGACGCCCAGCTGGACCTGAGCCAGCGGGCCTTCGGGATCTACTCGGAGCAGCAGGCGGCCAGCTGGCTGCATGTCGCGCGGCTGCGGGCAGGCCAGGGGCTGTTCCTCGGGGCGTTCGCCGACGGGGCGCCCGCCGGGGCGGCCATGCTGCATGACATGCGGCAGTACTGGCTTGGCCGGCCGGTCAAGATGGCGGGCGTCGCGAGCGTCAAGGTCGCGCCGGAGCATCGCGGCCGGGGCATCGGCCGGACGCTCATGACCGAGCTGCTGAACATCATCGCCGAGCGCGGCTACCCGCTGTCGGCGCTCTACCCGGCCACGACGCCGATCTACCGCTCCCTCGGCTGGGAACTGGCGGGCGCGAAGCACAAGTTCTGGATCCCGGCCCGCTCGCTGCGCGGCCTCGTCGAACCGGACAAGGCGGCGCGGGGCGCGGGAGCGGGCCACCAGGACGTCCCCGTCCGCCGGGCCGGCCCGGCCGACGCCGCGACGGTCATCAAGGTCATCGGCGAAAGCCACCGCGCCGCCCGCGACGCGGGCCCGCTGACCTGGGACGAAGGCCCGGCCGCGCAGTGGCTCGGCCGCAAGGACCTGTACTCCTACCTGGCGGGCGACGACGGCTTCGCCGCCTACCGGTGGGCCGGCGATGACCTGTGGGTGGAGCGCGTCCACGCCAGGACACCGGAAACGCTGCGCGCCCTCTGGTCGGTCATCGCCTCGCACAGCTCGACAACCGACGACGTGAGCGGCTGGACCAGCCCGCACGACCCGTTCTGGTGGCTCACCAGGGAACGCGACGCCACGATCACCTACCGCTCGATGTGGATGCTCCGCGTGGTCGACGCCGCGGCGGCGATCGCCGCCAGGGGCTTCCCGCCGGCGTCTCCGCCAGCGCGCCGCTCGAAATTCACGACCAGGCCCGGCCCGCCAACTCAGGTCACTGGCAGCTGACCGTCGCCGACGGCGCGGGCACGCTCACTCCGAACGGGGGAGTGCCTTCGCCCGCCCGCCTCACCCTGGGCCCGCGCGGCGTGGCGGCCCTCTACGCGGGCACCCCCGTCGCGACGCTGCGCCTGGCCGGCCTCGCCTCGGGCGGCACCCCGGAGGCGGACGCGGCCCTCGACGCGGCCTTCGCGGCGACCCCGTACATGGTGGACGACTTCTAGCGCCGCCGGCCTGCCGGCGTCTGGCCTGCCCGCGCTCGGCTGCCGTGCTTGGCCTGCCCGTGCCTGGCTGCCGACTCCGTGCGCCTGCGAGACTCAGCGGGCCGGACACGGTAGTGTTCGGGCGAACAGATGTTCGCTGGCAGACGATCGGAGAGTGAGGCGCGATGACCGGGTGTGCGCTGGTGACCCGCTATGCCGCGCGCCCGTCGTCCCGTGTCCTCGGCGTCGACCCCGGCCTCACCCGGTGCGGCCTCGGCGTGGTCGACGGCGTGCCGGGAAGGCCGCCGACGCCTCGTCGCCACCGGCGTGGTCCGTACCGACGCCGACCAGGACATCGCGGCCCGGCTGCTGGCGATCGAGGAGGAGATCGAGCGCTGGCTGACCGAGTACCAGCCGGACACGGTGGCGGTGGAGCGGGTGTTCAGCCAGCACAACGTGCGGACCGTGATGGGCACCGCCCAGGCCGGGGCCGTCGCGATCGTCTGCGCCGCCCGGCGCGGCCTGCCGGTGGCCCTGCACACGCCAAGCGAGGTCAAGGCGGCGGTGACCGGCAGCGGCCGCGCCGACAAGGACCAGGTCACGCTGATGGTCATGCGGCTGCTGCGGATGACGGACCGGCCCCAGCCGGCCGACGCCGCGGACGCCCTGGCCCTGGCGATCTGCCACTTGTGGCGCGCCCCGGCCATCGAGGCGAGACGGGCCAGGCAGGCGAGCGCGCGGACGGCGATGACGCGGGCCCCGCGACCGGCCCGGCTGAGTCGCGTGGCGAGGTCCCGTGGTTGGAGGTCCCGTGGTTGGAGGTACGGCATGATCGCGCACCTGAACGGCACCGTGGCAGGCGTCGGCCTGGACGGCGCCGTCATCGAGGTCGGCGGCGTGGGGCTGCGCGTGCAGTGCACGCCGGACACCCTCGCCACGCTCAAGCCGGGCGAGCCCGCCAGGGTCGCGACGTCCCTGGTGGTCAGGGAGGACTCGCTCACGCTCTTCGGCTTCGCCACCGACGACGAGCGGAACGTCTTCGAGCTCCTGCAGACCGCGAGCGGCGTCGGCCCGCGGCTGGCCCTGGCCATGCTGGCGGTCCACTCGCCGGACGCGCTGCGCCGCGCGGTCGCGGCCGAGGACATCAAGGCACTCACGATGGTCCCCGGCATCGGCAACAAGGGCGCGCAGCGGATCATCCTCGAGCTGAAGGACCGCCTCGGCGCGCCGAGCGACCCCGACGCCGCGGCCGGGGCCGCGCCGGCCCGCAGGGCCGCGCCCTCCTGGCGCGACCAGGTCATGACCGGCCTGGTCAACCTCGGCTGGTCCGCCCGCGACGCCGAGGCCGCGGTCGCCGCCGTCGAGGCCGACACGGCTGAGGCGGGCCCGACGGGCAGGTCCCCGACGTGGCCACCGCGCTCCGCGCCGCCCTGCGGAAGCTGTCCAAGTCGTGATGACGGCGCCGCCCTGACCCGGGGGGACGAGCGCCCGCCGTACGCCCCCGCGCCGCTGCGGCGGACCAAGATCGCGAACCACGGTCGTACCAGCGCCGCGCCCGCACGGACGGCTGCCCCGGCGAGGAGGCAGCCGCGTGCCCGCGGACTGCGGGACGCCCTGCCAGGCCGAGGAAGCGGAGCTCGCCCGACGGGCTGGCGGCGGGCCCCGGGAGGACGACCCGCGGGGCGACAGCGTCGTCTCGCCGCTCGCCGACGGCGACGAGCGGGTGATCGAGGGCGCGCTGCGGCCCAAGCGCCTCGACGACTTCGTCGGCCAGGCCCGGGTCCGCGAGCAGCTGACGCTGCTGCTGCACAGCGCGCTGCGCCGCGGCCGGCCGCCGGACCACGTGCTGCTTTCCGGCCCGCCCGGCCTCGGCAAGACCACGATCGCGATGATCATCGCCGCCGAGCTCGGCGCGCCGCTGCGGATCACCAGCGGCCCGGCGATCGAGCGGTCCGGCGACCTGGCGGCCGTGCTGTCCACCCTCCAGGAGGGCGAGGTCGTCTTCATCGACGAGATCCACCGCCTCGCCCGCCCCGCCGAGGAGATGCTGTACCTGGCGATGGAGGACTTCCGCGTCGACATCGTGGTCGGCAAGGGCCCGGGCGCGACGGCGATCCCGCTCGACATCGCCCCGTTCACCCTGGTCGGCGCGACCACCAGGGCCGGCCTGCTGCCCGCGCCGCTGCGCGACCGCTTCGGCTTCACCGCGCACCTGGACTTCTACCAGCCGGAAGAGCTCGGCGTCATCGTCCGGCGGTCGGCCGGCCTGCTCGGCGTGCGGATCGAGGACGGCGGCATCGAGGAGCTCGCGCTGCGCTCACGCGGCACGCCAAGGATCGCGAACCGCCTGCTGCGCCGGGTCCGCGACTACGCCGAGGTCCGCGCCGACGGCCTGGTCACCAGGAAGCTCACCAGGACCGCCCTTGAGCTCTACGAGGTCGACGAGCTCGGCCTCGACCGCCTCGACCGGGCGGTGCTCGACGCCCTGATCAGGCGGTTCGGCGGCGGCCCGGTGGGCCTGTCCACCCTCGCGGTCGCGGTGGGGGAGGAGGCGGAGACCGTCGAGGTGGTCGCCGAGCCGTTCCTCGTCCGGCACGGCCTGCTCGCGCGGACGCCGCGCGGCCGGGTCGCCACCCGGGCCGGCTGGGAGCACCTGGGCCTCGTCCCGCCGCCGTCCGCCGACACGCCGACCCTGTTCGACTGACCGGCCGTTCGACGACACGCGCGGAAAGCGGAGTTCAGCGGTACGGACGTAGCGAAACGGTTGCAATGCGAGGACAGTTGTCCGCTTCACGCTGAGGAACTCGCGTCGGTGAGTAACGATCCACATTGGAAACCTCGTAGGGTGGTTATGCGTTTTTAATAGCGCCGCTACACTGCGCAGGTTGGCACGTGACCGTCGCGACGCGACGGGCCAGCCGGCAAGCGGAAAGTCAACCGGAAGGATGCCCCGATGCTGGGGATGTACGCGAACCACTAGCAGCCACTGCGGCTGCGGCCAAGTCGAGCGGGTTCAACCCCTCGACGCTGATCCTCATCCTGATCGTCGTCGTGGCGTTCTACCTGCTGATGATCAGGCCGCAGCAGCGCCGTCGCCAGCAGGCCCAGCAGAAGCAGAACACCGTGCAGCCAGGGGCCCGGGTACGGACGACGGCCGGCATGTACGCGACGGTCGTGGACGTGGACGGCGACGACGTGATCCTCGAGGTCGCGCCCGGCGTCGAGGTGCGCTACATGAAGCGCGCCGTCATGGACGTGGTGTCCCCGGGCGAGACGGTGGACGAGGACGAGAGAGACGAGGCCCCCGTCGACGAGACGGACACGGAGCACGAGGAGGACGAATCCTCCGAGACCGCCGTGCACGACGACGAGGAGAGCGCCGACACGCCCTCCAGCACCGCGCCCGAGTCCGCTCACGACGCCGAGGAGTCGGCGTACGAGCAGGCCACCGGCACCAAGAAGGACTAACGGGCGCTAGCTCGGCGCACCACGCACCGCTAAGAGGCAGGCGACAAGTGGCACCCCCAAGCAGAAGCGGCTCGCGGCCGGGCCGCGCGCTGGCGGCGCTGGCCGTCCTGATCCTGGTCATGCTGATCTCGATCACCGGAAGCCAGACGTTCAACCCGGGTAACTGGCACAAGCAGTTCAAGGTCGGCCTCGGGCTCGACCTGTCCAGCGGCACCGAGGTGGTGCTGAAGGCGCAGACCGCGAAGGGCGACGCCGTCGAGCGCCGCCATGCAGCAGGCGATCAGCGTGCTGGAGTCCCGGGTGAACGGCACCGGCAACTCCGGCGCCCAGGTCCAGCAGCAGGGCGCTGACCTGATCAACGTGACCGTCCCGGGCAAGGCCGCGCAGGACGTCATCAACCTGGTCAGCTCGACCGCCAAGCTGGCGTTCCGGCCGGTGCTCCTGGAGGAGAACTACACCGCCGCCCGCCGCCGCGACGCCGGGCACGAGCCCGTCGGCCACGCCGAGCGGCTCGGCGAGCCCGCGGCCACAGCTCCGCCTGCCACGGGCACGCGCCGTCGCCGCGTCCACGAGCGCGAGCCCGAAGGCCTCGACCCAGGACTTCGCGCGCCAAGCTGGCGAGCCCGACGGCCACGCCGACCGCCACCGCGTCGGCCAAGGCCGACCGCGACGCCGACCGCGAGCACGACGCCCAAGGCCAGCGCGACCCCCACGCCGACCGCGACGTCGACCGCCCCGGCGTCCACCGTCACCTACGGCGACCCGTCCAAGGTGAACGCGGCCACCATGAAGCTGTTCAACAAGCTGGTGTGCACGCCGGGCCCCAACGCCGACCACGGTGAACGACAGCTGGAAGAAGACCGTCGGCTACACCGAGGCCGGCGACCAGTGGGACGAGCTGACGAGCCAGACCGTCTCCTGCGACCCGAGCGGCACCAAGTACGTTCTCGGCCCGGCCGTCTTCGAGGGCACCCAGCTCACCGACGTGACGCCGGCCTGCAGCAGAACAGCACGCAGTGGGTCGTCAACCTCACGCTCAACGGCGAGGCGACCAAGGCGTTCGGCACGCTGACCACCAACCAGTACAACAACTACTACCCGGGGTACCAGCAGGGCAACCAGGACGACGCGGCGCTCGACTCGACGGCGATCGTCCTCGACGGCAACGTGCAGTCCGCGCCGGAGACCCAGGGCGCGCTCACCTCCGGGCAGTTCACGATCAGCGGCCCGCAGCCGAACGGGTTCACCGAGGCCCAGGCGACCCAGCTCACCAACGTCCTCAAGTACGGCCAGCTGCCGCTGAACTTCACGCTGCAGAACGTCCAGTCGATCTCCCCGCAGGTCGGCCACAGCTCGCTGAACGCGGGCCTGCTCGCCGGCATCCTCGGCCTGATCCTGGTGATCATCTACCTCTTCTACTACTACCGGGGCCTCGGCCTGGTGTCGGTGTCCAGCCTGCTGATCGCCGCGCTGCTCGCCTACCTCTCGGTGGTCCTGCTCAGCCGGTACCAGAACTTCACCATGTCGCTGTCGGCGATCGCCGGCCTCGTGGTGGCGATCGGCATCACCGCGGACTCGTTCATCGTCTACTTCGAGCGACTGCGTGACGAGGTGCGGGACGGCAAGACGCTCCGCCCCGCGGTCGAGGCCGGCTGGAAACGGGCCAGGCGCACGATCCTGGTCTCCGACACGGTGTCCTTCCTCGCCGCGGTGCTGCTGTACCACTTCGCGGTCAGCGACGTGCAGGGCTTCGCCTACACGCTCGGCCTGACGACGCTCATCGACGTGGTGGTGGTGTTCCTGTTCACCAAGCCGATGGTGACCCTGCTGGCCGGGACGAAGTTCTTCTCAAGCGGGAACAAGTGGTCCGGGCTCGATCCCGAGCGGCTCGGCGCCAAGACGAGATGGCGTTCCTCCACCAGGCGCACGGTCCGCACGCAGCGGACCACCGGCGCGCGGCAGCCGGTACCTCCTCGACCTCAAGGGAGGCATGATGGCAGGCGTCGGCGGCATCGCCGGGCGGCTGTACCGGGGCGAGGTCTCGATCAACTTCGTCGGCCGCCAGCGGTTGTGGTACGCGATCTCCGGCCTCATCCTGCTGGTCAGCGTGGTCGCCCTGCTGGTCCGCGGGCTGAACTTCTCGCTGGAGTTCAAGGGCGGGTCGAGCTTCACCTTCCCGGTCGAACTCCTCGACCACCCAGGACGCGATCGCCCGGGTGGTCAGCGGCGCGGGCGGCGGCGACGCGAGCGTCCAGTTCACGCTCCACCCCGACGCTGCACCAGTGGACGGTGCAGACCGGCGCGCTGTCCTCGGACGTGACCCAGAACGTGGCCGCCGCCCTTGAGAAGGCGTTCCACATCGCCGCAGAGCAGCATGTCCGTCCAGCTCGTCGGGCCGACCTGGGGCGGCCAGATCACGTCCAAGGCCATCGAGGCGCTGATCATCTTCCTCGTCGTGATCGTGATCTACCTGTCGATCGCGTTCGAGTGGCGGATGGCCGTGGCCGCGTTCGTCGCGCTGCTGCACGACATCCTGATCACGATCGGCGTGTACGCGCTGACCGGCTTCACGGTCAGCCCGACGTCCGTCATCGGCCTGCTGACCATCCTCGGCTACTCGCTCTACGACACGGTGGTGGTCTTCGACAAGGTGCGGGAGAATACCGCCGGCCTGCTCACCACCCAGCGCTCGACCTACAGCGACGCGGCCAACCTGGCGCTCAACCAGACCCTGGTCCGGTCGATCAACACCTCGCTGACCGCGCTCATACCGGTCGCGTCGATCCTGTTCGTCGGGGCCGGGCTGCTCGGCGCGGGCACGCTGAAGGACCTGTCCCTCGTGCTGTTCGTCGGCATGCTGTCCGGCACCTACTCCTCGATCTTCATCGCGACCCCGGTCCTCGCCGACCTGAAGGAGCGGGAGCCGCAGTACAAGGACCTGGCCGTCAAGGTCAGCCGCCGCCTCGCCGGCGGCCGCGCGGCGCAGCGGGGTACCGAGGAGACGGGCAGCGCCCCGGCCGCCGCCGCGGCGGCGGCCCCGGCGGCCTCGGCGGTCACCGTGCCCGGCCTGACCCGCCGAGCCCGCGGACGCAGGACGCTGGACGACGACGCGGCCGAGCAGGACGCGGCCGACGGCGTAACGGTTCCCGCCGCCACCGCCAGGACGAGCGACACCCCGCCCCGGCCGGTCACCAGGCAGCAGCGAGTCACCGGCAGCGCGCAGCGGCGCCCTGGCGCCAGGAAGAAGAGGCGGTAGCGGAGTGTCGGACATCGAGGCCACGATCGCCGCGCACGTCCGCGACATCCCCGACTACCCGCAGCCCGGCGTCCTGTTCAAGGACATCACGCCGCTGCTCGGCGACGCCGACGCGTTCGGCGACGTCGTGGAGGCCATGGCGGCCGTCTTCGGGCCGGTGGACAAGGTGGTCGGCATCGAGGCACGCGGGTTCATCCTCGCCGCCCCGGTCGCCTACGAGATCAGGGCCGGGTTCGTCCCGGTCCGCAAGAAGGGCAAGCTGCCGTCCGCGACCTTCGCCCAGGAGTACGACCTGGAGTACGGCAGCGCCACCCTTGAGGTCCACCAGGACGCGTTCGAGCCGGGGGAGCGGGTGCTGATCGTGGACGACGTGCTCGCCACCGGCGGCACCGCCCGCGCCACCGCCTCGCTCATCCACCGGGCAGGCGCCCACGTCGTCGGCGTCGCCGTGCTGATGGAGCTGTCGTTCCTGAAGGGCCGCGCGGCGGTCCCCGACCTGGAGGTCCGCTCACTCCTCGTAGTCTGAAACGGCCTCGACGCGCTCGGTGACCTGCGGAATGTCGGGAGTCTACCCGCGAGTTAATAACCGCAAGTAGACTGATGACCTGGCAGATGCGAGGAGCGCTTGTGGCCGGTGATGTAATGACGACCGCCACGGCCGGCGCCGAAGGGGCTGCCCGGATCGGGGAATCGGCGGACTCTGCCCAGCTGGGCGGGCAGGACCGCGGCGAGACGGACCAGGTGACGGCGACCGGGCCGCAGGCTGGCGCGCCCGGCAACCTCCAGGTGCCCGCGCGTCCGCAGGAAACCCCGCCCCCGTCGCCCGCGACGGCGACCCCCGTACTCCCCGAGGCGTGTCCGATGACTCCGTTTCCCGAGGCGCCTCCCCGGACCCCCGGGCGAGTGCATCGGGCACACTGCCGGCGCGCGCTGATTCTCAGCAGCCAGTGCGCCCGGCCCGCCAGAACTCGTCAGGGGCTCGCGCCTGCGGCGCAGCCCGCCCCGCCGGGCGCCGGGGTCCGCCGCCGCCTGGCGAGGCTCGGAGCACAGCGGGGGTCCGGCGTGAACCCTGTTCTCGAACCGCTGATCAAGACCATCCGCGCGCACCACCCGAAGGCGGACGTGCGGACGGTGGAACGCGCCTACGAGGTCGCCGCGCACTGGCACAAGGACCAGAAGCGCAAGTCGGGCGACCCGTACATCACCCATCCCCTCGCGGTGGCCACGATCCTCGCCGAACTCGGCATGAACACCGAGACGATCTGCGCCGCGCTGCTGCACGACACCGTCGAGGACACCGACTACACCCTGGCCGAGCTGCGCAGCGAGTTCGGCGAGGACGTCGCGGCCCTCGTCGACGGCGTCACCAAGCTGGACAAGGTCAAGTACGGTGCCTCCGCCGAGGCCGAGACCGTCCGCAAGATGGTGGTCGCGATGTCCCGCGACATCCGCGTCCTGGTCATCAAGCTCGCCGACCGGCTGCACAACATGCGGACGCTCCGCTACATGCCGCGTGACAAGCAGGAGCGCAAGTCGCACGAGACCCTGGAGATCTACGCCCCGCTGGCGCACCGCCTCGGGATGAACACGGTCAAGTGGGAGCTTGAGGACCTCGCCTTCGCCACGCTCTACCCCAAGCGGTACGACGAGATAGCGCGGCTTGTCTCCCAGCGGTCGCCGCGGCGCGACCAGCTGCTGCAGGAAGTCATCGAGAGCCTCTCGGCCGACATGCACGAGGCGCGGATCAAGGGCACCGTCACCGGCCGCCCGAAGCACTACTACTCGATCTACCAGAAGATGATCGCCCGCAACGTCGAGTTCGACGACATCTACGACCTGGTGGGCATCCGCGTCCTGGTCGACTCGGTGCGAGACTGCTACGCCGCCCTCGGCACGATCCACGCGCGCTGGAACCCGGTCCCCGGCCGGTTCAAGGACTACGTCGCGATGCCGAAGTACAACATGTACCAGTCCTTGCACACCACGGTCATCGGCCCCGGCGGCAAGCCGGTCGAGCTGCAGATCCGCACCTGGGGGATGCACAAGCGCGCGGAGTACGGCGTCGCCGCGCACTGGAAGTACAAGGAAGTCATGCACGCGCAGGGCCCGGCCCTGGCCAGCGGCGCCCCCGGCAAGGCCGGCAGCAAGGCAGAGGTCAAGGCGAGCCAGGACGCCGCCGAGATGGCCTGGCTCCGCCAGCTTGTCGACTGGCAGCGCGAGACCGAGGACCCGGCGGAGTTCCTCGACTCCCTCCGCTACGACCTGGCGAGCGCCGAGGTCTTCGTGTTCACGCCGCGCGGTGAGGTCATCGCGCTGCCGCACGGCGCCACCCCGGTCGACTTCGCCTACGCGATCCACACCGACGTCGGCCACCGCACGATCGGCGCCCGCGTCAACGGCCGGCTGGTCGCCCTGGAGTCGACGCTCGACAACGGCGACACGGTGGAGATCTTCACCTCCAAGTCCCAGGAGGCGGGCCCGAACCGCGACTGGCTGAACTTCGTCAAGTCCGCCCGGGCCCGCAACAAGATCCGCCAGTGGTTCTCCAAGGAGCGCCGCGAGGCGGCCGTCGAGGCGGGCAAGGACCAGATCGCCAAGGTCATGCGCAAGCAGGGCCTGCCGCTGCAGCGGCTCATGTCCGCCGCGACGCTCAAGGCGATCGCCGCCGAGCTCCGCTACCCCGACCTCTCCGGCCTGTACGCCGCGGTCGGCGAGGGCAGGATCAGCGCCCAGTCGGTGGTCACCCGCCTGGTCCGCGCGGTCAGCGGCACGGAAGGCGCCCAGGAGGACCTGGCCGAGGTCACCCCGATCCCGCCGAAGGCCCCGAAGGTCCCGCGCACCCGCTCCGCGAGCGACTCGGGCATCGAGGTCGAGGGCGTGGCCGACGTCTGGGTCCGCCTGTCCAAGTGCTGTACCCCGGTACCCGGCGACGAGATCCAGGGCTTCGTCACCCACGGCCACGGCGTCTCCGTCCACCGCGCGAACTGCGTGAACCTGGAGCACCTGTCCGACACCCAGCGCGAGCGCATGGTCCCGGTCCACTGGGCCCCGAGCGACGCCTCGGTCTTCCTGGTGGCGATCCAGGTGGAGGCCCTTGACCGGACGAAGCTCCTGGCCGACGTCACCCGGGTCCTGTCCGACCAGCACGTGAACATCCTGAGCGCCACCGTGCAAACCACCAGGGACCGCGTGGCCATGAGCAAGTTCACCTTCGAAATGGGCGACCCGAAGCACCTAGGCGACGTCCTGCGCGCGGTCCGCAGCATCGACGGCGTCTACGACGTCTACCGCGTCACCAACTAAAGCAAAAGACCATCCCGAACGAGTTCAGGCTTCGCCTAACAACGAAGCCTGATCCCTCCGGCGTGGGGAAGAGTCAGGCTTGGCGCGGTCCCCGCGCGCAGTCGTGGCCCCAGACCGGGCCAGCCCGAGGAGAGCCATGATCGATCTCGCCGCGGACGCGGCCCGTTCCGCCGCCGCCGTCCTTGCCCCTGACCTCGGCCAGAACCTGCCAGTCGAGGTTGAGGCCGCCCTGGCCGCCCGGGGCGGCGACCGCGGCCAGAACGCTACCTGGACCTGGCCTCGCTCGGCAGCCTTATCGTGTCTGCCGCCACCCTGGCCCGGGCGGTCTACGACGACCTGCGCAGCCGCGCCCAGGGCCAGGAGCCTAAGCCCGAGCTCGAGCCCCAGGCGGAATTCATCGCCCGCCAGGTCCGCGTCACCCTGCGCGAGCAGGACACCGTCCTGCCGCCCGGCACCGAGCGCATCACCGAGGTAGTAGCGGCCGAGATCGTCCGCCAGTCCGCACGGCCCCGGGAGTGACCAGCAGGGCGGCGGAGGCAACGTCTGGGCCCAACGGGGGCATGCACCCGCGCTAGCGGGAGCGCTGGCCCGTCATCTTCGCGGGGCGGGCCGCCTGCTCAGCCGGCCCGGGCGCGCGGAGCAGGTAGAGGTTCGCCGCGTAGCAGAGCAGCGCGACGCCGGTGGCTGCCCGCCGCCCCGCGCCGGGCCCCGCTGGCCGCCGCCATCGCCGGGTTCGGCGCCGTGGGCGCCGACGGACTGGGCCTGGTGCTCCTCGCGGCCGAGCTGGTCGCCGTCCAGGGAAGGCTGCCCCTGCTCCCCGCCGCCGCGGCCGCCGCGGCCAGCGCGGCCCGGCTGCTGATGGCCAAGCGGGCCGCGTGCCGCTGCCTGGCCATGCACGCCAGCCTGGCTCGCGCGTAGACGTTCAGCCTGGCCGCCCGGGCCCGGCGCCGCCGGCAGGCCGAGGGGCGGGTCACGACGCGTGCAGGCGGAGCCGCGCGGGCAGCAGGCGCACCGTGCCCGAGGTCCGCGGTGCCTGCCGCTCGCGCGAGCGGCGGTCGCGCGCCAGCCCGGCGTCGCGGCCCCGCCTGGCGGTGCTCTGCAGGTCCCTGACGCGCTCGGCGGCGATCGACTGGGAGATGAACGGGTGCATGGCCTTCTCGCTTTCGCTCCGTGTTACCTTCTCGCCTGTTAAGACACCCGGCGGCCAGCGAAACTAATCTCCCGCCGACCGATGAATCGGGGCGCCCGCCGCGGTCAGTGTGCTTATGGACACAGCGACGACGGACGAGGGCGAGCTGCTGACCCTCGCCAGGACCGGCGACGACGACGCCTTCAATGCCCTGGTCGAGATCCACCGGGCCGAGCTGCGGGCCTACTGCTACCGGATGCTCGGCTCGGTCCAGGACGCCGAGGACGCGGTGCAGAACGCCATGCTGCGCGCCTGGCGGGGGCTCGGCGCGTTCGAGGGGCGGAGCTCAGTACGGTCGTGGCTGTACGCGATCGCCACCAACACGACGCTGGACATAGCGCGGCACCGGTCGCGGCGAGAGCTTCCCGCGGACTTCGGGCCGGCCGCGGCGGCGGGAACGGCGGTTGCGGACCCGGTGCCCGACCCCGTCTGGCTTGAGCCGTACCCGGACCAGTGGCTGGCCGGCGGGCCCGGCCCCGGATCCGGGCCAGTCGCCGGCCGGGCCGCAACGGCCGGGCCCGAGGCACGGTACGAGCAGCGGGAGTCCGTTGAAATCGCGTTCATGATCATGCTGCAGCACCTGCCGCCGCTGCAGCGCGCGGTACTCATCCTGCGGGACGTGCTCGCCTTTTCCGCCGCGGAGGTCGCCGGGCAGCTGTCCACGACGACCGCCGCGGTCAACAGCGCCCTGCAGCGGGCACGCGGCGCGGCGCAGGCCGGGCTGCCGGACAGCAGCCAGCAGTCGGCGCTGCGCGCGCTCGGTGACGCGCGGCTCGCCTCGATCGCGGCCCGGTACGCGGACGCGCTGGAGACCGGCGACGTCGACGCGCTGCTTGCCATGCTCACCGCGGACGCGACCTGGTGCATGCCGCCGTGCGCGACCTGGTTCCAGGGCCACGAGGCGCTGCGGTCCTGGCTGATTCGCGACCCGCTGACGCAGCGCTGGCGGCACGCGGCGACCCGCGCCAGCGGGCAGCTGGCGGTGGGCTGCTACATGTACTCGCCCGCGACCGGGGAGTACGAGCCCGCGGTCATCGACGTGCTGACCCTGTCGCCCGCGGACGGGAAGATCAGCGCGGTCACCGCCTTCGTGCTGCTTGACGAGCAGGTCGACCCGGCCGCGGTGTTCACGCGCTTCGGCCTGCCCGCGCGAGCCCCCTCGCCCGCCGCAACCACCTAAGCGAGCGAAAGGCCTCAGCCGGAGAACTCGGCCAGCGTCCGCTCGGCTTCCGCCAGCCAGGACCGCCGCGCCGCCAGCGCCTCCTCGGCCTTGCGGATCCCGGAGGCATCCCCGCGCGCCTGGGCCTTGGCGAGCTGCGACTCGAGCGTCGAGATCGCCGTGCGGCAGCTGGTTGACCGTGCCCTCGGCCCGGGCGAGCGCCTCGGGGTTGGACCGCTTCCACTGGGTCTCCTCGGCGCGCCGGACGGCTTCCTCGACCCGGCGCAGCCCCTGCTCAAGCTGGTCACGCGACTTCCCGCGGCACCGGCCCGGCCTGCTCCCAGCGCTCCTGGATGCCGCGCAGCGCGGACCGCGCGGCGCGCCAGTCGGTGATCGGCAGCAGCGCCTGCGCCTCGGCGAGCAGCTGCTCCTTGACCGCCGCGTGGCCGCGCAGCTCGGTCTCCTTGGCGGCGAACACCTCCGAGCGCGCGGCGAAGAACTTGTCCTGCGCGTCCCTGAACCGCTTCCACAGCTCGGCCTCGTCGTCGCGGCCGGCCCGCCCGGCTTCCTTCCACTGCCGCATCAGGTCGCGGTAGACCGACTGGAGGTGCGCGCCCCAGTCGGTCGAGTCCGCGAGGGCCTCGGCCTCCTCGACGAGCTTCTCCTTGCGGGCCCTGACGCGCCTCCCGCTCGGCCTCAAGGGAGGCGAAGTAGGCCTTGCGCCGCTTGGTGAACCCGTTGCGCGCCGCGGACAGCCGCTTCCACAGCACCGCCTCGATCGACCGGTCGGCGTGCGGCGCGGCCTTCCACTCCTCCAGGAGCTCGGCCATCCGCTCGCCGCTCGCCTTCCAGTGCGTCGCCTCGGCCGCGATGTGCTCGGCCTCCTCGACGATCCGCTCCTTGACCCCGCGGGCCTCGGAGCGGGCGTGCTCGCGGGCGGCCTTGACCTCCTCGCGGCGCGCGTCGACCGCGCCGGTCAGCGCCTCGAGCCGGGTGCGGAGCCCGTCCAGGTCGCCGAGCGCGTTGGCGTCGGCCACGGACTTGAGCAGCCGCTGCACGGTGGCCTGCGCCTGGGCGGGGGCGATCTCCGTCGTCGTGATGCGCTGCTCGATCAGCGTCACCTCGGTCTCGAGCGACTCGAACTTGCGCCGGAAGAACGCGAGCGCCTCTTCCGGGCTCCCCGCCGCCCACGAGCCGATCACCCGCTCGCCATCGGCGGTACGCACGTAGACCGTCCCGTCGGCGTCTACCCGACCCCAGGGATCGTTGGCGGTGGTCACGGCGAACCTCCTGGTTCATCTGCTGCCCCGGGCGGGTGCCCGGGGCGTCGTCTTGCTCAGGTCTGCTTGATGGTCACGCTGTTGATGACGACTTTCTCCTTAGGCGCACCATCGCCCGGCCCGGAATACGTGCACGAAGTGCCAGCATTAGCCACTTTCTGGAGGATATCCAGCCCAGACGTTATTGTCCCGAACGGCGTGTAATCCGGTCCAAGGGTGCTGTTCTTGTACACAAGGAAGAACTGGCTCCCATTGGTGCCGGACCCACCGCTGTTCGCCATCGCCACGGTTCCGGCCTTGTACGTTGCCACGGTCCCGGCCGATGTCGCCGGTCGGCAGGCTCGTCAGGTTCTCACTGGCGAATTCATACCCAGGCCCGCCGGTTCCAGGCGAGTTGGCGGCCTGTGAGCAGGTCAGCTTCGTGCTGGCCTTCGCGTACGGGTCGCCGCACTGCAGGACGTAGAGCCCGCTGGTCGTGGTGACCCGGTGGCACTGGCTGGCATTGAAGTAGCCGGCCGACGCCAGGTGCACGAAGGAGTTGACGGTGCAGGTTGCCTTGGAGTTAAGCAGGTTGATATCGATCGTGCCGAGGTTGGTTTTGATCGCCGCTGTATAGGCGGCCTTGTAATTAGGCGCGACCGGCGGCACCGACACCTTCTTGGCGGCCGCCGCCACCCCGCTGGTCGTGTACGTGCAGTGGGTCGCGGGCTCGGCGACGGCGGCGGCCGACGCGGTCGCGGAAGCCGAGGGAGAGGCCGAGGCCGACGGCGAGGCAGACGCCGTAGGCCTTGGGCTTCGTCGCGGCCGCCGGCGTGCCCCCGCCGGCGAACGCGGCCGTCAGGCCGCCGACGAGGCCAAGAACGCAGGACAACGGCTAGGCCAATGCCGAACCGCTGACGGATCTTGCGCTTCCGTGCGAGCTGTATTTCACGCTGCCGCTCGTACCGTTCGCGGGCGCGCCGTCGCTCCCGCTCTCTGCTCCCCGCCAAGGGTGCCGCCTCCTATATATCGCGATAAGCCCGCAACGCCCTGTTGGGGGCGTTAGCGCACGATCGTTCGCGCATCGTACCCGCCAGCAGTGCCGAAACGGAACTGTCGTTATGAGTTCGTGCACTCGATTGCCCGTGTGGGACAACTGCCTTCCGGGGCGCCCCGTACCCCTTAACCCGCGGCCTGTTATCGGTTCGCTGCACTACGCGCTGAGTCGGTAGCCTGTGACCGTGCTAGTGACTGGCTTTCCCGCAGGTGCCTTCGCCGCCAACTGCTACCTGGTGGCGCCGGCGCCCGGCGAGGAGTGCGTGATCATCGACCCAGGGCAGGACGCGGAGCGGGGGATCGAGGAACTGCTCGACCGCTACCGGCTGAAGCCTATCGCGGTGCTGCTCACGCACGGTCACATCGATCACATGTGGTCGGTCGCGCCCGTCTGCGGGGCGAAGGGCATCCCCGCCTATGTCCACCCGGACGACCGGGAGCTGCTCTCCGACCCGGCCAAGGGCCTTGACCTCATGGTCAAGCAGCAGTTCCTCGGCGGCATGACCTTCAGCGAGCCGGACGACGTCAAGGCGCTGGCAGACGGCGAGATCGTCCCGCTGGCCGGCCTCGACTTCACCGTCGGCCATACCCCGGGCCATACGCCGGGCTCGGTCACCTTCCGTAGCGGCGCAGATGACCTCGACGCCCTCTTCACCGGGGACCTGCTGTTCGCCGGCTCCATCGGCCGCACCGACCTGCCCGGCGGCGACCACGCGACCATTCTCAGGTCCCTGGCCCGCACGCTCACCCTGCCCGACGCGACGGTCGTGCTGCCCGGTCACGGGCCGACGACGACGATCGGCGACGAGCGCGAGACCAACCCGTTCCTTACCGGACTTCAGCCGGCCCAGAAAGGACTGTAACCACCATGAGCTTCCAGGCCCCGAAGGGGGTCTCAGAATACGTACCGCCGCGCAGCGCGCTGTTCGACGAGGCGCGCGAGGCGTTCGCCGAGTCCGCCCGCCGCGCCTGCTACGCGCAACGTCGAGACGGCGGTGTTCGAGGACACCGGCCTGTTCGTCCGCGGCGTCGGCGAGTCGTCCGACGTGGTCCGCAAGGAGATGTACTCCTTCGCAGAACCGCGGCGGCCACGAGATCACGCTCCGCCCGGAGTTCACCGCCGGCGTGGTGCGCGCCGTCCTCGAGCACAACCTGCACAAGGGCGCGCTGCCGGTGAAGGTCTTCACCACCGGCCCGGCGTTCCGCTACGAGCGGCCGCAGTCCGGCCGGTACCGGCAGTTCTACCAGTTCGACCTGGAGGCGATCGGCACCGAGGACCCGGCGGTCGACGCCGAGACGATCGCCGTCGCCTATGACGCCTACAAGTCCCTCGGCCTCACCCAGTTCACGCTGCTGCTGAACTCCCTCGGCGACAAGAACTGCCGTCCCGCCTACCGCGCCGCGCTGCAGGACTTCCTGCGCAAGCTCGACCTGGACGAGGAGACCAGGCAGCGGATCGAGATCAACCCGCTGCGCGTGCTCGACGACAAGCGCCCGGAGGTGCGCGCAGCAGACGGCGAGCGCGCCGTACATCGTCGACTACCTCTGCGGGGACTGCAAGGCGCACCACGACACGGTCCGCGCGCTGCTCGACCAGCCTGAACATCCCGTTCGAGGACGCACCGCGCCTGGTCCGCGGCCTCGACTACTACATGCGGACCACCTACGAGTTCGACCACGCGCTGCTCGGCGCGCAGTCCGGCATCGGCGGCGGCGGCCGCTACGACGGCCTGTCCGAGGACATCGGCGGCCCGTCGCTGCCCGGCATCGGCTTCGCCGTCGGCCTTGACCGTATAGTGCTAGCCATCGAGGCCGAACGCGGCGAGCCAAGCGCCCAGCGCGGCCAGCCGGCTGCCAGGTCTTCGGCGTGCCGCTCGGCGACGACGCGCACGCCGACGTGCTGACGCTCATCACGGCCCTGCGGCGAGCCGGGGTGCGCGCCGACATGACGTTCGGCAGCCGCGGCCTCAAGGGCGCGATGAAGGCGGCCGACCGGTCCGGTGCCCGCTTCGCGGTGCTCATCGGTGCGGAAGAGCGGAAAGCCGCAACCGTTCGCGATGAAGGACCTTAAGAACGGCGACCAGCAGGACGTGGCGGCGACCTCAGCCACCGACTGGCTGCTGGGCAAACTGGGTCCAGGTCAGCGGGCGTAAGCCCGCGCCTGGAGCCCAGCGCGACACGATACTGAGCGAGCCTGGCGAGCGAGCGACCAGCACAGGTTCTTCAGGCGAGCGGAAAACGGAGAAGCGGAATGATCCGGACCCACGAGGCCGGCACGCTGCGTGCGGAGCACGCGGGGGAGCGGTAGTACTGGCAGGCTGGGTGGCGCGGCGGCGCGACCACGGCGGCGTGGTCTTCATCGACCTGCGCGACGCGAGCGGCGTCGTCCAGGTCGTCTGGCGCAGCGAGGAGGAGGCCGCGCACGAGCCTGCGGGCCGAGTTCTGCGTCCGGGTGACCGGCGACGTCCGGCCGCGCCCGGCCGGGAACGAGAACCCCGAGCTGCCCACCGGCGCGATCGAGGTCGTGGCGGAAGAGGTCGAGGTCCTGTCCGAGGCCGACCCGCTGCCGTTCCCCGTCGAGGGCAACACCGAAGTCAGCGAGGACATCCGGATCAAGTACCGCTACCTGGACATCCGCCGCGAGGAGACCGCCCGCGCGCTGCGCATCCGCTCGACGGCCGCGTACCTGCTGTCCGACGTGATGCGCGACCACGGGTTCGTGAACGTCGAGACGCCGTACCTGACCCGGTCCACGCCGGAAGGCGCCCGCGACTTCCTCGTCCCCGTGCGGCTGCGCCCGGGCAACTGGTACGCGCTGCCGCAGTCACCGCAGCTGTTCAAGCAGCTCCTCATGGTCGGCGGCCTCGAGCGCTACTACCAGCTCGCCCGCTGCTTCCGCGACGAGGACTTCCGCAAGGACAGGCAGCCGGAGTTCACCCAGATCGACCTGGAGATGTCCTTCGTCACCCGCGAGGACGTCATCAACGTCGGCGAGGCGGTCGTCTCCACCCTGTGGCGGGAGATCGCCGGCTACGAGATCCCGCTGCCGCTGCCCCGGATGACCTACGCCGACGCGATGTCCAGGTACGGCTCGGACAAGCCCGACCTGCGCTTCGGCGTGGAGCTCACCGACCTGACCAGCTACTTCTCCGGCACCGAGTTCCGCGTCTTCCAGGCGCCGTACGTCGGCGCCGTCGTCATGCCCGGCGGCGCGGCGCAGACCCGCCGCGAGCTCGACGCCTGGCAGGACTGGGCCAAGTCGCGCGGCGCCCGCGGGCTGGCGTACGCGCTCATCGCCGAGGACGGCTCGATCTCCGGCCCGGTGGGAAAGAACATCTCGGATTCCGAACGACTTGGGCTTGCTCAGGCCGTCAACGCGTCTCCCGGAGACGCGTGTTCTTCGCGGCGGGCGCCGCCCGTCCCTCCCAGGAGCTGCTCGGCGCGGCCCGCCTGGAGATCGGCAACCGCTGCGGCCTCATCGACACCAGCGCGTGGTCGTTCCTGTGGGTGGTCGACGCCCCGATGTTCGAGGAGACCGACGCGGGCGGCTGGACCGCGGTGCACCACCCCTTCACCTCGCCGCTGCCGGAATGGGCGGACAAGTTCACCACCGAGCCGGGCGGCGCGCTCGCCGACGCCTACGACATGGTGTGCAACGGCTACGAGATCGGCGGCGGCTCGATCCGCATCCACCGGCAGGCCATGCAGCAGCAGGTCTTCGACGTGATCGGGCTGACCCAGGAGGAGGCGAGGTCCCAGTTCGGCTTCCTGCTCGACGCGTTCAAGTACGGCCCGCCGCCGCACGGCGGCATGGCCTTCGGCTGGGACCGCGTGGTCATGCTCCTGGCCGGCGCGGAGACGATCCGCGACGTCATCGCCTTCCCGAAGGCAGCCTCGGGCGCCGACCCGCTGACCGGCGCCCCGACCCCGATCACGCCCGCCCAGCGCAAGGAAGCCGGCATCGACGCCCCGCCGAAGCCGGCCGCTAACGGCTAACCGCGCAACGTTCCTGGCTCATGGCTGCGGAGCGCGGGGCGGGGCTGTCCCCGGCGCAGTCGTGGCTCAAAGGCGAGCCCGCGGTGCGCTCCCCGGGGCCCCGGACCCCGGCCGGATGACAGCCCCAGCGCCCCGCGGCCCGCGCCGTCAGGGCAACGCGTCCGACCCAATCCACGGCTTCGAGCCCCGATTACTGAGCGCTGACCAGCACCGCCGCTTCTGGACTCAACATTCCCCGGCCAGGTACCCCGCCCCGCCACTGCCCCGCGACCACCTGCCACCTGCTCGCCGACCCAGCCGCACCACCGACTCGCTTCGCCTCACCCCGCCACCCCGCCAGCACGGCCGCGAGTCACCGCCCCACGGACCTCGGGATCCAGTGCGATCATGCCACCCGGCACGCAGCACCGAGTGCCGCAGACTCCGCAAATCATTGCGTGACCGCCCGTATGTGGTCGGAACAACACCCGATAACCCGACTGGGCACTTCGGCCCGCACGGACGGCCGACCTTCGGGCCCCGGCCGCTCAGCCACGTGGCCACATCCGCCGCGGTACGGCACTGACGCTCCTGGTTGATCAGGTCAGGCACGCCGATCCGGATCGTGTCGATCCCCTCGTGCACCGCGTTCCAGCGGTCGCGGCTCTTGTCCCGCCACTGCTCGTCTTCCGGGTGCGCGGCGGCCCCGTCGATCTCGACGCAAGCGCGGTACTCCGCGTACAGGTTGTCCAGGTACCGGTTGCCAGTCGCCTGCCGTACCCGGGCCTGCCGTGTCGCCGTGGGCAGGCCGTGGGCGCGTTCGACGCCCCGCACGTACCGGAGTTCAAGGACGGACAGCGCGCCGCCGCTGGCGTAGCCGAGCGCCAGCTCGATCTCCTGCCGCCAGCGGATCCGCGGCCGCGCCACCAGCGCCGCCCGGATCCGCGCGGCCGTGGTCCGCCTGCGCCCGATGGCACGGCAGATCCAGGCGTACGCCTCGTCGAAGTCTGCGCGCGCAGTCGACCAGGTCAAGCACGGTTTCCTCCACCCGCGTACGCGGCGGCGTCAGCGCGGGATGCCGGGCACGCTCCAGCGACCGTGACCGGTGGATGACGACCCCGGGGATCCGCCCGCACCGGTCGGGGCTGCTGCCGTGCGGCACCGTGACGTGGATGACCGGGCACAGGCCGTTCGAGCAGGCCCCACATCTCCGCGGCGGTCTGATGGCTCAGCACGGCATCCGGCCCGGCGCGCAGCAGCGCGCGCCCACAGCTCGGCCTCGCGCTGTCGGGCTTCCCGGTGAAGCCCGCGTAGACCCCTCGGTGCAGCAGCTGCCAGCGCCCGGCGCGTACCTGGTCGCGAACGCTCTTGTCCGACATGCCCGGCCGAGACGGCCTGGCCGACCGTGATGACGCCGTCTTGGCGGTCCAGCAGCCGCAGGCACTCGGGCGGCAGTGCAGCAGGCATGACATCAGCGTCTGGCCAGCCAGCCCGCCACGAAAGCGCCGTCGAACGCCTGTGGATTACCGTCCGCGGCCGCCGACTCTGTGGATAACTCCGCCGGAATGTCGTACCCCGCTGGTAGCGCCGTGCCGCACGCCGCGGCCGAGCGCGGCCAACGTCCCGGACGCAGCGGCCTTTCGCGGTCGCGGGCGCTAGTAGGCTCGCAACCGTGGACAGTTTGTTCGATGAGGCGGGGGAGCGGGCCGCCGCCGCCGCCGCGCCGCTCGCCGTGCGGATGCGGCCGCGCTCGCTCGATGAGGTGATCGGGCAGCGGCACCTCACCGCGCCGGGGACGCCGTTCCGCAAGCTCATCGACAACGACGCGCCGATGTCCCTGGTCCTGTGGGGGCCGCCGGGCACGGGCAAGACCACCCTCGCCTACGTCGTTAGCCAGGTGACGAAGCGGCGGTTCACCGAGCTGTCCGCGGTGACCGCGGGCGTGAAGGACGTGCGGGCCGCGGTGGACGCGGCGCGCCAGCAGCTCGGCATGAACGGCCGGCAGACCGTGCTGTTCGTCGACGAGGTGCACCGGTTCTCCAAGACGCAGCAGGACGCGCTGCTGCCCGCGGTCGAGAACCGCTGGGTGTCCTTCATCGGGGCGACGACAGAGAACCCGTCGTTCTCCGTCGTCTCGCCGTTGCTCTCCCGGTCGCTGCTGCTGACGCTGCAGCCGCTCGATGACGACGACATCCGGCCAGCTCGTCAAGCGCGCCCTCGACCGACGAGCGCGGCCTCGGCGGCAAGGTCAGAGATCGACGACGACGCGCTCGAGCACCTGGTCCGGCTGGCCGGCGGTGACGGGCGGCGCTCGCTGACCTACCTGGAGGCGGCCGCCCTCGGGACGAGCCACATCGACACGGCGACCCTGGAGCGCGCGGTCGACCGGGCCGCCGTCCGCTACGACCGGGACGGCGACCAGCACTACGACGTGATCAGCGCGTTCATCAAGTCCATGCGGGGCAGCGACGTCGACGCGGCGCTGCACTACCTGGCCCGGATGATCGCGGCGGGGGAGGACCCCAGGTTCATCGCCCGGCGGCTGATCGTGCACGCGAGCGAGGACGTCGGCATGGCCGACCCGACCGCGCTGCAGACCGCCGTCGCCGCCGCGCACGCCGTGGAGTTCGTCGGCCTGCCTGAGGCGCGGATCAACCTGGCCCAGGCGGTCATCCACATCGCCCTCGCGCCGAAGTCCAACGCGGTCATCCGGGCCATCGGCGCCGCCGAGGCCGACGTCAAGGCGGGCCTCATCGGCGCGGTGCCGTCGCACCTGCGCGACGCGCACTACCCTGGTGCCAAGCGCCTCGGCCACGGCAAGGGCTACGTCTACCCGCATGACCTGCCCGAGGGCATCGTGACGCAGCAGTACGCCCCGGACGTGATCGACGGGCGCGCGTACTATGAGCCCTCAAGCCATGGCATGGAAGGCCGCTTCGCCGAACGGGCACGGCTGATCCGCGCCATCCTGCATCCTGAGCAGGAGGGCGGCCGGCCAGCCGGGGACTCAGCACGGCGGGGGAACGGCCGACGAGGGGACAACGGAATGACCCTGACCGGGGTGGCGGCGCTGATCGCCGCGGTGAGCTTCGCCGTGCTCGCCTGCGCCGGCGTCTACCTGGCCGTGCGGTTCACCAGGGTGCTCGGCGACGCGGCCACGCTGGTCCGCGAGACCCGCGCCGACCAGCAGGCGCTGTTCGCCCGGGCCAACGCCGCGGTCGACCGGGCGAGCGCGCAGCTCGACAGGACGGAAGCCGCCACGGCGGCCGTGGCCGACCTCGGCGACTCGATGACCGAGCTCGCCGGGCAGGCCAGCGCGCTGGCCGGCATCGGCCGGACGGTGGCCGGCGCCGTGGTCGGCGGCCCGCTCGGCCGCGCCGCGGCCGTCGCCTACGGCGTGCGGCACGCGGTCGGGCTGCGCCGTGGCACCGTGGCCAGGCCCGGCGCGCTGCCCGGCCAGGTCGTGAACGGCGCCGAGCTGCCGCCGGCCGCCAGGCGCAAGGCGGGCGCGGGCGGGGGCACGGCGGTGATCCGCCGCGGGTTCTGGCTCCTCGTCGGGGCCGCGGGCGGCATCATGGGCTACCGGCGTGTCTCCTCGCTGAGCCGCCAGGTATCCGAGACGCTCGGCGCGCGCCCTAAGCGCCCAGGAGCGGTGAAACGCCACTGGGCGCGCGAGACGATCCGCTTCACCCGCGACGTGCGCGAGGGCATGGACCTGTATTCCGATCGGCATCCGGCGGGAACGGTCTACCTTGGCAGGGTCGCAGCGCTCGTACCCGCTCTGGCGCCATCGGCAGGCCGCGACCCGCGCTGGCGGCGACGCGCGGCGCAACCCGTCGTGCACCACGCGACGCACACCAGACACGAAGAGAGAAGACCACTGATGCAGTCGGCAGAGATCGCCCGCCGTTTCCTGGCGCACTTCGAGGCGCGAGGACACGCCATCGTCCCCTCGGCCAGCCTCGTGGCCGACGATCCCACGCTGCTGTTCGTGGTCGCCGGGATGCAGCCGTTCAAGCCCTACCTGCTCGGCCAGCAGGTGCCGCCGTGGCGGCGGGTCGCGGACGTGCAGAAGGTCGTCCGCACGCTTGACATCGAAGAGGTCGGCAAGACCACCAGGCACGCGACGTTCTTCCAGATGCTCGGCAACTGGTCGTTCGGCGACTACTTCAAGGAAGACGCGATCCGCTGGGCGTGGGAGCTGCTGACCAAGTCCCAGGCGGACGGCGGCTTCGGCTTCCCCGAGGAGAGGCTGTGGGCCACCGTGCTGCACGGCGACGACGAGTCCTACGCGCTCTGGCGGGACAAGGTCGGCGTGCCGGAGTCCCGGATCCAGCGCCGCGGCCTCAAGGACAACTACTGGCACATGGGCGTCCCCGGCCCGGGCGGCCCCTGCTCGGAGATCTACTTCGACAAGGGCCC
This sequence comes from uncultured Actinomycetota bacterium, assembly GCA_963735315.1. Taxonomy (GTDB): domain Bacteria; phylum Actinomycetota; class Actinomycetes; order Streptosporangiales; family Streptosporangiaceae; genus Trebonia. The sequence continues at coordinate 105,408 of CAVTKQ010000043.1, forward strand.
CGAGCACGGCCGCGAGGGCGGGCCCGAGGCGGACGAGGACCGGTACCTGGAGGTCTGGAACCTGGTCTTCATGCAGGACATGCTGTCGGCGGTGCGCGCCAAGGACGACTTCGACGTCGAGGGCTCGCTGCCGTTCAAGAACGTCGACACCGGCATGGGCCTGGAGCGGATGGCGTCGATCCTGCAGGGCGTCGACAACATCTACGAGATCGACACCACCTTCAAGATCCTCGACCAGGGCGGCCGAGCTCACCGAGCAGGACTACGGCACCGACCCGCGCAGCGACGTCTCGCTGCGGGTCGTCGCCGACCACGTGCGCAGCGCGGTCATGCTGATCGAGGACGGCGTGCTGCCCTCGCAACGAGGGGGGCGGCTACGTGCTGCGCCGGCTGCTGCGCCGCTCGATGCGCAACCTGCGGCTGCTGGCCGGCGCGCAGCGCGGCGGCGGCGCGTCCGCGACCACCGGCTTCATGCACGAGCTGACCGCGGTCACCATCGACGCGATGGGGGAGCAGTTCCCCGAGCTGCGCCGCGACGCGGCGAACATCCACACGGTCATCGACGCGGAAGAGGCGGCGTTCGCGGGAACGCTCCGCACCGGCACCGCGATCTTCGACGTCGCGGTCGAGGAGACCAAGCGCAGGCACGGCACGCGTGCTGTCCGGCGCGCAGGCCTTCCAGCTCCACGACACCTACGGGTTCCCGATCGACCTCACCCTGGAGATGGCGGCCGAGCAGGGCCTGTCCGTCGACGAGGACGGCTTCCGCCGCCTCATGGGCGAGCAGCGCCAGCGGGCGAGGAACGACGCGCGGGAGAAGAAGACCGGCAACGCGGACATCTCGGTCTACGCGTCGCTGCTCGAGCAGGCGGGCAAGGTCACGTTCACCGGCTACGACGCGGCCGACGGCGAGGCGACCATCGTCGGGCTGCTCGCGGACGGCGTGCCGGTGCGGTCCGCGACCCCGGGCATGGAGGTCGCGGTCGTCCTCGACCGGACCCCGTTCTACGCCGAGGGCGGCGGCCAGCTGGCGGACCACGGCGTGATCAAGACCACGGGCCCCGGCGGCAACGCCGAGGTCGACGTGACCGACGTGCAGACGCCGCTGCCCGGCCTCGTCGTGCACCGCGGCACGGTCAGGCACGGCGAGATCACCACCGGGTCGCCCGCGTGGGCGGAGATCAACGTGGAGCGGCGCCGGGCGACGTCCCGCAGCCACACCGCGACGCACCTGGTGCACCGCGCGCTGCGCGGCGCGCTCGGCGAGTCGGCGGCGCAGGCGGGCTCGGAGAACGCGCCCGGCCGGCTGCGGTTCGACTTCACCGCGACCGGGGCGGTGCCGGTGACGGTGCTCCGCGAGGTCGAGGACGAGGTGAACCGGATCCTCATCGACGACCTGACGGTGCGCGCGTACCACACCTCGATCGACGAGGCCCGCTCGATGGGCGCCCTCGCGCTGTTCGGCGAGAAGTACGGCTCCGAGGTCCGCGTCGTCGAGGTCGGCGAGTACTCCCGCGAGCTGTGCGGCGGCACCCACGTGGCCAGGTCGGGCCAGCTCGGCCTGGTCAAGCTGCTCGGCGAGGCGTCGATCGGCTCCGGCGTGCGCCGCATCGAGGCCCTCGTGGGCATCGACGCGTTCCGCTTCCTCGCCAGGGAGAGCGTGCTCGTCAACCAGCTCAGCGACCAGCTCAAGGCCCGGCCGGAGGAGCTGCCTGAGCGGATCTCGAACGTGGTGACCAGGCTCCGCGACGCCGAGCGCGAGCTCGGCAGGCTCAAGTCCGCGCAGCTGCTCGCGGCGTCCGGGCAGATCGCGGCGGCCGCGGAGAACATCGACGGGGTCGCGTTCGTCGCGCACCAGGTGCCGGACGGCACCGACGCCGACTCCATCCGCAGGCTCGCCCTCGACGTGCGGTCCAAGGTCCCGGCGCCGCAGCCCGCGGTCGTCGCGCTGATCGGCACCCCGGCGGACCGGCCGGTCGTGGTCATCGCGGTGAACGAGGCCGGGCGCGGGTTCGGCCTGTCCGCGGGCACGCTGGTCGCGGGCGCGGCCAGGGCGCTCGGCGGCGGAGGCGGCGGCAAGCCCGACATCGCGCAGGGCGGCGGCGCGCCCGGTGCCGGGCCAGCCGCGGTGAATGCCGCGTTTGACAGCATTCGTAACACGCTTGCGGGACAGCGTCCGGACTGCCGGGTAACGTGATGGCATGTTCACGCGGGCAGGTAAACCGGTGAGGTCAGGCGTGCGTCTGGCCGTCGATCCGGGTACTGTCCGCATTGGCGTGGCCCGCAGCGATCCGGGCGGTGTCCTCGCCACCCCGCTCACCGTCGTGCGGCGGGGCAAGGGCGACCTGGACGCCCTCGCCTCGCTCGCCGCGACCGAAGAAGCAATGGAGATATTGGTGGGCCTTCCTCGGTCCCTGTCCGGCCGCGAGGGGCCGGCCGCCGTCTCCGCCAGGAAGTTCGCGGCGGACCTCGCGGCCAGGGTGGCGCCGCTCCCCGTGCGGCTCGTCGACGAGCGCTTCACCACGTCGACCGCGCACGAGGCGCTGCGCGCCGGCGGGCACGACTCGCGGGACCGGCGGCAGACCGTCGACTCCGCCGCCGCGGCGGTGCTGCTTGAGGCGGCGCTCGAGTCCGAGCGCCGCACCGGCAACGCTCCCGGCCAGCTCGTCGACCTCGGGTCCGCCCGGTGAGCGGCGGCTACGGCCCGGGCGGCTATCCCGGGCAGGGCTACGACGCCCCCGACTACGAAGGCGACCCCGACCGCACCAGGCCACGGCGGCAGGGCGGCGGCCAGCAGCGGGACGGCTCGGTCTGGCAGGGCGACCACGGCTACGCCAGGCCAGGACGCCCAGCCCGGCTACGGCGGCCAGGACCCCGGCGCCCCCGGCTACAACGGCCAGGGCTACGGCGACCACGGCTACGACGCCCAGGGCTACGGCCGACCAGGGGCTACGGCCAGCCAGCGGCCCCGGCTACCCGCCGCAGGGCCAGGGAAGCGGCGGCTACCACTACCAGGACCCGGGGCACTACGAAGACCCCGGGCAGCTACCAGGGCACCGGGCCGCAGCAGGGCCAGTACGGCACCGGCGGCACGCCCCAGTACGACCAGCAGCGGCACCGGGCCGCGCGGCCCGGCCGGCCGCTACGACCAGCGCGGCCCGCAGCCGCCCGGCGGCCCAGCCGGCTACGGCCAGGGCGGCTACGACGAGTGGGAGCAGGACCAGGGCGACGACTCGTTCCTGCCCGGCTTCGGCGGCCGCGACGAATTCGACGACGGCCGCGCCCGCCGGGCCGCGACGGCCGCTACGACTACGACGACCGCCGCGGCCAGCGCCGTGGCCGGCCCGACGGCCGCGGCCCCGCCGCCGGCCCGGTGACCGTGGCGGCCGGGGCGCGGGCGGCCGCGACGGCCGCGGCCCCGACCCGCGCGGCTGGGACGACGGCCCCGGCGACCGCGACGACTGGGACGACACGCGGACCGCAGGCCCCGCAAGAAGGCGACCCGCTGGATCCCCCGGATCCTGGTGCTGACGGTCGTCGCCGTCATCGTGATCGGCGGCCTCGTCGGCGGCCTGAGCATCTATCACAAGTACCAGGCCAGGTACCACCCGGCGGACTACGCGGGCCCCGGCACCGGCGACGTGACCGTGCAGGTGATGAGCGGCGACACCGCGTTCAGCCTCGCGCCGCGGCTGCTCCAGCTCGGCGTGATCGCCAGCACGCGCGCGTTCACGAACGCGGCCGAGGCCGCCACGAGCACCACGACGCACCAGCTCGACGGGCCTGGAGGCCGGCTTCTACCAGCTGCACGAGCACATGCAGGCCAGCCTCGCCTACGCGGCGCTGACCAACCCGAAGAACCTGGTGCAGACGACGGTGACGATCCCCGAGGGCAAGCGGGCCGTCGACGTCATCGCGATCATCGCCAAGAAGACCAAGATCCCGCTCAAGAACTTCCAGCAGGTGCTGGCGCACCCGGCGCAGCTCGGCCTGCCGTCCTACGCCAACGGCAAGGTGGAGGGCTACCTGTTCCCCGCCACCTACGCGATCGTGCCGCACGAGACCGCGCTGCAGATCCTGCAGGCGATGGTGCAGCGGTTCAACGTCGAGGCGCAGCAGATCGACCTCGTGACCGCCGCGAAGGCGGTCGGCCTCACGCCCACCCAGCTGATCATCGAGGCGTCCCTGGCCCAGGCCGAGGGCGGCTCGGTCAGCGACTACCCGAAGATCGCCGAGGTCATCCACAACCGCCTCGCCATCGGCATGCACCTGCAGTTCGACAGCACGGTGCTCTACGGGCTCGGCAAGTACGCCGTGAGCGCCACGATCAAGCAGACCAAGACGCCAGGGCCGTACAACACGTACCTGAACGCCGGGCTGCCGGCCGGGCCGATCTCCAACCCGGGCGACGCGGCGATCCAGGGCGTCCTGCACCCGGCCCACGGCAACTTCCTGTACTTCCTCACCAAGCCCGGCGGCAAGTCCGAGTTCTCCGCGACCCCGCTGAAGGGCCAGTAGACGCTGACGGTAACCTCGCACTCATATGAAAGCAGCAGTGCTCGGCAAGCCCATTGCCCACTCCCTGTCACCGGTGCTGCACCGCGCGGCGTACGAGGCGCTCGGCTTCGCCGACTGGACCTACGAGCTGGTCGAGTGCGACGAGCCAGGCCTGGCCGCCTACGTGGAGTCCCGCGGCCCGGAGTGGGCGGGCCTGTCGCTGACCATGCCGCTCAAGCGCACGGTGCTGCCGCTGCTCGACCACGTCGACCACCTGGCCGCCGCCACCGGCGGCGCGAACACCGTGGTGTTCCGCCCCGAGGGCCGCTACGGCTACAACACCGACGTCCAGGGCATCGTGGACGCGCTCACCGAGGCGGGCGCGCCGGCCCCGGCCAGCGTCACGATCCTCGGCGCGGGCGCGACCGCCTGCTCGGCCCTGGCCGCCGTCGGCGAGCTCGGCGCGGCCGGCGCCGACGTCGTGGTCCGCGACCCGTCCCGCGCGGCCGGCCTGCTCGCCACCGCCGACCGCCTGGGCCTGACAGGCGCGGCTCCGCCCCTGGGCGGACCTCGGCCGACGCCGGCGCGCCGGTTCCCGACCTGCTGATCTCGACCGTCCCCGCCGGTGCCGCCGACGATTATTCCGAACGAGCTGCGGCTTACTCGCCAGGCGCCACCCGCCGTCCTCTGGACGTGGTGTACCACCCGTGGCCGACTCCGCTGGCCCAGGCGGCCGCGGCCGCCGGGTCGGTCGTCGCGAGCGGCTACGCCATGCTGCTGCACCAGGCCGCGGCCCAGGTAGAGCTGATGACCGGCAAGCCCGCCCCGCTGGAGGCGATGCGCGAGGCCGGCGAGCGAGAACTGGCCCGCCGCGCCGAGACCTAGCCGCAGCTAGCCCGCGCCGCAGTAGCCCGCCGCGTCCTTGCGCCGGTCAGCGGTAGCCAGCCGTTCAGCGCGGCCGGGCTCTCTAGCCCGGGCCTCGTCAACCGCGTCCGCCATCTCCTTGTCGCCCCGCTCGCGCAGCCCGGCGATCACGCCCTCGACGTCGGCGGCCGGGCGGTTCTGGCTGAGCTTCGCCTTCGCCTCGATCCTGGTGATCTCAAGCTCGACGCCGACGATCGCCCGGAGCTGCCCCTCGATGAAGGGCCGTGGCGCGTCGTCCACCGACCACGGGTGGTCACGGTAGGCCTCGTGCTTGGTGGTGAGCCGCCGCACCAGGTCCTCGGTCCAGGCCGGGTCGTCGTGCACCACGAGCCGCCCGTACACGTGCGCGGTCACGTAGTTCCAGGTCGGCACCACCCGCCCGTGCTCGGCCTTGGACGGCGTACCAGCCCGGGCGAGATGTAGGCGTCGGGCCCGCGCACGATCGCCAGGGCCTCGCCCGCCGCGCTCAGCTTCCACTGGTCGTTGTTGCGCGCGAGGTGCCCGTGCAGCGCGCCAAGTTTCCGGCAGGGCCGGTCCCCCGGGCCTGAGTCGACCCGTGCTTGAGTCAGCTGGCCGCGTCCGCGGCGGCACGTAGATGAACGGCAGCATCGTCGCCACCAGCCCCTGCTCGGTCACGGTCACCAGGTCGGCCGCCCCGTGGTTGCGCAGCAGCTCGTCGACCAGCGCCGCGTCGGGCGCGAAATGGGCAGGAACGTACATACCGCCCTCCTCTTCCCCGCCAGCCTAACCGCCCCGCCTACCGCCCGGCCCGCACGCCAGCCGTCCGAACGCTCGTCCGCCGGCCTCGCCCCGATGCGGTTTGCGGCTTTTGCCGATGCGGAACCCTACCGGGTGATTCCCGTGTTGGCCAGGTGCCGCAGCGCTCCGGCCCGCAGGGCGTCAGCGCCCGTGCCCGGCCGCCGCCGGGATCGGACACACAGTGAAATAGTCGGAAACACAGCTGTCACCTGCCGAAATGGACATGGAACAGCGGCTCTCTACCCTGGGGGTTGTGGCGGACATTTTCGATGGTTACCGGCTCGCCGAGGCCTGGGACGAGATGTTCGCGGCCCCCGGCAAGCCCCGCGCGGCCTACGACGCGCTGGTCTCGGTCCTCCAGCCGATGGACCCGGCCGAGCTGAGGTACCGCGCCGACCAGCTGGCCCGCGTGTTCACCGACCGCGGTGTCACCTACGACTACGCGGGCGAGGAACGGGCGATGCCCACCGACCTCATCCCGCGGGTCATCGACGCCGCCGAGTGGGACCTCGTCTCGCGCGGCGTCCGCCAGCGGGTCCGGGTCCTCGAGGCGTTCCTCGCCGACGTCTACGGCCCCGGCCGCGCCTTCGACGACGGCGTGCTCCCCTGGAGCCTCATCTTCACGAGCGAGAAGTTCCGCCGCGAGGTCGCCGGGATCACGCCGCCCAACGGCGTCCGCGTCCACGTGGCCGGCATCGACCTCATCCGCGACGAGCAGGGCAAGTTCCGCGTCCTCGAGGACAACGTGCGGGTGCCGTCCGGGGTCAGCTACGTCCTGGAGAACCGGCTCGCCATGACCCGGCTGTTCCCGGCGCTGTTCAGCGACCAGAAGATCCACCAGGTGGACGAGTACCCGTCCCGGCTGCTCGTCGGCGCTGCGCGCGGCGGCACCGCACGGCGTCGTCGACCCGTTCGTCGTGGTCCTCACCCCCGGCATGCACAACGCCGCCTACTTCGAGCACACCCTGCTGGCCCGGCTGATGGGGGTCGAGCTCGTCGAGGGCCGCGACCTGTTCTGCTGGCGCAACCGCGTCTACGTGCACACCACCCACGGCAGAAGGCCGGTCGATGTCATCTACCGGCGGGTCGACGACGACTGGCTCGACCCGCTGCACTTCCGCCCGGAGAGCCTGCTCGGCTGCCCCGGCCTGGTCAACGCGGCCAGGCACGGCACCGTGACGATCGCCAACGGCATCGGCAACGGCGTAGCGGACGACAAGCTGATTTACACGTACATGCCGGAACTCATCCGCTACTACCTGGGCGAGGAACCGATCCTGGAGAACGTGGAGTCGTACCGCCTCGAAGACCCGGACGTGCTCGACTGGGTACTCGGCGAGGTCGGCAACCTCGTGCTCAAGCCGGTCGACGGGGCGGGCGGAGCGGGCATCGTCATCGGCCCGCGCGCCACCGACGAGGAGCTGGCCGCGCTCAGCGACCGAGGTCAGGGCCAACCCGCGCGGCTGGATGGCGCAGCGCCCGATCGCGCTGTCCACCTCCCCGGTGCTGGTCGGCGAGAAGCTGGCCCCCCGCCATATCGACCTGCGGCCCTTCGCGGTCAACGACGGCAGCGACGTCTGGGTCCTGCCCGGCGGCCTCACCCGCGTGGCGCTCAACGAGGGCGAGCTCAAGGTGAACTCCAGCCTGGGCGGCGGGTCGAAGGACACCTGGGTCATTGACACGGGCCGGACCGGGGAGTCGGCCGCCGAGGCCAGGGAACACCTGGCGATGGCGATGCCCGCGGCGGCGAGCGCGCCGGAGATGGTGACCGTCACCAGGCAGATCGGCCCCGAACAGTGAACGTCAGAGCTGCTCAGCCGGATCGCGGAGACAATCTACTGGACCGGCCGGTACGTGGAGCGCGCCGACGACACCGCGCGGCTCATCGACGTGTACATCCACCGGATGCTCGGCGAGACCGGCGCGGACTCCGACGCGGCCTGCCGCGCGCTGTTCGGCATCCTCGGCGTGCCGGTGGAGCCGGACGCGGAGCTCGACATCGACGTCGTGCTGTTCCGCCTTGTCTTCGAGGCACAGTCCTCGAGCGCCATCGCCGGCTCGATGCTCGGCGCGCGGGCCGGCGCACGCGGCATCCGCGAGGTCATCTCCAGCGAGATGTGGGAGTGCCTGAACGTCACGGCGCACGGCCTCGCCGGCCAGAAGCGCGCCGCCGAGCGCCTCGGCCCGCACGTCTACCTCCGCTACATCAGGGAGCGCTCTGCGCTGTTCTTCGGCCTCGCCGACTCCACGATGAGCCACGACGACGCGTGGCGGTTCCTGGTCCTCGGCCGCAGCCTGGAACGCGCCGACATGACGGCGAGGCTGCTCCTGGCGCGAATGTCCGCCCCCGACGACCTCGGCTGGCCGGTCCTGCTGAGAGCCTGCGGCGCGCACGAGTCCTTCATAAGAACCCACGGCTGGGCCGCCGAGCCGGCCAGGGTAGCCGAGTTCCTGCTGCTCGACCGCCTCTTCCCGCGCAGCGTCGTGCACGCGCTGACCACCGCGGAGGAGTGCCTGGCGGCGCTGAACCCCGGCCCGACCAGGGCGGGCGTGGACGACTCGGCGCGGCGTCCGGTCGGGCGGCTGCGCAACCGCCTGGAGTACGCTGACCCGAAGCAGCTCCCGGCGCAGCTGCCGGAGCTGCTGAGCACCTTGCAGGAGACCTGCGTGCAGGCGAGTGAGGCGATCGCCAAGCGGTACTTCCAGTACCAGACCCCGATCGCCTGGGAACGGGACGGCTGAGCGTGGGCTGGCGACTGCGAATCGAGCACATCACCAACGTCACGTACGCGGGCCCGGTAGTGACCTCGTTCAACGAGGCGCGGATGACCCCGCTGACGCTGCCGACCCAGATCACGCACGAGGCCCGGGTGACGGCCGGGCCCGGCGTCCCGGTCTGGACCTACAACGACTACTGGGGCACGTTCGTCTCCGTCTTCGACCTGCCAGAACCGCACGACGACCTGGTCATCCGCGCCGTCGCCACGGTGGAGACCGAGCCGTTCGGCGGCATCCCCGCCACCGCGGAACGGCCCTCCTGGAGCGGAGCTCGGCGAGAAGTCGGCGGGCGGCAGGCTCCTTGAGTTCCTGATGCCCACGCCGCTCACCACGGTCACCGGACGAGATCTCAGGCGCCGCGATCGCCGAGATCACGGGCCTGTCCCCCGGACACGGCAGCCGAGGCCATCTCGGCCCGCGTCCACGAGCACGTCACCTACATGCCAGGCGCGACCGGCGTGCGCACCAACGCCCAGGAGGCCTGGGACAAGGGCCAGGGCGTCTGCCAGGACATGGCCCAGCTCACGGTCGCCCTGATGCGCGCCGCCGGCCTCCCCGCGAGGTACGTCTCCGGCTACCTGCACCCGGACCCGAAGGCCGAGCCGGGCAGCACCGCCGTCGGCCAGTCCCACGCCTGGGTCGAGTACTGGGCGGGCGCGTGGACCCCGCTCGACCCGACGAGCCTCGCCCCGGTCGGCGAGCGCCACGTCGTCGTCGCCCGCGGCCGCGACTACGCCGACGTCCCCCCGCTCAAGGGCATCTACCACGGCCCCTCGGGCGGCGACATGCGGTAACGGTCGAGGTCACCCGCCTCGTCTAGCACTGCGATCAGCCCGCCCCGCCGGGCGGTGCCTCCGGTCCCTCCGGCACCCCGGTCCCTCCGGGACCGCTGGGTCACCTCGGGCCCGTGGCCTCCCGCTCGCTCCTGGCCGGCGCGCTTCAGCCCTCGCGACCGCGGGACAGCCGCGCCGCCCCGCCGCCGGGGATTCCTTAGCGAACGATTACGTACTCGCCGGAGGGCGAACCGCTCTGGGGCTGCGCACGTGTCACCGGGTGGAGGGGTTCGGGGTTCCGATGACCCGGGCGCGTGCCAGCCGGCTCGTTTCCGCCCGGGCCCGACCAGAAGGGAGCGCCATGGCCATCCCGGCGGGTTACCCGGAGAGCCGCTATCCAGGCGGCCGGCCGCCAGCAGGTCCCGGCCTGCCGCAGCGAGCGCGGACGCCGGTCCAGGCCGCGGCGCCGCCCCGGCAGGGGATCTGGCCTGGACATCCGTCCGGTCCCCAGCCCGCGGCGCCGCCCGTATGGCCAGCCCCGCCCGCGGGATCCTGGCCGGCCGGGCCGCGCGTCCGCCGCACCCGTCCGGGCCGCTGCCGGCGCCCGCGCACCCGGCCCCGGCCGGCGCGTCGGCCAAGCCGCTCGCGCCTGCCCGCGGCACCGCCCGGCTGGTCTTGCCCGTGGTGGTGCTGTCCGTCATCGGCCTGGGCGCCGCGGCCGTCATCGCCCTGTGGTGGCACACCACCCCGCCGATTACCGGAACCGGTGACCTGCTCACCGGCGCTGGGCGACGTTCTCGGCCTGCTCGCCGGGTACGGCGTGGTCGTCCTGGTCGCGCTGATGGCCCGGCTGCCGCCGCTGGAGAAGGGCATCGGCGCCGACCGGCTGGCCCGCTGGCACGCCATGGGCGGCCGGTACGTCATTACCGTGGTCACCGGGCACGTGGTGTTCATCGTCTGGGGCTACGCGGTCACCGCGCACGAGAAGGTGACCAGCGAGGCTCTCTCGATGCTGACGACCGTCCCCGACGTGCTGATGGCGACGGCCGCCTGGCTCCTGCTGCTCGGCGTCGCCGCGTTCTCCGCCCGGGCCGCGCGCCGCCGGCTGTCCTACGAGACCTGGTACTACGCGCACCTGTACACCTACCTGGCGATCGCGCTCGCGTTCAGCCACCAGTTCGCCGTCGGCCCCGCGTTCGAGGGGAGCCTGGCCGCCCGGGTGGCCTGGTCGGCCCTGTACGTGACGGTCGCCGCGCTGGTCGCCTGGTACCGGGTCGTCATCCCGCTGGGCAGCGCCGCCCGGCACCAGTTCACCGTGCAGTCGGTGCGGCCCGAGGCGCCGGGCGTCGTGTCGGTGTTCATCAGCGGCCGCGGCTTCGACCGGCTGCGCGCGGAGCCCGGGCAGTTCTTCCGCTGGCGGTTCCTGACCAGGGAGCTGTGGTGGCAGTCCCACCCGTACTCGCTGTCGGCGATGCCGCAGCCCGACCTGATGCGGATCACCGTCAAGGCCCGCGGCGACCACAGCGGCTCCCTGGCCAGCCTGCAGGCCGGGCACCCGGATCATCGCCGAGGGCCCCTACGGCGCCTTCACTCCCTTGCTGACCGGGCGGCGGGTGCTGTTCATCGCCGGCGGGGTCGGCATCACCCCGATCCGGGCGATGTTCGCCGCGCTGCCCAGGCGGATGTCGAGCGGCGGCATCACGCTGCTGTACCGGGCCAGCCACCCCCGCGACGTGGTGTTCAGCCGCGAGCTCAACGCGATCGCCAGCGACCGGAACGCCGCGCTGCACTACCTGATCGGCTCCGCGCGAGGAACTCGGCTACGACCCGCTCGACACTGACCACCTGCAGCGGACCGTCCCCGGGCTGCACCGCTACGAGGCGTACGTCTGCGGCCCCGCTGGCATGACCCAGACGGCGGTGACGGCGCTGCGGGCCGCGGGCATCCCGTCCCGCCGGCATCCACCACGAGTCCTTCGATTTCTGACGTGCAACCCCAGGAGGTTTCATGCGCCGCGCCGTCCTGACCCTCGCCGGCACCGCCGCCGGGCTAGCCGCGCTGCTTTCGTTCAAGACGCACTCGCCGGCGGCGGCCGCCGCCGCTCCCGCCGCCAGCACGCCGGAGACGTCGGCCGCCGCGCCGGCGGCGACGGCGAACTCACGCCGCGCCGGCGGCGAAGGCGAGGTCGGGCGCCGCCGGCGGCGACGCGTACCGTCACCGGGTCGGCGGCGACGACCCAGTACGGTCCGATGCAGGTCAAGATCACCCTGGCAGGCCAGCGGATCACCAAGGCCACGGTGGTGCAGCAGACCGACGACGGCACGGAGAGCCAGCAGATCGACTCGTTCGCGATTCCCAAGCTGACCAGCGAGACCATTGCCGCGCAAAGCGCCCGCATCGACGCGGTGAGCGGCGCGAGCTATACCAGCTCCGGCTACATCAAGTCCCTGCAAAGCGCCCTCGACAAGGCCGGGGCCGGATAAGGCGCCCGTCCCCAGGCTCGCATCCGGCCGGGGGACGGGCGGTCAGGAGGGCAGCAGCTCAAGCTCGCCGGAATCGATGCGCGCGGTCACGATGCGGGTCGCGTTGCCCGCCTCGCGGACGGCGACCCTGACGTACCCGGAGCGTGACCTCCCGGGTGACCCGGTAGGCCACGCGGCCCGGCAGGCGGAGCGTGGCCTGGGCTGAGGCCAGCGAGATGCTGACCTGGCGCGGCGGTGCGGCGAAGGCCGCGCTCAGGTGCCCGCTCGTGACCACGGCGGCCAGGTCGGCCGAGCGCAGCCCGCTCGCGCTGATGTCCGCGTTCGTGGCGGTGATCCGCAGCGGGGCGTCCAGGCCAGTCACCACGACCCGGCCACCGGGCTGCCGCACCGCCGTCCCGGTGCCCGCGGGCACCGCCAGCCGGAGGTCCTGGGTGCACTGAGCGGCGGGCGGGCAGCGGACGGACAGGGTCAAGACGCCGGACGCGCGATCGAACCGGGACTCAAGGGCCGGCGCGCCGCCGTCCCCGTGCAGTTGCCCGGCCAAGGTCACCTTGCCGGGTCCCGTACCGACGATGACCAGCCGACCGGGCACGCCCTGGAAGTCGATGCGGCTGGTGTGGCTGGCGGTGAACAGGACGGCCCGCGTCGCGCTGACCTGCGCGGTGGCGATTCCGGCGGCACCGGGATCCCCCGCTGCCAGCAGGGCCGTCGTGGCGGCGACGCCTGCCGCGGCCAAGGCCACCGACAGCCCGATGGGCAGTGCCCGCCGCCGCGGGCGCAGTGCCTGCCGCCGCGGGCGCAGTGGCGGCTCCGCGGGCGCGACGGGCGGCGGGCGCCCCGGGCCCGGGGACCGGACCCGGCCCGGGCCGCCGGGGCCGGGTCACGGTCCCCTGGATGCCGGGCAGCAGGCGGGCCGCTGCCGGCGGCGGGCGGGATCCGCCCTATCGCCGGGTCCTGGTCCCGCCGTGCCGCCTGGCGGACCGTAACGGGCCAGCTCGGCGGCTAGCTCGGCCGCGCTCGCCGCGGCCGGGTCCTGGTTCTGGCTGAAGCCGGCGTTGAACCGCCCGCACCACGTGCACGGCCACGGCAGGCGGAATCCCTGCAGCCCGTCGACGTAGCTGACCCTGGCGCACACCGAGCACCGCCGCAGGAAGAACCCGCTGCCGCACTTGCCGCACTGCCAGCGGGTCAGTCCGGGATCAGCTTCGCCGGATGCCCCGCAGTCCGGGCACAGCACCTGCGTAAGTTCCTGGCCCATGGCCGAATGCTGGCACGCGCACGGGTGCGGCCACCCCCGGTGAGAGCGCCGGTTAGCTCGCCGTAATCAGCTCCTGCCGTCAGCGCGCGGCGGGCTCCGCCCAGGCGGCCGGCGCCCTGGCGGCCAGCACGCGGACCGCCAGGCGGCAGAACTCGGCGCGCTCGGCCTCGCTGAGCGGGGCCAGCAAGCCCGGCTCGGCGGCGCTGAGCATCCCCTCGACCTCGCGCAGCAGCCGCCGGCCTGGCGCGGTAAGGCTTACCACCTGCCGACGGCGGTCGCGCTCGTCGCGCTCGCGCAGCACCAGGCCGCGCTCCTGCAGGCCGTCGAAGAAGGCCACGATGTCGCCGCGGTCAATGCCGAGGCGGGCCGCGACGTCCCGCTGGCAGGCCGGGCCGAACTCGTCGAGGCAGCACAGGATGGCGTGCTGATGCTGGCTGAGCCCCGCGGCGCCCAGCTTGCCCGCGCACTCCTGGCGGGCCAGGAGCCCCAGCCGGGCCAGCGCGAAACTAGGACGCTCGCGCAGGGCGACCGGGAGCTGCGACTCGGGAACGGACATGCCGGGAACCTTAGCAGATACAGCTGGCGCTGCCATCGATTGGTACTCATCGATTGGGGATGCCATTGACTGGTAATCGCCAACGATTGCTATAACCGGCTTCATGGACAGAACCGATGCGCGACGCGGACCGTGCGGGTGGACCACGGCCTTCGCCGCGGCGCTCGCGGATCCGGGCGACACGCTGCCGTTCATGCCCCAGCCGCGGGCCTTCAGCGATCAGACGATCACCCAGCTGGTGCGGCTGCGGCGCGGCGGCTCCCGGCTGCGCCTGCTGCTGAGCAACGAATTCGGGCACGAGCCGCTGGTGCTTGACACGGTCACGGCCCGCGATGCGAGCGGGGGGCCGCGCCAGCTGGTACTGCTCGGCGGACGAGCCCGGTGGGAGATCCCGCCCGGCGCCGTCGCGGTCAGCGATCCCGCCGCGGTGCCCGTCGCGGCGGGCGCCGAGCTCGCGGTGAGCTGCTATGTCGCCGGCCGCGCCGGGCCGGGCGCGTTCCTGCACTCCGCGCAGCGCAGCGGCCGCGCCGTACCTGGCGACCAGTCATCAGGCGACAGGGGCTCCCGACCACGGCGACCAGGCCGCCGGCGCGCTGGCCTTCCCTTCCCTGTACTGGATCGCGCGCGTGCTGACCGACGAGGCGGCCGACGGGCCGGTGATCGTCGCGCTCGGCGATTCGGTCACCCGGGGCGACGGCACCACCGCCGACCAGGAGCAGCGCTATCCCGATCACCTCCAGGCCAGGCTGGTCGCCGCGGGCCGGCCGGGCGCGGTCGTGCTGAACGCCGGCATCGGCGGCAACCGGCTGCTGCGCCCCCGGGTCGGCGCCGCCGATGACCGGGCGGTTCGGCCGCGACGTGCTCGGCATCGCCGAGGCCACCCACGTCATCATCATGGGCGGCATCAACGACCTCGGACTGCCTGGCCTGCTCGGCGAGCCGCGGCCGGGCGCCGGGAGATCGTCGACGGGCTGTTCAGCCTGGCCCGCCGCGCCGCCGAGCGCGGCCTGCAGCCGGTACTCGGCACCGTGACCCCGGTCCTCGGCCGCTACGCCTTCCTGAGCGCCGCGGGCAACGAGGACATCCGGCGGGCCGTGAACCAGGCCATCCTGGCCCAGGGCGACTGGCCGGTGGCCGACTTCGCCGCCGCCCTCGCCGATTCAGCCGACCCCGCCAGGATCGCCGCCGCCTTCGACTCCGGGGACGGTGTCCACCCGAGCGACGCCGGCGCCAGCGCCCTCGCTGGCGCCGTCGACCTCTCCCTGTTCTGACCCGTTGCCCGAAGCGCGACCGAGGACCGCCAGCCCGGGCTGCTGGCATACTTACCGCATGACTCGGCGAGCGGCGAAAGGCGAAGGCGGCGCCGGGCCGTCGGCCATGCTGCGGTCGCAGCACGCCGAGGCCACCCGCCGCGCCGTGCTCGACGCCGCCAGGGCCCTGTTCGGCCGGCAGGGCTACGCGCAGACGTCGGTTGACGAGATCGCGGACGCGGCCCGGGTCACCAAGGGCGCGGTCTACCACCACTTCGCCGGCAAGGAGGCGCTCTTCCGCGCCGTGTACGCGGAGGTGGAGGCCGAGGCGCAGGCGCGCGCGATGGGCGCGGGGAACCCGGAGGTACCGCCGGTCGACCAGATCGTGGCGATGATGAACGCGTACCTGGACGCCGCGCTCGACCTGGAGATCCGCCGGATCACGCTGGTCGACGGGCCGGCCATCGTCGGCTTCGAGCCCGACGAGGCTGCCGCGCAGCAGCCCGGCTACGCTGGCGCAGCGCGCGTTCCTCGCCATGGCGATGGCGAACGGCCAGATCATTGACCTCGACCCGGACACGCTCGTGGACCTCGTCGGCGGCCTGGCGTGGATGGCCGGCCTGATCATCGCGCGCGCTGGCGACCCCGAGCGTGACCAGGGCGGAACTTGGGCGGGCGGTCGACGCGATGCTCCGCGGCCTGGCCCCGGCCCAGGGCAAAGCCCCGGGTACGGCGTAGCCCCGGCGCGGACATGAGCGCGGGCACTGCCACGGGCACAGGCACGGGCACTGACGGGCACGGGTCAGTAAATCCGGTAACTCCTGCCGGAAATCTCGCCGGATCTCGGCTGGGCAGCCGGAGGTTGCGCAGCTTCACATACCGAGGGTATGTTTTATACCTATGGAATCCGGAACACTGCAAACCCGACTCGGCCCGGTGGCCTGGCGGTCGTCCGGCCATGGCCCGGCGCTCGTCTTCTTCGCCGGCGCGCTCGCGAATCATGACCTGTGGCGCGACGTCATCGCCCAGCTCGACGACCGCTACCGCTGCATCACCGTCGACCTTCCGCTGGGAGCGCATGCCCAGCCGCTGGACGAGGGCGCCGACCGGTCGGCCACCTCACTGGCCCGGCTGGCCCTCGACTCCCTGGAACTGCTCGCCGTGGACGACGCCACGGTGGTCGTCAACGACACGGCCGGCGGCCTGCTGCTGCTGTCGCTGGCCACCGGTCACCCGGCGCTCGGGCGAGTCAGCCGCCTCGTCCTGACGAACTGCGAGAGCTACGACCAGTTCCCGCCCGACTCGCTCAAGCGGGCGTCGGCACTGTCGCGTGCGGTCCCCGGGCTCGCCGCGGCGCTGGTCCGGCTGCAGCTTCGGCTGTTGCTGCGCTGGCCGGCCGCCCAGCGCAGGTTCGCCGGCACCGTCACCGCGACCGGGCTTGACGGCGAGCGCACGGCGTCGTTCTTCGGGCCGGCCGTGCGCGACCGGCGGGTAGCCGGCGATCTCGTCGCGGCCATGGCCGGCTTCCGCCCGCAGCTCCTCATCGACGCGGCCGCGGCGATCCCGGGATTCGACCGGCCGGTGCTGCTGGTCTGGGGCGAGGAGTGCACCTTCTTCCCGCTAGCCCAGGCGCGGCGGCTCGCGTCCGACTTCCCCCGCGCCACGCTGGTCACCGTTCCCGGGGCCAAGACCTGGGTCCCGGTCGACAACCCGGCCGTGGTGGCCGGCGCCATCGCCGAGTTCGTGCCCGCGCAGGTGCACTGACGCCGCCCGCCGGGTAGCACGGGCCCCGCCAGCTCGCCCGCTGACCCGGCCGGGCCAGTCTCGCAAGCCCGCCCGGCCGCCGCCCATGAGATTTGAGGTCAAAATATTTGACCTCAAATCTCATGTCGGTAATACTGGTGGCGTGTCAACCGCGGAACCGTACCGGGAGGCTCGCCGGCCAGGCCGGCGAGCCTGCCGCCGACGTGCCGCCGAGCGATGCCGCTGCCTGCGAGCCCGCCGGCCCCATCGGCGATCCCGGCACCTGGGACTGGCCGCAGGACGCCGCCGGCTTCCCCGAAGACGCCCCGCTCCAGGCGCTCATGCTGTCGGCGACCAAGCTCATGGGCGCCTACGGCGCCGAACAGCGTCCGGGCCGCGGGCCTGAAGCTCAGCCTGGCCGGGCTCGGCGTGCTGCGGATCTTGATGAGCGAGGACGGGCTGAAGGCCAGCGAGGTCGCCGACCGCGCCTGGTCCAGTCCCGGCACGCTGACCTCGGTGGTGAACACCCTGGTCAGGGACGGCTTCGTGGAGCGCAGGCCGGACGAGGCCGACCGGCGCGTCGTCCGGCTCTACATCACGGACCAGGGCCGTGCCGTCATCACCTACTACGTCTCCCAGGCGGCCGCCTGGTGGCGTAAAGCATTCGACTTCGTCGACAGCGACGACGAAGCTGTCGTCCGGAGGTTCTTCATTCAGATGATCGACCATCTCAGCCAGCTCATGCGAGAGGAGCGCGGCGCGTGACCGCCATGACCGCGCGGCCCGCGGGCCAGGAATCGCCAGCGGAACTCGCGGCGATCAGGACCGAGGGCCTGCGCAAGACCTATAAATCGAGCCGGGGCGACGTCGAGGCGGTGCGCGGCATCGACCTCGACGTCCCGCAGGGGGAGTTCTTCGGCCTGCTCGGCCCCAACGGCGCCGGCAAGTCCACCACGATCGGCATGCTCACCACGCTGGTCGCGCCGACCGGCGGCCGGGCCTGGGTGGCGGGCCACGACGTGGTCAAGAGCCCGGTCGCGGTCAAGCGCCGGATCGGCGTCGTCACCCAGAACAACACCCTGGACATGCAGCTCACGGTGCAGGAGAACCTGGAGTTCCGCAGCCGCTTCTTCGGCCTGTCCCTGGCGGCCGCGAGCAAGCGCGCGGTCCAGCTGATCGACGCGTTCGGCCTGTCCGACCGCAGGAAGGCGATGGCCGACCAGCTCTCCGGCGGCCAGGCCCGCCGCCTGATGATCGCCCGCGCCCTCGTCCACCAGCCGGACGTGCTGTTCCTCGACGAGCCGACGGCCGGCCTTGACCCGCAGACCCGGGTCAACCTCTGGGACATCCTCAAGGTGCTGCACGCCCAGGGCCAGACGATCCTGCTCACCACGCACTACATGGAGGAGGCGGAGGCGCTCTGCGACAAGGTCGCGGTCGTCGACCACGGCAAGATCCTCGCCGGAGGGCTCCGTCGACAAGCTCCTCGCGGACTCCGGCGCGCAGACGATCGTCACCGTCCGCTACGCGGAGCCGGTGCCTGACGGGCTCGCCGAGCTGGCCGGCCTGACCGAGCGCCCCGGCGTCACCAAGGTGGAGGCCGACGGCGACCAGCTCCGCGTCTTCAGCGCTGACCCCGAGGGCCTGCTCGGTGACCTGGTGAGCATCGGCGCGGCCAACGGCCTGCACGTCCGCGACGCATCCGAGGCCAAGCCCAGCCTGGAGACCGCCTTCCTTGCCCTGACCGGCCGCGAGTACCGGGAGTAGAGACCGATGGCCACCACCACTGCGCCCGCCAGCATCGGCGCGACCTCCGGCGGCGACGCGCCGGTCGCGGCGTCGATCGCCGCGCTGATCACCGACGCGCCGGTGCCGCACCCGACCCTGTGGAAGACGTTCGCCGCGATGATGGCGCGCGAGTTCCGCGTGCTCGGCCGGAACGCGCCGTCCACCTTCATCCGCGCGGTCATGCAGCCGCTGCTGTTCGCGTTCGTCTTCGCCTACGTGCTGCCGAAGATCGGCAGCGGCTTCTCCGGCGCCGCGGCGGCACGCGGCGTCAGCTTCGCCACGATCCTCGTGCCGGGACTGATGGGCTCGATGTTCCTCATGCAGGGCATGTTCGGCACCACGATGCCGCTGGTCATGGAGTTCTCCTGGCAGCGCACGATCGAGGACCGCGCCCTGGCGCCGGTCCCGATCCGCGTGCTCGCCATCCAGAAGATCACCGCGGGCGCGATCCAGGCGTTCATCGGCGCCGCGATCGTCTTCCCGGTCGTGTACTGGGTGCACGCCCCAGGCCAGGGCCCGCACATCCACGTGACGAACTGGTTCCTGCTCGCCGTGGTCATGGTCTTCGCCTCGACGCTCACCGCGTCGCTCGGCCTGTGGCTCGGCACGGTGGTCGACCCGCGCAAGATGCAGATGGTCTTCGCCGTCATCCTGCTGCCGCTCACCATGCTCGGCTGCGTCTACTACCCGTGGTCCGCCCTGCACGCGATCCGCTGGCTGCAGATCGTCGTCCTGATCAACCCGATGGTCTACATGACCGAGGGCCTGCGCGCGGCGCTAACGCCGTCCCTGGGCCACATGCCCCTGTGGGCGATCCTGGTCGCCCTCATCGGCGGCACCGCGGTCTTCGGCTCCCTGGCCGTCCGCACCTTCCGCAACCGCGTCGTCAACTAACCTCGGCCCGCCGCGCGACGGCCGCGGGGCAAGTCCTGCCCGCGGCCGTTGCGCGCGGCTGGCCCAGGAAACCGGCTGAGCTGGCCAGTACGCGCGAGGGCACCCCGTTGCCGACGGGCTCGGCCAAGCACTCGTTCGGGATGATCGAACTGGGCCTTGGCGGGCGCGGAGCGGTCAGCGGGCGCGGCTGACGCGGCCCTCGTCCCAGACCGGTTCAAGCGCCTCGCGGACCACGCCGTCGGCGCCGAAGATGAGGAAGCGGTCGAAGGTCCGCGCGAACCAGCGGTCGTGCGTGACCGCCAGGACGGTCCCCTCGTAGCTCTCAAGCCCGTCCTGCAGCGCCTCGGCCGACTCCAGGTCGAGGTTGTCCGTCGGCTCGTCGAGCAGCAGCGCGGTCGCGCCCTCCAGCTCGAGCAGCAGGATCTGGAACCGTGCCTGCTGCCCGCCGGACAGCTTGCCGAACAGCTGGTCGCCCTGCCGGTCCAGCTCGTAGCGGCGCAGCACGCTCATCGCGGCGCCGCGGTCCTTCGCGTGGTCGTCCCAGAGGATGCCGGTGAGCGTCCGCCCCTCCAGGCCCGGCTGCGCGTGGGTCTGCGCGAAGAATCCCGGCACCACCCGCGCGCCCAGCTTCCAGGTCCCCGTGTGCGCGACCGGCTGCCCGGCGAGCAGCCGCAGGAAGTGCGACTTGCCCGACCCGTTCGAGCCGAGCACCGCGACCCGCTCGCCGTAGAAGACCTCCAGGTCGAACGGCCGCATGAGCCCGGTGAGCTCAAGCCCCGCGCAGGTGACGGCCCGCACGCCGGTGCGCCCGCCGCGCAGCCGCATCCTGATGTCCTGCTTGCGCGGCGGCTCAGGCGGCGGCCCGGCCTCCTCGTACTTCCGCAGCCGCGTCTGGGCGGCGGCGTAGCGGGACGCCATCGCGTCGCTGTTCGCGGCGTACTGCCGCATGTCGAGCACGAGCTTCTTGAGCTGGGCGTGCTTCTCGTCCCAGCGGCGGCGCAGTTCCTCGAACCGCTCGAACCGCTGCGCCCGCGCCTCGTGGTAGCTCCCGAACCCGCCGCCGTGCACCCACACGTCGGACCCGCCGGGGGCGGGCTCGACGCTGACGATCTTGGCGGCCGCCCGAGCGAGCAGTTCCCGGTCGTGCGAGACGAACAGCACGGTCTTGCCGTCTCCCGCAGCTGCTCTTCCAGCCAGCGCTTGCCCGGCACGTCGAGGTAGTTGTCCGGCTCGTCGAGCAGCAGCACCTCGTCGGGGCCGCGCAGCAGCGCCTCGAGCACCAGCCGCTTCTGCTCGCCGCCGGAGAGCGTCGCCACGCCCCGCCACTGGGCCTTCTCGTACGGCACGCCGAGCGCGGACATCGTGCACATGTCCCAGACCGTCTCGGCGGCGTACCCGCCCGCGTCCGCCCAGTCGCTCAGCGCCTGCGCGTACGCCAGCTGGGCGGCCTCGTCGTCGCGCTCCATGATCGCCAGCTCGGCCGCGTCCACCGCCCGGGCCGCGTCGCGGATCACCGGCCGCGCCACCGACACCAGCAGGTCCCTGACCGTCCGCTCGTCCCTGACCGACCCGACGAACTGCGGCATCACGCCGAGCCCGCCGCTGGTCGTGACCGTGCCCGCCTCCGGCTTGAGCTCCCCGGAGATGATCTTCAGCAGCGTGCTCTTGCCCGCGCCGTTCGGCCCGACGAGGGCGAGCACGTCCCCCTGCCCGACCCGGAAGCTCGCGTCACTGAGCAGCATCCGCCCGTCGGGCAGGTAGTAGTCGACGTGCGCGACTTGCAGATGGCCCATGCCCGCCATCATGTCCGACGCCCCGGACCGCGGGCAAACGGGTTACCGCCCCGGGCGCGGCCGGAACCCGCAAAGCCAGAAATTCAAATTCGATGATCCCGAACGGGTGCGGCCTGCTCCGTAACGCCAACTCATCCGGCTGGGCCGGGAGAGCGGGACGCCCTCAATCGACGGCTGATGACTTTCGGTATTCAAACGCCTGCGAAGAGTCATAGCGGGAGCGATAATGCGTGAGGCGGGCATCAGCCGGCCGCTGGCCCCCGGGCGAGGTCACTGGGAAGGATCGCACTGATGCCGTCATTCGAGCTGCCCGAGTTCTACACGCCGTATCCGGCCCGGCGCAACCCGCACCTGGCCCAGGCCAGGGCGCACAGCAAGGCCTGGGCCCGGTCGATGGACATGATCGACGTCCCGCAGCGCGGCACGGCGGTCTGGAGCGAACGAGACTTCGACGCCCACGACTACGCGCTGCTGTGCGCTTACACCCACCCCGACACCACGGCCCAGCTGCTTGACCTGGTCACTGACTGGTACGTGTGGGTGTTCTACTTCGACGACCACTTCCTCGAGCTGTTCAAGCGCACCCGCGACCTCGAGGGAGGCCGGGCCCACCTGGACGCGCTGCGCGCGTTCATGCCGGAAGACGGGCCAGGAGACGGCACGGTCTCCGCGTCCCCCGCCAACCCCGTGGAGGCCGGCCTGGCCGACCTGTGGGCCCGCACCGTGCCGGCCCGCTCCGCCGACTGGCGGGCCCGCTTCGCGCAGAGCACCCGCAACCTGCTCGACGAGTCGCTGTGGGAGCTGGCCAACATCAACGCCGGCCGGGTCGCCGACCCCGTCGACTACGTCGAGATGCGCCGCAAGGTCGGCGGGGCGCCGTGGTCGGCGAACCTGGTCGAGCACGCCTGCGACGCCGAGGTGCCCGCCGTCATCGCCGCGTCCCGCCCGATGCAGGTGCTGCGCGACACCTTCGCCGACGCCGTGCACCTGCGCAACGACCTGTTCTCCTACCAGCGCGAGGTCAACGACGAGGGGGAGCTGTCCAACGGCGTGCTGGTCCTCGAGCGGTTCCTCGGCTGCGACCCCCAGCAGGCCGCCGACCGGGTGAACGACCTGCTCACCTCCCGGCTGCAGCAGTTCGAGCACACCGCGCTGACCGAGGTGCCCGCTCTGCTCGACGAGCACGCCCTGGACCCCGCGCAGCGGCTGCGGGCCGCGCTGTACGTGAAGGGCCTGCAGGACTGGCAGTCGGGCGGCCACGAGTGGCACCTGCAGTCCTCCCGGTACACCAAGCCCCGTGCGCCGGCAGCGCGTCGGGCCTTGGCACGCAGACCGCCCGCATCGCCTCCTCGCTGGCGGCGACGATGCCGCGGCGACTGCGCGCCTTCACCCACGTCCCCTTCCAGCCCGCCGGCGGCCTTGAGCTCCCGGCGATGGACGTGCCCTTCCCGCTCACCCTCAGCCCGCACCTGGACGCCTCGCGCGAGCAGGCCGTGCGCTGGGCCGCGCGGACGGGCATGCTCAGCGAGGGCGTGTGGGACGAGGGCAAGCTCCGCGCGTTCGACCTGGCGCTGTGCTCCGCGGGCATCCACCCCGACGCCACCGCCGAGCAGCTGGACCTGACTACCGGGTGGCTGACCTGGGGCACCTACGGCGACGACTACTACCCGGTCGCCTTCGGCCGCGGAAGCGGCATCGCCGCCGCGAAGGCAGGCAATGCCCGGCTGGAGGAGTTCATGCCGCTGGACCTCGCCGCGATGCCGGTCCCGGTCACCGCGCTTGAACGCGGCCTCGCTGACCTGTGGGCCCGCACGGCCGGGCCGATGGAGCCGCCCGCGCGCCGCGCGCTGCGCCGCGCGGTCACGGACATGACCGCCAGCTGGGTCTGGGAGCTCGGCAACCAGGCACTGAATCGCATCCCCGATCCGATCGACTACATCGAGATGCGCCGCAAGACCTTCGGCTCGGACCTGACGATGAGCCTGTCCCGGCTGGCCCGCCAGGGGACCGTGCCCGCCCGCGTCTTCCGCTCCCGCCCGGTCGCCGCGCTGGAAAACGCCGCCGCCGACTACGCGTGCCTGCTCAACGACGTGTTCTCCTACCAGAAGGAGATCGAGTTCGAGGGGGAGATCCACAACTGCGTGCTGGTGACGCAGAACTTCCTCGGCTGCGACGCGGCGGCCGCCATGCGCGTGGTGGGCGACCTGATGGCCGCGCGGATGCGCCTGTTCCAGCACATCCTCGCCGCGGAGCTCCCCGTGCTGCTCGACACCATGAACCTCGGCCCCGCCGCCCGTGAAGCCCTCTGGGACCACGCGGGCAACCTGCAGAACTGGCTGGCGGGGATCCTCAACTGGCACCGGGGCTGCCACCGCTACGCCGAGGCGGACCTGCTCGCAAACACCCGTCCCGCGCTTGCCCGTCCCGTGGTGCCGAGGCTGTTCCGCAGCCCGGCCGGGCTCGGCACCTCCGCCGCCCGCGTCACCCGCGCCCCCGGCGGCCGGTGACGCGGGCGCACCTGAACGCGGTCACCCGCTCAGTCGGCGATGATGCCGCCGATGCCGGCGCGCCCCTCGGGGAGTGGCGACTAGCTCCACGGTGGTGCCGCCGCGCGCCCGCTCCCCGAGGACGCCGGCTACCGCGTCGGTCAGCCCGGCGACCAGCCGCGCCGCCATCTCGCTGCCGCCGGGGCGGGTCAGGGCCGCCTCGCGGATGCCGAACGTGATCGCTGGCGCGGCGTCGTCGGCGGCCCTTCCGCCGATGCCCCAGCGTCCCCGGGGCACGCCGTCGAGCTGGACGACCACGATGTCGCGGGCCCACTGGCCGTACACCTCGGTGACGGCATCGGTCAGGGCGGTGATCAGCGCCTGCTCGCGGCCGGCGAGCTGCGCCTCGGGCACGCGGGCGGTCAGGTGTGGCATAGTCGAGTTCTCCCTTTGCTTCCAAAAAGGCTTTGATTACAAAGATAACAGGCGGGAGAGATGAGCGCAAGCGACGAGATGACGACGGCCCGGGCGGTCCGGTCGATGCTGCTGCTGATGCCGCGCCTGGTCGGGCGGGCCAAGCGGCTGCCGATCCCGGCCGCCCTGCGCGGGCTTGACCTCGCTCCCCGGCACCTCGCCCTGCTGGCGTACCTGCAGTACGACGGGCCGCTGACGGTGAACCAGCTGGCTGACCGCCTGGAAGTGGCGCCCACCACCGTCAGCCTCATGGTCGGCGACCTGTCCCGCCAGGGCATCCTGACGCGGGCGGAGGACGACGCCGACCGGCGGCGCCGGATCGTCGCGATCGCGCCGGGCTACGCGGCCGCGATCACGCAGTGGCTTTCCGGCAGCGCCGCCGCCTGGACCGAGGTGCTGGCCGCGCTCACCCCCGCGAGAACGAGCGACGATCGTGGCCGCGATGCGCGCCTACGAAGCCGCCCTGGACAAGCACGCGAGCACGTGACGCGCGTCGCCCGGCCCGGCCGCGGGTGCCTCGTCGCCACTGGCTAGAGCGGTTAGCACGGGGCGCCCTCGGCGCCCGGCACGTCCTGGTGGCGGAGCTCGGCTTCGAGCAGGTCCATGGCCTTGAGGAAGGCCTCCTGCTCGCTGGGGGAGAGCTTGTCGAGGACGCGGGCGATCGGGCTGGCGGCGCCGTCGAGCCATTCGCCGATCAGGGCGGACTGGGCGGGGGTGATCGCGACGATCGTGCGCCGCCGGTCGGCCGGGTCGGGCTGCCGTTCGATGAAGTCCGCGCGGTCCAGGTCGGCGAGGACGCCGCTGACGGTGGGCAGGGTCAGGCCCAGCCGGGCGGCCAGTTCGCTGACGGTGACCGGGCCGCCGCGAATCTGCTGGAGCGCGGCGACGTGCCGCGGGCCGAGCGGCGCGGTCACCGGCGGCGCGGCGCGGTTCTGCCAGCGCCGCATCCCGCGGGTGACGCGGGGGAACACCTGCATCAGCCGCAGGCACAGCGCGGAGTGCTGTGAGCCGCCCGTCTCGTCGGCCATGCCCCTCCTTTTGACACTTCCAAGCCTAGTGTATGGTTCGAGTATCAAAATAGTTTTGATATCAGAAGAAAATCGAGATGGAGACGGCATGACGGAGTCGGGGCAGACTGACACCGCCGGCGCTGCAGGAGCTGCTGCGGGACGGGAAGCTCGCCGGGTCCTGGACGCTGGACGCGGCCAGGTCCGAGATCGGGCTGAAGAGCAAGAGCATGTGGGGCCTGGTCGCGGTCAAGGGCGTGTTCCGCGAGGTCACCGGGAGCGGCACGGTATCGGCGGCCGGGGACGCGTCCGGCACGGTCACGGTGGCCGCCGGGTCGGTCGACACCAAGATGAAGAAGCGCGATGACCACCTGCGCTCGGCGGACTTCTTCGATGTCGCCAACACCCCGGACATCACCTTCGCCGCGGAGCAGGTCACGCCGTCCGGCGAGGGCGTCACCGTGACCGGGACCCTCACCGTCGCGGGCCGCACCCGCCCGGCGTCCTTCGCCGCGCGGGTCTCCGTCCTCGACGCGGCGCAGGTCGAGCTGGACGGCGAGCTCCAGGTCAACCGGGCGGACTTCGGCCTGACCTGGAACCAGCTGGGCATGTCGTCGGTGCACAACACGATCACCGTCCACGCCGTGTTCACCAGGCAGGTAGGCGCGGCCGGTTGCCGCTGAGTTAAGCGGCGGCCGATGCCGGCCGCAGTCCGTTCCGTGTGCCGAGGTGCCCGGCCTGCCGCGCCGGCGCTGGGGGCCTTAGCGCGGAATTTCGCATTCGATGGAAATTTCGCACGTCCCACGTGCGATTATCCTATCGCGCGCAAAGTTTCCGCGATCTTTGCGGCATCCCGCCCGCATGGCGCGAACCGGACACAAAGAACCTCCGGAGCGGATGCGGAAGCCTAACTGCGCAGGCGGTCAGTCCTGGTCGCGGCTGACCTCGGCGTGCGCCTTGCCGTCGGTGCCGATGTCGTCGGCGGGGTGAACACGACGAAGAAGTGGTCGTCCAGGTCATCCAGCGTCGGGAACGCCTCGCCGCACACGCACGCGTGCCCGGCCTGCGGCGCTCGGCTCTGCGCGCGTGAGTCATCGTTGTCCTCCCATTGGTTAGTCGCCTCGTATCAGTAGTTCGCACCAGACGGCCTTAACGCGGGAAGTCGCGCGCCGGACGCCCCAGCGGTTGCTGTATGCCTCGACGATGGCCAGTCCCCGGCCGCTCTCGGCGTCGGCCGGGGCGGGTCGGCGAACGGGGTCGCCGGGGTGGCAGTCCCATACCTCGATCGTCAGCTTCTGGTGATTCGCTAGCAGCCACAGGGCGATGGGCATCGCCTCCTGCAAGCGACCCACGTCGCCCGCAGCGCGTTGGTGCTCAGCTCGCTGACGAGCATCTCGGCGTCACGGACCATGTCCACGGGCAGCCGCCACTCGGCGAGCACGTCCCTGGTGTGCGAGCGGGCGAACGCGGCGGAGGTCGGCAGCGGGCCAAGGGCCAGCACGCTGACCAGCGGCCAGCACTGGTAAGGGCGGCCGGCCCACGAGTCCGGCGGACCCTGAGCGGTCCCCGTAGCGCGACTCATCTGAACCACCACCTGTCGAGAAACCTCCACGCGCACCTGTCATCGGCGGAGTACTATGAGTAGCATTGCGTAAGTTGCTATGAAGATGCAAGTTGCATATGGAAATTACTCATGGAGGTTGTCATGCCTGCACGAAGCAGTCCCACCGTGAAGCGCCGCCGGCTCGCCGCTGAGCTGCGCAAGGCCCGCGAGCGGGCCGGACTGACCATTGATGAGGTCGCGGAGCGGCTTGAGTGGTCGTCCGCCAAGATCAGCCGGATAGAGAACGCCCATGTCAGTGTGCTGCCCCGCGACGTGAAGTTCCTGCTGTCCACCTACGGCCACACTGACCGCGACGAGATCTGGGACCCCCTGCTCGGCCTGGCCCGCGAGTCACGGCAGAAGGGCTGGTGGCACCAGTACGGCGATGCCATCCGCGACTGGTTCGAGGTCTACGTCGGACTTGAAGCCGAAGCGGCCACCCTGAACTGCTATCACACCGAGTTCGTCAACGGACTGCTGCAGACGAGGGACTACGCCAGTGCCGTCCACAGGGCTTGGCTGCCAACCGCCACCGACGAAGAGATAGAACAGCTCGTCCAGGTTCGCATGGCGCGGCAAGAGCTGCTGACGTCCCCGGACGGGCCCCACCTATGGTTGGTGTTCAACGAGGCCGTGCTGCGGCGCCTGGTGGGTGGGCGTGCGGTCATGCACGACCAGCTACTACGGCTGGTCGACGCCAGTACCTTGCCGAACGTCACGATCCAGGTGATGCCGTTCAGCGGCGGAGCACATTCCGCGATGGACGGGTCTTTTAACATCCTCGGGTTCCCTGACCCCGTAGATCCTCAGGTCGTCTATATCGAATACCAGACCGGGGCGCTGTATTTGGAGAAGCGCGAGGAGGTCGACCGTTATAAGCTGATCTTCGATCACATGCGCGCCGCGGCGCTGCCTGTAGACGCTTCGCGCGCCCTCATCCGCCGCTCTGCCGAAGAGATGGCGTGATCTCTGACAGAAGGTGTCCCGATGACTCAGGATGGCCTGTCCCGTGCGGTCTGGCGCAAGTCCAGCTACAGCAACGGGAACGGTGGCGCATGCGTTGAAGTCGCCCGCAACCTCCCCGGCACCGTCGCCGTCCGCGACAGCAGGAACCCGCACGCGACCGCGCTCGCCTTCCCGCCGTCCGCCTGGCGCGTGTTCCTGACCGACCTGAAGCGCTAGCAGCGGCGGGTGCCGCCCCGGAGCGGCGTCGGTCAGAGCTTGCTGTGCAGCTCCTCGACGATCTGCTTGCCCTGGGCGGCGGTCACCGGGGTGAGGCCGCCGATCTTGATGTAGACGTCGCCGAAGACGGCGCCGTAGTTCGCGATCGATGCTCGCGCCGGGATTGTCCGCGGACTCGAAGAACGCTCTCGTCGCCCACGCCATTGATCGGCGACGGGCGGGCTGCCGACCGTCGTCAGCGCGTTGACTTCCGGGCGTCGTAATCGTCTCTTGCCGTTCTGCGTGGTCGACCGAGACCTGGAGCAGCGCGGAGTCGCCGGTGCTGTAGTCACAGCCGAAGATCTGGCCTGCCACGCTGTTGGGTTTCGTCGTGGCGAACGTGGTGCCGACAATCTGCGACGCCTGCGCGGCCGTCAGCGCGGTGCACACGTCGAAGTTCTTCACGGCGCCCGACGCGCCGGAGTTCCCGGTCGCCGCCGAGCTCGCCGCGCCCGCGCCCGCCGCGACCGCGCTGCTCGCGCCGGCGTCGGCCGACGCGGACGTGTCGGCAGCGGTCTTCGATCCGGCGGAGCACGCCGCCGCCGAGGCGGCGACGGCAAGGGCAAGGCTGGCAGCCGCGAGAACGGGGGCTACTCGCATGTCTTCTCCCGGGAAGGCTCGTAAGCGCGATTGAGGCGTTAGTGACTGGCGCCGTAGCGCTGCCCCGACGTTAGGGGCGCGGGCGGCGGCGAGGAATCGGGAGAAACCCTCGACCTGGCCGGGTGCCGCCCCGGCGCGGCGCCGGTCAGAGCTTGCCGTGCAGTTCCTCGACGATCTGCTTGCCCTGGGCGGGGGTCACGTAGGTGAGGCCGCCGATCTGGATGTACACGTCGCCGAAGAGGGCACCGTAGCTCGCGAAGCTGCTCGCGCCGACGGACCCCGCGTTCCCCTTGGGGTCGGGCGCGGAGAACGCCTCGTCGCCCACGCCGGTGACAGTGTTCGGCGGGTAGCCGGCTGTCTTCAGCGCGGACACGTCGGCGTCGTATCCGTACTTGCCGCCCTGGGGGTGACCGAGATCTGGAGCAGGGCGGCGTCGGCGCCGTCGTATTCGCAGTCAAAGATCATCCCCTCCGTGTTGCTTGACTTGGTCGTGGTGAACGTGGTGCCGGTGATCTGCGACGCCTGCGCGGCCGTCAGCGCGGTGCACACGTCGAAGTTCTTCACGGTGCCCGACGAGCCGGAGTTCCCGGCCGCCGCCGTGCTCGCCGCACCCCCGCCCGTCGCGCCCGCGCTGGCCGCGCTGGCACTGGTCGGCGCGGACGCGTCGGTGGCGGTCTTCGATCCGGCCGAGCACGCCGTCACCGACGCCGCGGCGAGGGTAAGGCTGGCGGCCGCGAGGACGGCGGCTACTCGCATGTCTTCTCCTGGGAAGTTTCTGAAGCGTGGTTGAGGCGCCGGTGACAGGGACCATGGCGCTGCCCTGACGGTAGGTGCGCCGGCGGCGGCGAGGAATCGGGAGAAACCCTCGACCTGGGCACCCGGCCGGGACGGCCGGCGAGAAACCGAGCCGGCCGTCAGGGACGCGCCGGTCCCATCCGGGCGCCGAGCTCGGCGCGGGAGGTGATGGCGAGCTTGCGGTAGACGCGGGCGAGGTTCGCCTCCACCGTCTTGACCGCGAGGAACAGCCGCTGCGCCACCTCGCGGTTGGTCAGCCCGGCGGCGGCGAGCTCCGCGACGCGCCGCTCGGTCTCGGTCAGCCCGCCGGGGGCGGCCGGCCGCAGGTTCACCCGGGCCAGCTCCGCCGCCGCCTGCCCCGCCCAGGCCACGGCGCCGAACGCGGTGAACTCCCGGTGCGCCTCGGCGAGCAGTTCCTGAGCCAGCCGCTTGGCCTTGGCCCGGCGCTGCAGCTGGCCCGCGATCAGCAGCGTCCTGGCCCGGTCGAACCGCAGCGGCGAGCCGTCGTACCAGGCGAGGGCCTGCCCGATGGCGGCCAGGGCGGCGGGCAGCTCGCCGCTCGCGGCGTGCACCATCGCGCGCCCCGACAGCGCGACGGCCCCGGCCGAGCGCCGCCCGGAGGCGGCGACCAGCGCGTCGAGGTGGTCGAGGAAGGCCCGCGCGTCGGCCAGCCGGCCGGTCGCGACGAGGGACGCCAGGTAGTCAAGGTGCCAGCGGCTGTAGCCGGGCTCGCGCAGGTGCATCGCCGTCAGCACGGCGTGCCAGCGGTCGAAGTGGCCGGCGGCGGTGACCGGGTCGCCGCCGGACAGCGCGGCGAAGCCGAGCGCCCCGTGCTCGCGGTGCCGCTCGTAGTTGGTCGCCACGGCCGCGTCACGCGAGCTGGCCAGCGCGGCCGCCCCTTCGCCGAGCCGTCCCTCGTAGACCAGGACGAGGCCGAGGTTGTGCCGGGCCTGTCCCGCTTGCGAGGCCAGGCTGCCCTGCTCAGCCACGTCGAGTTGCTCCTGGGCGAACTGCCTGGCCCGCCCGAGCTGCCCCCGCCACAGCGCGATGTGCGGCAGGTGCCCGAGGGAGTAGGCGATCGAGGACAGGTCCCCGGACGCGCGGGCCTCCGCGAGCAGGGCGAGCAGCCGGGTCTCGGCCTCGTCAAGGTCGTCGGCGTACTTGAGCAGCGCCGCGTAGCTGGCGTCGGCGCGGTCGGAGAGCCGACGGCTCGGATGATCGCGCTCAAGCTCGATGGCGCGCCTGAACATGTCATGGTCAAGACCCCGGCCCGCACGGAACCTGGCGCCCGCGGCCTGGCAGAGCGCGCCGGACATGACCGCGGGGTCCGGCTGGCCCCCTCCCGCAAGCGGCACCGCCTCAAGCAGCGCCACCGCCTCCGCCGCCGACGCGTCGGCCAGGTCGATGTCGTCGGTCACGGCGGCCAGGGTCAGCAGCGCCTCGGACCTGACGACCGGGTCCGCGGCCGCCTCGGCCGCCGCGGCCTGGAGCTCGGCCGCGGCGCCGCCCCAGCCGATCACCTCGGTCGCCATCTCGGCGAGCCGGATCCGCCTGCGGGTCCGCCCCGGCCCGGCCGGCGTCAGGTCGATCGCCTGCCGCTGCACCCGCACCGCGCCCGGGCTGTCGCCGGCCCGGACGAGCGCGTCGGCCAGCAGGTCAAGCCGCGCCGCGCGGTCGGCGTCGGAGCCGGTGTGCTGCGAGCGCGAGCCGCGACAGCTCTACCGCGATGTCCGGTGCGCCCGCGGCGAGCGCCGCCGCGACGCCGGCGTCAAGCGCCACGCGCGATCCGGGGATCCGCCCTCGTCGCCGCCAGGGCGGCATGCCGTCCGCGCTCGAGCGGGTCATCGGTGCTGTCGGCGAGGCGCCGGTGCAGCGCCCGCCGCTCGGCGGCCGGCAGCGCGGCGTAGGCGGCGGCGCTCATCAGCGGATGTGCCGCCCGCACGGTGCGCGGCCCGCCGAGCACCGTCAGCCCGCCAGGCACCGCCGGCTCGTCGACGATCACGAGCCCGGCGAGCTCCGCGCGTTCCAGGGCGCCGGGCTCAAGCCCCTCGTCGGTGAACCGCCACGACGCCGCCGTCCCCGCGGCGATCAGCAGGACGTCCCGCGGCATGCTCCGGACCCGCTCGGCGACCAGCGCGTCGAGGCTGGTGGGCACGGGCAGCGGCATCCCGGGGGCGACCGCGATCTCCAGCCGGTCAAGAGCGCGCGCCAGCTCGAGCGCGTACAGCGGATTACCGCCGGACGTCGCGTGCACGCGCATCAGGACGGGCCGGGCGAGCCGCACCGCGAGCCGGTCGGCGAGCAGCTCGAACAGCGCGCTCACGGTAACCGGCCCGACCGCGACCGACAGCACCTGGTCGCCGGACAGTCCGTCGAGAGGCGCCCATCGCGAGCCTTCGCCGCGCGCGGTGGCGATCAGCCGTACGCGGCTTCCCGGCCCTAGCCGCCGCAGCGCGAACCGCAGCGCGCCGGTGGTCGCCGCGTCCAGGTAGGGCAGGTCATCCAGCGCGATCAGCACCGGTCTTGACTGTGCCTGCGCCGAGAGCACGGAAAGCAGCGCGGTGCCGACGGCCCGCTCGTCGGCGGGTTCGCCGGGTCCCGACTGCAGCATGACGACGCGCAGCGCCTCCCGCTGCGGCGCCGGCAGCCCGTTGAGCACGGACGCTTCCGTGCTCCGCAGCAGGTCGGTCAGCCCCACCCACGGCAGCTGCGCCTCCGCGGCGCCCGCGCGGGACGCGAGCACCAGGTGGCCGGCGCCGGCCGCCCGCGCGGTCGCCCATTCCCACAGCGCGGTCTTCCCGATCCCGGCCGCCCCGGTCAGGATCGCCGCTCTCGCCTCGCCCGCGTCAAGGAACTCGGACAGCAGCCCGCACTCGGCGTCGCGCCCCACGATCACCGGCTCGGCCGGCAGCCGACGCACAGGCCCCCCATACACCCCCCAGGTAACGCGGGCCGGCCGCGTCAACGCCGGCAGGCCACCGTCAGTGGATGCCATCCTGGCAGCCGCCTGGTTGGACCGGAAGGCAGTCACCCGCATCCGTTCGGGACAAGTCCCCGCGCGGCGGCGGCTACCGCGGGCCGCGCCGCCGGCGAGGCTGGCGTCGGCGGCGATGATGGAGTCCATCAGGCCGGGGAACCGGCCGTCCAGGTCGTCCTTGCGCAGCCGGGTGTAGCCCCTGGTGCCCTGGATCCGCTTGGTGAGGACGCCCGCCTCGCGCAGGATGCGCAGGTGGTGGGAGAAGGTCGACTTGGTCATCGCGAGGCCGGCCTCCTGCATGACCTGCGCGCACCAGGACTCGCCGTTGCGCGCCACGTACCGCACGGTCGCCAGCCGGTGCGGGTCGGCGAGCGCGGCGAGGATGCGCGGCAGCTGGAAATCCGCCGCCGCGGGCTCGACCACGTCGTCCATCACGCCTTCGAGGATAAGCCAAGTTGCGCTGAAGTTCGAAGCCTGTCGTACAGTTCGAATGTCATCGAACTTCGATCGCGCGTTGAACACACGGAGGGCAGGATCGTGCAGGAGAGCACCGCGCGGCAGCGGACGAGCGTGACGGCCCCGGCCGTCACGGCACGCGCGGGACGGCCACCGCCGGGCAGGACGGCGACCCGCGGCGGTGGCTGATGCTGCCGGTCGTCCTGATCGCGATGTTCATGGCCGGCTTCGACATCTGGGCGGTCAACGTCGCGGCACCCTCGCTCCAGCGCGACCTGCACGTCAGCGACGCGGCGCTGCAGCTCATCGTCGGCGGCTACGCGTTCATGTACGCGAGCGGCATGGTCACCGGGGGCAGGCTGGGCGACCTGTTCGGCTACAAGCGGCTGTTCCTGATCGGCGTGGTGACCTTCGCGCTGGCCTCGCTGGCGTGCGGGCTCGCCCCGTCCTCGGGCGCGCTGGTCGCCTTCCGGCTCGTGCAGGGGCTGACCGGCGCGGTGATGGTCCCGCAGGTGGTCGCGCTGATCACGGCCGCGTTCCCGGCGCGCGAGCGCAGCCGCGCGCTGGGCTGGTACGGCGCGACCATGGGATTCGGCTTCGTGTCCGGGCAGATCCTCGGCGGCGGGCTGATCCAGGCCAACGTCCTCGGCCTCGGCTGGCGGGCGATCTTCCTGGTGAACGTGCCGGTCGGCGTCGTCGCGGTGATCGTGGCGCGGCATCGTGGTGCCGCGGGCCCGCGGGCAGCGCAGGCCGCGGCTCGACCCGCTCGGCGCGGTGGGCGTGTCGGGCAGCCTGGCGCTGGCGCTGGTGCCGCTGACGCTCGGCCGCGACGAGGGCTGGCCGGTCTGGACGTGGGTGTCGCTCGCCGCGGCGCTGCCGGTGCTCGCGGTGACCCTCGCCTGGGAGCGGCGGCTGACCCGCCGGGGCGGCGAGCCGCTGCTCGACCTGGCGCTGTTCCGCGACCGGGCGTTCTCGGCCGGCCTGCTGCTGAACTTCGTCGCCATCTTCTTCTTCGGCAGCTTCATGTTCGTGCTGACGCTGCTGCTCCAGTCCGGCCTCGGGCTGTCCCCGCTGCACGCCGGGATCGTGAACCTGCCGCTCGCCCTGACGTTCATCGCGATGACGCTGCTCGGCCCGAGGGTGGCCGCCCGCCTGGGACCGCGCTCGATCACGGTGGGCGCGGGCTTCGCCACGCTCGGCGCCGTCGCGCTTGCCCTCACCGCCATGCACGCCGGCGGTCATCGCTCACCGGCTGGGAGACCGCGCCGGCCACGGCGCTGATCGGGATCGGCCAGGGACTGATGGTGCCGTCGCTGATGAGCGCGGTGCTCTGCCACGTCCGCCCGGAACGGGCGGGGGCGGCGGCCGGCGTCCTCACCACCACCCAGCAGTTCGCGATCGCCAGCGGCGTCGCGGTGATCGGCGCCGTCTTCTACGCGGTGATCGGCGGCGCGCCCGCACGGGCCAGCTTCGTCTCGGGGCTCGTGGTGATCGCGTGGGTGGACGCGGCGCTCCTCGTGCTCGCCGCGGCGCTGACGTTCCTGCTACCGCGCCCGCGGCCCGGCCGGCGCTGCCGGTACCGCCGGTAGCCGGCCGCCGCGGCGTCCTGCCGGGCTAGACCGGCTGGTGGCTCGCGTCATCCCTAGCATGGCGGGGTGACCTCACGCCCCGACTTCGCGGTCAAGCCGACGCTCACCGGCGAGAAGGTGGTGCTCCGGCCCTTCAGCGACGGCGACCTGCCCGCCATCCGCGCGGTCCTGCTTGATCCCGAGGCCCGCATCCTCACCGGCAGCGTCCACGACGAGGCGGCGGCGCACGCGCCGGAGCCGCCGGATGAGGAGAAGCTCCTGCTCGACTGGTACGGCACCCGCAACGACCAGCCCGACCGCCTCGACCTGGCGGTCACCGACAAGGCGACCGGCGAGTGCGTCGGCGAGGCGGTACTGAACCAGTGGGACCCGGGCAACGAGAGCTGCAACTTCCGGATCCTCATCGGCCCGAACGGCCGCGACCGGGGCCTCGGCACCGAGGCGACCCGGCTGATCGTCGGCTACGGCTTCGAGCACCTGGGCCTGCACCGGATCTCGCTTGAGGTCTACGCCTTCAACCCGCGCGCCCGCCGCGCCTACGAGAAGGCCGGCTTCCGCGCCGAGGGCGTCCTGCGCGAGTCCCTCCGCTACAACGGCGAGTGGATCGACGCCACGGTCATGTCCGTCCTGGCCCCCGAATGGGGCCGGCGGACCAGCCTGGAGATAACAGCAAGGAATTATCCCGAACGGGTGCGCGCTGCGACTGTTAGTCCCGCCTCCCCGGCATCGGGCGGCAGCGGGAATACCCGATCGCCTCCAAGTGCTGATACTCTTAGTCAGTGACTAGTCCGGTACGTATCGCGTGCCGGGCGTGCAAGCGGAGGACCACCTCCCACCTAGCTGGCCCACGGGTCGGCGGGTTCGGTGCGGCGCGGTCGCCAGCGTAGCTGGCGGATGGCGCCGCCGATGTGGTAGCCCCGCGGCGCACGCGCCTGACGGGGCTTTTCTCGTTTGGCACCGGTCACGACAGGCCACTGTCGCCGGCGGGAGACTGCCGAGGCAGGCACAAGCCGCCGCCGGAGAGGTCCGGCGACGGCAGAACATGATGAACCTGTGGAGGTCACATCAGCGTCGAAACGCGCATCAACGAGCGCATCCGTACTCCTGAGGTCCGACTAGTCGGCGCCAAGGGCGAGCAGATAGGGATCGTCTCCATCACCGAGGCGCTCCGGCTCGCGCAGGAGGCCGACCTCGATCTTGTCGAGGTTGCCCCGACCGCGCGCCCCCCGGTCTGTAAGCTCATGGACTACGGCAAGTTCAAGTACGAGGCCGCGCTCAAGGCCAGGGAATCGCGCAAGAACCAGACGCAGACGATCGTCAAGGAGATCAAGCTCCGCCCGAAGATCGACCCGCACGACTACGGCACCAAGAAGGGCCACGTCGAGCGGTTCCTCAAGGCGGGGGACAAGGTCAAGGTGACGATCATGTTCCGCGGTCGCGAGCAGTCCCGTCCCGAGCTCGGCTTCCGGTTGCTGCAGAAGCTGGCGGACGACGTCACCGAGCTCGGTTTCGTCGAGTCGCAGCCCAAGCAGGACGGCCGGAACATGATCATGGTGATCGGCCCGCACCGGCGTACGCCCGAGCGCAAGGCCGAGGCCAAGGCGAGGCCGCGGCCGCCGCGCATGAGGCCGCGCAGTCGCGCCCCGTGCCGAGCCCGCGCAGCGAGGCTCCGGCCGAGGTCGCCGCAGCCGAGGCCACGGTCGAGACCCCAGCGCCGGCGCCGACCGACGCATAGCGGTTTACCCCGGTTACGCGGGGAAGGGCGGAGCGGCCCCGCACCACCGTGCGGGGCCGCTCCGCGAGGCAATGCTGCCCTCCGGGCGGCAAGGAACTAGGAGACGACGGCGACCATGCCGAAGATGAAGACGCACAGCGGCGCCGCCAAGCGGTTCAAGATCACCGGCAGCGGCAAGGTGATGCGGTTGCGTGCCAACCGGCAGCACCTGTTCGAGCACAAGTCCTCTCGCGTCACGCGGCGGCTCTACGGCGAGGTTGAGCTCGCCCCGTCCAACGTGCGCGCAGATCAAGCGACTGCTCGGCAAGTGAGCTCTTCTTTCCTGAGGTAGGTCCCCAGGCCAGGCCTGGGGCAACGGCAGGGAAAAGAGTTCAGAAGCCAACGGCAGCTAAGCCGAGTCCAGTAACCGCAGCCCAGAGGGAGATTGAACGATGGCACGCGTCAAGCGTTCGCTTAACGCCAAGAAGAAGCGCAAGGTTGTCCTCGAGCGGGCGAAGGGCTACCGGGGCCAGCGGTCCCGGCTCTACCGCAAGGCCAAGGAGCAGGTCCTCCACTCGATGACCTACGCCTACCGCGACCGCAAGGACCGCAAGGGCAACTTCCGCCGGCTCTGGATCCAGCGCATCAACGCCGCGGCGCGCGCGAACGGGCTGACCTACAACCGTTTCGTGCAGGGCCTGAAGGCGGCGGGCGTCGAGGTCGACCGGCGCGTTCTCGCCGACCTCGCCGTGACCGACGCGGCGGCCTTCGCCGCCCTGGTCGAGGTGGCGCGCCAGGCGCTCCCCGAGACCGTCAGCGCGGCGGCCTAACCCGCCTCGGCAGACACTACTCGCAGGATGAATGTGACATTCCGCAATATCGCTGAGTATGCGCGGCAATGTCACATTCACCTCGCGAATTAGGGCTGATCCCCATGTACGCAAGCGCCAGCACGGCGCGGCTTAAGGCTGCCCGTCGGCTGACCAAGCGGGCACTGCGCCAGCATGAGCGGGCCTTTCTCGCGGAAGGCCCGCAGGCCGTTTCCGAGGCGCTGGCGACCGGCGCTCATGTCACCGGCCTTTTCGTCACCGCGCCCGCGCAGGCACGGCACGCCGACCTGGTCGCGAAGGCGGAAGACGCCGGCGTCGACGTCCAGCTGGTCAGCGGCGAGGTGATGAGCGAGCTGGCCCAGACGGTCACCCCGCAGGGCCTGCTCGCCGTCTGCGACTTCGTCGACGTCCCGCTTGAGGCGGTCACGGCGGCCAGGCCCGCCCTGGTCGCCCTGCTCGCGAACGTCCGGGACCCGGGCAACGCGGGCACCGTGCTGCGCGCCGCCGACGCGGCGGGCGCGGACGCGGTCATCTTCGCCGACGCCTCGGTCGACGTCTACAACGGCAAGTGCGTCAGGGCCAGCGCGGGCAGCCTGTTCCACCTGCCGGTCGTCGCCGGCGTGCGGCTGCCGGCCACGGTCGCCGCGCTCAAGGGCGCCGGCCTGCGGGTTCTCGCCGCCGACGGCCGGGGGAGCAGCACGCTCGACGACCCGCGGACCCGGGAGGCACTGAGCTCCCCGACCGCGTGGCTGTTCGGCAACGAGGCGTGGGGGCTCCCCGACGACCTGCTCGCGCTCGCCGACGAGTCGGTCGCCGTGCCGATCTACGGCCGCGCCGAGTCGCTCAACCTCGCCGCGGCGGCGGCGGTCTGCCTGTACGCCTCCGCCCAGGCGTTGTTTCCGTTCCCCCGGGGGGACGACCCCCCGTACCCCCCGGCTGTCCGCCGGCGCGGGCCTGATCGCGAAAACCGCGATCGTATCAGGCCCGTCCCGGCGGACAAGAGCTGCGAAGATCCGTGGCAGGGCAATTCCCGCTGTCCGGTGGGGAGGCCTGATCGCGAAAAAATCGCGTTCTTGTCGGGCCCGCCCCGGCGGGCGAGGGCTGCGGGTAGCCTGTGTCTCCTGGCTGCCGGCGCGAGCCGTCACGTTCATATCTGTGAAGCATTATGATTACGTCGCGTTGCACGCCTAATGGCAGATGAAGAATCCCTCGCATAGGGTATTTACGCTATGACGTAGCGAAATCCCCGAACGCGGGTACTGTCCTAAGGACGGGTAAACGCGCTAGAGTCTGATCACATTCCGTCACCCGCATCGCGGATCGGGCCAGCGATGGCCGACCCGATGCGCCCCCTGCTGGACGGAGGCGCAAGCGCCGTGGAGGACAACAGACCGGGCCGGAAGGCACCGGGCGGGACCGAGCGTGCCAGCGGCACGCCGTCCGCCGTGCCGTCCGCGCCGTCTCGCGAGGTCCGGGAGTCCTGCTCCCCTGACCGCGAAGTCCCTGGCTGACCCCAGGCCGCTGACGGCCGACGAGCTGCCCGACGGCCTGGTCGTCGCCGACGACGCGGGCCGCGTGGTGGTCTACAACCGGGCCGCCGCCCGGCTCACCGGCATCGCGGCGACCGATGTCATCGGCAAGTACGTCTTCGACG
This sequence comes from uncultured Actinomycetota bacterium, assembly GCA_963735315.1. Classification (GTDB taxonomy): domain Bacteria; phylum Actinomycetota; class Actinomycetes; order Streptosporangiales; family Streptosporangiaceae; genus Trebonia. Next base: position 144,311 of record CAVTKQ010000043.1, read on the forward strand.
TGCTGCCCTTCAGGGACGATGACGACCGCGACTGGTGGATGTTCGTCGACCCCTACAACGGCCTCGCCACCCGGACCAGGCACCCGGAGCGCAGCCTGTTCCTCGCGGACGGCACGGCGGCGGGCTACGGCGGGTCGTCCGCCCGGGGCGGCACCGAGGTGCTCGTCTCGGTCGGCTACGTGCGCGACACCAGGTCCGGCCCGGTTCGCCGGCTGGTGATCACCCTGCGCGGCGCGCAGCAGCGGGCCAGGCTCGAGCGGAGCCGCGCCGAGCTCGTCTCCACGGTGGCGCACGAGCTGCGCGCCCCGCTGACGTCGGTGAAGGGGTTCACCGCGACGCTGCTCGCCAAGTGGTCCCGGTTCAGCGACGACCAGAAGCGGGTCATGCTCGAAACGGTCAACGCCGATGCCGACCGGGTGACCCGGCTGATCACCGAGCTGCTCGACGTGTCGCGCATCGAGTCGGGCCGGATGGAGGTCAGGCGGCAGCTCGTCGACGTCCCCGAGCGGGCGCGCAAGATCATCGCCGGCCGGGTCGCCTCGGGCGAGTCGGAGGACCGGTTCCGGCTTGAGGCCGCCCACGACCTCCCGGAGACCTGGCTCGACGCCGACAAGATCGACCAGATCCTCGGCAACCTCGTGGAGAACGCGGTCAGGCACGGCGCTGGTATCGTGAGCGTCGTGGTACGGCGCGCGCAGGTGAGCGGTACGTTAGAAGCCCAGGTATCGCGCCTGGCGGGGAAGAAAGCAAAACTCAAATTTTCGAGCGACCCCACGCTGATCGGCGGTGTGGTCGCGCACGTAGGCTCTACAGTCTACGACGGCAGTGTGCGGGGGCAATTGGAGAAGTTACGAACAAGGCTGGGAGCGGGTTAGGCTCCCTGAAGTGAACTTTATTTATGGCTCAAATTCGGGCAGATGAGATCTCGCGCCTGTTGCGCGAGGAGATCGACAATTACGAACGTGCGGTAAACGTAGCGGAAACCGGATCGGTGATCTCGGTGGGCGATGGGATCGCTCGCGTGTACGGCCTGGAAAACGTCATGGCCGGCGAGCTGATCGATTTCAAGGGTGGCGTTTCCGGTATCGCGCTGAACCTGGAAGAAGACCAGGTCGGCGCCGTGCTGCTGGGCGAATTCGCCGGCATCAAAGAGGGCGACGAAGTTCGCCGCACAGGCCGCATCATGTCGGTCCCGGTGGGCGAAGCCATGGTGGGCCGCGTGGTCAACGCGCTGGGCCAGCCGATCGATGGAAAAGGGCCGATTGAGACCAAGGAGTTCTACGCCATTGAGCGCCTGGCGCCCGGCGTGGTCGACCGGCAGCCGGTGCGCGAACCGATGCAGACCGGCATCAAAGCCATCGACGCCATGACTCCGATCGGCCGCGGGCAGCGCGAGCTGGTTATCGGCGATCGTCAAACCGGAAAGACTACCGTAGCGCTCGACACCATCATTAACCAGAAGGACAGCGGCGTCATCTGTATCTACGTCGCGATCGGGCAGAAGCGCTCGACCGTCGCACAGGTGGTCAAGACGCTCGAAACCTACGGCGCCATGGAATACACCATCGTCGTCGCCGCCACGGCATCCGATCCGGCGCCGATGCAATATATCGCGCCTTATTCGGGCTGCGCGATGGGCGAGTATTTCCGCGATACCAAACGCCATGCGCTGTGTATCTACGACGATTTATCGAAACACGCCGCGGCGTATCGCGAAATCTCCCTCCTGCTGCGCCGGCCTCCTGGACGCGAAGCGTTCCCGGGCGACGTATTCTATCTCCACAGCCGCTTGCTCGAGCGCGCTGCCAAGCTCAATGACGAGCTCGGCGGCGGATCGCTGACTGCCCTGCCCTTTATCGAAACCCAGGCGGGCGACGTTTCCGCGTACATTCCGACCAATGTGATCTCGATCACGGATGGCCAGATCTACCTGCAAACCGATTTGTTCAACTCGAACATTCGTCCCGCCATCGACGTGGGTATCTCGGTCAGCCGCGTCGGTAGTAACGCGCAGACCAAAGCGATGAAGCAGGTCGCTGGAGGATTACGATTGAGCCTGGCGCAGTATCGCGCGCTGGCGGCCTTTGCCCAGATGGGATCGGAGCTGGATAAAGCTTCGATGGCGCAGTTGACCCGCGGCGCTCGCATGGTGGAAATCCTCAAGCAGGGCCAGTATTCTCCGCTCCCGGTCGAGAAACAGGTCGCGATTATTTACGCCGGCACGAACGGCGTGCTGGACGACCTGCCTCTGGATCAGATTCGCGCCTTCGAACAGGAGCTGTACCGGTTCCTGGAGAACGCACAACCGGCGATCCTCACTACGATCAAGGAAAAAAAGACCATCGACGACGAAATGAAGGGCAAGCTGAATTCCGCGATTCAAGAATTCAAGTCGCGGTTTGTTCAGGATCAAACCCATAAGGCTGCCGCAGCGGTCAAGTAAATGCCCAGCCTGATTGACATCCGGCGGCGCGTTCGCTCGGTAAAGAACACGCAGCAGATCACCAAGGCCATGAAAATGGTCTCCGCGGCCAAGCTGCGGCGGGCGCAGGACCAAGCTATCGCGGCGCGGCCCTACGGGGTTCTATTGCGCCAGATGCTCGCCAACGTCGCGCAGGGCGCTGCCAATGATCCCGACGCCGGTGCGCATCCGCTGCTGGCGGTTCGCCCGGAACAGCGCATCTTATTAGTCGTTATTACCGCGGACAGCGGCCTGGCGGGGGCGTTCAATTCAAACCTGATCAAGCTGGCGCAGCGTTTTGCTGAGGAGCACAAGAATGCGGCGCTCAGCTTCGAGCTGATCGGCAAGAAAGGTGTGAACTATTTCCGGCGCCGGTTCGACGGTATCGCGGGCACACACACCGATCTTTTCCGCCGGGTCAAATTCGAAGATGCGGAGCGGATCGCGAACGCAGATCATTGCGCGCTTCGAAAAGGGAGAGGTGGACGCGGTCTACCTGTTCACCAACGAATTCAAGAACGCTATGGCGCCGGCACTGACTTCGACGCGGATCCTGCCCATCGAAGTACCCAAGACGGCCGAACCCGTGGATTATATCTACGAACAAAATCCGGGTGAGCTGCTGGGGAGCCTTCTGCCGCGTTACGTAAAACTGCTGGTTTATCGGGCGTTTCTGGAATCGGTGGCGGCCGAGCATGCCGCGCGCATGGTCGCGATGGAAGCAGCCACCAAGAACGCTGGCGAAGTGATCGACAAGCTGACCTTGCAGATGAATCGCGTCCGCCAGGCCAGCATCACGCGCGAGATTATCGAAATCGTGAGCGGGGCTTCCGCTCTGGAATAGGGCGCACTAGAGTAGGGGCGAGGCATGCCTCGCCCGATGAGGAATTTATGAACGAAGGCAAAGTGATCCAGGTGGCCGGACCGGCCGTCGACGTGGAGTTTACTGAAGGACACATTCCCGTCATCCGCACCGCAATTCGCATCACCAGCGAGGGTTTCAAGGTTCCCGACCCGATCGACATTATTTGCGAGGTGGCGCAGCACATCGGCGAGAGCCGCGTGCGCACCATCGCGCTGCAGCCCACCGACGGCCTGGTGCGCGGCATGAAGGCCATCGATCTGGGCGAGCCGGTCATGGTGCCGGTGGGCAAAGAGACGCTGGGGCGCGTGCTCAACGTCATCGGCCAGCCGGTGGACAAGATGGGTCCGGTGAACACCGCCAAGCGCAGCCCCATTCATCGCCAGGCGCCGTCGTTCGAAGAGCAATCCACCGAATCGCAGATGTTCGAGACCGGCATCAAGGTGATCGATCTGCTGGAGCCCTACGTGCGCGGCGGTAAGATCGGCTTGTTCGGCGGCGCGGGCGTGGGAAAGACGGTTATCATTCAGGAGCTTATCTCGAATCTCGCGACCAAGCACGGCGGCGTCTCGGTGTTCGCCGGCGTAGGCGAACGCACGCGCGAGGGCAACGATCTGTGGCTCGAATTCCAGGAAGCCGGCGTGATCGATCCGCACGACTGGAAGAAATCCAAGTGCGCCCTGATCTACGGGCAGATGACCGAGCCCCCCGGGGCACGTCTGCGCGTAGCGCTTTCCGCCTTGACCGTCGCCGAATACTTCCGCGATGAAGAAGGCCAGGACGTGCTGCTGTTCATCGACAATATTTTCCGTTTCACCCAGGCGGGTTCTGAAGTATCGGCGCTGCTGGGCCGCATGCCGAGCGCGGTGGGATATCAGCCCAACCTGGCTTCCGAAATGGGCGATCTGCAGGAACGTATTACTTCAACACGATCTGGATCGATCACATCGGTGCAGGCGATTTACGTGCCCGCCGACGACTACACCGATCCAGCGCCGGCCACCACCTTCGCCCACTTGGACGCCACCACGAACCTTTCGCGCTCCATCTCCGAAATGGGCATTTATCCCGCCGTGGATCCGCTGGCGTCCACGTCGCGCATTCTGGATCCGCTGATCATCGGCGCGGAGCACTACAACACCGCGCAGGCAGGTGAAGCAGATCCTGCAGCGCTACAAGGATCTGCAGGACATCATCGCGATCCTGGGCGTCGACGAGCTTTCCGACGACGATAAAGCCACCGTCGCGCGCGCCCGCAAGATCCAGCGATTCCTTTCGCAGCCGTTCACGGTCGCCGAAGCGTTCACCGGCCGCAAGGGCAAGTACGTCAAGGTCGCCGATACCGTGCGCAGCTTCAAGGAAGTGGTCGAGGGCAAGCACGACGAGATTCCGGAGCAGGCGTTCTATATGCAAGGCTCCATCGACGACGTGCTCGAAGACGTGGGAACGAGATGAAGAAGCAAGGGCTAACCACGTGGCAGAACCTTCCACATCGAAATCGCGACGCCGGAGAAGCTGGTGGTCGACCAGCAGGCCGACTACGCCGAGATCCCCGGCAAGGACGGCTACATGGGCATCCTGCCCGGCCACGCCGCGCTGCTCAGCGAGCTGGCTCATGGGAAGCTGACGCTCACCACGGGCGGCAAGACCGAGAGCTTCATCGTCACCGGCGGATACGTCGAAGTCCGCGACAACCACGTCCGCGTTCTGGCCGACGGCGTGGAATAAAATCTTTCCCGTTCCTTCGCTGCGGGTTCTATAATTGGACCTTCCATGCAGATTGACTGGTTCCCGCTGTGGCTCAGCCTGCGTGTCGCGTTCGTTTCCACCGCGGTGGCGCTCGCCGTCGGCCTGTGGCTCGCCTACATCCTGGCGAATCGCGAGTTTCGCGGCAAGGAAGTGCTGGACGCGGCCGTGACGCTGCCGCTGGTGCTGCCGCCGACGGTGCTCGGATACTATCTGCTGGTGCTGATCGGCGCGCAACAGCCCGCTCGGCAAATTGTGGGAAGACGTCTTCGGATCGCCGCTGGTGTTCACCTGGAAAGCCGCGGTGGTGGCGGCGCTGCTGCACTCGCTTCCGCTGCTGGTGAAGTCGGCGCGCGCCGCGCTCGAAAGTGTCGACCGAAGTTACGAGCGCGCCGCGCGCAACCTGGGCGCTTCGGAATGGCGATTGTTCTGGCGCGTGACGCTGCCGCTCGCGCGACGCTCGATTCTGGCCGCGGCGGCGCTCGCGTTCGCGCGGTCGCTGGGCGATTTCGGCGTCACGCTCATGGTGGCGGGCAACATTCCCGGACGCACGCAGACGGTCGCGGTCGCGATTTACGACGCGCGTGGAAGCGGGCAACACGACGGTGGCGCGCACGCTGGTGCTGGTGATCTCGGCCGTGGCGCTGCTGATTCTGACGCTCGCCAATCGTCTGAACCCGCGGGACACGCGATCTGATTACATGATCAGCGCCCGCCTCCGCAAAACATTTCCCGCACGGCCCGATTCGGCCGGCTTCTCGCTCGACCTCGAATTTCAGGCAACCGCCGGCGTCACGGTGCTGTTCGGACCCAGCGGCTCGGGAAAGACGCTGACGCTCGATCTGATCGCGGGGTTCGTGCGGCCCGACGAAGGCCGCATCCTGCTCGACGACGACATTCTGTTCGACGGGGCCGCCGGCGTGCATCTGCCTCCGCAGGCGCGCAATTGCGGATACGTGTTCCAGAACTACGCGCTGTTTCCGCACATGACGCTGCGCCAGAACCTGGAGTTCGCGGCCGAGCGCCGGCCGCGCCTGGAACGCCATCGCCGCGTGAACGAAATGCTCGAGAGGTTCCGGCTGACCGAAGCCGCGGGCCGCCGTCCGCACGAAGTTTCCGGAGGACAGCGCCAGCGCTGCTCCATCGCGCGCGCGCTGATCGGCGCGCCGAAGCTGCTGCTGCTCGATGAACCTGCGCAGGGTCTGGACGCGCCGCTGCGCGCCGAGTTTTACGAAGTGCTGCGGCAGGTCCGCGCGGATTTCAAGACGCCCATGCTGCTGGTCACCCACGATCTGGACGAATGCTTCGAGCTGGGCGAAGAAATGCTGATGCTGCGCGAGGGCCGTATCGTGCAGAGCGGCGTCGCCGCGCGCGATTCTCGACCAGCCGGCGAACGTGGACGTCGCGCGCCTGCTGGGCGTGTTCAATCTGCTTCCCGCGCGAGATCCGCGCGCTCGATCCCGGCCGCAACACCAGCAGAGTGCAGATCGGCGACATTCGAGCTCGACGGCCCGTATTTTCCGGGCCATCTGAAAGGCGATCGCGTCACGGTGTGCGTCCGGCCGGAGCAGCTGACGGCGCTGGCTCGCAACGGGAAGCCCGGCCCGAACCAGATTCCCGCGCAGCTGGAGCGGACCGTCGAGAAGCCACAGTGGATGCGGCTGGAATTCGCCGGAGGCATCGCCGTGGATCTGACGCGGCCGGAGTATGAACGCGTGCGGGACACCAAGGAGTGGGTGATCGAGTTCCCGCGCGAGTCGCTACGGATTCTTTGAGTTA
>CAVTKQ010000044.1:0-84801 GCA_963735315.1 uncultured Actinomycetota bacterium
TCATGCCTGGCCTTATCGCGATGTGGGCCGCGCCGCGTTCACGCTCAACCGCGTTCTTCCGGTACATGCTGGAGCACGGCGGCCTCATCGCGATCCACGAACCGTTCGACAACATCGCCGACCACGGCTCAACCGCAGTGAACGGGCACCCGGTCTCTGATCCTGCGGAGCTGATCACCACGATGCGCACCCTGGCCGGGACTCGCGACCGTGTTCTTCAAGGAAACCACCGACCGCCGCCACCACGCAGTGCTTGCCGACCGGCGGTTCCTCACCGAGGTCACGCACACGTTCCTCATCCGCGCGCCCGCCGAGATCGCTGCCTCCTGCTACGCGCTCCAAGGCGAGAGACTGACACTGTCCGAGATCGGACTTGAGCACGCTTACGATCTCTACCAGGCCATTCTCGCGGCCGGCGGCGCTCACCCGGTCGTCGTGGACTCCGACGACCTGATCGCCGACCCGGCCGCGACCTTGGCGGCCTACTGCGCCGCCGTCGGCATCCCGTTCAGCAGGACGGCCTTGCACTGGGCACCCGGTGACCGCGATGAGTGGCGGCAGAGCGTCCGCTGGCACGTGCGGGTGAGCGGGAGCACCGGGTTTACGCAGTCCCCCACCAGCTACGAGATCACCACGGCCAACAACGCGATGCTGGCACGTTACAGCGCACACCACGAGCCCTTCTACCGCGCGCTTCGCGCCCGCAAGCTCGCAATCTCCTAGCCAACCCGGCAGGCTGACCCTCAGCCAAGGGCCAGCCAGGGTGCTGGCCTCCGGCCGCGCCTGGACTTAGCCGAGCCCTGGCCTGGCGTACCCCTACGCGCGGTCCCGGCGATGTCCGGGATGGCCCTGATGCCCGCCGCGGCACACCAGGGTGCGCACAGGGCTGATCCCGATCGACGGCGGCCGCCGCCGGCGGCAGTCTAGAGGCATGAGCGCAACCACCGCAGAAGCCCCGCCCACTACCGCCACCGACCAGCGCGAAGAGCGTGAATCCAGCCGGCTGAGCCGGTCCGCCGACGACAGGATGCTGGCCGGCGTGGCCGGCGGCCTGGCCCGCTACCTGAACGTGGACGCCACGCTCGTCCGCATCGGCGTCGCGGCGCTGACCCTGCTCACCGGGGCCGGCGCGGCCCTCTACATCGCCGCGTGGCTGCTTATCCCGGCCGACGGCGAAGACCAGTCCATCGCGGCGGCGTGGATCGCCAGCCGCCGGGACGACTACCGCTAACCCCTGACCCGCGAACAGCCCGACCCGAACGGAGACCGATCACAATGGGTGCGATCATCGCCCTCGTCCTTGTCGCCATCCTGGCCCTGACCATCGTCAGCTTCGCCGTGCACCTCCTCTTCTCCCCCTGGCTGCTGCTGGTGGCCGTCGCCATCGTGGCCTGGATCAAGTTCCGGCCGGGCCGCCCCCGGCAGTAGGCCCGGTGCCCGGTCAGCGCCCCGGCCCCGGCGGCCGCCAGTGCCGCCGTGGCCGGACAGGCCCTGCCCTGCCCGCCGTCACGATGAGAGAGAGACCGCCCAGCCGCGCGGCAGCCGGCTGGGCGTTCCTATTGGCCGAGGAACCGCGTCACGTCGGCGGCGTCGGCCGCGAGCGCCGCCCGGGTCGCGCCGTCGAGCTCGGCGAACGGCGCGAGCACGACCTGGCCGCCCGTGAGCGTCCAGGTCGCCACCGCCCGGCCGCCGGCCAGCGCGAACGGCCGGAACAGGCCGTTGACCGTGACGATCTGCTTGTGCGGGCCGGTGACGGGGTCCCGTGAGGCCCAGCCGAGCAGCAGCGGGTCGAACGCGCCGAGCAGCCGCGGCGGCGGCAGGACGGCGGCTTCGCGCCGCGGGCCTGGCGGCAGCGCGGCCAGGCCGTCCGCGCGCTGCACGGCGCCGCACCGGGCCAGGCCCAGCCGGGCGTCCCGCAGCCCGATGCCCGCCCACCGGGCGAGGTCGCGGTCGGCCGCGGGAGCGTGCCCGGCCAGGTAGCGCCGGGCCAGCTCGCCGAGCGCGGCCTCGCGGCCCGAGGGCCGGCGGCGGCGCGCCCAGCCAGTCACTGGCCAGCACGAACGCCTGGTCCCTGCCGGCCACCGGGCCGCGCACGACCAGGCCCGCGGATGCTGGCGAGCAGCAGGACGTGCACCAGCGCCTGGCCCTCGGTCCGCACCCCGGCCGCGGCTACCCGCTCGCGCAGCTGGGCCCGGGTCAGCGGCCCGTCGGCGGCCAGCGCCGCCCGCACGGCGGCGACCGCCCGCTCCGCGTCCTGCGGCGGCACCCCCTCCTGCGCCAGCCGGCGGGCGTTCCCGGTCAGCAGCTGCGGGGTGGTCAGCGGGTGCAGCCACCAGTAGTCCTCCGCCCTGACCAGGTGCAGGGTGCCGCGGTTCAGCCAGCTGACGACCAGCGAGCGGCGCGCCAGGGCGGCGTCGACGTCCGCGGCCGACAGCCCCGCTGACCGGGCCCGGACCGCGAGGCGCGCGCCCCGCGGGTCCTGCGCCTGCACGGCGAGCAGCCGCCTGGCCACCTCCTCGGCGCTGCCCGCCGGGTCGCCGCACAGCAGCTGCGCCGCGCACCGCTCCGCGGTTACGGCCAGCTCGCCGGCGCTCGCGGCCGCCGGGGACCCTGAAGTGCTCACCGGCGGTGACTCTACCGCCTCTGCTGGGAAGGAGCGCCGGCGACGAGGTCGCGCAGCCGGTTCCACCGCTCGTCGTGACGGTGGTCGTAGCGGCTCGCGGCGCGGGCGGCGCGGCGCGGCCGGCTGGCGTAACGGTGCGTCGCCCACCACGAGTCCGGCTTGGCCAGCCTGATGGCGCCGACGAGCGCCACGATGCCGATGAATATGCCGATGACGCCGGTCACGACCTTGCCCTTGAGCAGGCAGATAACGCAAAGCAGCAGGTTGACGGCGATCACGGCGACCGACGACCACCACGCCGCCGTCCCGAGGCGGCCGGTCACGAAGTCGACGCCGCCGATCAGCGCGCCGGTTATCACCAGCACGCAGAAGATCGCGTCGACCGACTTGCGCCCCTGCTCGGCCCAGTACACGTCCTCCAGGTGCAGCCACAGCGCGAACTCGTCGACGGTGAGCCCGACGCCCATGCCGAAGAGGGCGGCGGCCACGTCGAGCGGCGCCCCGCGCGGCGTCGCCGAAATCAGGAAGATGCCGGTGCCGATGATGAGCAGGATGCCGAAAACCTGGTGGTGAACGTGATTGCCCGCGATCTTGACGTTGCCGAGCCCGATGCGCCTGCCGTTACCCGACCGGATCAGCCTGGTCACCGTCCTGGTGAGGAGGAAGGTGAGCAGGATCGCCAGGAACATCCACATCATGGGCTGCAGCGTGAAGTCGACCCGGCCGAGCGGGATCCTCAGCCGGGACGGCACCTGCACGGGCGGAAGGTTCGCCAGTGACGGCGGCTCCATCCCGGAAGCGAGCCACGGCAGTGTGCTGGCAGCCTCGAATAGCACGGCCCCCTCCTGCCCCCCACGGCTTCCTGCCCGGGATTCTACGCGCCGCGAGGGCTCCCGCCGGCATGATCGCGGGCGTGCCTCTGGCCGGCCTGAGCCGGGACGGGCGCGCCCGGGCGGCCCGCGGAAGCCACGGCCGGCTGGACCGGCGCCGGGCGCGGCGCTCACAATGGTTGACTGGCCCGGCCGTCCGGCCCGGCCGCATGGCGATACTGCCTGTCTGGGGTGGCGATGAATTCACCGGGAGTGTTCGCGGACCTGGCCGCCCAGCGCGCGTGCTGGCATCCTGTCGCGTTCGCCAGTGAGGTCGCTGACCGCCCGGTGGCCGCCGACCTGCTCGGTGAGCCGCTGGTGGTCTGGCGCGGGGCCGGCGGGGCGCCGCGGGTGATGTCCGACCTGTGCGTGCACCGCGGCACCGCGCTGTCGCTTGGCCGGGTCCAGGGCGACGAGCTGGTCTGCGCCTACCACGGCTGGCGGTACGGCGCGGACGGCCGGTGCACGGCGATACCGCAGAAGGAGGACCCGGCGGCGGTCCCGGCCAGGGCCCGGGTCCGGGCGTTCCGCGCGCAGGAGCGGTACGGGCTGATCTGGGTCGCGCTCGAGGAGCCCCGGTGGCCGCTGCCCGAGGTCCCCGAACTGGAAGACGGCGAGTGGGCGGTCGTTACCGGCCGGGCCGTACCGGTGGCGGTGCGACGCGGCGCGGCAGGTGGAGAACTTCACCGACTTCGGGCACTTCCCCTGGGTCCACCCGGGGCTGCTCGGCGACCCGGAGCGGCCGGTGGTCCCCCCGCACCAGGTGCGCGCCGACGGCCACGTGCTGCGGTACGAGATCGTCCGCCCCGAGGCGCCCAACAGCGAGGACTTCCCGGTGTTCGGCAACGAGCAGGCCGGGCCGCCGGAACGGCGCAGCCGCTACGAGCTGCACCTGCCCTACACGATCGTGCTGCGGCTCGGCTGGGGCGGGCAGCGCGGCATGGTGTACTTCTTCGCCTCGCAGCCGGCTGCCGCCGACCGCTGCGCGGGCTACGTGGTCATCGGCCGCAACTACAACACCGGCCAGCCGGACCAGGTGATCCGCGAGTTCGAGGACACCATCTTCGGCCAGGACCAGGTCGTCGTCGAGTCACAGCGACCCGAGCGCGTGCCGTTCGACCTGGCCGCCGAGCTTCACCTGCGCTTCGACGCGGTCGCCGTCGCCTACCGCAAGGCCATGCGCGACCTCGGCCTGGCAGCCGACCAGGGCGCACGCATACTAGAAGGGTGATCGACGAGTACGCCGTGCGGCGGCCCGGCGAGGCGCTGCGGCCGTACGTGGCCTGGTGCACCGGGTACCGGCAGGCCGGGGTTGACCCGGCCGTGCACCGCGGGCTGCCGTCGCCCTGGCTGACGATGATCGTGACGCTGGACGAGCCGCTGGTCATCGCCAGGCACCCGGACCCGCGCCAGCCCGCGAGCGCGCACGACTTCCTGCTCGGCGGGCTGCACACCGCCCCCGCGCTGGTGACGCACGAGGGCCGGCAGTCCGGGATCCAGCTCGCGCTCACCCCGCTCGGGGCCCGCGCCCTGCTCGGGATGCCCGCCGCCGAGCTGGCGGGCATCGACGTGGAGGCGGCCGACGTGCTCGGGCGGCTCGCCGCCGAGGTCAGCGAGCGGGTGCTGTCCGCGCCGGACTGGGCGGGCCGGTTCGCGGTGCTCGAGGAGTTCCTCGCCGGCCGCGTCCGGGACGGCGCAGGCACCGGGCCGCCCGGCGCCCAGGCCCGAGGTCGCCTACGCCTGGGACAGGCTGCGGCGGTCACGCGGCGCGGTCAGCGTCGCCGACCTGGCCGCCGAGACCGGCTGGTCGGCCCGGCACCTCGGGGCGCAGTTCCGGGCCGAGACCGGGCTGTCGCCCGAAGGCCGGGGCGCGGGTGATCCGGTTCGACCTGGCGCGGCGGCGCCTGCTGCGGCCGCGGGCCGGGGGCGGCCGGGCCGGGCTCGCCGAGCTCGCCGCCGACTGCGGCTACTACGACCAGGCGCACCTGGCCCGCGACTTCCGTGACCTGGCGGGCTGCCCGCCCAGCGTGCTGCTCGCCGAGGAGTTCCGAAACGTCCAAGCCGGGCTTGCACGGTGACTGGGAATGATGGGGCCATGACAGAAACCAAGGCACCACCTCCGCCCGGCGTCTGGCCCACCTTGCGCGCCAACGACGCCCTCGGGCTGATCAAGTTCCTGACCGAGGCGCTCGGCTTCGAGGCCACCGCCGTCTACGCCGACGGCGACACCGTCCACCACGCCGAGCTGGCCTGGCCGCCAGGCGGCGGCGTCATGCTCGGCTCGGCCAGGCCCGGCGACCCGGCCGGTGACCAGGCCCGGCAACTTCAGCGCGTACGTCGTCACGGGTGACCCGGACGCGCTGCACGCCCGCGCGGTGGCGCACGGGGCGAAGGTAACCCAGGAGCTCTACGACACCGACTACGGCTCGCGTGACTTCGCGATCGAGGACCCGGAGGGCAACCACTGGTCCTTCGGCACCTACCCGGGCGCGCCCCGCTAGCACGGACCAGCGGCGGGGGAAGGCGGAGCACGAACCCGTTCTGATGACCGGTGGCTCGCGGTGCTGGCCTTCCGCGGCTGCCTTGCCGAGGCCTGTGCCGTGGGTGAAGACCGAGGCGGACGTGGCCCACGGGGCGGGGGTGAGCTCCGAGCCGCCGGGGACGCGGCTGGTGAAGGCGTGGCGGGCGACGGCCATCAGGCTGAGCAGGGAGTGCTCGCGCTCGGCGAAGGCGTTGAAGTCAAGGACGCCGCGGTCGGCCTTGGCGCGGGCCAGCGCCAGCTCGGTCGCGGCCAGCTGGTAGTCGGACATCGCGGCGGACGCGGGGCGGCCGCCGACGGCGCGGGCCCAGCGGCGCGCGGCGCTGCGGGCCCGCAGCGAGGCCAGCATCGCGATGTCCTCGCCGGTGACCAGGCCGGTCCGCTCGTAGCCGGGAAGGTAGCGCCGGATCAGCCGGACGACCCGGCGCCGGTCCGCGACCAGGACGACGACCAGCCCGGCGAGCACGCCCGTCATGATCAGGTACCCGGCGGCCAGGCCGGCCGCGCCGAACAGGGACAGGCCGTTCCACGTGCCGTGCAGGATCATCGCGGCCAGCAGGCCGAGGGCGACCGCCCACTTGCCGCCGTGCCTGCGGCTCGCCGCGTAGGCGACGCCGAGGCCGGTCATCGACGTGAAGATCGGGTGCAGCAGCGGGGACAGCAGGCCGCGCAGCACGAAGGTGTAGCCGAGCAGGGCGACGCCGCCGCGCTCGGGGGTGAGAAGCGCGTTGATGTAGTACCCGACGTTCTCGACCATCGCGAAGCCGAGCCCCACCATCGCGGCGTAGATGACCCCGTCGGTCGGGCCGTCGAGCTCGGCGCGGCGGCGCCACAGCAGCCCGATGAGCACCAGGCCCTTGAGCGTCTCCTCGACGACGGGCGCGCCGAAGGTGGCGGCGACGTACTCGCCCGTCGACGCGCCGAGCGCGGGCATGGTGACGTACTCGAGGTCGGCGGTGTTGAGGATCAGCGCGGTGAGGGCGGCGATCCCCGCGCCCCAGCCGAACGCGAACGCCAGGTCGGCGCGCGGCTCCGGCTCCAGCCGGTCCATCCAGAGCACGAGCGCGACGAGCAGCGGGACCGGGAGCAGCGCCAGGGGCAGCGCGATCGCGAACGGGGCCGGGCCGGCGCCGGCCGCGAACGACTGCGCCGCGTCGATGCCGAGCGCCACGAGCGCGCACGCCGCGGTGATGGCGGTGCCGACGATGAACGCCACCGGGGTCCGGCCCGGCGTCCGGCCCTCGATGACCGCCCGGGGATCGAACGGCACCCTCCCGGCGGGGCTGGACTCGGTCATGGGCCGAAGCTTACGGGCCAGGGCAACTCAGCGCTGGCATCTAGCCTGGAGACAGGCCGGCGGGAGAGGATGCTGGGATGGACGGAACACTCGCTGCCGCTGACCTGGAACGACTGCGCAAGGATTTCTCGGCCAACCCGGCCTACCGGCTCGCCCAGAATGCCGTGACCCGGGTGACCGTCGACGACGTCGCCATCAACCGGGAGATCGTCAGCAGCATCGACCACTCGCTGTCGACGACGCTGGACGACTGGAAGGTCACGAACCAGGAGCGGAGCGGCCGCTGCTGGCTGTTCGCCGGGCTGAACCTGCTGCGCGTCGGCGTCATGCGCAAGACCGGGCTCAAGGACTTCGAGTTCTCGCAGAACTACGCGATGTTCTGGGACAAGCTCGAGCGCGCCAATTACTTCCTCGAGGCGATCATCGAGACCGCGGACCGCGACCTCGACGACCGCACCGTCGCCTACCTGCTGGAGTCGGCGGCCAGCGACGGCGGCCAGTGGAACATGTTCGCCGCCCTCGTGGCCAAGCACGGCCTGGTCCCCAAGGGCTACATGCCGGAGACGCAGAGCTCGTCGAACACGGCCCGGATGAACTCGATCCTCCGCTATCAGCTTCACCAGGGCGCGCGGACCGTCCGCGCGGCCACGGCCGACGGCCTCGAGGCCGCCCGCGCGGCCAAGGCCGAGATCATGCAGGTCGTCTACCGGATCCTGTGCATCCACCTGGGCACGCCGCCGGAGCGCTTCGACTGGCAGTGGACGGACAAGGACAAGGAGTTCCACCGGGACGGCGTCCTCACCCCCCAGGAGTTCGCCGCCAGGTACGTGGACCTGCCGGTCGGCGAGTACGTCTGCCTGGTCAACGACCCCCGGCCGTCCAGCCCGGTCGGCCGCGACCTTCACCGTCGAGTACCTCGGCAACGTCATCGGCGGCCCGCCGGTCACCTACCTCAACGTCGACATGCAGGTCATCAAGGACGTCGCCGCGGCCACGATCCAGGGCGGCGAGCCGGTCTGGTTCGGCTGCGACGTCGGCAAGATGATGAGCAACGACTACGCGTTCTGGGACGCCGAGCTCTACGACCTGCCGTCGGTCTACGACACCGCGTTCGACCTCGACAAGGCCGCCCGCCTCGCCTACCACGAGACCGCGATGACGCACGCGATGCTCTTCACCGGGGTCGACGTGCTGGACGGGGCGACCCGGCGCTGGCGCGTGGAGAACAGCTGGGGCTCCGACCGCGGCAAGGACGGCTTCTACACGATGAACGACTCCTGGTTCGGCCAGTACGTCTTCGAGATCGCCGCCCGCAAGAGCGCGCTTCCCGCCGACCTGCAGGGCGCGCTCGACGCCGAGCCGATCGTGCTGCCCGCCTGGGACCCGATGGGCGCCCTGGCCCGGTAGCCCGCCGGTTCCCAGGCTGGCACCAGGGTGCGGGCCAGGGGTTTCCACCGGGGTCACCGGGGGCCTGGCGTGCGATCGTTATCCTGTCAGTTAGAGGCTTCAACGGAGGCAAGCGGGACAGCGTCCGTAGACAGCGGTGAGAGGCAGTGATCCGATGCGTTCTGACATCAGGCCCGGCGGCACCTTCCCCGACTACGCCCTCCCGGACCACACCGGCACGGTGCGCACGCTCAGCGAGCTCCAGGGCGGCGACCCGCTGGTCCTCACCCTGGCGCGCGGCAACTACTGCCCCAAGGAGCACCAGCAGCACCTGGAGCTGGCGGCCAACTACCCGAAGATCGCGGTCGCCTACACCCAGGTCGCCACGATCGCCACCGACGACCACCACACCCTGCAGGAGTTCCGCGCCTCGGTCGGCGCCCAGTGGACCTTCCTGTCCGACCCCGGCCGGACCGTCCAGCAGGACCTCGACATCGCCGAGTACACCGACCCCGAGCACAACCCGATGATCCCGCACACGCTCGTGCTCAAGCCCGGGCTGGTCGTCCACAGCGTCTACAACGGCTACTGGTTCTGGGGCCGCCCGTCGTTCTACGACCTGTGGCGCGACCTGCGCGACGCCACCCGCGAGACCCGCCCCGACTGGGACCTGAGCGCCCCCGGGCTGCGCGAGGCCTGGGACGCGGGCGACTTCTCGCAGCTTCCACGGCTGGGACCGGCAGTCCCCCGAGGCGACGCCGACCTCGTACCAGTGACCTGGCGGCCAGCGGGCAATCGCGAAGCCCGCGGGCAATCGCGAAGGGGGAGCGGGCAGTGACCACGCCGGTATGCGAAATGCTCGGGATCGAGCAGCCGATCGTCCAGGCGCCCATGGCCGCCGTCCCCGGGCTGGCCGCGGCGGTCTCGAACGCCGGCGCGCTCGGCATGGTGACGCTCACCTGGTCGCCGGACGCCGGGGCCGTCGTCCGCGAGACGGCGGCGCTGACCGCGCGGCCGTTCGGCGGCAACCTCGTCCTCACCGAGGATCAGCACCGCCGCCTTGACGAGGCCCTGCAGGCCGGCCTGCGGATCGCGTCGTTCATGCTGGGGGATCCCAGCGGTTACGTCGAGGCCGTGCACGCCGCCGGGGGGCTCGTCCTGGTCACGGTCGGCAGCGCCGAGGAGGCACGGCGGGCGGTCGCGTCCGGCGCGGACGTGATCGTCGCGCAGGGCTGGGAGGCCGGCGGGCACGTGCGGGGCACCGTCGCGACGCTGCCGCTGGTGCCCGCCGTGGTGGACGCGGTGGCGCCGGTGCCGGTGATCGCGGCCGGCGGGATCGGCGACGCCCGCGGCGTCGCCGCGGTGCTCGCCCTGGGCGCGCAGGCGGCGTGGCTGGGCACGCGGTTCCTGCTGGCGCGGGAGATGCCGATCCACGAGGACTACCAGCGCCGGCTGATCGCCGCGGCCGAGACCGACCCGCAGTGGTACCCCGACCTGTACGACGTCGGGTGGCCCGACTCCCCGCACCGCGCCCTGCGCAACTCAACCGCCAAGGCGTGGGAGGCCGCGGGCCGCCCCCCGGACGCCCAGCGGCCAGGACAGGGCGACGTGATCGCGCACTTCGCCTCCGGCGAGGCGATCGTCCGCTACGAGCCGGCGCCGCCGATGGCCGGGACCACCGGGGACATCGAAGCGCTCTCGATGTGGGCCGGCCAGGGCGTCGCGCTCATGAGGCAGCGGCAGTCAGCGGCGGACATCGTCGCCGAGCTCACGTCCCGCCTGTGACCAGGTACGGGGCCCGCTGCCCGGGGCCGGGCTCGCCGGGCGAATTGGTCTAGACCAGGATGGCCTTACATGGTCTAGACCAAAGATACGGTGAACCTTCTGGAAACGGTCCGGCCCCGCGCGTTCCCCCGCTCGCCGGGCGGGATAGGCTCTCAGTCGTGGCATGGTGGCCACAGGGACTTCCCCTGCCCGCATTCGCCGCGCACTCCAGATGTTTCCCGCCGGCAGCGGCGGATGCCAGAGAAGTCTGCAGAAGGGATCCGTGACGTAAAGGTGAGCAATCACGCCCTTGACTGGACGCCCGCCGACAAGCGGGCCGTCGACCTCGTGCGCGTCCTGGCCATGGACGCCGTGCAGAAGGTCGGCAACGGGCACCCGGGAACGGCGATGTCCCTCGCCCCCGCCGCCTACCTGCTCTACCAGCGCGTGATGCGGCACGACCCCGCCGACCCGCAGTGGCCGGGCCGGGACCGGTTCGTGCTGTCCTGCGGCCACTCGTCGCTGACCCTCTACATCCAGCTCTACCTGTCCGGCTACGCCGTCTCGCTCGACGACCTGAAGGCGTTCCGCACCTGGGGGTCGATCACCCCCGGCCACCCGGAGCACGGCCTGACGCCCGGCGTCGAGACCACCACCGGCCCGCTCGGGCAGGGCTTCGGCAACGCCGTCGGCATGGCGATGGCCGCGCGCCGCGAGCGCGGCCTGCTCGCCCCCGACGCCGCGCCGGGCGAGTCGCCGTTCGACCACTTCGTCTACTCGATCGTCTCCGACGGCGACATCGAGGAGGGCATCACCCACGAGGCGGCCGCCATCGCCGCGCGTGCAGGAGCTCGGCAACCTGGTGGTGATCTACGACGACAACCGGATCTCCATCGAGGACAACACGGTCATCGCCAAGTCCGAGGACGTCGGCGCCCGCTACGCGGCCTACGGCTGGCACGTGCAGCACGTCGACTGGGTGACCGCCGACGGCTACCACGAGGACGCCCAGGCGCTGTACGACGCGATCGAGGCGGCCAAGGCGGTCACCGACAAGCCGTCGTTCATCGTGCTGCGCACCATCATCGGCTGGCCCGCGCCGACCAAGCAGAACACCGGGGCCGCGCACGGCTCCGCGCTCGGCGACGCCGAGGTGGCGGCGACCAAGGAGATCCTCGGCTTCGACCCGGCCGTCAACGTTCCCCGTCGAGGAAGAGGCGCTGAACCGGGCCCGCGAGGTGGCGGCCAGGGGCAAGGCCCTGCACGCGGAGTGGGACTCGCGGTTCGCGGCGTGGGAGAAGGAGAATCCCGAACGGGGGCGTCTCTTCGCCCGGCTGTCCTCCCGCACCCTCCCGGACGGCTGGGAGGCCGCGCTGCCGGTGTTCCCCGCCGACGCCAAGGGCACCGGCACGCGGCGCACCTCCGGCAAGATCCTCACCGCCCTGGCGCCGGTGCTGCCCGAGCTGTGGGGCGGGTCGGCGGACCTGGCCGAGTCCAACAACACGACGATGGAGGGCGAGCCGTCCTTCCTGCCGCTCAACCGGCAGTCCGAGATGTGGCCGGGCAACCCGTACGGGCGGACGCTGCACTTCGGCATCCGCGAGCACGGCATGGGCGCCATCTTGAACGGCATCACGCTGTCCGGCCTCACCCGGCCCTACGGCGGGACGTTCCTGCAGTTCAGCGACTACATGCGCGGCTCGGTGCGGCTCGCGGCGCTGATGGAGATCCCGGTCACGTTCGTCTGGACGCACGACTCGATCGGCCTGGGCGAGGACGGCCCGACGCACCAGCCCGTCGAGCACCTGTGGTCGCTGCGGAACATCCCCGGCCTGGACATCGTCCGCCCCGCCGACGCGAATGAAACGGCGATCGCGTGGAAGACGATCCTGGAGAAGACGGAACGTGCCCGCCGCGCTCGTGCCTGTCCCGGCAGAACGTGCCGACCTTCGACCGCGCCATCTTCGCGTCCCGCCGACGCGGACGGCGCGCGGCGGCTACGTGATGGCCGACGGCACCGACGTGATCCTGATCGGGACCGGGTCCGAGGTGCAGATCGCCGTCGCGGCGCGGGAACTGCTCGCCGCCGACGGTATCTCGGCGCGGGTCGTGTCGATGCCGTGCGGTGGAATGGTTCAAGGCAGCAGGACGCTTCCTACCAGGAGGAGGTGCTTCCGGCGGCGATGCGGGCGCGGGTCTCGGTCGAGGCGGGCATCACTCCCCCGTGGAAGGTCTTCGTCGGCGACGCCGGCGAGTCGGTCGGCGTGGACCACTTCGGCGCGTCCGCCGTCCGAGGCCGTGCTCTACAAGGAGTTCGGCATCACGGCGGAGGCCGTCGCGGCCGCCGCGAAGGTCCTCCATCGCGCAAGGCGCAGGGCTGAGCAGGCCCGGAAGCAACACGACTAAAGACGGAAGGAACGCGGTCACCATGACTGACGTACTCGGGGAGCTCACCCAGGCCGGCGTGTCGGTCTGGCTGGACGACATCAGCCGGGAGCGGCTGCGCACCGGCAACCTGGCGTCCCTGATGAGGGACTTCCACGTGCAGGGCGTGACGTCCAACCCGACGATCTTCGCCAACGCGCTCGCCAAGGGCGACGCCTACGACGAGCAGATCAAGGACCTGGCGCGTCCGCGGCGTCACCGTCGACGAGGCCTCCCGGATGATCACCACCTACGACATCCGCTGGGCCGCCGACGTGCTCCGCCCGGTCTACGACAGCTCCGGCGGCGTCGACGGGCGGGTGTCGATCGAGGTCGCCCCGGGCCTCGCGCGCGAGACCGACAAGACCGTCGCCGAGGCCAAGCAGCTGTGGTGGCTCGTCGACCGGCCCAACATGTTCATCAAGATCCCGGCGACCGCCGAGGGCATCCCGGCGATCACCGCGACGCTCGCCGAGGGGATCTCCGTCAACGTGACGCTGATCTTCTCGCTGGAGCGGTACGGCCGAGGTCATCGACGCGTTCATGGCCGGCCTGGAGCAGGCGGCCGCGAACGGGCACGACATCTCGACGATCGCGTCGGTGGCGTCGTTCTTCGTGTCCCGGGTGGACACCGAGGTCGACAAGCGCCTGACGAAGATCGGCACGCCGGAGGCCCTGGCGCTCAAGGGCAAGGCGGCGATCGCCAACGCGCGGCTCGCCTACGAGCTGTACGAGCAGAAGCTCGACACCGACCGCTGGCGCGCGCTGGCCGCCAAGGGCGCGAAGGTGCAGCGGCCGCTGTGGGCGTCGACCTCCACGAAGGACCCGTCCTGCCCGACACCCTGTACGTGGTCGACCTGGTGGCCGCCGACACGGTGAACACGATGCCCGAGGCGACGATGCACGCGACCGCCGACCACGGCGTGCTGCGCGGCGACACGATCCACGGCACGTACGAGGAGTCGCGGGCGCTGTTCGCCTCGCTTGAGGCGCTCGGCATCAGCTACGACGACGTGGTCCAGGTCCTCGAGGACGAGGGCGTCTCGAAGTTCGAGGTGTCGTGGAACGAGATGCTCCAGGGCGATCCAGAACGAGCTCAGCCTCAAGTCATAGTGCGGCTTGGAACTAGGAGGTTCCGATCATGGACGTGCCGAACGCCGGCACCCGAGGTCCGGCGCCGGCTGAACCCCGGGGTGATCGCGGCCGGGACCGACCCGGTCAACCCGCTGCGCGACCCGCGAGACCGCCGGATCCCGCGGGTCGCCGGCCCGTGCGTCATGGTGATGTTCGGCGTCACCGGGGACCTGGCGCGCAAGAAGCTGATGCCGGCCCTGTACGACCTGGCCAACCGCGGCCTGCTGCCGCCCGGCTTCTCCCTCGTCGGCTTCGCCCGCCGCGACTGGGAGGACGAGGACTTCGCGCAGATCACCTACCAGTCGGTCAAGGAGTACGCGCGCACGCCGTTCCGCGAGACGGTCTGGCAGCAGCTGCAGGAGGGCGTCCGGTTCGTGCCGGGCGAGTTCACCGACGACGCGGCGTTCGACCAGCTCGCCGAGACCGTCCGGCAGCTGGACGCCGAGCGCGGCACCGGCGGCAACTACGCGTTCTACCTGTCGATCCCGCCGAAGTTCTTCCCGACCGTGGTCGAGCAGCTCAAGCGGTCCGGGCTGTCCGACCCCGGCCCCGCGGACGCCGACGGGCGCACGCCGTGGCGGCGGGTGGTGATCGAGAAGCCGTTCGGCCGGGACCTGCAGACCGCCAAGGAGCTCAACGACATCGTCGACGCGGTGTTCCCCGCGCACTCGGTGTTCCGCATCGACCACTACCTGGGCAAGGAGACCGTCCAGAACATCCTGGCGCTCCGCTTCGCCAACACCCTGTACGAGCCGATCTGGAACCGGTCCTACGTGGACCACGTGCAGATCACCATGTCGGAGGACATCGGGATCGGCGGCCGGGCCGGCTACTACGACGGGATCGGCGCCGCCCGCGACGTCATCCAGAACCACCTGCTGCAGCTGCTGGCCCTGACCGCGATGGAGGAGCCGGTGTCGTTCGACGCCGACTCGCTGCGCCAGGAGAAGGAGAAGGTGCTGTCGGCCGTCCGGCTGCCCGCCGACCTCGCCCTGGGCACGGCCCGCGGCCAGTACGCGGCCGGCTGGCAGGGCGGCCGCCAGGTGCGTCGGCTACCTGGAGGAAGAGGGCATCCCCGCCGACTCGCGGACCGAGACCTACGCCGCGGTGCGGCTGTCGGTCGACACCAGGCGGTGGGCGGGCGTCCCGTTCTACCTGCGCACCGGCAAGCGGCTCACCCGGCGGATGACGGAGATCGCGCTGATCTTCCAGCGCGCGCCGCACCTGCCGTTCGCCGCCACCGACACCAAGGAACTCGGCAAGAACGCCCTGGTGATCCGGGTCCAGCCGGACGAGGGCGTCACGGTGCGGTTCGGCTCCAAGGTGCCCGGGTCGGCCATGGAGGTCCGCGACGTGAACATGGACTTCGCCTACGGCGAGTCCTTCACCGAGTCCTCCCCCGAGGCCTACGAGCGGCTGATCCTCGACGTGCTGATCGGCGACCCGCCGCTGTTCCCGCGGCAGGAGGAGGTCGAGCTCTCCTGGCGCATCCTCGACCCGATCGAGCAGTTCTGGGCCGAGAACACCAAGCCGGACCAGTACGCGTCGGGCGGGGCCGGGCCGACGTCCGCCGACGCGATGATGGCACGCGACGGCCGCGCCTGGCGCAGGCTGTAATCCCCGGGAAGAGAACAACTAATGACGATCGACCTGACCGACACCACCACCGGCGCCATCGACCAGGCGCTGACCGAGGCGCGGCGGCGGCTCGGCGGCATGACGCTCGGCATGGTGCTCACGCTCATCATCGTGACCGACGAGGCGGCGCAGTACGACGCCATCCGGGCCGCCAACCAGGCGGCCAGGGAGCACCCGTGCCGCATCCTCGCCGTCATCGCCCGCAAGCCGAAGGCCGACTCGCGGCTCGACGCCGAGATCCGGGTCGGCGAGTCCTCGCCGGGCGAGACGATCGTGCTGCGCATGTACGGCCCGCTCGGCCAGCACGCCGACTCGGTCGCCGCGCCGCTGCTCGTCCCCGACGTCCCGGTGGTGACCTGGTGGCCCGACGAGGCCCCCGAGATCCCGGCCAAGCACCCGCTCGGCGCGCTCGCCCAGCGGCGGGTCACCGACTCGGCGGCCGCCGAGGCACCGCGCGAGGTGCTGGCGGCCCTGGCGGCGGGCTACCAGCCGGGCGACACGGACTTCGGCTGGACCCGGGCCACCCCGTGGCGCTCGCTGCTCGCCGCGACGCTCGACCAGCCGCACCCGCCGGTCACCGCGGGCGAGATCGCGGCCGAGCAGGACAACCCGACCGCGGACCTGATCGCCGCCTGGCTGTCGCTGCGGCTGTCGGTCCCGGTCTCCCGGACCGTCTCCGGCGGCCCGGGGATCACCGAGGCCATGTTCACCACGACGGACGGCGACATCAAGATCACCCGCTACGACGGCCGCACGGCCACCCTGGCCTGGCCCGGCCAGACCGACCGCACGGGTCGCCCTGCACCGCAGGGACACGGCCGAGCTGCTCGCCGAGGAGCTGCGCCGCCTCGACCCCGACGAGGTGTACGCGGAGACGCTGAGCCACGTCGACGTGCCGGCGCTGCCCGCCGTGGACGAGGACGCCGCGGCAGCGCGGCGGCGAGCTGGCCGGAGGAATACGGCGAGTGAAACGGGAGGACACCAGTGAGCACTCCTGAGGTTTTCGTTTACGCCAGCGGCGACCTGCTCGCCAGCGCCGCCGCGGCGCGTACCGTGACGCGGCTCGCCGACGCGATCGCCGCCGCAGGGGCACGCGCACCTGGTGCTGACCGGCGGCGGGATCGGCACGAAGGTGCTCGCCGCGATCGCCGCCGCCCCCGCCAGGGACGCGGTGGACTGGCGGCACGTGGACTTCTGGTGGGGCGACGAGCGGTTCGAGGCCGCCGGCGACCCGGAGCGCAACGAGACCGGCGCCCGCGCCGCCCTGCTCGACGCGCTCGGCGTGGACCCGGCCCGGGTGCACGCGGTCCCCGGCCCGGACGGCCCCGACGGCGACGACCCGGACGCGGCCGCCGCCCGGTACGCCGCCGAGCTGGCCGCGGCGGCCGGCGACGGGCGGCGCCGTCCCCGCCTTCGACGTGCTGATGCTCGGCATCGGCCCGGAGGGCCACGTCGCGTCGATCTTCCCCGACTCCCCGGCCGCGCACGCGACCGGGTCAGTCGTCGCCGTCCGGAACTCCCCCAAGCCGCCGCCCACCCGGATCTCCCTCACGTTCAGCGCCATCCAGGCCGCCCGTGAGGTCTGGATCCTGGCGTCCGGCGCGGAGAAGGCCGACGCGGTCGCCGAGGCCGCTGAGCGGCGTCAGCCAGGACAAGCTCCCGGCCGCCGGCGCCCGCGGCCGCGACCGCACCCTGTTCCTGCTCGACGAGGCGGCGGCCGCGAAGCTCCCGGCGGCCTGAACTCCGGCAGACGACGCTAAACCGGCCTAACCTGGCCCTCGCCGCCGGCGATCGGCGGACCCGCGGCCCCGGTATGCGGCATACTTTCCGCATATCGGGGCTTTCTTGGAGCGGGGTTCAGTGATTATTCAGCGGGGGAACTGTCGGCGTGCGCGGGGAGCGGCGGCCGATGCCTGACGAGTTGTTTCCGCCGGAAGACCTGCTGCGCGCGCTGCACAGCCCGTTCCGGGAGGTCCGCCTCGGCGCGATCAGGGAGCTGTCCGGGCCGGACTGGCTGCACCACCAGGACCCGGTCAGGGCGAGCGCGGCGCGGCGTCAGCTTGAGTGGCGCGCCGGCCTGGAAGACGACCAGACGGTCAAGGGCGCCATCTACGGGCACCTTGGCGGCCACCGCGCCCACGGCGGCCAGGACTCCGCCGCGGGCGGCGCCGGGCGGGCGCCGCCGGGACCGCTCGCTGGTCGGCATCGGCGTCGTCTGCGGCGCGTGCGTCGCGACGCTCGCGATCGGGGCGCTGACCGCCGCGCACGGCCCGGCAGCCCGGCAAGGCCAACGCCGAGCCCGTCCCGGTCCAGGCCCGCGCACGTGAAGCCCGTGCGTGCACGTCGGGCCGGCGCCCGCCGCCCCAGCGGGCAGCCGCTGGCCGCTTCGCCTGACGGCCAGAGCGTCCACGCGGTCGCGTTCAGCCCGGCCGGCGACTTCCTCGCCACCGGGGAGTCCGCAGGGGCCGCCAACGGGATGACCTACCTGTGGAACGTCGCGAGCCGCCAGGTCACCGCCCGGCTGGCCGACACCGCCGACCCAGGGCGCCAGCTACACCCAGGGCGTCACCGCGATCGCGTACAGCCCCGGACGGCACCCGGGTCGCCGCGGCGGACCAGAACGGGTACGTCTACGTGTGGAACTCCGGCGGCCAGCCCGTCTTCGCCCCGCTGCACGACAACGGCACCTATAACGGCGTCCGCTCCGTCGCGTTCAGCCCGGACGGCCAGTACATCGCCACCGGGGACGGCAACGGCGACGTGTACCTCTGGAGCGCCGCCAGCGGCACCTGCCTCGCCTACGCGCGCGATCCCGGCGGCCAGCCCTCGGTCACCGCCGTGGCGTTCAGCCCCGACAGCGGGGTGCTCGCCGCCGGGGACGCCGGCGGCGGCGCCTACCTGTGGGACACGGACGCCCTGGCAACGGCGGGCCAGGCGCGAGCCGGGCTGCCAGGGGAGACCCGGCCGCCTTGCCGCCCGCCGCGCTGCCCGTGCCTGACGGCCAGAAGGTCACCGCCGTCGCCTTCAGCCCCGACGGCCGGGACATCGCCACCGGGGACGCCGACGGCAACACGTACGTCTGGAACGCCGCCAGCCGCCAGATCGCGCGCACGCTGACCGACCAGGGCAGCGCAGGCGTCTCGTCGGTGGCGTTCAGCGCGAACAGCGCCGTCCTCGCCGCCGGGGACGGCAACGGGAAGACGTACCTGTGGTACGCCGCGACCGGCGACGCCATCCACGTCTTCCCCTACCCGGGCGGCCGGGACAGCCAGGACAGCACCGGCGGCCAGGACGGGGCGGGCAGCCAGGACGACGCGGGCGCCGACGCCGTGGCGTTCAGCCCCGGCAGCCCGGTCGGGACCCTGGCCGTCGGGGACGCCGACGGCAGCACCTACCTGTGGCCGATGGCCTGGCTCGGCTACTGAGCCCCGCCGCTCCCCTGCCGCCGCGGCTAGCGGCGGCGGATGGAGGCCATGATCGAGGCCAGCGCGAACACGGCGATGAGCAGGAACACGACACCGGGCCCGACGCTGCCGTGCACCACCAGGAGCGTCCAGACGGCCACCGGGATGAGGATGGCGACCGGGCTGCGGCGCGGCGGCCCGACGGGCGGCCGCGGCTCCTGGCCGGGTTCCGGCTCGGGCCGGAGCGGCGTGGGACGGCAGCGCCGCGGCGGCGGTAGACGGCTGCCGGCCGGGCAGGTCAGCGCCGAGCACCGGCTGGACGGGAAGGTCCGCGGTGAGCTCGCGCAGGTCGCCCCAGGTCTTGCCCGCGTAGGCGGCCGCCATCCGCTCGTCGAACTCGTCCAGGGTCAGGCGGCCGGCGGTGTACGCCTCCCGGAGCGTGGCCACCACGGCCTCCCGGTCAACGTCCGAGGCGCGAATGGTGTCATCGGTGGCCATGGGCAGTTCTTCCCCTCGGGAGGCAGGCCTTTCCATGGTACAGCGTCGGCCCTTGAACCCCTCTTTTTCCTGGCGTCCTCCCATTGTACGGTGCCCGCGAACAGGCAGGGAAAAGCCGGGTTCACTATGATCTGGCCATGCCCCCGTCCCCGCTGACCGGGAGTCACTTCGTCGTCTGCGGTGACAACCCGCTCGCCTACCGCATCGCCAGGGAGCTCACGAGGCGCTACGGCGAGGACGTCGTCGTGATCCTCGCCGACAAGCTCGCGAACCACGGGCCCGCAGATCGCGGCGCTGCCCGGCGTCACCGTCCTCGAGCACGCCGGGCTGACCACCGAGGCGTTCGCGGACGCGGGCGTCGCCTCCGCCCGGGCGATGGCCCTGGTCGGCCCCGATGACCTCGCCAACTTCCACGCGGCGCTGCGCGCCCAGGAGCTCAACCCCGACCTGCGGCTCGTCGTCGCCGCCTACAACAGGCGGCTCGGCGATCACATCAGCGGGTTCTTCCGCGACTGCACGGTGCTGTCGCGCAGCCAGCTCGCCGCGCCCGCGCTGGTGGCCGCCGCGCTCGGCGAGATCGCGCCGAGCCACGTCCGGCTGTCGGGCCGCACCCTGTACGTGGCCAGGCGCGGCGACACGCTCGCCGGGCAGGTGCTGTGCGGGCTCGCGGTCCCCGATGACCCGGACGGCACCACCCAGCTCGTCGCGCCTGAGGACCTGGACGGCCGGGCCGACCTGGTGCTCGCCGTGGCCGACGGCACGCCGCGCGACCCGCTGGCGCGGCAGCGTCACCCGGTCCGGGGCGCGTTCCGGATGACCAGGCGGCTGCTGTGGAACAAGTTCGGCGCCATCTTCGCGGTCCTCGCCGCGGCCGCGCTGGCGGGCTTCATCCTGCTCGCGGTCGCGGGCCACGCGCCCGGCGACGTGCTCTACCTGGGCGTCATGGACATGACCGGGTCCGCGTTCACCAGCCCGGCGAGACGCCGGCGCGGAGAAGGTCGCGCAGGTGCTGCTCACCGCGGACGGGATGGCGCTGCTCCCGCTGGTGACCGCGATCATCGTCGGCGCCCGGCTCACCGGGCGGATCCGCGGCGAGCCCCGGCCGCGCGGCGGGCACGTGATCGTGGTCGGCGGCGGCGACGTCGGCACCCGGGTGGCCGGCGGGCTGCACGACCTCGGGTTCGACGTGGTCCTCATCGACCAGAACCCCGCGGCCCGCGGCGTCGCGTTCGCCCGCAACCTGGGGCTGCCGGTGGTGATCGGCGACGCGCCGAGCGAGCGGGTACTGCGCCGGGCCGGCGTGGACAGCGCGATCGCGCTGGTCTCGGCGACGAGCAACGACATCGTGAACCTGGAGACGGCGATGCAGGCCAGGGCGATGCGCGGCGAGGACCTGCGCATCGTGCTGCGCCTGTTCGACGACGACCTCGCCCGCCGGGTGAGCGAGACCCTCGGCAACGTGGTCTCCCGGTCGGTCTCCTACCTGGCCGCGCCCGCGTTCGCGGTGGCGATGCTCGAGCACAAGGTGCTGCGCACCATCGCGGTCGGCAGGCACGTGCTCGTGATCGCGGACGTCCGGGTCGAGCCGGACTCGGACATCGCCGGCCGGCCGCTGGCCGACCTTGAGCGGGACGGGCTGTCCCGGGTCCTCGCCCTCGCCGAGCGCGGGACGCCGCGGTTCAGCTGGTCGCCGCGGCGCGACCGCCGCCTGGTCGCGGGCGACCGGGTGATCGTGCTCGCCACCCGCGCGGGACTGTCGACGTTCCTGGCCGGAAACCGCCCGCCGGTCACCGCGCCGTGATTGCCGGCGTATTTATTTCGATAAATAGTGATTAGCCGGACGCGAGCCGACATCTTAACCTTTTGCAAAGGATTGTCTTGTGACTCAAGGACACAAGATCGCACACGCCTCTTTGTGCACTCACACCTCAATTTTTTCGAGCGTGCCAGCCTATCGCGGCCGAGTTACCGCAGAGTTACGCTATGAGCGGAATCTATTCCACACCTGGCAAAGCATTCGCCAGGGAGCTGGTCAAGCTCGGAGGCAACCATATGAGCGTCAGCGAAGACCGCGAATCAGTAGCACCCGCAGTTCAGCCCGCGGCCGCTGGCCGCACCCGTCGCCGACCCGGCCCGCTGGGCCTGGCGGCGTTCGCCCTCACCACCTTCCTGCTGTCCACCGTGAACGCGCGCTGGACGATCGGAAACTCGGCCGGCACGGCCTTCCTCGGCTACGCCCTCGCGTACGGCGGCCTCGCCCAGCTGCTCGCCGGCATGTGGGAGTTCAGGAACAGGAACGTGTTCGGCGCGACCGCGTTCTCCTCTTACGGCGCGTTCTGGATCGGCCTGTTCGTCTGGATCAGGACTCGCGCCGCGCCAACTACCGGCCACGACCTCGGCTGGATCCTGCTCGCGTTCGCCATCTTCAACACGTACATGCTGATCCTGAGCTCGCAGGTGAACCTGGCGGTTTTCCTCGTGTTCCTCACCCTGGAGCTCACCGAGATCGTCCTGGCCATCGGGAACTTCGCCAGCAGCCCGGGCTGGACGCAGTTCGGCGGCTACCTCGGCATCATCACGGCCGCGGCCGCCTGGTACACCTCCGCGGCCGGGCGTGTCCAACGGCTTGAACGGCAGGCTCAGGCTCCCCGTCGGCAAGCCGCTGATCTAGCGGCCTCCAAACCCCGCGCTTTGATCGGCGGCAACGGGGTCATCGCCCGGAGCACATCCGCCAGTCCGCGCAGTCCTCCCGTTCGCACCGGTACCGTTAGGCCAGTCAGCCGCTTCGGTTCAGGTGCGACGGGAGGACTTGCTGTATGCAGGTGCACGGCGGGCCGCAACTTGACCTGTCTGCCCAGGTGGCCATGGTGAGACGGAAGACCAGGCCGTGGAAGTCGATCATCGCGCTCGTGCTGGCGATCGGCGCGGCCACCACGTCCGGCTGGGCGCACAGCCACTTCCCGCACTTCTTCGGCACCGGCGACCGTGGTCAAGCCAGATCATCGCCGCGGCCACCGCCGTGGCGTTCTGCGTGTTCGCCAGCGCCGCCACGATCGGCCTGTCCGGCAAGGCACGAGACGTGCTCGAGCCGGTGGTCGGGGCGTCCCACGCGGCGGTCGTCCGGTACGCGCTCGTCCTCATCGGCGCGGCCACCACGCTGGTCGTCACGCTGGTGCTCTTCGGCGTCCCGGTCGGGCAGCTGCTCCTCGGCGGGGCGCTGACCAGCGTCTTCGTCGGCATCGCGGCGCAGCAGGCGCTGTCGAACGTGTTCGCGGGCCTCGTGCTGCTGCTCGCCCGCCCGTTCAAGGTCGGTGACTCGATCCGGCTGCGGGCAGGCGCCCTGTCCGGCGAGATCGGGGGCACGGTGAGCGAGATCGGCATCACCTACCTGCGGCTGTCGACACGCCCGACGGCGTGCTGTCCGTCCCGAACTCGCAGGTGCTCAACGCGGTCGTCGGCCCGCTGCCGCCCGGCACGCGGCTGCCGGACCCGCCGCCCCTTCCGCCCGCCGTGGCGGCGCCGCCCGCCGGGACCGTCAGCCCGCCCGTGACGGCCACCGGGCCCGCCGGCACGGGCCTCGGCGGACGGCTCGTCGGCCGGGCCCGTGGGGACCGCTGACGGCGCGGGCGGCGCGCACCGCCCCGGGTCCTCCGGCGAGCAGTGACCGGGGCACGGGTCAGCCGTACGCAGTCAGCCGCTACCCGTGTGCGCGGGTCAGTGCCGCGAGCCCTCTGGCGAGTCAGCATGACCGGCTGCGCGGGACGCGAGAGTCCGCCCGTTCGGGATCATCCTGACCTTCGCGCGACCCGCAGCGTCAGGCCCGGGATGCGAAGGACCCTGATCTTTCTCGGCCGGCCGAAGCCCGCGTCGCGCAGCCAGGCGTCGAGCTGCGCCGACGTGTGCACCTGGGCGCCGGAGCTGAGGTAGACGAACAGCGCGAGCAGGTCGGCGTGCGCGGCCGCGCGGCGGCCCTGGTCGGCGAAGACGTCGAGGACGGCGAGCGTCCCGCCGGGCTTCAGCGCCTCGCGGGCCCGGCGGAACAGGCCGGCGGCCTGCTCGGGCGTGAGGTGGTGCACCAGGTTGAAGCAGAGCACCGCGTCGTAACCGCCGCCGAGGTCCGCCGTCGTCGCGTCGCCGTCACGGAACCGCACCCGGTCCTGCAGGCCGGCGGCGGCGATGATCTCCCTGCCGACGGCGGCGCTGCCCGGCAGGTCGAGGACCGTCGCGGTCAGTCCCGGGTGCCGGCGGCACAGGCAGGCGGAGTACCAGCCGTGGCCGCCGCCGATGTCGAGGAGGGCGCGCGGGCGGCCGGGCAGCGGCAGCTTCCTCGCGACCTCGTCGGCCGACAGCCTGGCCAGCTCGAGCTGGCCGCTGATGTAGCGGCGCCAGTACGGGTCGTCGGGCGGCGCGGTGTGCGAGCCGGATGACGTCCCGGTCCGCGTGGCCTGCTCCAGGCCCTGCCACCAGGGCCAGTAGTCGGCGGTTCCCGCCACGTACCCGGCGACGGACAGCGGCGAGGCCGGGTCGAGCCAGCGGCGGGCGCTCGCGGGACAGCCGGTACCGGCCCGACCGCTCGCTGACGTGCCCCGCCGAGCGCAGGCAGTCGAGCAGCAGCCGCGTGGGCAGCGGGTCGAGTCCCAGGTCGGCGGCCACCTTGGCGGCGGTCGCCTGCCCCTCGGCGAGCCGGGCGGTGATCCCGGTGCGGACGGCCGCGACCAGCACGCCTGAGGTGGCCATGCCGCCCCAGGCCTCCGCGGCGGCGGTCGGCACGAGCCCGGCGCGCAGCGCCAGCCACTCAGCGGGGTTGGCGCCGCGCAGGCTCAGGCGCATGGCGAGATGTACCGGAAAGCGACGACGTCCTCCACGGTCAGTACCTTGACCACATGGGCACCTCCGACGGCGGACCGCGTGCTCCGCGAGAATCACTGACCGCGCTCCGGGTATGCAAGGCAAGTGGCCGTTTTATCGCTCGATCGTACACACCGGGCCGCCGCGGCCATCCACCGCGAACGGCCCGCGGCATGGTGCCGACCGCGCCTGGGGCCTGGCCGCGCCGGGCAGCCGGGAAGCCCGCGACGTTCCGGGCGCGGGGCCGCTTCAGGTACTAACAACCTCTCAGTGACAAGGAACGGTTGGCACCCTGAAGCGCAAGCCTCACACTTGAGGATAGTTGATCCATAAACGGACGGGGGGCCTATGGTTCGCGTGCGCGCACTGGTGATCGCCAGTCACCCAGGTCCCAGCCTGGCCATCACGGCCATGGCGACCGTGCTGGCGGCGGAGGCGGCGCCGCACGGATTCGGGCCGGTACTCGTCGCGCCCGCCATGCTCGCCGGGCAGCTCTCGGTCGGCTGGTCCAACGACGCCTGCGACGCGGCGCGGGACATTGCCGCCGGGCGGACCGACAAGCCGGTCGCGCGGGGCGAGGTCAGCGTGCGCGCGCTGTGGGTCGCGGCCGTCGTCTCGCTCCTGGCCGCGCTGGCCATGTCCGCGGCGATCAGCCTGGTCACGCATGGGGATCCTGGCCCTGCTCGTCGGGGCCGCCTGGGCCTACAACCTCGGCCTGAAGTCAACGCCCTGGTCCGGGGTCATGTACCTGCTCGGGTTCGGCCCGCTGCCCGCCTACGCGGCCTCGACGCTGCCCGGCCAGCCGGCGCCGCGCTTCTGGGTCTGCGTCGCGGCGGGCCTGGTGGGGCTCGGCGCGCACTTCGCGAACGTGCTGCCCGACCTGGACGCCGACCTCCGCTCCGGGGTGCGCGGCCTGCCGCAGGTCGTCGCGGCACGCTGGGGCCCGGGCGCGGCCCGGGCCGCCGCCCTGGTGCTGCTGCTGTCGGCCTCGGCGCTGCTCGTCGCGGAGGCGAGCCCGGCGCGGCGGTGGATCGCCGTCATCGGGTTGTGCTGCTCCTGCGTGCTGGCGGTGGTCGGTGCCGTCGGGAAGGGGCGGACGCCGTTCCGGGCCGCGCTCGCCATCGCGGGCGCCGACGTCGCGGTGTTCGCCTTCGGCGCCGACGCGCTCACCTCGGCGGCGCACCTGGCTGGTGCGCTGCGTTGACGTCGCGGATCATGGCGGCCCGCTCGGCGTTCCCCGCCCACCGGTACCCGCAGGGCGAGCTCGCCAGGGCGATCGCGGCCATCGCGGACGCCGCCGGCGGCCTGCGGCCCGGCCAGCGCGCGCTGCTCGAGCGGCTGCACGCCAACGCGGACGTCGCCACCAGGCACACGGTCCTGCCGATCGGCGAGTACGCGGCGCTCGCCAGGCTTCCCGACCCCGGCGCGGCGCTGGCCAACGACCGCTACATCGAGGAGGCGACCGCGCTCGGCGAGCGGGCGCTGCGCTCCGCGCTGGACAGCGCGGGACTCGAACCCGCCGACGCTCGACCTGCTCATCGTCACGTCGGTGACGGGCGTGGCCGTGCCGTCGCTCGACGCGCGGCTCATCCCCCGCCTCGGGCTGCGGCCCGACATCAAGCGGCTGCCGGTGTTCGGGCTCGGGTGCGTGGCCGGCGCCGCGGGGCTGGCGCGGCTGCACGACTACCTGCTCGGCCTGGCCGGCGGCACGCCGCGGCGCTGCTCGCCGTCGAGCTGTGCTCGCTGACCTGGCCGCGGACCGAGGTGACCACCGCGGACCTCGTGGCGAGCGCGCTGTTCGGCGACGGGGCGGCGGCGGTCGTGGCCACGGGCGAGGACCGCGGCCGCGCCGCCCTGGCGGCCCGCCTCCCCCAGGTGATCGCCACCAGGAGCGAGGTCTACCCGGACAGCACGGACACGCTGGGCTGGCGGCTCGGCGCGGACGGCTTCCGCATCGTGCTGACGGCCGACCTCGCCGAGGTGGTCGAGCGCCGGCTGAACGGCAGCGTCACCGCCTTCCTCGGCGAGCACGGCCTGACCGTCGACGACATCAGGAGCTGGATCTGCCACCCCGGCGGCCCGAAGGTCCTCGACGCCGCGCAGCGCGCGCTCAAGCTGCCGGACAGCGCCCTGGCGGCCAGCCGCCGGTCCCTGTCCGAGGCCGGCAACATGTCGTCGGTCTCGGTGCTGCATATCCTCGAGCTGACCGCCGCCGAGGACCCGCCGCCGCCGGGATCGTTCGGGCTCATGATCGGACTCGGGCCCGGCGTGAGCGCCGAGCTCCTGCTGCTGAGGTGGTGACCCATGACCGTCTTCTGGACGCTGCTTGCCGTCATCGCGTGCGAGCGGGTCGCCGAGCTCGTCGTGTCGGCGCGGCACGCGAACGCGCTGCTGCGGCGCGGCGGCGTCGAGTACGGCTTCGGCCACTTCCCGGTGATGATCGCCCTGCACGTCGCGCTGATCGCCGGCTGCGTGCTCGAGCCGCTCCTCGGGCACCGGACGTTCATCCCGGCGCTCGGCTGGACCATGCTGGCCGTCACCGTGGCGGCGAACGTGCTGCGCTGGTGGTGCATCGCCACCCTCGGCGAGCGGTGGACGGCGCGGGTGATCGTCCTGCCGGGCGCGCCGCTCGTGCGGTCGGGACCGTACCGGTGGTTCGCGCACCCCAATTACGTCGCGGTCATCGTCGAGGGCGCCGCGCTGCCGCTCACCGGGTCCGCGTGGATCACGGCGTGCGCGTTCACGGTGCTCAACGCCGCGCTGCTGACCGTGCGCATCCGGTGCGAGTCCGGGGCCCTGGCGGCCGCGGCCGCCCCGCAGGCCGTCAGCCCGGCCGCGCCGTGATCGACGTGCTCGTCGTCGGCGGCGGCCCGGTGGGCCTGGCCACGGCGATCCGCTGCGCGCTGGCGGGCCTGTCGGTCACGGTCGCCGAGCCGCGCGCGGCCCCGGTCGACAAGGCGTGCGGCGAGGGCGTGATGCCCGCCGCGGTGCGGCGGCTCGCGGCCCTGGGCGTCACGCCGGACGGCCACCCGCTGCGCGGCATCCGCTACCTCGACGCGGCGCACCAGGCCGACGCGCCGTTCCGGCACGGGGACGGCCTCGGCGTCCGCCGCACCGTGCTGCACGCCGCCCTCGCGCGCCCGCGCCGCCGCGCTCGGCATCCCGGTGATCCCGGCCCGGGTGACCACGTTCGAACGGCACGCGGGCCACGTGACCGCCGCGGGCGTCGAGGCGCGCTACCTGGTGGCGGCCGACGGGCTGCACTCCACGATCCGCCGCGTACTGGACCGGGAGACGGCCGCGCCAGCCACGGCACGGGCTCGCGGTCCGCCGGTGCCCCGCTACGGGCTGCGCAGGCACTACCGCGTCGCGCCGTGGACGGACCTGGTCGAGGTGCACTGGACGCCGCAGGCCGAGGCGTACGTGACGCCGGTCGCCGACGACGTCGTCGGCATCGGCCTGCTGTTCGCCAGGCCGCGACCGCGGACGCGCCCGCCGGAGTGGCCACGGGGCGGCGACGCGCGCGGCGAGCGCACCGGGACGGCCAGCGCGGCGACGGGCCGCGAAGCGGCGCAGGCGGCGACGGCACGCCGGACGATGCGGGCGGCGACTTCGCGGCCCGGCTGGCCGACTTCCCCGCGCTGCGCGACCGCCTCGGCGGCGCGCCCCCGGCCAGCGACGGTCCGCGGGGCGGGACCGATGCGCCAGGACGTCCGCCGCCGGGTCTACGGCCGCGTGCTGCTCGTCGGCGACGCGTCGGGCTACCTGGACGCGCTCACCGGCGAGGGCATCGGCGTCGGCCTCGCCCAGGCCGAGGCCCTCGCCGGCTGCCTCGCCGCCGGCCGCCCCGCCGACTACGAGCGCGCCTGGCGCCGCGTCTCCGGCCCGGCGTGGCGGTTCACCGCCGGGCTGCTCTGGTCGCGGAACCAGCCGTTCCTCGGCCCGCGCATCGTCCCGGCCGCGCAGCGCCTCCCCTGGCTCTTCGCCGCCCTCGTCAACCACGCCGCCCAGGCCTAGGCAATCCAAGCCCATCCAGCCGAACGGTGCGCGGCCCCGCGCTCCGCCGCGGCGCGCTTGCCCGTCTGTCCGCGCCCACCCCCAGGATGCGCTTCGCGCTTCTTGCTGTTATCAGGATTGATCGCGAAGGCTCCGGGCATGCGAAGATTTCGGGCGCTTGGATGCCGCAGTGCCGCAATGCCGCTAGGGAAAACGCGGCACTCCTGAGGCGCCTGCTGCCAGTAGCGGCGTAGCCATCTACGCATGTCAGCCATAAACTTGGAAACTTTTCACCAGGAGGAGATAAAACACGCGTAGGACGTGCGAAATTACCATCGGATGCGAAATTTCCGCACTAAGGCCGCGGGTACCAGCGCGGCATGCGGGGCGAACCGGCGGATGAGCCGCGACGCCGCAGTGCCTGTTCTTCTCGCTGGCCAGCGCGTAGCCGTCCCCGGCCAAACACCGAAGGCGGTTAGGACTAGACGAGAACCCCGCTCCCCGCGGGCGCAGCCCGCCCCGGGGGGGTCCGGGGACATCCCCCCGGGCAGCGTACAGCGAGCCGGGGGGAAGGTGGCCAAGGGCCACGCGGCGCATGCGTGAGTGCGGGGGGGTCCGGGGGGCGTTCCGCCCGGGCAGGTACAGCGAGCCGGGGGGAAGGCTGGCCAAGGGCCACCGAACATGCGTGGGTGCCGGTGCGACCGGTCGCCTCCTCGGCGAGAGGCACATCGCGGCTCCAGCCGAACGGTATTCCGCGAAGGCGATATTAGGTGCGGCCCGGGGGACCCTAGCCGCACCGGCAGTTTCAGTTTAACGCGTCGCAGGGGGTGACGTGTTCCCCTGCGTCACGTCCAATTTCCGCGCGGCTGCTGGTCCTGGTCCCAGTAGCCCTGCTGGGCCTGGTCGTCCTGGCCCGCCGGGGCGTAGCCGCCGGCGGGCGGGTAGTCGGACGCGAGCGGGCCCGTCTGCTGGCCCGAGGGGTAGCCTTCGCGCGGGTAGCCGTTGGCGGCGGGCGCCCCGTTGGGGGCGGCGTACCCGTGCCCGTTTGGGCTCGCCGGGGAGTAGCCGTTCCCGTTCGCGGCTGGGTACCCGGCCCCGTTGCCGTTCGCGTAGGCAGGCGTCGCGGGGTAGCCCTGCGCGCCGCCCGACGGGGCGGCGCCGTAGCCGTTCGCCTGGGCGTACCCGCCGCCGGCGGCCCGGCCTCGGCCCGGCCCGCCGGAACTGCCGTTCGCGGTGAAGGTGGGGGTGAACGTCGGCTGGGTGGCCGGGCGCGGCGCGCTCTGGCCGTAGCCGGCGCCGTTCGCCGACGGGGCCGCCGATGGCGCGGTTCCGCTGGCGTGCCCGTTACCGACCGCGGTGCCGCCGGCGTAGCCGTTCGCGTAGCCGTTGGCGGCAAGACTCGGGTACGCGCCTGAGGGCGCGGATCCCCGGCCCGCGGGCTCGGCCGCCGGGTAGTCGGTTGTGCCGCTCCCGCTGGTACCGTAGCCGTTCGCCTGGTACCCGTTGGCGCCGTAGCCGTTGGCGTCCTGGCCGTTGGCGCCGTAGCCGTTCGCGGCCTGGCCGTTGGCGGTGTAGCCGTTCGCGGCCTGGCCGTTGGCGGCGTAGCCGTTCGCGGCCTGGCCGTTGGCGGTGTAGCCGTTGCTCCCGTACCCGTTGGCCGGGTAGCCGCTGGCCCCCTGCGCCTCCGGGTAGGCCCCGGTACCCGGCGCGCTCGTCGCGGCGTATCCGGCGGGGAACGCCCCAGTGCCGTTGCGCTCGCCTTCGCCGTAGCCGCCGGCTTGGCCGTTAGCGCTGTACCCGGGCTGGTCATAGCCGTAGCGCGCCGGCCGCGCCGGGCTGGTAGCCGCCCTGGCCCGCCGCCGTTCCCGTGGTGTAGCCGGACGCGGCGCCGTCCCTGCTGCCGCCGTCGGCCGGGGCCGCGCTTGAGTACCTTGGCAGGTCCGGCTGCGCCGTCTGCGCCTGGTAGCCGGGCGACTGCGCGTAGCCCGGCTGCTCCCCGTAGCCCGGCTGCTCCCCGTAGGAAGCCGCGTACCTGTCGGCCTCGGGGAGCTGCGCCCCGTACGAGCCGCCCTGCTGGCCCGAGAAGGTCGCGGCGGCCTGCGTCGACGGGGCACACCTGGCGACTGCTGTCCCGCACCGCCGTCCGGCGGCAGCGGCGCCGAGAGCGCGGAGATCCCGCCGGTGCCGGCCGGGTACCCCGGCGCGGGCTGGCTGGCGCGCGCGGCGTCCGGCCACTGCTGCTGCGGCTGCTGCGCTGACGGCGACTGCTGCGCCGTGAAGCCCTGCTGGCCGCGCGACTGCGCCGCCGCCGTGTCCTGCTGGTCCTGCTGCTGCCCGTAGCCGTAGTCCTGGTACTGCCCGGGCGACTCCTGGTACTGAGACTCCTGGTACTGGCCGGACGCGCGCCCGGCGTCCTGCTGGCCCGGCATGGTGTAGCCGCGGTTCCCGAAGGTGCCCGCGGGGAACTCCAGGCTCGCCGGGACCTGCTCGGCACGGCCGGCCGCCGCGTAGCCCTGGTCGTCGTAGACGGGCTGCTGGTACCCCTGCTGCTGGCCGTAGCCCTGCCCGGCGTAGGCCTCCTGCCCGGCGTAGGCCTGGTCGGCGCGCGGCGGGGAGTCCGGCTGCCGCGCCTCGTACCCCGTGGCGTCGAACGACTGGGCGGGGGGCTGGCCGTAGGCCGCCTGGTCCGCGTAGCGCGCGGCCGGCTGCGGCCCGGTGTCGTCGCCATGCGACGCCTCGGGCGCGGCGGTGCCGCCCTGGTACGTGAACCCCGGCTGCCCCGCGCCCGCCTGGCCGGGTGCGCCGTAGGCCTGGGACGAGGCCTGGCCGTCACCGAAGGACTGCTGGCCCGCCGTTGACTGGAAGCCGTAAGACTGCGGTGACCCGGCGGAAGGCACCGCGGGGTAAGAGGACAGGGACTCGCCCTGCTGGGCCGGGAACTGGGCGGCGGCGCCGTAACCGCCGGGCTGCGCGGCGCCCTGCTGGGTGAAGCTGGCCGCGGCGGTGTCGCCGTAGCTCACCTCGCCGTACCCGGTGTCGCCGTACCCGGGCGCGCCGCTGTACTGCGTGCTTCCCTGCGCCCCGCCGTACTGGTAGTCGGCGCGCTGGTCGCCCGCCTGCCCGTCGGAGCCCGCACGGGACTGGCCGTCCTGGCCGGCCTCGCCGCCGTACTGCTGCGCCTGCCCGTACTGCCCGTACTGCTGCCCCGCGCCGTTCAGCTGCGCACTGTCGTACTGCGGCGCGCTGTCGTACTGCGGCGCGCTGTCGTACTGCGGTGCACTGTCGTACTGCGGCGCGACTGTCGCTGTACTGCGACCCGGCGCCGTACTGATCTGCCCCGTACTGATCCTGCGAGCCGTACTGCTGCCCGGTGCCGTAGGAGTCCATCGCGGCGTACTGCCCCGTGCCGCCCCGCTGCTGCGGCCCGCTGCCCTGCTCGACCTGCTGCCCGTGCCGCCCTGCTGCGCCGTGCCATACGGCTGGGCGGCGCCGTACTGCTCGCCCGCGCCGCTGGCCGCCGCGCCGCTCGCGTAGTCGCTGAGGCTGATCGGCTCCGCGCCGTTGCCGGTCCGCGCACGGTCCGCGCCGACCGTCGCGAACCCTCCGTGGCCCGGCCATTGGACCGCCCGTAGGCGGCCGCCCGCTCGTCGGTGAGGGCGGTCATCATGCCGGTGAACGGCTCGGCGGGCGCGGCGCCGATCGCCAGCCGGGGACGCTGGCCCCCGAGCGCGATCGGCCCGGAGTTCTCGTCTGCCTGGTCTCCGGGGACGCCGCGGCGCAGCGAGTCGACGAGGCGGGTGAGGTCATCGATGGGCAGCCGGAACGTGCCCGTGCACGTTCCGCCCTGCCAGATGCTGAACACCGCGATGCCGGTGTTGGAGTACCAGCTCAGCCGCATGCTCCGCGAACTGCCGCGTACATCGAAGAAGATCTCGCCGAGCCGGGGCAGGGGTGCTGCGTCCGACGCTGACATGCCCATGTTGGCCCCCCAGCAGAACGTTTGTCCACTTCGTACAGAGTAGGGCCCGCACGCCTCACGCGTGACCCACTCGGGGTGGTCGGTCAAGTTTCGCGGGTCCCGCGGGCCGGCCGCGGCCGCCCGAGGACGACGCAGCGAAAAATTCTTGCGACGCGCGGTAAGAAAAATGCCACCCCGCCGTGCACAAGCCGTAGGCAGGATGGCATCATAGTCCCCAGGCTTTCCTGCCCCCTTCTCGCGGCGGATCTTCTGGCTGGCAGCGGCCAACGGGTCAGCTAACGGACACTGTCTACTAAGCGGGTCTTCCTGCTTTGTCGGCATCGACCGTTGGCGCGCGTCGTTCGGTGGGGGCTAGGCGCCTGTCACGCATGTGCCAGCCTCCGGCTGACTGCAAGCAGTGTCGCAAGGAACAGGGCTACTGGAGACAGTACTTACTGGAGACAGGGCCTACGGACACGCAGTGCCCACGGACTACTGCCCGCGCAACATCGGTGAAGCGCGCGTAAGCGCGCCTTAACACGCGGGAACAGTATGACGCCGTTGAGCGTTGCAGCTTGCAACAGCAGTTACCGCGCAGGACCGGACTCGCGTGCATGCGAGCCATATAGCAAGACTAACCCAAGATCTAAGCAACTTTGTTGAGGTGATTGATCCATGTCCCAGGTGCGTAGGCAGACGGCCGTGCTTCCCCGCCCTAACTGGGGGTGGCAGGACTCTGCCGCGTGTCGTGGCGAGGATCTGATGCTCTTCTTCGGCCCAGACGGCGAGCGGCAGCCAGAGCGGGACATCAGGGAGCGCAAGGCCAAGCAGGTCTGCGCGAGCTGCCCGGTCCGGATCGAGTGCCTGAATTACGCCGTTGCCCGTCCCGAGAAGTACGGGACCTGGGGTGGCCTGAACGAGGACGAGCGCTCCGCCGAGCGCCGTCGCCGGATGCGCCGCGCGAACGCGGCCTGATCCGGCTACGGGACTCCGTCTTCTGGACGGGGGCGAAGCAGCGCCAGCACGTCGGCGTCGGCAAGCTGGCCGAAGTCGGCGTACCATTCTCCCACGCTACGGAACCGGCGAGGGGTGACCAGGGTCACCACCTCGCCGGTTTCCTTTTCTATGGCACTGACCGCGGCGGCCGCCGCGACCGGCACCGCCGAGCACCGTGCGGGCCGCGCCGCGCGCCCGCACCGCGCGCAGCGCGGCACGGGCCGTCACCCCGGTCGCCAGCCCGTCGTCCACGACGATGACCAGCCGCCCCGCCAGGTCCCCGCCCCGCCAGGCGCCCCCGGGCCGGCGGCCCGGCGCGGGAGGCGCCGCCGTAGAGCGCGACGCGCCTGGCCAGCTCGGCGCGCTCGCGGGCCACCACGGCCGCCAGGTCGTCCTCGGTCAGGCCGACCCGGCGAGCATTTCCGCGTCGAAGTAGGGCTCGGCCGCGCCGCCGGCCCCGTCTTCCGCGATGGCGCCGAGGCCGAGCTCGGGCGCCTCGGGATGGCCGATCTTCCGCACCATGAGCACGTCGAGCGGGACGCCGAGCGCGCGGGCCACGCCGACCGCGACCGCGACTCCGCCGCGGGGCATGGCGAAGACGACCGGGCGGCCGCCGGAGGGGCCAGCGGTCACGGCGCGGGAGCCGGCGCCAGCGCCGCACTCGTTCGGGATCCTGGGACCGGGAGTCACCGAGGACTTCCCGCAGTGCGGCGCCAAGCAGCACCCCCGCCTCGGCGCGGTCGCTGAAGGCGGGCGGACCGGACGGCGCCGCGTCGCGGCGCGCGGGGGAACTAGCCATCTCACCGGCGCGTATACCCGGCGCGCGGCAGAATAACAATGAGCGCGAGCCGAAGGCGGGCGCCAGCGTCTGCGTGAGTGCGCAGCGCCACCACGAGGAGCTGCCCGCGGCGACGAGCTGGTGCGACTGCCAGCACCAGCGCGCCGGACGGACGGGCGCCAGGGGGCGAGGCTCGAGCGCCGCGCTAAGCTGGGTCCGCCAGCGGTAGGCGAGATTTCGTTACATCTTTAACGCCCGCGGCGGAATAGGCCCGCGCGACGGGCGGTTGCCCTGGATATGACCTACCTCGGCTGGACAAACAGGGGCAAACTGTGTGATCCTGCTGAGGTGAGTGTTACGGACCCCATGCTCGTCGTGCGTCGGCACGTCGACCTTCTCCGCGTCCGTAGCGCGATTTGTCGCCCTGCACGCTGATCGCCGCCCAATTATTTAACTCACGGTTACCGCACAAAAGGTAACCGAGAGTGACGACTGGGTGCGCACCGCGATCTGCCGGGCGGCCTTTTTCTTTTCCGCGCCGTGGCGGCTTCCGGGCGCGTGCCCGCCGAATTCAACGACGACGTTAGTGAGGAAGCGCCGCATGTCTCCCGTACCCGGAGCAACTGCGACCAGTACCCCGGCGAAGGCCCAGGGCAAGCCAGCGGCCCCCCGCCGCAAGCGCGGAGAGGGGCAGTGGGCGCTCGGCTACCGCGAGCCGCTGAACAAGAACGAGGAAAACAAGAAGTTCGACGACGGGCTCAACGTCCGCCAGCGGATCATCGACATCTACGCCAAGGGCGGCTTCGACTCGATCGACCCGGCCGACCTGCGCGGCCGCTTCCGCTGGTACGGCCTCTACACCCAGCGCCGCCCCGGCATCGACGGCGGCAAGACCGCCGTCCTCGAGCCGGAGGAGCTCGACGACCGCTACTTCATGCTCCGGGTCCGCATCGACGGCGGCCAGCTGTCGGGCGAGCAGCTGCGGGTCATCTCCGACATCTCCGTCAAGTACGCGCGGGGCACCGCCGACGTCACCGACCGGCAGAACATCCAGCTGCACTGGATCGAGATCGAGTCGGTCCCGGCGATCTGGGAGGCCCTGGAGGCCGTCGGCCTGTCCACCACCGAGGCCTGCGGCGACACGCCCCGGGTCATCCTCGGCTGTCCCCTGGCCGGGCTGGACTGCGACGAGCTGATCGACGCCACGCCGGAGATCGCGGCCGTCGCGGAGCGGTACATCGGCGACCCGTCGCTGTCCAACCTGCCGCGCAAGTTCAAGTCCTCGATCAGCGGCTGCGCCGCGCAGTGCACGCACCACGAGATCAACGACGTCGCGTTCGCGGCGGTCCGGCACCCGGAGACCGGCGAGGTCGGCTACGACCTGTGGGTCGGCGGCGGCCTGTCCACCAACCCGATGATCGCCAAGCGGCTCGGCACCTTCGTCCGCGCCGGGCAGGTGCCCGAGGTCTGGGCGGCGGTCGCCGCGGTCTTCCGCGACTACGGCTACCGGCGGCTGCGGCACCGGGCGCGGATCAAGTTCCTGATCGCCGACTGGGGCGCGGAGAAGTTCCGCGAGGTCCTGGAGAAGGAGTACCTCGGGTACGCGCTCCCGGACGGCCCCGCCCCGGTCAACGTCGACAACGGGGCCCGCGACCACGTGGGCGTGCACCGGCAGCAGGACGGCCTGTCCTACGTCGGGTTCGCCCCGCGCGTCGGGCGGCTCGACGGCGAGCTCCTCGCCGCGATCGCCACGCTCGCCGACCGCTACGGCAGCGGCCGGGTGCGGACCACCGCCGAGCAGAAGATGGTCATCCTCGACGTGCCAGACCCGGCCGTGGACGACCTGGTCGCCGAGCTGGACGCGCTCGGCCTGCCGGCCAGGCCGAGCGTCTTCCGGCGGCACACGATGGCCTGCACCGGGATCGAGTTCTGCAAGCTCGCGATCGTGGAGACCAAGGGCCGGGCCATGACCCTGATCGACGAGCTCGAGCGGCGGCTGCCCGGCTTCGAGTCGCCGGTCACGATCAACGTCAACGGCTGCCCGAACTCCTGCGCCCGCATCCAGACCGCCGACATCGGCCTCAAGGGGTCGCTGGTGACCGACGCGTCCGGCGAGCAGGTCGAGGGGTTCCAGATCCACCTCGGCGGCACGCTGACCGGCGGGGACGCCGCCGGGTCCGGGTTCGGCCGCAAGGTCCGCGGGCTGAAGGCGACCGCGGAGGAACTGCCCGACTACGTGGAGCGGGTGCTGCGCCGCTACGACGCGGCCCGCGTCGCGGGCGAGACGTTCGCGGCGTGGACGCTGCGGGCCACCGACGAGGAGCTGTCATGACCATGCCGTCGGCCCGCGCGGTCCCGTTCTACTGCCCGTACTGCGGCGAGGAGGACCTCGAGCCGCAGGGCGCCGCTGACGGAGAGTGGCACTGCCGCTCCTGCACCCGCAGCTTCCAGCTACGCTTCGCCGGCATGGGGGCCGTGCTATGACCGTTACAGGAGTTAATCAAAATCTAAGTAACGAGCGCTATCACTGGGGCCTGAACGCCGACGACGACCGACACGTGAAGGATCCGCAGCGCATGCGCAGCCTCGCCGAACAGGCAGCAAGGGAACTCGAAGACGCCTCCGCCGAGGACGTCATCCGCTGGGCGACCGACACGTTCGGCGACCGGATCTGCATCACCTCCTCGATGTCCGACGCCGTGATCGTCCACCTCGCGTCGGCGGTCCGGCCCGGCATCGACGTGGTGTTCCTCGACACCGGCTACCACTTCCCCGAGACGATCGGCACGCGCGACGCGGTCGTCCGCGGTGTACCCGGTCAACCTGGTGAACGTGACCCCGTCGCGGACCGTCGCCGAGCAGGACGCCGAGCTCGGGCCGCGGCTCTACGGGCGCAACCCGGACCTGTGCTGCTACCTGCGCAAGGTGGAGCCGCTGGAGAAGGCGCTCGCCGGGTACGACGCGTGGATCACCGGCGTGCGCCGCGAGGAGACGCTGTCGCGGCGCTCGACGCGCGTCGTCGAGTTCGACGAGAAGCGGCAGAAGGTCAAGGTCAACCCGATCGTGGCGTGGACGTCGGAGCAGGTCGACGAGTACATCGCGGCCAACGGCGTGC
Source organism: uncultured Actinomycetota bacterium (assembly GCA_963735315.1). Classification (GTDB taxonomy): domain Bacteria; phylum Actinomycetota; class Actinomycetes; order Streptosporangiales; family Streptosporangiaceae; genus Trebonia. The sequence goes on from CAVTKQ010000044.1 coordinate 37,268, forward strand.
TCGTGAACCCGCTGGTCTACGACGGCTACCCGTCGATCGGCTGCCGGACCTGCACGATGCGCGTCGAGCCGGGCGCGGACCCGCGCTCTGGCCGGTGGGCCGGGACAGGCAAGACCGAGTGCGGCATTCACGTCTGAACCCGCTTGTCGCCGTCGCCCACGGCTCGCGGGACCCGCGGGCCGCGGCGACGGTGACCGAGCTGCTGTCCGTCGTCCGGGCCAGGGCCGCGCGCCGCGGCCTTGGCGGGCTCGACGTCCGGGCGGCGTTCCTCGACCACTGCGCGCCGTCGCTCCCCCAGGTCCTCGGGTCGGTCTCCGCGGACAGTGACCCGGCCTGGGGCCGGCGGTCGTCGTTCCGCTGCTGCTGACGGCGGCCTACCACAGCAAGGCCGACATCCCGGCCCGGCTGGCCGCCGCGGCGGCGGCGCGTCCCGGCCTGACGTCGTCTGCGCCGGGACGCTCGGCCCGCACGCGCTGCTGCTGGCCGCCCTGGAGCGGCGGCTGCGTGAGGCCGGCGTGGCCGCGGGCGATGCCGCCGCCCGCGCCGGGACCAGCGTGGTGCTCGCGGCGGCCGGGTCGTCCGACCCCGCGGCCAACGCGACGATCGCGGAGCTCGCGGCGCGGTGGGCGCGCGAGCGCGGCTGGCGCGCCGTCGTGCCCTGCTACGCGTCGGCCGCCGGGCCGCGGCCCGCTGAGGCGGTGCGCGCGCTGCGCGCGGGCGGCGCGGCCCGCGTCGCCGTCGCGACGTACCTGCTCGCGCCCGGTTACTTCGCCGACAAGGTCAGCGACGCCGCGCTCGGCGCCGGGGCGGACGCCGTCTCCGGGGTTCTCGGCGCCGCGCCCGAGGTGGCCGACCTGGTCCTCGACCGCTACCTGGCCGCGGCCGCGGTCCCGGTGGGCCACGGCGCGCGGGCGGTGCGACGGCGCGCGGGGCGGCGCGATCGGCGGCGAGGCGGTGTCGGCGCGGGCCCGCGCCTAGACGGCCGCGGCCGCCCGATACCGCCCGATACCGCCCGGATCTGCCGCCTTCGGGCGGGAGCGGATGCCAACCGGTAGGCTTCGTGCTCGGTTTCCCAATCGGTTGTGGCCAGCGCCCAGTTATCCGCCGCACCTGGTTGCGGCCGCCCAGTTAGCAACGGACTGCGTACGGGGAAACCGTACTGGAACGGATGCAGATATCGCTTCCGGGGGCACGTCCCCCTGCGCCCCATGCGCCGCGGAAGCGTGGCTGCGGGAAGGCGGTAGCGCTCGGGCGGTCGGCCGCGTAAGGGAGACTGATGCACACCTGGCCAGGCGCCGCGTACCCGCTCGGGGCCACTTGGGACGGATGGGGGACGAACTTCGCCCTGTTCTCCGAGGCCGCCGAGCGCGTGGAGCTCTGCCTGTTCGACGAGGCGGGGGCCGAGTCGCGGGTCGAGCTGACCGAGGTCGACGGCTTCGTCTGGCACGGGTACCTGCCGGCGATCGGCCCCGGGCAGCGCTACGGCTACCGCGTGCACGGCCCCTACGACCCCCGGCGCGGCGCGCGCTGCGCGCCGTCGAAGCTGCTGCTCGACCCGTACGGCAAGGCCGTCGAGGGCGACGTCACGTGGAACGAGGCGCTGTTCGACTACCAGTGGGCCGACCCGCGCCGGCCGAACACGGTCAACAGCGCCCCTTTTATGCCGAAAAACGTGGTTATCAACCCTTTTTTCGACTGGGGAAACGACCGGCCGCCGCACATCCCGTACCACGAGACGGTCATTTACGAGGCGCACGTCCGCGGCCTGACGCTGCGCCACCCCGAGATCCCGCTGCACCAGCGCGGCACCTACGCCGGCCTCGCGCACCCGGCGGTGATCGAGCACCTCAAGCGGATCGGCGTCACCGCCGTCGAGCTGCTGCCGGTGCACCAGTTCGTCGCCGAGCAGGCCATGGTGGCGCGCGGCCTGACGAACTACTGGGGCTACAACACGATCGGCTTCCTCGCCCCGCACAACCGCTACTGCTCGGCCGGGCAGCGCGGCGAGCAGGTCGGCGAGTTCAAGACGATGGTCAAGGCGCTGCACACGGCGGGCATCGAGGTCATCCTCGACGTCGTCTACAACCACACCGCCGAGGGCGACGGCCGCGGCCCGACGCTGTCGCTTCCGCGGCATCGACAACCACGCCTACTACCGCCTCGACGACGGCAACCCGTGGCGGTACATCGACTACACCGGCTGCGGCAACTCGCTGAACGTGCGGCACCCGCACTCGCTGCAGCTCATCATGGACTCGCTGCGGTACTGGATCCTCGAGATGCACGTCGACGGGTTCCGCTTCGACCTCGCCAGCGCCCTGGCCACGGGAGCTGCACGACGTGGACCGGCTGTCCACGTTCTTCGACCTGGTGCAGCAGGACCCGGTGGTGTCGCAGGTCAAGCTGATCGCCGAGCCGTGGGACGTCGGCGAGGGCGGCTACCAGGTCGGCAACTTCCCGCCGCTGTGGACCGAGTGGAACGGCAAGTACCGCGACACCGTCCGCGACTTCTGGCGCGGCGCAGCCCGCCACGCTGCCCGAGTTCGCCTCCAGGCTGACCGGCTCGTCCGACCTGTACGAGACGAGCGGCCGCCGGCCGGTCGCGTCGATCAACTTCGTCACCTGCCACGACGGGTTCACCCTCGCCGACCTGGTGAGCTACAACGGCAAGCACAACGAGGGCAACGGCGAGGAGAACAGGGACGGCACCGACGACAACCGCTCCTGGAACTGCGGCGTCGAGGGCCCGGCGGAGGATCCCGAGGTCGACGAGCTGCGCGCCAGGCAGCAGCGCAACTTCCTCGTCACCCTCTTCCTCTCCCAGGGCGTCCCGATGCTGCTGGCCGGCGACGAGATCGGCCGCACCCAGGCGGGCAACAACAACGCCTACTGCCAGGACAACGAGGTCTCCTGGGTGGACTGGTCCCGCGCGGCCGGCGAGCGGGACCTGCTCGCCTTCACCCAGCGGCTGGCCCGGCTGCGCCGCCGCCACCCGGTCTTCCGCCGCCGCCGCTTCTTCCAGGGCGTCTACCCGGGGCCGGCGACGGCGCCGGCGGTGACAGCACTGTCGACATCGCCTGGCTGACCCCGTCGGGGGACGAGATGACCGAGGCGGACTGGCGCGCGTCGTACGCGAAGTCGGTGGCCGTCTTCCTCAACGGGTCGGCGATCACCGAGCCGGACCCGCGCGGCGACCGGGTGACCGACCGGAAGTTCCTGCTGCTGTTCAACGCGGGCGCCGACCCGATCGCGTTCACCATCCCCGAGGCCACGGCTCGGCACCGACTGGGAGATCGTGGTCGACACGGAGACGCCGCGCGGCGACCCGCGCGACGCGATCGGCTTCCTCCCGAAGACCAAGGTCGAGGTGGCCGCGCACGCGATCGTCGTGCTCCGCTCCCGGACGTAGCGGGCGGCGCCTCGCGCTGTTATCCGGTTGCTGTTATCCGGGCGGAGAGGCGCACCCGCTAGTATCTGACGGGTGCGGATGATCTTTCCCTCGGCCGGGCGACGAACTTGACCTGATGGCGCTCGCCGACGCCTACGCCTACCCGCGGGAGCGCTGGCTGCGGGCCAACTTCGTGACCAGCGCCGACGGGGCCGCCTACGTCGACGGGCGGTCCGGCGGGCTGTCCTCGACGGGCGACATGCGGGTCTTCGGCCTGCTGCGCGTGCTCGCCGACGTGGTCCTCGTCGGCGCGGGGACCGCGCGCGTCGAGGAGTACAAGCCCGCGCGCCGCCGGCCGTCCCTCGCGTCGCTGCGCGGAAGGCCGCCCGGAGACCGCGACGATCGCGCTCGTCACCAGGACCCTCGGCCTGAACCTGGCCTCTCCCCTGTTCACCGAGACGCCGCCGGACGCGCGCACCATCGTGATCACCTGCGCGGCCTCCGACGCCGACCTGCGCGCCGAGGCCGCCAAGGTCGCCGACGTGATCGTCGCGGGCGAGGAGACCGTCGACCTCGGCCAGGCGCCTTGACGCGCTGGCCGACCGGGGCCTGCGCCGCGTCCTGTGCGAGGGCGGCCCGCACCTGCTCGGCGACCTGGCCGCGGCCGGCCTGCTCGACGAGCTCTGCCTGTCGCTCAGCCCGATGCTGGCCGGCCCCGGCGCGAGCCGCATCATCGCCGGCCAGCCGTCGGACGCCCGCCGGATGAAGCTCACGCACGTCCTCGCCGAGGACGACGGCTTCCTGTTCTTCCGCTACCTCACAGCAGCGCAACGGCACCCGACGGTAGCCAGCCGCGCCGCCTCCGGCACCCAACGCCGCGCCGGGTGACGCAAATTGCTAAGGCAAGACTTATCAGTTATCCTTACGAATATGGACGTCAGTCGGGACGGTCCCGGATGTCAGTCGAGGTCGCGGGGGCGCTGCGCGTCGCCGTCGGGCTGTCGTGCGCAAGCTGCGGCAGCCGCTCAACGAGGGCGAGCTGACCATCGCCGAGTCCTCGGCGCTCGGCCGCGGCTGGAGCGGGGCGGCCCGGCCACGTCGAGCGACCTGGCCCGGCTGGACCGGATCAGCCCGCAGTCGATGGGCGTGACCGTCGCGGCGCTGCTCGAGCGCGGCCTGATCGAGCGCAGCCGCGACCCGGAGGACGGCAGGCGGATCGTGCTGTCGATCACCGAGGCCGGGCGGCGGACCGTGCACGACAAGCGCGGCGCGCGGACCGAGCAGATCGCGGCGGCGCTGCGCGACGGGTTCAGCGAGGACGAGCTCGGCCAGCTCGATGGCCGCCGCCGCGCTGCTCGAGCGGCTGGCGGAGAAGCTCTGATGGGGGCAGGCACCACCGCGGCCGACGCCCGGGCCGAGCCGGCCGAAGCCGCCGAAGCCGGACTCCTACGCCTGGGTCGCGCTGGCCAACACGACGGCGGCCATCTTCATGGCCTCGCTCGACGGGTCGGTCGTCATCATCGCGCTCCCGGCGATCTTCAAGGGCATCAACCTCGACCCGCTGTCGGCCGGGCAACATCAGCTACCTGCTCTGGATGATCATGGGCTACCGCCTCGTCCAGGCGGTGCTGGTGGTCAACCTCGGCAAGCTCGGCGACATGTTCGGCCGGGTCAAGATGTACAACGCGGGGTTCGTGGTGTTCACCATCGCCTCGATCCTGCTGTCCTTCGACCCGTTCCAGGGCACCCACGGCGCGCTGTGGCTGATCGGCTGGCGGCTCCTGCAGGCCGTCGGCGGGTCGATGCTGATGGCCAACTCGGCGGCGATCCTCACCGACGCGTTCCCGGCCGAGCGGCGCGGGTTCGCGCTCGGCACCAACCAGATCGCGGCGCTCGCCGGCATGTTCATCGGCCTGGTCGCGGGCGGCCTGCTGGCCGCCTGGGACTGGCGCGCGGTGTTCTGGATCAACCTGCCGGTCGGCGTGTTCGGCACGCTGTGGGCCTACCTGAAGCTGCGCGACAACGGCGTGCGGCACCGCGCGAAGATCGACTGGTGGGGCAACATCACGTTCGCGCTCGGCCTCGGCTCGGTGCTCGTCGGCGTCACCTACGGCATCCAGCCCTACGGGAACAGCTCGATGGGCTGGGAGTCCCCGGTGGTGCTCGGCGAGATCATCGGCGGCCTCGTCATGCTGGTCGTCTTCGTGATCATCGAGACGAGGGTCGCCGAGCCGATGTTCCGGCTGTCGCTGTTCAAGATCCGCGAGTTCACCGCGGGCAACGTGGCGGGCCTGCTCGTGTCGATCGCGCGCGGCGGCATCCAGTTCATGCTGATCATCTGGCTGCAGGGCATCTGGCTGCCGCTGCACGGCTACTCCTACGACCAGACGCCGCTGTGGGCGGGCATCTTCCTGCTGCCGATGACCGCCGGGTTCCTCGTCTCCGGGCCGACCTCGGGCATCCTGTCGGACCGCTTCGGCTCGCGGGGCATCGCCACCGGCGGGCATGGCCGTGTTCGCGTCGTCGTTCGTCGCGCTGATGCTGCTGCCCGTCAACTTCCCCTACTGGGCGTTCGCGCTGTTCATCGCGCTGAACGGGATCGGCAGCGGGATGTTCGCCTCGCCGAACTCCTCCTCCATCATGGGCTCGGTCCCGGCCAGCGACCGGGGCGCGGCCTCCGGCATGCGCTCCACGTTCCAGAACTCGGGCACCGCCGTGTCCATCGGCGTCGTGTTCACGCTGATGATCATCGGCCTGTCCAGCTCGCTGCCGACCACGCTGTCCAGCGGCCTGACCAAGCTCGGCGTGCCCGGCGGCGTGGCCCACCAGGTCGCCACGCTGCCGCCGGTCTCGTCGCTGTTCGCCTCCGTCCTCGGCGTCAACCCGATCCAGCACCTGCTGGCCCCGACCGGCGTGCTGACGAGGCTGCCCGCCGCGAGCCAGGCCGCGCTGACCGGCCGGACGTTCTTCCCCTCCCTGCTGTCCGGGCCGTTCCACAGCGGCCTCATCGTGGTGTTCAGCGTGTCGGCGGCGCTGTCGGTCCTCGCCGGCCTGGTCTCCCTGCTGCGCGGCAAGCGCCAGGCCCCGGCCGACGCCGGCCGCGCGCGGCCGACCCGGCCGTCGAGCCGGGCCTCCCGGCCGACGAGCAGGAGGCCTCACGCGGCCGCTCATCCTAGACTCGCCCCGCCCGTGACCGCTGCCCGCCCGGAGAGCTGCCCGTCTTCGGCCCGCGGGAGAGACATCGGAACGGGTGCGGACTAGCTCTGATGTCCCCGTCCGTGTCCGCGCGTGGCGGCCGGACGCCGGGGCAGGTTACGCCTTGCCCGTGTCCTCGCCCTGGCCGAAGACCTCCTTGGCCACCGCCATCGCCGACATCGCCCTCGGCCAGCCGGCGTAGAAGGCCAGGTGGGTGATCGCCTCGATCAGCTCGGTCTCGGTCAGCCCGTTGCGCCTGGCCCGCGCCAGGTGGTTGACCAGCTGCGTGGTGTTGCCGGCGGCCACCAGGCAGGCGACCGTGACCAGGGACCGGTCCCGGGGCGACAGCTCCGGCCGCGTCCACACCTGCCCGAACAGCGTGTCGTCGGTGAACCCGACCAGCGCGGGCGCGAAGTCACCGAACATCGCGCCGCCGCCGACGGCGCGCTCTCCTCAGCCTCAGACATCGTCTCAGCTCTCCCTTCCCCAAGCATCCGACTCCCCTAGCGGTCCAACCGGCAGGCGGCCCGGCTGAGCCGGAGCGGCGGCCGCGCTCGCGCTCTTGCTGTATCGCGCCGAGTGGCGCCTGCGTGCACGCGCCGCAGCTTGCTACTTGTACGACCAGACCCTCAGGTCCTTGATCGCCAGGGTCGCGGGCGAGCTGTCGGAGTTCTTCGGCGAGCTGCCGCCTATCGACTGCTCGAACCGCGCTCGTATTGGCGGTCACGCCGGAACTGAGGATGATGTTCAGCGCGGACCCGGTGATGACGCTGTTGCTCGCGCTGGTGTACTGCTTGCCGTCGTAGTACACCGCGAAGTAGCCCTTGGTGTAGACAACGTCCACCGTGTGCCAGCCGGGCGTCAGGTTGGGGCCGTCCTTGGGCAGCGTTGCCGTCCGGGGCGAAGCCGTCGGTCGACACCGCCTGCGGCGACTCGGCTGGTGCCCCAGTGGTAGCCCACGGCGTTGACGCCGGTGGCCGGCTCCGCCTCAACGGCGTCAATCTCGCCGTCAGCCGGCCAGGCATCCTGGTTGGTCAGCCAGAACGCCGTCCAGTTGGCGATGGTGTCCGGCTTGCCGGGAAGCGCGGGAAAGTCGATGTCCGCCTCGATGACCCCGGACGAGTAGGCGCCGGGGCTGACGATCCCGACGCAGCTGCCGGGCTTGCCGGTCGTGGACAGCGTCGCGTCGCCGGCGGAGTCGGTGGACACGGTGCCGTCGGCGACGCGGCCAGGAATTCTGCCGGGCAGAACGTCGACGTCTGATTCCACGAGGTCAGCTCGGAGCCGGACGCGTTCAGCACCAGCGAGCCGGCGTGAGCAGCGCCGGCCAGGGGGACGGGAGCGGACCCGCCGGCGACGTGCACGCCGATCAGGACGGCGGCGCCGACCACCACGACAACCGCCGCGCCCATCGCTATTTTCGCCTGTTTGGGCAGCGGCGGTTTCCGCCTGACGGATTCCGCGGAGTGCTTACTGCGTGCCACCATCTAAGTATCATTCCCCTAAATTCGCACGGGTTGCGGTAAGCGCGGCGGGCAGGCTGCCGACTTGGCGCTGTCCGTCGGTTACTCCTCCGTGCCTGCCCTTATAGTAGGGTCCCGCCGCCGGTGCTCACTACGGCTCGTTTCACACTCTGCGCGTATCCTCACCCTGACTTAAGCAATTCTTCATAATTACCCGGGCACGGCCCGGCGCTGCCGCTAATTCTCGAAATCTCCGCAGGTCGCGGCCTCCGAGAATCCTGTCGAGGAGGACAGCCAGTTCGCTGCACGGACAGCCAATGAAAATCTGTGCGGCTGATCGAATGCGAATGTTCACTTCGCCTGGCGCGGCGGCCCGGCATATGAGAATGCTACCTCGTAATACTTCACGATCCGTGATGGCGTGCGTATACACTGTGCATGATCCACCAGCGGCGAAGGGGACGGCGATGAGCGCAGCGGAAGCGGGACCCGGCGACGGCGTGGTCACCAAGGTGAGCCCGCGGACGGTCGCGGAGACGGTGGCGCGGTTCACCGGGATCGCGAAGGCGAAGGGCCTGCGGGTCTTCGCGGTCATCGACCAGGCGGCCGAGGCGCGGCAGGCGGGCCTCGCGCTGCGGGACACGGTGCTCGTGGTCTTCGGCAACCCGGCGGCGGGCACGCCGGTCATGGCGGCCGCGCCGCTGTCCGCGCTTGACCTGCCGCTCAAGTTCGCCGTCTGGGACGACGCGGGCCCGACGAAGGTCTCCTACGTCTCGCCGGAGGCCATCGCCGCCCGCTACGGCCTTGACGCCGGCCCTGGCCGCGAACCTGGCCGCCATCGGCCCGCTCACCGACGCCCTCGTCGCCCCTTAGGATTTAACCGTGCTCCTGTCCGCAGAACGGTCCGTGCTGCTGCTCGTCGACCTGCAGCAGCGGCTGATGCCCGCCATCCACGCCGGCGAGTCGGTCGTCGCCAGGGCCGCGCGGCTCGCCGAGGCGGCAGCTGCTGCTCGACGTGCCGGTGCTCGCCACCGAGCAGTACCCGGACGGCCTCGGCCCGACGGTCGAGGCCCTCGCCGGCTACCCCCGGGTCGACGCTGGCCAAGACGGCGTTCTCCGCCGCCGCCGACCCCGGCTTCCAGGCGCTGCTGCCCGCCGGGACCCGCGAGGTCGTCATCGCTGGCGTCGAGACCCACGTCTGCGTGCTGCAGACCGCCCTGGAGCTGCTCGGCTCGCGGCACCGCGTGATCCTCGCCGCCGACGCGACCGGATCCCGCGACCCGGCCGACCACCAGGCGGCCGTCGAGCGCGCCAGGCAGCACGGGGTCGAGGTCGTCACCTCGGAGATGGTGCTCTTCGAGTGGCTCCGCGACTCGCGCCACCCGGGCTTCCGCCAGGTGCAGAAGCTCCTGAAGTGATCCGCCGGCACCTCGGTCACGCCACTTATTAGCGATTTCGCCGGCCCGGCTGCGCGTGCCGCCGCGGTCGCGCTACTAACCTGGCCCCATGGCTGCGCTGCACAGGCAGGTGCCCGAGGATGAGTCGGGCACCGAGCTGGACATCAACCCGGTGTACTTCCGGGAAAAGAGTGACGCGATCCCCCGCTACCGGCTGCCGGAGCGCGGCGTGCTGCCGCGCACCGCGCTGCAGGTCGTCAGGGACGAGCTCATCCTCGACGGCAACGCGCAGGCAGAACCTGGCGACGTTCGTCACCACGTGGATGGAGCCCGAGGCCGAGCTGCTGATGGCCGAGTGCGCGCCGAAGAACATGATCGACAAGGACGAGTACCCGCAGACGGCCGAGCTTGAGCACCGCTGCGTGAACATCCTCGGGCACCTGTGGAACGCCCCGCACGAGCAGGCGGTCGGCTGCTCGACCACCGGGTCGAGCGAGGCGTGCATGCTCGGCGGCATGGCGCTGCTGTGGCGCTGGCGCGCGAGGCGCCGCGCGGCGGGCCTGGACACCGCCCGGCCCAACCTCGTCATGGGCAGCAACGTCCAGGTCTGCTGGGAGAAGTTCTGCCGGTACTGGGACATCGAGCCCAAGTACGTGCCCCTCGTCCCCGGCCGCTACCACCTGGGCGTTCCCGAGGCGGTCGCCCTGTGCGACGAGAACACGATCGGCGTCGTCGCGATCATGGGGTCGACGATGGACGGCTCGTACGAGCCGGTCGCGGAGCTCGCCGCGGCGCTCGACACGCTGGCGGCCACCCCGGGCGCCCCGGACGTGCCGATCCACGTGGACGCCGCGTCCGGCGGGTTCGTCGCGCCGTTCCTGCAGCCGGAGATCGAATGGGACTTCCGGCTGGGGCGCGTCGCCTCGATCAACGCCTCCGGGCACAAGTACGGCCTGGTCTACCCGGGCGTCGGGTGGATCATCTGGCGCGACGCGGACGCACCTGCCCGAGGACCTGATCTTCAAGGTCAACTACCTCGGCGGGGAGATGCCGACGTTCGCGCTGAACTTCTCCCGGCCCGGCGCGCAGGTCGCGGCGCAGTACTACAACTTCCTGCGCCTCGGCTACTCCGGCTACAAGAAGGTCCAGCAGACCGCGCAGGACATCGCCTTGCACCTGTCCGGCGAGATCGGCAAGCTCGGCCCCTTCGAGCTGCTGTCCGACGGGTCGGACCTGCCGGTCTTCGCGTTCAAGCTGCGCGACGACGTGGACAAGTACTCGGTGTTCGACATCTCGGAGCGGCTGCGGATGCGCGGCTGGCAGGTCCCGGCCTACACGTTCCCGGAGAACCTGACCGACATGGCGGTGATGCGGATCGTCGTCCGCAACGGCTTCTCCATGGACCTGGCGAACCTGCTCCTCGACGACCTCAAGCTGAACCTGCGCATCCTCGAGCACCACCCGCAGACCCAGATGCCGCCGGAACTGCAGGAGAAGCGCAAGTCCTTCGCGCACTAAGCCGGTCAGCGGTGCATCACCAGGCCGAGCAGGTGCTCGCGGTAGCGGGCGAAGGCCGGGTCGGCCTTCGTCGTGATCTGGTCGCGCGGGCGGGCCAGGGTGATGTCGACGATCTCGGTCACCACGCCCGGCGACTTCGATATCGCGACGACGCGGTCGGCCAGGTAGACGGCCTCGTCGATGTCGTGGGTGACGAAGACGACCGTGACGCCGAACTCCTGGCGGACGCGCAGGATCAGGTCCTCGAGCTCGAAGCGGGTCTGCGCGTCCACCGACGCGAACGGCTCGTCCATGAGCAGCAGGTCGGGCCGGTAGGCGAGCGACCGGGCGATCGCCACCCGCTGCTGCATGCCGCCCGACAGCTGCCACGGGTAGCTCCGGCCGGCGTCGGCCAGCCCGACCGAGCCCAGCACCTCGGCCACCCGCTGCGCGCGCTCGGCGCGCGGCACGCCGCGCACCCGCAGCGGCAGGTCCACGTTGCGCGCCACGGTCAGCCACGGGTACAGGGACCGGCCGTAGTCCTGGAAGACCACGCCGATGCCCGGCGGCACCGAGCGCAGCGGCGTGCCCTCGAACAGCGCCTCGCCGCTCGTCGGCTGCGCGAGCCCGGCCAGGGTGCGCAGCAGCGTGGTCTTGCCCGCGCCGCTCGGCCCGACCACGCAGGCGAACTCGCCGCGCGCCACGTCGAACGTGATGTCCTGCAGGGCCACCTTCGGCCCGCCGGCGCTCGGGTACACCTTCCGCACGTGCCGCAGCGACACGACCGGCGTGCCGTCCTGCCCTGCGCCGGCCATCGTGACCTCAGGCTTCACTTCATTGCCCATCGTCACACCCGCCGACCCGCACTGCCATCGCCGTGCATGGCTCGTGTGGCGTTAGGCCGGCGATAGGCCGGCCCAACGCCGACACGGGAGCGCGGACGGTGCCGATGTCACTGCGCTTCAACGGGTTCCCTCCACGGCGCGGGCGCCGTAATGCCAGTGCAGGACGCGGTTCTCGGCGAGCACGAACAGGACGTTGGCGACCGTGCCGATGATCGCGAGGACGATGATCCCCGACCACATGCCCACGTAGTCGAAGGACTGCTGCGCGTTGACGATGTAGTAGCCGATGCCGTCGGTGGACGCCTCCCACTCGGACACCACCATGAGGATGATGGCGACCTGGAGGGAGTTGCGCAGCCCGGCGACGATCTGCGGGGCCGCGGCGGGCAGCACGACGCGGAACACGGTCCCGCGCGGCGACATCCCGAGCACCCGTGCGGTGTCGAGCTTGACCTGGTCGACGCCGCGCATGCCGTCCAGGGTGTTGAGCAGCGTCGGCCACAGGGCGGCGAACGCGATCAGCACGACCTTCATCGTGAAGCCGATGCCGAACAGCGTCATCGCGGCGGGCACGAGCACCGGCGCGGGCAGCACGTACAGGAAGTAGATGTACGGCGAGGTCGCCTCGCGCAGGTAGCGCGCCGACCACAGCAGCGCGCCGATCCGCGATCCCGATGACGCCGGCGATCACGTAGCCGACCAGCAGGTGCTCAAGCGACGAGGAGAGCTCGGCGCGGGCCGGGCCGGTCACCCACTGGGTCCACAGCGACTTCAGGATCGACGACAGCGGCGGGAAGTACAGGCTCTTCGACCCGGCCGACCAGAACCACCAGACGAGGAACAGGACCGCGAACAGCCAGACGCGGGTGGCAGCCGCCGGCCAGGCGAAGCCCGGGGAGATAGCCGTCGTCGCGCGGGCCGATACGATCGCGGTTCTCGCGATCAGGCCCGCGCAGGACGACATCGGGGTACGGGGGGCGTCCCCCCGGGAGATAACTGGACGACAAGGGTCAGCCCCTTACGTTCGGGATATCCCCGGTTTTGACCTTCCGCCTTCGCGGAGCGCTGTGACTCGTGCCAGTGCAGCACGTAGCGCTCGGCCACCGTGAACGCCCCCGCGAGCACGACGCCGAGCATGCCGGCGACCACGATGTAGGCGTACATGACCGGGTACGCGCTCGGGCCGGCGTTCTCGGCGACGAGGATGCGCTCGCCGACGCCCGTGCCGCCGCCGATCAGCTCGGCGATGATGTCGACGATCAGCGCGACCGCGACGGCGACGCGCAGGCCGGTCGCGATGAACGGCGCGGCGCTCGGCAAGATCACCGTGAGGAACTTGCGCGGGCCGCGGACCTGCAGCACGGTGGTGGTGTCGCGGACCACCGGGTCGAGGGAGCGGACGCCGTAGCAGACCTGGATGACCAGCGGCCAGAACACCGCGAACGCGACGAGCGCGAACTTCATCGTCAGCGTCGCGCCCCACAGCACCAGGCCGATCGGCAGGATCGCGATCACCGGGATGGCCTTGAAGAACTCGATCACGCCGATGACGCTGCGGTAGGCGAAGCCGTTCATCCCGATGAGCGTGCCGATCAGCAGCGCGGCGGCGACGCCGATGACGAGGCCGAGCGCCCAGCCCTCCAGGGTCTGCCCGACCGCGCTCCACAGGGAAGAGCCGCTCGCCGGCGTCCCACAGGGCGGTCGCGGTCTGGGACATCGAGGGGAACTCGTCGCCGCGGATGACCCCCGCCGCGCTCAGCCCCTGCCAGAGGCCGAGCGCGGCGGCGAGGACGGCGAGCCGCAGCCCGTACGTCAGGGTGTAGCGACCGAGCACGCTACGGGTTCCAGACCATGTTCGCGGCCGGCGGCTCGGAGGTGATCAGGCCGAACTGCTTCATGTAGTTCTCGATCATCGTGATGGACGCGGTGTTGAGCGTGGAGTTCAAGTTGGTCGCCAGGATCTGCTTGGCGGCGACCGCCGGGGTCAGGCTCAGGCCCTTGACCAGGGTCTGCTTGACCACGCCTCGTGGGTCTGCGAGTAGGCGATCGACTCGTTCATCGCCGCGCGGAACTCAGCTCGCCACCGTCGGGTTGGCGGTGAGGTAGGAGTCCATCGCGTCGAGGCAGGTCACGGTGCCGTTCGGGAAGAGCTGGACGTTCGGGTGGGCCAGCACGGTCGCGCCGGCGCTGAGGGCGGCCGTCGCGAACGGCGCCACGATGACCGCCGCCTGCACCCGGCCCTGGGCGAGGGCCGCCGACATCTGCGGGAACGGGATCGCGATCTGGTGGATGGACTTCGGGTCGATGCCCGCCTGCTTGGCGAGGATCTCGACGGCGAGCGAGTTCAGCGAGGTGAGCTGGACCTCGGCGACGTTCTTGCCCGCCAGGTCCTTCACCGAGGTGATGCCCGAGCCCTTGGCGGCGACGAGGACGGTGGAGTCGTTCGCGGGGTCCGACGGCTCGCTGCCGTCGACGCTGGAGACGCACTTGACGTTGACGCCCTTGGAGTTGAGGTTGATCAGCACGGGCGTGGTGATGAAGCCGAACTGCTCGGTGCCGCTGGCCATGGACGCCTCGACGGCTACCGGGCTCGCCTGGGCCACGAAGGTGACGTTCAGGCCGTGCTTCTTGAAGATGCCGCTGCTCTGCGCGTAGAACAGCGAGGCGTCGTCGGAGTAGGGGACGTAGCCGAGCGTCACGTTGGTGACGGTCCCGGGCGCGCTGGCGCTGGCGCTCGCACCCGCGCTGCTCGCGCTGCTCGCGCTGGTGCTCGTGGTACTGGCCGGGGTGGATGACGAACTGGACGAGCTGCTGCACGCCGCGGCGGCTACCGCCGTCGCCGCGAGCAGCACGCCGACCGCATAGCGTGAACTTTTATGACCGCTTCTCATTGACCTGCTCCATTGCCTCAAGATCGCGTTCCCCTATTGTGAGGCGAAGTCTCCCTGAGCGGAATGGCAACGACAATAATTCTTCTCTATGGAAGAGATCAAGATCACTGATCCCCCCTGGCGACCAGGACGGTCGCGGCCCGGCCACCACGGCTTAGTGCCGGCCGGCCAACGAGAAGGCTCTCTATGTTGATGTTCGGCATTATTGACAGTCCGTGCAATCACGGGACACGGTGAGGGCAGAGACAATTCCGTTACGCGCACGTGGAGGTGCGCGCCGTGCTGTCAGCAGAAGACAACGAGATCCTAACCCGGGTCGGCCCGGGAACGCCGATGGGCAACCTGCTGCGCCGGTACTGGATCCCCGCCTGCCTGTCCTCGGAGATTTCCGAGCCGGACGGCGCGCCGGTCCGGGTCCGGCTGCTGTGCGAGGACCTGGTGGCGTTCCGTGACACGAACGGCGCGGTCGGCCTGATCGAGGAGCGCTGCCCGCACCGGGGAGCGTCGCTGTTCTACGGCCGCAACGAGGAGTGCGGGCTGCGCTGCACCTACCACGGGTGGAAGTTCGACGTCACCGGGCAGTGCACCGACCAGCGGTCGGAACTGCACCCGTTCGCGCACCGGATCAGGCTAACGAACTACCCGATCCACGAGTCGGGCGGGATCGTCTGGACGTACATGGGGCCGCCGGAGACGATGACGCCGTTCCGGGACTTCGGCACCGAGGCGCTGCCGGCCGTCGCAGGCGGGAGCGAACAAGGAGCAGATCTACTGCAACTGGGTGCAGTCGATGGACGGCGACCTGGACACCGCGCACATCTCGAACCTGCACCAGTTCGACGCGATCGACGACGTGCCCGACGACGGGACGGACAAGCCCGGGTACCCGTCGGGGTTCATGTCGATGAAGTTCTGGCGGCATGACCCGCGGTCGCTGATCGAGGTCGACGACGACCTGGCACGGCTTCCGGTACGCGGGCATCAGGACGACGCCGAACGGGTACCGGCACGCCCGGGTCACCGCCTACATCTTCCCCGTCCTCGACGATCATCGCGCAGATCCCGTTCTCCACCAGGCAGATCTTCGTGGTCCCGGTGGACGACTTCACCACCTACCGCTACAACTTCACCACCCAGCCGCCCGCCAACCCGCGCGGCTACGGCGGGCCGCTCTTCTTCACCTACGAGAAGTACCCGTTCGAGATGCTGCCGCCGAACGGCGTCGTCCCGCGCGCCTACACCCGCGAGAACGACTACCAGATCGACCGGTTCGCGCAGAAGGGGACGTCCTACAGCGGCATCGCCGACTTCCGGTCGCAGGACGCCATGGCGACCGAGACCGCCGGGCCGGTCTTCGACCGGACCAGGGAGCACCTGGGCTCGACCGACGTGGCCCTGATCCGCTTCCACCGCCAGCTGATCCGGGCCGCGAAGGCGCTGGCGACGACGGACGGCGACGCGGCCGCGGCGGGGCTGCCCGCGCTCGGCGGCAGCGGCGACTTCCAGGCGATCCGCGGCGCGGAGAAGGTCCTCGCCGACGGCGAGGACTGGCGCGTCCTCGGCACCGACGCCGACCCCACGGTCCAGGAGGCCCTCGGCCGCGACGGCTGATCCGGCCGAAATCTTCGCGGAAGATTAAGTCTTCGCGATCATGGCCGGCCCCGGCACGGTGAGCGCGGCGGGGTGAGATCCTGGGTCCGGCATCCGGACCGAGGGGATCTCATGACCGAAACCGACATCCGCAACGGGGCGATCGGCGGGCAGCTGGGGACGGCGGCCCCCAGGGACACCACCTTTCACGGCAGTGACCCCGCGACGGTCGCCGCCGACAGCATCTGCCAGGACACGCCGACGCACTGCCAGGCGCGGACCCGGCTCTACCGGGACGGGCGGCTCGTCGACCAGGGCTTCGCCATCGAGCAGATCAGCGACCACCTCACCGACTCCGGGACCACGGTCTGGCTCGACCTGCGCAGCCCCGACCACGACGACCTCGTGGTGCTCCAGGAGGAGTTCGGGCTGCACCCCGTGGCGATCGAGGACGCCCTGGTCGCCAGGGAGCGGCCGAAGATCGACCATTACCGCACGCACCTGTTCCTCACCGCCTACAGCGCGCGGCTCGACGTGGAGACCGGCGAGCTGGCCACCAGCGAGCTCGCCGCGTTCATCCTGCCGCGGGCGCTGATCACCATCCGCAAGGACGACGGCCTGGACATCGGCAAGGTCGTCGAGCGCTGGGACGCCACCTCCGACTTCGCCTCGCACGGCGTCGGCTACCTGCTGTACGGCCTGCTCGACTACATCGTGGACGGCCACTTCGAGGCCGTCCAGTCCCTCGACGACGCCGTCGAGGGACTGGAAGACGACCTGTTCGCCCCGCCGGCCGCCAAGCACCTGCACGTCCAGCGGCGCTCGTTCGAGCTGCGCAAGTCCCTCGTGCTCCTGCGCCGGGTGGTGCTGCCGATGCGCGAGGTGCTGAATACGCTGATGCGCCGCGACCTGAAGCACGTCAACGAGGACCTGATGCCCTACTACCAGGACGTCTACGACCACACGCTGCGCGCGACCGAGTGGACCGAGTCGCTGCGTGACCTGGTCACGACGATCCTGGAGACGAACCTGACGATCCAGGGCAACCGGCTGAACGTCGTCACCAAGAAGGTCACCGGCTGGGCGGCGATCATCGCGGTGCCGACGCTCATCACCGGCTTCTACGGCATGAACGTGCCCTACCCGGGCTTCAGCGACCACGGCGGCTTCATCGCCGCCGCGGTGCTCATGCTCGGCTCCTGCGGGCTGCTGTACTGGCTGTTCCGCCGCAACGACTGGCTGTTATCCGCCGGGCGGCCGCGCGCCCGGCGTTACCCGACCCGGCCGGGCCGATCGCGGGGGCGCGATCGAGTCGGCCCGGCCGGGCGGGCGATAGCCGCGGGGACTGACCCGGCTCAGGCCCCGCGCTCAGGAGCGGCGCCGCGCTGCTCCAGGTACTGCAGCCGGCGCCGCATCTCCGCGTCCGCGCGGATCTCGTCCTCGCCTGGTGTCATGCTGATCGACAGCGTCAGCAGGAACGTGGCCAGGCTGATCACCAGCAGCAGCGGGATCAGGAAGGTCGCGGCCGTGGCCCCGGACACGCCGGAGAGCGTCGACACGCCGTCGATGCCCATGGCCGGCATCAGGCCGCCCGTCACGCGCAGCGCCGCCATGCCGGTGTAGTGCATCCCGGTGACCGCGACGCCCATGACCAGCGCCGCGCCGAAGGTCGCGGTCAGCGCTGCGTGACCCAGGTACCGATCCACAGCGCCGCGGTGCCGGCCACGATCGCGATCACCACCGAGAGCGCCACCAGCGGAAGGCGGTAGGACATGGAACCCGTCATCGACATGGCCGCCATGCCCAGGTAGTGCATGGCCGCCACGCCCACGCCGATGATCACGCCGCCGATCAGCAGCCGCGGCCAGTCCGCCGTTGCCGAAGCCGACGATGAACAGGCCGACGCCGACGACCGCGACCGCGAGCAGCATGGACGCGATGGTCTCCGGCACGTTGTACCTGATCGGCTCCCCGGGGACCGTGAAGCCGAGCATCGCGATGAAGTGCATGGACCAGATCCCGACGGCGCCGATGGACACCGCGGCGAGGATCAGCCAGCGCGCCCGGGCGGCGCCCTGGTAGGCGCGCGCCAGGATCATGCAGCGCAGCCCGAGGAACGAGCCGAGGGCCGACATCGCGAAGGCGAGTCCCGGGTTCAGCAGGCCGTAGGAAAAGTTGTGGACAGAAACCACTGGTGAGTTACCCCCTCAAGACAGCGCGGCAACAGCCAAGTCGCTGTCTGCGGAGCCACCCCCTCGGTGGCGCCCCCCGCGCCGAAGTACGTTCCGGATAATCGCAGATCACGCGGGCTACGCGGGGGCTATGTGGTGTTCCTGAGGCGTACGAGCCGCATTTTTACGTATTTATACTTACGGTCCCTTTCATGCCGCGAAGGGGCAATTGCGTGGCGAGCAATTGTCGGACCGTACCACGAGACGGCCGGGCGCCCCCGGCCGGCGTGCCCCTTACCTTCTCGTGGGTGCCCGGGCGAAGGCGGCGGCCCGGCCGCTACGCTGTCCCGCCCGGGACGCGGTAGCGGCCCGACTCCGGCCGCCAGCCGTCCGGCGGGTCCTCGCCGCCCAGGCCGTCGACGGCCTCGCGCAGCAGGTCCGCGTGCCCGGTGTGCCGCCCGTACTCCTCGACCATGTCGGCCACCAGGCGCCGCAGGCTGGCGTGCCCCGCGTCGCCGCCGGCCGCCACGCGCTGGTCGAGCCCGCCGTCCTTGGCCAGGGCGGCGGCGACCCGCCGCCTGGACCGCTCGACCGCGTCGTCCCACAGCCCGTACAAGGCCTCGGGCGAGTCGTCCGCGGCGGTCCTGAACTCCCAGTCCGGGTCGCTGTCCCAGTCGACCGCTGCCCACGGCTCGCCAAGCGGCGTCCCGTCGTACTTCGCGCCGAACTGGTGGTCCTCGACCAGGGCGAGGTGCTTGAGCAGCCCGCCGAGGCTCAGCGACGACGTGGCGATCCGCTGGCCGAGCCCGGCGGCGCCGAGCCCGTCGGCCTTCCACCGGAAGATGGTCCGCAGGCGCTCAAGCGCCCCGATGAGCTGCGTCTCGTCGCTCCCCGCCAGCGGCGGTTCCCATGGTGTGCCAGTCATGAGCGAGACAGTAGCCGCGGTCCCGGACGTTTTCCTTCCTGAAAGCAAGGTCAAGATCGTCATCCCGAACGGATGGCGGCCGACCGGGACCGCGGATCATGGCCGCCTCAGTCTGGCCGGCGCGGAATCCGGTTGCGCCCGGCGAGGGCGTCCGACGACGGGCGGCGCGTCGGCAGGGGCTTAGCGCGGCGGCGTCTGCGGCGGCTGCTGACCCTGCGGTTGCGCGCCCTGCGGCTGGAAGAGGTTGGGCTGCGACTGCGCCTGCGGCTTCTGCTGCGGCTGGAAGAGGTTCGGCTGCGACTGCGGCTGTACCTGAAGTTGCGGCTGTGCCTGCGGCTGCGTTGTCCGCGGTGCCGGCTGCTGGCTGGCCGGCCCGCTCGCGGAGAACTCGGTCGCGATCCTGTCCCGCAGCCTGGCGTCCTCGTGGATCTCTTCCTCGGTGGGCGACAGGCTGATCACCAGCGTCACCGCGAACGTCACGATGGTGATCCCGACCAGCAGCGGCACCAGGAACGACATGCCGCTGGCGCCGCTGCCCATGCCTGACATCGAGCCCGCGGTCAGGTGCAGCGCGGCCATCCCGGTGTAGTGCATCCCGGTGACCGCGACGCCCATGATCAGCGCCGCGCCGACGGTGACGAGCGTGCCGCGGACCCAGGTACCGATCCAGAGCGCCGTGGTGCCCGCCACGATCGCGATCACCACCGACAGGACGAACAGCGGCCCGTTGTAGTGCAGGGAGTCAGGCATGACCATCGCGGCCATGCCCAGGTAGTGCATGGCGGCGACCCCGATGCCGACGATGGCGCCGCCGGCGAGCAGCCGCCGCAGGCCGCCGTCCCCGTAGCCGACGATGAACAGGCCGACGCCGACGACCGCGGTCGCGAGCACCATGGACGCGATCGTGAGCGGCACGTTGTAAGAGATCTGCTGCCCGGGGATGGTGTAGCCGAGCATCGCGATGAAGTGCATCGCCCAGATCCCGGTCGCGCCGACGGAGACCGCGGCGACGATTAGCCAGCGGGCGCGGTCGAAACCGGTGTACGCCCTCGCCCTGGTGACGCAGCGCAGCCCGAGGAACGCCCCGAGGCAGGACACGGCGTAGCCCAGGGCCGGGTTCAGCAGCCCGTAGGAAAAGTTGTGAACGGTAACCACGTGCGAGCCCCCTACCAGAATGCGCGGCCCGGCGGGTTACCCCAAGAGCCAGACACCCCTGCCCGCTTTTGACGCCCCCCGTGCCCCTTGTACGTTCACATAGTGACACCTGATGCAGCTTTTGAGGCAGAAGTGCGGGTAAGTGGTGAAATATTCACACATAAGCGGCCAATCGGTGATCATCGCTGGTCAAGCGCGGGTAAGCCGGCTACCTGGCGGCGTCAGCCGACCGCTTCGGGTGACTCGGGCAGGACCTGCCCGCCGTCGACGACGATCGTCTGGCCGGTGATGTAGCCGGCCTCGTCGGTGGCGAGGAACAGGGCCGTGTGGCCGATCTCCTCGACCGTGCCGAGGCGGCGCATGGGGATCGCGGCGGTCATGCCGCTGACGTAGTCCTCGCCCAGGGTGGCGAGGCCCTCGGTCGCGATGTTGCCGGGGAGTACGGCGTTGACCGTGATGCCGTCGCCCGCGAGCTCGATCGCGGCGGTGCGCATGAAGCCGAGCTGGCCCGCCTTGCTCGCGCCGTAGTGCGTCCAGCCGGGGTAGCCGGTGACGGGGCCGGTGATGGAGCTGACGAGGATGACGCGGCCGTGGCCGGATGCCGCCAGCAGCGGCAGGCACGCCTGGACGCTGAGGATCGTGCCCTTGAGGTTGGTGCCAAGGACGCGGTCGATGTCCTCCTCGGTCAGGTCGGCCAGGCGCGCGTCGGGGAAGATGCCCGCGTTGGCGCAGAGCACGTCGACGCCGCCGAGCAGTTCTCGCGGCCGTCGCGGCGACCCGGGCGCAGTCGGCCTTGCGCGCCACGTCGGCGAGGACGTAGCCCGCCGCGCCGGTCTCGCCGACGGCGGCCCGCGCGGCGGCCTCGTCGCGGCCGGTGATCAGCACCCGCGCCCCGGCCCTGGCGAACACCGCCGCGATCCCCTTGCCGATGCCGCGCGTGCCGCCGGTGACGACGACCCCGCGCCCAGCGATGGAGGTGAACATCGTTTCTCCGCTCCGCTTTCCCTTCCGACCGTCATCGTCTCAGTACGGGACGAGGAAATGAAGTTCCGCTCCAGCGTATTCCCAGGCTGGCCTGGCGGCCACCGCAAGCGCGGGAGCCGTTGCCATGCGCCGGATCGTCCCGCTCTCCGCCGGCGTGAGTTACGGGCGGCGAACGATGCCCCGCCGGCCTGTTACGGAACCGATCATCTCGTTTCGGGGAAGTTAATTCGATTTTCTGCTATTGCCCGGCCCTCAGCGTCGTTGTTATGTTCCCCGCGCAACGCCTTTGCGTCCGAGAGGGAATGCCTGTGGCACAGACCGAGCCGGCGACCGTGACCGCGGTCTCTGAAGACTTCGATATTTCCGGCCAGGAGAATGTTGCTAAGCTCCGCAAAGGCGCGGTAGGGCTTGGCGGCGTACTGTTCCTGACCCTCACCGGGTCAGCGCCCATTACCGCCATGCTGCTCAACGTGCCGATCGTCGTCGGCTCCGGCCAGGGTATCGGCGCGCCCGCCGCGTTCCTGATCGCGACCGTGGTGCTCGTCGTGTTCTCCGTCGGCTACGTGGCGATGGCGAAGAAGAAGACGACGACCGGCGGCTTCTACTCCTACATCAGCCACGGCCTGGGCCGGGAGATCGGCTTCGGCGCCGGGTTCGGCTCGGTCGTCGCCTACTCGGTGTTCGAGGCATCCCTCGCGGGCGGGTTCGCCTACTTCCTCAACTTGAAGCTGCAAGCCTTCGGGGCCAACGTCGGCTGGGTCTGGCTCGCCCTCGGCATGGTCCTCGTGATCGGCGTCCTGACCTACTTCGACGTCTCGTTCTCCGCCAAGATCCTCGCCATCGGCCTGGTCACCGAGGTGCTGATCCTGCTGCTCTTCGACGCGATGCTGCTCGCCAAGGGGCACCCGTCCTGGTCTTCCGTCAATCCGGTTAACGCCTTCCGCGCCTTCCCCGGCCGCGGCGACCTCGCGGCCGGCGCGATCGGCATCGGGCTGTTCTTCGCGTTCTGGTCGTGGGTCGGGTTCGAGATGGCACCCAACTACGGTGAGGAGTCCCGCGACCCGAAGAAAAACGTGCCCCGGGCCCTGTACATCTCGGTGATCGGGCTGGGCGTCTTCTACACGCTCACCTCGTGGGCGGCGCTGTCGGGGTACCCGTCGGAGAACGCGGCGGTGTCGGCGGCGGCCTCGAACGCGGCGAACTTCTTCTTCGCCCCGTCGACCCAGTACGCGGGGCACTGGGTGACCTCGGTGATGAGCTACCTGATCATCACCGGATCGTTCGCCTGCGGCATGGCCTTCCACAACACGACCGCGCGGTACTTCTATTCGCTCGGCCGCGAGGGGATGCTGCCGCCGGTCCTGGGCAAGACGCACCCGAGGTGGCAGTCGCCGCACATCGCGTCGATCGTCCAGACGGTGATCTCGCTGTTCATCATCGCGCTGTTCGCGATCTTCGTCGGCACGAACAACCCGTCGTCGCAGGCGTACGGGCAGCTCTATGGCCTGATGGCCGTGATGGGGGTGATCATCATCCTGTCCGTGCAGGCCGTGGTCTCCCTCGCGATCCTGGTCTACTACGAGAGGTACCACCGCGATGAGGTGCACTGGTGGAAGACCCGGCTCGCCCCGGTGCTCGCGCTGGCGTCCCAGGCGTACGTGGTCTACCTGCTGTTCACGAACATCGACTTCCTCGGCGCCGGGTACGGGTACGCGAAGCTGTTCGGGCCGATCGACGCGGCGGTGGTGCTAATCGGCATCGGCATTGCCTTCTTCTACAAGAAGCGGCGCCCGGAACTGTTCGAGAAGGCAGGCCGCATGATCAACGAGGGCCTGTAAGCGGCAGTCCAGGTGATGGCTGTGGCAACGGGCCGGTCAGAGGCGGCCCGTTGCCACAGCCATCCGGGCCGTTCGCGAGACGCGATGGCGCGGCGCTACCCCGGCGCTGTTCCTCCGGAGGCATCACTCCCTGACGGCGCGCCCGGGCTCGATGCCGGGCAGGCAGCCTGCGCAGGCGCGTCCGGCGGGGCCGGGAGCGTCTTCCCCAGCCGGGCCAGCGGGGAGGCGGCCAGCAGCGCCGGGGACAGCAGCATGCCGGCCGCCGTCGCCAGGAGGCCGGCGCGCAGCCCCCACTCCTGCCCGAGGAAGCCGCCGAGCAGCGAGCCGAGCGGGGTCAGGCCCATGCCGGCGAAGGTGATGGTCGCAGCCGCGCGGCCTTGCATCCCGTCCGGCGTGACGGCCTGCCGGACGGCCATGACCGTGACGTTGACCAGCTGGCCGAAGGACGCGAACACGAAGTTGACCGCCACGAGGGCCGGGATCGTGACCGCGGCGGGGCCGTGCAGCGCGGGGACGCACAGCATGACCCCGTCGCCGAGTGCCGCGGCGGACACGAGCACGGTGCCGTAACCGAGCCTGCCCGGCAGGCGGGCGGCGAGCAGCGAGCCCAGGAGCGCGCCCGGCCCGGCCGCCGCGAGCGCCAGCCCGACGGCGGCGCCCGACAGGTGCAGGTCCCGCGCCAGGAAGAGCAGGTAAATGGTCATCGTGGCCGCGAAGAAGAACTGGAAGGCGGCCGAGGCCAGGCTCACGGTCCGCAGCGCCGGGTTGCCGCCGACGAAGCGGAGGCCCTCGTGAACCTGCCGCCAGACCGGGCCAGGGCGTCGCGGCCGCTCCGGGACCGCTTCGCGGCGGATCCGGCGGACCGAGCAGGAACGACAGCGCGAAGAACGGCGCGCTTGACCCGGCCGCGACCGGCGCGGGCAGCAGGGTAACCAGCAGGCCGCCCAGCGCGGCGCCGCCGAGCTGGGCCGCCGACCGGCTGCCCTCCAGGGCGCTGTTGCCCTGCACGAGCTGCTGGCGCGGCACCAGGCGCACGAGCGACGCCTGGTAGCCCACGTCGAAGAACACGGACAGCGATCCGGTGGCGAAGGCGGCCGCGAGCAGGGCCGGCAGGCCCAGGCCGCCGAGCAGGCCGGCCAGGGCGCACGCGCTCAGCGCCAGGGCGCGGCCCAGGTCGGCCAGCATCATCACCGTGCGGGTCCGCCACCGGTCCACCCACGCGCCGGCGAACAGCGAGAGCAGCAGCAGCGGCGCCTGCCCCACCGCGCGCAAGACGCCAAGCTGGGCGGCGTCGGCCCGAGCTCGACAGGACGGCGATCAGCGGCAGGACGACAAGGGTGGCCTGCTCACCGAGCTGGGAGGCGGTCTGGCCCGCCCAGAGGCGGCGGAAGTCGGCGTCGCGCCACAGACTGGGCGCAGGCCGCAGGGAACCGGGTACAGCGGAAGAGGACGGCACAGGAACCCCTTTTGGGTTGCCGAACAGAAGCCCCCGCTACCGGGCGCACCGCCAGGTGCGACAGCGGTTCAGGCAGGGAAAGGCTCGCTGTGCCGCGAATGAGGGCAGCACGCGATGACTGGCTTAAGGCCTAGAACGTCAGCGCGTGCTCGGATGGCCGGGCATCTCTCAGCTCCTCGCAGGTTCACCGTCTCGCCCCGACCATACGCCCCGGCGGCCCGGGCGGGAAAGGCGATTAAGGGCAGGACGGGCCAGCACCAGCCAGTCAGGGAAACGGGAGGCTCCTGGGACCAGACTGCCCTTAACGGCCCCGCTGTTCGTGCTGATCACACGGTATTCTTGGAAACTTTACGCTATACGGAAACAAAACACGCATAGCACGTGCGAAATTACCATCCGATGCGGAGTTACCACGCTAAAGCCGCAGGCGTCGGCCCACATTTCCGGCAAATCAGGTATACCGGACGCTACGGCACGCTACTTCAGCGACGCGGTGAAGCCCATCCACGCCTCGGGGGTTACGCTGAGCATCGCACCGTCACGGTCCGTCGTGTCACGGACGAGGACCACGCCGGGTACCTGCCCGGCCTCGACGCACTGCCCGCCGTTACCGGATGAATAGGACGACTTGCGCCACGATAGGTTCACTGTCCGGGTTTCCATTGCTCTGCCAGTTCCTCGATGAGCTCCAGGCTCTCCGCGCTGGAGAGTGCATCCAAGCGTACCCGGTCGAAGATCGCGTGCGCCTGGACCACTGCCCCGCGCTGGTCGGTCGTCACGTCCTCGACAGCGGCTTCCGTCAACAGTACGTCGGGGGCGTCAGGCAGGGATGCGATGGTGAACGCTCCGCTGTGTCCCGCGTTGCACCCTCGGCCGGCTGGCACGACCTGAATGCCGATGTGCCTGCGCTGACCCAACTCGGTCAGGTGCGTGAGCTGACGGTGCATTTCACCTTCTGAACCGACGCGGCGACGAAGCGCAGCTTCGTCGACCACGGCCAGCAGAGTCACCGAGTGTTTGGGCCGGGCGAAGATCTGCTGAAGGTCGATCCGGGCGGCGACCAGTTCCTCAACCCGGTCGTCATCCAGGCCCATCGCCACGAACAGCGACCTGGCGTAATCCGGCGTCTGGAGTGGTCCAGGGATGATGATCGGGTGCCACGTGCGAACCGTGTGGGCCAGTCGTTGGGCAGCGGCGAAGTTCTCGAACCACGGCGGGACCGGACTCGCCTCGGCTGCCCGGGCCAGCCTGGCCAGGCCCTCGTACAGTTCATGGTCAACGTGGCACAGCTCGCACCACAGGCGAAGCATTCTCTCGGATGGCGCCAGCCTGCCCGATTCGATCTTGGTGACTGTAGAGCGATCACAATTCATGGCAATGGCCAGGGTCTGGTGACTTGCGTACCCAGCCGCCTTGCGGGCTTCTCGTAGCTTAAGCCCAAGTCGGACGCCAGGGCTGTTCTTGTCTGGTTGCCCGTCGCCTGAAGGTTGTGACTCCATAGTGATGCCCTCTTATCACATAGGGATAGAACGGGGATTAGATGCAGTCGCACATACCGTAGCAATGTCACTACATGCCAGGCTAATCCCTGCAACCGATCTCAACCGGCGTGTCGGAGCGGGACGCTCCGTCTTCGAGCAAGGGAAGGGCCATGAGTGACATCGACGAGTTGACCGAGCTAGACGACTCCGCGCTGTTCAGCAAGCGGGCGGAGATGCGCGCGGAACTGGAGCGGCTGCCGGCCGGGTCCCTCGACCGTGCCGCGCTGGCGGCGCTGTACGACCTGTCGACCGAGGAGGTCAACGCCCGCGCGGCGGAGGCCTGGGCACGGGCGGGGACGAGCCAGTGAACGACGCGACGGCGCACATCAGCACCTTGCCCGCGAACGCGGCGCGGATGGTGGCGGTCGAGGTCTTGCTCGCCGATCCCGAGGCGCTGGCGGACGATGTGCTGGAGTCGTGTTTGTACGTGCTGCGGGAGAGGCTTAGAGCCTCGTGACCGTGACACGGCGGGCGGGCAGGCGGTGAAACCGGACGGTGACTGGCGGCTGCTGCCTCCGCCGGGCGGGCGGGACGGCCGCCTCACTTCACGCCGCCCCTGCAGGCTTCGGCCCCGCCCCGGTTAGGAGCGCACGACGGTGATGTCGTTGACGGTGAAGTCCTTGCCCGGTGCCTGGCCAGGGACGGAAACGGTCACGCGGAGACTGCTCGCCCCCGGATGCTGGACCCGATAGGTAAGGCTCGCGAAACTGGACGTCTGGGCGAGCGGCATTGTCACCTGCTGGCTTCCCAGGACGGAGCTGCCAGACAGTTCCTGTACCTGAAGAGTCAGGGTTGGTGTGCCGCTGACGGCGCGCGCGTGGAGCCCGACCTGCACCGAGCCCTTAAGCGTGACGGGCACCGCGGCCCAGCCGCCGCTGGCGGTCGCGGAATTCTGGCTGCCCACTGAGCAGACCCGCCCGAAACCGGCCAGTGTTCCGGCCAGGTTGGCGAGCGTGTCCCGGTACGCGGGGTCGCCCGGGTTGAGCATTACCGCCCGGAACGCGGTGAGGGCGTCAGACGTCTGGGCGAGGTAGGCCTGGAGAACCGGCTCGGTGGTGGTGCGGGTGAGCGTGCCGAGGGACGCCTGCTGGGCGCCGAGCAGGCCCCGCGCGCCCGCGGCCGCGATGGAACCGCTCTGAGACCTGCCGGACGACGCCCAGGGCGTTTCCGACAACAGGCGTGGCATTTACGCACCCGGAGTTGGCGGTGATGGCAGTGGCTGGCGGGGCCGACGCAGCGGGCGCCGCGGGCTGTGCCTCCTGGGCCCCAGCGGCCTGGTACCCGCAGCCCGCGAGCAGCGCGAGGCCCGTCACCGCCACCGCGGCTCGCTCCATGCGTGCCCGGCGCGGACGCCCTGATCGCTGGCAGGTTCGGCTTTTCATGTCCAGCACCTCATCATTAACCCGACCCCTTGGGGGCCTGCCGCAGGTAGACGATGGCTGCCGCCTTGTGTGATTCCGCGAAGGCCGCCGTGGCCGTGTAGGACCGGGCCGCCGCGCAAGGTGCGGGGGCGGTGACCGGCCCGTTCGAGTCATCGACCGCGATGGCGGCCCACGGCGACGAGCCCGCGGCCGAGTTGTTGGCGTCGACGCGCTCGACCAGCGCCGTGTCAGGCGTCCACGAGTTGTTCTTGTTCGCACTCGTCGTCGACCGGATCCCGTAGAGCGTCACCGCCCAGCTCGTCGCGGCTGACGGCGCCTGCGTCGGGGTGCTAAGGCTGGTCGAGCTGTTGGTGTCCACCAGCGCCGCGTTGCCCGCCAGCGGCGCCGCGTTGTCCACGCCGCTGTAGTCGGCGATGGCGAGCGTGCCCTTCGAGCTGCCGCTCCAGGACACGGCGTAGGTGGCGCCGACATCCGCGCTCGTGGCGACCTTGTAGTAGCCGAACGCCTGCCAGGCGGTACCGTCAACCGCCGGCGACCAGCTGAACGGCGTCCAGCCTGAGCCGAACGTAAGGCCGGTGACCGGGGATCCCAGCGCGAGCCAGGCGATCATCACGTCTTTGGGCGCAACCCCAGCCGGGGCGCCGATTGACGCGCTGGTCACTCCGGAGTTGATCGAGGTCTGCGACGCCGCCCTGAAGGCGACGGGCGACGTGGCCGCGCCGCCGGGGATGGCGCTCGCCTCAGTGGAGCGGCTCGAGGTACCGGTCGAGTTGGCCGCGGCCACCTGGTAGTAGTACGCCGTGCCGGGCGTGACCGCGCTGTCGGTGTACTGCGTGGACGATCCGCTGACCGTGGTGAGCTGCGACTCGGCGCCGGGGCTGGTGCCCCGGTAGATGGTGTAGGTGCTGATCGCGGGCGTGCCGACCGGCGGGCCCGACCAGCTCAGCGTCACGCTGGTGGCGCTGGCGCTGGCTTGCGGTGCGGGCGCGGCCGGCGGTGCCTGGTACTCGTACGCGCCAGAGTCGTCGTAGTTGCGCGGCCCCGCGCCGGTGTGCACCGAGGAGGGGTCGAGCACCCGCGGGTTCCCGAGGATGTCCGTGGGCTGCTCGCCCACCGCGCCGGAATCGGCCATGTCGATCGCGGGCGAGCAGGCGCTGAGCTGGAAGTTGGCCGATGACGGGCTCTGGAACCCGGGATTAGCCTGCTTTCCGTTCGTCTCCTGTCCCGAGGCCGCCTGCAGCGTGGCCAGCGTCCGGTACGACGTGTTGCCCCAGGTCGCCAGGTAGCCGGCGCTGTTCAGCCAGAGGACGTCTCGGTCAACCACCGTGCCGGTCTGTGAGGTGCTGTCCACCCGGACGTCGCCCTTCGTCGCCGGGCAGGTGGTGGTGCCGCCGGCCCCGTCCGGGCAGTTGACCGCGTTGTCGACGCTGACGTTGTTCTTGATCGTGATGCCGCTGTTTGTCCCGGCGGGCAGGCCCTCGACGTTGATGCCGGCAGTCGTGTTCGAGTACACGGTGTTGCCGGTGATCTGGTTTCCGGTGACGTTCAGGTCGTCGATGCCGTGGTCACCGGTGAAGCAGGCGGAGGTGTCGCCGGTCGTGGGGTGACTGCAGTTCGCCAGCTGCACGGTGGTGATACCCATGTTGTGGTAGCTGACGTTGTCGGTCGCCACGTTGTCGTTGCCGCCCGGGTAGAACTGGATCCCGGAGTCCTCGTTGTCGTGCACCACGTTCCGGATGACCGTGTTGCCGGGCGATCTCACGTCGATGCCGTTGGCGTTGCGCTGCCATCCGTAGGCGTTGAGTGACGCCTCGTTGCCCGTCACCGTCACCCCGGTCGAACCCTGGGTCAGGTAGATCCCCGTGGCGCTGTTGTTATCCGCGTGATTGCCGCTGACGGTGGAATTCGTCGTGCTGCCTACGTAGATGCCGACCGCGTTGGCGCCCTGGACCCGCTGCCCGGAATTGGTCACCGTGTTTCCGCTCACCGTGATGTTGCTGGAGTTCCAGAGGTAGATGCCGCTGGATGTCGTGCCGGTGACCGTGAACCCGCTGACGGTGATCCAGCTCCGCGATGAGATGGTGAACGCGTTCGCGCCGCCGGTGATCACGGCGTTCGCGCCCGGTGCCGCCTGGAATGTGATCGGGGAGCCCGCCGATCCCGAGTTCGCCGGCGTCACGTCCTGCTGGTAGGTGCCCGACGACACGAGGACGGTCTGCCCGGCCACCGCGACCGACGCTGCCTTGGTGATCGTGCAGAATGGCTGGCCCTGGGTGCCCTGGCCAGAGTCCGAGCAGCCGGAACCGCCAACGTACAAGGTGGACGTGGCCGCCGCCGCTGACGTCACGGCGGTCACGGAGACTCCGACGGCGAGTATGCAGGCCGTCACGATAGCCCGCCCAGCGCGCAGGCGCCGTCGCGCACGCCACTGCGGCCGGCTCACGAGCGGTTTCCCTTCTCGTACACGCCTGCCACAGTCTCAGACATCTGCCGCCCTCGACTCCCCCATTTGTACTAGATGGGCTCTGCATCGCGGCTCACGGCGGCCAGGCACCCGGAACGACCAGCCAGCTGACCGCCAGGCCGCTTCGTCTAGGGCGCACCGCGCGTCAATCATGTTCCGCTGCGCTACCGCGGTTCCCAGCAGTGCTGGGTCAATGCCCCGGTAGTCGGCCCATTCAGTCAGGTGCAGCACCGCGTCCGCGTCCGCCGCCGCCGCCTGGACCGAGCTGGCGTACCGCAGGCCGGGCAGGATGCGCGCGGCGTTGCGCATGGCCACCGGATCATGCGCGGATACAAGCGCTCCCTCAGCTGCCAGCTGGCCGCATACGTCCAGGCTCGGCGAGTCCCGCACATCGTCGCTGCCGGGCTTGAACGAGAGGCCGAGTACCGCGAGCCGGCGCCCGGCGAGGCTGCCGCCAACGGCGTCGCGAGCGAGTTCGGTCACGCGGGCCCGGCGGCGCAAGTTGATCGCGTCGACCTCGCCGAGCAAGCTCACCAGCGAATCGACGCCGAGCATCCGGGCAGCGCTCCGGAAGGCGCGGATGTCCTTTGGCAGGCAGCCCCCGCCGAAGCCAAGACCGGGGACGAGGAAGCGCCTGCCGATCCGCTCGTCCCGTCCGAGTGCGTCGGCCAGCCGAACGACGTCGGCGCCGGCCTGCTCGCACATCTCCGCGATGGCGTTGATGAACGAGATCTTGGTGGCCAGGAACGCGTTGGCGGAGACCTTGACAAGCTCTGCCGTTTCCAGGTCCATGACAAGCGCCGGGACGCCGTTCGCCAGGAGTTTCGCGTAAACCTGCCGAAGGAGCCTGGCGGACCGCTCGGATGTCACGCCGAAGACCAGGCGGGAGGGCGAGAGGCTGTCCTCGACAGCGAAGCCCTCGCGGAGGAATTCCGGATTCCAGGCGAGGTCGGCTCCGGCGCCCGCGGGTGCCCGTTCGCTGATTCGCGCCGCGAGCGCCCGCGCCGTGCCAACGGGCACCGTGGACTTTCCCACGACCAGGGCCGGGCGCCGCAGTCTGGCCGCCAGCGCGTCGACCGCGGAGAAGACATGGCGAAGGTCCGCCGATCCGTCCGCCGCCTGCGGCGTGCCCACGCACAGGAAGTGCACATCCCCGAACTTCGCCACCTCGGTGAAGGAGGTGGTGAACCGCAGCCGGCCGGCGTCGACGTTCTTCCGGAGCAGCGGTTCCAGCCCCGGCTCGAAGAACGGCACCTCGCCGCTGGCGGCCCTCCTCACCTTGTCCGCTTCCGCGTCGAGGCCCAGCACCTCATGGCCAAGATCAGCCATGCAGACGGCGTGGGTGAGGCCAAGGTAGCCGGTTCCGATCACGGTCAGCCGCATCGCTGGGTCTCCTAAGCTCGGTTGAGAACCTGGCTCCCGGGCCAGCCCGAGTGACGTGGCGGCCGCGCCCATTTCCCGCCACAGCGCGTTAGTGCCGCCGTTCTTGTCGAGGAAGGTGTAGATGCTGCCCTGGTAGAGCTGGTGCCAGGCCCACAAGGCGAGCCCTCCCGCTCCGCCGCGGACGGGTGCGGTCATGTACGCCGCCACCAGCGTGGCGGCTGCCCCCTGCCCGCCAGGCTGCCGCGGCGAGGGGAAGGACAACTGCGAAGAGGTACTCCACAAGATGAACGGGCTCGGCCACTTTGCCCGGGCCGCCTGCCACGCCTGGACCTGAACGGCCTCGGCGTTGTTCTTCAGGTTGTTGGCCAGGGTGAACCCGTCGAGGTACCCGCTGTGCCGGAACTCGTCCAACGTGGCGTTCGTCTCATACTGGAAGCGCGGGTCGGTATTGGCGCAGGAGGACTGCCCGGGAAGTCCGCAGGTGAGTTCACGGTCGGCTGCGTTGACGAGCACAGGCACGCCGGGAAGCTCACGGTGAAACACCCCGCCGGTCGCGGCGAGGTAGCGCAGGCCCTGCGCCGCGCTGTAGTCCTGGTTCAGCCGGTCGGCCACCTGGATGGCGGAGATGGTGCCTGGATTGGAGCGGACCTGGTCGACGATCCGCTGGATCTTGGCAGAGATATCCTGGCCGGCGAAGAAGTCCTTCTTGTAGTCGAATTCCAGGACCACCGCGAGCCCGGCCTGCCGCGCTGTCAGCACGGTCTGCTGGTCGCCCGGCAGCAGGCTGACCGCGTCGAATACCTCCCGCATCCGGGAGAAGTCCCATGCCGGGCCCCGGAATGTGTGCGCGGCATTAGCACTGCTCACGCCCTGGGCAAGGATGAGGGGCCGGGGCAACGGAGCCGCGTATGCGCCGGCGGGCACCGGCGCCCCCGGTGAGCTGGTAGGCCGCGGGGCCGCGCTGGATGCGGCCGGCGGGGTTGCCCGGCTGGCCGGCTCGCCGCCGCCTTGGGTGCACCCGGCGAGGACCGCTGCCGTCACCGGGACGGCTAGCGCCCACCGGGCTAGCGTTCTGCTCCTGCGGGTCATTGCGGGAGCATTCCCCGGATCGCCGCGCCGGCCGCCGTTGCCACCGGCACCGGCATGTGCCGCCAGACACTGGTTGCCCACTGCCACCGCTGCACGTCGTCGTCCTCCTCGTGGCCTGGCAGCCGGTGCCAGAACAGTTGCACCGGCTCCGCCGCCCATTCCCGTTTCGCCTCGTACGTCCCCGAGCCCGGCGACGAGCGGCCAAGGTCGAATGTCCGGCACCCGCGCGCGATCCCGTAGCACAGGGCCTCCCAGTAGGCCAACTGACTGGGACCACGCGGGAAGAAGGAACGCAGCGATCCCATCCAGGGCATGACCGCCTGGTCTCCCTGGATGAGCACCATCGCCGCGCCGATCGGGCGGTCGCCGTCACGCACTAGCACGATGCGCCCGTCCGCACCGAAGGCACCCATGACGTGGCGGAAGAACCCCTTGCGGTGCACCGGGGAACCGAGGTCGCGCAGGTTCGTCGCCAGGATCCGGTAGAAGTCCGGCACCGCCTCGCCGCCGTGGACGGATGCCGCAAGGCCTCCTCGCCATGCCTTCCGGACCTGGCTGCGCCGGTTGCCGTGGATCCGCCGCCATACCGCGTCCGCACCGCCTGACAGGTCCACCACCATGGTGACCTTCTGCCGGGAGGGCACCAGCGGGATGCGCCGGTCCGCGTTGTGGCGGAGCTCCAACTGCGCGCCGCTGGCCGTCGCCAGGTGGACCGCCGCGGTGACGAGCGCCGCGTCAGCCTCCTCATCACAGTCAGTACACAGGCCGCCGGTGTCCAGGAAGGGCATGGAAACCAGGTGGCGGCCGAAAAGCCGACTGCGCATCAGCACGAGCGGCAGCACCCCGGCGAGTTTCTCGCCGCGGACAGCCGCCAGCGGCACCACCTGATGGCCGTAGGAGGCGGACACGATGTCCAGCCATGCCCAGCGATGCGCGATGGTTCCGTCACGCGCCCGCAGCACGAACGCGTCCCACGTCCCAGAATCTGCCCACGTCACCACCCGCACCGTCGCGTCGCTGGAGTGGCCTCCGCTCGCGGTGGCCCGCACTGCCTTCACAGCGCCCTCCTCGCGATCAGCGCCATCTGCCTGCACAGCAACCCGATGTCGTATGCGAGCGAACGGTGAGCTAGGTAGGCAAGATCGGCTCCCACTCGGTCATGCACCATCGTGTCGCGGTAATACGCGACCGGATCCGGCACGGCGGCCAGGATGTCCGCCTCGTTCATGAACGCCAGGGTGGACGGCCCGGCGATGCCGGTCCGCACGGTCAGCACCCGGCGCTCGTCCGGTGACAGCAGCGCTACGAACTCCGGTGTCTCGGGCCGCGGCCCGACCAGGCTCATGTCGCCGAGCAGCACGTTGCACAACTGCGGGAGTTCGTCGAGGTACCAGCGGCGCAGGAAACGGCCGAGGCGGGTGACCCGCGGGTCGCCTGCCGGGCTCACGTTCGCACCCATCCGGTCGGCTCCCACCACCATGGTGCGGAACTTCATGATCTCGAACCGCTCGCCGTACAGGGTCACCCGCTCCTGCCGGTAAAGCGCCGGTCCCCCGGTTAGCCACTCGGCCATCACAACGGTCAGCAGCAGCGGGGCAAGCACCAGCAGGGCCAGCCCGGAGACGACGATGTCGAACAGCCGCTTGCCCAGTCGGTGGTCTATCCCGGCGCGCACACCTGTCTCGCTCATCGCTCATCCCGCCTGGATGTGCCGGACCAGCATGAACGCCTCCGCCGCGGCGAGACCCACCGTGGCACCGCGCCTGCGGCTGGATGCCTCAAGCGCCTCGTATGACCGCGGGTGCGGGAATGGCCGCATCTCGGTGGCGAAGGTCTGCTCGTATTCGCGCAGCGCGCTGAGTTTCACCGCAAGCGTCGCGCTGATGTCGACGAAGAGATTTGGACTGAACACGCTGCCAGGGAACGGCGGCGCCCATTCGGTGGATGACGCCGTCTCGTAGCACAGCACTGTCGTGACGCACGAGCCAGGCGTCGGCCTGGTCGCCACCAGCGTCGCCAGGAACACCGCCCGGTGGTCCTGGTTCACGTCCTCCTTGAAGTGAGTGAACACCAGGTCCGGGCGGATCTCGCCGACGCACTTCTCGATGGGCGTGATGACGTCTAGCAGCGGCAGGGAGTCGAGGCGCTGGTCCGGCAGGCCGCAGAACATTACGTCCGACACGCCGAGGACATCGCACGCCCGGACCGCGCACTCCTGCTGCCGCTCGACGTGGTGATGCCTCGCGGTCACCCCGTCAGTGAGGATGCAGACGTATACCTCGTTCGACGCGACCGCGAGCCGTGCCATGGTGCCGCCGGCACCAAGCGTCTCGTCGTCGGGATGCGCGGCAACTGTCAGGATCCGCATGGTGACGCCTCCGTGGTGAGCGAAGTGGACCCTGTTGACCGGCTCGCAGGGGTGGGAGTGGACGGCTCATCCCCGGGCCCGCCGCCA
Source organism: uncultured Actinomycetota bacterium (assembly GCA_963735315.1). Classification (GTDB taxonomy): domain Bacteria; phylum Actinomycetota; class Actinomycetes; order Streptosporangiales; family Streptosporangiaceae; genus Trebonia. Next base: position 72,377 of record CAVTKQ010000044.1, read on the forward strand.
GTCGCACGGCTGCCTGGCGACCCCGCCTGGAGCCTGCGGAAGAAGGCGGCGAGCACGGCTACGGTGGTGAGGTAGGCGAACGTGGAGGCGATGGACGCGCCCACGATTCCGAGGTGCGGGATCAGCGTCACGTCGAGCACGACCGTCAGCACGAGGCCGGCTGCCTGGGCAAGTGAGTTCCGGCCCGGCCGCCCTGACCCGGACATGAACGCCGAGATCACGCCGTACACACCTCCTCCGGCCATCCCCGCCAGCAGGATCCAGGTTGGGACGACGGCTGCGTGGAACGCCCGCCCGTACAGCAGCGGAAGCATGACCGGCGCCGCCGCGGCGACCGGTATCGCGAGGACGCCAGGCACCCACCACACCCGGCGGATCGCGGCGCGCGCCTGGAGCGCGGCGCCGGGTTCGCCCAGCCGAGCGAATTCCGGGTAGAGCACGTAATTGATGGCGAGTGAGGGAAGTCGCAGCAGCTCCGCGAACCGGGAGGCCACCGCGTATATCCCGAGGGCGGCGGGGCCGACCAGGACGGTGACGATGAGGAAGTCCAGCCGTCCGTTGAGCAACTGGGTGACGCTGTTGAGTTCGGCGCGCGTGCCATAGGCCGCGATCGCGCGGGCGAGCTTCAGTGAAGGGCGGCCGGCCCGCCGGAAGTAGCCCCTTCTCATCAGCCGGACCCAGCCGGAGCCGCCGGTGAGGATGTCTCCGAGCGGCAGCGCCACGATCATGGCGAGGTACGGTGTGGCTCCGGCGGCGACCATGAGCCCGTAGACGGGGACGAAGAGCAGTTCTTCGAGAACGATGATCCGGTTGCTGCCGGCCATGTCGGCGAACCCCTGGGAGCACGCCTTGGCCGTCGTCTCCATGAGCTGGGTCGGCACCGCGATCCCCGCGGCCAGGACGAGCGGGCCCGAGAGCTCCGGCAGGAACCGGGGACCCACAACGGGCGAGGCAGCCACCCACAGGGCCGCTCCCACGACGCCCGCGGTCACCGCCATGGCCGGCAGCGTCAGCCGGTATCCGGGCTCTGTCCGGCCGGGACCAGACAGGAAGTACGGTGCCGCTCCGTACAGCCCGCAGCTCAGCAGCAGCCCGACGAGCCACGGCAGGATGCGCAGCAGTGCGAGCGTGCCCACCGCGGCGGGCCCGCCAGTCCTGGCGACGAGCAGGCTGGCCACCGACAGGGCGGCGAGCGCGCCGATCCGTGCCAGCAGGTTCCCGCTGATCGTTGGCGCGGCGACGGTGCGGCGCAGCCGCCCGGGCAGTTCACGCACGCTCACCTGACCACCTCGTCCAGGCCAGGCAGGTGCGCCTCGCTCTGCTCGTACAGCAGGCGGAGCAGTGCGCGATAGCCGCCCCGGTAGGCGGGGTCCTCCAGCGCCAGGGCCTGCTCCGCCAGGAAGACCGGGAGGAACAGCCGCACCAAGACGGGCGAGATCGCGAGCCGGCACAGGTGCAGGTGCAGGAACGAGCGCACCCGGTCCGGGAACCAGCCGGAGCCGAAGAGGGCATACAGGATGCCGGTGCCGTTCGTCCATCCCGGAATGGCGCCCCACCGGTCACGCGCCAGCGCCCACCCCGGATGACCCGCTGGCGTCCCGCACGCGGACGGGGACGCCCGGTCCAGGTAGGAACTGTAGGACGTGGCGAACTTGAACAGGTCGGAGAACGGCAGGCCGGCACCGCGGCCAAGCTCCCAGTCGATTACGCCGGACACCCGTCCGTTGCTCACCAGGATGTTTCCGGGAGCGTAGTCGCCGTGCACCGCGACCACCGGCACGCTCGTACCGCTGAGCGCGCCGCACAGGGCGGGCAGGCGGTCGGTGAAAAGCCATGATTCCCAGTGGTTCCAGCCGACCTCGGCGCGGTAGCGCGCCACCGTCGGGCGGATCCACTCGTTGAAGGCGGCCGGCCCGATCGTTGCCGTGCCGCTGCGCGTCGCACACTGAAAGCGGTAGAGCCAGTTGCCCGCCAGGGCGAAGTCTCTGGCTACGAGAGCGGGGCGGCGCGCGTGACCGGGCGTGTAGTAGCCGGCGGTCAGCGGAGTACCGGGCACGGCGGTTGACAGCAGCACCATGCGCCCCGCGACGTCTTCGAGGGTGAGCGGGCGGGGCAGCTGGGCGGTGACCGTCCGCGGCCCGGCCGACCACAGCTCCACCAGCGCGTTGTACTCCGCCACCAGCGCCCGCTCGCTCTCCGCGCGCCGCGCCAGCTTGGCGACGAGGCACGGCTTGCCGTCCGCGCCGAACATCAGCAGGGTCACCTTGGCGGCGCAGTCGTAGTCGATGCCAATGACGATCGCGCGGGTAACCCGCGGCAGCCCCAGGCTCGCGGCGACCGCGTTAGCCATCTCCTGGACCGCCCTGATCATCATGGCCTCTGGGCGACTAGGTAGTAGGCGGGCACGAGGTGGCGGCGCACCCGGGGGGTCAGGAGCGCGGCCCGGCGCAGGATATGCAGGATCCGCCGGAAGGCGACCGCGCCGAGACCGCGTTCCGGCACGGAGGTCTGGAAGAGGAACCGCAGCATGTGGTCCATCTCGGCGCGACGGGCGAGCGGCACCAGGAACGCCGCCCGGCGATGACCTGGCAGTGCCGCGTACAGCTCGGCCCCGGTCAGGCCGGATCGCCGGATCACGCGCAGGGCGTGGCCGGATGACAGCGATCCCGCCCGCAGCGGCGCGATGGGACACCAGCGGTTCGCGAATCCCGCGCACAACCAGCCGCCGGGTGCCACCGCGGCGGCGAGGTCGGCCAGGAGGCACGCTGTCGCGCCGCGGCGGCCGCGTGACCGCCATGCCGCGAGGTCCGGGACGGCGATCGCGGGATAACACGGATCAAGGAGCCGGGGGCCGCCGGACGGGTCCTTCGCCGGCGTCACCGCGCCGGGCAGCGTCTCGGCGCCCGCGGGCAGCAGGAGCAGCCCTTCCGGTTCTCCGGGCACGATGAAACGCCAGTTGAGCAGGCGCGCGTCCACCTCCGCGATCATCGAGGCACCCCCAGGAGCGAGGAGTAGACCTCGTCGAGTACTCCGCACATCCGCTGCGGCGCGAACAGTGTCCGCACCAGGTCGCGAGCCTGTTTGCCCATCTGGGCGGCCTCGTCGGGATGATCGAGCAGCCATACCACGTGACCGGCCAGGCCCGCAGGGTCCCTGGGAGCGGCCAGGAGCCCGGTCGCCCCATGGGACACGACATCCACCACGCCATCGACGGCGGTCGCCACCACCGGGCGCCCCGAGGCCATGGCCTCGGTAACCGAGCGGCCTACCCCCTCGTACAGGGAGCTCACGACGAAGACGTCGAAGGCGGAGGCGACCCGGGCAGCGTCCTGGCGGAAACCGGTGAACAGCACTTCCACGCCCAGACCGCGGGCGAGTTCGCGCGCGTCCGCTGCCAGTTCACCGTCCCCGGTGACGACGAATCGCGTTCGCGGGCGCAGCCTGGCCACCTGAGCCGCCATGCGGATGAAGTCCAGGGGTGCCTTCTGCTGGTCCAGCCGGGCGACCATGCCCACCACCGGTGCCTCCGGCGGGATCCGCAGCTCGGCCCGGACGGACGGATCGCGGTCATACGGGATCGTGTCGACGTCGACGGCGGACGGTGCCACGTCAGTCCGTCCCGGTACGGCGATTCCGGCCTGGACAGCGTCCCTGGCAATGGCCGGCGCCACCGCGACGAAGGCGTCAGCAAACGGGCGGGCCATCCGCTCCAGGGCCGAATACAGCCAGAGCCCGTGCGGCATGACGTCCCGCAGTTCGGTTCCGGTGCCCGCGGCCGACCGCCACCAGGGATCGCGGCCGTGCAACGTGTAGACGACTGCCGGAGTGCCGCACACGGCGGCGGCGATCCGGCCGAGGAAGCCAGCTTTCGCCTCGTGGAGGTGCACGATCGCGAACCTCTCGGCGCGGATCAGCCGGACCAGGCGGAGCAGTACGGCGGCGTCTCTGACAGGCGAGACCTCGCGGCGGAACTCGGGCATGCGCACGGTCCTGATGCCTTCGCGGTCCGCGCGCTCCAGCAGCGCGCCACGGCCGCCTGCGGCGATCCAGACATCGTAGCGTTCCGGGTCCATGCCGATCGCGGACAACAGGGTGTTCGCGCCTGCGCCGGCCTCGAGCCGTGTTATGACATGCAGGACCTTGACGCGGTGCCGGGCGGGACGGGCGGGCAGCCGGTCAGCGGGCAGCACAGCCGGCGGCGGCGCCAGCCAGCGCCCGGTCATGTGCGCCTCCCGTTGCCGCGGAGTTGGCCGGCACGTCTCCTCGCCAGCCGGCCCGGCCCCACCACAGGGAGAAGGCAGCCAGCAGGCCCAGCAGCGTCCAGGCAGTCCGGTCGTGCAGTAGCTCATGCGTGACGCTGTAATCGGCCAGCGTGGCGAGTGCGCCGACGAGGAACCAGGGGGCCGGCAACCCGGTTGCCGGGCCAGGTCCGGCCCGGCGGGAGCCGCTGGCCCGTGATGCCCGCACGACGATCTCGGTGACCAGCAAGAGCAAGCCGGCGAACCCGAGAACGCCCCGTTCCAGCAGCGTCGCTGTCCAGTCGTCATGGGCCTGTTTCGGATAGGGCGCGAGCTGATGCTGCAGTGTGCTCTTCGTGGCATTCGGCCCTAGGCCGAGCAGCGTGGACGAACGCCAGAGGTGCAGGGTTTCGTAGCTGATCGTCTGACGCTCCCAGGCACTCTGCTGCTCCCGGCCGATGGAGTCACGCACGATACGGTTCTGGCTGCTCTGCGCTTTTTCCGTCACGTGGTAGTGGTTCAGCGCCTGGTAGCCGGCACCGACAAGGGCGGTGAGGACAACGAAGACCACCAGCGCCGCCGCGCCGCCGTGCAGGATAGCGGTCCGCACGACGAGGGCAAGCGCTAGCCCGGCCAGCAACCCGGTGAGGGCCGCGAGCGAACCGGTGAGCACCGTGTCGAAGAGCAGGCAGGCGATAACGGGCACCCGCCAGCACAGCCGTCTGGGGCAGCGGCCGGCCAGGATGACGAAGACGGTCGCCGCGAAGTAGAAGCCGGCGCCGTTCTGCTCGCCAAGGGTGAAGCTCGCCCTGGTGGCGTCGGCGGTCGCGACCCCTGCGGCGGCCGCGTTGTGAATGAAGTACGCCAGCAGGCCGATCCCCCAGAGGCTGCCCGTCACGCACCACGCGCGCACCAGGAACGCGGCCGCCGCGTCGGTCCGGCCGACGTTGGCCACCACGGCGGCCCAGCAAAGCAGGAATACGTCAATGACGAGGGCGAGGGCCCCTTCATGCGGATAGTTGCCGAGCAGCGCGGCCAGGCAGCCGGCGATAACCATGACGCCGACCCCTAGCGCGTAGGGGAACTTCAGCCGCTGACGAGTCGACGCCGCCCACAGCAGCGTCACCACGATCGCGACGAAAATGACAACGTCGGCGGGGGCGGTGTTGGCAGGCCCCGCCGGGACGAGAAAGGGCAGGCTGGCGATCGCGGCCGCTACCGCCCACCGCGCGACCCGGTCGCCGCGATCCCGCCGTTCGGGCGGGGCGGGCAGATCCTCAGCCGGCCGGGAGTCCGGCCTCGGGATAGTCTCCAGCATCAGGCCACACCTCCCTCCGGTCCTGGACCGGTCAATTCAGCACCGCGATCGGGTGCAGCCGGGCTACCGGCCGCACCAGCCCGCTGCCGGTCAGGATCGCCAGTGCCTCATCGACGCCGTGATCGTCGAGTTGCGGCACCGCCGCCGGTTCGGCGTCGCTGTACCGGAACCGCAGGGTGGTTCTCCGGCGTGCGTCCAGGCCAGACCGGCCCGACTTGGCGAACTGGTCGATGAGCGTCCCGGCGCCGTGGCAGGCCGAGTACAGGCTTCGTTCCGCGCCGTCCGCGGCGACACAAAGGTAGGAGGAGGTGCGATGCGTGCCCGGCACCAGCAGGGCCTGCCCGACGGCGCCGAACGCGGTACCCGCCGGCATCATCGACGCCGGGTAGGCTCGGCAGGCATTGTGGCGGTGCACGATGGCGCGCTGGCCGCCGGCTTTCTCCTCGTAGATGGAGTTGTGCGGCGAGTCGACCACCAGCTGGGTGCCACGCGCGCCGAAGACTTTGCGCGCGAGCGCGGACAGCGTCCCGTAGGTCGCGGTCCGGAAGGCGAAGCCGTAGTTCATCGCTGCCGCGTTCGCCAGCAGCACGCGCTCGCCCTCGGTGCCGTCGACCGGTATGGCGGGGCAGCCGTCGGCGAAGTAGAGCGCGATCCGCTGTCGCAACTGCGGCAGCGACCGGGCCGTAGCCAGGTGCGCGAGCGGCAGGCCGACCGCCATCGTGAGCCCTAGCGGCTTGGACATCTTCGTGCGCCGGGCGAACAGCCGTCCAACCTGACCGGTCAGCTGCCCGCCGCCGCAGTGGTACTGAAGCGTCAGCTGCCCGGGCGAGACTCCCAGCACCGCCGCTGCCTCAGGATCGAATACCTCGTCCACCACCTGGAGCTCGACGAAGTGGTTGGACGGGCCGATCGTGCCGAACCTCAGGCGGGACACCTGGAAGGACAGGGACGGAAGTGTCCGCCGTAGCCGCTGCACGCCGCCGTACCGGTCGAGGTCGAGGCAGCCGGACTCTTCGATCCGTTCCAGCGCCTGCGGTGGCAGCCCGTACCGCTCCACCCCGAACCGCGCTCCCTCCGCGGCGCAGCTGAGCACGTCAGGAACGGACAGCTCCCGGCGCCAGCCCGGCGGGTGCGGGTACCGGAACCGCACCTCGTCGAAGAACCGGCGTATCCCGGCCTCGCCCGGGGCGTCCATGTCCAATGCGAGGAGGGCCATCCCGCAGTTCACCGAGGCGCTGGTGAACTCGGGCCGAATGGTTTCCGCCGTGGCGACCGCGATGCTAGAGGGCATCTCCAGGTCGTGCTTGTGATGGAAGTCAGGCAGGACAACCGGGGCGGCCGCGAGATCGATGCCGGCCGTAGCGCGGCTCAGCGTGCTGAGCGCATCCGGGTCAGCGGGCGCGTCAGGACTGTCAAAGACCAGGGCAGGAAAATCCGGGGCGCGATCAGCCGTGAAAACGCTCAGGTCATCCACGCTTCGGCTCCTTCGGCGGCTAGGTGGTCGGCCAGCCGTTCGCCGCGGACCTTCGGCAGGTCCACCCGAAGGCACCGCAGCCGGCAAGCGAAGGCCGAGGCAATTTCCGAGACGGGCGGGTGCGCCGGGCCGACCCCAGTGCCGAGGGCCAGCAGCGCGTGCACGCCCCAGTAGCGACGGAGTTCGCCCGCCGCGTACGTCGAGGCGACGAGCGCACGCGCGGCGCTGTCGGGCGGGCACGCCTCGACCCGGTAGTCGGCGCCGCGCCCGACGACGACGAGCACGGCCGGTTCGAGCGAAGGCACCCGCCCGGCGAGGTGGCCCGTCCGCCGTCCGTGCGGCTCCCGCCGCCCTTGTCCCTGTTCGCTGCGCAGCGGCTCGACCAGGCCCCAGGCGCTGTTGCCGTCACCAACGACTATGTTGTCCGCCGTGGCCTGGCCCAGCGCGGCGACCTCAGCTGTGACCAGCGTGGTTTTGCCGGATCCGCTCGGGCCCACGAGTAGCACCGAGCCGCGGCTGCCCGCGGTCAGCACGGCCGCGTGGAGCGGCGCACGGCCGCGCACCGAGGCGGCCCAGAGCACGGGGTACTGGAGCAGCACCGCCCAGGTCAGCAGCCGGGCGCGGGCACGCAGCGCCAGCGCGGCGGCGCGCGTCCGACGTGGCGGGCGCCAGCGCAGCACTAGTTCCGGTATCGCACCATCCTGCCAGGCGTGCAGGTCGAACCCGGAGGTTGCCACGTCGCGCAGCACCACGTGACCGTCCCTGCACCACCCATCCCTGGCGAGCTGCGCCCACCCGGTCACCGGGAAGGGGCTCCGATCCGGCTCGACTCGCACCCGCACGGTCGCTCCGTCGGGTGGGCCCGGGATGAAGCAACCGTCGGCTCCCTCGGCGACGCTATCTGCGATCCAGCCCGGCGGGCAGCGGATGGCTAGCCGCTCGCCTGCCGTCGGCAGCAGTCCTTCCACTGTGCACCTCGCCTCAGCCCGCCGCGGAGTCCACCCGGGCCGCGGGCAGTCCCGTCCGCGCCAGCGCGGCCATCGCGTCCCCGTTCATCAGGGCCTTGTAGTTGCTGTAGCGAGCGTCCCTGAAGTCGGGCACGGTGCCCCGGACGATCGTCTCCGCGATCTCGGCAACCCCGTCGGCCACCGTCCGCCGCGGGGTGAACCCGATCGCGGTCCTGATCCCGGCGAAGGAGACGCGGTAGTCAGCCTCCTGGGCGGCGGCAGGCGCCACGTTGACCCGGACCCCGGGCACGACGGTGGCGATGATCTCCGCGATCTGCGCCAGTGTGTGGTTTTGCTCGTCGGCGCCCACGTTGAACACCCGGCCCCCGACCGCCTGCCGCGGCGCGAGCAGGCACCGCCTGATGGCATCCGCCGCGTCCCGCACGTGCACGAACGGGCGCCACTGCCCGCCGCCGAAGACCGTGATCTCGCCAGCAGCCACCGCCTGGGCGGCGAGCAGGTTGACCACCAGGTCGAAGCGGTCCCGCGACGACCGGCCGTAGAGCGTGCCGAAGCGAAGCACGGTGGGCCAGAAACCGTGCCCCGACTGTTCCAGCAGCAGTTGCTCGGACTCCATCTTGCTGCGCGCGTAGACCGAGATCGGGTCGAGGGGCGAGTCCTCGGCCAGTACGCCGCTGGAGGCGCCGTACACGCTGCACGTGGATGCGAAGATGAAGCGGCCAATGCCCAGCCCGCGGGCTATGGCCGCCGCCTTCCCCGTGGCGTCCCGGTTGATTTCGCGCGTGAGCTGCTCGTCGATGTCGCAGGCCGGATCGCCCACCAGGGCTCCGAGGTGAACCACCGCGTCCGCGTTCCTGAACGCGTGCACCGTCGCCGCGATATCGCGCAGGTCCCCGGGCACCAGCGACAGCCCTGGCCGGCCGAGCAGGTTCCGGATGCCGTCATCGCCGTAGAGGAACGCGTCCAGGATCGTGACCTGGTGTCCCTCGTCGAGCAGCAGCTCAACCAGAATCGAACCGAGGAACCCGGCCCCGCCGACCACGCACACGCGCGCGGGCTGCTGCGGATGTGCTTCTACGGCGCCAACCGCCGATGTCTTTGCGTCCATGCCAGTCGACCTCACTTCTTCCGGCTCGTAGCCACGTTGGCGATGGCCTCGCATACGCGGTCCACCTGCTCATCGCGCAGCGCGGGGAACAAGGGCAGCGAGACCATCTGCTGACTCGCCTCCTCCGCCACGGGGTACAGCCTCGGGTCGGCCTCCGGACCCAGGAGTTCGCGCAGATAGGGGTGCTGGTGATTGGGGATGAAATGCACCGAGCACTCGATCCCCCGCGCGTGCAGCCCGGCGATGAGCGCGTCACGCGAAGGGCCGTACTCCGGCAGCACGCGTATCACGTACAGATGCCACGCGTGCCCGCCCGGGACCGGGCGGGCAGGCAGCCCCAGCCCGGGGATGCCCGCGAGACCGCGGTCATAGCGCGCCACGATGGCCGCGCGGCGAGACTGGTTGTCGCGGAAACGCCGCAGCTGCGCGCGGCCGATCGCGGCTTGCACGTCGGTCATGTTCGCCTTGAGCCCAGCGTCGTCGACGGTGTACCGCCATGCGGCGCCCGGCCCGCTGCGCTGCCAGGCGTCACGACTGATGCCATGCAGGCGGCAGCGCCTGGTGTAGTCCGCCACGTCGGCAAGATTCGTGGTGATCATGCCGCCCTCGCCGATGGCGAGGTTCTTCGTCGCATAGAAGCTGAAACAGGTGGCCCGCGACAATGCTCCGACCAGCCGCCCGTTCGCGACCGTGCCGGCCGCGTGGGCCGCGTCCTCGATCACGCGGTCCAGCCCCACCGCGCCAGGCGGCACTCGCCGCCTCCGCCACGGGGGCGGGATGGCCGGCGAAGTGCAGCGCCATCATCGCGGCGGGCACGCCGCCGCGGGCCGCCGCCCGGGCAGTGGCCTCCGCGCCGGGGATCAGCGTGACCGGATCCGCGTCCACGAGCACCGGCCTCAGCCCCGCGTGCAGGATCGCATTCACCGCGCCGCAAAAGGTGATCGTCGGCACGAGTACCGGCGAGCCCGGGGGGAGGCGAAGAGATCGAAGCGATAGCTCCAGCCCAGCGGTGCAAGACGACACCGCGACAGCGTGCTCAGCCCCGACCCAGCGGGAGAACTCCTTCTCGAACTCGGCGACCTGCGGGCCTGTGGTCAGCCAGCCGGAGGCCAAGACCTCGGCGACGGCGTCCACTGCCTCCGGGCCGATCGCGGTTCGGGCGAACGGGATTCGGTCGGTTGTGACCGCAGCAACGGATGTCACGCTTGTACCTCCATGTCCCGGGAAGCCGGGTCGTCGCGCCGTGCGTCAGCCGGACGGAAACCGCGGCCGGTAAACGCGGCCGCTTTCCGTTTCGCGGGAAAGACGATCACGCCAAGAAGAGTCCAGCCGGAGATCCAGACGAAGTTGGTGACCGCGTCGATGTCGGCGACCTTCAGGATTCTGGGAATCGCCACGACGAGGCCAGTGCGGGGCGAGTTCTGGTCCGCGCTGACGGGATTCAGCTCCGTGGGACGGCCGTTGGGTGTCACCTCCGCCGGTTGCCTCGCTATCCGCGACCGGTTGAACCTCAAGCGGTGGAGCGGGCCTTCGAGCATCCGCATCCGGGCTCGGCGTCCGCCGTTCGGGTCAAGGACAGCGAATCTGACCTCCTGCACCTCCCGGGAATCCGCGGCGAGTTCGATATAGCTGCCGGCGTCGGGCAAGGCAGCCAGGGTCCAGCTATCCGGCGGCGTGCTCATCTCACCAAGCAGCGGCGTGCCGATGGCCCGGGAGATGGCGGCCGCGCCCACCATGCTCGGCCGGGTCATCTCCCAGAGGGCGGCGGCGGCAATGCCGACCACCAGCCCGAGGAGGGCACCAAGCACCGGATCGACCAGACCGCGGCCGCCCGTACTCGCCGCAGAGGAAGCCGTGTCTAGCAAAGCGGGTTCTGGTCCCTGCTGGGCTGCCTGCTGATTCCGCTGCACGACAATCTGCGTTGCCTGATCCTGCAGTGACGTCAGGCGGGCCTCAAGCGAAGTCAGCCGGGCGACTATCGGCGCCTGGCCGAGGTACGGGGTGTTGACGAGCTGTGCCGTCAGGTCAGCGATCTGGGTGTTGACCTGCCTGATTTGCGTGCGTGTCGCTGCTGCCTGCTGGTTCAGACCTTGGACGGACGACGCGAGGCCGCCCCGGGCCAGGGAGGCGCGGGTGCTCACGACCCCGGCCGCGAGCGAGTTGGCGAGCGCCACCGCCACCCGTGGATCCCGGTCCGTGACGGAGAGCATGACCCGGAACTGCCGAGTGTCTGGACGCTGACCGCGCCCGCACCGCGGTGTCGTCCGGGTCACGCGGCGGCGGAGATCGCCCTGTCGACCAGTACAGGTCCGGTCGCGATGGCGTGTGCGGTGTCCGCGAGCACTGCCGCGGTCTGGGCGCTGTTCGGATCCGCCGCCCCACGACCAACTGCGTGTTCGCCTGGTACCGGGAACTTTCCCGCAACTGGAGGACGATTCCGGCGGCCAAGCCGATCAGGAGGAAAGCGATGATCAGCTTGGCGTGCAGGCGGAAAATCCGGTCAGTCAGTTCATGCAGCTCCATGCTTGCCCACCTTTGTCAGTGGTCGTCTGGGCACAAGCGCCATTTCGGCCTCGAGCATGCGGGCGAGGCCATCGGCCAGCGGCACCGCAGGCGCGTAGCCGAAAGCGTGCCGCGCGACGGTTATGTCGGCGGCCGTGTCCCGCACGTCCCCCGGCTGGGCCAGGCGGACCGTCTCGACCTCGTGGCCAAGCAGCGCGCCGACCGTGCGGATGACCTCCGCCATGGAGGTCCTTGATCCGCCGCCGATGTTGGCGACGCCGGACCAGGACGACTCAGCGGCGGCGGACATCGCCAGGACGACATCTTCCGCATAGGTGAAGTCGCGGGTCTGACGGCCGTCTCCGAAAAGGGGGAATGGCCTGGATGCCAGCGCCGCCCCGATCAGGCGCGAAGGCCATATCGGGCCGCTGGCCCGGCCCGTAAACGGTAAAAAGGCGCAGCGCTACGGTCGGAATGCCGAAATTCACCCGGTACAACTCGCACAAGTGCTCGGCCGCCAGCTTCGTTACGCCGTATGGCGAAATCGGCCTCGGCCGCATGGCTTCGGCCGTCGGGTAGCTTTCAGCGTCGCCATACACGGACGAACTCGATCGGTCAACGATGTTTGCAGGGACCGGGGTTTGGCGCAATGCCTCAAGCAGGCGCTGGGTCGCGAGAATATTCCGGTCGACATACACAGCGAATTCCGGCCCCCAGGACGCCCTGACGGAAGGTTGCCCGGCCAGGTGGAAGACCACCTCGACGCCGTCGAGGAGTTGCCGCAGCGGGGCGTTCAGCAGATCCAGCCGCCGGAATG
>CAVTKQ010000045.1:0-289570 GCA_963735315.1 uncultured Actinomycetota bacterium
AGGTGGCCGGTGACGGCCAGCGCGACGTCGGCGAGCGCCAGCGTGATCGCCCGGCCCGTGCCGGTGCGGCGGCGGTGCCGCTCGGCGGCGAGGATGCCGAGGGCCGCGTACAGGCCGCAGGCCACGTCCCAGGCGGGCAGCACGTGGTTGACCGGCCCGGCGGTGGCCTCGTCCGGGCCGGTGGCCAGCGGGAAGCCGACGCCGGCGTTGACCGTGTAGTCCACGGCGGGGGAGCCGTCGTGCCCGCCGGTGATGTGCAGGTGGATCAGGTCGGGGCGCGCGTCCTTCAGCGCGTCGTAGGAGAGCCACGGGTAGCCGGCGTTGGTGAGCACGATCCCGCCGTCCGGGCCGGAGTTCGCGACGAGGTCCGCGACCGCGCGCTGGCCGCCGGGGGAGCGGAGGTCGAGCGTGACGGAGCGCTTGCCCTTGTTCAGCCCGGCCCAGTAAGGCTCCCGCCGTTGGGGGCCAGCGGCCAGCGCGTCGTATCGGGGGCGCCGCCGAGCGGGTCGATCCTGATGACCTCGGCGCCGAGCTGGGCGAGCGTCATCCCGCCGAGCGGCGCGGCGACGAAAGATGAGACCTCAATGACCCGCAGGCCGGCCAGCGGCGGCGTCGTCCCGATCGTCCAAGAGCATGCCACCACTATGCAGGTCGGCCCGGCAGGCTTGCCCGCCGGGCCGACCGTAGACGATGTTGCTGGGCTACGGGCGGACGGCGCCGTCGGCGCTGTCCGCGTACCAGGAGGTGGACTCGGGGAGCTTCTCCACGACGGCGCCGGTGTGCGGCGCGTCGATGATGTAGCCGTTGCCGACGTACATCGCCACGTGGCTCTCGCCGTTGTAGAGGATCAGGTCGCCGGGCTGGAGGTCGGACATCGGGATGTGCGGCAGGCTCCGCCCACTCCTCGTAGGTGGTCCCTGGCATGGTCACGCCCGCCGCCTCCCACGCGGCGTACATGAGGCCGGAGCAGTCGAAGGAGTCCGGGCCGGTGGCGCCCCACACGTACGGCTTGCCGAGCTGCGCGTAGGCGTACGGCGACCGCCTGGTCGGCCTGGGACGACGTCGGGCCGGTGTAGGTGACCGGCGTGGTCGTCACGTCGCCCGAGGTGGTGCTGCCGCCGACCGAGGCCGCGGCCACCTCGGCCTGCTGCTGCGCGGTGAGGCTGTCGAGCACGGCCTTCTGCTTGTCGAGCAGCTTGGTCATCGACGTCTTCTGCGCGGCGTACTGCGCCGTGAGCTGCTGCGACGCCGGTCTCGGTGCGCTGCCGCTGCTCCTTGATCGTGGAGAGCTCGTTGGCGGAGGTGAGCAGCTGCTGGGCCTGCTCGTTGTGCGTGCCCTCGATCTGCAGCAGCAGCGACGCCTGGCCCAGCACCGCATCCGGGTTGCCCGACGTGAGCAGGCCGATGACCGACGTCTGGCCCGGCGTTCTCGTAGCCCGCCACGGCGACCGCCGCGAGCGTGGCGCTTGCCTGGTTGTACTGCTGCTGGGCGCGGTCGGCCTGCTTGGTCACCTGGGCGAGCCGTGCCTTCGCCGCCGCGAGCTGCTGGCCCGCCGCGTCGTACTGCTCGCCGATCTTGTCGACCTTCCCCTGCAGGCTGTTGACCTCCGCCTGCACCTGGTTGATCGACGGCGCGGGCGCGGCGCCGGCGCCTGAGGCCCCGGCGTAGACGGCGACCCCGCTCGCGGCCGCGAGCACGGCCACGAGGACCGCGGCCCGCCGCAGGCGGGGTCGACTGCCATGGTGCTTGGCCACGACGCTGTCACGCTCCGTTCTCCGTTCTCCGGCGCTTACGCCGGAGGTCGTGGAACACGGTAGTGAAGGTTACGGACGCGTCTCAACCGCTTCGCGAAAACCTCACGAAAGTATTACGGATTAACAGAGGTCTATGCCTGCCTGTGCAGTAACTTCCGATCGCGTCGGATGTCGTCCGGGTCCCGGCTGCTCAACGTGGTTCAACCTTCAACTTTGGCGGGCCTGGGCAGGGCCCGCGACGCGGGCGAGGGCGGGCTTTCGCCCGCCCCCGCCGCCTGCGCTGTGTCGTAGATCACACGGGAACGGCTACGAGTTCCTGGTCAGGAAGTCCATCGTCCTCGCGTTGAACTCGGCGACGTTCTCGTAGATCGGCGCGTGCGCGCAGCCCTCGAAGATGACGAGTTCCGAGCCCTTGATCGCCTCGGTCAGCGGGCCGGCGAACCGGACCGAGGTCACCGCGTCGTACTGCCCGAAGGTGATCTGGCGTCGGCGCCTGGATGCGGCTGAGCGCGCCGGTCGCGTCGTGCGCGAGCACGGCGTCCGACTGGCGCAGGAAGGCGTCCACCGGCGGCATCGGACGGCTGCGCACGAAGTCGGCGAGGGAGTCGATGTACTCCGGCTTCGCCGCGTACAGCTCCGGGGTGAAGCACCAGGGGAAGATGCCCTGGATCACCATGTCGGTGGTGCTGTCGAGCGCCTTCGCCATGGTCTGCCAGCCCTGCACGACGACCCGGAGGTACGGGTCGGTCGCCGGTCCAGCCGCTGTGCAGCGAGAGGGACTTCACGAGCGACCGGGTGCTTCGCCGCCAGCCACATGCCGGTCGCGGCGCCGAGGGAGAGCCCGGAGACGTGGGCGCTCGCGATGCCGACCGCGCGCATGAACGCCGCGACGTCGTCGGCGAACAGTTCCGTGGTGTAGGCTGCCGTCCGGCTTGCTGATCAGCCCGGCACCGCGCAGGTCCACCGTGTAGCAGGTGAAGCGCTTGGCGTAGTCGGCCACCTGGAACGCGTAGCAGGCCTGATCGGCGGCCAGGTAGGGAATGAGGACCAGCGGCTCGCCTTCGCCCTGGACCTCGTAGTAGACCTCGATGTTGTTCGCCTGAACGTGCGGCACCATTGCCTCCCCTGCCCGGCGGCGCCAGTGCCGCCGATTCTGGGAAGATCTTCCTACCGCGGCCGCCGCGCGCCACACATACGCTACGGCCGGTGCCCTCAAGGCACTGAAGTGTCATATTTTCGCCGGGAGGCGAAGCTCGCACCCGTTCGGGATGCTCCGCTCTTGACTTGGCCTTACGGCCGCAGCACCGTCGACTCGCGCCCGTTGCGCGCCTGCGCGCCGTCCGGCTGCCAGATGACCGGCCCGTCCGTGTCGCCGAACCCGTGCCGCTCGCGCACGACGTACAGCGGCCGGGCCCTGGCCTCGTCGTAGATGCGGCCGACGTACAGGCCGACCATCCCCATGACGGCCAGCTGGATCCCGCTGAGGAACGTGATGGCGAACAGCAGCGACGCGTACCCGGGGACCAGCGACACCCCGGCCAGCTTCAGCGCGATCGCCACCACCCCGTAGATCACGGAGGCGATCGCGAGGAACACCCCCGTGCTGAGGGCCAGCCGCAGCGGCGCGGTGGAGAAGCCGAGGATGCCGTTGGAGGCGAGCTTCACCATCTTGCTCAGCGTGTAGTGCGTGGTGCCCGCGTACCGCTCCTCCCGGGTGTACGCCACCCCGGTCTGGCGGAAGCCGACCCAGGAGAACATCCCGCGGACGTACCGGTTGTTCTCCCGCATCTGCAGGAACGCGTTCAGCGCCTTGCGGTCGACCAGCCGGAAGTCGCCCACGTCCACCGGCGTGTCGATGTCGGCGATCCGGTGCAGGAGGCCGTAGAACATCGAGGCGGTCGCCGTCTTGAACAGCCGCTCGCCCTGCGCGGTGCTCCCGGAGGCCGTAGACGACCTCGTACCCCTCTTTCCACTTCTCGATCATCTGCAGGACCACGTACGGCGGGTCTTGCAGGTCGGCGTCCATGATGATCACGGCGTCGCCGGACGCGGCGTCCATCCCCGCGGTGATGGCCACCTGGTGGCCGAAGTTCCTGGAGAACTGGATCAGCTTGAACCGCGGGTCCTTGGCGCTCGCGGCCTGCGCCAGCTCGTACGTGCCGTCCCTGCTGCCGTCGTCAACCATGACGACCTCGGCCGGCCCGTCGAACTGGGCGATGAGCTCCTGCAGCCGTTCGACGAGAACAGGAAGCCCGCTCTCCTCGTTATAGAGCGGGATAACGATGGAGTACTTAACCGAGTCCATGAGTTTCTCCGCGTTCCCGCGCGAACACAGCTGGCGCCGGGTGATGTATGGGACAGGGTGTGCAGCTTACAAGGTATGGTGTGCTGGTTAATGGTTGAAACTCTCTGAATGCCGCCAGAACGCCAAGTTCCATCGCCGGGCACGTGATAGAAGTTAGCACCATGGAAGCAGCCGAACTGAGGACTCTCGCCGAGGTCGAGGACAGGCACTGGTGGTACAAGGAGCGCCGGAGCCTGCTGGCCCGCGAGCTGCGCCGCCTGCCCACGCCTGGACTCGCTCTTGACATCGGGGCCGCCGGCGGCGGCAACACGAGGGTTCTGCGCGCGCACGGGTGGCGGCCTGTGGCCTTGGAGTACGCGCCGACTGCCGCCCAGATCGCGCGCGAGCGCGGCATCGACGTGATCCGCGGCGATGCTCGGGAACTGCCGATGCGCACCGGGTCGCTTGACCTGGTGACCGCGTTCGATGTCCTGGAGCACATCGAGGAAGACTACCTTGCCGCGGCCGAGATAACCCGGGTTCTGCGACCCGGCGGCACGGCGCTGATCGCGGTGCCCGCCGACATGGCACTGTGGTCGGCGCATGACGAGGCCGTCAACCACGTCCGCCGGTACGATAGGGACGGGCTGACCCAGGTCATCGCCAAGGGCGGCCTCGTGGTCGAAAACGTATGGAGTTGGAACGTCCTGCTGCGCCCGGTGGTCAAGCTGCGGCGTAAGTCGTCGGAGGGCAGCGACCTGGACGACGTCAACCCCATCATCAACGCGGGCCTGACGGCGATCATCACCGCGGAGCGTTACCTGCCGGTGAAGTCGCTGCCCGGCGTTACCTTGTTCCTGCGTGCCCGGCGACCCTGATCGCTGGTGAATGAAAGGACAGTGTTTTAGCTAGTGCGGTGGGCGACGCCGGTGATTCGCGCTGGGGGGCAAGCGGACACCACTGAAGAATCCGGCGACTCCGGAGCTCGGGAGTCTCGCTGGCGTGCCCCTGGCCCGGTGTACCAGGGGCTGATCGCGTTCGCGATCTACCTCGTGTCCATGATCGTCGGGCTTGCGCAGCCGCTGCTTCCGCACCTGGACGTGCCGCATGTCCAGCAAACCCAGGTAGACGCGAACTTCTACATCTGGGCCATCAGCTGGTGGCCCTATGCCATCACCCACGGGCTCAACCCGCTGTTCTCGCACCAGATCATGGCACCGGGAGGGGTCAACCTCGCCTGGGCGACCACCACGCCCACGGTGTCCCTGCTCATGTGGCCGATCACGGCCACGGCGGGTCCGATCGCGGCGTTCAACCTGTCGCTGATCCTCGCCCCGCCGGCCTCGGCCTGGGCGACCTTCATCCTTGCCCGCCGGCTGACCGGCAAGTTCTGGCCAGCGCTGTTCGCGGGATTCGTTTTCGGCTTCTGCGCCTACGAGATCTCCCACGAGGCCTCGGGCCAGCCGAACCTCACGGTGACCCTGCTGATTCCGCTCATCGCTTATCTCGTCCTGCGGTGGTGGGACGGGTCACTGAGCCGGCGCGCTTTCCTGATCTGGATGGCACTCGCCCTCGCCGCGGAGTTCTACACCTTCCTCGAGGCCTTCGCCGACCTGACCCTGATCGCGCCGATCGCCCTGGTCATCGGTTACGTGGTCGCGGCCCGGGACACGCGGCCCAAGGTGGTCCGGCTGGCCGTAGACCTCGTGATCGCCTACGTCGGGAGCATTGTGCTCGCGGCGCCGTACCTGTACGCCGCGCTGGTCAACAAGCCCAAGTCGTTCCACACGGCGGTGCCGCAGTTCTGGGTGGACGTGGCGGGCGTGGTCGTGCCGCGGACCAACCGGCTGCTCGGGATGAAGTGGCTGGCGCCCGTCGCCGGCCACGTCGTCACGCCCACCATCTACGTGGGCGTTCCGCTGCTGCTGCTCTTCGTGCTCGTTGCTGTCTTCCAGTGGTCCAACCGGCTGGTCAGGCTGCTGGTCCCGCTGTACGTGGTCATCTTCCTGCTCGCCCTCGGCCCCAAGCTGCTGATCGACGGCAAGCAGGTCACTGACCCTGCCGTGGGGCTACATCTGGTCCCTGCCGCTGCTGGACAGCGCCGAGTCCCAGCGGCTCATGGACTTCGGCCAGCTGGTCCTCGCGCTCCTCATGGCGCTCTGGCTCGCCTACGTGACCAAGAGCAAGGTGGCGCTGGCGGCCCGCTGGGGCCTGGCCATGTTGTCGCTCGCGGCGATCTTCGCGAACGTGCCCACGTTTGCCTCGGTGGTGGTTCCGCACAAGCCCAAGCCCACCCAGTGGGTGCAGGTGCTGCCGTCCCAGCCGCCCACCGACCAGATCCCGTCGTTCTTCACCGACGGCACGTACAAGCGGTACATCAAGCCGGGGGAGAACGTGGTGATCGTCTCGCACCGCGGGAACGCCGGGATGATGTTCCAGGCTTACACCGGCTTCTACTTCAACATCGCGGGCGGCTTCATCAACGCGTCGCTCTCCCGCGAGGACGCCCTGCCCAGCCCGGTCGCGGACCTCTCCCACCTCCCTGGCAAGGTCGGCAGGCAGCGGGTCGAGGACTTCCACGCCTACGTTAAGTCCGCGCACATCGGGGCCATCATCGTCGAGCGGGCCTGGTCCGAGCACTGGATGTACGTCTTCGCCACGCTCGGCCTGAAAACCACGACGGTGGGCGGCGTGACCATCTTCCAGACGAGTTTCGGCAAATAAGCCGCAATAACAGCAAACCACTGAAGAACACCCCGAATCCTCATTGAGGGCTCGGGGTGTTCTTGATGGTCATGAATTATCACGTGATTTGGCGCTAAGGGGTTATCCAGCCGGCTTGCGGCTCTATGCCGAACGCGACACGCCCCCGCCAAACGCGAGCGAAGCTCGCAGCCGGGGGCCCGGGGTTGTCCTGCCGGGAAAAGCACTGCGGGCCAAGCCGGGCATAGCGTCGGCGCCTGCCACTGCTGCGGTGACAGCATCGCGCGTCCACAACGGGCAGCTAGCGGGCGGAAAGGCGGGGCAGCGCCCAGGCGGTGAACGCGATCCGCCCGAGGCTGACGGCCACGGCGGCGCTCAGCGCCGGCGTGAAGGCCGGCGCGGTGACCGCGGCGGCGGTGACCGCTGTCGCGTCCAGGAGCAGCATGACGGGGCTGGCGAGCACGGTGAGCCTGGTCCGCTGGTAGCTGTGTCGGCTGGTCGCGGCGGCCAGCAGTGTCAGGACCGCCAGCAGCAGGACGGCGGCGAAGCCAAGCCGCGCGGTGGCCGCCACCGGCCAGGTCCAGGCGCGGCCGAGGATCAGGGCGGCGGCCCAGCAGCCGCCTGCGACGGGCCCGGTCGCCAGCAGCAGCCGGGCGGCACGCCGGCCCGGCGCCTGGCGGGTGAACTCGCCGGTCACCGTGGCCAGGTCGCCGAACTCGGCCAGCGCGGCACGCGCGGCTTCCTGCTCCCCGGCTCCGCCGGCGAGGTGATGCTGGTAGGTCTCTGCCAGCCCGTCGGCTGCCTCGTCGGCGAGGCCCGGGGGGAGTTCGCGGTGCAGGCCGGCCACGTACCCGGCGATCAGCGGGCTGGTCATAGCGCCGGCTCCAGGATCGCGGTCACCGCGCAGGCGAACTCCCGCCAGGCGGCCCGGTCCCCGGCCAGCCGCCGCCGCCCGGCCGGGGTGAGCGCGTAGCTGCGGCGGCGGCGCCCGCCGGCCTCGGCCCAGGTGCCCGTGACCAGCCCGGCCGCCTCCAGCCGCCGCAGGGCCGGGTAGATGGTGCCGGTGGGCAGGTCGAACCGGTCGCCGCTGCCGGCCCGCAGCGCCTCCCTGACCGCGTACCCGTGCCGGGGGCCGGCTTCCAGGCTGGCCAGCAGCAGCGTGTCCAGGTGCCCCTTGAGCACTTGCGCATCCGCCCTCATAAGTAGGTATGCTACCCGTAGGTGGCTAGGTTGTTATCCTACCTATCCGGGTTTCCGGCGCGGGCGGGGAGGAGGCAGGCGGATGGCGGACGCGGCGATCGTGGCGGAGGGGCTGGGCAAGCGCTTCGGGCCGGTGCTCGCGCTGGACGGCGTGGACCTCCAGCTGCCGGCGGGCGGCGTGCTCGGGCTGCTGGGCCCGAACGGGGCGGGGAAGACCACCACGGTGCGGATCCTGGCCACCTTGGTCAAGCCGGACCGGGGCCGGGCGCGGGTCGCCGGGTTCGACGTGGCCGCCGACCCGCAGGCGGTGCGGCGGCGCATCGGCCTGTCCGGGCAGTACGCGGCGGTGGACCCGTTCCTGACCGGCGAGGAGAACCTGGTCATGATCGGCCGGCTCTACGGCCTCGCCCGTCGGCGGGCGCGCCAGCGCGCCGGGGAGCTGACGGGGCAGCTCGGCCTCGACGGCGCCGCCGGCCGCCTGGTGCGCACCTACTCCGGGGGCATGCGCCGCCGCCTGGACGTCGCCGCCAGCCTGCTCGCCGCACCCCCCGTGCTGTTCCTCGACGAGCCGACCACCGGCCTGGACCCGCGCGGCCGGCTGGCCTTGTGGCAGGTGCTGGGCGACCTGACCGCGCAGGGCACCAGCCTGCTGCTGACCACCCAGTACATCGAGGAAGCCGAACGGCTCGCCGGGACGGTCGTCATCATCGACCACGGCCAGGTCATCGCCAGCGGCACACCCGACCAGCTCCAGGCGCGGGCCGGAGGGGACCGGCTGGACCTGCAGTCCCCGCCCGGCGAGGACCCGCGGCAGCTGGCAGCCGCGCTGGCGGCACTCGGCACCGGGGAGCCGGCCGTCGACGAGGATACGGGGCGGGTCGTCCTGCCGGTCGCCGACGGCCCCGGGGTCCTTCCCGCCGTGGCCGCCCGGCTCGCCGCCGCCGGCCTGCAGGTCAGCGGGCTGGCCCTGCGCCGGCCCACCCTGGAAGAGGCATTCCTGGCCCTCACCGGCCAGCCGCCCAGCCGGATGCAGCCCGAGGCCGGCGGCCCGCCCGCCGCCGCAGCCTGGCCGGCTCGCACCGCGCGGAGCCCGCAATGACCATCGCCGCTGCTACCGCCGTCCTGCCGGGTGGCGGACCACGGCGTCACGGCGCTGCGCGTATGCCGGGTCCTGCTTTCGCCGACCGTGGCCGGAGATGATCGGCGGATCACATATCGAAGCGGCGCCGTGCGGCCGCGGCACGTACCGCTACTTTGCCGACCCCCTTGCCCGGCATGGTACGCGAGCTGCGCGAGTGGCTCTACCCGGCGCTGGCCACGTCGCCAACGAATGGGCAGACAGGCTCGGCGATCGACGGTTCCTCGTTACCCACGGCCAGCTGGCCGCCGAGCGGGTCCGCGAGCCGGGCAGGCCAGGCTCACCCCGCTGCTCCTGCACTACGGCCCCGGCGATCGCGCCAACCTGCACCAGGACCTGTACGGCGACATTGTCTTCCCGCTGCAGGTCGCGATCATGCTGAGCAAGCCGGGCGAGGAGTTCGAGGGCGGGGAGAGCGTCTTCGTCGATCAGCAGGCGCGCTCGCAGTCCCGCGCCCTCATCGCCCATCCGGCCCAAGGGCAGGGGATCGTCTTCACCGTACGGCACCGCCCCGTACCCGGCAGCGACGGATACCGGCGGCACGCGATGCGCCACGGGACCGGCGACATCACCCGCGGAAACCGCACGGTGCTCGGCATCATCTTCCATAACGCCCGCTGACCCGGCCCTGCCAGCGCATCTGCCCAGCGAGGCGGCACGCCACGGGAAGCTCAATACGGAAGATCCTGGGGAATGCCGACGGCGAAGCCCGCCGCCGGGGCAACCCCAGGCCGGACCCCGGTCGCAGTTGCCGAATGTCTAGCCCGTGCCCCGGGAAGCCCGCGCATGCCCCTTGTCGACCGTGCTCGTCCGCGCGCATGCTGTACCCGCCCCTGTCGGTTACCAGCAGAGCGGAAGGCTCCCGTGAACCCCCTCCCCGCGCACCCGGTCCCCGGTGCCATCGACGTCACCCGGCCGCACCCGGCCCGCATGTACGACTACTACCTGGGCGGCAAGGACCACTGGCAGGCCGACCGGGAGGCCGCGCGAGCAGATCCTGGCCGTCGCCCCCGAAGTCCGCGCCATCGCCCGCGCCAACCGCGCCTTCCTGCGCCGCGCGGTCACCTACCTCGCCAGGGAAAAAGGCGTCACCCAGTTCCTCGACATCGGCACCGGCATCCCCACCGCCCCGAACGTGCACGAGACCGCCGCCGCCTGCGCCCAGGGCACCCGGGTGGCCTACGCCGACAACGACCCGGTGATCCACGCCCACGCCAACGCCCTGCTCACCGGCACCGGCACCACCAGCATCATCCTCGCCGACCTCCGCGACCCCGCCGTCATCCTCGCCGCGGCCAGCGACTTCCTCGACTTCACCAGGCCGGTCGCCCTGCTGCTGGTCGCGATCTTGCACTTCATCCCCGACGCCGAAGACCCGGCCGCCCTCCTCGCCGCCTACCGCGACGCCCTCCCGCCCGGCAGCTTCCTGGTCCTGTCCCACGGCACCACCGACTTCCACCCCGCCGAGGTCACCGGCACCGCGACCGCCGCCTACGACAGCGCCACCGCCCCGCTGGTGCTGCGCCCCCGCGCCGCCATCGAGGCGCTCCTGGACGGCTTCACCGCCGAGCCCCCGGGCCTGGTCCAGGCCCCCCTCTGGCACCCCGACACCAAGCCCAAGCCCAAGGACCTGGACAAGATCGGCATCTACGCCGCCGTCGCCGCGAAGAACTGACCGCCCGCCCCGGCTGCTGCCCACGATCATCCCGAACGAGTGCGCGGCTCCGCCGCTCACCCACCCGCTTCTCGTAGCGGGCCCCAGCTCCCGGCCCGTACCACCCCTGCGGGCCGGGTCCGCAACCTCACTTCGACAGCCCGGCGACGAACTGCGTTCGCACCGGCCTGCTCGCGCTCACTCAACGCCTGGTCATAGGGGGCGTTGTTGTTTATGCTGCCCCCGTGCCGCCTAGTGCGCGCCGCCGGTGCGCTGGCAGCAGCATGATCACGAAAACTCTTCCTCCCACGTAAATAAGGCATCGAATACGATGCGGAATCTTCGCGATCATGGGCGGCCCAGTCGGTCAGCCCCGAGAAGAAGCGTGCCCGCTACCGAAGGGATGCCGACAGGCACGCGACGCCAGCCCTTCAGAGCCAGTGGGAACTGTGACGACCGAAGCGGACGTCAGGCCGGTCCGGCGGGCAGGGCGTGCAGGCCCGCGGTCACGCTGTCGCGGCCGAACTCCTCGATCCGCTCGTCCAGGTCGCGTGCCTGGGCCGATCCGCGGAACACCGGCGCGGCCAGTTCGGTCCGCACGAGCTGCAGCCGGGTCATCAGGGCGTTGATCGCGGCGTGCCGACGGCAGCGAGAGGACTGGCTCGATGGCGGCGACTGGCGGCGTCGAGCGCTCCCGAGCGCAGCCGGACGGTGGCCAGGTCGATGCTCGTCATCGCCTTCGCGCCGAACCAGTGCTGCTCGCCCGGCCCCGGCCCGGCCTCGTACAGGCTGAGCGCCTGCTCGAGCCGGTCGGCGGCCTCGTTGCCGGCTCGTCGATCAAGACCAGGGCCGAGCCCGCGAAGTAGTGCTCGGTCGCGGCCGAGAGGCCGAACTCGCCGCCAATTGCGGCTACGTCGTCGTCGTGCGTCGCGTGTCGCGGGCGTCACTGGCGGCGGCCAGGGCACGGCGGGCGCTGTCAGCGTCGCCTGTGCGGGCGGCGGCCTGTGCGAACTTCAGGTAGAGGGTGGCTCCGGTCGGGCCGGCGTACAGGTAGCGGAGACCGTCTTCGGCAAGTTCGCGGGCGCGGCGGGGCTGGCCGTACACGAGCATGATGCTGGCCAGCTGCAGCCGCAGGTGCGCCATCAGCGGGCGGTTGTCGATCGCCGACGCGTAGGCCCAGCCCGGCGCGGATAAGTTCCTCGGCGGCCTGCGGGTAGCCGAGTTCCGAGGCAGTGACCGCCATCAGGTCGTTGAGGCAGCCGAGGCAGGAAGTAGAGGTCGGCCTGGTCACCCGGGCGGAGATGGCCTTCGAGCAGCCGGTAGACGCGTTCGCGTACCCTGCGCATCTCCAGGAACATGGCGAACGGGTCGCCGGTCATCAGTTCGAGCCGACAGGCGCACGACGTCAGCGTGCAGTTGCTCTAGCGTGGCGTCGCCGAAGTCGCGCCGCTCGGCCTGCTCCGCGTGCTCGCTGCCCTCGTGTGCCGCCATCAGTACTTCGTGCCTAACCGTGGACTGCTTGATTTCGGGTGCTTCTATCCCACGGTAAGCGACAGATTGGCAAGGGGCACCCCCGCCCCGGCCGAGAGCACGGCGGCGGGCTGGATGACCGCCGTGTCGGCGCCGGCTTCGCCTGCGGTCCGAACTGGGCAGGCTTGATGCCGAAGGACGCGGCAGTAGTAGAGGACGTACCGCTCGGACAGGGTGCGGATCTTGCCGTGTTCCCAGCGGTAGATGTAGCCGCGGACGGTTTCGCCGTCGGGCATGGCCGCGTCGCCGGTCTCCCGGGCGGCGGTGATCAGCCGGCGGGCCATCTCGCTTCTGGACCAGCCGCGCTCCTCGCGCTGGGCGCGCAGCCAGGTGCCGAGTTCAGTGGTCATGCCGTGCCTCCGTCATGGGGAGGCTTCGGGCACGGCGTGCCGGAATGCCGACGGTTGGCTACGGTACGCGGTGGTCGTGCAGCGGACCGCGACGCGGCTCGCTGCCACAACTCAGGCATCGGGGTCAGGCGATCAGGTCGTCGGCGAGGCCGGCCTTGGCGCCGAGGACGAAGGCGCGGATCTCGTTCGGCTCCAGGATGAGGGCGGGGGAGTGCGGGGTCGGTGGACTGGCGCAGGGCGACGCGCCCGCCGGGGAGCTTCTTGGCTTCCAGGCAGGAGCCGCCGTTGTCGCTCCACGGCTTGGCCCAGCCGTCGTCGCCGAGGTCGGCGGCGGGCATCCCGTTGCGGACGGACTCAGTGGTCATGAGGGGTTCAGTGCTCCTTCAGGATCTTGTCGCAGGATGGTGATCGATCTGGTCCGGGGTGGCCGCCTGGGCGGCCATCCGGTCCAGGGCCTCGGTGTACTTCGTGGTCTCTTCGGGCTTGTTCAGGTAGGTAGGCGCTGGTCAGGCCCTCGCTGTAGACGACGTCGGGCAGTGCGTCGTCGGGGAAGCGGAAGATGTTGAACATGCCGTACATCGCCGGGTGCCAGCCCGGCGGCGAACGGGCAGCACCTGGATGGTGATGTTCGGCCGGGCGGCGCACTCGATGAGGTACTCGACCTGGCCGCGCATCACGTCGGTGCCGCCGATCGGCCGGCGGAGCACGGTCTCCTCCAGCACGACCCAGTACTCCGGCGGCGCGGGCCGCTTCAGCAGGTCCTGGCGGGCGAGGCGCAGCGCGACCCTCCGTTCGGATTCTTCTTCGTGTTCTGACGGGAAGCTGGCGGCGGTGATCGCCCGGACGTACGCCTCGGTCTGCAGCAGCCCGGGCACGACCTGCGGCTCGTAGGCGCGGATCAGCGACGCGGATTCCTCGAGGCCGACGGCGACCTTGAACCAGTCGGGCAGGACGTCGCCGTAGCGTGTGCCACCAGCCGGGCTGGGAGGCGTCGCGGGCCAGGCCGAGGAACGCGTCGATCTCGCGGACGTCGGTGACGCCGTAGGCGATCAGCAGCGACTTGATGTTGAGCGGCTTGAGGCCGCCCTCGGCGCGCCTCGATCCGGCGGATGGTCCACTCGGAGGCGTAGATCGCCTCGGCGGCCTGCTGGTAGGACAGGCCCGCCTTCTCGCGCAGCGCCTGGAGCTGGCGGCCGAGGATCATGCGCAGCACGGTCGGGCTGCCGTGCAGGGCGTCGGGCACGCTGTCGCCTCCGGTGTCGGGTCGCTTCCGCCAGCGTCTCATGCTCTGACCGCCGGTTGCAAGGACAAACAGGGCCGTGCCACGAGATGCCCTTGAATGCCCACGGGATGAGTTCTGGCTTTTGCTCTTGGCAGAACACAAGGTTGTGATCACGAAAGGACGGCTACCCGAGCGCTTAACGTCACTGGAGGGCAGCATGCACGGCAGGACGGGCGCAGTCGCGACAGGCCCAGCGGGCCCGGCAGGCGGCGGGCTGGCGCCGCCCGCCGCCCGCGTTACCCCGGCCAGGGGAAGACAGCGGCCAGGGATGCATCCGTGGCCGTTGTTCTCCGCCCTTGGCCCGGTCGGCGCGCTGCCGACCGCCCCCGGCCTGGCCCGCGCGTTCACCGCCATGGTCCTGGGCGGCTGGGACCTGGCCCGGGTGAACGACCTGGGCGAGGTCAGCGCCCTGGTGGTCAGCGAGCTGGCGACCAACGTCGTCCAGCTCGCCACCGCCGGCGACGGCAGCCCGCGCTACCAGGCCGACGGCCGGCTCACCGAGCTGTGGCTGCGCCTGATGTCCGACCGCGTCGCTGCTGCAGGTCGAGGTCTGGGACAACCTCCCCGCATCCGCCGGCGTTCCCGGCGCTCCGCCGCCCCGCAGCGGAAGAGGAGCACGGGCGGGGCCTGGCCATCGTCGACGAGCTCAGCCACAGCTGGGGCTGCGACCAGATCCCCGGCCTGCCGGCCAAGTCCGTCTGGGCGCTGCTCAAGGCCCGCTGACCCCGTCCCGCCGAGGCAAGCCACACGAGAAAGAGGACCGCGATGAACGACCCGACACAGGCAATCGCCAGCCTCCCGGCCCCCGCCGCCCGGATGCTGGCCGTCGAGATACTTGCTCGCCGACCCCGAAGCCCTCGCCGACGATGTACTCGAGTCCTGCCTCTACCTGCTGCGTGATCGGCTGAGGGCAGCGACCGGGGGACCCCGCGGTGAGAGCTGAAGTCGGCTGGGGTTGTCTAGGCGAGGAACTCGGCGAGGATGGGGTTGACCTGGTCGGCGGCCAGCAGGGGGGCGCCGTGGCCCAGGCCGGGTAGCTCGGCGTACTGGCAGCCGGGGATGCGTTCGGCTGCTTCGCGCACGGCCCGCGGGGGGAACCAGCAGTCATGCTCGAATGCCATGGCCAGGCACGGGGACTTGATGCGGTCGAGCCGGTCCAGGTGGCTGCTGTCCTCTAGCCAGGCAAGGTCGGCCTGGTACTGGCCGAGCCGTCCGGGGTTGGTCCACGGTTCGGCTGCCTCGATCAGGCTGATGGTGATCTTGACCGCGTCGTCGTCGTCTTGGAGCTGGGCCATGGGATGCAGCGACAGCAGCAGGTCGGCGACGTCGAAGCTGGGCGGGGGCGGGTCAAGGGCGCGGGCGAGGTCGACGGCGGCGCGGGCGCGTGCCACCGCGTAGGCCGGCGCTGGGCCGGCCCCGGCCAGGAGCACGAGCCGCCGGACCAGGTCAGCGCGGGTCACGGCGAGCTCCTGGGCGATGTAGCCGCCTAGCGAGTAGCCGATGACGTCGCAGGGCCCGAGCCCGAGATGTTCGATCAGGGCCGCGGTGTCGGCGGCCATGT
This sequence comes from uncultured Actinomycetota bacterium, assembly GCA_963735315.1. Taxonomy (GTDB): domain Bacteria; phylum Actinomycetota; class Actinomycetes; order Streptosporangiales; family Streptosporangiaceae; genus Trebonia. The sequence continues at coordinate 15,458 of CAVTKQ010000045.1, forward strand.
CGGCTACCAGGTAGGGCGCGGGTGGCGCCTCGGAGCGCCCGCAGCCTCTGTTGTCGAAGGTGATGACGGTGTGCCCGGCTGCGGCCAGGTCGGCCACCTGGGCGAACCACAGGTCGGCAGGCTGGCCGGTGCCGCAGATGAGCAGGACCGGCGGGCCCTCGCCGGCCGTTGAGTAGTCGATGCTGATTCCGTTGACGATTGCGTTCGGCATGCAGACAGCATCCGGCGGCGCGGCGGGAAGAACATCGCCCGGATGGGGGATCAGATCCCGGGATGGCTGGAGACCGCGGCGGCCAGCTCGGCCCGGGTCCGCACGCCGAGCTTGCGCAGGGTGCTCGACACGTGATCCTTGACGGTGCCCGCGCTTACCCCGAGCCGGGCCGCGATCTCGGGATTGGTAAGACCGCGGGCGACCAGATCGGCGACGTCACGCTCAGCGGGAGTGAGGCTCGACCATCCGAACGCGGGCCGCCGGCGAGGCCCCCGCCCCCGGCGGGCCATGGCAGCGGCCTCCTCGATGCTGAGCCCGGCACCACGTTCCCACACGGGCTGCGCCTGCTCGCCGAGCTGCTCGCGGCCGGCTGCGACCCAGCCCGCGATCCGGCCGGCCTCCATCGGCCGCCAGGGGAAACCCAGCCCCTCCCGGGCGGTAGCAGCGGCCGCCAGCAGCGGCAGGCCACGCCGGGCGCGTCCCTCATCAATCAGCAGGCCGCCGAGGGTCTCCAGCGTTTCGACCAGCCCCAGGTGGTCGCCAGCTTCGAGCTGCCCGGCCAGCGCCTCGTGGCAGCTGTTGACCGCCGATGCCCGGTCGCCCGTCATCCATGCCAGCCGCCCCATGTGGTGGCGGGCGCGGGCGGCATCCGCCGTCAGACCGCACTCAGCCGCATGGCCGGCCGCCTGTTCGTACCAGCTTCGCGCGTCGCCGTGGCGGCCTTCCAGCTCGGCAAGCTCGCCCAGCGAGTCGAGCCACCAGGCAAGCAGGGGCCGCACCGCGAAAGCGCGGGCCAGTTGCACGGCCTGATCGAGGTGGCGGGCGGCGCCCGGATCGCCGCGGGCCAGCAGAATGCGGCCCAGGTGACCGGTGGCGATCATCACATTGATGGCCGAGTTGGCCCGCCCGGCGACTTCGATGGCCTCGGTGGCATGCTGCCCGGCCGTCTCCAGCCGGCCGCGTGTGCGTTCAATCTCGGCCACGATCGCCAGCGCCGCGCTGGTCCAGGTGGCATCACCGATCGCCCGCAGCACCCCCAGCGCTTGCCGCGCGGATGCCTGTGCCGCGGTGAGCTGCCCGAGCCATAGCTCGATCGCGGCGCGGCCAAGCACGGCCATCGCGAATTGCTGCCGCCGCCCCGAGCCGTCAGTCAGGTCGATCGCGTCATGCAGAGGTTCGATGGCGGCGTCGAAACGTCCGGCGAAATAGCGGGCCCAGCCCAGCCCGGCCAGCCCGGTGCTGCGCGTCCAGCCGTCGTCGCTACGGCGGGCAGCCTCCAGGCCCTCTTCGAACAGCGCGGCGGACCGCTCCGGGTCCAGGAGCCACCAGACATACCCGGCGGTCGCAAGGCAGCGGGCCAGCACCACATCGTCACCGAGCAGCCGGGCCGCCGGCAGCGCCGACTCGATGGCCGCGAACGAGGCCAGGTAGTCACCGGCGATGAAGGCCAGCTGCGCCAGCCCGACCTCGGTACGCAGCCTCACCAGCGGCTCGACCCGTGCGTCGGCCGCCAGCGTCGCACGCAGCCACCGCAGACCGGTCACGAACCATCCGCGGGTGTACCAGAAGAAATACAGCGCAGCCGCCAGCCGCTGCGCTTCCGCGGCAGCCCCGCAGGACAAGAACCAGCCAAGGGCCGCATCATGATCGGGCCGGTCGAACTCGAGCAGGTCGCAATGCTGCTCGGCCTGCGGCGCGAACAGCATCGGCTCGATTGCCTCGGCCCGGGCCAGGAACGCACGCGCGTGCCGCCACCGGGCCAGGTCCTCTTCCCCGGCCTCGGCCAGACGTGCCGCGGCGTACTGGCGCACCAGCTCATGGAAGCGGAACCGGGTCCTGGTCCCGCTCGTGTCCGCCTCCAGCAACGACGCGGTGACCAGCTGCTCAACCAGTGCGCCAACCTGACCAGCCCCGTCCGGCCGTGTCCCCGCCACCTCCTGAGCCGCCGCGAGATCGAACCCCCCCGGGAATACGCTCAGCCGCCGGAACACCACCGCGGCATCAGCCGGCAGCAGCGCATGACTCCAGGCCAGGCACGCGTCCAGCGAGTCATGGCGCCCGGAGCCCGTGATCCTGGCGGGCCAACCCGAAGCCCCCAGCCCCTCCGCGAGTTCGGCCAGCGAGGCAACCCGCAAGCGGCCGGCGACCAATGCCAGCGCCAGCGGAAGCCCGCCCGCCTGACGGCAGATGCTGCCCGCCAGCACCAGCTCGCTAGGGCCGGCCTGCAACGCCACCCCCGCCATAGCAGCCCGTCCGCCCGGCGCTTTCAGTACGTCGTGTTCAACCAGCAGCACAACAGCGGGCTCGCTCAGATGGCCATCGGACTGTACGCGGGCCCCACGCCGAGCGCGTACGGCGCCGCCGGAGAGGACCCGCTGGAACTGCTTATGCGCCTGCGGCCGGTGACCGCGGCCCGGTACGCGGGAGAAGAGACGGTACGCGAGGCACGCTGCCGTAAGTTCGCCGTCACCGTCGGCGGGACCACGGGTGTGCTCACGGTCTGGGTAGACGGCGAACGTGTCCGGCAAATCCAGGTAGTGACAGGGACGAAGGTGAAACGGATCGCTGTTACCGTGGTGGCGGCGACCACGGTGACAGCTCAGCTGTGGGACTTCGGCGTTCCCGTCGAGTCGATGGACTGGCCGCGTCCTTCTGCTCTCTGGAGCAAGTTAGCCCGGCGCCCTGCCTGGACCCGCCCAGGCCGAAGGCGAGCGATTCCCCAATCGAGGAGCGCAGAACGCCCACCTTTCGGCGCTACATAGCCGACAGGAATTCGGACGCGCTCAAGGAGCGATGTCCTGGCTATTGGCCTGCAGGTTAAGTGGCTGAGGTACGGCCGCAGGAATACCACGGGGCCTGAAGCCTGCGGCGGGCTCCAGGCAGCGGATAGCCCTTGGCGGCGGTTATGCTCCGACCGCGACCTGGTACTTGGCGACCAGGTCGGCAGGAACCCGGCCGCGGTCCTTAATGTCGTAGCCGTTCTCCCGTGCCCAGTTCCTGATTTCGGTCGTGTTCAGCGCCGGGCCTGTCCCTCTGCTGGCCCGGCCTGCGGCGCGACCGCCGCGGCGCGCGGCGCTGCCCATCTTGCGGGCGTGAGTGACGTACTTTCCCAGGGCCGAGCGGAGCTCCTCGGAATGCTTAGCGTTCAGGTCGATCTCGTATTCAGTGCCGTCCAGGGCGAACCGGACGGTACCTTCGGCGGCGCCGCCGTCGATGTCATCGATGAACAGTGTGGTGATTTTCTGGGCCATCGCACATGCTCCATATGTTGTGCCGGGGATTTAAATTCAGCGTAACCCGTTGCTAGTTGAACTCACGCACCGGGTGCCCGGTGTCCCTTGGGTTTCACGTCGGCAGAGTTATGCAGCATGTTGCCGCGACCGTATGAAGCGGCCAAGCCCGGAAGCGCCCGCGCGTTCCACTTGCTCCCGCTCGCACCGCTGGCAGTAGCTAATTCGGGGCAAGCCCGCACAGGCCAGTCGCGGGCAGGCCGCGCCTGATTATCCGCGGCACCTGGGTGTTCTCTGAGCCTGAGGCCCACGGCCAGCCAGTCAGCGACAGCCTTCTCAACGGTGATGGCCCCCAACGCAAAACAGCGGCAGTCCGAAGACCGCCGCTGACCTGCTGTTTCCTGGTGGAGCTAAGGGGATTTGAACCCCTGACCCCCTCGATGCGAACGAGGTGCGCTACCGGACTGCGCTATAGCCCCAAGGAACTGCCGCTAGCCTAGCAAACTTTGCGCCCTGCTCGCGCCATTGACTGGGCAGCACACGGGACCGCCTAGTCGCCGACCGCGCGCAGCCGGGCGCGTCTCGTAGGCGTCGTAGTAGTCCTCGTCGGCGGCGTCGGCGTCCGCGTTCGAGGTCGTGTACTTGCCTGCCAGGCCGGGCGCGAAGTCGCGGCCCGGGCCGTAGTCCTCGTAGTCGGCGGGGACCGGCGCGGCGGCGAACTTCGCCGCCAGTGCCGCCGCCGTCCGCGACGCCCTCGGTGGACTGCCCTCGGCGGGCCTGTCCCGGCCGGGACCGGCACGGCCCGCGCCCGGGCGCGCTCCGCGGCCCGCGCGCCCGCCTCGGCCTCGTACTGGGCCCGCTCCGCGTCGGCCTGCGCGGCCTCGCGGAGCAGCAGCAGGTAGCCGATGAGCATGATCGACGGCGGGACGACCACCCAGACGGCGGCCAGGCCAAGGACAGCGAGCGCGATCGCCGCGACCTCAAGGCCGATCAGCATCAGCAGCAGGCGGCGGCGGGCCGCGAGCATGCGCCGCCGCGATTCCTCCGCGCTCAGCGGCTCTGCGGCCCGTGCAGGGGCCGGCGTCGGCTGCGGCGCCTCGTCGTCGGCGCCTCCGCGTCGGCCGGCGTGCCGTCCCCGGCGTCCGCGTCGGCCTCGGCGGCGAACCGGGGGGCTCGCGCGAGCGGCGCCGAGGCCCCGCGCGCCGAGTCGCGCCGAAGCCACCGGGGGATGAGCACGCAGGCCCAGATCGCGACAATGGCCAGGTAAAGGATGGCGCTGCTCATCGGGCTCGTGCCTCCCCTCGGTCATTCCGGCACCGGGCACACCGGGTATGTAACGCAGCGTAAAGGGAGCGACTGCCGATAACGAGTACCTGCGCGGCGTGTCGCGAAGATCAGCGGCAAAGTTCCATTATGGCATCGGTCATGCGCCAGACCGGGAGGCGCGCGACGCGGCGAGCGAACTCCGCCACCGGGGCAGCATCCCCGTCGGCACTTCCTCGGCGGTGATCGCGTAGCAGATGTGGTCACGCCAGGTGCCGTTGATGTGCAGCTGCCGCACCCGGATGCCCTCGTCCCTGAAGCCGAGCTTCTCCACCACCCGGCGGGACGCGGTGTTCTCCGGCCGGATGGACGCTTCGAGCCGGTGCATGCCCATGACCCGGAAGCAGTGGTCGACGGCCATCGCCAGCGCGGTCGGGATGATCCCGCGCCCGGCGTACGCCTCGTCGATCCAGTAGCCGATCTGCCCGGACCGCGACGACCCCCACACGATGGACCCGACGGTGAGCTGCCCGGCGAACTCCCCGCCGTAGCTGACCACCCAGGGCAGCGCGACGCCCTGCCTGGCCTCCCGCCGCATGGTGCGCACCATGGACACGTACGGCCCGATCGGTGACCTGACGAGCGGCGTCTCCGGGTTCGACGGCTCCCACGGGCGCAGCCACGAGGCGTTCCGCACCCGGATCTCGCGCCAGGCGCGCGCGTCGGAGACGCGCACCGGCCGGAGCACGACCGGCGCGTCCAGCAGGTCCGGCTCGGTAAGGGTGGCCGGCCACCCGTGGATGCGTCCCACGGCAGTCAATCATTCCCCTGAGTGCTTAATCCATCTAGCCTAAGCCAGAGACGGTACCGCAACGCTATGCGTTCTCGGGGGCGTGCTCTGTGTCTGTTTGATGAGAATGCCCCGTGCTCGCGTCCGCCCGCACGTGGTCGCCGCCGCGGATCTGGTCCACGGCGTGCACGAGGATCGGGCGCAGCACGTTCATCCCGTCCCTGACGCCGCCCGAGGACCCGGGCAGGTTGACGATCAGCGTCCGCGACGCGATGCCCGCCAGCCCGCGGGACAGGATCGCGGACGGCACCCCGGCGGCGGCCCCGGCCGACCGCAGCGCCTCGGCGATGCCGGGGATCTCGCGGTCGATCACCCGGCGGGTCATCTCCGGCGTCTGGTCGGTGGGGGTCAGCCCGGTACCGCCGGTGGTGACGGCCACGTCGTACCCGGCGGTGACGGAGTCGCGCAGCACCTGCTCGACGGCCTCGCCGTCCGGGATCACCAGCGGGCCGTCCACGACGTCGCATCCCGCCGTGCGGAGCAGCTCCACGAGCACCGGCCCGGAACGGTCCTCGTACACCCCGGCCGACGCCCGGTTGGACACGGTGATCGCGAGCGCGCGGATCATGCCCGCCGCCAGGTGCCGGACCTGCCGCCGTCCTTGGCCTCAAGCCGGACGTCGGTGATCACCGCGCCCTTGTCGACCGCCTTGATCATGTCGATCAGCGTGAGCGCGGCGACGGACACGGAGGTCAGCGCTTCCATCTCGACCCCGGTCCGGTCGGCGGTGCGCACCGAGGCGGTGATCGCCACGCCGGAGTCCTCGACGGTGAGGTCGACGGACACGCCGTGGATGGCGAGCGGGTGGCAGAGCGGGATCAGGTCGGGCGTCCGCTTCGCGCCGGTGATCCCGGCGATCCGCGCGACGGCGAGCGCGTCCCCCTTGGGCACGGTCCCGTCGCGCAGCGCCGCTACCGCCTCGGCCGACAGCAGCACCCGCCCGGAGGCCGTGGCCGTCCGTACCGTCACTTCCTTGGCTGAAACGTCCACCATCCGCGCGCGCCCCGCCTCGTCCAGGTGGGTCAGCCGCGCCGGTGCCGCATCATTCATGGGAGAAGCCTACGCGCCCGGGCCGCGCCCCAAGTCAAAGGCAACCGCAAGAAAGGGAATTCAGAACGAGTTCTGCTTCGCCTGGCCGCGCCCCGCGACACCCTCGTGCGCGGGGGCGGCGACGTGGAACATGAACTCGTTCGGGATATTCGCTGGCATCAGCCCGGGCCGCCTGCACGTGCCAGCACCGCGCGCGCTACGGGAGGACCAGGACGTCTACCGTGTCGCCGGCCGGCAGCTGGGTTTCCCGTTCGGGGACGATGATCAGCGCGTTGGCCCGGCCCAGGTAGGCGATCTGGTGCGAGCCCTGCCCGGACAGCGGGGTGACCTTGCTGCCGTCGAGGACGCCGCGCAGGTACGAGCGCCGCCCGGACGGCGAGCGCACCGGGCCGGTGAGCGTGGCCCGCAGCGAGGGCAGCGACAGGTCGTCCGCGCCCTGCAGGGCCGCGATCGCGGGCCTGACGAACATCTGGAATGACACGTAGGCGCTGACCGGGTTGCCCGGCAGCGTGAAGATCGGCACGCCTCTTTTCGCGCCCACACCGCCCGCCCCACCCGCGCGCCCGCCCCGCCCTCGCCGATCACGCCGAAGCCCTGCGGCATCCCCGGCTGCATCGCCACCTTGCGGAAGGTCACGGTGCCGAGCTCGCGCAGCGCCGCCTTGACGACGTCGTGCTCGCCGCCCATGGAGACCCCGCCGGTGGTGATCAGCAGGTCGGCGTGGGCCAGCTGCTCCTCAAGGGCGGGCAGCACGCCCTTGGGGTCGTCGGGCACGACGGAGCGCCGGTAGGCGACCGCGCCGGCCTCGCGGGCCGCGGCCGCGATCATGTAGCTGTTGGAGTCCCAGATCCGGCCGGGCACGAGGGGCGTGCCCGGCTCGGTCAGCTCGTCCCCGGTGGACAGCACCACGACCCGGGGCCGGGGGCGGACGGTGACCGCCTTGCGCCCCGCGGATGCCGCGACCGCGATCTGCATCGGCCGCATGCGCGTCCCCGCGGTGAGCAGCGTCTCGCCCTCGGCCGCGTCGCCGCCCGCGTAGCGGACCGCGTTGCCCTGCTCCGGCCGGCTGGTAGACCGCGACCTGCGCGGTGCCGCCGTCGGTCCACTCCACCGGCACCACGGCGTCCGCGCCCGGCGGGCAGTTGCGCGCCGGTCATGATCCTGATCGCGGTGCCGGGCGCCAGCCGGTAGGCGCCGATGTCGCCCGCCGCGATCTCGCCGGTCACCGGAAGGGTCGCGGGCGCGTCCTCGGCCGCGCCCGCGACGTCGGCGGCGTGGACGGCGTACCCGTCCATGCTCGAGTTGTCGAAGGACGGCAGGGCGACGGCCGCCGTCACGTCCTCCGCCAGCACGCAGCCCTCGGCGTCCGCGAGCTCCAGGCTGGCCGGGGCGAGCGGGGTGATCGCCGCGAGGATCGCCGCCTGGTACGCCTCGACCGATGTCAGCGAGCCAGGCACCGCGACCTCTGGCGTGGTGCCCTGCCTCAACGCAGCTCTTCGAGGAACTTGCGGAGCCAGGGGATGAACTCCCCGGCCAGGTCAGGCCGCTCGGCCGCGAACATCACCATGGTCCGAAGGTAGTCCAGCTTGTTGCCCGTGTCGAAGCGGCGCCCGTTGAACAGCACGCCGCGGAGCTCGCCCTTGGTGGCGAGGACCTTGAGCGCGTCGGTGAGCTGGATCTCCCCGCCGCGTCCCGGCGGCGTCTCGCGGAGCACGTCGAAGACCTCGGGGTCGCACACGTAGCGCCCGATCACGATCCACCGGCTGGGCGCGGTGCCCGGTGACGGCTTCTCGACCAGGTCCGTGATCATGACCACGTCGTCTTCCGCGGTCGCCTCGACGGCCGCGCAGCCGTACAGCGAGACTTCCTCGGGATCGACCTCCATCAGGGCGACGACGCTGCCGCCGTACTGGTGCCTGATGTCGATCATCCGGGTGAGCAGCGGGTCCCTCGGGTCGATGAGGTCGTCGCCGAGCAGCACCGCGAACGGCTCGTGCCCCACGTGCTGCGCCGCGCACAGCACGGCGTGGCCGAGCCCCTTGGGGGCTCCCTGGCGCACGTAGTGCATGGTGGCGAGCTCGCTGGACTCCCGGACGAGGCTGAGCTTGTCCCAGTCCTCCTTCGCGGTCAGCGCTTCCTCGAGCTCGTACGCCCGGTCGAAGTGGTCTTCGATGGAGCGCTTGCTTCGGCCTGTGATAAGCAGGACATCGTTGAGGCCCGCGGTCACGGCCTCTTCCACGACATACTGAATCGCAGGCTTGTCGACGACAGGCAGCATTTCCTTGGGCGTCGCTTTTGTCGCTGGCAGGAACCGCGTTCCCAGCCCGGCGGCGGGCACCACGGCTTTGGTTACTGCTGGCGTCCTGGCATTGCCGGTATCGACCATGGGTCAAGCGTAGTGACTTCTCGGGAGCAAAGTGCACGACATGCCCGCCTCAGACACCCCACGTGAGCAGCAACACGCAGGTCAGGGCGCCGGCGTGGCCGTCGATAAGGCGAGCCTGCGGCGCCGGCTTGTCGCGGCCCGCGCGGCCATGCCGGATTCGGAGCGGGTGGCCGCGGGGCGCCTTATCAGGGACCAGGTGCTCGAAATGCCGGAAGTGTCCGCCGCGGGGACGGTGGCGGCCTATTACTCGATCGGCACGGAACCGGACACGCACGGGCTCATCTTCGCGCTCTGGAAGCGCGGCAGCTACGTGGTGCTGCCGGTGCTGCTCCCCGACGGCGACCTTGACTGGGCCTCCTACGAGGGCCCCGACTCGCTCGCCCCCGGGCCGAGGGGCCTGCTCCAGCCGGTGGAGCCGGTCCGCGGCCCGGGCACCGTGGCCCGCGCGGACGTGGTCCTGGTCCCTGCCCTGGCCGTCGACGTCAGCGGGAACCGGCTCGGCCGGGGCGGCGGGTCCTACGACCGGGCGCTCGCCCGGGTTGGCGGCCAGGTGCCGACGATCGGGCTGATCTACGACGACGAACTGGTGCCCGGCGTCCCGGCCGAGCCGCACGACCGCGCGGTCCGCGCGGTCGCCCGCCCCTCGCACGGCATCACCTGGTTGTTACCGGTAAGGCCCGCCCGGCCGCGCCCGATGTGGAATCAGCGGGCCGCTCGCGCAGTTATCCTTAGCAGTCTTCTACTGCGAGTGCTAATCTATCGAACCGAATTGGTTCCGCCTGGGAGGAATCGTGCCCACTTACCAGTACCTTTGCACCGAATGCGGCGGCCAGCTCGAGGCGGTGCAGAAGTTCACGGACGAGCCGCTGACGGTGCATGAGGACTGCGGCGGCCGGCTGCGCAAGGTCTTCTCGCCCGTGGGCATCGTGTTCAAGGGGTCTGGCTTCTACCGGACCGACAGCCGCGGCAGCGAGTCGTCGGGCGCCTCGTCCTCGCCTCGTCGAAGGAGAGCGGCTCGAAGGAGAGCGGCTCGAAGGAGAGCGGCTCGAAGGAGAGCGGTTCGTCTTCTTCCGGGTCCGACTCTGCTTCGTCGTCTTCGAAGTCGGGTGGCGACTCGTCCTCCTCGTCCTCTTCGTCCGCCGCGAGCTCCGCGTCGTCTTCCTCGGGCAGCTCTTCCGGCGAGAAGGTCGCCTAACCGCGATGACTGCCACCGCCGGGGAGCGACGCCGCTCCCCCGAAGCCGGTCGCGGACATCGGGGTAATCGGCGGGTCCGGCTTCTACGAGTTCCTGACCGACGCGGAGGAGGTCAGGGTCGAGACGCCGTTCGGCGAGCCGAGCGAGGCGGTGCTCGTCGGCGAGGTCGAGGGCCGCCGGGTGGCCTTCCTGCCGCGGCACGGCAAGGACCACCGGTTCCCGCCGCACAAGATCCCGTACCGCGCCAACCTGTGGGCGCTGCGCGCGCTCGGCGTGCGGCGCATCCTGGCGCCGAGCGCGGTCGGCTCGCTCACCGCGTCCTACGGCCCCGGCACGCTGGTCATCCCCGATCAGCTCGTGGACAGGACCGGGGGCCGCGTGCAGACCTACTACGACAAGTACGCGGTGCACGTCCCGTTCGCCGACCCGTACTGCCCGTCCGGCCGGGCGCACGCGATCGCGGCCGCGCGGAAGGCGGGCTGGGTGCCGGCCGGATCGGGGACGCTCGTCGTCATCGACGGCCCGCGCTTCTCGACCCGCGCGGAGTCGCAGTGGTACGCGGCGCAGGGCTGGACGCTGATCGGGATGACCGGGCACCCGGAGGCGGTCCTGGCCCGCGAGCTGGCCATGTGCTACACGACGCTGGCGCTGGTCACCGACACCGACGCGGGCGTGGAAGAAGGCGACGGGGTCACGCAGGCCGAGGTCTTCGAGGTGTTCGGCAAGAACATGACCCGGCTCCGCGAGCTGGTGGCGAAGATCATCGCCGCGTTCCCGGCCGAGCGCGAGGACGACCTCTGCGCTCACGCGCTCGACGGCATCCGCCTGCCGTTTGAGCTGCCGTGACCGTGCTCCCTGAGCTGAACCGCGGGTTCGCGGAATCCTCAGACTTCACAGGTCAGGCATATCTGGAGGTTACGCCGCACGGTAAGGTCTGTGCCGTGACAGACTTCGAGATCCCGGCCACGGGCTCGGCCGAGGTGCACGTGCTGCACGAGGGATACGTCGGGCTCGATGGCGACGACGAGCGCGTGAGCGGGACGGTGACCCTGATCATCGACGGTGACGCGGTGATCGTCGTCGATCCCGGGATGGTCGCCGACCGGGGCGCGCTGCTCGCCGCCCTCGCCGCGCACGGGCCGCGCCCGGAAGACGTCACCGACGTGGTCTTCAGCCACCACCATCCGGACCACACCGTCAACGCCGCGCTGTTCCCGAACGCGAAGATCCATGACCACTGGGCGGTCTACGAGGGCGACCGCTGGCTGGACCGGGACGCGGACGGGGCGGTGCTCGCGCCCGTCCGTGCGGCTGCTGCGCACCCCGGGGCACACCAGCGAGGACATCTCCACGGTCGCCTCGACGGCCGACGGCGTGTACGCGTGCACGCACGCCTGGTGGTCCGCCGACGGGCCGGAATCCGACCCGCTCGGCACCGACGCGGCGGCGCTGCAGGCGAGCAGGGATCGCCTGCGGGCGATCGCCGACGGTGATCATTCCCGGTCACGGGGCGCCCTTCCGTCCCGGCGAGAGCGCGTAACGTTCGAGTGACCAGCGGCGTTCTGGCTGTTATGGGGTACTGTGCGCGGATGGGGCGCCGTGCCCGGCCCATTGGCCCCCGGCGTGACTGCCGGTCACAGTCCCACTGCAAACGCGGCACGGCTGGCCAGCTAACGGGTACTGTAACTTGCCGTGCGGTTAATCCTCCGTTCCGCCCGGGGCCGCGTTCCGCGGCCACCGCGCCCAGCAACCGAAGCGACGAGCCTCCCGTGGCTGACTGGCCACTGACATCCGATCTCGGTCCACTTGGGGCACTGCCGACCGTTCCGCGCCTGGCCCGTGGCTTCGTCAGCGTCACGCTCAACGGATGGGGCCTGGACGCGCTGACCGACGTCACCGAACTGCTGGTCAGCGAGCTGAGCACCAACGTCGTGCGGGCGTCGACGAACCCGGACGGCACCCTGCGGTATGACGATGACGGCAAGCTCCCGCTGCTGTGGATCCGCCTGCTCTTCGACCACGAACGGCTCATGGTCGAGGTCTGGGACACCCTGCCCGCGTCGCTCGGCGCTCCCGTGGCCCGGCATCCGGAGCCGGACGAGGAGTCCGGCCGCGGCCTGGAGATTATCGAGACCCTGGCCGAGGACTGGGGCTGGGAGACCGTGCCCGGCTGGGCGGGCAAGAAGGTCTGGGCAATCCTGAAGGTCATGTAGTTAGGCCCGAGGTAACCCTGACCAAGGTCAGGTCGAGGTCAAAGGCAAGATCGACAATCAGATCAAAACCAAATGCGTGGCGGCTGGGGCCATGGGGATTCCGCCAACACTCGCTCGGGCCTTCGAACGGGCGAGGCGCCGGTGCGAATCCCCAGCGGTCCCCGCGACCACAGTGCTTTCGAGTCGCCGTTAGCGTTTCCCTCGGCCGAAGTAGCTGGCACGGACCCGGTCGAGAAGAATCGCGATGCCGAGGACGCCGCCCTGGACGACCTGCTGGTAGTACGGGGAGACATGCAGGGCGAGCAGGCCGTTCGCGATGAACTCGAGCAGGATCGCGCCTGCGGCGACACCGAGGATGCGGCCCTCGCCGCCGAACAGGGAAACGCCGCCGACGACCGCGGCCGCGATCGCGATGAGTTCCCAGCCGGGGCCGACGGACGGGTCGGCGACGTTCATCCGGCCAATTGACAGCATGCCGACGACGCCGGCCAGCAGCGCGCTGGCGACGTAGGTGGAGACGATCCGGCGGCGTATGGGAATGCCCGCCAGCCGGGCCGCCTCCCGGTTGCCGCCGACCGCGTAGATCTGCCGCCCGACGTAGGTCCGTTCCAGGACGAACCAGGCGATCAGCGCGACACCGATGAAGATCAGTGCCGGTACCGGCACCTGCCAGAGGTAGGCCGAGGACACGGCGGTGAACAGCCCGCTGATGCCGTTGATCGGGGTGCCGCTCGTGATCGCGAGCGACAGTCCCTGCGCGGTGGTGTAGGTGACCAGCGTGATGACGAACGGCGGCACGTTCAGCCGGGTGACCATGGCGCCGTGCCAGAAGCCGACGGCGGCGCAGATGGCCAGGGCGACCAGGATCGCTACCGGGGCGGGCAGGCCCTGGTTGACGTTGAACCAGGCGGCGAGGATGCCGGCCAGGCCCGCCAGCGCGCCGACGGACAGGTCGATGCCGCCGGTGAGGATGACCAGTGACTCGCCGAGGGCGAGGATGCCCACCTGAGACAGGTCGCGGCCCATCACCTGGAGGTTGCCGACGCTCGCGTAGGTGGGCGCGTTGATGGATATGACGATGAAGACCACGACGCAGGCGAGGACGACGCCCGCCTCGGGGGATTCGGCCAGTCCGCGCGCGAGCCGCGCGGCCGCGCGGACGGCGGTGGGCCCGGCGGCCGGGGGTGCTTGCGGGGGAATGGTGCTCTGGGCGCTCATCCTCAGATTCCGTTCGTGGGAGTGGTGGGCACGGCGGCTGCCGCTGCGGCGGTGACCTGTGCCCTTCCGGCAGCGGCCGACATGATGCGCTTCTTTGGTGGCGTCCTGGTGCGAGAGCACCGCGGTGACCTTGCCGTGATTCATGACCGCGATCCGGTGGCAGATGAGCTGCAGCTCCTCCAGTTCGGAGGAGGCGACGAGCACCGCCATGCCGTCGGCGGCGGCTCGTTCGATCAGCTCGTAGATCTCGGCTTTCGCGCCGACGTCGACGCCACGGGTGGGCTCGTCGAGCAGCAGCAACTGCGGTCGCGTCGCGAAGGCGCGGCCGAAGATCGCCCGCTGCTGGTTGCCGCCGGACAGCGAGCCGACAGGCTGGTCGACGGATTGCATGCGGACGTGCACGTTCTCGGCGATCGCCTGAGCCGCTGCCCGCTGTCGCCTGGGCATGAGCAGGCCGCGGGTGGACAGCCGCTGGAGGATCGAGACGGTGACGTTGTCCTTGATCGGGGCGAACAGGACGAGCGCCTGCTCCTTGCGGTCCTCCGGGATCATCACGATGCCGGACGCGGCGCCGTCGCCGGGACTGCGGGGGGAGTACCGCGTGCCGTTGACCGTCATGGTGCCGCCGGTGGCAGGTTGCGCGCCGGCCACCGTGTGGATGAGTCGGCTCCGGCCAGAGCCCATCAGCCCGGCGACGCCGACGATCTCGCCCGCCCGCACCTCTAGATCGACCGGGCCCAGGCCGTCTGCGGTCAGGCCCTGGACCGCCAGCCGGACCGGGGCGTCGGCCGCGTGCGGCGGCGGCTCGGTCCGGCTGATCTCGCCGCCCACCATTTCCCTGATGAGCCGCTCCTCGGTGGCTTCATCCGGGGTCAGGTCGGCGACGAGCTTGCCGTTGCGCAGCACGAGGATCCGGTCGCTGACGGAGCGCACCTCGTCGAGCCGGTGGCCGATGAACAGCACGGTGCCGTTCCGCTCGGCCACCTGCCGGGCGAGGCCGAGGACCATCTCCGCCTCGACGGGGCCGAGCGCGGAGGTCGGCTCGTCCAGGATCAGCAGCTTGGGTACCCGGCCCCATGCCTTGGCGATCTCGATAAGCTGCCGGGTCGGCACCGGGAGAGTGCGCACCTCGCGCTTCACCCCGCCGACAGAGCGCGGATCAAGGCCGATGTCGCGGAGCATCTGCTCGGCCTCGGCGCGGGTCGCGGCCTGGTCTACCAGCGCCCCGCGCCTGGCGCCATTCGGGCGGCGGCCGAGCAGCAGGTTCTCGGCGATCGAGAGCTGCCCGACCAGCGGGAACTCTTGGGAGACCATGGCGATACCGAGTCGGCTCGCCGCCTCGGTCGAGTCCTGGGGCAGTGGCACTCCGTCGATCTCGATCTCGCCGCCGTCGCGGTGGACCGAGCCTGCCAGCGCGCCCATCAGGGTGGACTTGCCGGCCCCGTTCTCGCCGACCACGCCGACGACCTGGCCGGCGTACAGGTCGAGTTCGGGCAGGTCGAGGACGCGGACCGGACCGTAGGTCTTGTGAACGCCCCGCAGCCGCGCGGTGACCGCGCGGCTGGGGGCTTGCGCTGCTTCGGACACGTCAGCCGATGCCGAGCTGCTGCTCAAGGGAGGTGTAGCCGCTCAAGTCGGACTTGGTAACCAGGCCGACGCCCGAGGAGATCGTGAAGCCGTCCGAGCCGATGTACGGCTTGAGGATGGCCTGCGTGGCGGCCGCGCCGAGCACCTTCTCCGCCGCGAGGATGTAGGCGCCGGTGTAGCCCTGCTGGTACGGCATCTGGACCACGGTGCCGCCGATCACGCCCGAACTTGATGAACGAGAGGGTCTGCGCGTCAGAGTCGTCGGAGACGATCGAGACCTGTCCGACCTTCTTCGCCGACTGCACGGCCTGGGCGAGCGCCGGGCCGTCGTAGGAGTAGACGCCGTACAGGCCGTTGACGTCGGGGTTGTTCGCCAGGATGGTCTCGGCGTCCGACTGCGCGGTCGAGGCCGACAGGTTGTCGTTGACCTTCTGCACGACCTGGATGCTGGTGCCGGCGATCGCCTGCTCGAAGCCGGCGATCCGCTGCGTGGCGTTGGCGGCGGTCAGCGAGCCGACGAGGATCGCCACCTTGCCCGTGCCGTTCAGGAGCTGCTTCATCGCCATTCCGGCCTGGAAGACCGGCTGTCTGGTTCGGCGTGCCGAGGTACAGGCCCGCCGCGGCGGTGCCGGGCAGCGGCGAGTCGATGGGCAGCACGAAGATGCCCTTGCTCATGTCGGTGGCGATGGTGCCCTTCGCGGACGCCGGGTCGATCGCGGAGATCGAGTAGCCGGTGATGCCCTGCGACCGCAGCGTCTCGAGCTCGGAGTTCTGCTCGGTCAGCTTGCCGCTCGGCGGCGCGAAGTAGGTGCAGTGGCTGGACGGGAGGCCGAGGGCCTTGCAGCCGGCGAGGAAGCCGACCTGCCCGGCCTTCCAGTAGTCCGCCGCGACGTTGACGACCATCGCGACGTTGACCGCCGAGAGGCTCTTGCCCTTGAGGGCTGCCGCCAGCGCGGCGTCGAGCTTGGTGAGGGCGGTCTGGTTGAACGACAGCGAGCCGTTCAGCGAAACCGGCGCCGCGGCCGAACTGCTGGGGGATGCCGCCGCTGCTGGCCGCGCTGCTCGCCGGGGCGCTCGCGGCGGGCGCCGAGCTGCTGCTCGACGGGGAGGAGCACGCCGCCAGTGCGGCCAGCGCGCCCGCGGTGACGGCGAGGCCTGCCGCCATCTTTCTGTTCATTCGCGATCTCCTTGTTTTGTTGCCGGGAGCAGAGGTCTTGATAACCGTCGCCATCCATTGGCGTGATGCTCTCGCTGGAATCTCTTGGCGTTCGTGAATTTGTGGCTGTTAACCGTTATCGCGAAACGTATGTCTGCGTTGTGGATCATGTCAAGATCCGAGAATTGGATCGTTATAATTGCGGTCTCATTGCATGGCAAAAAGGCATGATCAAGCCGTCTGACCAGGCAAGATGAAATAAGTAAATGACGAATGACCTGCAGCGTGCCTGGTGTCCGTAAATGTGAAACAACGATCACGGGCATGGCGGAAGCGCAGCGAGATATGCGCGGTAAGGAGATGGCGGCATGAAGTGTAATTCGTTGCGAATTTACACTTTCGCCGAAAGTGTTAAAGGCGTCGCCGGGAGCGGTGACTCTCGTGCTATGCCTGTATACGGATTTCTGGATATGATCCCCCTTGCGCTTAGATTCCGCGCGCGAGCCGGTAATAGGCGGCGTTTGCCCTGATTTCGGCCTCGAACGACCGGAGCGTCGTCGTCGAGTCGATAACCAGGAGCTCGGTGCCCGCCATGCGGGCGAAGTCCTCGAAGGCTTCAAGGCCGACGGCGGTGGACATGGCGGTGTGGTGCGCCGCGCCGGCGGTGAGCCAGGCGGTGGCGGAAGTGGCGAAGTCGGGAGCGGGCTTCCAGACGGCGCGGCCGACAGGCAGCTTCGGGAGCGCGGCGGTCGGGGGGACGAGTTCAACCTGGTTGGCGACAAGCCGGAACCGGTCCCGCATGTCGGAGAGGGCGACGACGACGCCGGGGCCCGGGTCGGCGGTGAAGACTAGGCGGACAGGGTCCTCGCGGCCGCCGATGGAGAGCGGGTGAATCTCCAGGCGGGGGCGGGTGGCGGTGAGGGTCGGGCAGACTTCGAGCATGTGGGCGCCGAGGATGCGCTCCTCTCCGGGGGTGAGGTCGTAGGTGTAGTCCTCCATGAGGGAAGCGCCGCCGGGCAGGCCGGCGCCCATGACCTTGGCGGCGCGGACGAGGATGGCGGTCTTCCAGTCGCCCTCGGCGCCGAAGCCGTAGCCGTCGGCCATCAGCCGCTGGACGGCGAGGCCGGGGAGCTGGCGCAGGCCGCCGAGGTCCTCGAAGCTGGTGGTGAACGCGCCGAACCCGCCGGCGTCGAGGAAGGACCGCAGGCCGAGCTCGATCAGCCGCGCCGTAGCGCAGCGACTCGTGCCGTTCGCCGCCGGGAAGCAGCTCGGGCGCGACGTCGTAGCGGTCCGCGTACTCGGCGACGAGCTTGTCGATGTCGTCCTTGGGGGCCGCGTCCACGTCCGCTACCAGGTCGTTGACGCCCCAGGTGTTGACCTGGACGCCGAAGACGGCCTCGGCCTCGGTCTTGTCGCCCTCGGTCACGGCGACGTAGCGCATGTTGTCGCCGAAGCGGGCGAGCTTCAGCGACCGCGTGGCCGCCCACCCGGCCGCGGCCCGTGCCCAGGTGGCGACCGAGGCGATCACGCGCGGGTCGGATACGTGGCCGGCGACGGTCTTGCGGGCCACGCCGAGCCTGGTCTGGATGTAGCCGAACTCGCGGTCGCCGTGCGCGGCCTGGTTCAGGTTCATGAAGTCCATGTCGATGTCCGCCCACGGCAGCGCCACGTTGGCCTGCGTGTGCAGGTGCAGCAGCGGCTTGCGGAGGGCCTCAAGCCCGCCGATCCACATCTTCGCGGGGGAGAACGTGTGCATCCACACGATCAGGCCGATGCACGAGTCATCGGCGGTGGCGTCGAGGCACAGCCGCCTGATGGCCTCCGCGTCGGTGAGCACCGGCTTCCACACCACGCGGGTCACGCTGTCCGGCGCGGCGTCGAGCGCCTCCGCGATCACCTGGGACTGGCTGGCCACCTGGCGCAGGGTCTCCTCGCCATAAAGGCCCTGGCTGCCGGTGACGAACCAGATCTCGCAGCTGGGGGAGGTGCTCATGATGCGGGGGACTCCATTCGGGGTCAGTGTGAATATCTGGGTACGAATCGGGTGGCTGGGACTGGGACTCAGGGCTTTCCTGGCTGGCCGTAGACGTTCTGGTAGCGGTCGTAGAGGCGGTCGATGTCGGCCTGGGCGATGCGGCAGCGGCTCACCGAGCTGGCGGGCGAGGTGCACGCTGCGGGCGACGTCCTCGCACATCACGGCCGCCTTGACCGCCGCGCGGGCGTCCTTGCCGATCGTGAACACCCCGTGGCTGCGCATCAGCACGGCCGCCGAGCGGTGGCCGGACAGGGTCTCGACGATGCCCCGGCCGATGGAGTCGTCGCCGATCAGCGCGAACGGCCCGACGGGGATCTCGCCGCCGAACTCGTCGGCCATCGCGGTGAGCACGCAGGGCACCGGCTCGCCGCGCGCCGCCCAGGCGCAGGCGTAGGTGGAGTGCGTGTGCACCACGCCGCCGACCTCCGGCATGTGCCGGTAGACGTAGGCGTGGGCGGCGGTGTCGCTTGAGGGGGAGAGGTCGCCTTCGACCACGTTGCCGTCCAGGTCGCAGACGATCATGGACTCCGGGGTCAGCTCGTCGTAGGAGACGCCGCTCGGCTTGATCACCATCAGGTCGTGCCCGGGGACGCGGCCCGAGACGTTGCCCGCCGTCCACACGACGAGCCCGTACCTGACCAGTTCGGCGTGCAGCGCGCTGACCTGATCGCGCAGCGCCTTGAGCTGCGTGGTGAGAGCGCTCATGCGGGGGTCGCTCCGTTCCTGCGGTTGCGGAGGCGGTGCAGCACGTCGTTGCCCGCCCATTCCGGCCGTCCGGAGAAGTAGTCGTGCAGGGTCCGGTACTCGGCGAAGAGCTCGTCGTAGACGTCCGCGCGGGCCGGGTCGGGAAGGTACGCCGTCTCGTCGACCCGGCCCATCACGGCGGACGCGGCGGCCACGTCGGCGTGCAGGCCGGCGGCGACCGCGGCGTGGATCGCCGACCCGAGCGCCGGGCCCTGGTCCGAGGTGGTCACGTAGATCGGGCGGCGCAGCACGTCCGCGTAGATCTGCATCAGCAGCCGGTTGCGCTTGAGCCCGCCGGCGACGATGAACTCGGTGACCGGCAGCCCGGCGGCCTCGAACGCCTCGACGATCACCCGGGTGCCGTAGGCGGTGGACTCGAGCAGGGCCAGGTAGACCTCTTCCGGCGTGGTGGCGAGCGTCAGGCCGACGATCACCCCGGACAGGTGGTGGTCGACGAGGATCGACCGGTTGCCGCCCATCCAGTCGAGCGCGATGAGGCCGTGCGCGCCGACCGGCTGTCCCTCGCACCGGCTGGACAGGTACTCGTGCAGGTCCTGGCCGCGCTCCGCGGCGTCCTCAAGGTAGCTTTCCGGGACGCCGAGTCCGGTCCACCAGGCGAAGATGTCACCGACCGCGCTCTGCCCGGCCTCGTAGCCGAACTTCCCGGCGATGATCCCGCCGTCCACCACGCCGCAGATGCCGGGCACGTCCGCGAGCCGGTCGCCGTTCATCACGTGGCAGGTCGAGGTGCCCATGATCGCGAGCATCTGCCCGGGCGCGATGGCCCGGGCGGCGGGCGCGGTGACGTGCGCGTCGACGTTGCCGGTGGCGACCGCGATGCCCTCGGGGAGCCCGGTGAGCGCGGCGCCCGCGGCGGTCAGCGTGCCCGCGCGGCTGCCGAGCGCGGACAGCGGCACGCCGGCCAGCCGGGTCTGCGCGAAGTCGGCGAAGGCCGGGTTGAGCGCCTTGAGGTAGTCCTCCGACGGGTAGTGCCCGTCCTGGTAGATCCCCTTGTAGCCGGCGGTGCAGGCGTTGCGCGTCTCGGTGCCGCACAGCTGCCAGATGATCCAGTCGGCCGCCTCGATCCACCGCTCGGTCCGCTGGTAGGTGTCCGGGTCCTCTTCGAGGAGCTGCAGCGCCTTGGCGAACTCCCACTCCGAGGAGATCCGGCCGCCGTACCTGGCGATCCACGGCTCGCGGCGTGCGTGGGCGAGGTCGTTGATCCGGTCGGCCTGCGGCTGCGCCGCGTGGTGCTTCCACAGCTTGGGCCAGGCGTGCGGGCGGTCGCGCAGCCCGGGGACCTCGCACAGCGGGGTGCCGTCCCGCAGCACCGGCAGCACGGTGCAGGCCGTGAAGTCGGTGCCGATGCCGACCACGTCCGCCGGGTCGGCCCCGGCGTCGCGCAGCGCCTCGCGGACCGCGGTGCCCAGCGCGGCGCGCCAGTCCGCCGGGTCCTGGAGCGCCCAGTCCGGCGGGAGCGGCTGCCCGGTGGACGGCAGCGTCCGCTCGATCGCGCCGTGCGCGTACTCGCCGACCCCGGTGCCGAGTTCGGCGCCGTCGCTTGCCCGCACCACCACGGCACGCGCCGAGAGCGTGCCGAAGTCCACGCCCACAACCAGGGGCTGACCTGCGGTGCTGCTGTCCGCAGTCACGTCGTCTCGTCTCCCTTGACGGCCCGGCGGCGCCGTGCGGCGTCCGCCGATGTCCCGGCTGAATGTCGCCCGAGCGGCCCGGGTATGTCAACCGCTCGTGGCTCAGATTGTTAACGTGCTCAAAGTGGGGTGTCAATACCCCGATGTCATCTCGTTACCGTGGTGCCGCGCAATCTCACCTGCGGACCAGCGCCGCCTGAACAGCCTGAGCTGTGCGGATGCAGGAAAGTGACAAGGTGAGGAGGTTGGTGCGTTGACAGGTTAATCTGTTAACGTTCACAATCGAGCTGCTGAGAAGCTGCCGGGGCACAGGCCCGGCGACCCGGACATGGACTGACGTCGGGGGATAGAGTGTTGACGCAGCGAGATGGACCAACTCGACAATCAATTGGGGAACTACGTGGTCAGACCCGCGAGAGAGCCGGCGATGACCGACGTCGCCAAGCTGGCAGGCGTCTCGCACCAGACCGTCTCGCGGGTCCTGAACGACCATCCGAACGTGCGGGAGCAGACCCGGCTCCGGGTACAGGCGGCCATCAACGAACTCGGCTACCGGCCGAACAAGGCCGCCCGCCTCCTCGTGACCGGCACGTCCCAGGTCATCGGCGTTGTCTCCCGGTCATCGACGCTGTACGGGCCGGCCGCCACGCTCAGCGCCCTCGCGGAGGAGGCCGTCAGGCGCGGCTTCACGGTCAACGTGGAGAGCGTCCGCACGCTGGACCGGCAGCCGATCGCCGACGCGATCGGCCGCCACCTCGACCAGCGGGTCGCGGGCCTGGTCGTCATCGCCCCGGTGGAGTCGGCCAACGACGCGCTCGACGACCTCCCCGAGGACATACCGCTGGTGACCATCGACGGCGATCCCGGCCAGGCCGACCGAGCTGGTGACCGTGGACCAGGAGGCCGGGGCGTACGCGGCGACGCAGGCACCTGCTCGATGCCGGGCACTCCACCGTCTGGCACGTCTCAGGCCCCGATGACTGGTTCGACGCCCGCGGCCGCGTCGCCGGCTGGCGACGGGCACTGACCGAGGCCGGCGCGGAGATCCCGCCGCTCATGTCGGCGGACTGGCTCGCCGCGTCCGGGTACCGCAACGGCCAGATCCTCGCCCGGATGAACGACGTCACGGCGGTATTCGCCGCCAACGACCACCTGGCCCTCGGCATCCTGCGCGCCCTGCACGAGCGCGGCCGCCGGGTTCCCGGCGACGTCAGCGTGATCGGCTTCGACGACGTGCCCGAGGCGGCGTACTACATCCCGCCGCTCACCACCGTCCGCCCCGACTTCGACGCGGTCGCCGCCGCCAGCATCGACCTGCTCCTCGCCCAGATCACCAGCGGCCACCGCCTAGGCGACCGCCGCGTCCTCACCCCGACCCTGATCACAAGAGAATCGGTAGCCCCACCCCGCTCCTAACCAACAGGGGTCATCCACCGCGAAGCGTGCTCGCGGCCCCCCGGGCCCGAACTGTCGTGTGCCTGGGGCCCACCAGGGCCAATAGACATGTGCCGGTGGGCCCCAGCGCCACGCGCAATGGCGCATGGCACCGGGAACCGAGGTGACAGCCAGGCGCCCGTTCGGATGACTCATGAGCAACAGGAAGCGCCGCGGGCTGGTGCGAACTCCGCTCGCACCAGCCCGCGACTTCCTGCTTTTCCGGTTGCCCTGTCGTGCTCAGTCGCCGAGGGCCTCGGCGACGCGGCGGTGGGCCGCCCAGATCTCCTCGGGGAGGTTGGCGAACTGCTCCAGGTGCGCCTGGCGGAAGCCGATCTCCTGCTTCCAGCGGTCGATGTCGATGGTGAGCAGCTTGTCGAGGTCGGCCGGGTCGATCTCAAGGCCGTCGGTGTTGAGCTCGTCCTTGGTCGGCAGGATGCCGACCGGCGACTCGACGCCGGTCACCTCGCCGTCGCGCAGCTGCATCAGCCACAGCAGGGCGCGCAGGTTGTCACGGTAGCCGGGCCAGAGGAAGTGGCCGTCTTCGGCGTCCCGCTGGAACCAGTTGACGTGGGCGAAGATCGGCTTGTTGGTGCACGCGCCGATGATCTTCAGCCAGTGCGCCGCGTACGGGCCCTCGGGGTAGGACATGAACGGGCGCATGGACATCGGGTCGTAGCGGAGCTGGCCGTCGAGGCCGTCGGCCGCGAAGGTCGCCTCGGCGCCCAGGGTGAGGCCGTCGTAGACGCCCTCGGCCACGTCGGTGATGGCCCGGATCAGCGGCTCGCGGTCACGGGTCCGGCCGCCGAAGATGATGCCGTCGATCGGGACGCCGACCGGGTTGTCGTAGTCGTCCGCGATGTTCGGCACGTTGGCCAGGGTGGTGGTGAACCGGCTGTTCGGGTGCGCCCAGGGGTCGTTCGCCTCGGCCGGCGAGCGGTCGGCGATCGGGTTGCCCTTCCAGTCCAGCCAGCCGTCGAGGTCGGCCGGCGGGTTGGGCGTGCGGCCCTCGAACCACACCTCGTGGGTCTTGGCGTTGTAGGCGATGTTGGTGAAGATCGCCCTGGTGCCCGGCGCGATCGACTCGATCGCGCTCGGGTTGGTCTTCTCGTTGGTGTCCTTGGCCACGCCGAACACGCCGAACTCGGGGTTCATGCCGTACAGGCGGCCGTCCTCGCCGACCCACATCCAGGCGATGTCGTCGCCGTAGAACTCGACGTAGTAGCGGTCGCCGAGCGCGTCGGGGGACAGCGTCATCGCGAGGTTGGTCTTGCCGGAGGCGCTCGGGAAGCCGCCCGCGATGTGCCACTTCTTGCCGGTCACCTTGTCGGTGATGCCGAGCAGCATGAACTGCTCGGCGAGGAACTTGCCGGACGCCCAGCCGTCGTAGGCGGCCTGGCGCAGGCCGTGCGCGATCTTGCCGAGCAGCGCGTTGCCGCCGTAGGACGAGCCGAAGTGCAGGATCGTCCGCTCGTCGGCCACGGTGACGAAGTAGCGCTTGTCCTCCGGGGTGCCCTGGCCCAGGTTCTCCAGGTCGCCGGTCACGTGCACGGCGCGCACGAAGCTGTCCGGGTCGGCCAGGTTGTTGATGTACTCGACGCCGACCCGGGCCATCCGGTTCATGTGCAGGACGACGCTGCGGTTGTCGGTCAGCTCGACGCCGGCCGCGTACTTCTCGAGCGGGGAGCCGGGGGCGGACATCAGGTACGGGATGACGTACATGGTCTTGCCCGTGGAGGCGCCCCGTCATCAGGCCGGTGAGCTTGGCCTTCATCTCGTCGGCCGGGTACCAGTTGTCGTAGACGCCCTTGTCGGCCGGGTCGCTCGTCGCGACGATCGTGCGCTCTTCCGAGCGCGCGGTGTCCTTGTAGTAGCTGCGGGAGTAGTAGAGGTCTTCGCCCGCCGGCAGGATCTCGCCGGCCTCCAGGGCCTCCTGGATCAGCCGGGCGTCGTCGTCGGCGCTGACGACCTCGATGTTAGCCGCGCCAGTGATCCCGGCCCAGTAGCGAACGTACTCGCGCACATGGTCGTTTTTCAGGTGGGCGGCTTCCAAGATGGCATCAACATCGGCCACGTACTTGGTCCTCTCGGTTCGTCAAGCTCATCGCTTGAGAAGTTGGCGATTTATTCATCTTGACAGGAGAACGCTCGCTCTTGCAGTGAGGGATCTATCACGCTCTTCGCATCATTCGTGACGGAGAGTGTTCATGACATGTCCCCGGGGAGTCCGCCAAGCTTGCGGCCTACGGCTCGCGCTTTGGTCTAGGCCAGCCAGGGTGACCTGGAACAACGTGATTTCGGTGACATCGGCGGCGCGAGCGCGGCGAGCTTGTGCGAAATTTCACAAAATCGCGTCTGCCTCCGATCAGCCCTGGACAGCGTCTTGCTCACCTTGAGCAGGCGCTGCTCGAGGTAGGGCGCGGTGGTCAGCGCGTAGGCGCTCGTCAGGTGATGACTGTCCTGGTACACCAGGACATTTCCGACGACGGGCGGGCAGGTGGTCCGGCCGCAGATCAGCGAGTCCATGTCGATCAGCGGGACCTTGCCCGACGCCGCCCGGGTGGCGTACGTCGGTGGGCGGATCCGCCGCGATCGCCTTGGCCTTCGAGACGGTGCACTTCTTCGGCTGTGGGACTTGCGAGAGGCAGTCCGGCACGTTCAGCCCCACGTCCGGCGATTCCTTGATGGCGACCACGGAGATCCCGTGGCTCTCAAGCTGGTTCCAGTACCTGGGCCATGCCGGCGCCGATGTCCGCCTGCGCCGCGGCGCCCGCCCGCCGGGTGCTTGACCGTGGCCAGGCCCGGGCAGTCGCTGGTGATCACGACGTCCGGCCGGATGCTTGGTTGACCAGGTCGTGCATCACGGCGGCGCCCCAGGCGTGGCACGCGGTGTAGGGGCCACCCGTGTCCGGGGTGACCATCATCGCCGAGGTCAGCGGGCAGACGGAGTGCAGTTCGGTGACCAGCTTCCAGTGCCGCTGGACGGCGATCTGCTGCAGCGGGGTGAACCAGTCGCCGGCCATCGAGTCGCCCACCAGCGCGACGGTCAGCACCGGGTGCGAGGTGTCCCCGTACACGCACTCCTTGGGCGTGGCGCGAGGCCTCGGCGACCAGGCAGCCCTGCTGCCAGTACGTGGGCAGCTTGATCTGGGTCGGCGGGGGCAGGACGGGCTCGCGGCTTGACCTGTCCGTGGTCACCTTGCTGGCCAGCGCCGCGGCGCCCGGGTAGTTCGGCCCGAGGTGGCCGTTCCACGGCCCGGGCTCGGCGGCGATGTAGAGCGACACCAGGACGACGGGCACGACCGCCGCGAGCGCGGTGGAAACGGACCGCCAGCCGTGCCCGGACAGCAGCGACGCGGTCCGCACCTTGTCCTCGACCCAGACCTTGGTCAGCCAGGAGAGCGCGATGGCGACCACGACGATGGCCGGCCCGCTGACGGCCCCGACCGCGCGGCCGCTCCACGCGGTGTACAAGACGATGAGCGGCCAGTGCCACAGGTACAGCGAGTAGGAGATGCCGCCGATGAACACCATCGGCCTGGCTCGACGTCAGCCGGTGCGGCCCGAAGCGTCCCGCCGCCGAGCCGCCGAGGATCAGCGCCGCGGCGCCGCCCGCGGGCAGCAGGGCGAGGTACCCGGGGAAGGCGTTCGTGCCGTTCAGCACGAACGCCGACGCGATCACCAGGCCGAGGCCCGCCCAGCCGAGCAGGCCGAGCCGGCCGATCCGCTGGCTGAGCCCCGCGGGCAGCAGCGCGAGCAGGCCGCCGAGGCCGAGTTCCCAGATCCTGGTGGTCGTCACGAAGTAGGCGCCCGCCGGGTTGGCGTGCGTGTAGTAGACCGAGTACCAGAGCGAGCCGGCGACGACCGCGCCCGCGAGGAACAGGGCCACGTGGTGCCCGCGGGCGCGCCTCTGCTCGGCCTGCCGCGCCGTGAGCGCCACGAGCGCCGCGAGGAGGAACAGCAGCGGCCAGCCCAGGTAGAACTGTTCCTCCACCGACAGCGACCAGAAGTGCTGCACCGGGCTCGCCGCGCTGTCCGACTTGAGGTAGTCGACCGCGTTCCAGGCGAGCTGCCAGTTCTGGAAGTAGAGCGCGCTCGCCCTGATCTGGGACGCGGTGTCCGCCAGTCGGGTCGCCGGCAGCAGGAGCCGCGAGGCCAGCCACGTCACGGTCAGCACGAGGGCCGCCGCCGGCACGAGCCGCTTGGCCCGCCGCCCCCAGAAGTCGAGCAGGGCGATCCTGCCGGTCTTGTGGTACTCGCGCAGCAGGTGGCCGGTGATCAGGAACCCGGAGATCACGAAGAAGACGTCCACGCCAGCGAAGCCGCCGGTAAGCAGCGACGGGTACAGGTGGTAGACGACCACCATGCCGACAGCCAGCGCCCGCATGCCCTGGATGTCCGGGCGGAAGCCGCGTCCCTTCGGCTTCTCCCCGGCCGCTGCCGCGGACCGTCCCGGGGCTGCTCGCTCGGCGCCACCGGGGCGTTTCCCCGGTCTCCCCGGCGCCGCCGGCGGTCTCCTGCTGCTCTTGCTCTTGCGCTGGTACCGTCTCCTCCACGCTCACAAGTCCGCAGGACCTCCGATCGGCATGGGGTGAGTGGGCGAATCCTATAGAAGGTACAAAGCTACGACCGCCGCGCGCTGGCTTTCACGGCAAAGCGGCCGGGTGTGGCGAGCTTCACGCGACTTCCCCGGCTGACGCGGCTGAAACCGTGCACAGACGCGGACTCTTCCCGGAACGTCGCCGAAAGGCCAGGCAAATCGACGGCGAGCGATCCGGCCGACTACCCAGCGCCGTCATCGCGTTCCCGGCCGGCCGGTGCCTGCCCGAGGCGGCCGGCCGGTGCCCGCGTAGGCTGAGTCGGCCCGCCGCGGTGGGATGACGGTAACCGAGGAAGGAACGAAGCGACATGCGCTTGATGCGGATCGGGGAGGCAGGCAGGGAACGGCCGGTCGTCTGGGTCGATGACGGCCACTACGTGGACGTGTCCGACCAGTTCGGCGACTTCGACGAGGCGTTCTTCGGCTCGCGGCCGGGATCGAGCGGGTGCGGGTCCTCGCCGGGGAGCGGGCGGCGGCCGGCCACGTGTCCGCGTTCGGCGGCGAGCGGATCGGGGCGCCGATCGCCCGCCCGCACCAGATCGTCTGCGTGGGACTCAACTACGCCGATCACGCGAAGGAGACCGGCCAGGCGATCCCCGCCGAGCCGATCCTCTTCAACAAGGCGCCGAACACGCTGATCGGCCCGAACGACGACGTGCGGCTGCCGCGCGGCAGCGTCAAGACCGACTGGGAGGTCGAGCTCGGCGTCGTCATCGGCAGGCGCAGCTCCTACCTTGAGACGGACGCCGACGCGCTCGCCGCCATCGCCGGGTACACGCTCGTGAACGACGTGAGCGAGCGGGAGTTCCAGAACGAGCGCGGCGGCCAGTGGGTCAAGGGCAAGTCGGCCGAGACGTTCAATCCCGCGGGCCCCTGGCTGGCCACCCCGGACGAGATCGGGGACGTCCGCGACCTCGACCTGTGGCTGGACGTCAGCGGGGTGCGCAGGCAGACCGGCTCGACCAAGACGATGATCTTCGACCCGCTCTTCATCGTCCGCTACATCAGCCAGTTCATGGTCCTTGAGCCCGGAGACCTGATCGACACGGGCACCCCGCCCGGGGTCGGCCTCGGCATGAAGCCGCCGCTCTACCTGGCCGAGGGCGATGTCATGGAGCTGGGCGTCACCGGCCTCGGTACCCAGCGGCAGCGCGTCATCGGGCCGCGGTGACGGTGGCGGTGCGGGGACCTGGCCAGAATGTGGCTAGGCCAGTATGATAACGGAATGTCGACGCCGACCGGTCAGTCCGGGATCGCCGGCGCCACCGCGCTGCTTCCCTCCCGGGAGTTCCTGAGCACTGACGACCCTGACGAGGCGGAATTCGCGCTGCGGGAAGTGCTGTGCGAGCACCGCATCTCGCTGCGCGGCCCGGCGGCCGACTTCCACGCCTCCGTCGCGCTGGCGGAGCTGGCTGACCTGCGCATCGCGCACTTCCGCTACGGGGCGGCGCTGGACATTACCGCCGGGCCGCTGGGACGGTACGCGATGAACTTCACCCTTGGCGGCGTGTCAAGGGTGCGGCACGGGGACCAGCGGGCCGCGGCGCGGACTGGCGCGGCCACCATCTTCTCTCCGGTCGCGGAGTCGGAGCTGACCTGGAGCAGCGACCTCGACCTGCTGTGCCTGGTTATCCCCGCGCACGCGCTTGAACGTCATTTCCGCAAGCTGACCGGCATCGACGAGCCGGTCCACTTCCGTCCCGGCGTCGAACCCGGGGCGGCTCACCTCGCCCGGTCGATGCTGACGTCCGTCCTGCGGCTCACCGCGGGCGGGTCGGTGAGCCTGCCTGACCCGCTCGCCTGGGAACTGCGCAACGCGCTGCTCACCGTGGTCGTGACCGAGCTGCCGCACAATCACACGGCCGTGCTGCGGGAGTGCCCGGCCACCGCGGCCGCGCGGACGGCCATGGCGGCGGTCGCGGCCATGCGCGGGCAGCTGTCCGCCCCGCCGACGGTCCCGCAGCTGGCGGCGCAGCTCGGGGTGAGCGAGCGAACCCTGCAGTCCGCCTTCCACCAGCAGTTCTCGGTCTCGCCGAGCACGTACTTCAAGCGGATGCGCCTGGAGGCGGTGCACGAGGCACTGCGCTGCGCCGCCCCCCAGGACACCACCGTGACCCGGGTCGCGGCCGAGGCGGGCGGTTTCTTCCACCTCGGCCGCTTCGCGGGCGAGTACCTGGCCATGTTCGGCGAGCACCCGCTCGACACCCTGCGCTCGTCAGCGGGCGGGACGCGCGATCGGTGAGACCGCGCTGACCGTGGCCCGGATGCGCGTCTGCGCGTACTGGGCCATCCGGGGGTCGCCGACGCCGAGGGTGGGCTCACCCCACAAGATCTCCACCTCGGTACCGTCGGGTGCCCTGGACAAGTCGATGGTGGCCAGCGAGACCCACTCGTTCAGGTTCACCGTGTAGCCGCTGGACATCGCGAAGCCGACGCGCTCTTCCCCGATCAGGACCTGGTCGTAGGCCAGCAGCATGATCGGCTCGTCCAGCGGGCGGGCGCCGCGGTCGCCGTCGAACATGGTGCTCGCGAGCAGCCGCACCACGTCGTCGGGGTTCCAGCGCAGCCAGACCTTGCCCCGGCTGGTGTACCGGGGATCGGCCGCCATCGCCTCCAGGGCGGCGCGGCCGGTGAAGTCGTGGTCGAACCGGACCGTCCGCCCGTAGCCGAGGTCCCAGGGGGTGAGGTAGTAGTCCTCGGCGTTGTCCGAGCGGAAGCTCCCGCTTGGGCGCAGCCAGTCGTACATGCCGCTGGCCGGGAGCCACTCGCGGTACTCGCGCAGGTTGTCCGAGTAGATCGCCGGCGTGGGGTTGGAGATCCAGCCCGATTCGACCACGGTGGACAGGTACGAGTCCTGGCCGCCGCGGACCAGGCCGAACTCCTCGCCTGCGGCCAGGATCGCGGCCAGGACGTCGGGCCCGTCCGGGGCAGGCCCGAACACCTCGAGCCCGGTGCTGTCGTCGCCGGGCAGCCCGCCCATCGTGTGGTTCAGCGCGCGCACCCGGTGCCCGCCGACGGTGAACTCGCCCATGTTGAAGAACTTGATGTGGTCGATGGGGCCGCCGTGCGCCTTCAGCAGGATCTTCCAGGCGTTCGGGCCCTCGATCTCGTAGCGGTACAGCAGCCGCGGCCCGGGGCCGAGCGGGCTGTTGTTGTCATAGGTGATGGTGACGTCGTAGTCGCCCTTCTCCGCGTGGTACTTGAGCCAGTCCGGCGCGACCTGGGTACCTACCACGCTGACCGCGTCGTCCTCCAGGCCGAACAGGATCGCGTCGGCGACGACGAAGCCGTCCTCGTTGACCGCCAGGTACTGCTTCGCCTTGTTGCGCCCGAAGTTCTTGAACGTGTTGACGGCGGTGTCCGACAGCAGCCGGAAGGTGTCGGGACCCTTAATGTAAAGGTCGACCATGTGGTACGACTGGTCGAACAGTACGGCGGTGTCGTGCCACGCCCGCTGCTCGTCCCGCCAGTTCGTGTACGCGGGCGGGTACGGGTAGACCAGCGGCGTGACGCTGTGGTTGAGGTACTGCGGGATTCCGCCCGCGGCGTCGATCCGGTCCTGCAGGGATTCTGGCATGGGTCATTTCCTCTCGGTGCTTTGCGGTGCCGGTGCCGCGCGAGTAGGCGGCACCGAGAAAACTGGCTCAGCCAGTTACGGTGAAGGGGAAGCCGCACCCGTTCGGTTAAGGCTCTTGGATTAGCCCGAACGGGTGCCTGCTCCACCTGGCCGCGCACGCTGCGAGCCGGCGCGGCGGCGGGGCGGCCCTCCGGGGGCAGGGCGTGGCAGGGCGGTGCAAGGGAGGGGGCGGCGCGGCCGGGTCAGGCCCGGCTGGCCGCCAGGTGCTGGGCCATGACGTGATGGTGGCGCAGGACCGCGATCCGGCCCGCTTCCTCGTCGCGGTCGCGGACGGCGGCGAGGATCGGCTCGTGCAGCGCGGCCAGGCTGGCCGCCTCGCTCGGCCTCAGCCAGGCGGGGACGGTGCCGCTGCCGATCCAGTCCCGGTACTCGTAGTTGATGAGCGTCTCGTGCACGCTCTCGTAGATGGAGGCGAGGTAGGGATTGTGCGACGCGCGCACCAGGGTGGCGTGGAAGAGCGTGTCGGCGCTGATCCAGGCGGACGTGTTGCCCGCGCTGGCGGCCAGGTTGCGCAGGGCGGCTTCGCCCGCGTCGACCTCGGCCGGGGTGCTGCGCGCGATGGCCTGCGTGATCCCGTCGCCCTCCAGCCAAAGCCGCAGGTCGTTGAGGTGCGCGACGGATTCCTTGTTCAGGCTCAGCATCAGGCTGACGGTCGCGGCCAGGCTGGTCTCCGGCTTGCGCCGGACGTAGGCGCCTGAGCCGCGCCTGGACTCGATGAGGCCCTTCACGATCAGGATGCGGATGGCCTGGCTCACGGTCGGACGGCTGGCGGAGGTCAGCAGGGCCAGGTCGCGCTCTGACGGCAGCCGGACCCCTTCCGGCAGTCCCGCCGAGACGATCAGCTGCTCGATCTCGCCCGCGATCTCTTCGGCCGCGACCGGCTCCCCGTCCCGTTGCCCGGCCGGGGCCCGCAGGCTCTGCCACACTTCGGCGCCGTCCGTCTGCTTCGACCGAGCCAACGACCCCTCCCAACGCCCGTCGGATCACACCATACCGGCGGCGCGGACGGTATCCGGCCAGGCCAGTTTGGCGGGCGGCGCGCGGTCGGGTCGCGACGGCGGTCGCGCCTGCGGTCGTGGCGGCGATCTGGGGGGCAGGGGGCATTTTCGGGCTCGCAGTCGGTTCGGCCGGTCAGATCGGCATGACGTTCGCGACGCCGAGGAGTTCCTTGCCGTAGATCTCGGTGCCGATCTCCGGCTCGGCGAAGGCGTGCCGGCTGGCGGCCGCCGAGTCCCGCCACATCCGCTGGATCGGGTTGAACTCCCCGAACGCCGACGCGCCGTTGACGGTCAGCAGCTTGTCGATAGCCGACCGGCTCAGGCTGATCGCGTGGCCGGTGTCCATCCGCGCCCGGGCCCGCTGCAGCCGCGTCGCCGCCTGGCCGGCCGTGGCGAGATCGTCGATCTCGGTGGTGCACCGGTGCAGGAGCAGCTCGGCGGCGTCGATCATGCTCGCCGCCTCCGCGACGGCGAGCTGCACCGTCGGCGCGTCGACTGAGCGGGTGTAGGTGGTGTACTTCACCGACCGTTTCGGCAGGATCTCCAGGGTGAGGTCGAGCGCGGCCCTGGCCAGGCCGAGCTGCGGGGCGCCCAGGATGACCGTGCCAACCGGGAGGAACGGGGCGCGGTAGAGCGCCTCGTCGCTGTACTCGGTGCGGTAGCGGCCCTCGACGATGTCATCGAAGGAGTGAATGCGGTGGAACGGGACGAAGGCGTCCTCCGCGACGATGGTGTTGCTGCCGGTGCCGCGCATGCCGGCCGTGAACCAGGTGTCCTTAATGGCGTACTCCGACGCCGGGACCAGCGCGAGCGCGAGGTCAGGGCCGCCGCCGCCGGTTCCGGGGAGCAGGACTCCGAGGCTGGCCCAGCCCGCGTGCAGCGAGCCCGACCCGAAGCCCCACTTGCCCGAGACGCGGTAGCCGCCCTCGACGGGCACGGCCGTGCCGGCCGCGTCGAAGATCGTCGCGATGCGCGTCCCCGGGTTGCCGCCCCATATGTCCAGCTGTGCCTGCTCGGGGAAGAGCGCGGCCATCCACGCGCTGGTGTTGATCAGCGACACGACCCAGCCCGCCGCGCCGTTGCCGTAGGCGACCGCGGCGATGACGTCGACCAGGGTGCGGACGTTGGCCTGCAGGCCGCCGAGCCGCTTGGGGACGCACAGTTCGAACAGGCGGGCCTCGCTCAGCGCCGCGATGTCGTCGTCGCTCAGCCGGCGGCTGGCCTCGGACTCCGGGGCGCTGGCCCGGAGCCGGGGTGCCAGGTCTCGCGCCCGGCTGATCAGTTCGAGGTCGGGCTGGGATGCGCCCGAGGTGGTTTCCGTCATTCTTGCTTGTCCTCCTTGACTAGACGGGACTGGACGCTGGGGCGGGAACGGGCCTCCTGGTCAGGACACGCGAACGGTCACCCGGCCGGTCGCCCGGCCCGCGCGCACCGCGTCGAGCGCGCGGTTCGCGTCGCAGAACGCGAACTCCCTGGTGACGACGGAGCGGATCGCGCCGCGGGCGAGGAGGTCGACGGCGGCGAGCAGGTCGTCCCTGGTGGCGAACCGGCTGCCCAGGATGGCGGCCTCGCTCAGGACGAGGGACTCGGCGTCGGTCTCGCCCGGCCGTCCCGGGCTGTACCCGACCAGGACCATGCGCCCGCCGGGATTGAGCAGCGGCGCGAGACGCGTGATCGCCGAGGTATCGCCGGAGGTCTCGATGATCGCGTCGAAGCCCGCCACGGCGAGCCAGTCCGCGCCGATTACGGCCGAGTCGGTCGTCTCGAGCCCGAGCGAGCCGGCCATCCGCCGCGCCGCCGGGGACGGGTCGGCGGTGATCACGCGGGCACCCCGCGTGCGGGCTATCTGCGCCGCGTGGATGCCCACGCCGCCGGCCCCGGACACCAGCACCCGTTCCTCTGCCGCGACTTGCGCGCGGGTGACCACGGCGCGGAAGGCCGTGGCGATCGCGCAGGAAAGCGCCGACGCGGACCGGTCGTCGATCGTGTCGGGCAGCGGCACCGCCAGCCGCCACGGCACGACGATGCACTCGGCGAACCCGCCCGCGTCGGTGAAGCCGACGCGCCGCCGCAGGCTGCCGCAGGTAACCTCGCGCCCGGCCCGGCACGACGGACAGCTGCCGCAGGTCTCGTAGTCGTACACCACGACCCGGGTCCCGGGCCGGACCTGCGCGTCGCGGCCGGCCTCGGCGACCACGCCGACGATCTCGTGCCCGGCCACGTGCGGAAGCGGCAGGCTCGCGGAGAAGCCCATCTGCCCGCGCGCGATCTTCACGTCTGAGCCGCACACCCCGCAGTACCTGATGCGGACGAGGACGTCGCCCGGGCCGCACTCCGGCCGCGGCAGGTCCACCAGCCGCAGCGGGCCGCCGTAGTCCACGATGGCCATCGCCTTCATCGTCGCCCGTTGCCGTCGCGGCTCCGTTGCCTATCGCCGCCGCGTTGGTTCCCGTCATCGCGGGCCTCCGTTGGCCTGGGATGGTGCCGCGAGCGGGGCGTGCGTCCCGAACGACCGCGCGCGGTACGTCAGCGGGAGCCGGTCGGCCACCTCGGCGGCCTCGACGACGCCGATGACGAGGATGTGGTCCCCGCCGTCGACGAGCCTGGCGGCGGAACAGCTCAGCCAGCCGGCGGCACCGTCCAGCCGCGGCAGGCCGCGATCGGAGCTCCAGCGCACGCCGGCGAACTTCTCGCCGCCCTTCCTCGCGAAGCAGCGCGCGATGTCGGCCTGGTCGTGGCTGAGCACGTTGACGCCGAAGCGGCTGACGGCCCGGACGCGGGCGAGCAGCCGCGAGGCACGGTCCAGGCTGACCACGATCATCGGGGGGTTGACGGACAAGGACATGAAGGCGCTGACGGTCGTCCCGTGGGGACCGCCGGGGGCCATCGTGGTAACCACGACGACAGTGCTGCTCACCCGGGCCATGGATTCCTTGAAATCCGTGACGAAGGCATCCACCGAAGCTTCCGACATGCTCATCCTTGGCGAAATTGGGATTATCAGCCGCGATTCGATGCTCGCACCGGCGCCGGATGCCGGGCTATCCGCTGGCTGCGCCGCGTTATCCGATATCCGCAGCGAGGCGGTCGCGGACCTCTTCGAGGTCACCGCGCGCGTGCGTCACGCGGCCGCCGACGATGGTGAGGTCGCTCCTGAGGTCGCGGACCTCGTCCTCCGCGCACTCGAACGGGTCGGCGTCAGGCACGCAGAGGTCGGCGTCGTAGCCAGGGGCGAGCCTGCCGCGCCAGCCGTCCTCGCCGGTGAACCACGCGGCGTCCCTGGTGTAGGACGCGATGGCGTCGTACCTGCTCATCCGGTCGCGCGGCGGCCGCCGCGTCGCGCCGTCGATCGAGCGGCCGGTGACCAGCCACCAGATCGATGCCCACGGCGAATACCAGTTCGCCCGGGTGGCGTCGGTGCCCCCGCCGATCGTGATCCCGAGCTGCCGCATGGTGCCGAGCGGCGGCGCCGCGTCGGCCGCCGCCTGCCCCCAGGCGCGGACGTAGTCGGCGCCCTTCAGCAGCAGCCGGTCCTGCACGAGTACCCCGGCCCGCAGCGCGGCCACTCGCCGCAGGCTGGCCTCGGAAGCGCCGTCGGCATGCACGATCGACCAGCGCAGCCGGGAGATCCGCCCCGTTTCCCGCTCGACCTGCTCCCACGCGTCGAGCACGCGCGCGAGCGAGCGGTCAAGGACCGCGTGCACGGACATCCGCCAGCCGCGGTCCGCGCACCGCCGGGTGATCTGCAGCAGGTCAGCGTAGGACGCGGCGGAGATCGCGAAGTCCGGGTCCAGGCCCTCGAAGTCGTGGCACCCGCTGTGCGGCATCTCGCCGGCGCCGGACACCTTGAGCATCCCGTCGCCGAAATCGGGCTGGGCGATCGTGGTCAGCTGGGCATAGTCGCCGACCTCGCCCCCGCGGGTCCAGGTGCAGAGGAACAGCCGGGTCCGCACGGCCAGGCCGCCGCGCCGCCACAGCTCGTACAGCGCGTCGTAGTCGCCGGGCACCGTGGCCATCCCGCCGCCGTCGACGACGCCCGTCAGGCCGTGCCCGGCGAACGCCGTCATCATGGACGCGGTGCCGCGGACCTCTTCCTCCAGGCCCGCCAGGCCGTCGGCCGTGCCTGCCAGCGCGGACGGCACCGCGAACGCGCCCATCCCGCGTACCTCGCCGGTCAGCGCGCCGGCCGCGTCCCGCAGCAGCCGGCCGCCCGGCGGGTCCGCGGCGGCACTGTCCCAGCCGCAGCGGGCAAGCGCGGCGCTGTTCAGTACCGCCCGGTCGTACAGCTCCTGGATGTAGACCGGGTTGCCTGGCGCGGCCGCGTCGAGTTCGGCGCGGGTGGGCAGCCGGCCTTCGCGGAGCTGACGGGAGTGCCAGCCGCCGACGACGCAGATCCACTTGCCCGGCCGCCCGCCCCTTCGCCGCCTGGCGCAGCCGGTCTAGCGCGTCGGGCAGGGTGCGGACGTCCTCCCAGTGCAGCGTGCGGCTCCAGCTCAGGCCGGCCCGCATCGCGTGAATGTGCGAATCGTTCAGCCCGGGAAGCAGCCGGCGGCCGCCCAGGTCAACCGCATGCCGCGCTGCGGCGGCCAGCGGCGCGAGCTCGGCGTCCGAGCCGACGGCGAGTACCCGTCCGTCCTTGACCGCGACCGACTGCGCCGCGCCCGGGCCCGGCAGGCGCTTCCGTGAACGTCACGACCCTGGCATTGTGCAAGACCAGGTCGGCTACCGGGACCTCACTCACCGGCCGGGCCCTGGCCGTCGAAGTTGTTCTTGCGGCCTTCCCGCACGTAGTCGGTGGTCGAGCGGATGTGCTCGCCGCCGTGCACGGCGTGCCTGCTGGCGACGTGCCCGAACATCTGGATGCCGAACCCGCCGTCGAGGTCGTCGGTGACGCGGCGCTTCCACGGCCGCCGGACGACCTGCGTGGTGAGCCTGCGGATCGTCCGCGGCTGGGTCATGATGTGGTCGGCGATCGCGAAGCCGCGCCGGATCAGCTCCTCGCCCGGTACCACCTCGTTGACCAGCCCGTACTCCAGCGCCCTGCGGGCGTCGATCGCCTCGCCGGTCAGCAGCGCGTAGGCGGCGCGCTTGGTGCCGAGCAGTTCCTGGAAGGCGTTGTGTATCCCGTCGGCGGGCACCGAGCCGATGTCGTAGTGCAGGTCGAAAAGCACCGCGTCCTGCGCGGCCAGGGTGATGTCGCACATCAGCAGGATCTCGGTGTGGAAGCCGGGGCCGTTGACGAGGCCGATCGTCGGGATCTCCAGGTCGTTGACGAGCGCGCTGACGTTGATGCGGCCGTCCTTGTAGGCGTACTCGTAGGCCCAGTAGTCCAGGCTGTCGCGTTCGATCGCGAACCCGTCCGGGTCCGAGCGCATCATGAACTCCCCGCCGGTCCCGGTGAGGATCATGATCTCGTTCTCCGGGTCGGCGCCGACGACCTTGAGCATCTGCCCGAGGGCCCGGTGGTTCTGCACGCTGAGCTGTACCGGCCCTCCCGCGGTGTGCGCCCGGACGAGCAGCACGCCGTCGTCCCGGCGGCTCATGGTGAAGAAGTCCTTGAAGAACTCGCTGTACTCGTCGAACTTGGGCGTCGGGAGGAATTCCTGCAATGACATGGCGGTGCCGCCTTTCCGGCTCTGGGCTTTCTGGCTCTGGGCTTTCCGTGGATGCTTACTGAGGCTGGACGTCCAGGCCGGAAGAGGCGGCCTCTACCGCGAACAGCGAGAGGAAGTCGGCGTCGCGGTAGCCGCGGCCGATGGCGGCCTGGAGGAGCTGGAACACGCTTGCCGCCAGCGGCATCGTCACCTCGTACTCGCGGGCCGCCGCCAGCCCGAGGTCGAAGTCCTTGCGGAGCAGCTCGGTGGTGAAGGTCGGCGTCCAGTCCAGCGCCAGCAGGTCAGGCGCGCGCTTACGCGTCCAGTCGCTGCCGAGCACGGTGCTGTTGAGGAAGTCGAGGAACGCGGCGCGCGGCACCCCGGCCTTCTCCGCGAGGGTGGTGACCTCGCTCAGGGACTGCACGATGAGCCCTAGGTACAGGTTGGTGCACAGCTTGACGAGCCGTGCCTGCTCCGCGTCGCCGACGTAGACCGACCTCTTGCCGATCGCCTCGAGGTACGGCCGGACCAGGTCGTAGGTCTCCCGCGGGCCAGAGGCGACCAGGACCGCCCCGCCCTCGGCGACCATGTGCGGATTGCCGCTGACCGGCGCGGCGAGGAACTGGCTGCCTGCGGCTGCCGCCGCCTCGCGCACCCGCTGCGAGGACTCGGCGCTGACCGTGGAGCAGTCGACGATCACGGCCGGCCGCTTGGCTGCGCTGAGCAGGCCGGCCTCGCCAAGTACCACTTCCTCCAGGTCACGCGGCGTCGAGACCATCACGAAGACGAGGTCGCGCCCCGCCAGCTCCGCGATGGACCCGGCGACCGTCGCGCCGTGCTCGGCGAGCGCGTCTGCCTTAGCCGTGGTCCGGTTCCACACGGTGACGGGGTGCCCGGCCTTCAGCAGGCGCGCGACGGCCACCGCGCCCATGCGGCCCGTGCCGAGCCAGCCGAGAGTGTGTGCGGTCACTTTGATTGCGCTCCGATCAGTAGACGACGATGTCCGGCTGCTTACACCGGGGCGTATTCGCCCTCGGCGGCCTCGGCGGGCGGCACCCGCGGGGGCGGGCCCTCGCGGCGCAGCAGCTCCCACGCGGTGTCGACGATGTCCTGGGTGCCGAGCCGGTACTTCCTGAAGAGGTGCGGGGCCGTGCGGGCCCCCTCGGCGAAGGTGTCGCGCAGCCCGATGCGCCGCAGCGGGCGGCCCAGGCCGGCCTCGGCGATCGTTTCCGCCACGGCGGACCCGAGCCCGCCGATCACGCTGTGGTTCTCGGCGGTGATCACCGCCGACACCCCGCTCACGGCCCGGATGACCGAGTCGGCGTCCAGGGGCTTGATCACGGGCACGTTTGTCACGGACACGCTGACGCCGGCGGCTGCGAGCGTCTCGGCCGCGCTGATGCCGGACGAGAGCATCATGCCGCTGGCGATGACCGCCAGGTCGGTGCCCTCGATGAGCGTCTGCGCGGTGGTCAGCGAGAACTCGTCGTCATCGTCGAAGATCACCGGGATCTCCCCGCGCTTGAGCCGCAGGTAGACCGGTCCCGGTACGTCCGCGATGGACGGCAGCGCCTTGCGGATCTGCGTCGCGTCCGCCACGTCGACCACGGTCATGTTCGGGATCGCGCGCATCAGGGCGACGTCGTCGATCGCCTGGTGGCTGGGCCCGCCGGGGCTCGACACTCCCGGCATGAACCCGACGATCCGCACCGGGAGGTTCGGGTACGCCACGGAGTTGACGATCTGGTCGAGCGGCCGCCGCGTCGCGAAGACGCCGAAGGTGTGCACGAACGGGAGGAAGCCCCGCCGGGCCAGCGCCCCGGCCATGCTGATCATGTTGGCCTCGGCCATGCCGGCGTGGATGAAGCGCTCGGGGAACTGCTCCTGGAACAGGTCGATCTCCGTCTGGCGGGTCAGGTCGCCGGTCAGGCACAAGATCTCCGCGCGCTGTCGCGCCAGGTCGACAAGCGCGCGGCCGTACGGCTTCATGACGGTCGGGTAGGGCTGCTTAAGCAAGGCGTGCCTCCAGTTCACGGATGGCCGCCTCGGCCAGCGCGGCCGGCAGCTTGATGAAGTGGCCGTCGACGCCGTCGGGCAGGACGGACAGGCCGTGCCTGGTCGACGTGCGCGCGATGACCACCGCCGGGCGCGGGTCGGCGGCGGCGGCGCTCAGCGCCCGGTCAAGGGCGGAGGTGTCGTGCCCGTCCACGTCGAAGGCGGCCCAGCCGAAGCTTTCCCACTTCGCCGCGACCGGCTCCAGGGTGGTGATCGACGAGACCGGGCCGTCGACCTGCGAGTCGTTGGCGTCGAGCAGGACGGTGAGCGATCCGAGCCGGTTGTGCGCGGCGAAGAGCGCGGCCTCCCAGACCTGGCCTTCCTCCAGCTCGCCGTCGCTGAGCACCGCGAACACCCGCGCGCTGGCCCGGCCCTGCAGCCGGTCGGCCAGGGCGAGCCCGGCCGCCCCGGACAGGCCCATGCCGAGCGAGCCGCAGGTGAGGTCGACCGCCGGCGACCGCTCCGTCCCGATGGCCTCCAGGGCGGACTCGTCGAAGCCGTAGGTCGCCAGCGCTTCCTCGTCGAGGAGGCCAGCCTCCGGCGCCGCCGCGAAGGCGGCGATGATGTAGTGCCCGGGCGAGACGACGAGGCTGTCCCGGCCGGGGTCGTAGTGCCCCGCGTACAGGGTGGCGAACAGCTCGGCCGACGAGAGCGCCTGCCCGAGGTACCCGAACCCGTGCGGCGCGACCATTCGCACCGCGCGCAGCCGGATCACGTCCGCGTACCGCTCAGTGGTCAGCGCGTTGGTTGCCGTCATGGGCGGGCAGCTCCCTCACCATATTGTGGCCTGGCCACTTATAGTGGCTAAGCCACAATATAGATTCAGCCTCCGCCGGCGGTCAACGGTCGCTGCCTGGTCGCTGCCTGGCCGGCTGCGCCGGCCGCTGGCCGGCCGCTGGCGGCCGTGCCACCTGGGGCCCGCCGCCGCGCCGGGGAAGGGCCGGCCTTCGCCGTACCCGCCACGCAGGCGACAGTAGTCACGCAGAGGGCGACGAGCGTCCTCCATCCCAGGTAAGCTAAGGGTTCCGTAGGCCCCGATAGCTCAGTGGATAGAGCGACCGCCTCCTAAGCGGTAGGTCCCGCGTTCGAGTCGCGGTCGGGGCGCATAGCCGGTTGAGCGTCGCCCTCTTGCCCGCATTGATGCAGGAAGTCAGTGGATTCCAAAGGAGTGCAGGACGTCTCGGGGCTGCGGGACCGCTGTAGGTCCTCAACCGCTGCCACATCCCGGTGATCAGCGTAAAACTTTGACGCAGCGGCTGGTCATTCCCGGATGCTGACCCGCTACGGCGTCAGCGCCCACAGCGCCCGCGCCCGCCGCAC
The DNA here is from genome assembly GCA_963735315.1 of uncultured Actinomycetota bacterium. GTDB lineage: Bacteria > Actinomycetota > Actinomycetes > Streptosporangiales > Streptosporangiaceae > Trebonia. The sequence goes on from CAVTKQ010000045.1 coordinate 55,886, forward strand.
ATACGACCTCATCATGACCGGCAGGCCCACATCTGAAGGACGACTATCTTCACATTGAACGATGAGGCCGCGATCTCATCGTAGTTATGTCTACTGTGAACGATCTTCGTAGCGGCCCCGGTCTCCCGCGCGGCGGTGGGGAAGAGACGCGGCGCAATTTCTTGCGTGCGGTCATGATCGCTCCCGGCACTCAAGTGGGCCTAGTGTTCGCACCGGCATCTCACAGGCCAGCGTGTCGAACGTCGTGAGGGACCTCCAGAGCGCCGGCCGAATCCGGGCCAACACCGAGGGTAAGCGACGACCGTCGCGATGGCCCCGACCTCCGGCGTCGTGGCCGGGGTCAGTCTCGGCTACCAGCGGTCAGTTGTGGTCGCGCGGAGGGTCGACCAGCCTTTCTCTCAGGTAAGCTTTCGGCTTCTCCCGGTCGGCGTAAGTAAGCGACTACTAACGCCTGGATCGACGAAGTCGTCGACAGCCTGCTTGACCTTGCCCAGGAGATAGACAGGGATCAAGGGCAACTCACCACGGTCGGGCTCGCGCTTCCGCACATCGTTGATCCCCGCTCCGGAGCGCTGAAGCCGCCGCTTACTTCCCCGTGGGACGAGATACCCGATCCTGCCAGGCTCATAGCGGACCGCATATCGGACAGGCTCCCAGGGCTCAAGGCGCCATTGCCGGTAATCATGGACAATGACGCGAACCTTGGCGCACTCGCCGAGAGCACGTACAACTTTACCGACACGGATACGCTTATCTACGTCCATGCATCGGAGAGTATCGGCGCCGGCATCATCATTAGCGGACTCATATTCCGTGGTGCAACAGGGGGAGCGGGCGAACTTGGCCACCTCATCGTTGAGGCGGGCGGCCGATTCTGTTCGTGCGGAAAGCAGGGCTGCCTTGAGGCGGTAATTGGAGCCGAGGCCCTGCTCGACCGAGCGCGGACGGCCGTCGGGACCTGCGACCTCCCCTGCCACGCTGGATGACCTCGTCACTAAGGCAAGCCAGGGTGATCCAGTTTGTCAAGGTGTGCTCCGCAGCGCCAGCCACCGACTCGGCCTCGCACTGGGGGGCATCTGCAACATCCTGAATCCCAAGGTCGTTATCATCGGCGGCGCGTTCGGCCATCCGAGTGCATCTCCATTTACCCTCGATTCCTGTGAATCAGCAATCCGCAGTTCAGCTCTACAAGCAAATATAGACAACGATTTCACACTATCGGCGAGTCGGATAGCGCACGCTCCTGCTCACGGAGCGCTTATCCTCGGCCTATTGGGAACCAGCTTTTAGGAAGCAATCCCCCGAACCCTCCCATCCCAGGATAGAAAACGGGACGGATATGAACCAGCCATCGAGCATAAGGGCCCTCGTGGTTCTGCTAGCGATCCTCGTCGGGGTCATCGTCGGCCTTATCGGCGGCATGCTGGCCCGGGCTTCAGGAAAGAAGCTCCCCGCCGCTACTCGTGACGCGGGCATCGCCTTCGGCGGGACAGTGACCCTTGCCATCCTGATCTTGTCGGCGCTCGGCCTCCTCTGAGCGGGCCATCCCCCGCGCCTTTCAAGCAGTGGAGGGGGCGCTATCCCCTGGGAAGACTGCCAGGCCGCAACCTCATCAAGCAGGTCTGGCTCGGTCCCGCCGCGGACGGCCGCCGCGGCCAGGGCAGCGTACCGGGACTTGGCGTTCTGCCGTCCGCAGAAGAACGAACCTCGGGCAGAAACCGCTCGCGCAGTCCCTCTAGGGGCAGCGGTCCGGCCCCGGCTGGCCCCGCACCACTCCGACGCCGGGCCCTTGCATTTACCTTGGTACATCTTTCAGTCACTGTTAGCCGAGGTTCACATTGCCCTCCCTGTTACCTTCTCCCGGCGGAATGCCACAGGGACGCACCGACAAGGCAGGGCTATGAGGAATGGCGTGTATTCTTCGACGGTTTACCCAAAGGGCGTGGATGCTATCGACCTGGAAATGTTGCCAGAAGAAACTTAAATCTCGGCAAGGATTACGTGAACGGGATCTCGCCAGGCTCCGCGAGATCTCATCCGGCGTGAGATGATCAGGCGATGCCTCGCTCTCGCCCGCTGACGGCAGCATGGTGCTGATTACGGCGGCCGAACTGGAAGCCACCCGGCCCCTTACCGGGGTGTCGGTGGCAGACACCATGCCGCCAGCGCGCGCCAAGCCGAGGTCACGTGTGGTGGGGCGCGATCGGACAGCGCTGGCGCCGCATCCTGTTCGCCCTTGAAAACGAGGCCGGCCTCCGCGACCTCCTGCGCTGACCTGATACCGGGCCGTTCTCCTGTCCAGGGGGACCTGGACACGCGTTTCCATGTCGCGGACGGGCCGTGCGCTGTGCGCTGTACGATCCGGAGTTGAACCTGGAGGCGCACATGCCGGAAATTCCGCCGGAAATCGACATATCACGGCCGCACCCTGCCCGTATGTACGATTTCTTTCTAGGCGGGAAGGACAATTTCACGGCCGACCGGGAAGCGGCGGCGCACATCCTGCGATCCGCTCCCTTCGCCCGCGTCATGGCGCGGGAGAACCGGGCGTTCCTCGGCCGTGCCGTCAGGTTCCTGGCCGGGGAGGCCGGCATCAGGCAGTTCCTCGACATCGGCACCGGGCTGCCCACCACGAACAACGTGCACGAGGTCGCGCAGGCCATCGCGCCCGCGTCGCGCATCGTCTACGTGGACAATGACCCGCTCGTCCTCGCCCACGCGAGGGCACTGCTCAAGTCCGCGCCGGAGGGACGCACCGCGTACATCCACGCCGACCTGCGCGCCGCCGGCACGATCGTGTCCGACCCGGTTGCCCGCGACGTCCTGGACTTCACCCAGCCCATCGCGCTTATTCTCGCCGCGGTCCTGCACTTCGTCCCCGACGCGGACAACCCCGCCGAGATCATGAGGACGCTTCTCGGCGTGCTTCCTCCCGGCAGCTACCTCGTCGCGTCGCACATCAGCGGAGAGCACGCCAGGGACAGGGAGGCCGAGGCCCACCGCCCCTACCGAGACGCGGAGATCCCGCTTCAGTCCCGCGATTCCGGGGACTTCGCCAGGCTCGCGTTCGGCGACCTGGACCTCGTCCCCCCGGGCGTCGTGCTCGTCTCGGAATGGCGGCGGGAGGAGGCAGGAACCGCCGCCCCGTCGCCGTCCGAAGTGAACTTCTACGGCGGCGTTGCCCGCAAACCGTAATGCGCGGCGTGCACCGGACCTGTTCGAGCTCACTCGGCCGCAATCGCCGTCACGGGCATGTTCCCCTCCGTGTCGCCTTTTTGGAATCCGAACGGGCTAACGTAGATACCTCGGCGATTAAGGAGGATGACTTTATCGCGCGGCGATGGCTGGCTCATTCCAGTCTGAGATTAATTGGAAGCCTTATGCTTGACACCGTAAGTTGCTTCGCCCATAATAGTCGCAATTGTAGACTAGCCCGAGATCTTCTGCTCCAGCATTACCGCTGCGGGTAAACGTAAGAGGCGAAGAGAGCCTCGGCGGAACGCGATTAGAGCGAGTACAAAGCAAAGTGAGGCCGATATGGACACCCGACCTGTTTACACGCTGAGCTCACGGCCGGCTGTCATCGAAAGCCGCGACGAGGCGATCGAGCGGGCGCGGGCCTTGCGGGACCGGCTGCGCGAGCGGCTGCCGCTTGGCCAGGAGCTGCGGCGGCTCCCGGACGAGAACGTCGCCGACATCCTGGAGTCCGGCTTGTTCGGGGTGATGAAGCCTAAGCACTACGGCGGCTCGGAACTCGGTACCCAGACGATGATCGACGTGACCATGGAGCTCGCCGCCGCCGACCCGTCGACCGGCTGGGTCTACATGCTGTGGACAGCGCACATGTGGCTGCAGGCACTGTGGCCGAAGCAGGCGATGGACGAGATGTGGGAGAACCCGAACGCGCTGGCATCGTCGGTGGTGTCCACGGCCGGCAACGTCGAGAAGGTCGAGGGCGGCTACCGGTGGACCGGGCGCGGCTTCTTCTCCTCGGGCGTCGACCACTGCAACTGGCTCACTGCGCTGGTGCCCACGTTCAAAGACGGCGAGCGGCTGGACATGCGCTGGCTGCTGCTGCCGCGGGAGGACCTGGAGATCGTCGACGACTGGCACACCATCGGCCTGCGCGGCACCGGGTCCAAGACGATCATCCTGAACGACGTCTTCATCCCCGACTACCGGACCCTGCCGTTGCTGAACATCGTAAACGGCGACAGCCCCGGCCGCGAGGTGAACACTCACCCGATGTACGGCGGGCCGACGGACGCGAACTTCACCGGGGCCATGTCGGTTCCGGCGATCGGCGCCGCCAAGGGCCTCATCGAGATGTTCCACCAGCGCCTCGGCTCCAAGATCGAGATCCCCGACGGCACCAACAGCCCGTACCTGGCCGAGGGCATGTCGATCACGATGGGACGGCTGTCGCAGGCCGCTGCCACGGTCGACGCCACCCGCGCGCTCATGCTGGTCAACGCGCAGAGCTTCGCCGAGCGGTCGGCCAAGGAGGTCACCCTGGCGGACTCAATGCGGATGAAGCGCGACATGGCCTGGACCGCCCAGCAGGCCCGCCGCGCCATCAACGTGCTGTACGAGGAGTCCGGTGGCAGCGCACTGTCGGAGAAGGCGCCGCTGCAGCAGTTCTGGCGCGACACCAACGCCGCCGCCGCCCACCGCGGCCTCATGTTCGACTGGCAGGCTGAGGGCTGGGTCAAGGCTGTTCTCGGCCTTCCGGTACCACTGCCAGGCTGAGAGGTGGCCTTTCGCGTCGTTCGCGTGCCAGTTTATGGCGCTTACCTTGACGAGGCCATCGCCCTGCAGGGCCTCGGCGAAGCGCACCTGGGCGACGGGAGACTCGAAGACGGCGCTGCCCGCTTGCACGAGGCACTGGAGATCTACCGCCGTCTTGGCATGCCTGCCGCAGGGCAGGTCACCGCGCGGCTCGCCGAGATCGGCGCCCCGCGGCGGTGAGAGTGCCGCTAAGGACACGCCGCGAGCAGCGCGGCGACCGCGATCTCGGCCTCGGCGGCGGCCGGAAGCACGGCTGGCAGCACGGGGACGCGCGGGTAGCTGGCCGTCGGACTCATAGCGGCTGATCAGCCGTGGGTCGATGTAAGACGTGCGGGTCACGGTCGGAGTGTCTCCGAGCCAGCCCGCCACCTCGCGAACGCCGGCGGCGATGACGCTCGTGCCGCGGGTCCGCGCGGTCGGCGAGGGCCCCGCGTTCGCCAGCACCAGCGCCATCAGCACGGTGGCGTTCCAGGTGCGGAACTCCTTGGCGGTGAAGTGGCCGCCGGCCCGCGCGGCAATGTAGCTGCTCACGTCGTGCGAGCGCAGGCTGTGCCAGGCGCCGCCGTGCTCCCAGCAGAACAGCGCGTCCAGGCCGTTGCCGCTGCGGGCCAGCGCCCGCACGGTCGGCAGGACGGCCTCGTCGGTGATCGCGATCGCCCGGCGCTTGCCCTCCTTGGCGATGTAGTCGAACATCAGGCCGTCCCGCGTCACCCGCACGTGCCGCTTCTCCAGCGTCGTCGCGCCGTAGTGATGGTCCAGCTCGGCGTACTTCTCGCCGCCGATGCGGAACAGGCCGAGGTCGATCAGCCGGACGGCGCCGGCGACGACGCGGTCCCGGTCGAGGTGGCGGCGCTTCAGGTCCTGCAGGGTGGTCGTCCGCAGCGCGGGGAGCGCGCCGGCGAACCGCAGCATGTGGGCGAACTTCTGGGCGTCTCGCTGCTCTCGCCAGAGCTGGTGGTAGCGGTACTGGGTCCGGCCCCGGCTGTCCACGCCGGTGGCCTGGATGTGTCCCAGCGGGTCCGGCGAGATCCAGACGTCCGTCCAGGCGGGCGGGATGGCCAGCGCGCCGATGCGCGGCAGCGTCTCGGCGTCCGTAACATCCGCGCCAGACGGATCGCGGTACCGGAAACCCTCTCGGGTCTTGACCCGCGTGATGCCCGGACCTCGCAGATCACTGCGCACCAGCCCCGGAACCGCGGCCGCCGATACGTCCAGGCTCATGACAACACAGCGTATAAGGCACTACGGGCCGCTCCTTCGCCTGCCTGCCTGAAGTGCGGGCCGCCCCGTCCCCGGCTGCTGGCCCGTCGGCCCCGCTGGGAACGCGCGCGTCGAGGTCAAGCAGCGCCTTGGTGAAGACCTCGATCGGGGCGACGGCGACGCCCGCGCCGACCTGGCCGCTGCCGTCGGAGTTGTGCAGGATGCCGGTGGTCACTCGCGGGGTGATGCCGAGTTCGACGACCTTCCGGACATCGACGCCGACCGGTGACCCGCGCATTCCCCAGGTTGGCAGGGTGAACCGGGTCGACCGGCCGAAGCAGACCAGGTCCAGTTGCTCGGTCAGGCGGGCCGCGTCGGCCATCGTGCCGCCGACCAGCTGGGCAACCGCCGGCGATCCGGCGGCGCAGGCGCCGCCGAGGCCGATCAGCTCAAGCACGGAGCTGTCCCCGATGTCCGGGGCCGCGTCGGCTTCGGTGCGCCCCGGGCTGGTACAAGCGCGCTGCCCACCAGCGGAGAACCGCAGTACTGCCACTCAACCCCGGGCCCGGCGAGCCAGGCGGCGAAATCGGTGCCGTTGCGGCTCATCCCGGTGACAATTGAGCTCGACTCCACCTGCCCGGCCCAGGTGGTCAGGGCGCGGGCGGCGGCCATCGCCAGGGTAAGGAACAGCAGGTAGTTCACTGACAGGAAGTCCGCGACCTCGGCCCGCCGCGGGTGGGTGCCGCGCACCAGGGCAGGAAGCAGCGTCCGCAGCAGCAGGTTGGTCGACGCCTGGGTCCGCACGTGCACGTCGTCCCCCATGGCGACCGCCTGGGCGGCGAAGGAGAGCACGTTCAGCGGGCCGGCACGCCGCGAGCGCGGCGGCCAGCACCGGGCCGGCCGCGTCGCGCAGCAGCACCAGCCGCTCGACGGCCCCCGGGCTGTCCTTCCCGAACCAGGCCACGTCCCCTGAGCCCTGCCCGACCGGGGCGTAGGCCGTGATCCCCGCTTCGCGCCAGTTCCACCACCCACACCGGGGTGCGCGGGCCCATCGCGGTGGCCATCGGCACCACTACCCGGTGCGCGTTTGCCGAGTCGGTCCGCACCCGCCCGGACGCCAGCCGCCGGTCCGCCTGCTCCGTACTCGCGGCCCAGCCTTCCGCGACGACCGCGGCCCGCATCGACCGGCGGAGCGGGTCGCAGGCGCGGCCGTAGTCGATGGCGGGCCCGCTGTGCAGGATGAGCGGCTCGCCGGCGAGCGCGGGGATGACCTCGGCAGCCGGCCGGACGGCGGTCGCCTGCGGCACCCCCTTGTCGAGCCGCCGGTACACCTCGGCGTTGGCCGCGTCGATCACCGCGGTCTTGGGGCCGGACAGCCGGCGCAGCGCCGCGACGACGGCGGGGTCGCCGCCGCCCGGGATGCGCCAGTCCAGCTGGACGGCTGGGCGCCCCTGGCTCGCGACCGCCTCGGCGAACAGCGGCAGCCCTGCGTTCACGACGGAGACCTCACCAGGCAGCCGCGGCTGCCTGGCTGCCTCGTAGCGGCTGGCGGTCATCTCGCCTCTCCTCGGGTCTCTTCGGCCAGAAGCTTCGTGGCCAGGTTGACCAGGTCGTCTTCCGCCGCCCGGATGGCGGCGCGGCGGCCGCCCGCCTCCGCGAGCAGTCGTTCCCCGTGTTCCCGGCATCGCCCGGCCATGCCCGCGACCACGTCCGGGGCGGCCCCGCCGGCCAGCACCCTGGTTTCGACGATGCCGCGCGGGTCGAGGACGGCGGCAAGGCTGGCGTCGTCGAGGTCGAGGTGACTGCCGTTGTACTCGGCCGCGGCGTCCTGGAGCCGGTCGGCCGTCAGGTCGATGCCCCTGATGCCGTCGCGGCTGGCCTTGCGGACCGCGATGCCGACGATCTGGTAGGCGGTGCGGTAGTCCACGGCGCATTCCCGCATGATGAATTCCGCGAGGTCGGTGGACTGGCTGAACCCTGACTCGAGCGCCTGCCACATCCGGGCCGAGTTGACCTCCAGGGTGGCTATCACGCCCGCGGTCAGCCTGGTCGTGCGGAGCGCGAGGTCGAGGGCGCGGGGGACCTCGCCGTAGGCGTAGATGAGGTTGTCACTGCGGGCCGAAGGGCTCTTGCTGACCGCGAGGAACCCGGTCAGCCTCCCGATCAGCGTTCCCGACGCGCCGCGGATGATGGACAGGGAGTAGGGGTTGCGCTTCTGCGGCATCAGCACGCTGGCGCGGCTGTACCCGTCGGCGATCGAGACGTAGTCGAACTCAGTGCTCGCCCAGATCTCAAGGTCCTCGGCCAGCTTGCTCTGGGTCGTAAGCAGGCTCGAGGCCGCCGACATGGCCGCGATCAGCCCGTCGACCTGCCACATCGCATCCCGGGTGTGCTCGATGAACCCGTCGAAGCCCAGCAGGCTGGCCACGCGGGACCGGTCGTCGAAGTAGCCGGCTCCCGTTTACGCACCCGGCGCCGCCCGGGCTGGTGTTCACCCAGCTCAGCTCCTCAAGCAGCCGTCGCGCGTCCCGCAGCACCGGGAAGGCGAAGCTGGCCAGGTAGTGGCCGAAGCTGGAGGGCTGGGCGTGCTGCAGGTAGGTCTGGTCGGGCAGCCAGGTGCGGGTGTGCAGCGCGGCCAGGTCGGCGATCCGCACGCTGAGTTGCGCGGCCGCCTCGATGAGGTCGGTGAGCACGCCGCGCAGGTGCAGCCGCAGTGCGATCCTGACGGCCTCGCGCCGCGGGCGGCCGGCGTGCAGCCATCCGGCCGCGTCGCCGATCTGCCCGGTGAAGTAGCGTTCGCGGGAGTTGTAGGGCTCCCCGAACGCGGGGTCGTAGGGGAACTCCGACGCCGGGGTGCCTGCCGCTTCCAGCAGCACCGTGAGCAGCGCCCTGGTGGCGGCGGCCGGGATGACCCGCCGCTCGCGCAGGTCGATGACGTGCGCGAGATCGGCCAGGTTCAGGCCGGCGTGCAGCAGCGGCGCGTCCGCGTTCTCCAGCGCGAAGCCGCTGTCGATAAGCTCCTTGGCCGGTCCGCCGACCGGCGGCCCGAGCGTGTTGCCCGGTGCCGGGGGCACCGGGGCGTGTGCGGGCATCAGCTCTCCTGTTCGGCGGTGACTTCAGTGGTGGCTTCGTTGACGGCGCCAGGCGGGCCGCCCGCGGGCCAGCGGGGGGTCGGGTCCGGAGCCGGCCATGCGTCCGCTTCCCGCTGGCGCGCCCGCCTGGCCCGCTGCACGACCAGGTCGACGATCTGCGGCGCCGCGCCGGGGTCGACGGGGTTCTGGGTGGCGCCGAGGTACGTGCCCAGGTTGTCCGCCATCCGCCCGGCGTGCACCTCGAGCCCCTCGGCCAGCGAGATGGCCAGCTGCAGCGCCTGCCCGGTCAGCAGGCACACCTCGGGCAAGGCGGGCCACTCCGACTTCCACGTCCGCCCGTCCCGCTCGTGCACGCCAACCAGGCCCTCCATCAGGACCCCGGCGTTGACCCGCACCAGCCTGGCCAGCGTCGCCAGGTGCTCGCTGCTCTCGGGATTGCGCTTGTGGTGCATCGTGATCGAGCCGACGACCGAGTCGGCGCCTGGGCTCGCCCAGCTCTCCGATCTCCGGGCGTTGCAGCTCGTACACCTCGGTGCCGAACCGGGCCAGGGTGCCGGTGATCATCGCGAGCACGCCGCCGAACTCGGCGACCCGGTCCCTCGTGGCCAGCCAGGAGATGACCGGGTCCGCGAGCCCTAGCTCGGCGCAGAAGGAGCGGCGGACCGCCAGCCCCGCCGGGCCGAAGGCGGCCAGGGTCCCGATGCGCCCCGCCGAGCTGGCCGACGAGCCAGCGCGGCGCGCCGTCACGCAGCCGGTCCAGGTGCCTGCGGATCTCGTCGGCCCAGGTGGCGACCTTCCAGCCGAACGTGGCCGGCGCGCCAGGCTGGCCGTGCGTCCGGCCGCACATCAGGGTGTCCCTGTGCCGTGCCGCCAGGTCCAGCAGCAGGTCCTCAAGCCGCCGCAGGTCTCGCCAGCACACGCCGCCGACCGTGCGCAGCACGAGGGAGGTCCACGTGTCGGTGATGTCCTGGACAGTGGCGTCCCGGTAGACGTGGGCGGCCGCGGCAGGCGACAGGACCCGGCGCAGTTCGAGGATGAGGCCCTGGGTCGAGTGCCCGGTGGCCCTGGTACCTTCCGCGACGCGCGCCAGGTCGAGCCGGTCGGCCGTGGCCTCGGCCGTGATCGCAACGGCCGCCTCGGCCGGGATCAGGCCGTGCGCGGCCTGCGCGCGCGCCAGTGCGGCAAGTACCGTGAGCCACCCTTGCAGCCGGGCCGCTCGCTGAAGACGTCCCGCAGTTCCTCGGTGCCCCACAAGTGCGAGTAGGACAGCGCGTCCGCGATCCGCGCGTTCACCGGGACTCCTGCGCCTTGGCAGCCCGCGCCGCGCTGGCGCGCCGCTCGGCGGCCAGGTCACTGGCGGCACGCAGGCCCTCGCTGACGAGCTCGAAGGAGGCGCCCCACGGCACCACCACGGTGTCTCCCCTGGTCTCGATGTGGTCTTCGAGCAGGCAGCACTTGGTGAGCCTGGCGTGGTCCGCCGGAATGGGGGAGGCGGCGGCCAGCCGGGCCGGGCAGATGTCTATCTGCCGCAGCCCGGCCGCCTGACCGGGGTAGAAGTGATCGTGGATGGCGCGCGAGCGCGCGCAGCCGAGCAGCACCCACCCCGGATCGGGTGGCGGGACTTCATCCAGGTAGGAGATGACGGCGCCGGGGACGCGGGCGCCGCCGCCGCGGCAGGGCAGGAGATAGTGGCCGGCAGGCTCTGCGGCCGCCAGCTCCTGGAGGTCGACCACCTGCGCCCGGGTCTGGACGGCAGGCAGCGCCTCGGCCGTGTCGAGAACCCGGTCCACCTGATCGCAGAATTTCGCCGGCCACGGCGGCGCCACGTCTAGCACGTGGATCACCGGGGGATCGGGGTCGAGGATGAAGTTGACGTGCTCGTACCGGCCCTTGACGACCACGCAGCGCAGGCCCGGGTAGTCCGCCGCCACCCGGGCCAGCTGGCTGGGCACCGCGGTGTCGGCCTCGGGCCTCGTCACGAGCACCGTGTCAGCCGGGCCGGCCAGCAGGGTGACCTGGGTCACCGGGCAGAACAGCTCGGTGTCCGCGCGAGTGTGCGTCCTTGTCGACCTCGACGAGCGCGACCCGGTCGCCGGAGCACGCGATGACGAAACGCGTACGGCGGTAGACGTCGTGAGTGGCGAAATAGGCTTTGAGTGACTCCAGGGACAGGTCACCGCCGATCGTGGTGAAGGCCACGCTTCGGTACTGGTGGGGGATGAGCATCACGCCTCCTCGCGGCGCTGGCCCGGTTCGCCGGCCGCGCCGACGTCGGCGGTGTCCGAGCGCAGGCCGAGCCGCAGCGCCTCTACCGACAGGGCCCCGGCGGGCCGGACGTTGCCAAGGTTGACGTTGGCGCCGTAGCGGCGGATCAGCCAGCTTTGCTGGGCCCGCTGCGGCGCCTCGAACAGCACGCGCCCGACGCCGGCCACCGAGACGACCGCCTCGGCGATGCCGGCGCGCACCGACCCGTCGGGCTCGTACAGGCCCACGGTCCCGCTCTCCCGTCCCTCGGTGACGACGTAGGCCGCCCCGGCCTCCAGGTCGGCCTGGGCGTCGGCCGCCCACTGCCGGGCCAGGACCGGCGCGCCGGCGTCCTTGCGGCCGATCTCGGCGAGCACGGTAAACCGCTCAGTGCCGGCGCTGATCAGGCCGGACTTCTGCCGCCTGGTCATCGCGACGGTGCCGCAGGACACCTCGATGCACGGGAAGCCGACGGCCTGCGCCCAGTCGAGGAACGCGGCGATGGCGCCCTGGTGCCACGCGATCTCAAGCAGCGTGCCGCCCGTGCAGGCCCGGACTCCCGCGCTGGCGAGCAGGTCCAGCTTCTCGGCGAGGTTCTGGTCGAGGTAGGCCGTGCCCCAGCCGAACTTCCAGATGTCGATCACGGGGCCGGCCGCGGCCAGGTGCTGCCTGGCTTCCGCCACGGACATGCCGTCGTCGAGCACGTGCAGCAGTCCCGACTCGCGGGGCTTCGCCGTCCGCTCGGGCAGGTCGAGGAAGCCGGGGGTCCACAGCCCGGGACCCGGCGGCGCCGCCGGGGTGGTGATACATTGCGTCGGTCCCCGCCCCGTCACCGGACCGGGCCTTCTGCTGAGACGGCCTGCGGTCCGTGCCGCTCTCCTCGCCGCCAGGCCGCGTCGCACGGCCCGGCCGGGCTCCCCGAACGGAGGTAGCTGGCGTGTCGCCGCATCCTGAAGAACTCACCAGCCTGGTCCGGCGGATCAGGGAACTGCCCGGGGTCCGGGCCAAGAGCGCCATCGGGACCGTCGCCGACGTCTTGGGCGGCGGCGACTGGTGGGCCGGTCCTGGCGATGACGGCGCGGTGGTCGAGGACGACGGCCGGATGCTGGTGGTCGGCGGCGAGGCCATGCTGCCGGCCTTCGTCGCCAGTGACCCGTACGGGGCCGGCATCGGCGCCATGGTTGCCAACGTCAACGACCTGGCCGCCATGGGCGCCCGGCCGCTCGCCATCGTCGACACGCTGGTCGGGCCCGCCCCGGTTTGCCGGGAGATCCTCCGCGGCATGCGCTGGGCCGCGGAGCGCTACGACGTCCCGGTGGTAGGCGGCCACCTCACCGAGAGCGACGGTGCGCCCGCCTTCTCTGCCTTCGGCCTTGGCCGGGCGAACGCCGTCCTCTCCGCGACCCACACCCGGCCGGGCCAGGCCCTCGTAGTCGCCGCCTGCGTGAGCGGCGGGATGCGGGACGATTTCCTGTTCTTCCGCTCGTTCGAGGAGCAGGGCTTCCGACTGGCCGCGGACGTTCGGCTGCTGGCCGACATCGCGGAGTCGGGTGCCGCCGTCGCCGCCAAGGACGTCAGCATGGCCGGGATGATCGGCTCCCTGGCCATGCTCCTCGAGGCCAACCGGCTCGGGGCGACCGTCGACCTGGACGCGGTTCCGGTGCCGGCGGGGGTTCCCCTCGGCGACTGGCTGTGCTGCTTCCCGTCCTACGCGTTCGTCCTCGCCGGCCCGGCGGAACGGGCAGGCGAGTGCGTGTCGATGTTCGCCAGCCACGGCCTTACCGCCGCGGTCGCCGGGGAACTTGACGACTCCGGGGCCGTGCGGCTCGCCGTCGGGAGGTTCGGCGGCGGTCGCCTTTGACCTGCGGGCCGAGGCGGTCACCCGGCTGGCCCGCTGAGCGACGGGGCGGCTGCCCTGGCGGCAGGACCCGCGAGCCCCGCGCCGCCGGGCGGGCGGGCGGGGCTAGCGGAGTGCACGGTGGTCGCTCCTGACACCGGGCGCGGCGAGGCCGATCGACATGCGCTGGTGCGGGACACCCGCGTACAGTTCCGGCTCGCCGACCCGGGTCCAGCCGAGATGCCGGAAGAAGACGACGTTAGCCAGCTGGACGTGCGCGATCATCCGGCTCCCGCCCACTTGCCCGGCCGTTCGCACGGCGTACCGGACAAGCGGGCCGCCGAGCCGGTGGCACCGGTACTCGGGCAGCACCGCCAGCCGGTCGCCCTGCCAGAGCACGGAGCCGTCCGGCTCGCGCCGCACCGGGTAGAGGCGGACCGTGCCTGCCGCGGCGCCGTTGAGGTAGCCGACGACGTGCACCGTGGCCGCGGTGTCGTCGTGCTGGTCGCGGTCGTCGACGTCGAAGATGCCCTGCTCGGTGACGAACACCCGGCGCCGGATCGACAGGTGCAGGGCCAGCTCCGCCGCCGTCGCGACGTTCCTGCACTCGACCTGGTCAGCGGTGGTCGCCGTCATCGCGCTCACGCCACCTGCACGGGAAGCAGCCGTCGTCCCTCACCCGACGGTACGGCGGCGCCCGCCGCCGTACCGGGCGCGTGCTGGTGCTCAAGCGCCGCCATCCCCGAGCATGCCTGGCAGCGCGCGCAGCCGGCCGTTACCCCGGCCGCGGTCATCCCGCGCCGTAGCATGTGCGGCACCACCTGGCGGTAGATGCTCTCGACGTACTCGCGCGCGGGCGGCACGGACGCGCCGAGGATGGTGCCGGGAACCGGCCGGAGGGGCACGATGAACGGGTAGACGCCCATGTCGACCGCGCGCTTGCAGCTCTCCACGGTGACGTCAGGGTCCTCGCCCAGGCCGAGGATCACGTACGTGGATACCTGCCCGGCGCCGAAGACCGCCACCGCCCGCTGCCAGGCCTCGAAGTACCCCTCGATTCCCCACCGTGCCTTGCCCGGCGCGACCCGGGCCAGGACCTGCGGGTCGAAGGTCTCGACGTGGATGCCGACCGAGTCGACGCCGAGGTCGCGCACCCGGTCGATCACGTCCAGGTCCGACGGCGGCTCGAACTGCACCTGGACGGGCAGCCCCGCGGCCTCCTTCACCGCGTTGGCGCACTTCGCCACGTACAGGGCCCCGCGGTCAGGGGTGGCGGTGCTGCCCGTGGTGAGGGTGGCGTCGACCGCGCCGTCAAGCTCCTTGGCCGCGACCGCCACCTCGGCGAGCATCTGCGGTGTCTTCTTGGCGATCGTGCGGCCGTCCGCGAGGGACAGCCCGATGCCGCAGAACTGGCACTGGTCGGAGTTTCCCCAGTAAGCGCACGTCTGCAGCACCGTGCTCGCGAGCGAGTCCAGGTGCATCAGGGCGATCTTCCAGTACGGGATGCCGTCCGCCGTCTGCATCCGGTAGAAGCTGGGCTGCGGCGCGGGGCGTGCCTCCGCGAGGCGCAGGGTGCCGCGGTAGATGCCGAAGCCCTCGTCGTCAGGCCGCAGCGCGTACGGCGATTCCGCCACGTAGGCCGCGCTGGTGGGAACGGTGGCGGGCACGCCGTCGATCCAGAGCATTCCCGCATCGGACGGGCCCGCGCCGCCGCTGCGCCGCTCCAGGTCGGCCTCCAGGCGCAGCCCGATGGACTGAAGCTCCGCGATTAGCTCGGCGGTGTCGGCGGGCAGCGCCGCCGGCCCGGCTTCCGCGGCCGGCGTCGTGCCCTGGTCGCGTTCTGGGACAGGGGCACCAGGTGTCCGGGAGATCTGCGACATGGGGTACGTTCCTCCGTTCCCGCGTCCAGTGGCCGTACGGGGGCGCACGGCCTACTGGCCACGCAACAGCGCGATGACGTCTACTATAGGAAATGAATCAGGGATGGCAACAGGGGGTGCGCGGACGTCAGGAGGCGGGTGGCCCGTCCCTGCGGACCGCGGCGTCGCGTAGCGAGCCGACCAGTTCCTCGCGTTCTTCGGCCGAATCAAACTCCCAGTATCCACGGTCATCTTCGATCCTTAGTTCCCCGGTTTCCACAGTCCACGGAGACGACGTGAACCGCATGGATTACTCCGGCGAAACGGTCATCTGGACGAGTTTCCACCAGCACTCCGGAACCGGTCTCGGGGTCCACCTCCAATCTCCGATAGGTAATGAACGGGTTCCCGGCCGCGTCGCCTGCCTCGTCGAGGACCAGCCATCCGGGCCCGCCGGCCGACCCGCCCCGCGCGGCGGCCATGACCCGGCGGCGGCGCCGGGAGGCCAGCTCGCCCGCCACCTCCGCGTAGCGGATCGCGAACGCGGCGGTAGTCAGCGCGGCGCGCTCGCCCGCGGTCAGCGGCACCGGCGGGCCGTCGGCGGCGGCGGAGTCGCGCGAGTCCCACGCGCCGAGCAGCGCGGCCGCAATGGCGGCGTCGCGTTCCTCGCCGCCCTCCGGGTCGCCAGGTTCCGGGCCATCGCCCTGGCCAGGCGGCAGGCCGCGCAGCCGCTCAAGCCACCCGGCTACCCACTGCCCCGCCGCCACGTACCGCTCGGGCGACTGCGCTACCCCGGTGAACGCGTCCTGCGCCGTGGTCATCCACTGCTGGCCAAGCAGCTGCAGTCGCGCCTGTGGCGTGGACGGCGTGCCCGGGGTCGGCTCCGGTGCCTGTGCGTTCATCGTCTTGGTCCCTCGCGCTCGACTATTTACTATCGGCAACGTACGTTTGGTATCGGAAAATTACCTCAGGCGACCAGGTCGCCTGCTCCGGAAGGTGCAGCGGAAGTGGCAAGCAAGGTAGCGGTAGTGGCGGTCGGCGGCAACGCGCTGACCCGCGAGGACCAGCCTGGCACGGCGCAGCAGATCGAGGAAAACGCGATCCAGGTGGCCGCCGGGATCTGCGGCCTGGCGGACGCTGGCTGGCAGGTGGTGGTCGTGCACGGCAATGGCCCGCAGGTCGGCAACCTGGTCATCCAGCAGGAGACGGGCGCGGGCCTGGTCCCGCCCCAGCCGTTGAGCATCCTTAACGCGATGACGGAAGGACAGCTTGGCTCGACCCTGGCCCTCGCCATCGGCTCGGTCCGGGGGCCGGGCAGCGCCGTGGCCCTGGTCAGCCATATGACGGTGAACCGTGATGACCAGGCCTTCAAGCAGCCCACCAAGCCCGTCGGGCCGTTCTTCGACGCCGGGCACGCCGACCAGATGCGGCGGGAGCGCGGCTGGGCCATGGCCGAGGACTCCGGACGCGGCTACCGCCGGGTGGTCGCCTCGCCCGCCCCGCGGGACCTGGTTGAGCTCGCCACCTTGCGGGTGCTGCTGGACAGCGGCGTGATCGTGCTGGCCGCGGGCGGCGGCGGGGTCCCCGTGGCCGAGTCGCCCGCGGGGACCTTCACCAGGGTGGACGCCGTCATCGACAAGGACCTGGCCGCCGCCCGGGTGGCGGCCGGGCTCGGCGCGCAGGCGCTGCTGCTGATCACCGCCGTGGACGAGGTGTACGTCGACTTCGGCACGCCGCGGGCGCGGGCCGTGCGGGTGATGGATACCGGCCTGGCGGAGCGGTACCTGCTTGAGGGCCAGTTCCCGCCGGGCAGCATGGGGCCGAAAATCCGGGCCGCGGTGTCGTTCGTCCGCCGGTCGGGCGCGAGTGCCGTGGTGACGTCGGCCGCGAACATGTCGGCCGCGCTCGCGCCGGACGCGGCGGTGGGCACTCACATCGTCCCCGCGCCGGTAATGAGCCCGGCATGAGTACCGGATCGCTCACCGCGCACCTGGCGGTCAGGAAGATCGGGGACACCTACGCGGACTCTATGATCCTGCTGGTGGCGACGTCGGTGATGTCCGCCGAGCCCGGCATCGCGTGGGCCGGGGCGGTGATGGCGACGCCGGGCGCCCTGGACGACCTGGCGGCCCAGGGCTTCGGCCCGGCCGACCTCGGCGGCGCCAGTGCCAGCGACCTGCTGCTCGCGGTGCGCGCGGCGGACGGCGAGCAGGCGCAGGCCGCGCTGGCGGCCGGCGCCGACTCCATCTTCAGCGCCGCCCGCAAGGGGCGGGACGACGGGCCGGAGGAATCCCCGCGCACGATCGAGGCCGCCCGCGAGCAGTCGCCGGACGCGAACGTGGCGATCATTTCCGTGCCGGGCCCGTATGCCGCGCTGGCAGCGCATCACGCCCTGACCGCTGGCCTGCACGTGCTGCTGTTCAGCGATAACGTCCCGCTGGCGGAGGAGGTCGAGCTCAAGCAGCGGGCCGTGGAACTCGGGCTGCTCGTCATGGGCCCGGGCGCGGGCACGGCGGTGCTCGCGGGCACCGGACTCGGGTTCGCGAACGTCCTGCGCCGCGGGCCGGTTGGCGTGGTGGCCGCGGCGGGAACGGGCGCGCAGGAGGTCTCCGCGCTGCTCGACCGCTGGGGTGTCGGGGTGTCGCAGGTGATCGGCGTCGGCGGGCGCGACCTGTCGGCTGAGGTCAGCGGGCGGATGGCGGCCTCGGCCGTGCGGGCGCTCGACGCCGACCCGGATACCCGGGCCATCCTCGTGGTGTCCAAGCCGCCGGACCCGAAGGTGGCCCAGCTTGTCCTGGAGCAGCGTGCCGCCACGCCGGCGGTGGCGGTCTTCATGGGTGTCGCGGACCTGGAACGCCCGGCCGACGTGGAACTGGCCAGGACCCTCGAGTCGGGCACGATCGCCGCCGCGCGGCTGGTCGGCCTGGCCCCGGCCGACCCGGCGCAGGGGCTCGCGGGCCGCGCGGCGCAGGCCGTGACGCGGCTGCCGGAGCACCGGCGCACCATTCGCGGGTTCTACTCGGGCGGGACGCTGTGCTACGAGGCCCAGCTGATCATCTCGGACCTGCTCGGCCCGGTGTACTCCAACGAGCCGCTGGTGCACGGCAATACCGTTCCCGCGCCGCCCGGCAGCCACGTGCTGCTGGATCTCGGCGCCGAGGAGTACACCCTCGGCCGGCCGCACCCCATGATCGACCCGCAGAGCCGCATCGAGATCCTCCGGGCGCAGGCGCGTGACCCCGAGGTCGCCGTCGTCCTGCTCGACGTGGTGCTCGGCCACGGATCGCACCCGGATCCGGCGGCGGCGCTCGCGCCCGCGCTCGCGGAGGTCATGGCGGACGGCGGGCCGCAGGTGGTCGCCTACGTCCTGGGCTCCGCTGGCGACCCTCAGGGCTACGGCCGGCAGCGCGCCGCGCTTGAGTCGGTCGGCTGCCTGGTCACCGAGACGGCCGCGCGCGCGGCCTACCTGGCCGCCGCCATCGCCGCCCGCAAGCCCGAGATCGCCGAGCGCCGGGACTGAATCACGGAAGGAGCATGCTCATGCCCACGCAGGGCGATACACCGGTCGCGCTGATCACCTACAGCACCAAGCCTCGCGGCGGCGTCAGCCACACCCTGGCCCTCGGCGAGGCGCTGCACGCGCGTGGTCACCCGGTGCTCATCGTCGGCCTTGGCGACCCCGCGGCCGGGTTCTTCCGCTCCGGTGGCCGCGCCGACGCTGATCGTCCCCGCCCCCGGTACCCCGGCCGGTGCCAGCCTGGAGACGAAGGTGGACGCCAACATCGACGCGCTCGAGGCGACGCTCGCTGACGTGGCGGCGCGGTTCCCGATCTTGCACGCCCAGGACTGCATCTCCGCCAGGGCCGCGGCCAGGGTGCGGGACGCGGGTGCCAACGCGACGGTCGCGCGGACGGTCCACCACGTCGATGACTTCGACACCGCGAAACTGATGGACTGCCAGCGCCAGGCGATCCTCGAACCCGACCACGTGCTCGTGGTGAGCCGGATGTGGCAGCGAATCCTCACCGCGGACTACGGCGTGCACGCTGAGCTGGTCGGGAACGGCGTGGCGGTCGAGCGTTACCAGTCCGCTGACCCGGGCCTCGCGCGGCGGCTGCGCGAACGGGTCGCCCCGGCCGGGCCGCTGGTGCTGTCGGTAGGCGGCATCGAGCCGCGCAAGGGCACCGACACCCTGGTGCGCGCGCTGGCCAGGCTGCGGGCGGGGGCGCTCGCCGCCGCCGCCGCGCCGCCGGTGCTCGCCGTCATCGGCGGGCACTCGTTCCAGGACCACCGCTGGTACCGGGACAAGGTGCTTGCGGGGCTGCCGGGCCTTGGCCTGGCGGCCGGACGTGACGTAGTCGAACTCGGCACCGTGCCCGACCTGGAGATGGCGGCCTGGTACAAGGCCGCGGACGTGCTCGCCTTCCCCTCGGTCAAGGAGGGGTTCGGCCTGGCGCCCCTGGAGGCCATGGCGGCCGGCACGCCGGTCGTCATCAGCGACCTGCCGGTGTTCGGCGAGTGGCTGCAGGCCGGGCGGGACGCGCTGAGCGTGCCCGCTGGCGACGACGAGAGGCTGGCGGACGCGCTCGGCCGGGTGCTTTCCGATCCGGGCCTGGCCGCCCGGCTGCGTGCGGCCGGGCGCGCCGTGGCGGCCCGGCACAGCTGGACCGCCGTGGCAGCCGGGCACCAGCGGCTGTACCGGCAGTTCCGGACCCTGGCCGCGCGCTGAGCCCGGCGCTGGCGATGGGGACGGACCGCGCTGCGGCATCCCTGGCCGAGGCAGCCTGCCTCGCGGGACTGCTGCCGGCCGGAGTCGCGCTGGCGGCGCTGGCAGGCCCGGGCGACGCGCTGCCGCTGCCGCCTGCCGAGGCGGCCAGGGCGGCCGGACTGCCGCGCGGCCGGGCAGGCGAGTTCACCGCCGGGCGGTGGTGCGCTCACCGCGCGCTCGAGCGGCTCGGCTGCCCGGAGACGGCCATCGGCGCCGGACGGTACGGCGAGCCAGCCTGGCCCGCGGGCTACACCGGGAGCATCACGCACAAGCCAGGTGCCGCGGTCGCCCTGGCCGCCGCGGCGCCGGCGGCGATCGGCATTGACCTCGAGCACGCTGCGACGCTGCCCCGCGCCGTCCGCGGCCTGGTGCTGCTGCCCGCCGAGCCGGACCTGCCGCCGGGATTCCCGGTGCCGCTCCCGGTAGCCGAGCGGATCGTCTTCTGCGCCAAGGAGGCGTATTACAAGTGGCACGACAGCGCGCACGACGGAACCCGCCGCCCCGGCTTCGCCGACGTGCGCGTACGGCTGGAGTCCGGCACGCTGCGCCGGCACGCTACCGCCGGCACGCTGCCCGCGACGGGCAGCCCGTCGGCGGGCGGCTCCGCGCGATGCCGGCGTCCGGCGTGCCGCCCGCCGTCGGCGCGTGGGTCTGCGGGCCGCGCTGGATCCTGGCCGCCGTCTGGGCTGCCGCCGCGTGCTAGCCGGGTCACTCCATGCGCAGCGCCATCCAGATGGCCGTGGCCGCGGTGTCGCCGGGGTTGCGCCAGGAGTGCGGCTGGTAGGTGCGGAAGTGCAGCGAGTCACCGGGCTGCAATGCGTGCAGCCTGCCGCTGATGGTGAACTCAAGGCTCCCGGAGAGCACGTACACCAGCTCCTCGCCGCCGTGCGACATGGGCTTGGAGCCGCTGTTCGCGTGCGGCTGCACGGTCGCGTAGGCGGCCGCCACCAGGAACTCGTCGTACGGCCCGGTGATCCCGGCCAGGTGGATCCCGGTGTGCGAGGTGTAGATGTCCGGGCGCTGATCCGGTCTGATGACGGCGGTGGGCGGGGCGTGCTCCTGCTCCTCGACGAAGTAGGCGATCGGCCGCTGCAGCGCGACCGCGATCTTCAGCAGTGTGGTGATGGTCGGCACCATGTCCCCCTGCTCGATCTTGTGGATCGTCGCAGCGGAGACGTCGGCCCTGGTGGCGAGCGCCTGCAGGGACAGCCCGTTCTCGGCGCGCAGCGCCTTGATCTTCGGGCCGATGCCCGAGACCACCTTGTGCAGCTCATCGTTCATCTAGGCCACCAGGTCGGAGAAGACGGAGAAGGAAGTGCCCGTATGTTGACGCGCACGCCCATGCTCATTAATGATAAGAAAATAATGTTGCCCATCGGAAACGACGGCACTGGCTCCCAGCGAGGTTGACATGGCAAGGCGAATCATAGTTGTCGGCGGCGGTGCCGCCGGGATGGGCGCGGCAGGTGCGGCCCAGGGGGTCGACCGGGACGCCAGTATCACGGTGGTAACCAGCTTCGAGGACGCCGCCTACAGCCCGTGCGGCATCCCGTACGTGCACGGGCGGGAGATCCCCGACTTCGAGCGGCTGTTCATGGCAACCAAGCAGCACTACATCGACCAGGGCCTGGACATCCGCTACGAGACCACGGTGACCGCGCTGGACACGGCGGCGAAGACCGTGACCCTCGACACCGGCGAGGTGCTTGGCTACGACTCCGTCGTCCTTGCCACCGGCTTCGAGTACGCGAGCACCGGCGTCCCCGGCGAGAGCGACGGGTCCGGCCTGTACTACGTCAAGAACATCCGCGAGGCCATGGAACGGGACAAGGTCCTGGACACGGTGCGGAGTGCGGTCGTGATCGAGGGCGGGCCGCTTGGCGCGGAAATGGTCACCGCCCTCGCTGAGCGCGGCATCGAGACCCACCTGGTGGATTCGGCCGCGTGGGCGATGTCCGATGGCCACCGACCCGGACATCATCAAGCCCGTCGAGGACGCCTGGCGCGAGGCCGGGGTCCACCTGCATTACAGCACCAAGCTCGAGGCGTTCCTCCGCGACTCGTCCGGGCGGCTCCGCGGCGTGGCCACCTCAGACGGCGAGATCGCCGCCGACCTGGCGGTCATCGCCACCCACAAGGTGGCCAACGCGGCGCTGGCCAAGGCGGCGGGGATCAAGCTCGGGATGTCCGGCGGCATCATCGTGGACGCCGGGATGCAGACGTCCGCGCCCGGCGTGTTCGCCTGCGGCGACGTCGTGGAGATCCCGCACGGCGTGTCGAACGTGCCGATCCAGGGGCTGTCCGGCAGCCACGCCTACGCCCAGGGCAAGGTGGCCGGCGTGCGCGCGGCCGGCGGCGTCCGCGACTACCGGCCGGTCTACGTGCCCTGGGGCATGGTCGCCGGCAAGTCGATGCTCGGCGGCGTGTCGTTCAGCGAGACCCTCGCCACCGCGCTTGGCATCAGCTACGTGGCGGGCAGCGCCACCGGCATCTCCCGCGCCCGCTACTACCCCGGCGTCATGCCGGTAACGGTCAAGCTCCTCGCCGACCCGGAGAGCAAGCGGCTGATCGGCGCCCAGCTGGTCGGCGGCGAGGGCATCAAGGAGCGCGTCGACTTCCTGGCCATGTGCGTGCGCAAGGGCATCACGGTCGAGGACCTCGCCACCATGGAGAACGTCTACAGCCCGGCGATCGGCGCGCTCAACGAGCCAATCGCCCTCGCCGCCCAGAACACGCTGGCGAACATCGCGAAGGCGGGGTCCTGATCCCGATGGCCGCGTTCTTCCAGTGGGTCAGGCAGACCTCCGAGCGTCACCTCATGGTCGACGCCCAGGACCGGATCGGCCGCAAGCTCGGCGCCCGGCGCCCGGCGCCGCCGCGCGGGGCCGAGATCTTCTGGCGGCGCGTGTACGTCCCCGTCTTCCACCACCTTCCCCAAAGCGTGCGCGAGGCCATGATCGCCCGCATGCCAGGCAGTCACCGCCAGCGCTGGCCGTCCGAGCCGCCGCTGCGCGGGCCTGTCGTGTAACGAGTGCCATTCCCGGCTCGCGCCGGCCCGATCAGTCACCCACTCGAAGGAGTCTCAAATGTCAACTAAGACGAACACCATCGCCCCTGCGCAAGAGGGCGACATCCTCTACGACACCAGCGAGAAGATCTTCCCCGACGTCCAGGCCGAGCCAGGGCAGAAGGCGACGGTCTTCATCCACTCGGTGCCGTTCGAGGGCTCGGTCGCGCTGGTCAACCTGATGACCTCGACGCGACTGCAGCGCAAGGGCTTCCAGCTGACCATCGTGCTGTACGGGCCCGCCGTGCTGCTTGCCTCCAACACCCGCGGTTACCCGTCGGTCGGCAACGACGGCTTCCCCGGCAACCTGTCGGTCAACCGCCAGCTCAACGTCCTGCTGAAGGAGGGCGCGACCATCTACGCCTGCCGGTTCGCCATGGGCGCGCTGTACGGCATGCGGGAGGACGACCTCATCCCCGGCGTTAAGGCGTTCAACCCCCTGGACGTGCTCGACTCCGCCCTCACCGCGTGGAAAGAGGGCCACTTCCAGCTGAACACCTGGACCGTCTGATGGCGGTAACGACGCCATCGCGCCACGTTGACGCCCACCGTCACCTAGGCGTGCTGCCCGCCTTCCCGTTCTACGGCGGCCCCCCGGTCAACCCGGACAGCAAGGCCAGGGCGACGGTGGGCCAGCTGCTCGCTGACCTTGACGCCGAGGGCACCGAGCGGGCCCTGGTCATCCCCAACTACGGGGTGCCGCAGCCCGAGCACTCGTTCAAGCTCAACGAGCTGGTCCTCGAGGCCGCGGCCGCCAGCGACCGGCTCAGCGCCGCGATCTGGGCCTCACCGCGCCCGCAGGACGCCGACTTCACGGAAGCGGCGCTGAAGCTGGCCGGAGAGCCCGGGGTAAAGGCGCTGAAGATCAGCTTCCTGCTCGGCGGGTCGGTCGAGGACGAGGGCTGCCAGGCCCAGCTGGACAAGGTCTTCGCCGCCGCACGGGAGCATGACCTGGTCGTGCACGTCCATACCTCGCCAGGCGCCGCCTCCGACATCGACAAGATCGGCCAGCTGGTCGAGCGCTACGGCGACCAGAACAAGATCCACCTGGTGCACTTCGGCGGCGGCATGAGCGGTCACATCAAGCTGATCGGCGGCCGGTTCTTCGACTGGATCAGCGCGGGAAAGCAGGTCTATACCGACCTGACCTGGGCCATCGGGTTCGCCCCGCACTGGCTCGCCGCCGAGATCGACCGCCGCGGCATCGGCGGCGACCGGATCCTCTTCGCTACCGACCAGCCGTGGGGCGACTTCGCGGGCGAGTACTACCGCATGGCGGACGCCCTTGGCGGCAAGGAGCTCGCTGAACTGGTCTTCCACGGCAATTTCGAGCGACTTTACGGCTGAGGGCCAAGGTCGCCGCTGATCCGGCGCGGGGGCCGCGTGCCGCCCGGCCAGGCGGCCCCCGCGCCGGATCGTCCCGTGCGGCGCGAGTCCCTATCGATCGGGGGAGTGGCTTGCGGTGAGCCGCGACAGAGTGTCCGCAGCGGTGGTGTCGGCGTCGGCAGGCGGCTACGAGGCGCGCGTGACGGTCCGCGGCCACGACTTCACCGTGGACGAGCCTGAGTCAGACGGCGGCAAGGACCGGGGCCCCACTCCGACCGAGCTGCTGCTGGCCGCGCTGGCATCCTGCTACACGCTGTCCCTGCAGTGGGCCGCCGGGCGCCGCGGCGTGCGGTTGGAAAACCTCCAGGTGACGGCGACCGGCACCTACGAGCGCCTGCGCTTCAGCCGTATCCGGCTGGTCGTTTCCGCCGATTTCCCGCCTGGCGAGGAGGCGGACCTCCTGAGCGACGCGAGCCGCGTCTGCTACGTCTCGAACACGCTGGCCGGCGGCGTTGACATCGACGTCAGCGTGAGCGGACCAGGCGCTGACGACTGACGGCCCTGCCGTTGCGCTTGCCTCCTTGCCGTGCCGGGTGCTGCCGTGGCAACATGATTAGTACGTTAAACATTAGCGCACTAATCGATCGGCGGCGATCGGGGCGGTGGAGGGTGCCAGGTGAGCCAATCCGGGCTGCTCGTCGACGCGGCGCGGCCAGACGAGTTCGTCATACTGCGGATCCGCCTCGACGGCGGCCAGCTCACCACCGGCCAACTCGGGGCTGTCGCCAGCGTGGCGCGGCGCTACGGAGGCGACACCGTCGATGTCACGGACCGGCAGCACATCCAGTTGCGCCAGGTGAGAGTCGAGGACGTCGCTGCGGCGTTCACCCGGCTGCGGGCGGCGGGCCTGGCCGCCGGCCCGGCCCGGGGGGAAGGGCAGCGCGCGTTCCTCGGCAGCCCGGTCGCGGGTGTCGCCGCCGACGAGATCATCGACGGCACTCCCGCGCTGCGCGCGATCCGCGACCGGTGGAGCGGCGCCCCGGAGTTCTCCGGCCTGCCCCGCCGGTTCAGGACCGCGATCAGCGGATCCCCGTGCCAGGACGTCCTCCACGAGGCCGCCGACATCGCGTTCGTCGGCCTCCGCCATCCGGTCTTGGGTCCCGGGTTCGACGTATGGGCCGGCGGTGGGCAGCCCGCGAACCTCGTCATGGCCCGCCGGCTGGGCGCTTTCGCCCTGCCCGGCGAGGTCCCCGACGTCTGGGCCGCCGCGCTCAGGGTGTTCAGGGACCACGGGTACGGGCGTCCGCGCGGTCCCGCGAGCCTGAAGTCCCTCATCGCCGAGTGGGGCGTTGAGCGGTTCCGGCACGTGCTGGAGACCGAGTACCTGCACCGCCGTCTCGCCGACGGCCCGGCCCCGCCCCCGCCGGCCGGCCCTCGCGACCAGGTCGGGGTGCACGCCCAGCGCGACGGCGCGGTGCTACGTCGGCATTACCCCGCGGGCCGGCCTGGCGGGCGGCACCGCCCTGACGGCGCTGGCCGATCTTGCCGCGGCGCACGGCAGCGCCCGCGTCCGTATCACGCCGTTCCAGAAGTTCATCGTCCTTGACATCCCGCCCGGGCGGGTTGAGCGGCTGTGCCACGGGCTGGAGCGCATCGGGCTGACGGCCCGGCCGGCCCTGTCCCGCCGGGGTATCGCGGCCCGAACCGCCGGCGACGCTCGGCCAGCCTTCCTTTGCTGAATGCCGGGCGTTCACCGGGTATCAACTTGAGGTTCACGCCTTAACGACAACTTAACAGTGTGACTTCAGCATTCTTCTCTCGTAAGCGCACCCGCGCGGCCCTCGTGGTCGGCGCCACGATCGCCGTGGCGGGTACCGGCACCGCCGCGGCCCAGGCCGCTGGCCGGCCGTCGGCCCGTCGCACGACTTCGGCGTGGCCGCCGACTCCTTCTCCGGCCACGGCACGGTGACCGGCAACGTGCTGCGCAACGACCTCGGCGCGACCGCGGTCGTGCGGCACACCAGACCCGTCCAACGGCACGGTGACGGTCAACGCGGACGGCACGTTCACGTACACGCCGAAGGCCGGCTTCACGGGCACGGACACCTTCACGTACACGGCGACCGACGCCGTGCAGCTGTTCAAGGACGCCGCGGCGAACGGGTCGCCCCATCCCGCCGCTCGACGACGGTCGCCGGCCCGAACGGCACCACGACCAAGATCTCGGGTGAGGGCTTCGGCTCGTCGCTGGCCCCGGTGCCGGGCAGGCCGGGCTACTTCTACGGCCTGACCGACCGCGGCCCGAACGCCGACGCCCCGGACGGCAACAAGTCCGAGATGGTGCTCGAACTTCACGCCCGAGATCGGCGAGTTCAAGCTCGTCGACGGCAAGGCCGAGCTGCTCAAGACGGTCACCCTGAAGGGGCCGAAGAGCCTCGGCGGCGTGAACTACAGCGGCCGCCCGCCGCACGACACGACCGAGGTGATCGACGACGTCGCCGCGACCAACGCCACCCTGACGGCGGCAAGGTCACGCCGCAGCCGGTCGCCAAGGACCCGTACGGCTACGACTCCGAGGGCCTGGTGGCGCTGCCGGACGGCACGTTCTGGGTGTCGGACGAGTACGGCCCGTACATCACGCACTTCGACGCGAACGGCTACGAGCTCGGCCGGCTGACCCCGTACAAGAACAGCCCGGACAACGCGTTCCACAAGATCATCGGCTACCTGCCGGCCGAGCTCGCCGACCGCCTCAAGAACAAGGGCATGGAGGGCCTGACGGTCACGCCGGACGGCTCGACCCTGGTCGGCGTCATGCAGTCCGCGCTGCAGCAGCCGGACCTCGGCACGCACCAAGGCCAGCAAGGTCGCCGCCGACCCGCATCATCACGATCGACCTGCACACGTTCCAGACCAAGCAGTACCTCTACCTGCTCGACGACCCGGCGACCACCGGCGACGCCAACAGCGAGATCACCGCGCTGTCGAACACGAAGTTCCTCGTCGACGAGCGGGACGGCAACTTCGAGCCGTTCGCGCACAAGACGCTCTACGAGGTCGACATCAACGGCGCCACCGACGTCAGCGGCCTGACGATCGGCGGCAAGTCGCCCGAGGCCTTCGTCGGGACGGACGGCACCAACGCCGCGCTCGCCGCGCTCACCACGGCCGGCGTCCACGTGGCGCAGAAGCAGCCGTACCTCCAGGTCGGCACGCTGGTGAGCCAGCTCGACCCGAGCGGCACGCTCTTCGCGCACGACAAGGTCGAGGGCGTCGCCACCACGGACGGCGGCAAGACGCTGTACCTGTCCAACGACGACGACTTCGGCATCGACACCATCGCCGTCGACCCGGACGGGAAGTGGACGGTGCACCAGAAGGTGCTGCCGGCCACCGGCCAGCCCGACAACGGCGAGATCCTGAAGGTCGACACCACCAAGCTGCCGGCCGTCCTCAAGACCGTCACGGTGACGATCCACGTGCACTACGCCGGCTCAGCCGCCGGGCCCGTCTACCCACGGCGGGCGGGCCCGGCGCTGCCTGGCCGGCTGTTCCGGCGCGGCCTGCCGGTTCCTGGCCGCGCCGAGCCCGGTCGCGGTCTGCGGCACGAGCGGGACGAGCGGGACCAGCAGCACGATCCACCGGTAAACGGCAGCGGGCACGCGGTAAAGTCCGGCGTCCGCCCGGGGCCCGGCGCGATAAGGTCGTGCCGTGGCGGAGGATTTGTTGCCCACGGACCCGGAATCGGTTGGTTCGTACCGCCTGCTCCGGCGGCTGGGCACTGGGGGGATGGGGCAGGTCTACCTAGCGCGGTCACCGGGCGGCCGGCTGGTGGCGGTCAAGGTCATCCGGCCGGACCTCGCGGCTGAGCCCGGGTTCCGCGCCCGCTTCGCGCGTGAGGTCGCCGCCGCGCGCACGGTGAGCGGGATATTCACCGCGCCCGTCTTGGACGCGGACCCGGAGGGACCGCATCCCTGGCTGGCCACCGCCTACGTGCCCGGGCCGTCGCTCGCCGCGGCGGTCGCCGAGCGCGGGCCGCTGCCGGCCGACGTCGTGCTCACCCTGGGCGCGGGGCTCGCCGAGGGGCTCCAGGCGATCCACGCGGCCGGACTCGTCCACCGGGACCTGAAGCCGTCGAACGTGCTGCTGGCCGACGACGGGCCGCGGGTGATCGACTTCGGCATCTCCCGCGCCACCGACGCGAGCATGCTGACCCAGGCCGGGACGATCATGGGCTCGCCCGGTTTCCTGTCGCCCGAGCAGGCAGAAGGCCGCGAAGTCGGGCCGCCGAGCGACGTGTTCAGCCTCGGCGCCGTGCTGGCGTTCGCGGCGGGCGGCGAGGGACCGTTCGGCACCGGCACCGCCGCGTCGCTCGTCTACCGGGTGGTGAACGCCGCGCCGAACCTGTCCGCCGTCCCGGACCAGCTCCGCCCCGTGATCGACCGCTGCCTGGCCAAGAACCCGGCCGGCCGGCCGACCGCGGGCGAACTCCTCGCCTCGTTCGGGGCCGCGCAACGCGCGCCGCAGTGGCTTCCCCCCGCGCCGCAAGCGGGACCGCCCGCTGGACCCGGCACGCCGCCCTGGGCAGGCGCGGAAGCCGGATACCACGCGCGGACGCAGACTCACCTGACCCCCACGCCGCCGTGGACCCCCGTCGGCGTAACCCGCCGCCGGGCACGGCGGCCCGCGGGCCCGGGGCCCAGCCGGGACAGTACCCGGGCCGCCATCACGACGCGGGAACCGGGGCCTGGCGGCCCTGATCGCGGGCGCGGCGGTGGTCCTGGCCGCCGCGTCGGCGGGGATCGCGCTGGCGGTCACCTCCCACTCGGGCGCGGCAAGCGCGGCGCCCGCCGCGACGCAGCAGAGCGTCCCGCCCGCCACGGCCAGCCCGGGGCTGGCCACGGCCAGCCCCGCGCCCGCCAGCACGAGCCCCGTCGCGGTAAAGAGCCCGGCGGCGAAAGCGACGCCGTCCGTGGTCGGCGTGTGGACCGGCACCTACACGTGCAACCAGGGGCTGAGCGGGGTGCGGCTGACGATCACGGGCTCGGGCGGTGACACGGTGCGGGCGACCGTCGAGTTCTACGCGGTGCCGAGCAACCCGGGTGTCCCGGACGGCAGCTACGTGCTGACCGGCAACTATTCCGCGTCCGGCGGGCTGGTCCTCATCCCGGACTACTGGATCAACCAGCCGGCCGGGTACGAGATGGTCGGCCTCAGCGGGCCGGCGCCGAGCGGGAACTCGATGCACGGCAAGGTCCAGGGCGTGAACTGCACGACCTTTTCCGTGACCAGGTAGCGCCCGGGCCCGTTGCCTTACCGGGGGAGCGCGTCAATACTCGCCGTATGCGATTTGTCCCGCTTTCCGATCATCCGGGTGACATGCTGGCCGAGGCTCGCCGGGAGCGCGAGGCCGCCGGGGGAAAGGCGGGGGAGCGGTACCGGCAGCAGCTGGCCGCTTACCAGGAGCGGAGTCGGCCAGGCCCGCGCGCGCCGTGACAAGGCGCGAGCCGAGCGGGACCTGCTGTCGAGGCTGCGCTGGGGACTGATCGCCTGGTGGCGGCGGCTCGCCCGGCCGCCAAGGCCGCCCGCGGCCCTGGCCCCGTCGCACGGCGAGGAAGCGATCAAGGGCGGCATCAAGGGCGAGCAGGAGGTCGCCGACGTGCTGCGGGGCGCGCTCGGTGACGCGTGGGTGCTCGTCAAGGGGTACCGCAACCGGCGGGGCGAGATCGACTACCTCCTGCTCGGCCCCGGCGGCCTGTTCGCGATCGAGGTCAAGTACGTCAACGGGACGTTCGCCATCACCCGCGAGCGGTGGCGGTACGTCAGGTACGACAACTACGGGAACCAGGTCGGGGAAGGCCTCCTGCAAGACGCCCGCCGCAGGCCGCCGAATGTGCAGCTCGCCGAGCCGCTCGCGATGCTTGAGCAGTTCCTCGCGAGCCGCGGGCAGCCGGCCCGCATGCGGCCGGTGGTCCTGCTCAATCACCCGAAGGCCAGGGTCAGCGACCGCGCCGCCGACGTCGGCGTCGAGGTTCTCACCTCGACCGCCGCGCTGCGCGACCTCGTCCGGGCCTCGGACGAGCAGGTAAGCGCCAGGAAACTGGCCGACATCGAGCGGCTGGTCGTCCGCGACCATCACTTCCACGAGGAGCACCGCCCCGCGGGCAAGCCAGCCAAGTAGCGGAAAGCGGAAGCCAGGAAAAGTCAACAGCAGGAAGATTCCGAACGAATGCTGGCCCTGCCCGCACCGCGAACTGGTTCTCCCCGCCTGGGTTACCTAGGAGTAACCTAGCGGTGTAGCCGGCCTCGCATTGAGTGCGCGAGTCAAGGGCAGACTTTAGGGCGCGTCAGGGGCAGTGAGGAGCAAGTCATGCGTCGTACCGTGTTCAACGAGGACCACGAGGCCTTCCGGGAGACCCTGCGGGACTTCATCGAGGCCGAGGTCGTACCGGTCTACCCGGAGTGGTACGACGCTGGCATCGTGCCGCGCGAGTTCTACTACAAGCTGGCCGAGCCTCGGCCTGTTCGGCATCGAGGTGCCCGAGGAGTACGGCGGCGCGGGGATCAAGTCCTTCAAGTACAACGCGATCGAGTCCGAGGAGACTCGCCCGGGCCGGCGTGAGCTTCGGCGGCTCCAGCGTGCATACCGCACTGTGCCTGCCGTACCTGCTCAAGCTCGCGACCGACGCGCAGAAGGAGCGCTGGCTTCCGCCGTTCATCACGGGCGACATGATGTTCGCGATCGCGATGACCGAGCCGGGCACCGGCTCCGACCTGGCCGGCATGCGGACGACGGCCAAGCTGTCGGAAGACGGCAGCCACTACGTGCTCAACGGCGCCAAGACGTTCATCACCGGCGGCGTGCACGCCGACCGGGTGATCGTCTGCGCCCGCACGGCACCGCAGCGGGAGGACGACCGCCGCTACGGCATCTCCCTGCTCGTCGTCGACACGAAGCTTGCGGGCTACACCGTCGGCCGCAAGCTCGACAAGCTCGGCCTGCGCGTCTCCGACACCGCGGAGCTCGCCTTCAGCGACGTCAAGGTCCCGGCCGAGGACCTGCTCGGGGAGGAGAACAAGGGCTTCTCCTACCTGGGCCAGAACCTCCCGCAGGAGCGGCTCGCCATCGCCTACGGCGCCTACGCCCAGGCCGCCGCCGCGGTGGAGCTCGCCAAGCGGTACACCCAGGAGCGGCACGTCTTCGGCAAGTCCGTCGCCTCGTTCCAGAACACGAAGTTCGAGCTGGCCGCCTGCAAGGCCGAGGTGGACGCCGCCCAGGCGGTCGCGGACCGGGCCCTGGAGGCGCACGACGCCGGCGAGCTGACCGCCGCCGAGGCCGCGTCGGCCAAGCTGTTCTGCACCGAGGTCGCCAGCCGGGTGATCGACCGCTGCCTGCAGCTGCACGGCGGCTACGGCTACATCAACGAGTACCCGATCGCCCGGCTGTACGCCGACAACCGGGTCAACCGCATCTACGGCGGCACGTCCGAGGTGATGAAGACGATCATCGCCAAGGACATGGGCCTGTAGGCGTGCCCGGCCGGTCAACGGCCGGCCGGTTCGGGGTGTGCCTGGCAGCGTCCGGCCCTGGGCGCACCCCGACAGCTATTAACACACTTCAACAGCCGTTAAGCGGCAGGGGACCCAGGCGAGGCGACGGCCATTCCCGCCGGTGATGGGGTTACTGTCACAACCGTCTAACTTTGGGCGACTTTCGCGCAATTGCGCGTTATGGTTTTGCTCCGTGTATCACGGACCCATCATCGACGCGCACACTCATCCCATGCTCGATGCCGAAAGTCAAATCGTCGGCGAGCCCCACCCGCCCGAGGCCTACCGTGCGTTGGTCGATGGCTCCCAGATCAGCCGAGCCGCCGCGATCACGATCGCTCATCACGCTGACCTGGACAGGACCCGTACCAGCAATAACGCCGTCATCAAGCTCGCGCGGGACTCGGGGCGTTTCTTCTTCCCCGTCTGCTCGGTCCATCCGGCCGACGGCCCGGCCGCCCTCGACGAGGTCGACCGGGTTGCCGCCGCGGGCGCCGCCTGGCTCAAGCTGCACCCCAACACGCAGGGCTTCGACGTCGCCGATCCCGCCGTCGCGACGGTGGTCCGCAGGGCGACCGAGCGCGGGCTGCCCGTCTTGTTCGACGCCTACTCGCCGTGGGACGCCAACCAGCCGGGCAAGTTCGTCAACCTCGCGATGGCCGTGCCCGAGTCCAGGCTCATCCTCGCCCACGCGCACGGCCCGGGCTTCCCGCAGCTGCTCGTCTACGACATCGTGGCCCGTTACCCCTGGTGGGGAAGGAACGTGTGGATCGACATCTCGGTCACCGGCGCGATGCTGGCGGGCAGCCCGTTCGCCGAGCAGCTCACGTGGGTGCTGCGCAAGGTGGGCGTCGACCGGGTCGTCTTCGGCAGCGATTACCCGGTCGACGACCCGCTGACCGCCGTCCGCGCCGTCGCGGAGCTCGGCTTCACCGATGAGGAGCAGGCGGCGATCCTGCACGACAACGCCAGCGCGCTGCTAGGAGATGAGCGGTAGGAGGGCGGTAAGTCGCCCGGGCAGCCCCGGGTCAGGATCTCGAAGCGCCTGCCGTCCGTGGTCGCGGCAAAGCTGCTGGCCGGCTGGAAGCCAAGCGACGTGACCACCCGGAGCGCCCGGGTGTTGAAGCTCGCCACGGTCACCCGGAAGGCATCGGGCGCGAACCGCTGCCGCCCGAACTCAAGCCCGGCCGCGATCACGGAACGCCCGAGCCCGCGCCCGGTCAGCTCGGGCCGCAGGCCGCCGCCGGTGTCGAGCGCCGAGTCGTCGTATGCCCCGCCGGGCACCCGCCCGTCGGGGCCGAATGACCGGAAGCCGATCAGCCTGGCGCCGGAGAGGACCGCGAAGACCCCGTTCGCGGGGTCAAGGTAGTAGCCGGCGTCACCGTTGACCACGTTGTAGTAGTCGTAGGGCGCCGGGTACCGCCAGGACAGGATGTCCGCCGCGTGCTCGGCCGTCATGGGCGCGATCAGGATCTCCGCCATGTTCGCATCATGGACCAGCCTCGCGTCACGGGCCACCAGTTATCCTCGCCGGAGGACGCCGCCTACCCTGGAGACAAGCCGGGCAGTACCGTTTATTCGTGCAGACCTTCGATGATGTGGCCCGCTTGGCGGCCGAGCTGCCCGAGGTGACCGAGGGCGAGGAGAAGCACCGCGGTCATCGCACCTGGCAGGTGGCGGGCAAGGCGTTCGCCTGGGAGCGCCCGTTCAGCAAGGCGGACATCAAGCGCTACGGCGACCGAAGCGTCCCGCAGGGCCCGATCCTCGCGGTCCGCACCGCCGACCAGGCGGAGAAGGAGGCGATCCTCGCCGACGGCAAGGACGGCTTCTTCACCATCCCCCACTTCAACGGCTACAACGCCTACCTGGTCCAGCTGGACGAGGTCACGGCGCAAGACCTCAAGGAGGCACTCGTGGACGGCTGGCTGGCACTCGCGCCGCCGAAGGTAGCCGAGGGCTTCCTCAAGCATTAGCCCGCGGCAAGCAGCCGGAACCGGTACGGCCGGCCCCCCCGGAGCGGCAGCCTATGCCATAGCATGTCCAAATAATGAGACAAACTTGCTCATCATTCAAGACTGTCCTTAGAGTGGCGGCATGCCTGAGGTCTACACGCACGGTCATCACGAGTCAGTACTGCGCTCGCACAAGTGGCGCACCGCCGAGAACTCCGCCGCCTACCTGCTGCCGCACCTCGCCAAGGACGCGCAGGTCCTTGACGTCGGCTGCGGCCCGGGCACGATCACGGCGGGCCTCGCCGACCGGGTGCCCGACGGGCACGTGACCGGCATCGACGCGGCGGAGTCGGTCATCGAGCAGGCCCGCGAGGCGGCGGAGGGCCGGGACAACCTCAGCTTCACGACCGGCGACGTCTACGCCCTGGACTACCCGGACGCCAGCTTCGACGTGGTGCACGCCCACCAGGTGCTGCAGCACCTTGGCGACCCGGTGCGGGCGCTGCGCGAGATGCGGCGGGTCACCAGGCCGGGCGGCATCGTCGCGGTGCGCGACGGCGACTACGGCGGCATGATCTGGTACCCGGAACTCCCGGTCCTCGACGAGTGGCGGGCCTACTACAGCGCGGTCGCCCGCGGCAACGGCGGCGAGCCGAACGGCGGGCGCCACCTGCACGCCTGGGCCAGGCAGGCGGGCTTCACCGACGTCACCTGCTCGTCCGTCCAACTGGACCTACGCCACCGAGGCCGACCGGGCCTGGTGGGGCGGCCTGTGGGCCGACCGCACGGTCAAGTCGGCGTTCGCGGCCGCCGCGCCTGGCGGGCGGCTACGTCACCGCCGCGGACCTGGAGCGGATCGCCGACGGCTGGCGCGCCTGGGCCGCCGACCAGGACGGCTGGTTCCTCGTCCCGAACGGCGAGATCCTCTGCCGCGTGCACTAGCCGCGCCGCGGGCGAGATGGTGGATCGTTAGGAGCACCCGGCTGCTCCCAACGATCCACCATCCTCAGATCGTCTCGCCGCCTGTGGGCCTGGCAGGGACCTCTAGTGGGCCTCGGGGCCCGAAACCGTTCGAGCCCTGTGGCCCCAGGGAACCGATCGAGCCTGCCGCGCCAGCGCCTGGATGGCCCCCAGGGCACAGAATCGTTCTGGCCCTATGGGCCCGGGGCGCACGCTCTATTGGCCCGATGGCCCCGCGGAGCGGGACCGAGTTGGCCCTATGGGCCCGAGGGCTAAGCCCGCTGCCGCCTCGGGGCCCACGGCGCGCGACGGTGCTCGGGTTGGGGGCCGGGCCAAAGCGGCGAGCGTCGCATTTAGCTCACGCGGCGCTAGGCAACCGGAGCAGCGCCGGCTTACCGTCGGGGCATGGGCAGATACGAGGACGCTTTCCGCCGGAGCCTCGACGACCCGGCCGGGTTCTGGGCCGAGGCCGCCACCGCCATCGACTGGTACACCCAGCCGGAGACGATCCTTGACGACAGCAACCCGCCCTTTTACCGCTGGTACAAGGGCGGCACGCTGAACACCTGCCACAACGCCCTCGACCGTCACGTGGACAACGGCCATGGCGACCAGCCTGCCCTGATCTACGACTCGCCGGTCACCGGCACGAAGAGCACGCTCACGTTCGCCGAGCTGAGGGACGAGACCGCCAGGTTCGCCGGCGTCCTGGCCGGCCTCGGCATCGCCAAGGGCGACCGCGTCGTCATCTACATGCCGATGATCCCCGAGGCGGTCATCGCGATGCTCGCCTGCGCGCGGCTCGGCGCCGTGCACAGCGTGGTCTTCGGCGGCTTCGCCGCCCACGAGCTCGCGGTCAGGATCGACGACGCCAAGCCCAGGCTGGTCGTCTCCGCGTCCTGCGGCATCGAGGTCGCCCGGGTCATCGAGTACAAGCCGATCCTCGACGCGGCGATCGACGAGGCGGCGCACAAGCCCGAGCACACGATCATCGTGCAGCGCCCGCAGGCGGCCGCGGCCATGCGCGAGACGGACCTGGACTGGCACGACCTGCATGGCGGCCAACCCGGCGCCCGCCCCGCTGCGTCCCCGTGGACGCCACCGACCCGCTCTACATCCTCTACACGTCAGGCACCACCGGGAAGCCCAAGGGCGTGGTCAGGGACAACGGCGGCCACGCGGTCGCGCTCACGTGGTCGATGCGCAACATCTACGACACGCAGCCAGGGCGAAGTGTTCTGGGCCGCCTCCGACATCGGCTGGGTCGTCGGCCACTCCTACATCGTCTACGCGCCGCTGCTGGCCGGCTGCACCACGATCCTCTACGAGGGCAAGCCGGTCGGTACCCCGGACGCGGGCGCCTTCTGGCGCGTCATCGCCGAGCACAAGGTCAAGACGCTGTTCACCGCGCCGACGGGCTTCCGCGCGATCCGCAAGGAAGACCCGCACGGCAGGCTCAGGCAGGGCCGCGACCTCACCGGCCTCAGGTACCTGTTCCTGGCGGGCGAGCGCCTCGACCCGGAGACCTACCGCTGGGCCGGCGAGCTGCTGAACGTCCCGGTCATCGACCACTGGTGGCAGACGGAGACCGGCTGGGCGATCGTCGCCGACCCGATCGGCCTTGACCCGAAGCCGACGAAACCCGGCTCGCCGAGCCTCCCCGTCCCCGGCTACGACGTCCAGATCCTGGACGAGGACGGCAACCAGGCCAAGCCCGGCGAAGCCGGGAACATCGCGATAAAGCTGCCGCTCCCGCCGTCCTGCCTGCCCACCCTCTGGCACAACGACGAGGGCTTCCTCCGGTCGTACCTGTCCAGGTACCCCGGCTACTACCTCACCGGCGACGGCGGCTTCAAGGACGAGGACGGCTACCTGTACGTCATGGGCCGCATCGATGACGTGATCAACGTGGCAGGCCACCGGCTGTCCACCGGCGAGATGGAAGAGGTCCTGGCCAGCCACCCGGCGGTCGCCGAGTGCGCGGTGTTCGGCGTCGACGACGCGCTCAAGGGCGAGGTCCCGCGCGGCCTGGTCGTGCTCAAGGCGGGCGTCACCGCGGAACCGGGGCGGCTGGCGGCGGAACTCGCCCAGATGATCCGCGACCGCATCGGCCCCATCGCGGCGCTGAGCAGGCTCGACATCGTGCCCGGCCTCCCCAAGACCCGCTCGGGGAAGATCCTCAGGAAGACGATGCGCGGCCTGGCGAACGGGAAGGACGAGCCGGTCCCGTCCACCATCGATGACCCGTCGGTCCTCGACAACTTGCGCCCGGTTCTCCGCGGCGATAGGCCTGAAGCCGGCTTCCCCGCATGACGCGCGGCGGTTACTCGTCCGCTGGCTCCTGCCTGCTCCTGGCCGGCCCGCTGCAGCAGGATGGCGAGCTGGTGAGCAAGCCGCATTCGTTCTGAAGACACTTCAGAGAGCCGCACCGCCAGCTCGTCACGCTGGCGGACAACCTCAGCCAGCTGCTGCTCTAGCTCGATGATCCGCCGGATGGCGGTCATCGTCATGCCCTCGTCCGCCATCGAGGCGACCTGCTGGATGATGCGGATCTCCACCCGGGTGTAGCGGCGCTGGCGGCCGGCCGAGCGCTGCG
Source organism: uncultured Actinomycetota bacterium (assembly GCA_963735315.1). Classification (GTDB taxonomy): domain Bacteria; phylum Actinomycetota; class Actinomycetes; order Streptosporangiales; family Streptosporangiaceae; genus Trebonia. Next base: position 93,126 of record CAVTKQ010000045.1, read on the forward strand.
GCGAGACGACCTGGAGCTCGTCGATGCGGCGCAGGAACGCCTGCTTCAGCGAGAGCATCTCCGCGACCTGCCCCACGGTAAAGAGCGGGACATTCTCGTCCTCGAACGGTTCCACGTGCACCTCCTTGCTCCTCCTCAGTGTCTCCCCAGGGACCCTGGAAAATGTTAAGCGGCCAGCGGGGCGTTGCGCCCCGCCGGCCGCTAGTAGCGTCTCAGCTAACACTGCCGTCACGGCAGACTTACTCGGCCGGGAGCTCCTTGGCCTCGCTCGGGGCGCCGACCGTGATCTTGCGCGGCTTGGCCTCCTCGCGGACCGGGATGCGGATCTCCAGCACGCCGTCGTGGTGGCTGGCCTCGATCGCCTCGGCGTCCAGGTTGTCCGAGAGACGGACGCGGCGGGTGAAGCTGCCGAACAGCCGCTCGCGGACGACCGGGTTCTCGCCCTCGGTCTTGGTCTCCTCACGCGTCGCGCTGACGGTGAGGACGCCCTTGTCGACGGTCACGTCGATCTTGTCCTGGTCCACGCCGGGGACGTCGAAGCGGAGAACCACCTCGCCGTCGCGGCGGACGGTGTCCATCGGCAGGGCCGGGGCGTAGCCCCCGTGGCTGAGGGCACTGCCGCCGAACGCGCGCCGGACAATGCGGTCGAAGTCACGGCTGATCGGGTCGAGAGTCGTCAGGTACATCGCTACCTCCTGGGAGGGCTGCCACCCGGTGTGGTCTCGCCCTTCGCTCGTAGGAAACTTACAACTCAAGTTGTATATTCCCTTCCTGAGGCTTGTCAAGTTAGTTGCGAGCTTGCATGGCAGGCGCCGGCGGCGACTACCCTCAACGCATGGCAATTCGCGACATCCGGCTGTTCGGCGACCCGATCCTGCGCACCGCCGCCGAGCCCGTCACCGACTTCGACAAGCAGCTGCGCTCCCTGGTCAAGGACCTGACCCAGACGCTCGATGACGCGCACGGCGCCGGGCTCGCCGCACCGCAGATCGGCGTCGGCCTGCGGGTGTTCGCCTACGCGGTCGGCAGCGAGCGCGGCTACCTCGTCAACCCGGTCCTCGAGTTCCCCGACGAGGAGGAGCAGGACGGCGAGGAGGGGTGCCTGTCCTTTCCCGGCATCTACTACGACGTGAAGCGGCGGCTGAACACGGTGGCCAGGGGCTTCACCGACCGGGGTGACCCGGTCCAGGTCGTCGGGACGGAGATCCTCGCCCGGTGCCTGCAGCACGAGACCGACCACCTGGACGGAGTGCTGTTCATCGACCGGATGGACGCGGCCACCAGGAAGCTGGCTATGAGGGAAATCAGAGAGGCAAACTGGGGTGTGCCCTTGAAGATCAGCCCGCATCGGATGACTGACCGCATATTCTGACATCTAGCGCGGGCGCCCGCGCTCCCGCATAGATTGCGCCGGAAGCTGCAGGTAACAGAGCCGTAAGTGTGGGTATTGGCTCGTAACGATTCCTTCATCGAGGTCGGTAGCTTCTCTGCGGGACTGAGCGACGCGGGAGGTACATGGACATGTCACGACGGGTGCCCCGTGGCGGACCAGGCCCCGAGTGGCCCGATGAGCCCGATGACGGCCAGGCCTACGGCGATCAGGGCGCTCAGCGCAACGGCTACGGCTACGACGGCAACGGGCGCGGCGCTTCCGGCCAGGACCAGCAGCAGTACGGGCAGTACGGCGGACCTGGGTACGGCGCGCCCGCGGGTTACGGGCAGCCGCAGTCCTACGGCGGCCAGGGCGGCAACGGGTACGGGCAGCAGGGCTACCCCAGCCGGGCTACGGCCCGCCGGGTCACCAGCCGGAGCGGCCAGGGCGCGGGATACGACAACCAGCCGACGCAGACGTTCAACTACCAGGGGGCCGGCCCCGCCTACCAGGGGAACGGCGACCCGGCGGCTACAACGGCTACCAGGGGAACGGCGACCCTCGGGGCCGTACGACGGCGACCCCCGCGGCTACAACGGCGACCCTCGGGGCTACAACGGCGACCCTCGCGGGAACAACGGCGACCCCCGGGGCTACAACGGCGACCCTCGCGGGAACAACGGCGACCCCCGGGGGTATAACGGCGACCCCCGCGGCTACCAGGACGGGCGCATGCAGGGAAACATGCGCCGGTACGAGGACCCGCAGCGTTACGACGACCAGCGCTACCAGGGGCCGGGGCAGGGGCCTGGTGGCCCGGCGTTCATGGGCAGCCGTCGCAGGACGTCCCGCCGGCGCGCGCAAGGTTCGCTTCCGCCGCACGCGCAGGCTCTTCCGCCGCCGCTCCGTCCGCATCGTCAGCGCGGTGGTGGCGCTGTTCCTCGTCTGGGTGATGTTCTCCGTCGGCCAGGCGGCCTTCAAGAACAACGGCCAGGGCGTGTCCGCGAACGTCGCGGAATGGGCCAGGGACCACTATCTCGGCCCGGTCGTGACGTTCGGCGAGTGGCTGTCCTACAACCCGCCGCCGAAGGGCGGCAAGCCGTCGTTCTCGCTCGCCGTGCCGAGCGGCGAGGCGGTCACCCCGAGCAAGCGCGACGGGCAAGGCCAAGAACGCGTTCGTGCCCGACATCCCGGCCACGCTGAAGTCCCTCGCGCCCTCGCCGATCGCCGGCGAAGGCCAGTGGCGCGTGGTGGAGAAGGTGAACGGCGAGCCGGCGATCCTGACGACGTTCCTGCGCGACGCGACGTACACGTCCCAGGTCAACGGCATCGCGTCGATCGACCAGCGGCTGGTCAAGTTCTCGCTGCGCCCGGGCACGGAAGACCCGGGACCCGGCAACTGGGGCGTATCCAACTACATACCGGCCAGCCAGCGGACGGGCCTGCTCGCCACGTTCAACGGCGGGTTCAAGCTGGACTCGGCCGGAGGCGGCTTCTACCTCAACGGCATTTACCACGGCTCGCTCGTGAAGGGCACCGCGTCGATCGTCTACTACAAGAACGGCACGATCAAGGTCGGCGAGTGGGGCCGCGACTTCACGATGAACTCCTCGGTCGAGGGCGTCAGGCAGAACCTCAAGCTGCTCGTCGACCACGGCAAGGTCGCGGCCAACGCCAACTCGAACGTGATGAGCAACTGGGGCGCGACGCTCGGCGGCGGCTACTACGTCTGGCGGTCCGGCATCGGCATCACCAAGGACGGCCGGATCGTCTACGTCTACGGCCCGGCGCTCAACGCGCAGGACCTGGGCCAGCTGCTGCAGCGGGCCGGCGCGGTCGAGGGCATGCAGATGGACATCAACCCGGCCTGGATGAAGTTCGACTACTACCAGGCCAAGGGCAAGCCCGAGCAATCCGACACCGGTGCCGCTGCTGCCGACCCAGCAGCCGAGCCCCTACTCGTACTACACCCCCTCTACCCGCGACTTCACGGCGGTCTACGCTCGGTGACAATCAACAAGACGGCGGCCCCGGGCGAGGACACGGGGCCACAGGCCGCAGTGCCCGCTGCGGCGGCTCTCCCTGCCTCGCCAGCGCGCTGGCTGCGCGCTGTCATCATGACGACGCGGCCCCGGCAGTGGCCGAAGAACCTGCTGGTGTTCGCGGCGCCGCTAGCCGGGGCCTCGCTTGGCCGCAATGACGGCTTCGGCTACGCGCTGCTCGCCATGTTCGCCTTCGGCTGCGCGTCGGCCGCGGTCTACTTCGTCAACGACGTCGCCGACGTCGAGCGGGACCGGCGGCACCCGGTGAAGCGGAACCGGCCGATCGCCTCGGGGGCACTGCCCGAGCAGCACGCGATCGTGCTCGCCGTGCTCGCGGCGCTGTTCGCGGTCGGCGCCGGCGTGGTGATCCGCGAGCCGCTGCTCGTCGCCACGGCGTCGGCGTACCTGTGCTTGTCGTTCCTTTACTCGTTCAAGCTCAAGCACGTCCCGTTCGTCGAGATGCTGATCGTGGCGTCCGGGTTCGTGCTGCGCGTGCTCGGCGGGGCGGCCGCGACGCACGTGAAGCCGTCCGTCTGGTTCCTGCTGGTGTGCAGCCTCGGCGCGCTCGGCGTGACGGTGGCCAAGCGGTACACCGAGCTGACCAGCCTGGGCGCGGACGCCATCAAGCACCGCCCGGTGATGCGCTGGTACCGGCCGGACATGCTCCGGATCGCCCAGGTGGTCATCGGGGTCGGCATGCTCGCGACGTACCTGATGTGGGCGCTCGAGCGAGAACAGCGCCGCCCGGCCGTGGCACCTGGCGTCCGCGCTGCCGCTGGCCGCCGCGCTCGTCCGGTTCGGCGTGCTGACGGCGCGCCGCACGGTGCGCCCGGTGGAAGACCTGATCACGCGGGACGCGGTCATGCTGTGCTGCGAGGCGGCCTGGCTGGTCCTGTTCTGCGTCGGCCTCTACGTGGAGTAACGAATGAGAGTTCTGCTGCTCGGCGGGACGAGCGAGATCGGCCTGGCGATCCTGTCCGCGCTGCGCCTCGGGCCCGACGCGGAGGTCATCCTGGCCGGCCGGGACCCGCAGCGGCTGGAGGCGGCGGGCAAGTCGCTGAACCGCCCGGTCACGGTCGCCCGCTACGACGCGATGGAGACGGGGACGCCACCAGGCGTTCGCCGAGGAGGTCTGCGCCGGGGGAGTGCCCGACCTGGTGATCGCCGCGACCGGCATCCTGATCCCGCAGGAGCAGGCCGAGCGGGACGTGCGGCTCGCCGCGACCATGATCGAGACCAACTTCACCGGGCACGTCACGGCGCTGCTCGCGTTCGGCGAGGCCATGCGCCGCCGGGGCAGCGGCACGATCGTGGTCCTGTCGTCGGTCGCGGCGGTCCGGCCGCGCAAGTTCAACTCGGTCTACGGGGCGACGAAGGCCGGCCTCGACGCGTTCGCGCGCGGCTACGCCGACTCGCTGCACGGCACCGGCGTCCGGGTGCTGCTTGTCCGGCCGGGGTTCGTGATCGGCCGGATGACCGAGGGAATGAAGCCCGCCCCGCTGGCGACGACGCCCGACGGCGCGTCGGCGCGGCGGTCGCGAGCGCGCTGCGCGGCAGCAAGTCCGTGGTGTGGGTGCCCGCCCCGCTGGTTGGCCTGGCGACGGTGATGAAGCTGATCCCGCGCCCGGTCTGGCGCAAGCTGGAGCAGGGCTGAACTAGCTACTTCGCGGTGATCCGCGTGCCGTAGCTCGCCGCCCTCGCAGATGGACTTCATGACACCGACGGCGGCGACGTCGAAGACGTGCATGGTGAGCGACTGCTCGTTGGCGAGCACGAACGCGCTGGTGTCCATGATCCGGATGTCGGCCGCGAGGGCTTCCTCGTACGTCAGGGTGGTGAAGCGGACCGCGTCCGGGTTGTGCTTGGGGTCGGAGTCGTACACGCCGTCCACCCCGTGCTTGGCGACGAGCAGCGCGTCGGCTTCCAGCTCGAGCGCCCGCTGCACGGCCGGGTAGTCGGTGGTCACGTAGGGCTGGCCGATGCCGCCCGCCAGCACGACGATGAAGCCGCGGTCAAGGTGATGCATCGGCCTTCAGCCGGATGAACGGCTCGGCGACGCTGTGTATCGGCACCGCGGTCATCACCCGGATGTCCGCGTCGGTCCGCGCGGTGAGCGCGCCCCGCAGCATCAGCGCGTTCATCACGGTGCCGAGCATGCCGATGTTGTCCGCTTCCGCCCGGCTGATCCCCCACCCCTCGGCCATCCGGCCGCGGAAGTAGTTACCGCCGCCGACGACGACCGCGACCTGGACGCCGAGGTTGTGCACGGACAGCACCTCGTCGGCGACCCGGGCGAGGCTGGCGGGATCGACACCGGTTGCGGCGGCCCCGGAAAGGGCCTCGCCGCTGAGCTTGACTACCACTCTGCGATACCGCGGCAACGTCAAGGGCCCCTCTCCCGTCCCGAGTTTTCTGCTGGCCACCGTATCAGCCCGCGCGGCCTCCGCGCTCATCGGCCGATGACCGTGGATGTCCCCGCGTAGCCGTGCTGTGACGTACCGCGCCGCGCTAGGTGACGGCCGTTTACCGCAGCCTCAGGATTTCGCGTCGGCCCAGCTGCCGGCGATCGTGATGTCGGCGATGAACCGGACGCGGGCCTGGCCGCCCGGCGCCCACCGCCGGGTGGCTTCCGCCAGGCAGCTGCCGACGAGCCGCGCCGCCTGCTCCGCCCGCCCGGCGGGGACGTGCACGAGCAGCTCGTCGTGCAGGCAGAGCACGATCCTGGCGCCCAGCGGCGCGGTCCTGGCGCGGACCGTGACGGCCCACATCTTGAACAGCTCCGCGGCCGCGCCCTGCACGACCGCGTTGCGCCCGTACCGGCCCCGGGCGGCCTCCCTCGCCGAGCGACTCGGCGCCGCCGCCGGACATCCGGACCAGCCGCCCGCCGTAGGTGCGCAGGTCCCGGCCGGCCCTGGCGGACGCGGTCGGCGGCGTCGAGGTAGCCCATCGCGACGGGGTAGGCGGCCCGCATCCGCCGGGCCGCCACCCCGCCGTGCCCGGTGGTCTGCCCGTACATCGCCGCGATCATCGCGACCTTGGCGGTCGGCCGGTCGACGCCGAGCTCGGCCGCCACCGGCAGGTACATGTCGTCGGCGGTGGTCGCCGCGGCGAGCGCGGTGTCGCCGGAGACGGCGGCGAGCACCCGTGGCTCGATCTGCCCCAGGTCGGCCCGGACGAGCAGGTGGCCGTCCTCGGCGAGCACCGCCCGGCGGAACACGGCGGGCATGTTGTGCAGCCCGCTGGACGCGGTCATGCGCCCCGCCGCCCCGTCGGACCCGGTCCACGCGCCGCGCAGCCGCCCGTCCGGCGCCGAGGTGCTCATCGAGCCAGGCGTACCCGTAGGTGGTGGCGATCCGTTCCGCCTTGCGCCACTCGAGCAGCGCCGCGACCAGCGGCGAGCGGTCCCTGAACTCTTCGAGCCGCCACGCGCGGGTGTCCGGCACGTCGATCCCCGCCGCCGCGAGGAGCGACTTCACCTGGGCCGGGCTGCGCAGGTCCGCGGCCGTCCCGTCGGGCGCGTGCCGCAGCACTTGCGCGTCGCGCGCCGCCCTGATGGCCGCGGCGTCGGCCGGGCCGCGCGGCCGCGGCCCGATGATCTCGGCGAGCAGGCCCTCCGCCGCGGTCCTGCCGACCGGCAGCCCGTCCGCGGACAGCTCCGCGCACAGCAGCTCAGCAGTGGATTCCGAACGAGCGGTGCTGACCCTGGTCCCGCCCCCCTGCTCCTCCAGGCGGGCAAGCTGCAACCGGGCGGCCTCAAGCGCCGCGGCCGCCCCGAGGACCGGCGCGTCAGGGGAGTCCGCGGCCACGCTGAACAGGTCGGGCTCACCGGTGAAGGCAGGCACCTCATCGGGCGCCTGCCCGTGCAGGCAAGCCCACACGTACCGGGCCTCCGCCCGCCACCCGCCGAACAGGAGCCGGTGCACCGCGGCGACATCCCAGCAGGTAGCCACCCGAACCCCGCCCGCCACCAGTCCGCGCGCGTCGTCCTGCGACCAGACCACCCACCGCGGCCGGATCTTCTCATCGGCCACCCCGACATCGGCGACCGACGCGTCCGAACTCGCCCTCGCCGACCGCAACGGTAACCGCCCCGTCGCGCCCCACGACGCAGCCCGACGAGGTCCCCCTGCCTTACCCCAGCCTCCGCCAGCAGCGTCACGAGGTCGCCCACCCGCTAATTATCGCCCACCAGTTCGACCCAAGTCCACGAGCGCCGACAGTGTCCTAGTTGCGCGGAACCAGCGGTGTCATATTTGCGCAAGACCAGTGGCGTCATACTCGACGCGGAAGAGGGCAGGCGAAGAGGACGGCGCCTGGCCCGGTTAGGACGGGGGAATTGCCGGACCAGGCGCCGCAGCGCCCGGACGGCCGGGGAAACCAGCCGGGCGCAGCCGGGCGGTTGGAGCGGGAACTCACCGCCTGGCGGCCTGCCGCGGGGTGCTGCCCCGCGAAATCGATTGTGTCCGCAGCCGTTACTAGCGCACTGCAAGTTACTGTACGGTACCCCACGTTACGGCGAAGTGCCTTACCACCAGCGTAGCGCGCCGGCGGCCGTGGTGGCACGCGCATCGCCGCCGGCGGTCACGGCTGAGCGCCGCCGGCCGAGATGGGCAAGCACCTCGTCGTGCAGGTGCCCGTTGGTGCACACGACGCTGCCGCCATCGGGGGTGGCCTCGCCGGCGAGGCTGGTGAACCGGCCGCCCGCCTCCTCCACGATCACCTGGAGCGCCGCCAGGTCCCACAGCGACACGTCGGGTTCCGCCGAGATGTCCACCGCGCCCTCGGCGACCAGCATGTGCGACCAGAAGTCGCCGAATCCCCGGGTCCGCCAGACCGCCTGGCTCAGCGAGAGGAACCCGTCGAGCCTGCCCGCCTCCGCCCAGCCGCCGATGCCCGAATAGGAGAACGAGGCGTCGGACAGCTTGGTGACCTGGGAGACCTGGCAGCGTGAGGCCTTGGTCAGCGACCGTCCCGTCCACGCGCCGCCGCCCGCCGCGGCCCACCAGCGGCGCGCCGAGCGCGGGGGCGGTGACCACGCCGACGACCACCTTGTCCCCGTCCATCAGCCCGATGAGCGTGGCCCACACGGGGACGCCGCGCACGTAGTTCTTCGTGGCGTCGATCGGGTCGAGCACCCAGCGCCGCGGGCCGGTGCCCGTCTGGCCCGATTCCTCGCCGAGCACGGCATCCCGCGGCCGCGACCGGCGCAGGATGTTGCGGAGCGAGTCCTCGGTGGCCCGGTCGGCGTCGGAGACCGGGGTGAGGTCAGGCTTGGTCTCGACCCGCAGGTCAAGCGCGCGGAATCGCTTCGTCGTGATGTCATCGGCGGCGTCAGCGAGAACGTGCGCGAACCGCAGGTCGTCGTCATAGCTTGCCACTCGCGAAACGCTACAGCCAGTGCCGTCCCGCTGACCAGCGCGAGAGCCGTTACAACCGCGTTCCGGCACTCGGTGGGGGCATAATCGCGGTGATGGACCTCAACCGTGACCTGCCCAGCCAGCTCCGTCGCTACGTGCGGGACGGCCGGATCTCGGTCATGCCGGCCAAGCGCGCGGCCCGGCTGCTGCTGCTCGACCAGGTCGCGCAGGCCTTCGAGCCTGGCCGCCGCTACCGGGAGCCCGCGGTCAACGAGATCCTCAAGCCCCTCTACCACGATCACGCGGCACTGCGCCGCTACCTGGTCGACGAGGAACTGCTCTCCCGCACCCCCGACGGCACGTACTGGCGCTCCGGTGGCACCGTCCCGGTTGACCCCTCATGATCACGAAGATTCCGCATCGTATTCGATGCTTTATCTTCGCGGGAGGAAAAATCTTCGTGATCATGAACATCCCCGACGCTACGCGGCTAGACGCTACGCGGCGGTTAGTCGGCGGACTCGCGGGAGCGCAGCAGGCGGCGCAGGGACTCAAGGCGCGCGGTGGCGTCATGCGCCGCGGCCCACTCGTCGAGCGCGCACCCCGGTGACAGGTGGTCGCAGCCCGGCGGGCAGTTCGCCGTTCCCTCGGCCAGGTCACCGAACGCCTCGACGACCCGGTCGGCCGTCACGTGGCCGAGGCCGAAGCCGCGCACTCCCGGGGTGTCGATCAGCCAGCCGGAATCGTCAGGCAGGGGCAGCGCGATCGCGGACGATGAGGTGTGCCGCCCCTTGCCGGTCACCGCGTTGACCCGGCCGACCGCGCGGCCCGCGTCCGGCACGAGGGCGTTGACCAGCGAGGACTTCCCCACCCCGGACTGGCCGATGAGCACGCTGATCCGGCCGTCGAGCGCCTTGCGCAGCCGGCCGAGCGTCTGCGCGGGCAGCGGCTGCCGCGTGGTCAGCATCGGGATCGCGAGCGGCCGGTAGAAGGCGCGGAGCTTCCTGGGCGCGGCCAGGTCGGACTTGGTCAGCACCAGGAGCGGATCGAGGCCGGCGTCGTAGGCCGCGACCAGGCAGCGGTCGATGAAGCGCGTCTTGGGCTCCGGGTCGGCGAGCGCGGAGACGATGACCATCTGGTCCGCGTTCGCCACGACGACCCGTTCCAGCGGGTCGGTGTCGTCGGGGGAGCGGCGCAGCACGCTGGTCCGCTCCTCGACCCGGACGATCCTGGCGAGTGTCCCCGCCGCGCCGGACACGTCGCCCGCCAGGGCGACCCGGTCGCCGACGACGACCGAGCCGCGGCCGAGCTCGCGGGCCTTCATGGCGGTGACAAGCCGTCCGTCGCCGGAGCCGGCGTCAGCGCCGGAGCCGTCGCCGTCCTCGAGCACGCACCCGTAGCGGCCGCGGTCGACGCTGACGACGAACGCCTCAGGCGCCGACTCGTGCGCCGGGCGCCGCCGGGTGCGCGGCTTTGAGCCGCGGCCCGCGCGGACCCGGATGTCGTCCTCGTCGAGGTACGACGACCGCTGCCTCAGGAGTCATCCCCCCGGACGAGGCCTTCCCACAGGGCGGTGAAGTCGGGGAAGGTCTTGCCGACCGTGGCCACGTTCAGCACCTCGATGCCGGGCACGCCGAGGCCGAGCACGGCCGCCGCCATCACCATCCGGTGGTCGTCGTAGCTCGCGAACGCGTGCCCCGCGGGCGCGCTCAGCGGTCGCGGGCCGGACCGACAGCCCGTCCGGCAGCTCGGTCACGTCGCCGCCAAGCGCGTTGATCTCCTTGGCGATCGCGGCCAGCCGGTCGGTCTCCTGGGCGCGGGTGTGCCCGACGCCGGTGAACGTCGACGGCCCGGAGGCGAGCGCCGCGACCGCGGTGAGCGGCAGGCACAGCTCGGGGATGTCGCGAAGGTCGGCCGAGATCCCGTTGATCACCCCGGAACCGGTAACGGTAAGGCCGGAATCGCCCCGCGACACGGCCCCGCCCAGCTGGGTGATCACGTCGAGGATCGCGTCCGCCGCCTGCAGCGAGACCAGGGGCCAGTCGCGGATCGTCACCGAGCCGCCGGTGACCAGCGCGGCCGCGAGGAACGGCCCCGCGTTGGACAGGTCGGGCTCCACGGTGAAGTCCCCGAGGTTCAGCCGTCCGGGCCGGACGAGCCAGTGATCAGGGCGCGCGCCCGCGCCGACCTCGACCGTGGCCCCGGCGTCGCGGAGCATCCGGACGCTCATCTCGATGTGCGGCAGCGAGGGGACGGGCGGCCCGGAGTGCCGCACCTCCACGCCCGCCGCGAAGCGCGGCGCGGCGAGCAGCAGCCCGGAGACCAGCTGTGAGGACCCGGAGGCGTCCAGCGTCACCGGCCCGCCAGGCACGCTGCCCGTGCCGTGCACGGTGAAGGGCAGCGCGCCGCGGCCGCCGTCGTCGATCGACACGCCGAGCGTGCGCAGCGCCGACAGCAGCGCGCCGACCGGCCGCTCGCGCGCCCGCGGGTCGCCGTCGAACGCGACGGCCGCCGGGGTCAGCGCGGCCACCGCGGGCAGGAACCGCATGACCGTTCCCGCGTTGCCCACGTCGACGCTGACCGCCGCGTCCCGGGCCGGGCTGCCCGGGTGAACGCCGACATCCGGGCCGTGCTCGGTGACGGCGCAGCCGAGGGCGCGCAGCGCCGCGATGGCCAGGGAGGTATCGCGGGCCTTCAGCACGCCCGCGCACCACCGACGGCGAGTCACTCAGGGCCGCCAGGATGAGCGCACGGTTGGTGATCGACTTCGAACCGGGCAGCCGCAGCGTTGCGCGCACCGGTCCATGCGCCGCGGGGGCGCGCCAGCGTCCGGAGTCCATAACCTTGAGGGTATCGGCTGGCGGCGCGGGGGCGTTTGCCGGTGTCATTTTGCGGTTAAGTAGCTTCAATCCGGCGTGTACCGGGCCAAAGAACTCTCTTCTTTGACGTTGCCGGGTTCGAGGGCAGGGTGGCCAGGACAAAAGAAGAGAGTTCTTAAGGGGAAGGTCACATGTGCGGTCGGTTCGTCTCAGCTCGTAAGCGGCTTGAGCTCCTTGAGGAGTTCGCCGCCACGCGTGACGCCGTGGCCGTCGACCGCCAGCCGGATTACAACGTCGCGCCGACGAAGCGGATCTACACGGTCCTTGAGCACAAGGACGAAAGAGAGCTAAGGCTGGTCCGGTGGGGCCTGGTGCCGAGCTGGGCGAAGGACACCTCGGGCGGCGCCCGCATGATCAACGCCCGGTCGGAGACGGTCGCGGTCAAGCCCTCGTTCCGCGCCGCGTTCGCGAAGCGGCGCTGCCTGATCCCCGCGGACGGCTACTACGAGTGGATCACCGAGGGAAAGGCCAAGAAGCCCTTCTACATCTACCGGACGGACGGCGGCATCCTCGCCTTCGCCGGCATTTACGAGCTGTGGCGGAACTCGCAGGTCCCCGAGGATCACGAGGACGCCTGGTACTGGTCCGCGTCGATCATCACGACGCAGGCCACCGATGACATCGGCCGGATTCACGACCGGACGCCGATGGTCATCGCGCCGGAGACCTGGGCGGACTGGCTCAACCCGGCCAACAACGAGAAAGACCTGATGCTCGCGGTCATGCATCCCGCGACTTCATCGGGATCGGGCGGCCTGGCGTCCCACCCCGTTTCGACGGCCGTCAACTCCGTGCGGAACAACGGCCCGTCCCTGATCGAACCCCTCGGTGACACGGAGCCGCCCGGTTCGTCGCTCTCCTGACCCTCCCTTCACCACTGAGGACCGCCGATGGAAATCAGCGTTGCCCGTAAGCGCCTAGAGGAAATGCGCGCCGACCTGGACAGGACGGTTTCGGTACTCACGGGTGAACACCACCTCGTCCGGGGCGGCGGCGCGGAGCCGGGCGACGCTGGCGCGAACCTGACCGAGGCGGACAGGAACGCCGCTTCCGTGCAGACGGCCATGGCCCAGCGCACCGAGGTGCTCGCCGCGCTCGCCAGGATCGACGACGGCAGCTACGGGCAGTGCGTCGACTGCGCGGGCCCGGTACCCGAGCCGCGCCTCGAAGCCCGCCCCGCCACCGCCCGCTGCGTCCCCTGCCAGGCGAAACGCGACCGCCGCAGGACGGTAAGCGGCGCGTCGGTCCCCCCGCCGGACTTAACGCAGCACGCGATCAGCTGCGCGCCGACGGAGTCATCGGAACGGGCGTGCAGCTCCGCGTTCACCAGCTCGCCGAAGCTGGACGGGTCGCGAGCGAGCAGGTAGGCGACCGTCTGCGGCGAGAGCACGGTGCGCGGCCTGATCCAGCTCACCTCGAGGCCGCTGCCGGTGAACAGCTCGCGCAGCTGCTCGGCGCCGTAGCAGCGGGTGATGGTGCCGTCCGGCCACGGGATGAGCACCACGTCGGCGTTCGGCACGTCGACCAGGTGCGGCCAGCGGTGCTGCTCCGCGAGCACGGCCATGCCGAAGGTGAGCGAGTCCACGCAGGCGAGCACCTGCCCGCCGGGCCGGAGCACGCGCGCGATCTCGGTGACGAGTTCCTCGGCGGCCAGCCGCAGGGACAGCGTCCGCTCCTCGGCGATCACGCCGTCGGCGCAGCCGTCCGGGAGGAACTCGAGGCCGGTCCCGTCGGCGGTCACGGTGGACAGCCGGCCGCTCGCCTCGTAGGCTCGCGACGGGCGGCGGCACCGGCATCTCCGGGTCGATGACGCGCAGGACGCTGTGCCCGGCGCAGGCGGCCACCTCGGCGGCGCGCGCACCAGGCCCGGAAATGTCGATGAGGAACCGGCTTCCGCCTGGCAGCCAGCTGGTGAGCTGGGCCAGGGCGACGGCGGCATGGAAGCGCGGGTAGCCGGCGGCAGGACCAGCGTCCTGCTCGGCCCTGGCGATGGCATGGCCGATATCCTCGTCCTTCAATCGGACATGCCCACGGGGGGTGCGGGGGGTCGCCCCCCCGGGGGACAGCGGCTGCACGGGGTTACTCCTGGCCGGGCGCCTCATCCGCGGCGCCCCACGCTTGTTACCCTTCCCCGGTCCAGCGGTTCCATCCACGGAACTTTGCGCGCCAGCAGAAGCGTCCCGGTCTCGGGCCGACGGAACCACGAACGGCGGGCACCCCGGAATTGTCGGACGCGGCCTAGTGTTAAACGCGGCATGGCCACAGCCTCAGCAACACTCGCCCCGCCACGCCGGCCCGTCCCCCGCCGGCCGGGGAAGGTATCCTCTTACGGTTACCGAGAGGGGGTGGGTCCCGTGCCAGAGACACCCGTGCCTGAGAAGCTTGCCGAGCGCGGTGAGCGCTTTGAGGCAGATGTCCTGCCATACCTGGACCAGCTGTACTCGGCCGCCCTCCGCATGACGCGGAACCCGGCGGACGCTGAGGACCTGGTGCAGGAGACGTTCGCCAAGGCGTACGCGTCTTTCCACCAGTTCCAGCAGGGGACGAACCTGAAGGCCTGGCTCTTCAGGATCCTTACCAATACCTTCATCAACACCTACCGCAAGCGGCAGCGTGAACCGCAGCGGTCCGGCTCTGATGAGGTCGAGGACTGGCAGCTCGCGCGCGCGGCGTCGCACAGTTCCGGCGGGCTCAAGTCGGCCGAGGCCGAGGCGCTGGAAAGACTGCCCGATTCCGATATCAAGACGGCGCTGCAGTCGCTGCCGGAAGAGTTCAGGATCGCGGTCTACCTCGCCGACGTCGAGGGGTTCGCATATAAGGAAATCGCCGACATTATGGGGACCCCGATCGGTACCGTGATGTCGCGGCTTCACCGCGGCCGCCGCCAGCTTCGGGAGCTGCTCCAGGACTACGCCGCCGAGCAGGGCCTGGTCCGGGCGAATGCCGAGGAGGGTGGGCAATGAGCTGCGGAAAGCCCCATGAGACGCCATGTAGCGAGGTACTCGACCGGGTCTACTGGTACCTCGACGGCGAGGTATCGGAAGACGACTGCGAGCACATCCGCCAGCACCTCGACGAGTGCGGGCCGTGCCTGCGCGAGTACGGCCTCGAGGACGCGGTGAAACGCCTCGTCGCCAAGCACTGCGGGTGCGACCCGGTGCCGAGCGACCTGCGCACCAAGGTGCTGGTGCGAATCAAGCAGGTCCAGGCCGAGATAGAAGTAACCGAATAAGCCTCCTGCGACGTAAACGGCCGCTTACGGGTCGTCAGTGATCAGGTTTTAGGTCTGCGCTAATCAGCGCGGCCACGTTATCCTGACATCGACGGCACGCCGTAAGCGGCCGTTAGCATTTCCGCGCGAGGGAGGACTGTCCCGATGAGGGCTTCCGGGGTCTCCTGGGGGTAGCGACGGCGATAGGTGCGATTCGGGTCAACGGCGGGTGGCTACGAGGGGGGAGCGTGGACAAGCTCTCGCGCATCGCGTGGCTCTACATCGGCGCGGTGATCGCCGCCGCCGTCATCGTGCTCGTCACGGGGCCGTACACCGGGCTCAACTGGGGCCAGATCGGGGTTCTCGGCCTGCTCCTGGTCGCCTGCGAGTCCTCCGCCACGCTGCTGAACGCGCGCGGCCTCGCCTGGTCGGCCAACACCATGGCGTCGCTTGCCGCCGTGGTGCTGTGCGGCCCGGTCGGCGCGGCGCTGGTCAGCTGCGGCACGCTGCTCGGCGTCCGGCGCGGGCCGTCCGTCGTCCAGCGGCTGTTCAACACCGCCATGTACGTGCTCAGCGCTTACCTGGCCGGCCGGACCTTCCTCGCGTTCGGCGGGCACGTGGGCACGCCGGGGCAGAGCTCCTTCCCCGGCCTCATCGGGCCGTTCGCCGCGGCGGCCGTCGTGCACGTGGCCGTCAACTTCATGCTCCTGCACGGCGTGTTCTGGCTGACCAGGGAGCCGGGCGGCGCGGCGACGCGGGTCGGGCTCGACTTCAAGCTGTGGCTGACCGACCTCGGGTACGGCGCGTTCGGCGTGCTGATCGCCGCGCTCTGGTCGGTCCTCGGGCCGTTCACCCCGGTCCTCGTGCTGATCCCGGTGTTCGTGGCCCGCTGGGCGGTGGCGCAGTTCGCCGCGCAGCAGCGGGCCTACGAGGCGACGGTCAGCGCGCTGTGCCAGGCCGTGGAGACCAAGGACTTCTACACCAGGGGACACAGCGAGCGGGTGTCGCGCGGCGCGGTGATGATCGCCTCGGAGATCGGGATGCGCCCCGAGCGGGTGGGCGCGATCCGCTACGCGGGGATGCTGCACGACGTGGGCAAGCTCGGCGTGCCGACGTCGGTGCTGCAGAAGCGCGGCTCGCTCACCGACGACGAGTACGCCGCCGTCCAGCTGCACCCGATGCGCGGGCTCGATATCGTCCGGGAGATCGGCTTCCTCGACGAGGCACTCGCCGGGATCATGCACCACCATGAGCGGATCGACGGCAGGGGATACCCGATGGGGCTGGCCGGCGACGAGATACCCGAGTTCGCCCGGGTGCTCGGGGTGGCGGACGCGTTCGACGCGATGACCTCCGACCGCTCCTACCGGGGCGCGCGGCCGATTCCCGAGGCGGTCGCCGAGCTGCGCAAGTGGGCGGGCAAGCAGTTCGACCCGGCCTTCGTGGACGCGTTCGTCACGGCGATCGAGCGGGACGGCTGGACGGCGCCGGAGCCGGCGCCCGCGGAAGAGCCGCTGCGGACCATCGAGAGCCTGTGACGCCGTGGCCGGCCGATGGTATGAGCCGCGCGGGCTGCCCAGGCACGCCCTGGACTCCGGTCACTGGCTCCTGGTCGCGTTCGCGGGGCTGCTGCTTATCTGGTCGGTCGCGCAGACCGCCGTCAGCGGCGTGCACGACGTCCACGCGGCCCTGGCGTTCGGCGCGCTGATCGCGTTCGGTGAGCTGCTGCGGCTGAACCTGCCGGGAGACCGGGAGGCGGCCCCCATCGCCACGGCGGGCGCGATGGCCTACGCGCTGGTGCTGCGGATCGGCGACGACCCGGCCAGGCCGGGGCCGGCCCAGGTCATCGCGGTGACCGCGCTCGCCATGATCGTCGGAGCGCTCCCGCACCTGGCGGTCGGCCGGCCGGCCAGGCTGACCGCGATGTCCGCGCGGCTGCTCGCGGTCGCGTGCGTGGCGGCCACCTTCCGCCCGCTCGCCAACGCCGGGCTGATCGGCAGCCGGTGGTGGTCGGAGCTGCCGGTCATGCTCGGGCTGATCATCGTGGCGTGGTTCCTCGAGTCGGTGGTGACGGCGCTCATCCGGACCGACGCGCTGCGGACCAGGTTCGGCGTCGCGCTCGGCGACGAGCTGCGCGTCCAGTTCGCGATCGCCGCCGCGACCGGGGCGTCGGCCCTGCTCATCGCGTTCGCCGCCGAGGTCATGGGGCTCGCCGCGGTCGCCGTGTTCGCCGCACCGCTGCTCGTCACGCAGGTCGCGCTGCGCCGGTACGCCGGGATCAGGGCCACGTACCTGCAGACCGTGCGGGCGCTCGCCCGGGTCACGGAGATCGGCGGGTACGTGGAGACGGGGCACTCGGCCCGGGTGAGCCGCCTCGCGGTGGCCATCGGGCGGGAACTCGGCATGCCGGAGGCGGCGCTGCTTGAGCTTGAGTACGCCGCGCTGATGCACGACATCGGGCAGCTGTCGCTGCGCGACCCGGTTCCCGGCGGTGCGACCGTCCTCGTCGCCCGCGAGGAGCAGCGGCGCATCGCCGAGTACGGTGCCGAGGTCATCCAGCAGGCGCGGGTGCTCGACTCGGTGGCCGACATCGTGCGGCGGCAGTCCGACCCCTGCCGTCCCGCCGACCGCTCCCAGCCGCCGCCGCTGTCCAGCCGGATCATCCGCGCCGCCAACGCGTACGACGACCTCGTCGGCAGCTCGACGGACCCCTCCCGGGCCGCCGAGGCGGTCGCGCGGCTGCGCCTCGACACCGCCTCCGAATACGACCCGCAGGTCGTCGACGCCCTCAGCAACCTGGTGATCCCTGCCGCGTGAACGCGCGCCGCCGCGCCTACACGCCCGTCGTCGTGCGCGGGTACTCGGCCTGGACGTCCGTGAGCACGTTGATCAGGTACGGGGCCGACGCGTCGAAGGCGCGTCTCAGGGCCGGAGCGATCTCGCTCTGGCGTGGTCACGAGTTCGCCGGCGCCGCCCAGGGCGCTCACGACTTCGTCGTACCGCGTTCCCGGCCTCAGGTCGGCGGCTACGTCGTAGCCGTAGACGGCTTGCATCGGGCCCTTTTCCAGGCCCCAGGCCGAGTTGTTGCCGACGATCATTACCACCGGCAGGTTGTGGCGGACCAGGGTGTCCACGTCCATCAGGGAGAGGCCCGCCGCGCCGTCGCCGAGCATCAGGACGACCTGGGAACTCGGGTGCGCGAGCCTGGCCGCTATCGCGTAGCCGAGGCCGGTGCCCAGGCAGCCGTAGGGGCCGGGGTCGAGCCAGCGGCCGGGGAACGCCGGCTCGATGAGGCGGCCCGCGAAGGAGACGAAGTCGCCGCCGTCGCCGATGACGACCGCGTCGTCGTCAAGCTGGCGCAGCAGTTCGCCGTAGACGCGCATCGGGTGGATCGGGTCGGCCTCGCTCTCCAGCAGCGGGATGTCCTCGGCCGCCGCGGCGCGTGCCGTGCCGCGCAGGCGGGCCAGCCACTCCATGTCGCCGACGGGGCGGGCGCCGCACGCGTCGGTGAGGGCCGTGAAGAACAAGGACAGGTCACCGGACGCGGAGGCCGCCAGCGGGCAGTGCGTCGCGATGCCGCCAGGGGAGTCGGCCACGTGCACCACGGAAGCGGGCGCGTCCTTCGGGCCGAACGAGCCGTAGCGCAGCCGGAAGTCCAGCGGCACGCCGACCACGATCACCAGGTCGGCCTCGGCGAAGGCGAGCGAGCGGGCCCGGGTGACCAGCAGCGAGTGGCCGCCTGGCAGCACGCCGCGCGCCTGGCCGTTCGCGATCACCGGGAGCCGCAGTGCCTCCGCGCACAGCCGGGCGGCGACGTCCGCGCCGCCGAGCCAGACGTCGGAGCCGAGCACGAGGACGGGGCGGTGCGCCGCCGCGAGCAGCGCGGCGATCCTGGCCACGTCCTCGGCGTCGGGCTGGGCCGGCGCGAACAGGGCACTGTCCGGGAAGTCTACGGTCGCCTCGCCGTAGATGGTCTCCAGGGGGAAGTCGACGAAGACCGGGCCCCGGTGCGGGGTCGTCGCCAGGCGGAAGGCCTCGTCGACCGAGGCGGCGACGTCGGCGACGGCGTGCTCGGTCCACGCGCGCTTGGTGACCGGGGCGAGCAGCGGGACGTGGTCCATCTCCTGCAGCGCGCCCTTGCCCCACAGGTAGTCGGGGGCGCGGCCGCCCAGCACGACGACCGGGGCGCCGTTGAACCAGGCGGACGTCACGGCGCTCACGCTGTTCGTGACCCCTGGGCCTGCCGTGACCACGGCGAGGCCGGGGGTCCTGGTGAGGCGCGCGATTCCCTCGGCGGCGAACACGGCGGTCTGCTCGTGCCGCACGTCCACCAGGCGCAGCGGCGGGTCGGCCTTGACCGCGCCGTCGTAGAGCGGGAACACGTGCCCGCCGGAGAGGGTGAACATGGTCGTCACGCCGTACCGCTGCGCGACCGCGACGGCATGGGCGCCCGCGTGTCCGGAAAGAGAGTTCACCCGGCGAACCCTATTCTTTTTGACGCGCCACCAGGTGAGACCCTGAGGCCAGGGCAAAAGAGGGTTCGGACGTTACCCGCGAGTCGAGTTTGTGGAGAGGCGGCCAGGGTCAGCCGCACCCGTTCGGAATCAAGGTCTTTGAAACCAGGACTCCGAACGGGTGCGTGCTTCGCCTTAACCCTCCAGCGCGCCGCCCCGACGCCGGCCGGCGTCGGGCGCGGGGGCCTGTTCCGGGTCGGCGGTGTACTGGTGCGGCAGGGTCTCGTCGGTGCCCTCTGGCACCCTGGCGGCCCTGAGGACGAGCGTCAGTACGACCGCGATCACGACGTTGATGATGATCGCGGTGAAGCCGATGTAGATGCTGTGCCCGAACACGATGTCCGACGACGCCCGCCCAGTGCGAGGTGGTCGCGTTCTTGACGTTGTACGCGGCGAGCGTGCCGTAGATCATGCCGGCGAACCAGCCGGTAAGCAGCGCCCAGCGGTGGAACCACCGCGTGTACAGGCCGCCGACCAGCATCGGGAAGATCTGCAGTATCCAGACGCCGCCGAGCAGCTGGAGGTTGATGGAGAACGTATGCGGCAGTTCGACCGCGAACACCAGTGCGCCGAACTTGACCACCAGCGACGCCCACTGCGACATCCTGGTCTCCAGCGCCGGGCTCGCGTCCGGCTTGAAGAACTCCTTGAAGATGTTGCGGGTGAACAGGTTCGCGGCCGCGATCGCCATGATCGCGGCCGGCACCAGGGCGCCGATGATGATGCCGGCGAAGGCGATCCCGGTGAACCAGCTCGGGAACATGTGCTGGAACAGGTACGGGACCGCGAGCTGTGCGTTGCCCGCCTTCTTGACGTTCGCCGCCGTGACCGGGTCGGCGACCGCCATGTAGCCGAACAGCGCGATCAGGCCGAGCAGGACCGAGTAGACGGGAAGCAGCGACATGTTCCGCTTGATGGTGCTGCGCCGCTTCGAGGCCAGTGTGCCGGTGATGATGTGCGGGTACACGAACAGCGCCATGGCGGAGCCGAGCGCCAGCGTCGCGAAGTCGAACTGGGTGCTGCCGACGGACTTGGTGGTGGGGATGAACGTGCCGTTGGGCGCCTTCGTCGCCGGGTTGATCGCCGCGAAGTGCGTCTGGGCAGTGCCGAAGATGTGCCCCCAGCCGCCCAGCCTGGTCGGGATGTAGAACACGGCCACGATGACGAACACGTAGATGAGCGTGTCCTTGATGAACGCGATCGCGGCCGGCGCGCGCAGCCCGGAGACGTACGTGAAGATCGCCAGCACCACGAACGCGACGAACAGCGGCAGGTCCTTGACGATAGGTGTTGGTCGAGCTGGCGCCGACCCCCATGACGGTGAGGACCGCCTGGATGCCGACGAGCTGCAGCGCGATATACGGCATCAGCGCCAGGATGCCGGTGAAGGCCATGGCCAGCGCCAGCCCGCGTGAGCCGTACCTGCCCCGGATGAAGTCGCCGGGCGTGACGTAGTTGTGCACCCGGCAAACCGACCACAGCCTGGGCAGGAAGATGAACGCGATCGGGTACGCCATGATCGTGTAGGAGACCGCGAAGAAGCCGATCGAACCCGAGCCGAACACCAGCGCCGGCACGGCGATGAACGTGTAGGCGGTGTAGAGGTCGCCGCCGAGCAGGAACCACGTGATGAACGTGCCGAAGCCGCGGCCCGCCAGTCCCCACTCGTTCAGGTGCATCATGCTCGCCCGCGCGCCGCCAGCGGGCGGCGGCGAAGCCGACCACGGTGACGATGACGAAGAGGACGAGGACGATCGTGAACACGACGGTGTTGACGTTGCTCATCTCGCCACCTCCGCGTCGCTGCCGCCGCGTCGGCGGTCGCCAGCCTGCGCTGCAGCAGGGTGGCGAGCCAGAGCGCGATCGCCACGACCGGCATGTAGGCGAGGAGGTAGAAGTAGAAGAAGGGGAAGTCACCGATCTTCGGCGTGAGATGGGCGTAGATCGGGACGATCAGCGTGCCGCAGATCGAGCCGGCCACCAGGACGAAGATGGCGGCTGACGTGATTGGGTGGGCGGTCACCGGGTTCTTCGCCGCGTGATTGCGGGATCTTGCGAGTCCCTTGGTGCGCTAGGGGTTGCATTCGGCTGATTCATCAGGTCCTCTCGGCGTTCTCGCACGGGTGGATGTGATGGATGTCACGTGATTGCAACCATGTTGCGCCAATAGAGCTAATTAGGCAATGATTTGCATCTAGTAAATTGCGAGCGTTTTGAATGGGATAAGGGCGCCTTCAGCGCCTGCCGCGAGCGCCGCCAAGAGACGGGCCCAGCCCGGCCGCCGCGACGGCGAGGAAAGCCTGCCGGTCCAGTGCGCCCGCGCCCTCGGGGAGCAGGCCGGCCAGCGGGCCGTTCGCCAGCGTTTCGAGGTCGGCCAGGTTCTCCCGCTCGGCGAGGCCGGGTCGCGCGGCCAGCTGCCGATGACGAGCCCGGCGCTCGCACCTTGCGGGCCGCGGCGCTTCCAGGGTGAGCGCGGTGTGGTTGAGCGTGCCGAGCCCCGCGGCGGTGACGACGAGCGCGGGCGCGTCCAGCGCGGCGGCCAGGTCGGCGATCGTGGCGCCCGTCGCGTCGTAGCGGACGAGGAGGCCGCCGGCGCCCTCGACGAGGACCAGGTCCCGGTGGCCTCGAGGGTCGGCGATAAGCGCGGCGGCGCGGGCGAGGTCCACCGGGGGCAGCCCGGACACGCGGGCCGCCGCCTCGGGGGAGAGCGGGTCGGGGAACCGCGCGAGCTCGTGAGTGTCGGTGACACCGGACAGCCGGGTGACCGTCTCGAGGTCGGGCGTGTCGGAGCCGGGCCCGTCGTGCGACGCCGGTCTGCGCGAGCTTGACCACGGCGACCCGCCGGCCCGCGGCGCGGGCGAGCGCGGCGATCGCCGCCGTCACGATGGTCTTGCCGACGCCGGTCCCGGTGCCGGTGATGAAGAGGACGCCCCGCTGATCCGATTCGATCATGGGGTCGATCATACGGACAGTGCCAGAGGGCCAGTGTTAGACGGGCGGGGTCCGGCGGAGCCTGGTGATGAACTTGTACCGGTCGCCGCGGTACCACGACTGCGCCCATTCCACGGGCTCGCCGGTGGAGTCGATCGCGTGCCGCGACAGCAGCAGCAGCGGGATGCCCGGGTCCACGTCGAGCAGCCGGGCGTCGTGCGGGTCGGCGAGCACGGTCTCGATCGTCTCCTCGGCCTCCGCGAGCTGGATGCCGTACCCGGTGCGCAGCGTCTCGTACAGCGACGCGTGCCGCTCAAGCTGCCGCCGCAGGCCGGGGAACCGGCGGGCGGGCAGGTGCGAGGTGTCGATGGACATCGGCTCGCCGTCGGCGAGCCGCAGCCGGTGGATCCGCAGCAGCCGCCCGCCCGGCCGCACGTCGAGCAGCGTGGCGAGCTCCTCGTCGGCGGTGACGTAGCCGATGTCGAGGATCTTGGTCTGCGGGTGCAGGCCGTGCTGCCGCATTCCCTCGGTGTAGCTGGCGAGCTCAAGCGGCTGGGCGACCTTCGGCTTGGCGACGAAGGTGCCCTTGCCCTGCATGCGCAGCAGCCGCCCCTCGATCACCAGCTCGGCCAGGGCCTGCCTGACGGTGGTGCGGGAGGTGCCGTAAAGCCGGGCGAGCTCTCGCTCTGGCGGGACGGGACTGCCGGGTGCCATGGCCGCGGTGAAGTCGAGCAGCTGCTTCTTGACCTGGTAGTACTTGGGCAGCCGCAGCAGGGCAGGCGGCGCGGCGACGTCCCCGAGCGAGCTGGGAACGCCATCGCTGTCTTCTGCCGGCATCGGAAACGCGGTCATGAGTAGTACCTCCCCGCTTTTGCGGTATTCCGGCCATGATGACAGCGATCTCGCCCTTCGGCCAGCCCGGCCGCCGTCTTCCCCTGCCAAAACGTTTCTTCTTTATGCCCCGGCGGAGAGGTTTCGCGAGCGCGCGACCCGCCGGCCCGGCCCGGGGGAGAATCCCGACCCGGGCGGCTCGTGCCATCATGGGAGCGTGCCGACGCTCACCGACCTCGCCAGAAA
This sequence comes from uncultured Actinomycetota bacterium, assembly GCA_963735315.1. Classification (GTDB taxonomy): domain Bacteria; phylum Actinomycetota; class Actinomycetes; order Streptosporangiales; family Streptosporangiaceae; genus Trebonia. Next base: position 116,509 of record CAVTKQ010000045.1, read on the forward strand.
CCTCACCAGCCTGTCCGGGCCAGACCTGGAGTGGCTGCACTCCCTCGTGTCGGACTGGCAGCTCCTCGCCGACCTGTCGTTCGCCGACCTCATCTTGTGGGTGCCGTCACGCGCGCCCGAGGGCGCGCTCAACTCGGGCTGGGTGGCGGTGGCGCAGATGCGGCCGACGACCGGGCCGACCTCGTTCCCCGACGACGTGGTCGGCACCCAGGTCGCCCCGGGAGAGCGGCCGGTGCTCGACACCGCGCGCGTCGAGCGGCGCATCCACCGGGAGAGCGACCCCGACTGGACGTCCGGCGTCCCGGTGCGGGCGGAGGCCATCCCGGTGACGAGGAACGGCCGGGTGATCGCGGTCATCGAGCGGTCGACCAACCTGAACGGCGCGCGCACGCCGAGCCGCCTTGAGCTGACCTACCTGGCGGGCGCCGACGACCTGGCGCGGATGATCTCCGAGGGCACGTTCCCCTACCCGGGCCACGACACGACGCTGGTGCGCTCGCCGCGGGTCGGCGACGGCCTGCTCCGGCTTGACGCCGCGGGCCGGGTCACCTACGCGAGCCCCAACGCGCAGTCCGCCTACCGCAGGCTCGGGCTCACGGCCGACCTGATGGGCACCGAGCTTGGCAGCGCGACGGCGCAGCTGGCCGCGACCGGGGCGCCGGTCGACGAGTCGCTGATGCTGGTGACCAGGGGCCGGGCGCCCAGGGAGACCGAGATCGACGTCAACGGCACGGTGGTGCAGCTCCGCTCGATCCCGCTGGTGGTGGGCGGTCAGCGGACCGGGGCGCTCGTCCTGGTGCGCGACGTCACCGAGCTGCGCCGCCGGGAGCGCGAGCTGCTGACCAAGGAAGCGACGATCAGGGAGATCCACCACCGGGTCAAGAACAACCTGCAGACCGTCGCCGCGCTGCTGCGCCTGCAGGCCAGGCGGCTGTCGGCGCCGGAAGCGCGGGCGGCGCTCGCAGGAGGCGGTGCGCCGGGTCGGGTCGATCGCCATCGTGCACGAGACCCTGTCGCACGCGCCCGAGGAGATCGTGGACTTCGACGACATCGCGGACCGGGTCGCGATGATGGCCGGCGAGGTGTCGTCGCCGGAGGTGCGGGTGACGCCGAAGATCACCGGCCAGTTCGGCATGCTCCCGGCGACCGTGGCGACCCCGCTCGCGATGGTGCTCACCGAGCTGCTGCAGAACGCGCTGCAGCACGGGTTCGGGTCGGCGCCGCGTCGCCGGGCCCGGGCCGGCAGGCTCGGACGCCGGGATCATCGAGGTGGTGGCGGCGCGGGCGCCCGAGCTGCTGACCGTGACGGTGACCGACAGCGGGGCCGGGCTGCCGCCCGGGTTCGACCTGGAAAACACGACGAGCCTCGGCCTGCAGATCGTCAGGACCCTGGTCGAGGGCGAGCTCGGCGGCCAGATCAGCCTGCGGCCGCGGGACGGGGGAGGCACGATCGCGGTCGTCGACCTGCCCGTCCGCTACGAGCCCGAGGCTCGCTATCCCCCGGGACGACCCCGATGTCCGCGCTCGCACGCCCGATGGCAAAACCGCCAGTGCACCGGGCGCCAAGCCCGGACAAGGGCGGCGGGTGACACGTGGCTACGGTCACCCGCGAAGGTGCAAGCTCAGCTCGTCGGCTAGACGCCCGCGCGGGCACGCAGGCGCAGCGTCCGGCGCTTGAGCGCCCGCCGCTCGTCCTCGCTCATGCCGCCCCAGACGCCGGCGTCCTGGCCACTGTCAATGGCCCAGCGGAGGCACTCGTCGAGTACCGTGCACCGACGGCAGACCTGCTTGGCTTCTTCAATCTGCAGGAGCGCGGGGCCGCTGTTTCCGATCGGGAAGAACAGCTCTGGATCTACCTCGCGACAGGCGGCGATGTGGCGCCAGTCCATGGTGGTAACCCTTCTCGGCGTAGCAGCTGGTCATCGGTGAGGTCCGCCACACGCCACTCCGTGCTTGTGAAGTAATTCACGAGCTTTGCGATATGTCGGGAATATCGTGATATTCCCGATCTTGGTAGTGCCAAGTGGTTCGCAGCGAGGCTTCGGTAGAGCCCAGCCACGTCCGGAGGTGACGTACCCGCGTTAGCCGTGTTCGAACGCGCTGAGTTACGTTGCCCCAGGCACCGGAACTAGCCTCTCAACAGGGCAGAGCCAGCGCAAGAGGGCGCGGCAAACAGGGAAGCTGAAATTAATGTCAGATCCGTCACAGAGCGAGAGTTACGTCACGCTACAACACAGAGTGCGTCGGGCACAAACCGGAACGCGACCGACTCCGTTTCGCCCAGGTACTCGCCGTCGATGTGGAAGGCGATCGGGCGGTCGGCCTCGAAGGCCAGCTCGCTGAGCGCGGACGCGCTGACCACGTCCCGCCCGGCCGGGAGCTCCTCGTTGTTCGAGTGCATCATGTGCCCGAGGGCGGCCAGCGTGGTCAGCGTGCGGAGCCGCCGCAGCGCGAACAGGTCAAGCCCGGAGCTGAAGTCCGCGTGGGCGGGGCGCACCGGGTGGCTCCCCAGGTAGGTCCACGGCGAGCTGTTGGTGACGACGCCCATGAACAGGCTGCTCACCGGCGACTGGCCGGGCACGCGCAGGGTGAGGGCGGGGCGGCGGCGGTCGGTGCCGTAGTACCTGCGCACCGCGGTCCGCAGGTAGGCCGCCACGGATGCCGCGCCGGCCGTGCGCCCGCTGCCGCTCCATGTCCGCGATGACCTCGGCGTCGAGCCCGAGGCCGGCGCTGAACGTGAAGTAGCGGTCGCCGGCCAGGCCGAGCCCGATCTTGCGCCGCTCGCCCGGCCGCGACCGCGGCGAGGATGCGCTGTACCGCCCCGCCGGCGTCGGGCGGCAGCCCGAGGGTGCGCGCGAACACGTTGGCGCCCGCCGCCGGGGACGGGCGCGATGGCGGGGCGCTCCGTCGGCTCGGCTACCTGCATCAGCCCGTTGACGACCTCGTTCACGGTCCCGTCGCCGCTGAACGTCACGACCAGGTCGTACCCGTCTGCCGCCGAGGCGGCGGCGAGCTTGCCCGCGTGGCCGCGATACTGTGTTTGCCTGGTATCTAGTTCCAGCCGGGAACCGAGCGCGCGGACCACCAGGCCGGCGTCCCGTCCGGTCATGGAAGTCGCGCGAGGATTGATGATCAGCAGCGCGCGCACGTTGCTCAGGTTAACGGTGCCCGAAAGGATGCGAGACTATGGGTATGCGTTCAGCCGCGAAGCGCTGTCCCAGGCCTCGGAAGCGCCCAGCGGCGGCGCGGGCGCCGATGCTGCGCGTGGCGGCCGCCGCACAGGCCGCCGAGGCGGCCGGCCTGTGCGTGGCGGTCGTGCTCAACGTGATCGACTCGGCGTCCGGCCACGCCTGGACGGCCTCGAACGCGATCGCGTTCATCGTGCTTGAGGTCATCGTGGCGATCGGCGTGGCCGCGATCGCGTCCGGGCATCGCCCGCGTCCGGCCGTGGAGCCGGACCCCGGCGGTGATGACCCAGCTGTTCACCGTCATGATCGCCATCTGGCTGCTTGAGGCGCACCGCTACGACTGGGGAGTTCCCGCCCTGCTGCTGGCCATCGCCGGGCTTGCCGGGCTGTTCGCGCCGACGAGCCTGCGCGCCCTGACTCGCAGCGCTCGCACCGGGGGACGCCCCCCCGGTGACCCCCCGCATGGGGGCTCCCGCCCCCCATGTCCCCCTGGCGGGTCCCACGCAGCACCCGCGTGAGACCCGAGGTCGCGTTGCGACGCCGTCGGGGCACGGCGTCGCGACGCCGCTAGTCGTCGACCGTGAGCCCTTCGCGCAGCTGAGCCAGCGTCCTGGCGAGCAGCCGGGACACGTGCATCTGGGAGATGCCGAGCTCGGCGGCGATCTGCGACTGGGTCATGTTCCCGAAGAACCGCAGCAGCAGGATCTTCTTCTCCCGCGGCGGCAGCCGCTCGAGCAGCGGCTTCAGGGACTCGCGGTACTCCACGCCCTCAAGGGCCTCGTCGATCATGCCGAGCGAGTCGGCCACCGCGGGCGCGTCCTCGTCGCCCGAGTCCGGCGCGTCCAGCGACACGGTGGAGTACGCGTTGGCCGACTCGAGGCCCTCGAGCACCTCTTCTTCCGACATCTGCAGGTGCGCGGCGAGCTCGCTGACGGTGGGCGCGCGGCCCTCGCGCTGCGCCAGCTCGCCGATCGCCTTGGTCAGCGAGAGCTTGAGCTCCTGCAGCCGCCGCGGCACGCGGACGGCCCAGCCCTTGTCCCTGAAGTGGCGCTTGATCTCGCCGACGATGGTGGGCGTGGCGTAGGTGGAGAACTCGACGCCGCGCTCCAGGTCGAACCGGTCGATGGACTTGATGAGCCCGATGGTCGCGACCTGGGTGAGGTCGTCGAGCCACTCGCCCCGGTTGCGGAACCGCCGCGCCAGGTACTCGACGAGCGGCAGGTGCAGCTCGACCAGGGTGGCCCTGATCCTGGCGCGCTCGGGGTCGTCGGCAGGCAGCACGGCGAGCCGCTCGAACAGCTCCCTGGCCTGCGTCCGGTCGGGCGAGGAGTGCTCGGACCGCGGCAGCGGCGGCGGTTCCTCGCTGACCGTAACCTCAACCTCGAACTCGTCAGTCACCTGGACCTCGTATTCGCTGCTCAACTCATCCGCCCCGGCGCTTGGCGAGGACGATCGAGACCCGGTCGTCGGGGCCGAGCCTGGAGTCGACGGAGCCGGCGAGCGCGGACAGCACCGTCCACGCGAACGTGTCGCGCGCGGGCATCCTGGCCTCCGCCGCGGTCACCGACACGGTGATGGTCACCAGGTCGGCGCCGAGCTCGAAGACGCACTCCAGGTCGGTGCCGGGAATGGCCTGGGCGAGCAGCATCGCGCACGCCTCGTCGATCGCGATGCGCAGGTCCTCGATCTCGTCGAGGGTGAAGTCGAGCCGGGCGGCGAGCCCGGCGGCGGCGGTGCGCAGCACGGACAGGTAGGCGCTCTCGGCCGGCATCTTGACCTGCACGTAATCTGCCGTCTCGCGGCCCCCTGGGGGTGCCGTCGGCGCGGCGGTGTCTTCGGTCACGTCTCTCCGTCGGTCATTGTCACGGGGCCGGCGACGCATGCCGGCCACTGATTGCAACTTACCGCGCTTTTCATCCGGGGGGACGACCCCCCGTGCGCGCTCGATGCCGTGGTCTCGAGATCCCCTGGTAGAACGCACAATCGAGTACTCGACCCCCGCTGTCGGTCGCGGCGGCCGCTATCGCGAAAACCGCGATCGTATCAGGGCCGCCGCGACTCGACGAAAAGCTACGAAGCAGGCGCCGCGCGAGGCGAGAACGCCGCCGCACAGCCCGAGTCGGTACGTTACCTCACTGAGAACGCGTCAGGGCTGGCCCCCTGTTCCTGGGGGCCAGCCCTGACGAGAAGTGCATCAGGCTCTAGGCCTGCTTGGTCTCCCAGAAGATCTTGGAGATCTCCTCGATCTTGGCGAGCAGCTGGTCGGCGACGGCCACGTCGACCGAGCCCTTGGTGCCGCCCGCGCCGGCCAGCTTGGTGGCCTCGTTGAACAGCGTGTTCAGCTGCGGGTACTTCTCGAAGTGCGGCGGCTTGAAGTAGTCCGTCCACAGCACCCACAGGTGGTGCTTGACCAGCTCGGAGCGCTGCTCCTTGATGAAGATCGCGCGGGCCCGGAACGCCGGGTCCTCGTTGGCGGCGTACTTCTCGGCGATGGCCTTGACGGACTGCGCCTCGATCAGCGCCTGGGCGGGGTCGTAGACGCCGCAGGGCAGGTCGCAGTGGGCGTGGGCGACGGACTTCGGCGCGAGCAGCCGGGTGAGCAGCCTCATCGATTCCCTTTCTCCGTACCAGATCAGTAAGGTTTCACTTCCGACACTACTCTGCCAGCTGGGAGCTAAACGTGCCCACCTGCCCCAAGCGCTGGCCGCTGCTCCGTGTCGCGGTCGCCGAGCAGTCCATGCTCCCCGCACTGCGCCCGGGCGACTGGCTGCTCGCCTGGCGCACCACCCGGATCCGCCCCGGTCAGGTGGTGCTCGCCTGGCACCCGGAGCGCCCGGGTTTCCTGCTGGTGAAGCGCGGCGGCCTGGCGCGAGGACGGGGGCTGGTGGCTGGCGTCGGACAACCCCGCCGCCGGCGCGGTCGACAGCGCCCGCTTCGGCCCGGTGCCGCCGGAGAAGATCGTGGCGGTGGTGCTGGCCCGCTACTGGCCGCTCCGCCGCCGCTGGCTCGCCGTCCAGCAGCGCACTCCGAACGGTGCGCGTAGCCGGCTGGAACGGGCCCCGCTCCCGCTGGCTGGGACGCGGGGCCCGACGTCAGCGCGCTAGCGGTGACCGTCAGGCGACGGTCGGCTCGGCGCCCGGCTCGCCCAGGTCGTCGATCCGCTGCCCCGGGTCGACGACGTGACCGCCTGCTCCGCGATCCGCTCCTCCATCTCCTCGGTGGTCTGCGCGCCGCACATGACCGCCCAGTAGTAGATCGCCGAGGCTGAACAGCGCGACCACCAGGATGTCCCACGGGTACGTGAAGCCGGCCGGTGTTCTGCGGCCCGTAGTCGCCCTGCCAGGAGATGATGCCCATGCCGAGCAGGTAGGCGCCGATCCAGGCCGACTTCGTCCAGTTGATCTTCGGCATGCCCTGCCCGGTCCGAGGTGTACATCCCGATCGCGATGTAGCCGAGGACGATGGCGACGCCGAGCTTCCACAGCGTCTCGAAGCCCGACCAGTAGATGATCAGGCTGGCGACGATGAAGGCGAGCGGCGCGATCACCGACCGCGCCGGGCAGCCGGAACGGCCGGTCCGCCCCGGGCAGGTTCCTGCGCAGCGCGCCCATGGACAGCGGCGCGCCCGCGTACATCAGCACGCTCGCCGAGGTGACCAGGCCGACCAGCGAGTGCCAGCTCGGGAACGGGAAGCGTGAAGACCAGGCCGACGATGAACGCCATGATCATGCCGAACCACGGGACGCCGCGCCTGTCGACCGTGCCGAAGATGCCCGGGAAGTACCGGTTCCTGGCCAGGCCGTAGGAGACCCGCGAGGTCGAGGTGTTGTAGATGGCGCCGGTGCCGGCGGGCGAGATGAACGCGTCCACCCGCAGGATGCCGGACAGCCAGCCGAAGCCCGCGAGCGACGCCAGCGCGGCGAACGGGGCGAGCGCGATCGCGTTGCTCGCGGGAATGCCGGCGAACCCGTGGGTCGAGCAGGCTGGCCGGGGTGGCGCCGATGAACACGACCTGCAGCAGGATGTAGATGACCGCGCCGATGATGATCGACCCGATGATCGCGATCGGCAGGTTCCGCTGCGGGTTCTTGATCTCGCCCGCGAGCTGGTCGGCCTGCTCGAAGCCCAGGTAGGCGAAGACGATGCCGGCGCCGGGCAGCGCGCCGAACAGGTCCTTCAGCCGGTGCCGGTGGGGAAGAAGCCGCCGCCCGCGGTCAGGTTCCCGCTGTGGAACTTGCGTGAACAGGACGATGATGGTCAGGACCGGGATGGCGACCTTCCACCAGGTGACCGCGCTGTAGAGCGGGCCGTAGATCCGCATCGGCAGGAAGTTCACCGCGGTGAAGACCGCCATCAGCACGATCTCGAGCACGAAGCCCCAGTGGGTGACGTTGCCGTTCCCGCCGTTGGCGTTCGGGTCGTAGATCGCCGTCCAGTAGTAGCCGGCGTAGTGGATCACCGCGAAGGCCTCGATCGGCGGCACGGTGACGGCCTGCAGCCAGGAGAAGAAGCCGAACGAGATGCCCGCGCCGGGGCCGTAGGCCAGGTGCGGGAACCGGGCCGTGCCGCCCGAGACCGGGTACATGGCCGCCGAGTTCGGCGTGCACCAGCGCCAGCAGGATGGCGGCGATGGCGCCGAGGACCCAGGCGATGATCGCGGCGCCGCCGACGACCTGCGCGGCCCCGAACGATGCCAGCAGCCAGCCCGAGCCGATGATCGAGGTCTCGGAGGACCAGATGGCCGCCGATCAGCCCGAGTCTCTCGCTTGAGGCCAACGTCACCAGGCTTAACAGTCTGTGACAGCTTAGTTGCCATGATCGATAGCTCTTTTCTCGTTTCTCGATCGTGCCCCGAAGGGCGTGCTCACACGCCCGGCGGGTCCCGCTGAGAGCGAGTGAGCGTTCAGTTGTGCAGAGTGAAGAACATCGTAGAGATGATCATCAGCGATGAGAAGACTTGTCGCCGGATTCGGTTCTATAACGCAGGTCACGCGGCCCTGTGCCCGGCATTACGTGGCGCAAGTTATGACACAGGCGCTACGTCACGTCGCCGATGTCTCCGAATTAGCCTGGACGCGTTTCAACTCTGGCAGGTTTATGCGGGCTCGTACACAAGCGGGCAGCCGAAACCGCATTGCTTGTGAAAGCATTCACGAGCAGGCGATCCGCGTGCCGCGTTAACGCCATTTCGGTACTTCTGCCTAGACGTCCGGTTCCTCGCCGCGCTTGCGGGCCCGGTAGGCGATGACGTTCGCCCTGCTGGCGCACCGGTCCGAGCAGTACCGCCTGGTGCGGTTGACCGACGTGTCGACGAACACCCCGGAGCACGGCGCCGCCTGGCAGACGCCGAACCGCTCGAGGCCGAGCTCGGTCAGCCGGACCGCCAGGCCCATGGCCGCGCCCGCGGCGTACTTGTCGGACATCGAGCCGCTCTCGGTGTAGTGCACGTGCCACGGCTGCCCGTCGTGGCCGGAAAGCTGGGGATGCACCGGGTACTGGATGAGGAGCTCGTTCAGCCGCTCGGCCGCGTCCGCGCCGTTCCCCTGCGAGCAGGCCACGAAGAACCCGCGGAACTCGTCCCTGAGCATCCGGAGCGCGTCGAGGTCGGCACGCGTGATGCCGTGGTTCAGGTGCTCACGGTCGGCCACGAGGGCGCGCAGCCCGTCCATGGACGTGAGCAGGTCGCCGCCCTCGTGCCCGAGGCTGGCGGTGTTCACGAGCCGGACGGCGAGTTCAGCATAGGATGACAGGTCCACGCGCGAATCCCCGCTGTGGTGGTAAGACTTCTGTAATAGGCTGGTGCCGCTCATGAGTATTACAGAACGGCGCTGACAGCGCTAGCAGCAAGTCGCTCATGACACACTAAACCAACGGGCAACCCCCGTACCTGGAGTGATCACCGTCCGTGCGGCCGGTCGGCGGCGCTACCCCGCCACCGTGAGCCAGCCGGACGGCAGACCTGTCACCTGCAGTACCGAATTCTTGGGGGTTACCGTGGCCGACGAGGCTACTTTTTCCCGTTCTCCGTCCGCCCTGGACGATGACCCGGTGTTCGCGATGCACCGGGGCGGCAAGATCGACGTCAACCCGAGCGTGGACGTGCCCGACCGGGCCGCGCTCGCCATGGCCTACACGCCGGGCGTCGCCCGGGTCTGCAGCGCGATCGCCGACGAGCCCGAGCTCGCCGGCGACTACACCTGGGTCGGCAACACCGTCGCCGTGGTGAGCGACGGCACCGCCGTGCTCGGCCTCGGCGACATCGGGCCGGCCGCCGCGATGCCCGTCATGGAGGGCAAGGCGCTGCTGTTCAAGAAGTTCGCCGGCATCAACGCGGTGCCGGTCTGCATCGACGTCACCGACGTCGACGACGTGGTCCGCGTGGTCGCCGCGCTCGCGCCGAGCTTCGGCGGCATCAACCTGGAGGACATCTCGGCGCCGCGCTGCTTCGAGATCGAGGACCGGCTGCGCGCCATGCTCGACATCCCGGTGATGCACGACGACCAGCACGGGACCGCGATCGTCGCGCTCGCCGCGCTGCGCAGCGCCGCCCGGGTGGTCGGCAAGGACCTGCCCGCGATGCGGGCCGTGGTCTGCGGGGCGGGCGCCTCCGGGATCGCGGTGTCGAAGATCCTGCTGGCGGCCGGCGTCGGCGAGATCGGCGTCTCCGACAGCAAGGGCATGATCTACCGCGGCCGCGACGGCCTCAACCCGGTCAAGGCCGCGCTCGCGGCGCGGACCAACGCCTCGGGGCACGCCGGCTCGGTGGAGTCGGCGCTGCGCGGCGCGGACGTGTTCATCGGGCTGTCCGGCAGCGCCCTCCCCGAGGAGGCCCTGACCCGGATGGCCCCCGGCGCGATCGCGTTCCTGCTGTCCAACCCGGAGCCGGAGGTTCACCCGGACATCGCCCGCAGGCACGTGTCCGTGGTGGCGACGGGCCGCAGCGACTTCCCGAACCAGATCAACAACTCGCTGGCGTTCCCCGGCGTCTTCCGCGCCGCCCTGGACGTCCGGGCGACCACGATCACGGAGAACATGAAGCTGGCCGCCGCCGACGCCCTCGCCGCCCTGGTGGGCGACGACGCGACGCCGGACTACGTCATCCCGAGCCAGTTCGACGAGCGGGTGGCCCCGGCCGTCGCCGCCGCGGTCGCCGCCCAGGCCCGCGCGGACGGCGTGGCCCGCCGCTAACGGCCAGCGAGGCGCCTCCCGGTGACGGGCGACGAGGCGCCTCGCCAAGGCATGAATGTGCCATTGATGCTGCTACAGCCGGCATCGATGGCACATTCATGCCCGCGTTCGCCGGGATGGCCGCCCACTTAACGGCCGGGGACCGGGCCGGTAGGGTCATGATCATGTTTGCCGTCTACGCCGCGCGTATCGATGCCGAGAATCCGCTGAACGGTCTTGAGACGGGGGAGCGGCCGGATCCCGAGCCGCCGGCCGGCTGGACCACGGTCACGGTCAAGGCCACGGCGCTGAACCATCACGACGTCTGGTCACTGCGCGGCGTCGGACTGCCCGCCGACCGGCTGCCGATGATCCTCGGCTGCGACGCCGCCGGGGTCGACGCCGACGGCAACGAGGTCGTGGTGCACGGCGTGATCGGCGACGCCAACGCGGGCGGCGGCGACGAGACGCTTGACCCGCGGCGGTCCCTGCTCTCCGAGCGGTACCAGGGCACGTTCGCCGAGAAGGTCATGGTGCCGAAGGCGAACCTGATCCCCAAGCCCGCGGCGCTCTCCTTCGAGGAGGCGGCCTGCCTGCCGACCGCCTACCTGACGGCCTACAAGATGCTCTTCGACAAGTCGGGCGCGCAGCCCGGCTCGACGATCCTCGTCCAGGGCGCCGGCGGCGGCGTCGCCACCGCGCTGATCCTCCTCGGCCGCGCGGCGGGCTACCGGATGTGGGTGACGAGCCGCACCGAGGCCAAGCGGGACGCGGCGCTCAAGCTCGGCGCCGACCAGGCCTTCCCGACCGGCGCGCGGCTGCCCGAGCGCGTCGACGTGGTGATGGAGACGGTCGGCCAGGCGACCTGGTCCCACTCGGTCCGCTCGCTCAAGCCCGGCGGCCGGATCGTCATCTCCGGCGCGACCAGCGGCGACGTCCCCCCGGCGGAGCTCACGAGGATCTTCTTCACCCAGCTGTCGGTGGTCGGCTCCACGATGGGCACCCGCGACCAGCTCGGCCGCCTGCGTCCGCTTCTGCGAGCAGACCGGTACCCGCCCGCTGATCGACCGGGTAATCCCGCTTGCCGACGCGCGGGCGGGCTTCGCGGCGATGATCGACGGCACGCACACCGGCAAGGTCGTCTTCGTTCCGTAGCGCTTGCTAGCTGATGCGGATTCTCTCGGTTTCCTGCATCATTCGCCGTAAGCCCGAGGCATGGGTACGGTCAGTTAGGTGACGAGCGAGACTAACGGCACCAGTGCACCTGACCCGTCGGACTCATCTGATGAGCCGGACATCGCGCCGAGCGGGTCAGCCCCTCCGACGGCGCCGCTGCCGGTGCAGGCGGCGGAAGCCAGCGACCAGGCGACGCAGGGACTGCCCCTGCTGCCCCCTTCCCCGCCCCCGGCGCCGAGTGCGCGAGCGGCAGGGGCCCGGGCGGCAGCGAGCAGGCGACGCAGGGGCTGCCCCTGCTGCCTCCCGGTGCGCCCACCGCCGTCCCGCCCGCTCCTGCGACGCCTGCGCCGCCTGCGCCGGAGCCTGCCGCGCGGCGGCCCCACTCGCACCGGCGGACGGAGCAGACCGTCTATCACACGAGCGCCGTGTACGGAGGCGCGGCGCGGCAGCAGCGGCCGGTGAAGCGGCGCACGCTCGCGGTGATGGTGACCGCGGGCGTGCTCGCCGTGCTCGTGGTGGCCCTGGTGCTCGTGCTGACGGTCTTCAAGCCGGGCAGCGGCACCCCGAAGTACGGCCTGATCCCGACCGGGTCCTCGGCGCAGCAGAACGGGGAGCAGGTCGCCGCCGCGTTCCTCACCGCGTGGGAGACGGGCGACCTGACGAAGGCCGCGAACTACACGGACAAGCCGTCCGCGGCCGCGGCGGCGCTCGCGGCCTACCCGAAGTACCTGAACCTGAAGAGCTTCGCCGCCACGCCCGGCGCGGTCACCGACGCGGCCGGGTCGACGACCGCGCAGCCCAGGGAGAGCGTCACCTTCGCGGTCAGTGCCTCGGTCGCGGCGGGCAGCGGCAAGGCGGCGGTGCGCGGCAAGTGGGCGTACCACTCCAAGCTCGTCGCCTACCAGCAGGCGAACTCGTCCGTCTGGTTCGTCGCGTGGCAGCCCGACGTGGTCGCGCCCAACCTGACCGCGGCCACCCACCTGGCCGCCGTCACGGTGCCGCCGACGGTCAGCATGGTCACCGACGCCAGCGGCGCGAACCTCACCCGCTACGGCGACGCCGGCCTCAGCACCATCGCCGGGCCTGCTCAAGGCGTCGGCGCCGACCAACGAAGGGGCCAAGCCCGGCCTGAACGTGCAGATCGAGACCAAGTCGGGCCAGCCGGTGCCGAACAGCCAGGCGATCGCTCGTCGCGCCAGGCAACTACCCGACGATCTCCACCACGATCAACGCGAAGGCGGAGGCCGCCGCGCGCAGCGCGGTCGGCATGCACAACAAGAGCTCGATGATCGCGATCCAGCCGTCCACCGGCCAGATCCTCGCCATCGCCAACAACGCCGCGCAGAACGACTTCGCGCTGACCGCCGAGGTCGCGCCGGGCTCGACGATGAAGGTCATCACGTCCGCGGCGCTGCTCAACGCGGGGGTGCTGACGCCGCAGAGCCCGGTCGCCTGCCCGCCGGCCTTCACCATCCAGGGGATCACGTACCACAACGACCAGGGCGAGTCCGAGCCGCCGGGGACGCCGTTCATCGACGACTTCGCGCAGTCCTGCAACAACGCGTTCACGACCCAGTGGTCGCACCTGTCAGGCAAGCTCGCGAGCACGGCGAAGGACTACTTCGGCCTCAACCAGAAGTGGAACATCGGCATCGGCGACCTGTCCGCCTCGTACTTCAACGCGCCGGCCAGCGCGTCAGGGTCGGAGCTCGCGCAGGAGGCGTTCGGCGAGGGATCGCTCGTCGCCTCGCCGATCGCGATGGCCTCGGTGGCGGCCACGGTGGACACCGGGACGTTCAAGCAGCCGATCCTCACGACGACGGCCAAGCAGGTGACCGCGAAGCCACTGCCTGCCGCCACGGACGCGGGCCTCAAGCAGATGATGCGCGCCGTGGTGACCAGCGGCACCGGCGCCGGCCTCGGCTTCGGCCCCACCGTCTACGCCAAGACGGGGACCGCCGACATCCAGGGCCAGGACCAGCCCAACAGCTGGCTGATCGCCTTCGACCCGACGAAGGACATCGCGGTCGGCTGCCTGGTGGTCAACGCCGGCTACGGCGCCCAGTTCGCTGGGCCTGAAGTTGCCTCTTTCCTGAACTCTCTGTAATTGAGTTTGTGTGGTGGCGCGGGGAGCGGAGGGGAATCGCCGCGCGCTCGTCGGACCGCCCATGAACCCCGATGGGCGGTCCGAAGGCGCGCGGCTCATCCCCATCCGCCCCCGCTCCCATACCAGCCAGAGAAACCCGCCGGGACGTCTCTTCCCCGGGAGCGCCGCCGTTTCCCTGGAACTCCTAGTCATGACCCTCCCGGCCGCTGCCGCGCCGCCTCCTCGTCCAGGCAACTCCGGCACGGCTAGCCGCCGGCGTTCTCTTGCCCGTAGCCCCTCACTACGCTGCCGCAAGCCCTCGATCGCCAGGCAACTCCGCACGGCTAGCCGCCAGCGCCTAACCGGGTGGTTGTGGCAACGGGCCGCCTGATCACCGGCCCGTTGCCACAACCACCGGGCCACCGCCCCCGCCGGAGGCCACGAATGCGACCGGAGTACCGGGAGAGCCGTCCCGGCCAGGCCCGCGTCAGCCACATGCCGCAGGCACGGTCATAACTAGGATTAAAAAATCTTGTCGGGGCTGCGCGTGGGGCTACGTTTTGCGGCAGCGTCAGGAAGTCGGCCGAAGGCCGCCCTGGGCAGGGCTTTATCGCCGGCGTTAAGAGACAGCTGAGGCCGTGGGAGTTCGCACCGCGCGTGCCCTTCCGAAGGAGTGCCGGCGGGAACTCTCCACGGCCCCAGCCACCCCGCATTAGGTTTTGACTTCAAGCCTTTGACTTGAGAGTCACTTCACCTGACGGTTCCGCATCCTCCGGCGGTGCCGGGGGCTCGGGGGCAGACCGGAGGCTCTGGAGGTGCCGGGGGTGCGGGGATGCCGGGGGCTCGGGCGAGGCCGGCGGGGTGTCGTGGTGGATGTCGAAGACTTCGACGCGGATGCGGTCCAGGGTGTCGGCGAGGATGTCGCGCAGGGTCGGGATGACGTCGCTGCCGAGGATGGTGCCGGAGTCCCAGGCGACGCGCCGCGCAGGTCGGTGACGAAGTCGCGGGCCAGGCGCTCGAAGTCGCGGAGCGCGCCCAGGTCGTGCTGGCCCGGCCAGCCCGAGCGGCCCGCCCATTCGCTCCACGAGCCCCAGTTGCCCCAGCCGCTGCCCCACTGGTCCCTGGTGTCGTCGCGCAGGCGGGAGGCCTCCTCGCGGAGCCGGTGGGCGTGCGCGAACGCCTCGTCGCGCGCCTGGCGGGCCTGCTCGCGGGCCTGGCGGGCCCGCTCGCGGGCGGCGTCGGCCGCCTCCCTGGCGCTCTCCCGTGCCGCCCGGGCCTGCTCGCGGGCCTGGTCCCTGGCGTCGCGCTCGGCGCCGCGCATCTCGCGGGCGGCCCTGGTCAGCTCCTCGCGGAGGCTGCGCACGGTGTCCCTGACGTCCTCGCGGACCTCGCGGACGATGTCGCTGACCGACGCGGACAGCTCCTCTTCGAGCTCGTCGAGCTCGTCGCCGCGGCTGCGCAGTTCCTCGCGGCCCGCCTCGGTGATCCGGTAGACCTTGCGCCCGTTCTCCTCGTCGTGCGTGACGAGGCCCTCTTCCTCAAGGCGGGCCAGCCTCGGGTAGATCGTGCCTGGCGAGGGAGCGTAGACGCCCATGAAGCGGTCGCGCAGCAGCCGGATTACCTCATAGCCGTGCCTTGGCTCCTCGTCGAGCAGGCGCAGCAGGTACAGCCGAAGGCGTCCATGGCGGAAAACCGGGGTCATTGGGTCTTGCTCTCCATCCCTGACCGGCGGGGGCGTCCCCGGGGTACTGCCGCGTCGCAACAGCGTGACCGCACCGGACATGGTGGTGACGGACACATGTCCGGTACCTGCGCCAACGTTACCGCTTACGGTATGTGAGGCAGGAGCCTTGACGGTCCGCAGTGAATCGAATTCGGTCCTGACGGCGCCCGACGTGGACTGCAGCCGCACCCGCGCGTCGCTGTCGGCGGGCAGCCGCAGCGTCACCTCGCCGGACATCGTGGTGACGCGCACGCTGCCGTCCTCCTTGCTCAGCGACACGTCGGCGGTAACCTGCCCGCTTATCGTGTCCACCGCCAGGGAGTTCACCGAGCCGCCGGCCAGCGTGAGCCCGCCGGACATGGACTTGAAGTGGACCTCCCCGTCGATGTCGCAGGCCGCCACCTCGCCGGACATCGTCTCCGCGGAGACGTCGCCGGTGACCCCGTCGAGCGTGATGTCGCCGGACATGCCCTTGACCGACGCGCCCGCGTGCAGGCCGGTCACGACCGCCGACGCGCTGAGCACGCCGAGCTGGATCGGGCAGTCGGCGGGGACGGTGATGGTGACCGCGACGCTGTCCTTGCGCGGCTTCAGGAACCCGAGCAGCCCGTCCCAGGACAGCGACTCGTAGGCGACGGTCAGGATGCCGCCCTCGTGACTCACCTGGAGCGGCCGCCCGGACAGCTCGCTCACCGCGAGCGAGGGCCGGTCGTCGGACGCGAGCACGGCCACGGTGCCTGCCATGAGGCGCACGTTCAGTTCCGTGACGTCATCGAAGTCGAGCGCCGTCGGCGCGTCAACGGTCCAGCGGGTCATCGCGGTCCTCCCGGGCGACACATCCATCAGCTATAGACCACGATATATCGTGTCGCGGCAAAGTCAAGATGTATCGCGTCTGACTCTGCTGGCCCGCCCGAGGAGCGGTCACGCGCGGGGCTGCCCGGCCCGGTCCATGCGGCGGGCCTGTCACCATCGCGGTCTCGCGATCAGGCCTGCCCGCACGGCACCGGTACCTGGGGCATCCCGGCGAGAGACTGCACGCACCCGTTCGGATTAATCTGATGGTCTTATTCTTCTTCGTCGGCGTCCGCGTCCGAGTCACCGTCGGAGTCCAGGCGCGCCAGCCACGACGCGAGCCGGTCCACCGCCGTCTCGAACTCCGGGTTGAGGTCGACGAAATCGCGCAGCCGCTCGGCGAGCCAGGACATGCTGACCTGCTCGTCGCCGCGACGGTCGTCGAGTTCCTCGATCCCGGCGTCGGTGAAGTACATCGCTAGCCCTCCGCTGGGATAGCCGTCTCGATCAGTTCACGGTGCGTCGCCGCGTGCACCTTGGCGGAGCCGAACGCGGGCGCCGAGCTCGCGGGCAGCGCGACCAGCCTGGGCAGGCGGCCGAGCGAGTTGCGGCAGCCGCAGCGCCATCCGCGGCCAGGCGCCCTGGTTCTCCGGCTCCTCCTGCGCCCAGACGAGCTCGACGTCGCCGGGGTAGCGGGACAGCTCGGCCTGCAGTTCCTGGCGCCGGGATCGGGTAGAGCCGCTCGACCCGGACGATCGCGGTGTCCGTGACGCCCGCCTTGGCGCGGTGGTCGGCGAGGTCGTAGTAGATCTTGCCGGTGCAGAGCACCACCCGGCGGACCTTGCCCGCGTCGAAGCCGGCCGGCTCGCCGATCAGCGGCTGGAAGGAGCCGTCGGTGAAGTCCGCCGTCGCCGACGTGGCCGCCTTGAGCCGCAGCAGCGACTTCGGCGTGAAGACGATCAGCGGCTTGTGCCGGCCGCTGACAGCGCCTGCCAGCGCAGCAGGTGGAAGTAGTTCGCCGGCGTGGTCGGCAGCGCGACCGTCATGTTGTCCTGCGCGCACAGCGACAGGAACCGCTCGATCCGGGCGGAGGAGTGGTCCGGGCCCTGGCCCTCGTAGCCGTGCGGGAGCAGCAGGACGACGCTGGACTTCTGGCCCCACTTCTGCTCGCCGGAGCTGATGAACTCGTCGATGATGGTCTGCGCGCCGTTCATGAAGTCGCCGAACTGCGCTTCCCACAGCACCAGCGCGTCGGGACGCGCGACCGAGTAGCCGTACTCGAAGCCCATCGCGGCGAACTCGGACAGCAGCGAGTCGTAGACGAAGAACCGCGCCTTGCCGTTGTCGAGCTTCTTGAGCGGCGTGTACTCGGCGCCGGTGTTCCGGTCGACGAGCACCGAGTGCCGCTGGCCGAAGGTGCCGCGCCGGGAGTCCTGGCCGACGAGGCGGACCGGGTAGCCGTCCTGCAGCACCGAGCCGAAGGCGAGCAGCTCGCCGGTCGCCCAGTCGATGGTGTCCTCGCTGACGCTCGTGGCGCGCCGGTCAAGCTGCGGCTTGAGCCGCGGGTGGACGGTGAACCCGTCGGGGATGGACACCTGCGTGTCGATGATCTGCTTCACCGCGTCCAGCGTGATCGCGGTGGGCACGGCCGCGTGGTCGACCGGGCGGTCGCCGACCTCGGGCGGCAGCACGGTGCCCGGCTGCGGCGGGAGCTCCGCCGCCTCCCTGGTCTCGGTGAAGGCGCGCTCCAGCTGCTGCTGGTAGTCGCGCAGCGCCGCCTCGGCCTCCTCCATCGTGAGGTCGCCCCTGGCGATCAGCGACTCGGTGTAGAGCTTGCGCACCGAGCGCCGCGCCTCGATCAGGTCGTACATCAGCGGCTGGGTGAAGCTGGGGTTGTCGCCCTCGTTGTGCCCGCGGCGGCGGTAGCAGACCATGTCGATCACGACGTCCTTGCGGAACGTCTCGCGGTAGGCGAACGCCAGCCGGCCCACGCGGGCGACGGCCTCCGGGTCGTCGCCGTTCACGTGGAAGATCGGCGCCTGGATCATCCGGGCCACGTCGGTCGCGTAGACGCTCGACCGGGACTCCATCGGCGAGGTGGTGAAGCCGACCTGGTTGTTCACCACGATGTGCACGGTGCCGCCGGTGCGGTAGCCGCGCAGCTGGGACAGGTTCAGCGTCTCGGCCACCACGCCCTGGCCGGCGAAGGCCGCGTCACCGTGGATGAGCACGGGCAGCACGGTGAAGCCGTCCTCGGACTTGTCGAGCACGTCCTGCTTGGCGCGGACCACGCCCTCGGTCACCGGGTCGACGGCCTCCAGGTGGCTGGGGTTGGCGACCAGGCTGGTGCGGATCTGCTTGCCGCTCGCGGCGGTGAAGGTGCCCTCGCGCGCCCAGGTGGTACTTCACGTCGCCGGAGCCCTGGGTGGACTTCGGGTCGAGGTTGCCCTCGAACTCCTTGAAGATCTGCCCGTAGGACTTGCCGATGACGTTGGCGAGCACGTTGAGCCGGCCGCGGTGCGCCATGCCGATCACGGCCTCGTCGAGGTCCGGCCTCGGCGGCCTCGCTGATCACCACGTCGAGCAGCGGGATCAGCGCCTCGCCGCCCTCAAGGGAGAAGCGCTTCTGGCCGACGTACTTGGTCTGCAGGAACGTCTCGAACGCCTCGGCCACGTTGAGCTTGGACAGGATGCGGACCTGCTCGTCGTGGCCGGCCCTGGCCGGCGGGACCTCGATGTGCGCCTGGATCCACTTGCGCTCTTCCGGGTCCTGGATGTGCATGTACTCGATGCCGACGCGTGCGGCAGTAGGAGTCGCGCAGCACGCCGAGGATCTCCCGCAGCCGCATGATCGGCTTGCCGCCGAACCCGCCGGTCGCGAACTCGCGCTCCAGGTCCCACAGCGTCAGGCCGTGCTGGATGATGTCCAGGTCCGCGTGCTTGCGCTGGACGGTCTCGAGCGGGTTGGTGTCGGCCATCAGGTGGCCGCGGACCCGGTAGGCGTGGATGAGCTCCTGGACCCGCGCCGACCTGCGCGACGTCGTCCTCGTGCCCGTACGGGAAGTCCTTGACCCAGCGCACCGGCTCGTAGGGGATGCGGAGGCTCTCGAAGATGTGGTCGTAGAAGCCGTCCTCGCCGAGCAGCAGCTGGTGGACGACGCGCAGGAAGTCGCCGGACTGCGCGCCCTGGATGATCCGGTGGTCGTACGTGGAGGTCAGCGTCACGGTCTTGCTGATCGCGAGCTTGGCCATGGTCTCCTCGCTCGCGCCCTGGTAGGCGGCGGGGTACTCCATGGCGCCGACGCCGATGATCGCGCCCTGGCCCGGCATGAGGCGCGGCACGGAGTGCTCGGTGCCGATCGTGCCCGGGTTGGTGAGGGAGATCGTGGTGCCCTGGAAGTCGGCGACCGTCAGCTTGCCGCTGCGCGCCTTGCGGACCACGTCCTCGTACGCCGTCCAGAACTGGCGGAAGTCCATCTCCTCGGCGCCCTTGATGTTGGGCACGAGGAGCTGGCGGCTGCCGTCCTTGGCCTTGAGGTCGATGGCCAGGCCGAGGTTCACGTGGTGCGGCGTGGCGAGGACCGGCTTGCCGTCTTCCTCGGCGTAGGAGGCGTTCATCTCCGGGAGCGCCTTGACCGCCTGGACCAGCGCGTAGCCGATCAGGTGGGTGAAGGAGATCTTCCCGCCCCGGCCGCGCTGCAGGTGGTTGTTGATGACGATCCGGTTGTCGATGAGCAGCTTGGCGGGCACGGCGCGGACGCTGGTGGCCGTGGGCACGCTGAGGCTGGCCGCCATGTTCTGCGCGGTGCGGGCGGCGGCGCCGCGGAGCCTGTTCACGTCGGCGTCGGCCGGCGGCGGCGTGGCGTGGCGCCTGGCTGCCGGCGCTGCGGCGGGCCGGGCCTGGCGGCGGGCGCCTTGGCCGGCTGGCCTGGGCGGCCGGCGCCGCGGGTGCCTCCGTCAGCGACCGGCTGCGGCCCGGTGCCGTTCACGCCCCGGACGGGCCGGTAGTCGGCGAAGAACGACCACCACGCCTTGTCGACCGAGCCGGGATCGGCGAGGTAACGCTGGTACAGCTCGTCGACCAGCCACTCATTGGGGCCGAAGTCGGCGCTGGCCGGCGCGGCGCCCGGCTCTGCTGACTCACCAGGCTGAGTCTGTGACGAAGGGTGTGCTGAGGGCGCGCTGAGATCTGCGGCAGCGAGCGGCGACTCAGAAGACACGGCGGACATCGCCTTCTTCCGAAAGAATAGATGTGATTACTGACTCCCGCTCCTTAGGTTACCGCCCGGTTGCGTGGACGGGGGGCTGGATGGTGCCCCCGTGGTTCCAGGGGCTCATGTGGCATGAGTCACGCCTCCGTACCCGGAACCCGGCACGCTCTGCGTTCGCGACCGCGGGGCCAGCGGGAGGCACCTCGCGCCGCGTTCGCACCCCGCACCGTAGCGCGGCCGGGGTCCTGGCGGTCATTTCCAGTTTATGGCGGTAATCGGCAGATTGTCGCATAATTGTTGACTCTAGCGGCCTGATTAACGGGAATTGCGCGCTTCCGGCCTGCCGGATTCGGCGCTGGCCGTGGCCGACGCGTTTCGCCGCCTTCCGCGCGGCAGCGCGCTAGGCTCGGGCTGAATGAACAGAGGCGAGGTTCCAGGCTACGAGTTCGAGGTGCCGCGCGGCCCGCGTCATGCGAGCGGCCCGCGGCACGCGGTCGGGCATGACCCGCTACGCCACCTCCAGCGCACCGCAGCCGGAGCAGGACCCCCGCTCGCCGGTGCTCGCCGCGAGCGCGGCGTGCTCGCCGTCATGCGCACGAGGAACTGGCTGATGGGCCTCGCGGCGCCGATCCTGGCCGCCGTCGCCGTCGGCATCGCCGTCGTCGTGATCGCCGGCGGCGGAGGCAGCGGCGGGGCGGCGCCGTCGGCGCTGGCCGCCGGCTTCCCGCCCGCACGGCTGGCCGGAGCGAGCTTCACCGGGAACGCCGGGACATCGCGGGTGATCCTCACCGCGATCGGCGCGTCCGCCGCCACCGAGGTGGCGGCGGGCGGTGTGAACGGCGGCCCGGCGCTGTGGGCTTCCGTCGAACGGCGGGGCCACCTGGACCCGTGCGGCGCTTGCCGGGCCGGCGTCCCTGACCAGGGCCGGCACCGGTCAGCTGGCCGGGGTGGCGCACGGCACGGCCGGCTGGCTGGCCGTCGGCACCACGCTCGCCGCGGCCGGCGGTCCCGCTCGTGGCCTCGTCGCCCGACGCGCGCACGTGGACCGTGACGAGCGGCATCGCGGCCGGAACGGGCGCGGTCGCGGCGGCGGTCGCGGCGGGGCCCGCCGGGTACGTGATCGTCGGTCACCAGTCGGCGGGAGGCGCCGGCGCGGCGTCGCCGCCGCCTGGTACGCGCCGGGCCTGACCGGGTGGCGCACCGCCAGCGGTCGCCGGGCAGGGCCAGCCGGGAGCGTCCGGCGGTCAGATGATGAACGCGGTGACCGCGACGGCGCGCGGATTCGCGGCCGTCGGCGCGACGGGAACGCGCCCGGCCGCCTGGCTGTCGGCCGACCGGCCGGACGTGGCAGCAGGCCCAGGTCCCGGTGCCGGCCGGCGCGGCCCGGGCGGCGCTCGACTACGTGGCGGCGAACGGCAGCGAGCGTGGTGGCGGCCGGCACGGAGTTCTCCGCGGCGGGGGCGAGCCGCCCGTTCGCCGAGGTCTCCGCCGACGCGGGCGCGACCTGGACTCAGGTCCAGCTCCCGGTGCCGGGCATCGGGCCGGGGACCGGTACCACGGTCACCGCGCTGACCGCCGCTGGAGGCGGATTCACCGCGGTCGGCACCTACGTCACCCAGGCCGGCCCGGAGGTCGTGGTCTGGACGCTGCCGCCTGGCGCCCCGGTCACCGACGGCGCCGCCTGGGCGACGGTGACCCCGCAGGGCACCGGCCTGGCCAGCACTTCCGCGGAGAACGCGATCACGGCGCTCGCCGCCGACGGCGCCACCCTGACCGGCGTCGGGTTCACCGCGCACGCTGACCGCGTCAGGCACGCCCGGCGCACAGCAGCCGACGCTCTGGCAGTCCCCGATCAGGTATTGAATTGCCTGCGGAGGCAGCCCGCGCCGTGAGCGGTCAGGATGCCCTCGCGGCGGCTGAGGTAGCCTAGAGTCCAGGAACCGGTCTTTGTCACCGGGGCGAGCAGCGGCTTCGGTGCCGCGGTGGCCCGCAGGTTCGCCGCCGACGGGGCGCGCGTCGTCGCGGCCGCCCGCCGCGTCGGATCGCGTCAAGGACCTCGCGTCCGAGTTCGGCCCGCAGGTCCTCCCGCTGGCGCTCGACGTCAGGGACCGGCCCGCCGTCGCCGCCGCCGTCGCGGCGCTGCCCGAGGAGTTCAAGGCCATCGACGTGCTCGTGAACAACGCGGGCCTCGCGCTCGGCCTGAACCCGGCCCAGGACGCCGACCTGGACGACTGGGACCAGATGATCGACACGAACTGCAAGGGCCTGGTCTACTGCACCCGCGCGATCCTGCCCGGCATGGTCGCGCGCGGGCGCGGCCACGTGATCAACCTCGGCTCGGTGGCCGGCACCTACCCGTACCCGGGCGGGAACGTGTACGGCGGCACGAAGGCGTTCGTCCACCAGTTCAGCCTGAACCTGCGCAGCGACCTGCACGGCACGGGAGTCCGGGTCACGTGCGTCGAGCCGGGGATGGCCGACACGGAGTTCTCCCTGGTCAGGTTCAGCGGCGACCAGGGCAAGGCGGACAACGTCTACGCGGGCATGCAGCCGATGACCGCCGACGACATCGCCGAGTCGATCCACTGGGCGGCCACCATGCCCGCAGCACGTCAACGTGAACACGATCGAGCTGATGGCCACCGCCCAGTCCTTCGCCCCGTTCCAGGTCGCCCGCTCTTAATCGCCGAAACCCGCGCTCAAGGCCAGGTGGTTGCGGCAGCGGGACGCCCCTAGCCGGTCCGTTGCCGCGACCATCACTCTTACGACCCTGGGGGCGGAAGCGAAATACGTCCTCGCGCCGGTTGGCCAGCGACGGCAGCGTGGCGCGGACCGTGTCCACGAGCGACATGTCCGCGTTCGCCACGACCACGCCGGCCGACGGCCCCAGGTCGGACCGCACCACGCCGAGCGGGTCGATCAGCATGGACCGCCCCACCCCGGTCGGCGCGCGCGTCGGCTTCTCGTCCGGGTCGGGCACCTGCCCGACGGCGGCGATCCACACGGTGTTCTCGATCGCCCGGGCGCGCAGCAGCGTGACCCAGTGCTCTTCCTTGAACAGCCCCGCCTGCCACGCGGCGCTCACCGTCACCAGCGGCGCGCCGCCGACCGCCAGGGCGCGCGTCAGCTCGGGGAACCGGATGTCGTAGCAGATCTGCGGCCCGACCGGCACCCCGCCGAGCATCGTGACCACGACGGCGTCACCCGGCGCCACGAGGTCGGACTCGCGCTGCGTGAACGCGTCGAACAGGTGCAGCTTCCGGTAGGAGGCGACGAGGGCGCCGTCGCCGTCGATCACCACGGCGGTGTTGTAGACCCGCCCGTCGGGCGCGGGCTCGAACACGCCGGCCACCAGCGCGACGCCCGTCTCCTTCGCCGCCTCGGCCAGGTCCGAGCAGAACGGCCCGTCGAGCGGCTCCGCCGCCGCCCGCAGGTCGGATCCGAACCGGGCCATCGTCGCCTCGGGAAACACCGCGAGGTCCGCGCCGCTGACCGCGGCCTCGCGGAGCGCGTCACGCACTCGCCGCAGGTTGACGCCGGGATCTGAGCTGACGGGGAGCTGGCACAAGGCGATACGCATGCCGCCACGATAACCGGGCCCGCCCGCCGCGCTTGTCTCGCTAGCCGCCGGCGGGCGTGATCTCATGGAGTGGTGACCCGACCGCTGCTCAACCGCCGTCTCGATGGCCTCGGCAACTCCATCTTCGGTGTGATGTCGGCCCGCGCCGTCGCCACCAACTCGGTCAACCTCGGCCAGGGGTTCCCTGACGTCGACGGCCCGCCCGGCATCGCCAGGGCCGCCGCCGACGCGGTCCTGGCGGGCAAGGGCAACCAGTACCCGCCCGCCACCGGCATCCCCGAGCTGAGGAACGCCGTCGCGCGCCACCAGCAGCGGTTCTACGGCCTGCGCTACGACCCGGACACCGAGGTGCTGATCACCGCCGGCGCCACCGAAGCCATCGCCGCCGCCCTCCTCGCCCTCCTCGAGCCGGGCGACGAGGTGATCGCGTTCGAGCCGTACTACGACTCCTACGTCGCCGGCATCGCGATGGCCGGCGGGACGCGCGTGCCGCTCACCCTGCAGGCCCCCGGACTTCCGGCCCGACCTGGCCGAGCTTGAGCGGAAGATCACCGGCAAGACCAGGCTGCTCCTGCTCAACAGCCCGCACAACCCCACGGGCATGGTGCTCACCCGCGCGGAGACCGAGGCGATCGCGCGGATCGCCATCGACCACGACCTCCTGGTGATCACCGACGAGGCCTACGAGCACCTCACGTTCGACAAGGAGCACGTCCCGCTCGCCACCGTCGACGGCATGCGCGGCCGCGTCGTCTCGGTCGGCTCGGCCGGCAAGACGTTCTCGTTCACCGGCTGGAAGGTCGGCTGGGCCACCGCCACCCCGGACCTCATCAACGCCGTCCGCACCACCAAGCAGTTCCTCACCTTCGTCAGCAGCGGCCCCTTCCAGTACGCCGTCGCCGAGGCGCTCGACCTCCCCGACCGCTACTACGCGGACCTGGCCGCCGACCTCAAGGCCAAGCGCGACCTGATGGCCGCGGGCCTGCGGGAGATCGGCTTCGGGGTCTACCAGCCCGACGGCACCTACTTCATCACCACGGACATCTCGCCCCTGGGCGAGCAGGACGCGATGGAGTTCTGCCGCGGCCTGCCCGACCGGGCCGGCGTGGTCGCGATCCCGAGCGCCGTCTTCTACGACGACCACCCGGAAGACGGCCGCACCCTGGTCCGCTTCGCCTTCTGCAAGCGCCCCGAGGTGCTCAAGGAGGCACTCAGCCCGGCTGTCCGTCCTCGGCCGCTGACCGGCGGAAAGGCTCAAGCCGAAACCGGTGATCCCGAACGAGTGCGGCTTACCCTCCCGGCGAAACTGTGGGCCTAGGCCCATGGCCGGCGTCGGCCGGGGCAGCCACCATGGATGGCATGACGACACTCAGCACCGGCGCGGCGACGTAGGCGAAGCGGCTGCGCGCGCACTGGCCCGCCCTGCTGCTGCCGGCCATGGCCGCGGAGCTGATCGGCCTGTTCCGCGTCGCACTCCAGCACCGTCTGGACGACGCCGTGCCTCGCGATCGTGTTCTGGCTGACCGTCGCGGCCGTCGCTCTTCGCCCCGGCTGCCGCCGCCCGGGTCGCACCGTTCGCGCTGTTCGCCTACGGCTTCGCTCGGCCTCTTCGTGGCGCACTTCCTGGTGCAGATGGCGCCCCACCGGCTGTCCTCTACGGTGTCGTGAACGCGCGGTCGGCCAGCGGGTCGGTGAACCTGGTGCTGCCCCGAGGCGTTCGCCTTCATGGCCGCGGCGCTGTGGCTGCTGGCGGTGACTGGCGGCCCGGGCAGTGCGGCGGTGCGCCGGGCGGTGCACCAGCTGCGCGGCACCAGCGGCCAGCAGAAGACGGTGCCGGCCCTGCTGCTGCTCCCGGTGCTCGGTCTGTGGGAGGAGGCCTACGCCAACCCGCTGTGGTTCGGCCCGGCCGTCGTGGCAGCTTTTCGCGGTCGCGGTCGTGGTCGCCAGCGTCGTCCTGGTCGTGCGGTGGCCGCGGATCGCGGCGGTCATCGCGGTGACTCGGGCTGATCGTCCTCGGCCTCGTGCTCATCATCTACGCGCTCAACGGCGCGGCCGAGTTCATCTACTACGCCCAGGGCAAGGTCCTGGGGCGAGCACCATCCCGGGCATTCGACCCGGCCGCGCCCGGCGTGTTCTCCGGGATGTACGGGCCGGTGCTGCTTGAGAACCCGGCCTGCCGTATGGCTGACCAGGGCCGAGGGCCTGCTGCTGATCGCGGCCGGCTGCCTGCTGGCGCCCCGGATGCTCGCCTGGGCCGCCGACCCCCAGCTGGTCCGCCGCGCGGCCAGCGCCTGACCCAGCGGGTCGACCGCCTCGACCGGACCCGCAGCGACGCGACCAGCACCGCGGTCACCGAGTTGCGCCGGATCGAGCGCGACCTGCACGACGGCGCGCAGGCCAGGCTCGTCGCGGTCGGCATGTCGCTGCGCGCGGCCGAGCAGCTGATGGCGGCCAGCCCGGAGGCCGCGCTCGCCCTGATCGCCGAGGCCCGCGAGACGTCCTCCCGCGCCCTGGCCGACCTGCGCGACCTGGTGCGCGGCATCTACCCGCCGGTGCTCGCCGACCGGGGCCTCGCCGACGCGGTCCGCACCCTGGCCCTGGACACCCCGATGACCGTGGACACGGACATCACCATCTCCGGGGAGCCGCCCATGCCGATCGCGGCGGCGGTCTACTTCGGCATCGCGGAAGTGCTGACCAACGCGGTCCGGCACTCCGGGGCCGACACGGTGCAGATCGGCATCGGCTACGCGGGCGGCGTCCTGCGGGCGACGGTCACCGACGACGGCGCCGGCGGCGCGGACCTGTCCCGGGGCACCGGCCTGGCCGGCGTCGAGCACCGCCTGGCCACGTTCGACGGCGTCCTCGCGGTCAGCAGCCCGCCGGGCGGCCCCACCATCGTCGTCCTCGAGGTGCCCTGCGACCTGGCGAGCTGAAGCGTCATGATCGCCCTCGCGCCGCTCCCGCACGCCCAAAACCAAGACCGGAAATCACCGGAATCAGATGGGTTTCGCCGGGATATTCAGGGAATCCGCGCGATCGCGGTCGCAATGGTGGTGATCTACCACCTGTTCCCCGCGGCGCTGCCCGGCGGCTTCGCCGGAGTGGACGTATTCTTCGTGATCTCCGGGTACCTGATCACCGGCCACCTGTGGCGCGGCTACGCGCGGACCGGGACGGTGAACCTGGCCGGCTTCTGGGGGCGGCGGGCCCGGCGGCTGATCCCGGCGGCGGCCCTTGTCTTGACCGTCACCTGGATCGCGGCGCGGATCTTGCAGCCCGCGGCGCAGCTCGCCGACACCGCACGCCAGGTCCTGGCCAGCGCCCTGTACTACCAGAACTTCCAGTTGTCGGCGGACGCCGTCAACTACCTGAATTCGGCCGACGCGGCCACCCCGGTGCAGCACTTCTGGTCCCTGTCAGTCGAGGAGCAGTTTTACCTCGTCTGGCCGCTGGCCTTCCTGCTGGCGGCGTTCCTGGCGTCGGGGCTCGCTATCGCGGCGTTCCTGGCATCGCGGTTCACCGCCAGGCAGGCGGACGCCAGGCGCACGCGGGCGGGCCTGGCCCTTGTGCTGACGGCGGCGATGGTCGTCGCATCCCTGTGCTACTCGGTCCACGAGACGTACGCGAACCCGTCGGCCGCGTACTTCGTGACCGCCTCCCGCCTGTGGGAACTTGGCAGCGGCGGCCTCCTCGCGATCGCCCCCGCCCGGCTGGCCGGGGCGCTGGCGCGGCAGGGCTGGCTGGGCTGGCTCAGGGCTCGCCGCGGTCAGCGCTTCGGCGTTCGCGCTCACCGGGTCGATGGCGTTCCCCGGCGTGCTGGCGCTGCTTCCGGTCCTCGGTACCGTCGCGCTGATCGCGGGCGGCTCCGCCGCCGGGCGGTTCGGCCCCGCGCGGCTGACCTCGGCCGGGCCCATGGTGTTCATCGGCTCGATCTCGTACTCGCTGTACCTGTGGCACTACCCGGTTATCAGCCTGTACACGGACTGGCGCGGCCGGGCGCCCGGCCTGCTGGCCGGGCGGCATCCTGGCGGCCGCCGTGCTGCTCGCCTGGCTGACGAAGACGTTCGTGGAGGACAAGGTGCGGCTGGCGCGGTTCCTGGCGGGCCACCCGTGGCGCTCGCTGTCGGTGGCCCTCGTGGCGGCCGTCCCGGCCCTGCTCGCGGTCGTCTACCTCGCCGGGCAGCCGGCGCCCTGGAACGGGACACTCGGACCGGGCTACCCGGGCGCGGCCGCGCTCGCGGGCCAGGCCGCGCCTGCCCGCGCCGCGCCCGTCCTCCCGCCGCCCGACCAGATCAGCCAGTCGCTGTACCGGCAGGCGGGCTGCCTCGACGACATCTCCGCGAGCACGCCCCGAGCCTGCGTGTTCGGGGACACCGTCAACCCGGTGCGCACGGTCGCCCTGGTCGGCGACTCCGCCGCCGGGGAGTGGTTCGACGCGCTCGCCGCGATCGCCGGGCAACGGCACTGGAAGCTGGTCACCGAGCTGCACTCCAGCTGTCCCTGGACGGCGGCCGTGCTGCTCAACGCGAACGGCGCCGGCCCGTTCACCGCCTGCCACGCGTGGGGCACGGCCGTCCTGCACGACCTGGTCACGACGATCCGCCCCGACGTGGTGATCACCAGCGACTACCCGAACGTGGCCACCCCCGGCCACCCGGTCAGCGAATCGCCGGGCGCCGTAGCCGACATCGGCACCGGGATGACCCGGTACTGGACGTCGCTGGAGCACGCCGGGATCTCCGTCACGGCGATCAAAGAGACGCCCGACCTTGGCGAGGACGTGCCGGCCTGCGTCGAGAAGCACCCGGCCGGGCTCGCAGCGGTGCGACGTGCCCCGGTCTAAGGCGATCCTGGCGGACTCGCCGGTGAGCTACGCGGCGAGGCTGATGCGCGGCCGCGTCGCCGTGGTCGACGCGAACTCACTGATCTGCGGGCCGAAGGCCTGCGCCCCGGTAGTCGGCAACATCCTCGTCTACTCCGATCGCCACCATCTGACCTGGTGTTACTCGAAGTCCACCGCTCCGTTCCTCGAGCCGCTGCTGCTCAAGGCCAACAAGATCCTGGCGGGTGAAACCTGATGACGACGGCATTGACGGTGCGATCATCGACTTATCCGGGCCGGAGAAGGGTTCATGCTGACAGCGATCGAGGCCTCGTGCGCGTGGTGATCGGGGAGGACCTCTTCCTGCTGCGCGACGGCCTGGTCCGCCTGCTGGAAGCGCACGGCTTCGAGGTCATCGCGGCGGTGGGCAGCGCGCCCGAGCTGCTCCGCGCCTTGACCGAGCTAGAGCCGGACGTCGGCATCGTCGACGTCCGGCTCCCGCCGACGTTCACCGACGACGGGCTGCGCGTGGCGATCGAGGCGCGCCGGGCCTGTCCCGGCCTGCCGCTCCTGGTGCTTTCGCAGTACGTCGAGCAGCTCTACGCCCGCGAGCTGCTGGCCGACCAGGCGCGGCGGGATCGGCTACCTGCTGAAGGACCGCGTGTTCAGCGACGCCGCGTTCGCCGACGCGGTCCGTGACGTCGCCTCCGGCGGCACCGTTCTCGACCCGGAGGTCGTCAGCCGGCTGATGAGCAAGCGGGCGAGGTCGGGCCCGCTGGCCGCGCTCACCCCGCGCGAGCGCGAGGTGCTGTCGCTGATGGCCGAGGGCCGCTCCAACGCCGCGATCGCCGCCAAGCTGTTCATCACCGAGAAGGCGGTGAGCAAGCACGCGGCCGGCATCTTCGCCAACCTCGGCCTGGCCCAGTCCGACGACGACAACCGGCGCGTCCTGGCCGTCCTCGCCTACCTGAACTCGTAGCCGAGCACCGGCTGGCTCCGCAGCCGGTCGCCTAAGCTGCTTGGTGTGCAGGAACGTGATGAGTGGGATGTCGCCGTCGTCGGCGCCGGGCCGGCCGGGCTGGCCGCCGCGAGCGCCGCAGCCGCCGCCGGGGCGCGGACGATCGTGCTTGAGCGGGCCGAGCACCCGAGGTACAAGACGTGCGGCGGCGGCCTGATCGGCGCGTCCCGCGCCGCCGCGGGCCAGCCTGATCGGCGTACCCGCGCGCGACGAGATCCGCAGCGCCACGTTCACGCTGCGCGGCGGGCAGGAGTTCACCCGCTCGGACGGCGAGCCGCTGCTCGCGATGGTGGTCCGCGATGAGTTCGACGCCGCGCTGCTGAAGCGGGCCGAGGAGAACGGCGCGCAGCTGCGGCAGCGTGCCCAGGTCCGCGCGATCGACCAGGCGGACGGCCGCGCCACCGCCCGGCTCGCGGACGGGACCGAGGTCGCCGCGAAGGTGATCATCGGCGCCGACGGCTCCTCCGGGGTCACCGCGCGCGCCGTCGGCGCGCGAGTTCGACCAGGTCGACCTCGGCCTGGAGCTGGAAATCGCCGTGCCGGACCAGGTCGCCAGGCAGTGGGCGGGCCGGGTGCTGCTCGACTGGGGCAAGATCCCCGCCTCCTACGGCTGGGTCTTCCCGAAGGGTGACCGGCTCACGGTCGGCGTCATCGCCGCCCGCGGGCAGGGCGAGGCCACGAAGGCGTACCTGCGCGAGTTCGTCGGCCGGCTTGGCCTGGCCGGCTACGAGGCGGTCCAGGACTCCGGCCACCTCACCCGCTGCCGCGCCGGACAGCTCGCCGCTGCGCAAGGGCCGGGTGATCGTGGCCGGCGACGCCGCCGGCCTGCTCGACCCGTGGACCCGCGAGGGCATCAGCTTCGCCCTCCGCTCCGGTGCGCTGGCCGGCGAGTACGCCGCCCGGGGCGACCTCGACGGCTACGTCGCCGCGGTCAACGCCAGGCTGGTCCCCGACATGCGCGCGGGCCGGACCCTGCTGACCGCGTTCACCCGGCACACCGGCACCTTCCACAAGGGCCTGTCCACCCCGAAGGGCTGGCGTGCCTTCGTGAAGATGTGCCGCAGCGAGATCTCGCTGTCCGAGCTGGTCGCCCGCCCCTCGGCCCGCGTCTCCCTCGCCCTGCTCAACCGCCTCTAGCGAGGCGGTCGCGCCGGGCGCCGCTACTCGGCGCCGGACGCGATCGCGGCGTCGACCTCCTGCCTGCGGGCGGCGAACTCGGCGGCGTGCTCGCGTTCCAGCCGGTCCGCCGTGTCCTCGTCGTCGCGCATGAGCGCCTCAAGGTCGCTCGACGGCGGCGTCGATCACGCCGAGGTCGACGTAGGCCCGCTGCACCTTCGGCCCCCACAGGCCGATGTCCTTCACGCAGGGCACGATGCGGCTGAACAGGAACTGGCGGAACGCCAGCTGCGTGGGGGAGCGGTCGGCGAACTGCACGCACTCCTCGACGTCGAAGTCAAGGCGCTCGTACACCTCGCGGGCCACGAACCGGTTGCGCATCAGGTAGCAGCCTTCGACCACGAACTCCTCGCGGTCGGCGCGCTCGGCCGAGGTGAGCTCCGCGTAGTAGTCGCGCAGCGCCAGCCGGCCGAACGCCACGTGCCGCGCCTCGTCCTGCATGACGTACGCGAGCAGCTGCTTGACCAGCGGGTTGCCGGTGATGTCGCGGTGCACGCCGAAGGCGGCCAGCGCCAGGCCCTCGATCAGCACCTGCATGCCGAGGTAGGGCAGGTCCCAGCGGGAGTCGCTCAGCGCGTCGGCGAGCAGCTTCGCCAGGTGGTCGTTCACCGGGTAGTACAGGCCGACCTTGTCCTTGATGAACTGGTTGAACAGCTCGACATGCCGGGCCTCGTCCATGACCTGGGTGGCGGCGTAGAACTTGGAGTCCATGTCCGGCACCGATTCCACGATCCGCGCCGCCACGGTCAGCGCGCCCTGCTCGCCGTGCAGGAACTGGCTGAACAGCCACGATGACAGGTGATGGCTCAGCTCGTCCCGCTCGGCCTGGTTCAGCTTCTCCCACTGGCGCGACCCGTAGATCGGCACGATCTCTTCGCCGGTTTCCATCACCCGCAGCGGGTTGACCGGCTGGTCCCAGTCGATCCGCTTGGTCGCGTCCCACTGCTTGTCCTTGCCGCGCTGGTACAGGTCGAGCAGTTGCTGCCGCCCGGAGTCGTACTCCCAGGAAAACCTGGCCGCTCCCGACGCGGGCACGTCCCACGTGCCCGCGGCGACCGGCGACGTGTACATGTCGTAGGTGCTCACGCGTGCCTCCAACCTAGACGGCAGCGGCGCCGCCGCATTGTTCATTACTAGCGAGTAATGAACGGTCGCGCAATACTTCGCGTTGCTACGGTGCCGGACTTCGCGCTGCTATGGTGCCCGAGTGGAAGAGGGGCTTAGGCAGGCGGCGGAGGCGGCGACCGGGTTCATGCCCGAGGCCGAGGGACTGGTCCTGTGCGAGACGGCGGAGGAGTACGCCGCGACCGGGCCGGTGCTTGAGGTGGGCAGCTACTGCGGGAAGTCCGCGATCTACCTGGCCGCGGGGGTGCGGGCCGCGCGCAAGCTCGGCATCAGGCAGCAGGTGGTGACCGTGGACCACCACCGGGGCTCGGAGGAGCACCAGCCCGGCTGGGAGTACCACGACCCCGCCATGGTCGACCCGGTGACCGGGCGGATCGACACGCTGCCGCGGCTGCGGGCCACGCTGGCGGCGGCGGGGATCGAGGACGACGTGGTCGCGATCGTGGGCAAGTCCGCCGACGTGGCCAGGCTGTGGCGGACCCCGCTCGGCATGCTGTTCATCGACGGCGGGCATACCGACGCGGCTGCCCGCTGGGACTACGAGGGCTGGGCCCCGTGGGTCGCGCTCGGCGGCATCCTGGCCATCCACGACGTGTTCCCCGACCCGGCCGACGGCGGCCAGGCCCCGTTCAAGATCTACCAGCGCGCCCTGGCCTCTGGCGCCTTCACCGAGGTCCGCCAGCAAGGCTCCCTCCGCATCCTGGAACGAACCACCGCCGGCATCGGCTAGCCGCAGGCGCTCTCACGCTAGCAAGATCCGGGCTGGTACACGGTGCGCGTGCGACCGCAGCATGCCCGGATCGTTGCGCGCACCGCGGCTGACGCCAGCGGACTGCCACCGCCAGGCGGCGCGATGCGCCGACCGCGTCCAGGCGAGCCGCGTCAGGTCGTGGCGGCCGCGACAAATCGCGCGTTGCGACAGGCGCCCGGTCTTGTCGCGTGCGGGTTGACGTCTGGGCCGATCGCTGTACCCTTGTCTTATGACTATAGATAAAGGGAACAGCCCGATCGAGTTCCGGCTTGACCCGTCCTCGGGGGTTCCCACCTACCTGCAGCTCGTGCAGCAGGTAGAGCACGCGCTGCGGCTCGGCTACCTCAAGCCCGGTGACCAGCTCCCCAAGGTCAGGGACGTGGTCGCGGCGCTGACCATCAACCCGAACACGGTGCTGAAGGCCTACAAGGAGCTTGAGACCAAGGGGCTGGCGGCGGGCCGCCCCGGGCAGGGCACCTTCGTCCAGGCCACCCTGAGCCAGGTCACGCTGCCCGAGCTGAGCGGCCTGCGCCGGTCCATGCTCGGCTGGCTCGCCTCCGCCGACGAGGCCGGCCTGGACGAGGACGGGATCGTGGCCCTGTTCACCAGCGTCCTGCGGGATTTCTTTAAGGGCCACGAGGCGGCAAGCGCCGCGCGGGCACCGCCGCCGCCGCGCCCGCGCGGGAGACGAGCGAAACGGAGGGCGTCGCATGAACATCATCGAGACCGCCGGGCTTGGCAAGCGCTACGGGAAGGCGTGGGCGCTGCGCGACTGCACCCTCGCCGTGCCCGAGGGGTCCCTGGCCGCGCTCGTCGGGCCGAACGGCGCGGGGAAGTCCACGCTGATGAACATGGCGGTCGGCCTGACCGTGCCGACCGCGGGAACCGCCACCGTGCTCGGCGGCCAGGCCACCGGGTCGCCGGCCGCCCTCGACGACATCGCGTTCATGGCGCAGGACGCGCCCGTGTACAAGAACCTGTCCGTGGCCGACATGCTGCACCTGACGAGGAACCTGAACCGGCGCTTCGACGACGCCGCCGCGCGGGCGCGCCTCGCCGACCTCGGCATCCCGCTGAAGAAGAAGACGGGCAAGCTCTCCGGCGGCCAGCAGGCCCAGGTCGCGCTGACCATGGCCCTGGCCCGGCGGCCCCGGCTGCTCATCCTCGACGAGCCCCTGTCGGCGCTCGACCCGCTGGCGCGGCAGGACTTCCTGGCCACCGTCATGACGGCGATGGCCGATGACGGCGTGTCCGTCCTGCTGTCCTCGCACGCGCTCGCCGAGCTTGAGCGGGTCGCCGACTACCTCGTCGTGCTCGGCGGCGGCCGAACTGCGGATCGCGGGCGAGGTCGACGACCTGCTCGCGGAGCACCAGGTGCTGACCGGCCCGGCCGCCGACGCCGACCGGCTGGCCGGCCAGCTCTCGGCGGTGCAGGTCAAGCGGGCCGGGGCGCAGGCGCACCTGCTGGTCAGGGACGGCGGGCCGACGGCCGCGCGGTGCCGCCCGGCTGGGAGTCGCACCCGGTCGGCCTGGAGGAACTCGTGCTGGCCTACCTGCGTCCCGGCCGGCGGCGGCACGCTGCCTGCCGCGGTGCGCGGGTCACATGACGGAGCTAACGGAGGCGTCCCGATGAGCGTGCTAACCCTGCCTGCCCGGCCCGGCCAGGACGCCGGCCCCGCGCTGCCGCCCGTGCCGTGGCGGCGGATGATCTGGGTCACCTGGCGGCAGCACCGCGGCACGCTGGTCAGCGTCACCGCCGTGCTCGCCGCGGTGGCCCTGTTCCTGCTGATCGCGGGACTGAAGGTGCACCACGACTACACCGCCCTGGTCAACTGCCATCCCGCGAACTCCGGCGCCTGCGCAGCGCTGCACAACTCCTTCAACAACACCGACTGGACGATGGGGAACACGATCCTCATCCTGATGAACCTCGCGCCCGCGCTCCTCGGCATCTTCACCGGGCCGGCGGTGCTCGGCCGGGAACTGGAGACCGGCACCTTCAGGTACGCCTGGACCCAGGGCATCGGCCGGGTGCGCTGGACGATCGCCAAGCTCACCCTGCTCGCCGCCGTGATCACGATCCTGGCCTGGGCGTTCAGCCAGGTGTTCGCCTGGTTCTTCGACCCGTTCCTGCGATACGAGGGGATGAACGTCCTCGCCGCGACCGTCTTCGACACGCGCGGCATCGCGTTCGCGGCCTGGACGCTCATCGCCTTCGCCATCGGCGCGTTCCTCGGCATGCTCCTCCGCCGGATCATCCCCGCCATGGCCGCCACCCTGGGCGCCTACCTCGGCCTCAACTTGCTGGCCTGGCTGGTCCTGCGCGAGGACTACCCAGTGGCGATCAACACCACGAACGCGAGCCTGTTCAACGGCCCGAGCACGCCGAACTCCCCGTGGATCCTCAAGACGTGGACCGTCGGGCGACACGCACGTGGTGGCGCTACATCCCGGTCAGCCGGTTCTGGCCGATGCAGTTCA
Source organism: uncultured Actinomycetota bacterium (assembly GCA_963735315.1). Taxonomy (GTDB): domain Bacteria; phylum Actinomycetota; class Actinomycetes; order Streptosporangiales; family Streptosporangiaceae; genus Trebonia. Next base: position 151,811 of record CAVTKQ010000045.1, read on the forward strand.
TCGAGGCCGGCTGGCTCCTGATCCTGGCGATCGCACTGGGCGCCGCGACCGTCTGGCTCGTCCGCCGCCGCGCCGCCTAGGCCCGGCCGAGGGAGACAAGCCGATGACCGTTCGCACCATGCCCGTCCAGCCGCGCCGGGACACCAGCGCGGCACCGGCGCCCGTGCCCTGGCGGGGAATGCTCTGGGTCACCTGGCGGCAGCACCGCGGGCTGCTGGTCAGCGTCCCGGCCGTCTTCGTCGCGGCGGTGATCGTCATGCTGGTCGCCGGGCTGAAGATCCACCGCGACTACGCGATCGTGGCCGCCTGCCATCCGGCGGCACTCGGCCGCCTGCGAGCAGCTGGGCGACTGGTTCCTGCACCGACTGGCACCAGGGGAACGGCATCCGCGTCGCGCTGCTGGCCGTCACGGTGCTGCTCGCGCTGTTCGCCGGCCGCCGGTGGTCGCCAGGGAGCTAGAGAACCGCACGTACCGCTACGCCTGGACCCAGGGCATCGGCCGGGTGCGCTGGACGGTCGCCAAGCTCGCCTGCCTCGGGTCCATGGTCACGATCGCGGCGCTCATCATCAGCCAGCTGTTCACCTGGCTGTTCGCCCCGTTCCTGACCACACAGGACCTGACCGTCCTCACCCCGGCGGTGTTCGACACGCGCGGCATAACGTACGCCGCCTGGACGCTGACCGCGTTCTGCCTCGGCGTGTTCCTCGGCACGCTCATCCGGCGGGTCCTGCCCGCGATGGCCGCGGCGCTGGGCGCCTACCTGTCCCTCGGCGCGCTGACCTGGCTCTACCTGGACGACCACTACCCCGTCAGCTCGTTCTGGCCCAGGCAGGCCTTCGAGGCCGGCTGGCTCCTGGCGCTGTGCGCGCTGCTGGTCGCCGCAACGCCTCTGGCAGTGAGTCCGCCGCCGCGCCGACATGCAGGCCGCCGCGCTAGCCGTGGCCGGTGAGCGCGTCGGCCGCCGTGGTCTCGCAGCCGCAGGCGGCGGGGTCGGCGGGCGACCGGAAGTCGGCCGAGACGGCGGACGGCGCGGAAGATGGCCGCGCCCGCGCTGAAGCCGGCCAGCGCGTCGGCGGCGAGCACGACGGCGGCGGAGGTCCAGCTGGACCGCTCGGCGGGGAAGTGGTTCTCGTTGACGTACTGCCAGCCGGTCCAGTAGGAGCCGTCGTCGTGCCGCAGCCGGCCGACCGTCGCGAACACCTCGCGGGCGCGCTCCCGCTGGCCGCAGGCGTCGAGGGCGAGCACGAGCTCGCAGGTCTCCGCGACCGTCACCCACGGCTGGTCGCTGACGCAGCGGACGCCGAGGCCGGGCACCACGAACGTGTCCCAGCCGCGCGCGAGCCGCTCGGCGGCCGCGGCGCCGCGCAGCGCGCCGCCGAGCACGGGGTAGTACCAGTCCATCGCGAACCGGCTCTTGTCCGCGAACGCCTCCGGGTGGCAGGCGATCACGTGGCCGAGCTGGACGGCGGCCAGTTCCCAGTCCGGCTGCGGCTCGCCGGCCAGCTCGGCGAGCGAGATCGCGCAGCGCAGCCCCTGCAGGATGCTCGAGCAGCCGGACAGCAGCGCGAACTCGCCGGCTCGCGCCGGCCGCGTCCCGCTCCCACGCCACCTCGCCGCGCGGCACCTGCAGGTCGAGCACCCAGCCGATCGCGGCGCGCACCGTTGGCCACATCCGCTCGGTGAACTTCGCTGGTCGCCGGTGACCAGGTACTCGTGCCAGGTGCCGACCGCGACGTAGGCGGCGTGGTGGCTCTCCGCGGCGTGGTCGGTGACCGTCTCGGGCGGCGGCCGCGTCCGGGGCCGCCGGTCGTCCGCGGCCACGAGCCGTCCGGGCGCTGGGTGTCGCGCAGCCACTTGTAGGCGAGCCGGGCCGGGACGGCGAGCCCGCAGGCGCTCAGCGCCATCGCGCACTCCACGTGGTCCCACGGGTCCACGTGACCGTCCGGCCAGGGGATCGCGCCGTCGGGCCGCTGCGCCGCGGCGATCGAGCGGGCGGTCTGCAGGACGTCGGCGGGCGGCTTCGGGCTGCCGGGGCGGGCTTAGCCGGCGCATCGCTGCCTCTCCTGGGAACGGACTTCGCGCCTGCCGGGTCTGGCCGTCCGCTTCGCCTGGGCGAGGGGACGGCGCGCGGTCGCGTGGAGCACGGAACCCGTTCGGGCTGATCGGTCTTGCGGTGTTGACCTTTCTCGCGTAGATGACGAGGCTCTTGCCGATGAGCGGGTTGAGCGCGGCCTCCGACAGCCGGGTGAGGGCGGGCTTGCGCATGATGTCCCAGACGAGCAGCCGGTGGTAGGCCCGCACGGCGGGGTGCGCGTCGTCGTGCACGCCGACCGCGCACTTGAGCCACCAGTAGGCGGAGTGCAGGCCGTGCGCGTGGTGGCCGCCGGTGGGCGTCAGGCCGGCCGCGGTCAGCTTGGCGGTGAGCTCGGCGCGGGTGAAGATGCGCACGTGGCCGCCGGGGACCTCGTGGTACTCGCTGGACAGCGCCCAGCAGATCCGCTCGGGCAGCCAGGCGGGCACCGTGACCGCGACGGTCCCGCCGGGGCGCAGCACGCGGGCGATCTCCGCCATGGCGGCGGCGTCGTCCGGGATGTGCTCGAGGATCTCCGCGGCGATGACCGCGTCGAACGAGCCGTCGGGGAACGGCAGGCGCGTCGCGTCCGCGGACAGCGCCGTGGCCGCCGCCGGGGGAGCGGCCTCGCCCTCGGCGCGCATGGCGGCGAACATGCCGCCGACCGGGGAGAGTTCCTTCAGGTCGAGGTCGGCCGCCACGACGCGGGCGCCGCGGCGGTAGGCCTCGAAGGCGTGCCGTCCGGCGCCGCAGCCGAGGTCGAGGACGCGGTCGCCTGGATTGATGGGAAATTTCGCGAAATCGACGGTCAGCAACCGGGCTCCCCGTTGATCACCTTCCGGTACAGCGCCTCGGTCGCGGCGGCGACCGCGGGCCAGGCGAACCGCTCGCGCACCCGCGCCAGGCCGCGCGCCGCCAGCCGCGCGCGGGCCGGCTGCGTCGTCGAGCAGGCCGCCGAGCGCGGCGGACAGTTCCTCGGCGTCGCCCGGCGGCACCAGCAGCGCGGCGTCCCCGGTGACCTCGGGCAGCGCGCCGGCCCGGCTGGCGATCAGCGGCGTGCCCGACGCCATGTGCTCCACCGCGGGCAGCGAGAACCCCTCGTACATCGACGGGACCACCGCCACCTCGGCGGAGGCGAGGACCCGCGCGTACTCCGCGTCCGGCAGGCCGCTGGCGAACGTGACCCGGTCGCCGAGGGCCAGCTGCGCGACCTGCTGCCTGGTGGCGGCGGACGGCGTGCCGATGACGACGAGGTGCGCGTCGCGCTCGGTGGCCAGCTTGGCGACCGCGCGCAGCAGCGTGGGCAGCCCCTTGAGCGGCGAGTCGGCGCTGGTCACGGTCACGATCCGGCCGGGGACGCGCGGCTGCTCCGGGCGCGGGCGGAAGAGCCGCGTGTCGACGCCGAGCGGGATGATGTGCACTTTTCCGGGATTTACCCGGAAATCGCGGCATATGTCGTCCTTAGACGAGGACGACACCGTGATCAGCGGCCCCGCGCGCCGCGCCACCCGCCCCTGCATCCGCACGAACCCGTACCAGCGGCCCTTGTTCAGCCGCTCCAGCCAGGCCCCGCCCGGCCAGGTCGAGCCGCCTGTCCACCGTGATCGGGTGGTGGATCGACGTCACCAGCGGGACGCCGAGCCGCCGCACGCCGAGCATGCCGTAGCCGAGCCCCTGGTTGTCGTGCACGATGTCGAAGTCCCCGGGCCGGGCCCGCAGCGCCCGCAGCGCCCGCAGGCTGAACGTCAGCGGCTCGGGGAACGCCCCGCCCCACATCATCGCCACCTCGAGCGCGTCCGCCCAGTCCCGCAGCTCGCCGCGGCCCGGCGTGCGGAACGGGTCATCGTCCCGGTAGAGGTCGAGGCTCGGCACCTCGCGCAGCACCGGGCCGTTCGTCGTCGAGCTCCGGGTAGGGCTGGCCGGAGAACACCTCGACGTGGTGCCCGCGCGCGGCGAGCTCCCTGCTCAGGTGGCGCACGTAGACGCCCTGCCCGCCGGAGTGCGGTTTGCTGCGGTACGACAGCAGCGCTATGCGCAGCGGACGGTTCACTGAGGCCACGGGGCACCTTACCAAGCGGTAGGCGGCGGCGCGCTGTGTCAGCCTGTCGCCATGCCGCCGACGGCGAGGCCGATCAGGTACGTGATGCCCGCGGCGAGCGCGCCGAGCACCAGCTGCCGCAGCGCGCCGCGCCAGAACGGCCGGTCGGTGAGCCGCGCCACCAGGCCGCCGCCGACGATCGCGGCGAGCGCGGACAGGCCGAGGGCGACCCAGAGCGCGTCGAACCCGAGCAGCGTAGGGCAGCAGCGGGATGATCGCGCCGACCGCGAACGAGACGAGCGACGCCGCCGGCGGCCACGTAGGGCGAGGGCAGCTCGGCCGGGTTGACGCCGAGTTCCTCGATGGCGTGGACGGCGAGCGCCTTGCTCCGGGTGCGCGGAGATCTCCGCGGCGGCCAGCCGGGCGGTGGCCGCCGAGATGCCGCGGCGGCGCAGCATGCCCACGAGCTCGATCTGCTCGGCGGCGGCGTTGTGGGTGAGCTCGTGCCGCTCCTTGTCCACCTCGGCCTGGACCAGCTCGTTCTGCGAGGAGACGGAGACGAACTCCCCGGCGGCCATCGAGAAGGCGCCCGGCCGCGAGCCCCGCGAGCCCGGTGAGCAGGATCGCGTGCTGCGAGCCGCCGCCACCGCCGACGCCGGCGATCAGCGAGACGTTGGTGACCAGCCCGTCCATCGCCCCGAAGACGGCCGGCCGCAGCCACCCGCCCGACACGTCCCGGTGCTCGGGAGTGTGGCGGTGCTCGGCGTGGTCCTTCTCAGAGGTTGACACCCGGACATTCTAAGGAGGCGCACGGCGTGAGTTCCCAGGCACGCGGCCTGGGCATGATGTGCCTGTGACGACCAGCCGAGGCGAGCCCCGCGCCCAGCGCCGCTGGCACGCCGAGCTCGCCTGGCTCGCGCGCGTCAGCGCCGGGCCGTCGGGCGGGACCGCGGCCACCGCTGCCGCTGGCCAAGGACGTGCTGATCGAGGCGCACGGCGCGCGGTTCACCGCCGTCACTCCCGGGCACTCCCGCCGCCAGCGTCCCGCCGGGCACGGTGCGGCTGCCCGGCCTGACGCTGCCCGGCCTGGCGAACGCGCACTCGCACGCGTTCCACCGCGCGCTGCGCGGCGGCTGGCCGGCGGCGGCGGCCAGGCGACACGTTCTGGACCTGGCGCGAGCGCATGTACGCGGTCGCGGAGCGGCTCGACCCGGAGCAGCTACTTCGCCCTCGCCCGCGCCGTCTACGCCGAGATGGCGCTGGCCGGGGTCACCTGCGTCGGGGAGTTCCACTACCTGCACCACGCCGCGGGCGGGAAGACGGTACCGCGATCCGAACGAGTTCGGCCTGCGCCTGATCCGCGCCGCCGCTGCCGCGGGCGTGCGGATCACCCTGCTCGACACCTGCTACCTGGCCGGCGGCTTCGCCCCGGGCGGCGACCCGGTGCCGCTGACCGGCGTGCAGCTGCGCTTCGGCGACGGCTCCGCGGCGGCCTGGGCGGAGCGGGTCTCCGGCTTCGGCTGCGACTCGCTCGGCATGGCGGCTCCGCACGCCCGCCTCGGCGCCGCCATCCACTCGGTGCGCGCGGTCGCCCCGGACCAGGTGCCGGAGATCATGGCGTGGTCGCACGCGCACGGCGCCCCCGTGCACGCGCACCTGTCGGAGCAGCCGCTGGAGAACGCCGAGTGCCGGGCCGCCTTCGGCCGCACGCCCGCCGAGGTCCTGTACGACGCGGGGGCGCTCGGGCCGCGCACGACGCTGGTGCACGCCACGCACCTGACCGAGCGCGACGTCGAGCTGCTCGGCGGCTCGCTGTCCACGGTGTGCATGTGCCCGCTCACCGAGGCCGACCTCGCCGACGGCGTCGGCCCCGCCCCGGCGCTCGCCGCCGCCGGGCTCGCCGCTCGCGCTCGGCAGCGACGGGCACAGCGTCATCGACCTCTTCGAGGAGGCCCGCTGGCTGGAGCTGTCGCAGCGCCTGGTGACCAGGCGGCGCGGCCACTTCAGCGCCGCCGACCTGGCGACGGCGGCGACGGCGGCCGGGCACGCCTGCCTCGGCTGGCCCGACGCGGGGGAGATCGTGCCTGGCGCGTACGCTGACCTCGTGACGCTGTCCCTGGACTCGCCCCGGCTGGCCGGCGGCGGGAGCGACCCGCTCGCCGCGGTGTTCGCGGCGGGCACCGCGGCGGACGTCAGGCACGTGGTGGCGTCGGGCGTGGACGTGGTCCGCGACGGGCGCCACCTGCTGGTCGATGACGTGCCCGGTGAGCTCGCCGCCGCCATCGGCGCGGTGCTCACCTAGCGGGCGGCGCGGATGGCCCGTTCCTTGCTGATCACCAGGATCGGCGAGCTCGTCACCAACGCTCCCGACGGACAGCGGGCCGCGGGCCCGGCCGGTTCGCCGCGATCAGCGACGCGGCCCTGGTCATCGAGGGCGACCGCATCGCGTGGACCGGGCCGGCCGCGCCAGGCGCCCGCCGCCGACGACGTTCCTTGACGCGGCCGGGCCGCGCGGTGCTGCCCGGGTTCGTCGACTCGCACGCGCACCTGGTGTTCGCGGGGGAGCGGTCCGCCGAGTTCGCGGCGCGGATGGCGGGCCGCCCGTACCAGGCCGGCGGCATCCGCGACGACGGTCGCCGCGACGCGCGCCGCGACCGATGCCGAGCTGCGCGCCGGCCTGCGCCGGCTCGCCGGGGAGATGCTCAGGCAGGGCACGACGACGTTCGAGTGCAAGTCCGGCTACGGGCTCACGACGGACGACGAGGCCCGCTGCGTGGCGCTGGCCGCCGAGGTCACCGCCGAGGTCACCTACCTGGGCGCGCACGTGGTGCCCGCCGAGTTCGCCGCCGACCCGGCCGGCTACGTCGACCTGGTGTGCGGGCCGATGCTGGCCGCGTGCGCGCCGCACTGCCGCTGGGTCGACGTGTTCTGCGAGCGCGGCGCGTTCGGCGAGGACGAGGCGCGCGCGGTGCTCACCGCGGGCATGGCCCGCGGCCTGCTGCCGCGGATCCACGCGAGCCAGCTCGGCCCGGGCCCCGGCATCCGGCTGGCCGTCGAGCTTGGCGCCGCCTCCGCCGACCACTGCACGTTCCTCACCGACGCCGACGTGGCCGCCCTCGCGTCGTCGGGCACCGTCGCCACCCTGCTGCCAGGCGCGGAGTTCAGCACCAGGCAGCCCTACCCGGATGCCCGCCGCCTGCTCGACGCCGGCGCGACGGTCGCCCTGGCGACCGACTGCAATCCCGGCACGTCCTACACGACGTCGATGCCGTTCTGCGTCGCCCTCGCGGTCCGCGACATGCGGATGACGACGGAGGAGGCGGTCTGGTCGGCGACGGCGGGCGGCGCCCGCGCGCTGCGCCGCACCGACGTCGGCTACCTGGCCCCCGGCGCGCGCGCCGACCTGATCATCCTGGACGCCCCGTCGCACGCCCACCTCGCCTACCGCCCCGGCGTCCCGCTGACCCACGCGGTCTACCAGTCCGGCACGCGCGCTGTCGGCCACGCTGCCCGGCCGCGCGCCTACAGCACCGGGATAGCGGCCGCGGAAGCGGACCAGCGGGTCGCCGGCCTCGGCCACGTAGGCCACGTCCTCGACCGCGGAGATCACCAGGAGGTGGTCGCCGGCCGGGACGCGGCGGGCGACCGAGCACTCCAGGGCGGCCAGGCCGCCGGACGGGATGAGCGCCCCCGACAACGTGCCCCGCACGTGCGGCACGGCGTCCAGGATCAGCCGCGCGCTCGGCCGGCCCTCCGCCGCGAACTGGCCGGCCAGCACCTTCTGCGCCGACGACAGCAGCGTGACCGCGAACCGCTGCGCGGGGAACGACGGGACGGCTCAGCACCTCGGCCGGGTAGGAGCCCGCGATCAGCGACACGGCCACGAGCGGCGGGTCCAGCGACACCGGAATGAACGCGCTGACGGTCGTGCCGATGTCGTCGCGGTCATCGGCGATCGTGACGAGGGTGACCCCCGCCGCCCACGCCGACAGCGCGGCTGGGAGGTCGTTGCCGTTGACAGTCACCCGAATCCGTTCGGTAGCTAACTGATTCTCCATCCGCCGGGGAGGGTGAGCGGGCCGTACGGCGGGAGCCCGGCGGCCGCGGCGAACCGCCAGGCCGGGCCCCAGCCGTCGGCGAACAGCGCGGCGAGCGCGCCCGCGCCCACCGAGTTGGGCGCGCGCCGCGGGCCTCGGCCTCGCTCGACTCGGCGGGCCTCAGCTGGTCGAGCGGGCCGAGCCGCGGGTAGACCCGCACCGGCGCGTCGGCGGGCAGCCCGGCGCGCTTGCGGGCGATCGCGATCGCCTCGCGCAGGCCGCCGGCCTCGTCGGCGAGCCCGTTGGCGATCGCGTCGGCGCCGGTCCAGACCCGGCCGCGGGCCAGCTCGTGCACCCGCTCGGCGGGCAGCCGCCGCCCGGATGCCACCTTTTCCGTAAAGTCCGCGTAAACCGCGTCGAGCCACTCGTTGATCCGCGCCCACTCGGCCTCGGAGAACGGCCGGGACGAGGAGAACATCGTCGCGCTCGCGGCGCCCGCCGCGTCCGTGATCGGAGTCGGTCGTCACCCCGGCCCGCCCGAACAGCTCCCGCAGCACCGGCTTGCCCATGAAGACCCCGATGGACCCGGTGATCGTCCCCGGCTGCACCACGATCACGTCCGCGGGCGCGGAGATGAAGTAGCCGCCGGACGCCGCGACGTCCCCCATCGAGACGACGACGGGCTTGCCCGCGGCCCGCAGCCTGACCACCTCGCGCCAGATCACGTCGGACGCCGTGTACGAGCCGCCGGGGCTGTTGACCCGCAGCACGACGGCGCGCGCGCCCTCGTCGGCCGCCGCCGCCCGCAGCGCCGCCGCCACCGTGTCCGAGCCCATCCCGCCGCCGCCCGGGCCGCCGCGGCCGCTGCGGCCGTGCCTGATGGCGCCGTGCGCGTAGATCGTCGCGACGAACCGCTCATGCTGGCCGGGCGCGATGCCCTGGACGCTGCTGCCCAGCCGCCGCGGCAGGTCGCTCAGCGACTGCGTGCGCTGGTACCGCTGCAGGTAGAGCAGCGTCGCGTCCGGGCCGGCCTCCTTGCGGACCTGGTCGTACACCTCGTCCCGGTACATCAGCCCGTCGACGAGGCCCTCGGCGAGCGCCTGCGGCGCCAGGAACGGCCCGCGGCTGAGCAGCGACGTGACCTGCTCGACCGACAGCCCGCGGCCCGCGGCGACCGCCCCGGCGAGCTGCTCGGTCACCGACTCGGCCAGCCGGGCGGCGGCCTCGCGGGCCGGGCCGGTGAACCCGGACTCGGTCAGCTGGTCGGGGGCGGACTTGTACTCGTACCGCTTCGCGCTCTCGAAGTCGATGCCGAGCTTCTCCAGCGCGCCGTGCAGGAACACCTGCTCGACGGCGACGCCGGTGAGCCCGAGGGTGCCGGACGGCTGGAGGTAGATCCGGTCGAAGCCGGTGGCCAGGTAGTAGGGCACGTTGCCGCGGACGAAGTCGCCGAACGACTCGGCCCACGCCACCGCCAGCTTGCCCGACCGCCGGAAGTCGCCGATGGCGGCGCGCAGCTCCTGGACCTTGGCCAGCCCGATCCTCGACCCGCCGACCTTGACCACGAGGACCCGCACCCGGTCGTCGGCGGCCGCCCGCCGCAGGCCGTCGAGCAGGTCTTGCAGTCGCGTCCTGCGCATGGTGAGCAGCGCGGTCACCGGGTCGGCCGGCGGGCCCTCGGCGATGCCGTCCGTCAGGTCAAGCTCGAGGATGAGCGGGCCCGTCCTGCGCTGCCGCATGCGAATGAGCGATGCGGCAAGCCTCGCGTCTGCCATGCGGCTAGCTTACGTGGGGAAGAAGATCAAACGAGTCTTCCGAACGTAAGGTGGTGACCCCATCGCTAGTACCGCGTCCGTCGTCGTGGTCGACGTGGCCAACGTCATGGGCGCCCGGGCCGACGGCTGGTGGCGGGACCGGGCGGGTGCCGCGCTGCGGCTGTGCCGGGAGGTGATCGCGCTGGCCCAGCGCGGTGACGAGACGGCGGGCGCCTGGGTGCTTGTCCTGGAGGGGCGCGCCAGGGAGGCCGTGGCGCTGCTCGAGAACGAGACCTCGCTCGAGGAGGGCACCGCGCCGCCGGGGGACTGGGTGCCGCAGCCGGCGGACGAGGCGCCGGCGGCGGGCGGGACGTCGCCGGTACGGATCGTTTCCGCGCCGGGCTCGGGAGATGACGCGATCGTCGGCGCGGTCGCCGAGACGGTCGCCCAGGACGAGAGTTGCCTGGTGGTGACCGCGGACCGGGAGCTACGGCAGCGCTGTGAGGAGCTGAACGCGTCCGTTGTCGGCCCCGGGTGGCTCTTGAGGCTCCTGTAACCAGGTAATATCGAAGTTAATCCCTCTCGCTCCCTGTTCGACGTAATTACGTTTCATCGAACAGGCTTCGGGAGGTAAGCGGGTCGTCTCCCCGGGAGATGGCCGATTGCACTGATGTGGGTCTCCTGTTCGCCATCGACCGGAACCTGATGCGTATGTACGTGATACTGGTGCTCGCCGCGCTCCTGCTCCTTGGCCTGTCCTGCCTGGCGGCCTACCTCGTCACGGCCAGGCGGAGAGCCAGGAAACGCCAGGCCGTCGCCGCCCGGCTCGCCGCCGTGGCGGCGCAGGCCGAGCGGGAGCACAACGACCGCGCAGGCCGCCGCCAGGGCGAGCGCCGCGCTCACCACGGTCCTGCCCGCCATCGCCGACGGTGAGCGGGCGCCGCGCCGCGTCGCCTAGACCGCGCGCCGGCGTCGCCGCTAGACCTCCGGGGTCAGCCAGAGAACCGACAGCGGCGGCAGCACGATCGACGCCGACGCGGGCCGGCCGTGCCACGGCTTGGGGATCGCGTGCACGGTGCCCAGGTTGCCCATGCCGCTGCCGCCGTAGCTGGCCGCGTCGGTGTTGAGCACCTCGCGCCAGCGGCCGGCGAGCGGCAGCCCCACCCGGTAGTCGGAGTGCGGCATCGAGGAGAAGTTCGCGACGCAGGCGAGGACGGGCACGCCGTACTCCTGCGCGCCGAAGCGCAGGAACGACACGACGTTGCCGTGCGCGTCGTTGGAGTCGATCCAGGAGAACCCGTCGGGCACCGTGTCCTGGGACCAGAGCGCGGGCGCCGCCCGGTAGGCCGCGTTGAGGTCGCGCACGAGCCGCTGCACGCCCGAGTGGTAGTCGAACTGGAGCAGCCACCAGTCCAGGCCGTTGGTCTCCGACCACTCGTCGCCCTGCCCGAACTCCGACCCCATGAAGAGCAGCTGCTTGCCCGGGTGCGCCCACATGTAGCCGAACAGCGCGCGCAGCCCGGCGAACTGGCGCCACTCGTCGCCCGGCATCTTGCGCAGCAGCGAGCCCTTGCCGTGCACGACCTCGTCGTGCGACAGCGGCAGCACGAAGTTCTCGGTGAACGCGTACACCATGGAGAACGTGATCTCGTTGTGGTGGTACTGCCGGTAGATCGGGTCGAGCTTCATGTACTCGAGCGTGTCGTTCATCCAGCCCATGTTCCACTTGAACCCGAAGCCGAGCCCGCCCAGGTGCACCGGCCGCGAGACGCCGGGCCAGGCCGTCGACTCCTCGGCGATCATCATGATCCCCGGCACCCGCTTGTAGCAGGTGGCGTTGACCTCCTGGAGGAACGAGATCGCCTCCAGGTTCTCCCGGCCGCCGTGGATGTTGGGCGTCCACTCGCCGTCGCGCCGCGAGTAGTCCAGGTACAGCATCGACGCGACCGCGTCGACCCGCAGCCCGTCGATGTGGAACTCCTCAAGCCAGTAGATGGCGTTGGCGACGAGGAAGTTCCGCACCTCCGAGCGGCCGAAGTTGAACACGAGCGTGCCCCAGTCCGGCTGCGTCCCGAGCCGGGGGTCGGCGTGCTCGTACAGGTGGGTGCCGTCGAACTCGGCGAGCGCCCAGGAGTCGCGCGGGAAGTGCGCGGGCACCCAGTCGACGATGACGCCGATGCCCGCCTGGTGCAGCGTGTCGACGAGGAACCGGAAGTCGTCCGGGGCGCCGAACCGTGAGGTCGGCGCGTAGTAGGAGGTGACCTGGTACCCCCACGACCCGCCGAAGGGGTGCTCGGCGACCGGCAGGAACTCCACGTGCGTGAACCCCAGGTCGGTCACGTACGCGGCGAGCTCGGCGGCGAGGTCACGGTAGGACAGCCCGGGCCGCCACGACCCGAGGTGCACCTCGTAGACGGACATCGGGCTGGACAGCGGCTGCCGCCCGGCGCGCTCCGCCAGCCAGTCCGCGTCGCCCCACGCGTAGTCCGACTGGTAGACGACCGACGCGGTGGCCGGGGGAGTCTCGGCGTAGGCGGCCATCGGGTCGGCCTTGTCCCGCCAGGCTCCGTCGGGCCCGCAGATGGAGAACTTGTACCTGGTGCCCGGCGCGACGCCCGGGCACGAACAGCTCCCAGACCCCGGCGCCGCCGAGCGACCGCATGGGGTGCGCCCGCCCGTCCCAGAAGTTGAAGTCGCCGACGAGCCGGACGCCGCGCGCGTTCGGCGCCCAGACGGCGAACGCGGTGCCCGTCTCGCCCTCGCCGACCGCCATGGGCCGCGCGCCGAGCGCGCGCCACAGCTGCTCGTGCCGCCCCTCGCCGATCAGGTACAGGTCGAGCTCGCCGAGCGTCGGCAGGTGACCGGTAAGGGTCGTCCTGCAGCTGCGGGTCGCCGTTGACGTAAGCGACTTCAAGCCGGTAATCCCGAACGGATTCGGCTTCCCCTGGCACCGTCACCTCGAACACGCCCAGGTGGCGGTGCGTCATCGGGTGCCTGCTGCCATCGGGCAGCACTGCCGTGACGGAGGTGGCGAGCGGGCGCAGGGCCCTGATCGTGCTTCCACCACGGGGCCTTCGCCCGGCACGGGGTGCGCGCCGAGCACTGAGTGCGGGTCATGGTGCTGGCCCGCGACAAGTCGCTCGATCTCGCCGAGGGAGATCGTCTCGTTCTTCGATAGCACGTTAGAACTCTGCCAGTGAGTCAAGCGGGATGGGTAGCCAGGACGGACGGTGCCTGGCCTCGTACAGCACTTCGTAAACTGCCTTGTCCAGCTGCAAGGCGCGCAGCAGGACCTGGTTGGCCACCGGGTCGAGCCCGCCGGCCTCGGCGTACCCGACGCAGAACGCGCTGGCGTTCCTGCGCACCCAGTCGCGCGCGGCGTCGCTGAGCGCGGCCTGGCCGGGATGGCCGATGAGCTGGTGGCGGGCCGCGTAGTCGAAGGAGCGGAGCATCCCCGCGACGTCGCGCAGCGGGGATGACCGGGCGCGGCGCTGCGCGAGCGGGGTGGCGGGCTCGCCTTCGAAGTCGAGCACCACCCAGCCGGTCTCGGTGCGCAGCACCTGGCCCAGGTGGTAGTCGCCGTGCACGCGCTGCACCGGGAAGGGCCCGCTGAGCTTGGCGAGCTCGGAGTAGGCGTCGCTGATCATGTCGACGTGCTTGGCGAGCTCGGGCACCGCGGCCACCGCCAGGTCGAGCTTGCGGTACATCCGCTCGGTGAGCTCGCCGACCGCGTCGGTGCCGAGCTGCGTCGGTGCCGAACGCGGCGGCCAGGTCGGCGTGCACCTGGGCGGTGGCGATGCCGAGCCTGCGGGATTCCCCGGCGAAGTCGCCGCCGGCGTCGGCCGCGCGCACCGCGGTTGTCTCCCGGGGGGACGACCCCCCGGGGGACGAGGTGGCGTCGGCGGACCCGGGCGTCCTGGCTGCCGCCCGTGTCGTTGGCGGTCGCGTCCTCGACGGCCGCGTACAGGTCCCGCACGCTGGTCGCGGCGAGCGTCCAGCCGTCGGTGGCCAGCCGCAGGTACCTGGACAGGATCGCCAGGCTGGTGGGCACGCCCTCCAGCCTGGTCTCGATCCAGCCGAGCGGCTCGGCCACCTGAGGCGAGCCGAGCCTGGCGAGCGCGGTGGTCACCTCCAGGTCCGGGTTGGGGCCTGGAGAGAGCCTGCGGAACACCTTGAGGATGGACTCGCTCGCCGTAGACGAGGCTCGTGTTGCTCTGCTCGCTGCCGAGCACGAGGCTGTCGAGGCCGGTGTCGAACCGCGCCCCGGGGATCGCGCGCATCCGCAGCGAGCCGATCTCGGCGTCGGCCGCGATGCCGGCGAGCAGCGGCTTGGTCAGGTCGGCGTCGTGCAGCGCGTCGTAGGCCTGCCGCCCGTCGCCCGACGGGCCGATCCTGGCGTGCTTGAGCCGGGCCGGGAGCCGCCGCCGCAGGCCGACGAGCACCTGGTAGTAGTCGACGGCGGTGCCGTGGGAGACCGCGACGATCAGGTGCCGCAGCTCAGGATCGCCGGCGACGAGCTCGGTGTCCGCGACGATCGCGAGATCGCGCAGCTCTTGCCCCTTGCCGGCGAACCAGCGCTGGTTGCCGAGCCACGTCGCTAGTGCGTCCTCGATCGCCATCGGCCTCGCATCCTGTCCTTACAGTCGTCCCCGGGGAGGCGCCCGCCCCGAAGCCCCCGCAGCGCCTCCGCAAAAGAGCCTTGTTCCTTTCGCCCTTATATCCTCTAGGTTCCGCCGGGGCGGCACCATCGGAAAGAACGAGGTTCTTAGAACACAAACGGCTCATCGGTCATGTTCCTCCCTCGCAGGAGGGAGCTGAAACCAGTAGAAGCCATGTCCGGGCAGGGTCAGCAGGTACGGCAGTTCCCCGATCGGCGGGAAGGTGACGCCGCCCATGCACTCAACCGGCGTTACGCCCATGAACCTGCGCAGGTCAAGCTCGACCGGCTGAGGAAACCGTGACAGATTGTTAACACAGAGTATCCGGTCCGTAGCGTCGTGCTCCACGGGGGTCCCGTGTTCGCTCTCGAGCCCGCTGCGCGGCCAGGGTTCCCGCCGCGTCGTACTCGCGGACGAACGCCAGCACGCTCGGGTTGCTGCTGGTGAGTTCCTCGTACGCGCCGAGGCCGAAGACCGGGTGCCGCTTCCTGATCTCGATCATCCGCCGGGTCCAGTGCAGCAGTGACTGCGGGTGACGCTGCTGGGCCTCGACGTTGAGCGACTGGTAGCCGTAGATGGGGTCCATGACCGGCGGCAGGTACAGCCGCTGCGGGTCGCTGGTGGAGAAGCCGCCGTTGCGGTCCGGCGTCCACTGCATCGGGGTGCGCACGCCGTCCCGGTCGCCGAGCCAGATGTTGTCGCCCATGCCGATCTCGTCGCCGTAGTACATGACGGGCGAGCCGGGCAGCGACAGCAGCAGGGCGGTGAACAGCTCAAGCTGGTTGCGGTCGTTGTCGAGGAGCGTGGCGAGCCGCCGCCGGATGCCGATGTTGGCCTTCATCCGGGGGTCCTTGGCGTACTCCTTGTACATGTAGTCGCGCTCTTCGTCGGTGACCATCTCGAGCGTGAGCTCGTCGTGGTTGCGCAGGAAGATGCCCCACTGGCAGCCGGCCGGGATCTTCGGCGTCTGGGCCAGGATCTCCGAGATCGGGTAGCGCTGCTCCCGGCGGACGGCCATGTAGATGCGGGGCATCAGCGGGAAGTGGAAGGCCATGTGGCACTCGTTGCCGCCGGTCTCCTCGTCGCCGAAGTACTCCACCACGTCGGCGGGCCACTGGTTGGCCTCGGCGAGCAGCACGCGGTCCGGGTAGGCGGCGTCGATCTCGGTGCGGATCGCGCTTGAGGTACTCGTGCGTCTCCTTGAGGTTCTCGCAGTTGGTGCCCTCGCGCTCGTACAGGTAGGGCACCGCGTCGAGGCGGAAGCCGTCGATGCCGAGGTCGAGCCAGAACTTCAGCACCTCGATCATCGCGTCCTGGACCTTGGGGTTCTCGAAGTTCAGGTCCGGCTGGTGCGAGAAGAACCGGTGCCAGAAGTACTGGCCGCGCACCGGGTCGAACGTCCAGTTCGAGGTCTCGGTGTCGACGAAGATGATCCGCGCGTCGGCGTACTTGTCCGGGTTGTCGGACCAGACGTAGAAGTCGCCGAAGGGCCCGTCCGGGTCGCTGCGGCTCGCCTGGAACCACGGGTGGGCGTCGCTGGTGTGGTTCATGACCAGGTCGGCGATGATCCGGATGCCGCGCTTGTGCGCCTGCTCGATCAGCTCGACGAAGTCGGCGATGTTGCCGTACTCGGGCAGGATCCGCAGGTAGTCCGCGATGTCGTAGCCGCCGTCGCGAAGCGGCGACTCGTAGATCGGCAGCAGCCAGATGCAGTCGATCCCCAGCCACTGGAGGTAGTCCAGCCGCGACGTGAGTCCCTTGATGTCGCCGGTGCCGTCGCCGTTGGCGTCCTGGAAGCCGCGGATAAGCACCTCGTAGAAGACCGCCCGCTTGTACCACTCGGGGTCACGGGGACGGTCAAGGGTGAAGTCGGGTACCCGTTCACCCGGCGGCGCGGCGAATGGCGGTGCCGCGACCGCTTCTGGTGCTGACTGGAAGATCGATAGCCGGCTCGTGCTCTGACACGGCGTGACTCTCCTGGATGTGCGCGACCGCCGCGCATGCCAGGCTAATCGGACTTGGTCCGCCCTAGGCACGCGTAACGGTGAAGATGTGTGCTGGTCGCACGGCAGGGTCCAGGCGCACGTAGTTGGCTTGGCCCCAGCTGAAGATCTCGCCGCTGAGTTCATCCTTTACGGTGAACCCCTCGTGCCAGTCCATTCCCAGCTCAGGCATGTCAAGCCACACCGTGGCCTCCCTGGCCTGGTGCGGGTCAAGATTCACAACAACTAGGACGGTGTCTGCGGCGTCCCCGCCCTGTTCCCCCGCCCGCGGCCCTGCCTGCCCGGAGGATCTCTCCGAGATCGTACCGGCCCCGTAGAGGCGTTTGGAGAAGCAGATCAGCTCTGGCTGATCCACGTGATGAAAGCGTAGATTACGCAGCCAGTGCAATGCCACATGCGACCGTCGGATCCGGTTAAGGTCAGCGATATATCCGCTAATGCCCAGTCCGTCCCTTGCCGCGGTCTCCCAGTCGCGCGGCCGGTACT
Organism: uncultured Actinomycetota bacterium; assembly: GCA_963735315.1. Lineage (GTDB taxonomy): Bacteria > Actinomycetota > Actinomycetes > Streptosporangiales > Streptosporangiaceae > Trebonia. The sequence continues at coordinate 168,859 of CAVTKQ010000045.1, forward strand.
GGTACTTCTCCGAATCCAGGTACTCCTCGCTGCCCGGGCGCAGCGGGGTGCTCTCGCATAGCTCATAGCCGGAGTAGATACCCCAGCTCGGGCTGAGCATTGATGCGAGCACGGCCCGGATCTTGAACGCGGCCGGCCCGCCGTGCTGCAGGTACTCGTGCAGGATGTCCGGCGTGTTGGCGAAGAAGTTGGGCCGCATGTAGGCCGCCGCGGGACCGGACAGCTCCTTGAGGTACTCGGTCAGCTCGTCGGAGGTGTTGCGCCAGGTGAAGTACGTGTAGGACTGGTGGAAGCCGACCTTGGCGAGGGTGGCCATCATCGCCGGGCGGGTGAACGCCTCGGCGAGGAACAGCACGTCCGGGTCGGTCTGCCTGATGGCGGCGAGCAGCCGCTCCCAGAACTTGAGCGGCTTGGTGTGCGGGTTGTCGACCCGGAAGATGCGCACGCCGTGGCTCATCCACAGCCGGACGATCCGCTCGACCTCCGCGTAGATCCCCTCGGGGTCGTTGTCGAAGTTGAACGGGTAGATGTCCTGGTACTTCTTCGGCGGGTTCTCCGCGTACGCGATCGACCCGTCGGCGCGCGTGGTGAACCACTCCGGGTGCTCCTTCACCCAGGGGTGGTCGGGCGAGGCTTGCAGCGCCAGGTCGATCGCTATCTCCAGGCCGAGTTCCCTGGCCCGGGCGACGAACGCGTCGAAGTCGGCGAACGTGCCGAGGTCCGGGTGGATGGCGTCGTGCCCGCCCTCCGGCGCCCCGATCGCCCACGGCGAGCCCGGGTCACCGGGGCGTGCCTCGAGCGTGTTGTTCCGCCCCTTGCGGAAGGTGGTGCCGATCGGGTGCACCGGCGGCAGGTAGACGACGTCGAACCCCATGTCGGCGATCGCCTCAAGGCGGCGCGCGGCGGTGCGCAGCGTTCCCGAGATCGGCTCCCTGCGGCCCATCGGGTCGAACTGGACGCCCTCGGAGCGCGGGAAGAACTCGTACCAGGACCCGTAGAGGGCGCGCAGCCGCTCGACGAGCACCGGCATCCGGCCGGACCTGGTCACGAAGTCGCGCAGCGGGTACGTCCGTCGAGGATCGCCTTGACCCGCGGCGTCCGCGCCGCGGCCAGCCGGTCCCAGGGCGGCAGGCTCCGGTCGCGGAGCTTGCGCGGCGAGCGCGTTGAGCTCGGTGCGCGCCGCCGCGGGGCGGGCGGCGCCCGGCGGCTGCCTGATCGCCCGCGCGGCCCGCTCGAAGAGCAGCGCCCCCTCGGCCAGCATGAGCTCGACGTCCTGGCCGCGCGGGATCTTGATGCCCGCGTCGTGGTCCCAGTGCGCGATCGGATCGGACCACGACTCGACGTGGAAGTGCCAGGTGCCCTCGCTCGTGACGGTCACGTCCGCCCCGTACCGGTCCGTCCCGGGCGCGAGCTGGCCGCATCCTGATCAGCGGGCCGTTCTTGCCCGCCGGATCTCGCAGCACCACGGCAGCGCCGAGCACGCCGTGCCCCTCCACTGATGACGGTCGCGCTGACCTGGAAGGTCTCGCCGGCGACCGCCTTGGCAGGGCGGCGCCCGCACTCCACTACGGGCTGGACATCAAGGATGGGGATGCGTCCGATCACGCGGTTACCGTACCCAGTTGTGATTCATAGATTTCCCTTGGGGGTGGCGGGCGCCACGAAGGCACCCTGCAGCTTTTCGTCCGCCTGAGGCGGGCCCGCGCGCGATCGCGACTGTGCGACCAGGCCCGCCCTGACGGACATTCCGTGGGATACCGGGGACCGTCCCCCCGGGAGGAACCGCGCGGTCACCCTGCTACCCGGATGTCCGCTCTTCACTCCTGGTGTAATTAGAGGCCCGTATGATGACTGCCCGTGAGAGCGATCCGACGTTTCACCGTCCGCGTAACGCTGCCGCAGCCGCTCGCGCCGCTGCATGACCTGATGCTGAACCTCCGCTGGTCCTGGCACCCGCCGACGGTTGAGCTCTTCGAGTCGATCGACCCGGCTGGGTGGGCCGCTTCCGGCGGAGACCCGGTGGCGATGCTCAGCTCGATGCGGCCGGCCCAGCTCGCCGCGCTCGCCGCCAACGAGGACTTCCTGCGCCGCCTGGACGCGGCGGTCGCCGACCTGCGCGCGCTACACCGGACGAGCCGCGCTGGTACCAGTCGGCCAGCGCCGGCGGCAACGGCGGAGCGGGCGACGGCGGAGTCGCTGCCGAGGGCGATCGCCTACTTCTCGCCGGAGTACGGCATCACCGCCGTGCTCCCGCAGTACTCGGGCGGCCTCGGCATCCTGGCCGGCGACCACCTGAAGTCCGCGAGCGACCTCGGCGTCCCGATCGTCGGCGTCGGCCTGCTGTACCGGCACGGGTACTTCACCCAGTCGCTGTCGGCCGACGGCTGGCAGGCCGAGCGGTACCCGGCCGACGACCCGAACGGGCTGCCGCTGACCCTGCTCCGGACCGCCGGCGGCGACCCGGTGAAGATCACCGTGCCCTTCCCCGACGGCAAGCTGCTGACCGCGCAGGTCTGGCTGGCCCAGGTGGGCCGGGTGCCGCTGCTGATGCTCGACTCCTACGTCGAGGAGAACGAGCCCGCGCAGCACGAGGTCACCGACCGGCTGTACGGCGGCGGCAGCGAGCACCGGCTCCGCCAGGAGCTGCTGCTCGGCATCGGCGGCGTCCGCGCGGTGCGCGCCTTCTGCGCGATCACCGGCCACCCCGAGCCCGAGGTGTTCCACACCAACGAGGGGCACGCCGGCTTCCTCGGCCTCGAGCGGATCAGGGAGTACGTGGCGGCCGGGCTGTCGTTCGACGAGGCGCTCGAGCTGTCCACGGGCGGGCACCGTCTTCACCACGCACACGCCGGTGCCCGCGGGCATCGACCGGTTCCCGCGCGAGCTGATCGAGCGGTACTTCACCGCCGACGCCGCGGGCGCGGGGCTGCCGGTCGACCGGGTGCTCGCGCTCGGCGCGGAGACCTACCCGGGCGGCGACCCGCACATGTTCAACATGGCCGTCATGGGCATGCGGCTCGCGCAGCGGGTCAACGGCGTGTCCGTGCTGCACGGCCAGGTCAGCAGGGAGATGTTCGCGGGCCTGTGGCCGGGCTTCGACACCGCCGAGGTGCCGATCGGCTCGATCACCAACGGCGTGCACGCGCCCACCTGGGTCGCGCGCGAGGTCTCGGACCTCGGCGACTCGGCAGAGCGCGGCGGCCACCGACGCGGAGCGGCTGTGGGAGATCCGCCGCCAGCTGCGCGCCCGGCTCGTCACCGAGACCAGGCGCCGGCTGCGCGAGTCGTGGCAGCAGCGCGGCGCGTCCGGCGCCGAGCTGACCTGGATCGACGACGTGCTCGACGAGAACGTGCTGACGATCGGGTTCGCTCGCCGGGTGCCGTCCTACAAGCGGCTGACGCTCATGCTGAACGACCCGCAGCGGCTGGCCGGGCTGCTGCTCGACCCGGACCGGCCCATCCAGATCGTGATCGCGGGCAAGGCGCACCCGGCGGACGAGGGCGGCAAGCGGCTGATCCAGCAGATGGTCAGGTTCGCCGACTCCGAGGCCGTGCGGCGCAGGATCGTCTTCCTGCCCGACTACGACATGGCCATGGCCCGCTTCCTCGTCCAGGGCTGCGACGTCTGGCTGAACAACCCGCTGCGCCCGCTTGAGGCCTGCGGCACGTCGGGCATGAAGGTGGCGCTCAACGGCGGCCTGAACCTGTCGGTGCGGGACGGCTGGTGGGACGAGTGGTACGACGGCGGCAACGGCTGGGAGATCCCGACGGCGGACGGCGTCGAGGACCCGTCCCGCCGGGACGAGCTTGAGGCGTCCGCGCTGTACGAGCTGATCGCCAAGTCGGTCGCGCCGCTGTTCTACGACGCCGCCGCCGACGGCGTGCCGCAGGGCTGGGTGGAGATGCTCAGGCACGGGCTGCGCAGCCTCGGCCCGCTCGTCCAGGCGGACCGCATGGTCGGCGACTACGTGACGAAGCTGTACGCGCCGGCCGCGCGGGCGTCGCGGGCGCTGGCCGCGGACGACAACGGGACGGCCCGCGGCCTCGCCGCGTGGAAGGCACGCGTCCGCCAGGCGTGGTCCGGGGTGCGGATCGAGCACGTCGAGGCCGACGGCGCCGAGCCGTCCCTCGGCGCGGTGCTCGACGTCCGGGTCACGACCTCGCTCGGCGACCTGTCCGCCGACGACGTCTGCGTCGAGGTGGTCTACGGCCGCCTGGGCGACGACGACGAGCTGGTCGAGCCGTCGCTACGTGACCCTCACCGCCGACGACTCGGCGCAGGCCCCGCACACGAGGTTCTCCGGCTCGGTGGAACTGGGCCAGCCCGGCCCGTTCGGCTACACGGTCCGGGTCCTCCCGTCCCACCCGCTGCTGGCCAGCCGCGCCGACCTGGGCCTGGTCGCCTACCCGGACGGCCCCGCCGGCATGTCCACCGGCGACCTCAGGTAGCCCGGGCACGCTCAGCCGGGCACCGCGCGCACGTCATAGTGGATCGCTGGGAGGTACCCAGCCCTCCCAACGATCCACTATCTGACGGAGCCTCCGTAAGCCGACGGGCCGGCCCTGGCGAAATGGTGCCCTTAGCCAAGACTCCACTGAAAAAGCAAAAAAAGGAAAAGCGTTAATGGCGGTAAAGGGCGCCGCTTAGCCGTGTAGGCTTTCCGCAACCGTAATCAATCCCCCTCTCTGCGGTATTCGACCGTGCCGCGCCGCAGTTAATACCTTTTGGGTGGGGATGACCGATGGCGGATAATGCCACGCTGCTTGAGTCCGGGCCGCGTGGCCCTGGCCTCGGATGGAAGCGCCGCGATGGCGCGGGCGAATGGCGCGCGCGGCTTGCCGCGCTTTTTCCCGAGGCGGCCGAACGCCGGCCGCCCGCGGGCGCAGCGGGCGGTCAGCGTGGCGGTCCAGGTCGCGGTGGTATGCGCCGGGGCGGCGGCCTTGCTGCTGCGCGTGGGCGGCATCCCGGCCTGGGACGTCACCTACGCCGAGGACAACGGCGTGTTCCTGGTCGACGGGCTGGTCCGGCCCTGGCACCTGCTCGTGCCCTACAGCGGCTACCTGGAACTCGGGCCGCGGTTCATCGGGCAGCTCATCGCCTCGCTCGTGCCGATCGTGGACGCGTCGGCCGCCTACGCGGTCACCGGGGCGCTGATCGGCGCGGCGACCGGACTGTTCCTGTACTACGCGAGCGAGGGGTACATCCGCGCGCCATGGGCGCGGGCCCTGCTCGGCGGGGCGCTCGTGCTGCTGCCCATCGCGCCGCTCGAGATCATCGACAGCGGGGTGAACTCCCCCTGGTACGCGCTAGCGGCGCTCTTCTTCGCGGTCCTGTGGCGGCCCAGGTCCTGGCCGGGAATGCTGGCCGCCGCGCTCGTCGCCTGCTACGCGAGCTCATCGGAGATCATCGCGCTCACCTACTTGCCGCTGCTGCTCATCCGGCTGATCGCGCTGCCCCGGGTACGCGAGCACGCGGTCACCGCCGGCTGGCTGCTCGGCCTGGTGCTCCAGGTGCCGGTCGTCGTCCTCAGCTACGCGCAGCACAAGCAGCGGCTCGGCGCGCTGTCCACGCCGGGGCAGGCGATCGCGTTCTACTGCCACAACGTCGTACTGCGCGCCCTCGGCTGGCACCTTTCGGTCTGGCTGCAGTCGCTCGCCGGGTACAACGGCGCCACCGTGATCGTGGGCGCGGTCCTCGCCCTGGCCCTCGGCTGGGTCCTCGTCACCGGCGACGGGCGGGTCCGGCTGTTCGCCGCGGTCGCGCTGCTCGCCGGCTTCGCGCAGACCGCCTTCGAGGCGACCGTCGCGCAGGACATGATCTTCCAGCCGCCCACTTCGTCGTTCATGGCGGCGGCCCGCTACTCGACCGTGCCCGTGCTGCTCATAGCCGCGACCGGGATCGTCGCCGTGGACTCCTACGTCCGGCGGACGAGCGTCCCGGCTGCCGGCGGACGAGCTGCGCTGCCGGCGTCGGGCGATGCGCGTGCCACCGGCAGGCGCGGGCACCGTGCTGCTGGTGCAGCGGATGCTGTCCGGGCGCTCGGGCGTCACCGGGGACGCGGTGCTGTCCTGCGGTGCCGGGTGCTGTCCCGGGCGAGCGCTGCCCCGCGGGCGGGCACTGTCTCTGGGGCGGATGCTGTCTCGGTCGGGCGTTGCCACTGGTACGCGGCACTCTGTCTTCGGGACGGGCGCCTCGTGTCCTTGGCGCGTCAGTGCTGCGCCGTGCGCGGCGAGTGCGACCTGGCACCGCTGGATGCCCGTCCGCTGGTCAGCCGCCTGTGTCCTGGTCGGCGTGCTCGGCTTCGGCTGGGTCACCGACTTCCGGTACGCCAGCCAGCGCTCGCACGCGCGGCCACTGGCTGCCCTACGCGCAGAGCCTGGTGACCGCGTGCACCCGAGGATCCGGCAGGCGGCGTCACCCTCAACGCCTGGGGCGGCCACCACTTCACCGCCCCCTGCGCCCGCATCCGCCGCTGACCGCCCGCGAGCCCCGCGCGCTCCCCGCATGTGGCGTCAGGCCCCACGGCCGGCCTAACGCCACACGTGGCGCGCTCCACTCGGCACCGCTGCTGGCGCCGCGGCCGCTCCGCCGCACTGGCGACCTGCCGCGCTGCGTCGGGCCTGCGGCCGTCGGTCACCCCGGTCCCGGATGCCGGTGTGGCTCTCACCGGCGCCGGCGATGGCGCGAGTGCCCCGTGTCGCCGGGCGCTCGCGGCAGCTCGCGGATCCCGAGGACGACCTCGATCGCGGCCTGTAGCTTAGGACCGTCCCGGGCACGGGGCGGGTCTCCCGGGCAAGAGCCGCGGGTACGCGGGTGGTTTCGGCGTGGAGGTGGACTGCGTGGGCGAGTTCGTGCGGGTTGAGGTGGCGGACCAGATCGCGACGATCCGGCTGGACCGGCCGAAGATGAACGCGCTGAACGCGCAGGTCCAGGCGGAGATCGCGGCGGCGGCGGCGCAGGTGTCCGAGGACAGCGCCGTCCGCGCCGTCATCCTCTACGGCGGCGAGCGGGTGTTCGCCGCCGGGGCCGACATCAAGGAGATGGCGCCGCTCGGGGCCGCGGAGATGTCCGAGCGGGCGGCCGCGCTCCAGGCCGCGTTCAACGACGTCGCGGACATCCCCAAGCCGGTCGTCGCGGCCGTCACCGGCTACGCGCTCGGCGGCGGGCTCGAGCTCGCGCTCTGCGCCGACTTCCGGGTGCTCGGCGAGTCCGCGAAGGTCGGCCAGCCGGAGATCCTGCTCGGCGTCATCCCGGGCGCGGGCGGCACGCAGCGGCTGCCGCGGCTGATCGGCCCGGCGAAGGCGAAGGACCTCATCTTCACCGGCAGGCACGTGGCCGCGGCCGAGGCCCTGGCGATCGGGCTCGCCGACAAGGTCGTGCCGGACGCCGAGGTCTACCAGGCCGCGCAAGGACCTGGTCGGCCCAGTACGCGGCAGGCCCGGCACTCGCGCTGCGCGCCGCCAAGCAGGCGGTGAACAAGGGCCTCGAGGTCGACCTGGCCACCGGGCTCGAGATCGAGCGGCTGCACTTCGCGTCGCTGTTCGCCACCGAGGACCAGAAGGCGGGCATGCGCAGCTTCATGGAGAACGGCCCGGGGAAGGCCGTCTTCGAGGGCAGGTAGGTTGCCACGGGTGACATACTCGAAGCGTGACTGAGCCTCCTGCCGACACGGTGCCTTCCGATGACGACGCGCTCTCGCTTGAGATGGTCACGGCCGCGCTGCGGCTGGACAGCGCCGACGCCGCGCTGTACGCGAGCGTCCTTACCAAGTCGCTGAGCGAGGCGCTGCCGCCGGGCTACGTGACGGTGGAGCGCGAGCGGTCCATGTCCGACCGGATGCGCGGCCGCCCCGGCGAGGTCTCCAAGGTCGCGGTGAAGCTCGGGGACCAGGTCATGACGCTCGCCGTGAAGAACGGCCAGCCGGCCGCCGAGATCTGCCGCGAGGTCCGCGGCGTGGTGCTGTCACGGCAGGCGGTCCCGCTGCAGCAGTGGGCCGCCGCGCTGGCCAGCGCCCTCATGAGCCACGCCGAGTCCAACGCCCAGGCGGCGGAGGCCCTGCGCCGCCTGGTCATCGGCTCGTAGGCTCCTGGCGGCAGGGTAGCGGCCGCCGGGGCGACCGTCCCCGCGCAGGTGGCAGGACCCCGCATCGCTACGGGGGCTCGTAATCAAGGTTTTATAGAAATCCGGGAAACGGGCCGTACCCTGAGAGGACGATGCCAGCACTGGATTCGCTCCCGCGCAAGATCGGCCCCTACCGCGTGATCGAGAAGATCGGCGAGGGCGGCATGGGCGTTGTCTACCTTGGCACGGACGCGGACAGGCGCCAGGTCGCGATCAAGGTACTCGGGCCGGCCGTGGCCGGGGACCCCAACGCCAGGCAGCGCCTCGCCCGTGAGGTCGAGACCATGCGCCGGGTCAGGAACCGCTACGTGGCCGAGGTGCTCGACGCCGACGTGGACGGCCCCGCGCCGTACATCGTGACCAGGTACGTCCCCGGCCGGACGCTCGAGGACACGGTGCGCAAGGACGGGCCGCTGCGCGGCATGGCGCTCGACGCCCTCGCCGAGGGCCTGGCCGAGGCGCTCACCGCGATCCACGCGGCCGGGGTGGTGCACCGCGACCTCAAGCCGGGCAACGTGATGCTGGACGCCGGGCAGCCGGTGATCATCGACTTCGGCATCGCGCACATACCCGACTCGACCAGGCTGACGAAGACCGGCCTGGTCATGGGCACCCCCGGGTACCTCGCGCCGGAGGTCATCGAGGGCTCGGCCGTCGAGCGGCGCGTCGGACGTGCACTCCTGGGGCGCCACGGTGGCGTACGCGGCCACCGGCCGCCAGCCGTTCGGCACCGGCACCTTCCAGACGATCTTCTTCCGCGTGCTTGAGGGGAAGCCGGACGTCGCCGGGATCCCGCCGCGGCTGCTGCCGTTCGTCACCGCCGCGCTGTCGACCGACCCGCAGTCCCGGCCGAGCGCGCGCTGGCTGGCGGGACAGCTCGGCATGCCGCGGGGCGGCACGCGGATGGCCGTGCCCGAGGTGGCCGCGACCCGCGCCGACTACCCGCCCGTCGACCCGCGTGCTGCCGCCGCGCCGCCGCCGTGGCCCCGCGTGCGCCGTTGGCCGCGCCGCCGGCCAGGGTCGCGTACCGGTCGCCCGCGGAGGCCGCGCGGGACGTGGCCGACCTGCTGCCGCCCGTCGCGCCCCCGGTCGCCGCCGCCACGGCGGCAGGCGCAAGCCCCGGCCGCGGCCCCCGCGGCCGCGCCAAGGCAGCCGGACTGGCAGCCGCCAGGGCTCGGCCTGCTCAGCCTGGCGGCCGGGGTCGCCGCGGTCGCGCTCAGCGTGCTGCTCCCGGTGGCGGGCACGGCGCTGTCGCTCGCGGTGATCACCCTGCTGCGGGCGGCCGACCGGGCGCAGTCCGGCCTCGCCGAGCGGCGCAGCCTGCGCGGCGCGCGGCCAAGCGACATCGTGATCGTGATCGTGACCGCCCCGTGGACCGTCGTCCGCGCGGCGCTCACCACGGTCTTGCTCGCGCCGCTCGCGATCATCGTCGCGCTGCTCGCCGCGGCGGCGTCGGTCGTCTTCACCCGGACGGGGACGCTGCCCGGCGCGGGCAGCTGGGCGGCGGGCGCCGCGGTCGCGCTCTACTGCGTCGGCCCCGGGTCGGCCGCACCGCGCCGGCAGTTGCGCCGGATGAGCACGACGGTCATCCGCAGCAGGGCCGCCCTGACCGTCGCCTTCATCTCCTGCTGGGCGCTGGCCCTCGCGATCGTCTCCTCCGACGTTCTCCCAGCCGCCGCTCATCTGGCCGGCGACGAGCTCAACGATCCCGCACCTGATGCCCGGCCTGCCGTCCCTCGGCGGGACGCTGCACTCCCTCCAGAAGTGGCTGCTTGCGCAACACCGTGGGCATGCTGCACCTGCCCTGAGCCGTGCTCGGCGAGCGGCCGGACCAGGCCGAGCGCGATCACCTCGTTGGCCAGCCGGGTACGCCGGTTCGGTCCCTTCAGGCACCCGGAACTTCACGTAGAGCCTGAGCAGGTGCTGCTTGACCGCCGCCTCGGTCACCACCAGGTCGCCCGCGATCTCCTTCGCCGTGGCAGGCGTGACGAACGCGTCATCGGAGAGCGCCGGACGGCACAGCGATATCAGCACGTCGAGCTCGCGTCGGGTCAGCTCAGGTGCCGCGGAGCGGCGGAGCTCCGCCTCGGCCGCGAGTTCCTCCTGCGGCAGTCCCTCGATCCGGCAGCGGGCGGTGCCGAAGGTGAGGACGTCACCGTCGTCAAGCACACGGCGGGCGACGGGCCGCCCGTTCACTCGTGTGCCATTACGTGATAATCCGAGATCGGCGACGTAATAGTAGGGGCCGCGGCGCACGATTTCCGCGTGCAGCCGGGAAACGCTCGGGTCCTCTAGCCGGACATCCACCCCAAGGCCACGTCCGATCGTAGTGACCTCGCTGCGCAGCGGAATTACTTCCCCGGTGTCCTCTATGCGAATGTAAGGCGTGTCCACGCCGGACCCTCCCGTCTAGCCAAGACGTGACGCTTATCTCACTCTAGCGTTACTATCCCCCCGTGCGTCCGAGCCGTGAAAGGTTTCCAATGGAAGGCGTAAGGTAGTGAATGCCGGATGAGTCCCGGTCTCCGTGGGACCGCCGGGACTGCGCGTCAGCCCGCGACGTCGCCGGTAAACTGCCTAGTGAGCAGCCAAAAGGTCGGCCGTCCGCACACGGCTGACCGCGGGAGACGATCATGACACCCGACACGCAGCAGGCGCGGACGGCTGTCCCCGGGGAGGCGACGCACCCCCCGTACCCCCCGGTGCCCGCCCCGGCCGGCCGCGGTCGCGGAAACCGCGATCGCGGCGGGCCCGCACCGAGCGGACAGGCAGCCCAAGGCGCGCGGCCCGGGCCGGAGCACGGCGGGACGCTGCTCGCCCGGCCGTCGCATGCCTCCCCCCGGCCGAGGGCGGACGGCGAGGCGGGCCAAGGAAGACGCGAGTATCGTCGGGGTCGTCCCGCTCCTGGCCGTCTTGGTCGTCACCATCGCCGGCGTGTACATCGCCTGGCGCCAGGGCTCGGCGGGCGGGGGCGAGGGGGGCGTCGTCGGTGGCGTCGCGCTGCTCGCCGGCGCGGTCGCCAGGCTGCTGCTCCCGGCCAGGCTCGCCGGCCTGCTCGCCACGCGAAAGCGGGCGACCGACGTCGTCACGCTCACCGATCTTCGGCGTCTGGCCTGCTCGTCGCGGGCCTGGTACTGCCGCGATAGGGCCAAGCCGGTGTAGCGGCTGGCTGTTGCCAGGCGTGTCGAGTGCGCGGTCGCTCCGGTCAGTGAGGCTTGTCCGCCAGGACGAGCCGCGTACCGGGCGCCCCGTCGGGCTGCGGCAGCAGTTCCTCGAGGTGGGTGCGGGACGCCGCTTTTCCTTCGGCGGGTGCAGTAGGTATCTTGACGTCGAGAAGAATTCTTCAGAGCAGGAGCTGGCAACGCGATGGCCGCGATCATCTACACCCAAACCGACGAGGCGCCGCTGCTGGCGACGTACTCCTTCCTTCCCATCGTCTCCGCGTACGCCCACAAGGCCGGCGTCGAGATCGAGACCCGTGACATCTCGCTGGCGGGGCGCATCCTGGCTCAGTTCGGCCTGGCCGACGACGCGCTGACCGAGCTCGGTGAGCTGACCGAACGGCCCGAGGCCAACATCGTCAAGCTGCCCAACATCTCCGCCTCGGTCCCGCAGCTCAAGGCCGCGATCAAGGAGCTGCAGGACAAGGGGTACGCCCTGCCGGACTACCCGGAGGCGCCGGCGACGCCGGAGGAGACCGAGATCCGGGCGAAGTACGCCAAGGCCATCGGCTCGGTGGTCAACCCGGTGCTGCGCCAGGGCAACTCCGACCGGCGCGCCCCGCTCTCGGTGAAGGCCTACGCGCGCAAGCACCCGCACACCAACAAGCCCTTCGGCGAGGGCTCGAAGACCTCCGTGGCCACGATGGGCGACCACGACTTCAGGGCCAACGAGAAGTCGGTCACGCTGCCCGCCGACGACACCCTCAAGATCGTCCTTGAGACCACCGCGGGCGAGCGGAAGGTGCTGCTCGAGTCGCTCCCGGTGCTGGCCGGCGAGGTCGTCGACGCCACGGTCATGCAGGCCGCCCACCTCCGGGCCTTCCTGGTCAACGCGCTGGCGAAGGCGAAGGCCGAGGACGTCCTCTTCTCGGTGCACCTTAAGGCGACCATGATGAAGGTCTCCGACCCGATCATCTTCGGCCACGTGGTGAAGGCGTACTTCGCGGACGTCTTCGAGAAGTACGGCGACGACCTCGCGGCCGCCGGCCTCTCGGCCAACGACGGCCTCGGCGCGATCCTGGCCGGGCTGCCGTCGCTGCCGAACGGCGCGGAGATCAAGGCGGCCTTCGAGGCCGCGCTGGCGTCGGGCCCGCGGCTGTCCTACGTCAACTCCGACAAGGGGATCACCAACCTGCACGTGCCGAGCGACGTCATCGTGGACGCCTCCATGCCGGCCCTGATCCGCAACGGCGGCAAGCTGTGGGGGGCCGACGGCGCCGAGGACGACACCCTCGCGGTCATCCCCGATTCCTCCTACGCGGGGGTCTACGCGACCGTCATCGAGGACGTGAAGAGGAACGGCCCGCTCGACCCCGCGACGATCGGAACCGTCCCGAACGTCGGCCTCATGGCGCAGGCCGCGGAGGAGTACGGCTCGCACAACAAGACCTTCGAGATCCCCGCCGACGGCACCGTCACCGTCGTCAACCAGGCCGGCGAGGTCCTGCTCGCCCACGACGTCGAGGTCGGCGACATCTGGCGCGCCTGCCAGACCAAGGACATCCCGGTCCGCGACTGGGTGAAGCTCGCCGTCACGCGGGCCCGCGCCGCGCAGACCCCGGCGATCTTCTGGCTCGACGAGTCCCGCGCCCACGACGCCGAGCTGATCAAGAAGGTCAACGCCTACCTGCCCGAGCACGACACGACCGGCCTGGAAATCAGGATCCTCTCGCCCGAGCTGGCCACGGCGTACTCGCTGGAGCGCATGCGCCAGGGGCTCGACACGATCTCCGTGACCGGCAACGTGCTGCGCGACTACAACACCGACCTGTTCCCGATCCTCGAGGTCGGCACGTCGGCGAAGATGCTCTCCATCGTGCCGCTGATCGCGGGCGGCGGCCTCTTCGAGACCGGCGCCGGCGGCTCCGCCCCGAAGCACGTCCAGCAGCTCGTCGCAGGAGAACTACCTGCGCTGGGATTCGCTGGGCGAGTTCTTCGCGCTGGTGCCCTCCTTCGAGCAGTACGCCGACTTCGCCGGCGTGCCGGCCGCGAAGGTGCTGGCCGACACGCTCGACCGGGCGACCGGCACGTTCCTCGATGAGGACCGCAGCCCGGGCCGCAAGCTCGGCACGATCGACAACCGCGGCTCGCACTTCTACCTGGCGCTGTACTGGGCTCAGGAGCTGGCCAGGCAGACCGACGACGCCGAGCTCGCCGCGGCGTTCAAGGGGCTGGCCGAGACGCTGGCCGCGAAGGAGTCCGCCATCGTCGAGGAACTCCTCGCGGTCCAGGGCAAGCCCGCCGACATCGGCGGCTACTACCTGCCCGACGCCGAGAAGGCCGCTGCCGTGATGCGCCCCTCGAAGACCTTCAACGACGCGCTCGCCGCGCTGTAATCCCCCGGGGGAGCGACCCCCCGACACCCCGGCTGCCGGTGCGGGCGGGCCTGATCGCCAGAAAGCGGCATCGTATCAGGCCCGCTCCGCACCGGCAAAAGCTGTCCGGTCCGTGCCGAGGGCGATCCCGCGTACCCGCGACGGATGTCGGCAAGGCCCCCGGGACGCAGGTAGCGCTCCGGGGGCCTTCGCACGAATGCTAGATGAGGCCGAGCTCCTCGACGGCGTCCCGCTCGGCGGCGAGCTCGGCGACGGAGGCGTCGATCTTGCCGCGGGAGAAGTCGTTGACCGGCAGCCCCTGGATGATCTCCCATTCGCCGTTGGCGGAACGGACCGGGAAGGAGCTGATCAGGCCCTCGGGCACGCCGTAGGAACCGTCCGAGACGACACGCCGCGGACGTCCAGTCGGTGCCGTTAACCCAGTCGTACACGTGGTTGAGGGCGGCGCTGGCGGCGGAAGCGGCCGAGGACGCGCCACGGGCCTTGATGATCGCCGCGCCGCGCTGGGCGACCTCGGGGATGAACGTGCCGGTGAGCCACTCCTCTTCCACCTGCTCGGCGGCGCTGCGGCCGTTGACCACCGTGTTGTAGAGGTCGGGGTACTGGGTGGCGGAGTGGTTGCCCCAGATGGTCAGGTGCTCGATGGCGGTGACCGGGACGGACAGCTTGGCGGCGAGCTGCGAGATCGCGCGGTTGTGGTCAAGGCGGGTCATCGCGGTGAACCGGCTCGCGGGCACGTCGGGCGCGTTGCGCTGAGCGATCAGCGCGTTGGTGTTGGCCGGGTTGCCGACCACGAGGACCTTGATGTCGCTGGCCGCGTGCTCGTTGATGGCCTTGCCCTGCGGGCCGAAGATCCCGCCGTTGGCCTGCAGCAGGTCACCGCGCTCCATGCCCGCGGTACGCGGCCGCGCGCCGACGAGCAGGGCGACGTTCGCGCCGTCGAAGGCGGTCTTGAGGTCATCGGTGATGTCGATGTCGGCCAGCAGCGGAAAGGCGCCGTCGTTCAGTTCCATCGCGGTGCCCTCGGCCGCCTGCAGGGCCGGGGTGATCTCCAGGAGCCGCAGTCGGACCGGCACGTCAGGCCCGAGAAGCTGTCCGGAAGCGATACGGAACAACAAGGCATAGCCGATCTGCCCGGCTGCGCCGGTCACAGTCACGGTCACGGGAGTACTCATGACAGGCAGGTTACAGTCCGGTAAGGCGGCGGGTATACGTACGGTCCCTCACATCGCCGCGGCCGCGGCCGCGGCCGCTCAGGCCGCTAGCCGCCAGCACGTCGGCATCCGGCACGCTCCCGCCGGCCCGATTCCTGGGAACTCGCGGCGCGCGACTGGTCCCGCCGCAGGCCGCGCGGCGAGTCGGCTAGGGTGGCCTCATGGCTGACCCCAGGAAGCACGAGTCCGAGGACCTCGAGGACTACGAGGTCCTCGACGCGAACGACACCCTGGACGGCAACCCGGGAGACGACCCGCTCGACCGGGGGGTCGTCACGCCGGACCGCTGGTCCGCGGGCGTGCAGTACGCGCTGAAAGGCGAAGAGGACTCCGAGTCCCTCGACGAGCTGCTCGCCGAGGAGGAGCCGGACGACACCGTCGATGACGACGAGGAGTCCTGGGACGAGAACGAGACCGACGCGGACGTCGCCCGCCTCGAACGAGATGACGACGCCGACCCGCGGGCCGGCCGGCTGGCGGCGACGGAAGCGGACGTGTACGGCGACGGCGACGTGCGTGCCGTCCAGGACGGCGAGCTCCTCGCCAGCGACACCGGGATCGACGGCGGCGGCGGCGAGCGCGGAGGAAGCGGCGGTGCACGTCATCGACGACCCCGCTGACGACGTAGGCCCGAGGCAGCTAGCGCTCACCTGCGCCTGCTGCGGCGGTCAGCCCAGGCTGGCGAGTCCGGACAGGTCGACGCAGATGAGCCCGCGCGCCACGACGAACACCATCAGCACGCCGTCGCAGCTCCGGCAGCGCACGACGGTGCCGGGCGCTCGGCCCGTAGACGGCCAGTTCCGCTACCGGCCCGCTGGCCCCGCACGTCGCGCAGGTGCTGAGCGCGGCGGTCATGTCCGTGCCGAAGACGTCGATCAGCAGGCCGCCGATCGCAGTTGCCGTCCAGTGCGTCCATCAGTGCCCTCCCTGACACCCGGGACCGGTCGGTCACCACCCTTCCCGCCATACCTACTATGCGCGCTCGCCGGCAAGTTCGCATCAGTAGAACGACGTCAGTCCGCGTCCGGCCCGGGTTGCCCGGCGGGTCAGGCGAGCCGGCGGGCCGGCGGGGACGGGATCGCGTCGAGGAACTCCGGCGGAGTCCAGCCGCGTGCCGTGAACGTCTCCGTCACGGCGGCGCGTACCGCTCCCGCGTATTCGGCGGGTACCAGGGCCAGGACCGAGCCGCCGAAGCCGCCGCCGATCATCTTCGCGCCGTAAGCGCCCGCCGCGATGGCGGCCTCGACCGCCACGTCGGCTTCCGGCCAGGAGACCTCGAAGTCGTTGCGGAGCGAGGCGTGCCCCTCGACCAGCAATTTCCCGATAAATGCGTATATCTCGCGGTCCCGCTTGCGCCCGCATCGCCAGCGTCCGGGCGCTGGAGGGCCGCGGCGATCGCCCGGGCCCGCGCGCTGTCGGTGATCACGTGCCGGGCCCGGCGGCGGAGCAACGGGTCATCGAGCTTGTCCAGGGCGCGGAGGTCGGTCACCGCGCCGAGGGCCGGCACGCCGAGCAGCCGCGCGGCCGCCTCGCACTCGGCACGCCGCGCCGCGTACTCGCCCGAGACAAGCGCGTGCGTCACGCGGGTGTCGATCACCAGGGCGGAAACTCCAGCCGCGGCGGGCCGGAACGGCACCTGGGTTGCCTCCAGCGTCCCGCAGTCGAGGAGCAGCGCGTGGCCCGCCGCGCAGAGCAGTGCCGCGGACTGGTCGATGATGCCGGTCGGGGCGCCGACGAACTCGTTTTCCGCCCGCTTGGCGATCGCGGCCAGTTCCGGGCGCGGCACCGTCACCCCCGACAGCGAGCACAGTGCCAGGGCCACCGAGCACTCGAGCGCGGCGGACGACGACACGCCCGCGCCCACCGGCAGGTCGGAGTCGACGTCGATCGGACGCGCCGCGCACGGCGTAGCCCGGCGGCGCGCAGCGCCCACGCCACGCCCGCCGGGTAGGCCGCCCAGCCGGTCACGGCGCCCGGCGCGAGGGAGTCCAGCGGAGACGGTCACCGGGTCGTCGGGCACCTGCTTGGACCGCAGCACGAGCAGCTCGTCGTCCCGCGCGGCTGCGGTCGCGGTCACCCCCTGGGCGAGCGCGAACGGCAGCACGAATCCCTCGTTGTAGTCGGTGTGCTCGCCCATCAGGTTGGCGCGCCCTGGCGCGAACCAGACTTCCGCTGCCGCCGCCTTCATAGCGCCTCCGGATATGCGTGTCGACCCCACGGGATCGATACCGTATCCGGCTTACACTGACGCAAGTAAACCGAACCTTCTTCATCCTGATAACGCCGGGCAGCTCGACGAGGGCGAACGGCAGGCTGAAGAAGGTTCGTTGACCTGGGCATAGGCAGCAGCGAAGAAAGTCGGCGATTGCGACGTGAGGGTCGTCCTGGACATAGTCATCGTCCTTGTCATCGTGTCCATCGGCGGGTTCTTCGCCTCCGCGGAGATGGCCCTGGTCTCGCTGCGCGAGGGCCAGGTCCGGTCACTCGCCAAGCGCGGCAGGCGCGGGGCGACGGCGGCGCAGGCTCGCCGCCGATCCCAACCGGTTCCTGGCCTCCGTGCAGATCGGCACCACCCTCGCCACGCTGGTGACCGGCGCCTACGGCGCCGAGACGCTGGCCGGGCTGCTGCAGCGACTGGCTGGTCAGCCAGCACATGTCGCACGACGTGGCGTCGCCCGCTGGCGTTCGCGATCGTGACCGCGTGCATCACCTTCGTCACCCTGGTGTTCAGCGAGCTGGCGCCGAAGCGCCTGGCGCTGCAGCGCACCGTCCCGATCGCGCTGTTCGCCGCGCCGACGCTCGACGTGATCTCCCGTCTGGCGCGGCCCGTCGTCTGGCT
The DNA here is from genome assembly GCA_963735315.1 of uncultured Actinomycetota bacterium. Taxonomy (GTDB): domain Bacteria; phylum Actinomycetota; class Actinomycetes; order Streptosporangiales; family Streptosporangiaceae; genus Trebonia. The sequence goes on from CAVTKQ010000045.1 coordinate 186,591, forward strand.
GCTGTCCGTCTCGGTCAACGTGGTGGTCCGGCTGCTCGGCGCCGACCCGCGGCAGGGCCGCCAGGCGATGACCGAGCAGGAGGTCCGCGAGCTGCTCACCGGCACGCAGACGCTGAGCGTGGACGAGCGGCGCATCGTCGGGGAGGTCTTCGACGCCGGGAAGCGGCAGATCCGCGAGGTGCTGCGGCCGCGCACCGAGGTCGAGTTCCTCGCGGCGGGCACCACGGTCGGCGAGGCCGCGCGGATCGCCTCGAGCGTGCCGTACTCGCGGCTGCCGGTCTACCAGGGCTCGTATGACAACGTCATCGGCTTCGTGCACATCAGGGACCTGCTCGGCCCGGGCGCACCGGACAAGGCGGCGCTGGTCGACCAGGCGGTCCGGCCGATCAAGTTCCTGCCGATCAGCAAGACGGTGCTGTCGGCCCTGTCGGAGATGCGCCGCGAGCGCGCGCACCTGGCGATCGTGGTCGACGAGTACGGCGGCACCGCCGGCATCGTCACCCTTGAGGACCTGGTCGAGGAGCTGATCGGCGACATCAGGGACGAGTACGACTCGGGCGAGGCCCCGGCCACCAAGCTGCCGCAGGGCGAGGTCGAGGTGGACGGCCTGCTCAACCTGGACGAGTTCGCCGAGCAGACCTCGATCAGGCTGCCGGAAGGACCGTACGAGACCGTCGCCGGCTACGTGCTCGCCGCCCTCGGCGAGCTCCCGGCGCCGGGCGACGCGGTCGAGATCCCCGGCTACACGATCACGGTCACCGAGATGGACGGCCGCCGCATCGCCCGCCTGCGGGTCACCCCGCTGCCCGAGCCGGCCCCCGAGCCGGCAGCCCGCCGGATCCTGGCCGAGGGCAGCCCGCGGAGGCGCCGCAGCCAGCCGCCGCACGCGCCGCGACCGGCCGCGCGTGATGCACCGGCGACACGCGAGATCGCTCGCGCGCCGCTGGCCGCCCGGCAACTAGACTGTGCCGTTACACGGGGAAACACCCTGGTGGAAGGGGTAGGTGTGTCCGGACCTGGTGGGTTTGACACCGTTCTGGTCGTTGACTTCGGTGCGCAGTATGCCCAGCTCATCGCCCGCCGCGTACGCGAGTGCCACGTCTACTCGGAGATCGTGCCGTCGACGATGCCGGTCAGCGAGATGCTGGCCAAGCAGCCGAAGGCGATCATCTTGTCCGGCGGGCCCGCGTCGGTCTACGCCGAGGGCGCCCCGGCCGCGCCTGAGGGGCTGTTCGAGGCGGGCGTGCCGGTCTTCGGCATCTGCTACGGGCACCAGGTGCTGGTCCGCGAGCTTGGCGGCACGGTCGAGCGGACCGGCGCGGCCGAGTACGGCGGCACGCCGCTGCACGTCCTGCCGGAGGCCAGGCCGGCTGCTCGCCGGGCTCGGCCCCGAGCTCAGCGTGTGGATGTCGCACGGCGACACCTCGACCGTCGCGCCGCCCGGGTTCACGGTGACCGCGCAGACGGCGGCGACGCCCGCCGCCGCGGTCGAGGACCCGGAGCGCGGCCTGTACGGCGTGCAGTTCCACCCCGAGGTGATGCACACCGAGTACGGCACCAAGATCCTGCGCCGGTTCCTCGAGGCGGCCGGGTGCCGCCCGACGTGGACGATGCTGAACATCGTCGAGGAGCAGACCGAGCGGATCAGGGAGCAGGTCGGCGGCGGCCGGGCGATCTGCGGGCTGTCCGGCGGCGTCGACTCCGCGGTCGCGGCCGCCCTCGTCCAGCGCGCCATCGGTGACCGGCTGACCTGCGTGTTCGTCGACCACGGGCTGCTGCGCAAGGGCGAGGCCGAGCAGGTCGAGCAGGACTTCGTCGCGGCGACCGGGGTCAAGCTGCACGTCGTCGACGCGTCCGCCGAGTTCCTCGCCGCCCTCGAAGGGGTCACCGACCCGGAGCAGAAGCGCAAGGTCATCGGCCGCGAGTTCATCCGCGCGTTCGAGCGGGCCGCGCGGGAGATCACCGCCGACGCCGGCGCGCACGGCGAGGCGACGGAGTTCCTGGTGCAGGGCACGCTCTACCCGGACGTGGTGGAGTCGGGCGGCGGCACGGGGACCGCGAACATCAAGTCGCACCACAACGTGGGCGGCCTGCCCGACGACCTCAAGTTCCACCTGGTCGAGCCGCTGCGCTGGCTGTTCAAGGACGAGGTGCGCAAGGTCGGCGAGGAGCTCGGGCTGCCGGCCGAGATCGTGTGGCGCCAGCCGTTCCCCGGCCCGGGCCTTGGCATCAGGATCATCGGCGAGGTCACCGCGGAGCGGCTCGCGATCCTGCGCGAGGCGGACGCGATCGCGCGGGCGGAGCTGACCGCGGCGGGCCTCGACCAGACCGTCTGGCAGTGCCCGGTGGTGCTGCTCGCCGACGTGCGCTCGGTGGGCGTGCAGGGTGACGGGAGGACCTACGGCCACCCGGTCGTGATCAGGCCCGTGACCAGCGAGGACGCGATGACCGCCGACTGGGCGCGGCTGCCTTACGACCTGCTCGCGCGGATCTCCACCCGGATCACCAACGAGGTCCGCGAGGTCAACCGCGTGGTCCTCGACGTCACGAGCAAGCCCCCGGGCACCATCGAGTGGGAGTGAGCTAGCTCGTTCGGATTCTCGTTAGCTCCGACGCGTTGTGCGACGCGTGCGGGGCGCGGATGGCGGGGCGGAGCAGCGCCTCGGCCAGCGTGAGAACGGTGTCCTCCAGGGACGCGATGCGCGCGATGATGTCGGCGGTGGCGGCCTCGACGGCCTTGGCCACCGTCTCTTCCGTGCTGGCGGTCTGGCGCGTCGAGCTTGCCGTCGATCGAGCGCACCCGGTCGTACTGGTCGTCGAGCCGCTCGTCGAGGCGCTCGAGCCGGGCGGTGAGCTTGCTGTCGAGCGTGCCGAGGGTGGCGGCCAGGCCGTCGATGGTGGCCGCGATCGCCGTCACGCTCGTCTCGTCCATGGCGTCCAGCCGCAGGCGGATCTCCTGCAGCGCGCTGGCGACCGACCGCTCCTCGACGATGTGATCGTGCACCGTGCGCGCGAGCAGTTCGCGCATCCGGTCAGCGACGGCGTGCTGCCCGTTATAGGCGGGAGGGGCGGACTGGCTGGCGCGCAACAGCAGGTGATTGTTGCCCGACTGATCCATCTTGCTCCTTCGTGCGCTCCGGCTATGGAGTGCGATCACTTTAGTAGCTCATCGTGTCCGAGCGTGCACTAGCTGCTAAATCTCGTGCGGACCTGGGATCGCGACGGCGGCGTCGAGCGCTCCTGGTCGCTCCGGCGCCAGGCCCGTGTTGACGCGGTCAAAGCCGGCGGCTAGGGTTCGGGATTAGCACTCACTGATGTAGAGTGCTAATGCGACGAGGCAGGTCTGGCACCCGCGACGGCAGGCCAACCCTGGTCGCCTCGCAAAGCAACTCACCCATTAGCCATTTTCCGGAGGGGGAGGTCAGATCGTGACGACCGCCACCAAGGTTGTTCTCAAGCCGCTCGAGGACCGTATCGTGGTCCAGCCGCTCGAGGCCGAGCAGGTTACCGCGTCCGGGCTCGTTATCCCGGACACCGCGAAGGAGAAGCCCCAGGAGGGCAAGGTCCTCGCGGTCGGTCCGGGTCGTTTCGACGACAAGGGCGCTCGCGTCCCCGTCGACGTTCAGGTCGGCGACGTGGTGCTGTACAGCAAGTACGGCGGCACGGAAGTCAAGTACTCGGGCGAGGAGTACCTGGTGCTCTCGGCCCGTGACGTGCTCGCGGTCATCGAGAAGTAGTTCCAGCCCGTGCGGGCCTCTGGCTGCCCACAAGCGGCCGGGGGCCCGTCGCTGTCACACACCAAACGTGATATCCAACCGTAGGTTGAGGTAAGTCAATGCCCAAGATCCTGGAGTTCGACGAGGACGCCCGCCGCCACCTTGAGCGTGGCGTGGACAAGCTCGCCGACACCGTGAAGGTGACGCTCGGCCCGCGCGGCCGCAACGTCGTCATCGACAAGAAGTGGGGCGCTCCCACGATCACCAACGACGGCGTGACCGTCGCCAAGGAGATCGAGCTGGAGAACCCGTACGAGAACCTCGGCGCCCAGCTCGCCAAGGAAGTCGCCACCAAGACGAACGACATCGCCGGTGACGGCACCACCACCGCGACCGTGCTCGCCCAGGCGATGGTCCACCTCGGGCTCCGCTCGGTGGCCGCGGGCGCCAACCCGATGGACCTCAAGCGCGGCATCGACGCGGCCGCCGCCGCGGTCTCCGAGGCGCTGCTCAAGTCCGCCCGCGAGGTGACCGAGCAGACAGGAGATCGCGCACGTCGCGACGATCTCCGCGCAGGACGCCAAGATCGGCGAGCTGATCGCCGAGGCGTTCGACAAGGTCGGCAAGGACGGTGTCGTCACCGTCGAGGAGTCGCCGACGATGGGCCTTGAGCTGGAGTTCACTGAGGGCCTCCAGTTCGACAAGGGCTACATCTCGCAGTACTTCGTCACCGACCAGGAGCGGCTTGAGGCCGTGCTCGAGGACGCCTACGTCCTGGTGCACCAGGCCAAGATCTCCTCGATGGCGGACTTCCTGCCGCTGCTCGAGAAGGTCGCGCAGACCAAGAAGCCGCTGCTGGTGATCGCCGAGGACGTCGAGGGCGAGGCCCTGGCGACGATCGTCGTCAACAAGATCCGCGGCCTGCTGAACATCGCCGCGGTGAAGGCCCCTGGCTTCGGCGACCGCCGCAAGGCCATGCTCGCCGACATCGCGACCCTCACCGGCGCGACCCTCGTCAGCGAGGACCTCGGCATGAAGCTGGAGTCGGTCGGCCTCGAGGAGCTCGGCTCGGCCCGCCGCATCGTGGTCACCAAGGACAACACCACGATCGTGGACGGCGCCGGCGACTCGGTCGCGATCCAGGAGCGGATCAACCAGATCAAGACCGAGATCGACGCGACCGACTCCGACTGGGACCGCGAGAAGCTGCAGGAGCGGCTGGCCAAGCTGTCCGGCGGCGTGTGCGTGCTCCGCGCGGGCGCGGCCACCGAGGTCGAGCTCAAGGAGAAGAAGCACCGCCTTGAGGACGCCATCTCCGCGACGCGCGCCGCGATCGAGGAGGGCATCATCGCCGGCGGCGGCGCCGCGCTCGTGCACGTCGCGGCCGCGCTCGACGACCTCGGCAAGACCGGCGACGTGGCGACCGGCGTGACCGTCGTCAAGAAGGCGCTGTCCGAGCCGGCCCGCTGGATCGCGCTGAACGCGGGCCAGGAGGGCTCGGTCGTGGTCGCCAAGATCCGCCGACCTGCCCGCCGGGCACGGCTACAACGCCGCCACCGGCGAGTACGGCGACCTGATGGCCCAGGGCGTCATCGACCCGGTCAAGGTCACCCGCTCCGCGGTGCAGAACGCCGCCTCCATCGCCGGCATGCTCCTGACGACCGAGACCCTGATCGTCGAGAAGCCGGCCGAGGAGGAGCCGGCCGCGGACGGCCACGGCCACGGCCACAGCCACTAGTTCCGGCCAGCATCACCCGCGAACGCGGGGCGCACGGAACCTCGTGCGCCCCGCGTTCGCCGTTTCACCGGCTGGCGTCCGGCGGCGAGGGGGCCTCGTGCATAGCGGCTGACGCGGCCAGCCTGGCCCATGACGGGCCGCTCTCGTCCCGGCGGCCGAGAGCCGACTTGAGCCGCTAGGCCGGTCTGGACCCGCCCGCCGGGTCCCCGTCCCGGCGGTCGCGCGGGTTCAGCTGCGCTATACGCGTCCTTGCTCGCTGTCGGTACTGGCGACGATGCGATGGCCGTAGGCGATGCTGAACGGCGCAAGGTCGGGGTCGCCGAACAGCGCGCGCATCGACTCGAAGGCGGCCACCTTGTCCGCGCCGAAGCGGCGCACGCTGGCGGCGTACGCGCTGGCGGTGAGGAGCGTCGGCGGAGTGGTCTTGCTGTGGAACTTGTCCGCGTACATGACCAGGGTCTCCTCGCCGGTCTCGGCGAGGTAATCGGCGGGCGGCAGCGGGAGCCGCTGCCGGAGCACGTCTTCCCGGGTGAGGCCGACCCCGGTGTGGTGCGAGGCGAACCGGCAGATTTCCTCGGGGAAGTCCTTCTTCCAGCAGGAGCTCATGCCCGAGCACTCCATGGCGGATGTAATTCGCGTGGTCGAGCGTGCCGGCCTCGTCGTACAGCCGGTACACCCCGATGTCGTGCAGCAGGCTGTCCGGCGCGCACCAGGTCCAATGTCTAGGTCAGCACTCCGGAGCGCGCGTGCAAGCTGCTCGGCGATGCCGCACACGATCAGGCAGTGCGTATAGACGAGGTCGAACGCTTCGCGGCGTAGGCGCGTGCTTCTCGTGCAGGGCAAGGATCTCTCGATCGGCCGGAATCCGCATGCGACCGCAGCGTAGCGGCTTCTCATGAAGCGCCGTTCCCCAGCACGCGCGGTGCCCACCGGGAAATCCAGAGGCCATCCCGAACGGGCGCGGCTTACTGGTGGCAGCGTGAGCCTGCGCCTCGGTGGCGAAGGCCGCCGTCGCGTCGGCGGCTTTACCTGACCCCGTGGAGGAGAAGAGGACGCCGTCGACGTCCAAGGCGCTCGTACTCCAGCGAACACCTCAGGGAAGTGGACCTCGATGCCGATCGCGCACCCGAAGGCGCAGGCCGTCGACCTCGAAGGTGACCGGGGCCGAGCCGGGGGTGTACATGAACGACAGCTTGGTGTTCGACAGCAGGCGCTCGTCGTAGCGGGTGACCAGCTCGCCCCGGTCAGAGATCACGTACACGCTGTTGTGCGGCCGGTGCGGCGGCGTCAGCGGGTGCACCGATCCCAGCACCGTCCACAACCGTGAGCTCGCCGGCCAGGCGGGCGGTCGCCGCGACTTCCTCCCGGAGGACCTGCCAGTCGGCGCGGCCCCAGTCCGCCGGGCCGACCTCGGCCGGCCCGGCGGCGGACATGATCCGCTTGTGCGGGGAGCAGATCGATCCCTCGGGGAAGTGGATGATCCTGGCGCCGGCCCGGCTGGCCTGTCGCATGAGCTCGCGCACGTCGTGGCCGCTCTGCCGCAGCTGGCCGCTGTCACCGGGGTCTTCGCGCACGACGACCTGCGCCGTGGCCAGCCGCACTGGGTTCACTTCCGGCATGTTGTCTCCCTGTTTCGCGAGACGGACGTGCCGGAGGGCCGCGGCGTACGATTCGCCGGTCTTCGCCGCGCGCGCACGCACGCGGCGCTTGAGGTTCCTGTTGGCTGTCATCCGGCCTTCGTCCACGCCTCGGCCACAGCTTCCCCAGCAAGCCTGCCCGAGACGGACGGGCCAGGACAGCGGCCCGAGATCAGAAGTCCCTTTGCCTCCATGTCGGACCGGGCTGGGGCGGGTCGGCGGAGGTTCGGCGTGGGCCACGCCAGAACTCATCCTGGCCAGGCTGGAAAAGCATGTCAACACTCAGCCACCCGTCCCGCGACAGGGCCAGCCCGGCGGGCGCCCGGGCGAGCCTCAGGGGAACGGGTGGCCGTGGGAGGTCAGCCGCACTCGTTCCGGACCTCGCCGGTTTTGGTGGTTTTGACCCGATGTGCCGCCGGCGGCTGGTGAAAGCGGGTGGTGAGGGAGGCCACGCCTCGCGACGGAAGGGTAGGCAGGCGGCGGTGGTTGGCTAGGATAGACACATCCCACCGTTACCTGCTGCTACCCGCCACAGTGCAGACCGTACACCGTGCAGCTACACAGTGCAGCGACGAGCCGTGAGGGCATCATGACGGACGACACCGAAGTTTTCCCCGGTAGGCCTGACCTTCGACGATGTGCTGCTCTTGCCTGGCCCACTCGGAGCTGATGCCAAGCGAGGCGGACACCAGCACCAGGATCACCCGCAAGTACCGGCTGCGCGTGCCGCTCGTCTCCAGCGCGATGGACACCGTGACCGAGGCGCGGATGGCGATCGCCATGGCGCGGCACGGCGGCGTCGGGGTGCTGCACCGGAACCTGTCCATCGAGGACCAGGCGCAGCAGGTCGACCTGGTGAAGCGGTCGGAAGCGGGCATGATCACCGACCCGGTCACCTGCGGCCCGGACGCGACGCTCGCGGACGTGGAGCGGCTGTGCGCGCACTACCGGATCTCCGGCGTCCCGGTCACCAGCGACGACGGCAAGCTCCTCGGCATCGTGACCAACCGCGACATCAGGTTCGAAAACGACCTGTCGCGCAAGGTCGCGGACGTCATGACCAAGATGCCCCTGGTCACCGCCCCGGTGGGCGTCGAGGCGGACCGGGCGCTGACGCTGCTCAAGGAGCACAAGGTCGAGAAGCTGCCGCTGATCGACGACGCCGGCCGGCTGCGCGGCCTCATCACCGTCAAGGACTTCACCAAGAGCGAGAAGTTCCCGCAACGCCACCAAGGACGAGGGCGGCCGCCTGGTCGTCGGCGCCGCGGTGGGCGTCGGCGAGGACGCCAAGCGCCGCGCCCAGGCGCTCATCGACGCGGGCGTCGACTTCCTCATCGTGGACACCGCGCACGGCCACGCGCAGTCGGTGCTCGACATGATCAGGCAGCTCAAGGCCAACACCGACATCGAGGTGATCGGCGGCAACGTCGCCACCAGGAGCGGCGCCCAGGCGCTCATCGACGCCGGCGTGGACGGCGTCAAGGTCGGCGTCGGGCCGGGCTCGATCTGCACCACGCGGGTCGTCGCCGGCGTCGGCGTCCCGCAGGTGACCGCCATCTACGAGGCGTCCCTCGCCGCCCGCCCGGCCGGCATCCCGGTCATCGGCGACGGCGGCCTGCAGTACTCCGGCGACATCGCCAAGGCGATCGCGGCCGGCGCGGACAGCGTGATGCTCGGCTCGCTGCTCGCCGGCTGCGAGGAGAGCCCGGGCGAGATGGTCTTCATCAACGGCAAGCAGTACAAGATGTACCGGGGCATGGGCTCGCTCGGCGCGATGCGCAACCGGGAGCGCGGCAAGTCCTACTCCAAGGACCGCTACTTCCAGGATGACGTGCTGCGCGAGGACAAGCTGGTCCCCGAGGGGATCGAGGGCCAGGTACCCTACCGGGGCCACCTCGCCGCGGTCGCCGACCAGCTCGTCGGCGGCCTGCGCGCGGCCATGGGCTACTGCGGCGCCCGCACGATCGCCGAGCTGCAGGAGGCCCGGTTCATCCAGATCACCGGCGGCCGGCCTGAAGGAAAGCCACCCGCACGACGTGCAGATGATGGTCGAGGCACCGAACTACAGCGGCCGTAAGTAAAGGGAAGTAAGACAACAACAGTGACAGACATCGAGATCGGGCGCGGCAAGACCGGCCGCCGGGCGTACTCACTCGACGAGATCGGCATCGTCCCGGCCCGCCGGACCCGGGACCCGGAAGAGGTAAGTCGATCGCCTGGCAGATCGACGCCTACCGGTTCCAGGTCCCGCTGATCGCCTGCCCCATGGACAGCGTGGTCTCGCCCGCGACGGCGATCGCGATCGGCAAGCTCGGCGGCCTCGGCGTCCTTGACCTTGAGGGGCTGTGGACCAGGTTCGATGACCCTGAGCCGATCCTGGCCGAGGTGACCGAGCTTGGCGAGGAGGCGGCCACCAGGCGGCTCCAGGAGATCTACGCCGAGCCGATCAAGGAGGAGCTGATCGGCCGGCGCATCGAGGAGATCTCGCGGGCCGGCGTGGTCACCGCGGCGGCCCTGTCCCCGCAGCGCACGGCGCGTTACTACAAGGCGGTGCTTGACGCGGGCGCGGACATCTTCGTCATCCGGGGCACGACCGTCTCCGCCGAGCACGTCTCCGGCCGGGCCGAGCCGCTCAACCTCAAGCAGTTCATCTACGAGCTCGACATCCCGGTCATCGTCGGCGGCTGCGCCACCTACACGGCGGCGCTGCACCTGATGCGCACCGGCGCCGCGGGCGTCCTGGTGGGCTTCGGCGGCGGCAGCGGCCACACGACCGCCGCGGTGCTCGGCGTCGCGGTGCCGATGGCGACCGCGATCGCGGACGTCGCCGCGGCCCGGCGTGACTACCTGGACGAGTCGGGCGGCCGGTACGTCCACGTCATCGCCGACGGCTCGATGACCCGCAGCGGCGACATCGCCAAGGCGCTCGCGCTCGGCGCGGACGCGGTGATGGTCGGCTCGCCGTTCGCCCGCACGACCGAGGCGCCGGGCCGCGGTTACCACTGGGGCAGCGAGGCCAACCACCCCGAGCTGCCGCGCGGCGCGCGGGTCAAGGTCAACGCGATCGGGACGCTTGAGCAGATCCTGTTCGGCCCGTCGACCGTCCCCGACGGCTCGATGAACCTGATGGGGGCGCTCAAGCGCACGATGGCGACCGCCGGCTACACCGAGCTGAAGGAGTTCCAGCGGGTCGAGGTGGTCGTCACCCCGCCCGCGGCGCGCCCGATAGCGGCCCGCCGGTAGCACGATCCCACTAGAATTCATCGCCATGGGCACGCCGCGCGTTTTCTCCGGCATCCAGCCGACCGCTGACTCATTCCACCTGGGCAACTACCTGGGTGCGGTCAAGCAGTGGGTGGACCTGCAGGAGACCAGCGGAGACGCGATCTACTGCGTGGTGGACCTGCACGCGATCACGGTGCCCTACGACCCGGAGACGCTGCGCCGCCGCACCAAGGTGGCCGCGGCGCAGCTCTTCGCCGCGGGCATCGACCCGGAGCGGTGCATCCTGTTCGTGCAGAGCCAGGTGCCCGAGCACGCCGAGCTGAACTGGGTGCTCGGCTGCATCACCGGCTTCGGCGAGGCCAGCCGGATGACCCAGTTCAAGGACAAGTCGGCCAAGGGCGGCGCGGACTCCGCCAGCGTCGGCCTGTTCACCTACCCGATCCTGCAGGCCGCCGACATCCTGCTCTACCAGACGGACGAGGTGCCGGTCGGCGAGGACCAGCGGCAGCACCTGGAGCTGTCGCGGAACCTCGCGCAGCGGTTCAACCACCGCTTCGGCGAGACGTTCACCGTGCCCGCGCCGTACATCCTGCCCGCCGTCTGCAAGATCACCGACCTGCAGGACCCGACGAGCAAGATGTCGCAAGTCGTCCTCCTCCCCGCAGGGCATCATCGACCTGCTCGACGAGCCCGACGTGATCCGCCGCAAGATCAACCGCGCGGTCACCGACGCCGAGTCGGTCGTCCGCGCCGACGACGAGGCCAAGCCGGGCGTCACGAACCTGCTGCGGATCTACGCGGCCCTGTCCGGCGACAAGATCGACGACATCGCGGCCCGCTACGGCGACGGCGGCTACGGCGGCTTCAAGAAGGACCTCGGCAACCTGGTCGCGGACACCTTCGCCCCGATCCGCGAGCGCACCGCCAAGTACCTGGCCGACCCCGACACCCTCGACGCCCTGCTCAACGACGGCGCCCGCCGCGCCCGCGCGATCGCCAGCAGACCATGGCGCAGGTCCGCGACCGCTGCGGCTTCCCGCCGCTCGGTTCCTAAGATCCAGTCGATCAGAACGGGTGCGGCTGACCCTGGTCGCCAGCCGTTCCCCCTGGGCTCTCCAAGGGCTCTCGGGTTCTCCAAGGCCAGAACCTAACGCCAGGTGACCGCCTTGCCGTGCGCGGCGCTCTGGGCGCGCACCGTCACCGAAGTCGTAACAAGCCGCTAACAGGCGTAACAGGACGCTACAGGTCAAACAGGTTCATCCGGGACGATTCAATATTCCAGAGGGTGGAAACGCTAGAGGGGCACCCGTATGGCGCAATCCGCCGCGGGCACCCCCCTGGATCCCCCTGGAGGCCTGTCATGACGATCGAGTGGAACTCCTCCGCCGGCCCGACCCTTGGCGTCGAGTGGGAGGTGCAGCTCGTCGACGCGCAGACCCGGATGCTCCGGCAAGACGCGGGCGCGGTGCTTGCCGGACTTCCCGGCCTGCTGGAGAGCGGCGAGCACCCGAAGATGCGCCATGAGCTGATGCAGTCCACGGTCGAGGTGGTGACGGGCATCTGCGGGACGGTCGCCGAGGCCAAGGCGGACCTGGCCCTGTCGCTGAAGGACCTGCAGCGCGTCGCCGAGCCGCATGGCATGGTGATGGCCAGTTCCGGCACCCACGCCGATCAGCCACTGGCGGGACGCGAAGATGGCGCCGAGCCAGCGGTACGCCGAGCTCGTCCAGGAGATCCAGTGGCCGTCCCGCAGGCTGCAAACCATGGCCGTCCACGTGCACGTCGGGCTACGGGACGAGCACCGGGCGATGCCGATCATCAACGCCCTGGCCGTCTACCTGCCGCACCTGCTCGGCCTCTCCGCGTCGAGCCCCTACTGGTGCGGCGAGGACACCGGCCTCGCGTCGAGCCGGTCCGTCGTCTTCGGCTCGCTGCCGCACACCGGCCCGCCGCTCGGCCTGCCGGACTGGAAGGCCTTCGAGGACTACATGGCGGGCCAGCTGCGGGCGGGCACCATCCGGACGATCAAGGAGGTGTGGTGGGACGTCCGCCCGCACCCGGACTTCGGCACGGTGGAGGTCAGGATCGCGGACGCGGTTCCGACCCTGCGCGAGGTCGGCATGCTCGCCGCGCTCGTCCAGTGCCTGGTGCACCTGTTCGACACCCAGCTGGACCGGGGCTACCAGCTGCCGTCCCGCTCGGCCTGGGTGATCGCCGACAACAAGTGGCGCGCCACCAGGTACGGACTCGACGCGAACATCGTCACGAGCGAGGCGGGCGCGACCGCGCCGCTCCGCGATGAGATATATGAGCTCGTCCGTGACCTGGAGCCGGTAGCATGGCGGCTCGGCTGTGCAGAAGAGCTCGCGGTCGCGTCCGAGGTGCTTGAGTACGGCGCCTCCTACGAGCGGCAGCGGGCCGTGCACAGCGGCGAAGGCGACCTGACCAGCGTGGTGGACGCGCTCGTCACCGAGTTCGCGGAGGACAAATTCGTCCTCCGCGGGGATGGTGGGCATGGGGGATGACCTCACCGCGGCCCTGGACGCGTTCCTGGCCCGGCACGAGACGGAGCTGATCGGCTTCCGCCGCGACCTGCACGCGCACCCGGAGCCGGCCTACGCCGAGCACCGGACCACGCGCGCTGGTCGCCGAGCGGCTGGCCGCGGCCGGGCTGCGCCCGGTGCTGCTGCCGGAGTCAACCGGGCTCTACGCGGACATCGGCGCCGGACGGGCCGCGCGTCGCCCTGCGGGCCGACCTGGACGCGCTGCCGATGGACGACGAGAAGGGCGTGCCGTACCGGTCCACGGTCGCCGGCGTGTGCCACGCCTGCGGCCACGACGTGCACACGGCCGTGCTGGTCGGGGCCGGCCTGTTCCTGGCCGAGCGGGCGGCGTCCGGGCTGCTCGCCCGGCGGCGTCCGGCTGATCTTCCAGCCCGCCGAAGAGGCCGCGAGCGGTGCCAAGGACGTCATCGCCGCCGGCGCGCTGGACTCCGTCGGCCGGATCTTCGCGCTGCACTGCGACCCGAGGCTGGACGCGGGCAAGGTGGGCGTGCGGGCCGGGGCGATCACCGCGGCCTGCGACAAGGTCAAGGTCACCCTCGCCGGGCCCGGCGGGCACACCGCGCGCCCGCACCTGACCGCCGACGTGGTCTACGCGCTCGGCAAGATCGTGACCGAGGTTCCCGCGGCGCTGACCCGCCGGGTCGACCCCCGGGCCGGCCTGAGCCTCGTGTGGGGCCACGTGAACGCGGGCTCGGCCGCGAACGCGATCCCCGACGAGGGCATCGTGGAAGGCACGGTCCGCTGCCTTGACGCCGAGGTGTGGCGCTCGGCGGTCGCCCTCATCGAGGACCTGGTCCAGTCGGTGGCCGCGCCGTACGGGGTGACCGCCAAGGTGGAGTACCTCAGCGCCGTGCCCGCCGACGGTGAACGAGCCGGCGAGCGCCGCCCTGATCGCCAGCGCCGCCGCCGCGGTGCTCGGCCCGGACGCGGTCACGCGACACGCCGCAGAGCCTCGGCGGCGAGGACTTCGCCTGGTACCTGCACCTGCGTGCCGGGCGCCATGGCCAGGCTCGGCACCCGCACGCCGGGCACGCTCACCGCCGGGGACCTGCACCAGCCGACCTTCGACATCGACGAGCGGGCGATCGGCGTCGGCGTCCGCGTGCTGGTCGTCTAGTCGCCGCCCGGGCGACCCAGGGCGGCGGCAAGCGAGTGACGTCAGCGGCGAGCGAGACGCACGAGAAGGACCCGGGCGGCCAGGCAGGTGTTCCGGTCGCCCGGCCGCGGTCGTGATCTGGTGGCTGTGGGTGCTGTTCGCGGTCGGCAACCTGATCGACCTGGCCGTCCAGGGCCGCGATCACCTGTCGCTCGTGGCCGCGTTCACCCTGCTGCTCGTGACCGGCATCGTGTACATGACCGCGCAGCGGCCGCGGATCGTCGCCGACGCCGACGGGCTGACGATCACCAACCCGCTCCGCGACCACCGGGTCGGCTGGGCGGCGGTCGCCGGGGCCGACCCCACCGACCTCCTCCGCGTGCGGTGCGAGTGGCCGGACGGGGACGGGACGGCCCGGCGGGCCATCTACTCCTGGGCGGTGCACTCCTCGCGCCGCAGGCAGGTCACCGCCGAGATGCGCGCGCAGCGCCAGTCCCGGCAGGCGGACCCGCGGCGGCTTCGGGGCTTCGGCTGGCGGCTTCGGCGCGGCCTCGGCTGGGCCGGAGCCCTCGGCACGTCGGCGGAGCCGCCCCGGAGGGCGACCCGCTCCGCGTGGACACCAGTCGCGTCATCGCCACGCTCACCGCGCGCGCCGAGAAGGCGCGGCTGGACGCGCCGGACGCCCAGGCGGCGGCGCCGGTCTCGACCTGGGACCTGGCTCGCCGTCGCGTCGGTCGTCGTCCCCGGCCTCGCCCTGCTGGTCGCCGTCCTGGCCTAGCGGCCGGGCCGAGCCGGCGCCTGCAGTCCGGCGCGGTCAGGCCTCGGGGCGCTGTGCCGGTCAGGCGCTCGGCGGGTTGGACGGCCTGGCCCGCAGCCAGTCGATGTAGTCGGCCGGCGCGCCGGCCTTGATCGCCGCGTCCACCAGGATGGACAGCCGCCGGTCGGAGGGCAGCCCGCCTTCGTAGGCGTCGAGCACGTACAGCCAGGCGAGCGCGTCTCCGTCCAGGGTCTGCACCCGGACCTTGATCTTGCTGTAGAAGCCGAGGTTGACCCCGTCCCAGCTGTCGAGTTCCTTCTCGTCGATCTCAGGAACGTCGTACAGCACGACGAATACCCGCTGCGGCGGGTCCTCGACGACCGTGGTGAGGGCACCGTCCCAGCCGAGGTCCTCGCCCCCGAAAGTCAGGCGCCAGCCCTCAAGCCACCCGGTGCCCCGCTGCGGGGAGTGCGGGCAGCGCAGGAGCATCTGCGCCGGATCCATGTTGCTGCCGTAGGCGGCGTATAGTGCCACGCTGCCTAAGCGTAGGGTAGCGCGCGGGTGCCGCAGCTTTTGCGCGGTGGGGCGGCCTGATCGGGCCGCGACCGGCGTGGGACAACCGCGTACAGTAGGCTGAACGTGCCGGGATAATTGCTTAACGTGACCCTGCCACGTCCCAGTGTCGCCATCCTCGGCGGCGGCCCCGGCGGCTACGAGGCCGCGCTCGTCGCCGCCCAGCTAGGTGCCGAGGTGACCGTCGTCGACGAAGACGGCCTCGGCGGCGCCTGCGTGCTTACCGACTGCGTCCCGAGCAAGACGCTGATCGAGTCGTCGACGACGATGACCTCGCTCGGCCGGTCGGCCTCGCTCGGCCTGCAGCTCGCCAACGGCGACAACCCGGTGGTCGAGGTGGACGCGCCGGCCCTGAACGCGCGGATCAAGGCGCTCGCCGCCGCGCAGTCGCACGACATCACCGAGCACGTCGCCGCCGAGGGCGTCCGGATCATCCGGGCCAGGGGACGCTGACCGGCCCGCACACGATCGACGCCGGCGGGCGTCGACCGTCCGCGCCGACGTGGTGCTGATCGCGACCGGCGCGACCCCGCGGGCGCTGCCGGACGGGGTGCCCGACGGCGAGCGCATCCTCACCTGCCGCCAGCTCTACGACCTGCCTGAGCTGCCGGAGGAGCTGATCGTGGTCGGCTCCGGGGTGACCGGCGCCGAGTTCGCCAGCGCCTACCAGGCGCTCGGCTCCCAGGTGACGCTGGTGTCGTCGCGCGACCGGGTGCTGCCGCACGAGGACAAGGACGCCGCGATCGTCATCGAGGGCGTGTTCCGGCGGCGCGGCATGAACGTGCTCGGCAGGTCCCGGGCCCAGGCGGTGCACCGCAAGGGCGACAGCGTGGTCGTGACGCTGGCCGACGGCCGGCAGGTGACCGGCTCGCACTGCCTGCTCACGGTCGGCATGGTGCCGACCACGACGGGGATCGGCCTGGTCGAGGCGGGCGTCAACCTGGACAGGCGCGGCTTCATCGAGGTGGACCGGGTGTCGCGGACCTCGGCGCCGGGCGTGTACGCGGCGGGCGACTGCACGGGCGTGCTGATGCTCGCCTCGGTGGCCGCGATGCAGGGCCGGATCGCGATGTGGCACGCGCTCGGCGAGGCGGTGCAGCCGATCAGGCTCAGCCACGTGGCCTCCACGATCTTCACCGACCCGGAGATCGCGTCGGTCGGCGTCTCGCAGGCCGCCGTGGACCGCGGCGAGGTCCCGGCCCGGATGGTCAAGCTGCCGCTGGCGACCAACCCGCGGGCGAAGATGGGCGGCATCCGCGACGGCTTCGTCAAGATCTTCGCCCGCCCGGGCACCGGCATGGTGCTCGGCGGCGTGGTGGTCGCGCCGCGGGCCAGCGAGCTGATCCTGCCGCTGTCGATCGCGATCGAGCAGAACCTGTCGGTCGACCAGATCGCGCACACGTTCTCGGTTTACCCGTCGCTGTCCGGCAGCGTCACCGAAGCGGCCCGCACCGTCATGGAGTTCGGCACCGACGCGATCGTCTAGCCCGGCAGCACCCGCATGAAAGTGCCGTTGATGTCGCTATGGCGGCATCAACGGCACTTTCATGCCGCTGGGGCGGTGCCGATGACGAGGTCGGCGCGCTCCGGCGTGCGCTCGCGGGCGAGCATCGCGTCCTCCTGGGCGGCCCACGTGTCCCAGTGCGGGGCGAACGTCTCCCCGTCGCGGTCAAGGGCTCTCTTCTTCCGAACGGGTGCGGGCGCCTCCATCCAGACCAGCACGCTCTCGTAGGCGGCGGCACGCCGGGCCCCGGCCCCGACCCCCTCGACGATCAGCACCTCGGGCGGTTCAAGCACCCAGGGGGTGCCCCACGCGGCCGCGGCCCAGTCGTACCTCGGCACGCGCGCCGCCCGCCCGGCGCTCAGCGGCTCAAGAACCTCGGAAACCAGCAGGTCGATCCCGCGCTCAAGCCCGTCCCAGCCGCCGTACAGGTCCTCAAGCGCCACCACGGGCGCGGCAAGCTCGACGCGCAGCCCAGCCGCCAGCGACGTCTTCCCGGCCCCGGACCGCCCGTCGACGGCGACGACGCACGTCCCCGCGTTTCTCGCCGCCGCCTGCCGCGCGGCCTTCGCGACCGCAGCGACGACGTCGTCTTCTTCGCCAGCCACACCGATCACAGGGTTCCCGTCCGTACCCGCGCCACGACCAGCCAAGCCGCCTCTTCGCCACATGGTGGATCGTTAGGAGTATCCCGGTCCTCCTAACGATCCACCATCGGAGAATTTCTCCGTCCTGCGCTGGCGCGGTCGTGACGTCAGTGGGGCGGGTGGCCGAGGTCGGGGTCGATCGGGCACCGGGAGGCCGTGCTGCTTGAGCCGGGCCGCGCGGATGTCGTCCGCGCTGATCAGCACCGTGCCGACGCTCGCGATCAGCGCGAACCCGGGAACGGCCACGCGCAGCCAGACCGGGCCGGGGAGGAACGCCAGCGCGACGCAGATCGGCACCATCAGCACCATGAGCCGCCTGATGGTCCGGCCGCGCCAGCCGGCGTCGGTCAGCTCGTGCCTGACCCACTCCCGGTTCTGGTACGGCAGCCGGAACCCGACGGCGAACAGCAGCCAGCGCCCGACGCTAGGGTCCCCCGGCAGCCGTCGCAAGGTTAGTCTCCCTCCCGCACTCGCCTTCGGCTCGCGCTCAGTCCTTGATCTGGCAGATCTCGGTGTCGGCCGCGACGGTCTGGCCTACCTCGACCACCAGGCCGGTGACCGTCCCGTCCTTGTGCGCGGTGAGCGGCTGCTCCATCTTCATCGCCTCCAGGATGACCACGGTGTCGCCCGCGCTCACCTGCGTTCCCTCCGCGGCGACGATCTTCACGATCGTGCCCTGCATGGGGGTGACCAGCGAGTCGCCGCTTCCCGTCGCCGCCCCGTCCGGGGGAGCGGCGGGCGCTGCCCCGCGGCGCGCGCACTCGTTCGGAAGATCCCTGGCCGGCGCCCGGCGCGGCCTGCGGCGACAGGACCGCCGGCACCACCACTTCGAGCCGCTTGCCGCCTACCTCCACGGTAATCGCCTCGCGCGCGGGTGCCTCGGCGGGCGCGGCGGCTCGGCTGCGGCTCGAACGTCGCCACCATCTCGGTCTCGATCCAGCGGGTGTGCACGGTGAGCTGGTCGCCGGCGAACGCGGGATCGTCGACCACCGCGCGGTGGAACGGCAGGACGGTGGGCATGCCGCCGACGGTGAACTCGGCGAGCGCGCGCCGGGCGCGCTCCAGCGCCTGGGTGCGGCTGGCCCCGGTCACGATGAGCTTGCCGATCAGCGAGTCGAACGCCTGCGGCACCGTCTGGCCCGCCCCGTACCCGGCGTCGAGCCGGACGCCGGGCCCTGACGGGGGGTTCCACTCGGTGATCGTGCCGGGCGCGGGGAGGAAGTTGCGCGCCGGGTCCTCGGCGTTGATCCGGAACTCGATCGAGTGCCCGCGCAGCTCCGGGTCGTCATAGCCGAGCGGCTCGCCCGCCGCGATGCGGAACATCTCCCGGACCAGGTCGATGCCGCTGACTTCCTCCGAGACCGGGTGCTCGACCTGGAGCCTGGTGTTCACCTCGAGGAAGCTGATCGAACCGTCGGTCGCGACGAGGAACTCGCAGGTGCCCGCGCCGACGTAGCCGGCCTCGCGCAGGATCGACTTGGACGCGTCGTAGAGCTGCTTGACCTGCGCGGCGGACAGGAACGGGGCCGGAGCCTCCTCCACCAGCTTCTGGTGCCGCCGCTGCAGCGAGCAGTCCCTGGTGGAGATCACCGCGACGTTGCCGTGGGAGTCGGCGAGGCACTGCGTCTCCACGTGCCTGGGCCGGTCCAGGTACCGCTCGACGAAGCACTCGCCGTTGCCGAAGGCCGCGGTGGCCTCGCGGACCGCCGACTCGTACAGCTCCGGGATCTCGTCGAAGGTGCGGGCGACCTTAAGGCCGCGGCCGCCGCCGCCGAAGGCCGCCTTGATCGCGATCGGCAGTCCGTACTCCCTGGCGAAGGCGGCGACCTCTTCCGGGCCGCTGACCGGGCCGTCGGTGCCGGGCGCGAGCGGCGCGCCGACCCGCTTGGCGATCTCCCTGGCCTTCACCTTGTCGCCAAGCGCCACGATGGCCGCCGGGGGCGGGCCGATCCAGGTCAGGCCGTTGTCGATGACCGCCTGCGCGAAGGCCGCGTTCTCGGCGAGGAAGCCGTAGCCGGGGTGGACGGCATCGGCGCCGGCCCGGGCCGCGACAGCGATGATCTTCTCGATGTCCAGGTACGTCTGCGCCGGGGTGGTCCCGTTCAGCGCGTACGCCTCGTCGGCGGCCCGGACGTGCAGGGCGTCGAGGTCTTGGTCGGCGTAGATGGCGACGCTGGCCAGGCCCGCGTCACGGCAGGCACGCGCCACTCGGACGGCAATCTCGCCGCGGTTCGCGATCAGAACTTTCCGCAATTCGACGCATCCCTCAGCAGACTTCACACAGCCTTTGTCCGTGTGGGGAGGGTCTCCGGCGGCACGGACATCGGGGGTACGGGGGGTCGCCCCCCCGGGTGATAACAGGTGGAGTCTAGATCAGTACGGTGCAGGACGTGCTGACGTGGGTGCCTTCTAACCGCACCGTGATCAGCGGGCGTGCTGATCGCCGCTATCCTAGGATGTGCGCGACGGCCTCCCGCTTTCCTGGAACCGGCCGGTAACCGAGACCGCACTTGTCTCCCGGTCTACGCTCATCCTCAACCGAAGCGTGATCTCGGGTACGTAGAGTGAACGGTATGGCCGGTGCCGCAGCCAGCCGGCGGAGGAAGGCTGGCGCGCGCCATCGGCGGACGCTGCAGCGCACCCGTCATCGGTGACAGATCGTTGCCCATCCGTTGCCTAATACTCAGCCGTGTACCACCCGCAAGCCGCACGCTACTCAGTAACCCACCAAGCGGCCCCGAGAACCCGGAAGGAGCCCCGTGAGCGTCCTCGCCATGCTCGCCACGGCCGGCGCCGTCGTTGGATTGCTTGTGGGGGCGCGACGGCATACTGGCGCGGTCGCACGGGGCTACCGCTGGCTAGGCGGCGCGGCCCTGTTCTGGTTCGCCGGGCTGATCGTCGAGCAGGTGCTCGCCGGGCCTGCCGCCTCGGGCGAGCCGCTGTCGCTCGCCGACGTGGCGCCGCTGCTCGCGCTCGCGACCGCGGCCGTCGGGGTCATGGTGCTGGCCGAGGGCGAGAAGCGCAACGACACCGGCTCCGTGCTGCCCGGGCTGGCCGACGGCTACGTCATGGCGGTGGCCCTGCTCGTCATCGGCTGGGTGGTCGCCTTCGGCGGGGAGTTCCATCACCTGAACGAGCGGCCGGGCATCTTCCTCCAGGACCTGCTGCACCCGCTCGCGGACCTGGCGGTGCTCGGCGCGCTGCTCCCCGTGCTCACCGTCGCGTGGCGGCGAGTGCTCGTCCCCTATATCGGGCTGATGGCGCTGACCTTCGCGGACTGCCTGGGGGTCGGCGCCAAGATCTCCAACAACCACCAGGGGATCCTTGAGCAACTGGCGATGATCGCCGCCGCGTGCCTGTTCGGCCTCGCGCCCTGGGTGGGTCCGATCGCCGCGCGCCTCGACCTGGCCTCGTGGGTGGGCCAGCGCCAGACGCGGTCCGCCGACGGCGGCCTGGCGAGCCTGGCCAGGCGCCCGCCGGTCGCCGATCACCAACGCGGGCGCGGCGACCATCATCGCGGCCGTCACCGTGGTCATCGCCGCGCTTGTCGTGATCATCAACGGCCTCGCCAGCGCGCCCGCCTCGGGGCTCGCGCTGGTCATCGCGGGCGGCGCCGCCGTCCTTGTCGTGGCCGTCCGCATCCTGATGCTGGTCAGGGAGAACGGCGTCGCGATGCGGATGTGGCGGGAGGCGAGCAACAGCCTGCGCGACCTCGCCGACCGAACCGGCGACATGGTGCTGATCTGCGACCTGGACGGGACCATCAGCTACGCGAGCCCGCTCGCCTCCGGGTACAGCTACCCGGCCGAGGCGCTGATCGGCAAGCCGCTTACCGACTTCGTGCACCCCGAGGACATCGGCGCGGCCCGCGCGGCGGTCGCCATGGTGATCGGCCTGCCCGAGGACGCGGCCGAGGCACTCGGGACGACGATGGAGACGGTGCTGCAGGCGGCCGACACCCCGGCGGGGAGCGGCCGGTTCTCCTGCCGGGTACGCGCCGCCGACGGCTCGTGGCGGCACGTCGAGTGCGCGGTGCTGCTCTACCGGGTACCGGGCGAGCCCACCCGGATGCTGCTGAGCGTGCGGGACGTGTCCGACCAGGTAGCGCTCAGGCAGCAGGTGACGCACCTCACCTTCCACGACGGGCTGACCGGCCTGCCGAACCGGGCCTATGTAGAGGAGCGCGCGCGGGAGGCGCTTGAGCCGTCAGGCGAGCGCGTCGCGGGCGTCATCTTCCTCGACCTCGACGGCTTCACCGCGGTGAACGACCTGATCGGCCACGGCGCGGGCGACCTGGTGCTCGCCCAGGCGGCCAGGCGGCTGCGGGCCGTCGTGCCCGCCCAGGACACGGTCTCCCGCTGGGGCGGCGACGAGTTCGCCGTGCTGATGGAGAACGCCACGGGCGCCCAGGAGATCATCGAGCTCGCCGAGCGGCTGGCCGGCATCATCGCGGGAGACCCGTTCAAGGTGGGCGAGCGGGACATCGGGCTGACCGCGAGCGTCGGCGTCGCGCTGGCTGACGGGAGCGCGCCCGGCGTGGTGCTGCGCAACGCGGACGTGGCCATGGCCCGGTCCAAGGACAGCGGCGGCAGCCGGGTCGAGGTCTTCGCCGCGCACATGCACGCGGACGTGGTCCGCCGCCTGGACATGGCCAGCGACCTGCAGCGGGCGATCGCGCGGGAAGAGCTGCAGCTGCAGTACCAGCCGATCGTGGAGCTGGCCACCTCACGGGTCACCGGCGCGGAGGCGCTCGTGCGCTGGCGGCGCGGTGACGAGGCGGTCTCGCCCCGCGCGTTCCTCGCGGTGGCGGAGGATTCCGGTCTGATCGTCGCGCTCGGCGAGTGGGTGCTGCGCAAGGTGTGCGCCCAGGGCGCGGCCTGGCGCGCGGCCTCGTGGGACGTCGGCGTGTCGGTGAACATCGCGCTGCGGCAGCTCAACGCGCCGCACTTCCCGGCCCAGGTGGCCGCCGCGCTCGCGGAGACCGGCCTGCAGCCGAGCGCGCTCACCATCGAGCTGAGCGAGCGGATGCTGGTCGAGGACGCCGGGCTGATCGCGGACCGGCTCGCGGAGCTGCGCGACCTTGGCGTCAAGCTGGCCATCGACGACTTCGGCACCGGCTACGCCTCGCTCGCCCACCTGCGCGAGCTGCCCGCCGACATCATCAAGATCGACCCGTCGTTCGTCTCCGGCCTCGGCCAGGACCCGGTGCTGACGATGCTCACCAAGACGATCGTCCAGGTGGGCCGCGACCTTGGCATGCAGGTGGTGGCCGAGGGGATCGAGCAGCCCCGCCAGCTCGCCGAGCTGCGCGAGATGGGGTGCGGCTACGGGCAGGGCTTCCTGGTGGCCAGGCCCATGGCGGCACCTGGCGTGGAGTCGCTCATCAGGACCGGCGTCTCCGAGTCCAGCGCCACGGCGGGCAACGCCCCCGCGCCCGACGTCAGCGGAACGGCCAAGCCGGGCGT
The DNA here is from genome assembly GCA_963735315.1 of uncultured Actinomycetota bacterium. Taxonomy (GTDB): domain Bacteria; phylum Actinomycetota; class Actinomycetes; order Streptosporangiales; family Streptosporangiaceae; genus Trebonia. The sequence goes on from CAVTKQ010000045.1 coordinate 209,510, forward strand.
GCCCGCGGCCTGATTCCCGGACAAGCCGTCTCGAATAATGAGACAGCTGGCCCTGATGATTTGACGAGAGGCCGGCTTGTGGGTGAGGGTGGTACTCGTGAAGTGGAACGACATTCTCGTACTTGGCTGGCGCGCAGAGACCTGACCAGTCCAGTTCCTGCGCGCGCCCCTCGACTGCCACCCGGCACGAGGGGTTTTTTAATGCCCCCTCGGGGGACTGGGCGTCCCCCCGAAGACAACAGCCGCGCATATCGTGACAAGGAAGCCACCCGATGACCGAGCAGAGCAGCCCAGTCCCTTCCAAGGCGCACGCTCCCTCCCCGCTGGACATCCCGGCGAGGACAGCGGCCGCCAAGCCGGCGCCACCCCGGTCGGCCCCCGTGCCTGGCAGCCCCGGGCAGCCCGGCGGCCCCGTCCAGCCGGCCGGCCTGCAGCCAGGCGGCACGCAGCCGGCCGCGTCACGGCCGCACCACGCGGCCCCGGTCCGGGTCACCGGCGCGCAGGCCCTCGTGCTGGCCCTCGAGCGGGTCGGCGTCGACGTAGTCTTCGGCATTCCCGGCGGCGCCGTGCTCCCGGCCTACGACCCGCTGCTCGACTCGGCGCAGATCAGGCACATCCTGGTCCGCCACGAGCAGGGCGCCGGGCACGCCGCCACCGGGTACGCGCAGGCCACAGGGCGCACCGGCGTGTGCATGGCCACCAGCGGACCGGGCGCGACCAACCTGGTCACCCCGCTCGCCGACGCCTACATGGACTCCGTCCCCCTGGTCGCGATCACCGGCCAGGTCGCCACGAACCTGATCGGCACCGACGGGTTCCAGGAGGCGGACATCTCCGGGATCACCTACCCGGTCACCAAGCACAACTTCCTCGTCACCAAGCCGGAAGACATCGCCCGCACCATCGGCGAGGCCTTCCACCTGGCGTCCACCGGGCGCCCGGGCCCCGTCCTGGTGGACATCGCCAAGGACGCCATGCAGGCGACCACCGATTTCACCTGGCCCGTCCCGTTCGACCTGCCCGGGTACCACCCGGTCACCCGGCCGCACTCCCGCCAGGTGCGCGAAGCCGCGCGGATGATCACCGAGGCCAAGCGCCCCGTGCTGTACGTGGGCGGCGGCGTGATCAAGGCCGACGCCTCCAGGGAGCTGAAGGAGCTCGCCGAGCTGACCGGCGCCCCGGTCGTCACCACGCTGATGGCGCGCGGCGCGTTCCCCGACAGCCACCCGCTGCACCTGGGCATGCCCGGCATGCACGGCACGGTCGCCGCGGTCGGCGCGCTGCAGCGGGCGGACCTGATCGTGGCCCTCGGCGCCCGCTTCGACGACCGGGTGACCGGCAAGCTCGACTCGTTCGCGCCCGACGCCCTGATCGTGCACGCGGACATCGACCCGGCGGAGATCTCCAAGAACCGCCGCGCCGACGTGCCGATCGTCGGCGACTGCCTGGAGGTCATCACCGAGCTGACCGCCGCGGTGACCACCGACCACGAGCACGGCCTCCGGGGTGACTACGCCGACTGGTGGGCGACCCTCGACCAGTGGCGCACCAAGTACCCCCTGGGCTACGTCGAGTTCGACGACGGCAGCCTGGCCCCGCAGTACGTGATCGAGCGGATCGGCAAGCTGGCGGGCCCCGACGCCGTCTACCTGGCCGGCGTGGGGCAGCACCAGATGTGGGCCGCCCAGTTCATCGGCTACGAGAAGCCGCGGACCTGGATCAACTCCGGCGGCGCGGGCACCATGGGCTTCGCGGTGCCCGCCGCGATGGGCGCCAAGGTCGGCCTGCCCGACGCGACGGTGTGGGCGATCGACGGCGACGGCTGCTTCCAGATGACCAACCAGGAGCTGGCCACCTGCGCGATCGAGGGCATCCCGGTCAAGATCGCGATCATCAACAACGGCAACCTCGGCATGGTCCGCCAGTGGCAGACCCTGTTCTACAACGAGCGCTACTCCAACACCAACCTCGGGGACAAGAAGAACGAGCTCCAGGGCACCCGCATCCCCGACTTCGTGAAGCTCGCCGAGGCCTACGGGTGCATCGGCCTGCGGTGCGAGCGCACGGAGGACGTGGACGCGGTCATCGAGCAGGCCATGGCCATCAACGACCAGCCGGTCGTGATCGACTTCATCGTGCACAAGGACGCGATGGTCTGGCCGATGGTGGCGGCCGGCACGAGCAACGACGACATCAAGCACGCCCGCGATATTGCGCCCGAGTGGGAAGCGACGGATTAGGAAATGAGCGAGCAGCACACCCTCTCGGTCCTGGTCGAGAACAAGCCGGGCGTCCTGGTCAGGATCGCCGGCCTGTTCTCCCGGCGCGGCTTCAACATCGAGTCGCTCGCGGTCGGGCCGACCGAGCACGCCGAGATCTCCCGGATGACCATCGTGGTGGACTGCGAGGAGCACCCGCTTGAGCAGGTGACCAAGCAGCTCAACAAGCTGATCAACGTCATCAAGATCGTTGAGCTCGAGCCGACCCAGGCGGTGCAGCGCGAGCTCATGCTGATCAAGGTCCGCGCGGACACCGACAGCCGGTCAAGGGTGCTCGAGACGGTCGCGCTCTTCCGCGCGCACGTGGTCGACGTCGCACTCGACGCGGTGACGGTCGAGGCGACCGGCAGTCATGACAAGCTAGAGGCACTGGTCCGGGTCCTTGAGCCGTTCGGCATCAAGGAGCTGGTCAAGTCGGGCACGATCGCGGTCGGCCGCGGCGGCCGGTCCATCACGGACCGCACGCTGCGCCCGCTAGAGCGCTCCGCGTAAGACCACGAGTCATAAGACCACAAGTCAAAAGAGAGTCCTTCAGAACGGGTGCGTGCTTCGCGTCCACGGCAATGACCTGCTCGTGGAGTCAGCCGCACGAACCCTCTGTTTTCTGATGTTGACCGTCACGTTGACCCGTGACGGCAGAGGCAGGAAAGAGAGTTCGCCGTTCCGGCGAAAAGATTTTGACCTTTAACGACGCAGAAAGGGCCATTTCAGTGGCAGAGATCTTCTACGACCACGACGCCGACCTCTCGCTCATCCAGCAGCGGCATGTCGCCGTCCTCGGGTACGGCAGCCAGGGGCACGCGCACGCGCTTTCGCTGCGCGACTCCGGCGTGGACGTCCGGGTGGGCCTGCAGCCGGGGTCGAAGAGCCGGGAGAAGGCCGAGAGCGATGGCCTGCGCGTCCTCACCCCCGCCGAGGCCTGCGAGGAAGCCGACCTGGTGATGGTGCTGATCCCGGACACCCTGCAGCGCCAGGTGTACGCGGAGGCGATCGCCCCGTCGCTCGTCGAGGGCGACGCGCTGTTCTTCGCGCACGGCCTGAACATCCGCTACGGCCTCATCAAGGCCCCGGCCGACGTGGACGTCGTCATGGTCGCCCCCAAGGGCCCCGGTCACCTCGTCCGCCGCCAGTTCAACGAGGGGCGCGGCGTGCCCGCCCTCGTCGCGGTCGAGCAGGACGCCACGGGCAACGCGCTCGCGCTCGGCCTCTCCTACGCCAAGGGCATCGGCGCCACCCGGGCCGGCGTGCTCAAGACCACGTTCACCGAGGAGACGGAGACCGACCTGTTCGGCGAGCAGGCCGTGCTCTGCGGCGGCGTCTCCGAGCTGATCAAGGCCGGGTTCGACACGCTCGTCGGGGCCGGGTACCAGCCGGAGGCGGCGTACTTCGAGTGCCTGCACGAGATGAAGCTGATCGTCGACCTCATGTACGAGGGCGGCCTCTCGAAGATGTGGTGGTCGGTCTCCGACACGGCCGAGTTCGGCGGCTACACCCGCGGTCCGCGCCTGATCAACGACGCCACCCGGGCCGAGATGCGCAAGATCCTGGGCGAGATCCAGGACGGCACCTTCACCCGCGAGCTCGTCGAGGAGTTCGACGCGGGCCAGCCGAACTTCTCCAAGCGCCGCGCGGCGGAGCAGGCCGAGCAGATCGAGCAGGTCGGCGCCAAGCTCCGCCCGCTCATGAGCTGGCTTTCTGACCCGGAGGATGTCTAGCGCGCCCGATGGCAAAAACCGCCATCGTATCGGGCGCGCTAGACATCGGTATCCCCCGGGGGGACGACCCCCCGTACCCCCCGATGCGTGATCGACAGCAAAAACCGCCGTCGATCGAGCGCGAGAGGAGAGCAGATTTCTCATGTCTAACAGTTTCAAGCTAGCCGTCGTCGGCGGCGACGGCATCGGCCCCGAGGTCACGGCCGAGGCGCTGAAGGTGCTGAAGGCGGCGACTCCCGACGTCACCTGGGAAACGACCGACTACGACCTGGGCGCGCGCCGCTACCACAAGACCGGCGAGACGCTTCCGGAGACCGTCCTCGCCGAGATCCGGGCGCACGACGCGATCCAGCTCGGCGCGATCGGCGACCCGTCGGTGCCGAGCGGCGTCCTCGAGCGCGGGCTGCTGCTGCGGCTGCGCTTCGAGCTGGACCACTACGTCAACCTGCGGCCGGTCCGGCTTTACCCGGGCACCGTGTCGCCGCTGGTGAAGGGGTCGCCGGAAACGATCGACATGGTCGTCGTCCGTGAGGGCACCGAAGGCCCGTACACCGGCGCGGGCGGCGTGATGCGCCGCGGCACCCCGCAGGAGCTGGCCACCCAGGAGTCCTTCAACACCGCGTTCGGCGTGGAGCGGGTCGCCAGGTACGCGTTCACGCTCGCCCAGGGGCGGCCGCGGCGCAAGCTCACGCTGGTGCACAAGACCAACGTGCTGACCTACGCGGGCGACCTGTGGCAGCGCACGGTGAACTCCGTGGCCAGGGAGTTCCCCGACGTCTCGGTCGAGTACCAGCACGTGGACGCGGCGTCGATGTTCTTCGTCTCGCAGCCGGAGCGGTTCGACGTCATCGTGACCGACAACCTGTTCGGCGACATCCTCACCGACCTGGGCGCGGCGATCGCCGGCGGCATCGGGCTCGCGGCGAGCGGGAACATCAACCCCGAGCGCACGGCGCCGTCGATGTTCGAGCCGGTGCACGGCAGCGCGCCGGACATCGCCGGGCAGTCCAAGGCCGACCCGACCGCGGCGATCCTGTCCGCGGCGATGCTGTGCGCGCACCTCGGCCTTCCCGCGGCGGCGGAGAAGATCGAGCAGGCGGTCTCCGACGACGTGCTCGCGCGCGCGGGCGGGCCGGCGGCGCGGACCACCGCCGAGATCGGCGACGACGTCGCCAAGCGAGTAGCCGGGTAGTTGCGCGCGCTAGGTTGAGCGCCCGATGGCAAAAAGCGCCATTTTATCGGGCGCACAACCTAGCCGTATCTCCCGGGGGGACGACCCCCCGTACCCCCCGATGTCCGCGCTAGCGCGCGGACGCGGAGCGCGGGTATTCGTATCCCCTGGGGATACGGCGTCGGCGTCGGCGCCTGCCGCGTGCACGAATGTGCCCATCGGTGTCACTATGGCAACACCGATGGCACGTTCGTGCGGGCGGCGCCGGCATAGCCAGAAGCTCACTTGGCGCCACAGAACCGATACAGTCGTATATCGCCCGGAAAGGACCTGACCTGCGATGACCGCAAGCCTCGACACCGAGATCCAATTCGAGATTCACCCCTCCCAGACGCGGGTTCCAGCCGCCGATCGCGCGCGGGTACTGGAAGCGCCGGGGTTCGGTCAGGTCTTCACCGATCACATGATCACGCTGCGCTGGACGGCGGAGCGCGGCTGGCACGACGGCAAGCTGGAGCCGTACGGCCCGTTCTCGCTCGACCCGGCCACGGCGGTGTTCCACTACGGCCAGGAGCTCTTCGAGGGGCTGAAGGCCTACCGCCAGGACTCCGGCTCGATCGTGATGTTCCGCCCGCAGGCCAACGCGGCCCGGTTCAACGCGGGCTGCCGCCGGATGGCGATGCCCGAGCTGCCGGAAGAGACGTTCCTGCGGGCCCTTGAGCTCATCGTCGTCCCAGGACAGGGACTGGATCCCGGCCGGCGAGGGCAACAGCCTCTACCTCCGCCCGTTCATGATCGCCACGCAGCGGGGCCTGGGGGTCAACCACCCGTCCGCCGAGTACCTGTTCTGCGTCATCGCCTCGCCGGCCGCCGCGTACTTCGGCGCGAGCAAGACCGTCAAGGTCTGGCTGTCGGAGGACTACACCCGCGCCGCCCCCGGCGGCACGGGCGCGGTCAAGTGCGGCGGCAACTACGCGGCGGCGTTCGCCGCGCAGCAGCAGGCCGTGGACAAGGGCTGCGACCAGGTCGTCTGGCTCGACGCCGCGATGCACGAGTACGTGGAGGAGATGGGCGGCATGAACCTGTACTTCGTGTACGGTTCCGGGCCGTCGGCCCGCGTCGTGACGCCGGAGCTCACCGGGTCGCTGCTGCCGGGCATCACCCGTGACTCGCTGCTGCGGCTCGCGCCCGACGCTCGGCGTCCCGGCCGAGGAGGGGCGCGTCTCGGTGTCCGACTGGCGCGACGACTGCGCCTCGGGCGAGCTGACCGAAGTGTTCGCCTGCGGGACCGCCGCCGTCATCACGCCGGTGGGCGCGGTCGACGGGGCGTCCGGCGGCTGGACGATCGGCGACGGCACCCCGGGCCCGGTCACCCAGCGCCTGAAGTCCGAGCTGATCGGCATCCAGTACGGGCACCAGCCGGACCCCTTCGGCTGGATCCACAAGGTTGCCTAGGTGTGACCGGAACCCCAATTCAGTTACTCTCTGTAATCGTCGGCGAAGGCCTGTTCGCCGGGTCGGTACGGTCGGCGGACGGGTCTTGGCTGGTGGAAACCCCGATGGGAACGGGGTTTCTGGCTGCCGGCGCTCCTGTTATCTGACCGTTACCAAAATATCCGTCACCGTGAGCAACCATTCGAGCTGCTCTCAAGCGTCTTTACATATGACTGAGGCTCGCTTGGGGGGTTGCGGCCCAGTCAGCGTGAGAGCCGGGCCTCATCTCGGGGGAGGCCCGGACTTCAAGACCGGCTCCGACCCTGCCGGTCGGCCCCCGTGGGCGCGTTTCGGCCACCGCCAGCGCCCGCGGGGGCCATCTCCGTTTCCTGGACCGCAACCGCCTCAGATCGCCGTGACCCCCGCCTCCACGAGCGGGCCTCGGTCGCTTACAGCCTGGTTGCGGGAATCTCCGTTGCCGGTCCGGTGTTGTGGGAAGTAAGATCATGAGTGGCGGGCACGCTACGCGTGGTCGTCTACAACTCAACAGGGGGATGACTGGTTTCGACTTCGGTGGTTAATCCAAGTGAAGCGAGCCGAGGGTGGCGGACGTGACCTCGTAAAAATGCGACCGCAAAACACAAGTGCCAACTCAAAGAGCACTGTCAAGGTCCCACAGGACCGCTCTCGCTCTTGCTGCCTAAGCAAGTCTGAGGGTTTTGACCGTCAGCCCGGGAGTGCCTTCGGCCCGGAATCTGGCGTCGCTAGAAGGCTCAACTGGCCAGCCCGGTCACGGGGCAGGCTAGGAAATCAAACAGTGACTGAGCCCGTCGGCGTCTTGCCTGCGTGATCGCCGGGGCTGAGAAAAGCACAGCAGGCTGCGCTCGGAGAAGACTTGGAAAGGTCCCGGAGGACTCGGGTTCGAATCCCGACATCTCCAAGGTCAGTTCAGTTTTTTCGAAAACCTGAATGATGTTGGGGGTCCCTGTTGTAGAACGCGCCGACGGCTCAGCCGTCGGCGCGTTCTCTGTTTCATGAGGCGGTGGCCGTCGGATCGATGCCCCAAGGACGTCAAGGACCGCCTCATATCGCGCCAGTATCTCGCGTGCCCAGGCAACGGCGTCGCTGGCGCGGATGCCTGCCGGCTGCGGGCGTGTCCACAACTCCAGGTTCTCGGGGCGGTTGTCGTCTCGGACGCCGTTGCGATGATGAACGTTCTCTCCGGGCAGGAGATACCGGCCGAGCATCTCCTCCATGACAAGGACGTGTTCGAAGACGTAGTTCCCGGTGGCGGCTCGCGGGTGTCCGGGCGTCCGGACCATGACATACCCCTGCTTGTGCCGCGTCCGGCCACCTCGCCAGTGGCCGTTTGAGGCCCCGCTCTGAGTGCGGCAGGCGGCACAGGTGGCCGAATGCACCTGCTTGCGTGCCCCGCACGCGCAGAGGTTGCGGGACCGACAGGACGGACAGCGCAGGTGGCCGCTTGAGGGCTGGAAGGTGCGCCCGCACTCGGTGCAAACTCGATTGTTCATGAGCATCATCATATCGAATCAGGGCCGCCTACAGGGTCACGGATGACCGACGGGGTTACCGGGCCTGCGAGCGCGCCAGCGCGAGCACCCCGCTGGACGGCGAAGCGGGGGCGGCGGGGGCGCGACCGCGCGTGTTCGGCGTCCCGATCGGGTTCAGTCGGGCGCCGACTCGCGCGCGGGCGCGCCCCTCCGCCCTCGCGACCCACGAGGAGCGGAGTCACGTTCGAAGCCAGGGAAGCACCGCGCAGACCCGCCTACCACACCGATTGCCCGAGTTTGGTAGGCGGCGCGCGTAGCTGATCATTACCATTCTGCGTCCGAACACGGGATAATAGGGCGACGGATCGACACGGTTGTTGCTGTCCGGTGTGGCCGCGGGCGGGGCCTGGCCGGGCGCGGTTCGCATGAGGTGTGCGTTAAGGAAGGGGATGCAGCATGGCGGCGATGAAGCCGCGGACGGGCGATGGCCCGCTCGAGGTGACCAAGGAGGGCCGTGGCATCGTGATGCGCGTCCCATTGGAAGGTGGCGGCAGGCTCGTCGTTGAGCTGTCCGCCGATGAGGCCGCGAAGCTTGGTGACGCACTCCAGGCGGCCGTTGGGTAGAGAGCCGGGTGCGGCGTGAAACGACCCCGACCCGTTGCGCGCATGCAGTACCTCGTCGCTTATTATCTCTTGATGGCGGCGAGCATGCCGCCCGCGATGGGAAGCAGCAGCGGGACCAGCCTCTCGTCGTTGCCGGCCATGTCGGCGAGTTCCCGCACGCCATCGGTGGCCGGCCCCGCGCCGGGCGGCAGCACGTCGTTGAAGACGACGATGCCGCCCGCGCGGAGCAGGCGCAGCCCCGCCGTCAGGTACTCCGGGTAGGCGGCCTGGTCGGCGTCGCAGAACACGAGGTCGTAGGCACCGTCGGACAGCCGGGGCAGCACGTCGAGCGCGCGGCCGAGGATCAGCCGCGCCTGGTTGGCGGCGAAGCCCGCCTGCCCGAACGACTTGCGCGCCAGGCGGTGGTACTCCGGCTCGGTGTCCACGCTGGTGAGCACGCCGCCGGGGCGCATGCCGCGCAGCAGCCAGATGCCGGAACTGCCGCAGCCGGTGCCGATCTCCACGACCGCGCGCGCCGCGATCGCGGTCGCGAGGAACCGCAGCGCGGCACCCGCGGACGGGAGCACGGGCACGGTCCCGCCGAGGTCCTCGGCGTTGGCTCGGGCGGTGAGCAGCGGTTCGTCCTCAACCGCGTACGCCGCCTCGTCATAGTCGATGACTGCCCCCTAGAGCGTTTCCTCTTGCCCGTGAGCCTAGCTAATTTCGCTGGTCCGTGGAACCTTAAGCTAATGGGGACCGTTAGTTAAGTCGATGAGCGAGAGCCTCTACCTGGTGACAGAGCCGGCGATTCCCGGACAGGATGGCCGCGATCCCGAGGCCCAGTGGGTGCCGCCCAGCTGGGACGAGATCGTGCGCGCGCATTCCGCCCGGGTATACCGGCTCGCCTACCGCCTCACCGGCAACCAGCACGACGCGGAGGACCTGACTCAGGAAGTCTTCGTCCGGGTCTTCCGCTCCCTGGCCACGTACACGCCGGGGACCTTCGAGGGCTGGCTGCACCGGATCACCACCAACCTCTTCCTTGACGGGGCGCAGGCGCAGGCAGCGGATCAGGTTTGAGGGACTCGGCGACGACGTCGAGCAGCGGATCCCGGGCACCGAGCAGTCGCCGGCGCAGGCATGGGACGACAACCACCTCGACGGAGACATCCAGGCGGCGCTGCAGGCGCTCCCCCCGGACTACCGGGCGGCGGTAGTGCTCTGCGACATCGAAGGCTTTTCTTACGAGGAGATCGCGGCCACCATGGGCGTGAAACTCGGCACCGTACGCAGCCGTATCCACCGGGGCCGCGCCCAGCTGCGCGCGGCTCTCGCGCACCGGGACAGGGATCGGCGGGTGCGGGAACGGTGAGTCACCTCGGAGACCTGCTGTCCGCCCTCGTCGACGGCGAGCTGAGCGGCGCGGAGCTGGACCGGGCGAACGCCCACGTCGCGGCCTGCGGTGCCTGCCGCGTGGAGGCGAACGCGCTCCGGCGGCTCAAGCACGAGCTGCGCGCGCTGGCCGAGGTGAGCGACTCCGGCGACATCACCAGGCGCCTGCTCGCGATGAGCGGCCAGGACGGGCGCCGGGCCCGCGTCCAGGCTGCCCCGGTGCAGGCCAGGCAGCTGGGACGCGAGCGCGGCCAGCGGCGCCGGGTCGCGCGGCGGGCGAGCGCTCGATGGCGGACCCGTACTCCGCGCTGCCGTCCGGGCGGCTCATCGGCCGCCGCCGGGGCCGTTACGTGCTCTGGAGCACCTTGTCCCTCGTCGTCGTCGGGATCGGCACGGCGGCGTTCGGCATGGGCGGCAGCTCCGGCCAGCACCGGGCCGCAGATCACGCCGCAGCTTGAGGTGTTCGACATCCAGCACGCGATCACCTCGGGTGACGTCCCGTTCGATGACCCAGCGGACGTGTCCGCGCGCGTTCCGGTGGTGGCGGCGACTCCGTGATGCGCCACGGCCTGCTGATGACCGCCGTGGCGACGGTGACCGTTCCTGGCCTGCTCGCCATGCTGGCGGTGGTCGGGACACGAGCACGTCGCCGCGGAGGCGGGCGTGACCGCGGCGGCGCTCGACGGCACCCCGCTGTCCGGCCCGTTTCCCGTGGCGTCGGCGACCGCGCGTGCCGCGGTGCGCAACAACGTCGCGGCGGTGCAGCGAGCGGCGGGCGCGCCGTGACGGTGCTCAGCCGGGTGACGGTAAGCCAGCAGGTCATGGGCATGCGCCTGCTTGACGGCGCGGCGGACGCCGGCCTGTCGACGTCCTACCAGGGCACCGAGCTGATCTCGCAGTCGGGCGTGGACGGCAGCGTCAAGACGATCTCTCAGGTATGGCACCAGGGCGGCGGGCTAGACGCTCGTCGAGACGTCGAGCGGCACGTCGCCGGCCGCCGCCCGGCCTGCTGCCTCCTCCGACGTGGCCAGCTCCGATGCGGCGAGCGGTTCCCCCGAGGGCGTGTTCGGCGTTACCAAGTCCCTGGTGGCGCTGCTCGGTAAGCATTACGTCGCCGTGTACCAGGGCGGCGGGGCCGTCGTCGGCCGGGCGGCCAGCGGTGGTGGAGCTCTACCGTTTCGACGGGTCCCTGGCCGCGCGGTACTGGCTGGACAAGCAGACGATGGTGCCGTTGCGCCGCGAGCTCTTCGACACCTCGGACAACGTGATCAGCCAGGACTCGTTCGTCCAGGTCAAGTTCGGCGCGCTTGCCGTGCCCCAGGTCGCGGCGCGGGGCCAAGGCGCAGTCGCAGGCGGCGCCGCAGCCGGCGGCGCAGTCGGCCTGGGTCGCGGCGGCCTCCCCGGCCCGGTTCCTCACGTCGCTGGCCGGCCAGGGCTGGCAGGTGCCAGGCACGCCTGCCGGGCGGCCTGCCGCTGTACGCGGCCGCGTCGACCAAGACCACGAGCGGCGAGGTAGTCGACCTTGAGTACTCCGACGGGCTCTACGTCGTCTCGCTCTTCGTGCAGCGGGGCACCCTGGCGCCGGACATGCCCGGCTGGCGGCAGGTGAGCGTGGACGGCCAGCAGGCCTTCGTGTCCGGGCACTCGGTCACCTGGGCGGCAGCCTGGCTTCGTCTACACGGTGATCGCCGACGCGCCCCCGCAGACGGTGACGCAGGTCGTCGGGACGCTGCCGCGCGGCGGCTCGCCCGGCGTCCTCGACCGTCTCGGGCGAGGGTTCATCCGGCTCGCCCGCGCGTGCTCAACCCGTTCGGCTAAACCGCGTGGTACCCTGGCCGCACGCTGTCCACACCGCCGACCATACGGTTTAGAGTGGTTATGAGTGCCGATCGACCGCTGACGGAGAGCTGAGTGTTTGACCTTTCGCTGACCAAGCTGCTGGTCCTCGCGGTGATCGCGCTCGTCGTCTTCGGGCCGCACGAGCTGCCGAAGATCGCCTCGCAGGCCGGCCGTGCGCTGCGTGACCTGCGGCGGATCGCCGAGGGGGCCAAGGCGGACCTGCGGGAAGGGCTCGGCCCCGAGTTCCAGGACTTCGACTTCGACGACCTGAACCCGCGCAGGTTCGTGCAGAAGCACCTGCTTGACGACGCGACCGACGCCACGCAGCCGCTGTTCGACGAGTTCAAGGCACGTCGGACGCGGTACCGGCGGTACGCGGGGCGGCCGCCGCGGTCGCGAACGGCACGCGGTCCACCCTGCTCGACGGGGAGGAGCCGCCGTTCGACATCGAGGCCACCTGAGCGGCCCGAGCTGCGGCTACCGGGGGCTGAGGCTCAGCATCCGGCCGGCGAGGCCGCGTCCCTTGCTCGCAAGCGACTCGGCGACCTTGACCAGCTGGATCGCGGCCGGGCGCCGACGGGTCGGCGAGGACGAGCGGGTTGCCGCTGTCGCCGCCCTCCCGGAGCCGCACGTCCAGCGGGATCTGGCCAAGCAGCGGCACCTCCACCCCGGTGAGCTGGGTGAGCGCCGTGGCGACGGTCTCGCCGCCGCCGGCGCCGAAGACGTCCATCGCCTCACCGCAGTGCGGGCAGAGCAGGTACGACATGTTCTCGATGACGCCGATGACGCGCTGGTGGGTCTGGGTGACCAGCGTCCCGGCGCGCTTGGCGACCTCCGCCGCGGCGACCTGCGGGGTGGTCACGATGACAAGCTCGGCGCCCGGCACCAGCCTGGCGAGGGAGAGCGCCACGTCGCCGGTTCCCGGCGGCATGTCGATGAGCAGGTAGTCCAGGTCGCCCCAGTAGAAGTCGGCGAGGAACTGCTCGAGGAGCCGGTGCAGGATGGGGCCGCGGACCGGGAGCGCGTCCTGGCCTGGCGGCTTGAGCATCCCGGCCGAGATGACCTTCACGCCCTTCGCGGCGGGCGGCATGATCATGTCCTGGACCTTCGTGGGGACCCCGGTGACCCCGAGCATCCGGGGCACGGAGTGGCCGTAGATGTCGGCGTCGATGAGGGCCACCTTGTGCCCCGCGGCCGCCAGCGCGGCCGCCAGGTTCACGGTGACCGACGACTTGCCGACGCCGCCCTTGCCGCTGACGATCGCGTACACCTTGGTCAGCGAGGACGGCTGGGCGAACGGGATCACCCGCTCGGGGGCGCCGCCGCGGACCTTGGTCTGCAGGTCCTTGCGCTGGTCCTCGCTCATCACGTCGAGCTCGACCCGGACGCCGGTCACGCCGGGCAGCGGCGTCACCGCGCCGGTGACCCGGCTGGTGATGGTGTCGCGCATCGGGCAGCCGGCCACGGTCAGGTAGACGCCGACGGCGACGAGCCCGTCGTCACCGATCTCGACGGACTTGACCATGCCGAGCTCGGTGATCGGGCGGCCGATCTCGGGGTCGTTGACGCCGGCCAGCGCGGTCAGCACCTGCTCGCGGGTGGGAAGCGGGGAGCTCATGCCCCTTATGTTACGTGCCGGGGCCGCACGGATGCTCATCGCCCGGGCCGGCCCCGGCACGCGGGCTCGCGCGCCTGACGGCGAAACCGCCATCCAGAGGGCGCGCAGCCCGGACTAAGGCCAGCGGGTGGCCCCTGCGGGGGCCGCGGGCTGACTTGCCCTGCCACTGACGACCGCGCCGGTCGTCGGGTTGAGGATCAGCGGGGTGAAGTGCGGCCTGACGTTGAAGTCGAGCACGCCGCCGTGCGCGTCGAGGGAACCGGAGGTGCGCGTCGAACGAGCCGGAGATGCTCTCGCCGTGCAGCCAGTTGTCCTCGATGAACTTCACGACCGAGGCGGTGTTGGTCTGGTTGCTGCTGACGTAGTTCGCCTTCGTGTAGGGCGAGATCACCACGAGCGGCAGCCGCTGGCTGTAGCCGCAGCGGTCGTTGGCGGAGCCGACGCGTCACCGCGACCGAGGTGCAGATCGCGGCGTCCTGGGTCGCGTCGTTGGACCCGTTGACGATCGTCGGGGCGACGTGGTCGTACCAGCCGTCCGAGTCGTCGTAGGTGACGACGATCGCGGTCGAGGCCCAGTACTTGGACTTCTCGACCGAGTTGATCGTCGTTGACCAGGAACTTCTGCTCGTCGATCGGGTCGGAGTAACCGGGGTGCCCGTCCTCGGCCTCCGGCGCCTTCAGGTAAGACACCGAGGGCAGCGTGCGCGCCGCCCTTGCCGTTGAGCGCGTCGCTGAAGTACGACAGGTCGTACTGGTGGTTGGCCTGGTCGGTGTAGCCGATCTCCGCGAGCGAGCTCGGCGGCCAGGTGGTTCGGGTTCGCGGTCGAGGCGTAGTACTCGAACGGGTTGTGGTGCGGCGAGTAGTCCGCGTCGGAGACGCCGGCGATGTTGGTGGAGGTCGCACCGCAGACCGCGCCGCCGCTGTTGGTCGAGGTCGGCGCGAAGCCGCCCTGGAACCAGCCCCACGTGACGTGGCTGGGCGTTCAGCAGGTCACCGATGTTCTGGCCGGTCAGCACGCCGAGCGCGCCGGTGGTGGTGTGGTTGGTGTCCGAGCACGTGTCGTAGTACGGGTCGACGTCACCGTTCATCGACCCGCCGTTGACGGCGGTCGAGGTGGCCGGCTGGCTCGGGCTGGACGCCCAGGTCGGGGTGAGCGCCTTGGCGCCGCCGGTGTCACCGGAGATCACGTTGAGCGCGCCCGGGGTGGACGGGCCGAAGGTGGTGTCCCAGTCGTTGTCGCTCATCGAGTAGTTCTGCGCGTAGTTCCACAGCCCGGTGACGGTGTTGCCGTCGTAGTAGTCCATGACGATGCCGGGCGGGCAGTACTCGGGGGCGCAGCCCGCGGACGGCGTGGCGGACTCGGTGTTCTGGACGAACTGGTCCATCTTGCCGTTGTCTTCGGCCTTCTGCTCCGGCCGTGTAGCCGTGGTTCTGGTCGGAGGTGAGCGCCTCGGAGTTGGTGAGCCGCTGCGGGTTGTACTCGTTCGGGTTGCTGGTGAGCAGCGGGCCGACCGGGCCGGACTTCGTGATCTTGGTGTAGAGGCCGTTCACGGTCGGCGTGCCCGGCTTGGCGGCGAACTTGGTGCCGTCGGTGTTCGCCGCGTACGGGTAGGTGCCGAAGTAGTGGTCGAACGACTCGTTCTCGTCGAAGAGCACGACGAGGTGCTTGATCGGCGTGGTGGTGCTGCCGCGGTAGAGCGTCTGCTGACACCGTCGCCGGGGGTCTTGTAGCCGGCGAACGCGTGGTTCACCGACGTGCTCGCGCTCGCCGCGGTGGCACCTGCCGCCGCGCCGGCGCCGAGGGCGACCGCCGCCGCGACCGCGAGGTAGGGCCGGAGCCGCTTGCGCTTGCTCCAGGCAATTGGGCTAAAGCCCATGCTCAGCCTCCTGAGTTCTGCGGGACTTCATCGGCCGGCGAGCCCGGCAAGGCCGCCGCCAGGGCAGCGCGAAAAGCGCGTCCCCGGCGCAGAACCGTTTCACAGTTGAATTACGTTGCAACACGGTCAATCTGACCAACAGGCAAACGAGAGGTCAACAATAAGCGAGGTGAATCCTCAGACCACATTCAGCGGTGCCTAAGGATGTTGTGTCCGAGACGAAAAATCAAAAACAATAATGATCAGCCCGAACGGATGCGGCGCCTCGCTATCCGCAAGCAGTGCTCCCAGGGCGGGGCGGGCGGCGCGGCCGCCGGTCAGGCCAGCGGCCGCTGGTCAGGCCAGCAGCGCCCGGCCGTAGTAGTCGCTCGGCCCGGTCACCCCGGGCAGCGCCAGGAAGTACCCGCCGCCGAACGGGCTGATGTAGTCGACGAGCGGCTCGTCGATCAGCCGCGTCTGCACCGCCTCGAACTGCCGCTCGATGTCCTGCTGGAAGCAGGTGAAGATGAGCCCCATGTCCAGGTCGCCGACCTCGTCGATGCCCCGGTCGTAGTTCCAGCCCCGGCGCAGGATGCGGCTCGGCGTCGGTCGCGGTCGTGCGCGGGTTGGCCAGCCGGATGTGCGCGGTCAGCGGGATCACGTCGCCGGTCGGGTCGGTGGTGTAGTTCGGCGTCGCGTTGATCGACGTGCCGTCGAGCGGGAAGCCGGTGTCGCGCCGCCGCCCGATCATCGTCTCCTGCTCGACGATGTCCACCCGGTCCCAGAACTCGACGAGCATCCGGATGAGCCGGACCACGAGGTAGGACGCCGCCGGCCGTCCAGGACGGCTCGCCCGCGGCGCCCGGCTGGACCCAGACCAGCGAGTTCATGTCGTGCGCGGAGGTAACCGACGGGTTCGCGATCCCGTCCATGAACCCGAGCAGGTTCCGCGGCACCGTCCCGGTGGGCCGCGCGGGCGAGGCGAACCCGTCGATCCGCCAGTTGACCTGCATGCCGCCGCGGGTGTTCTTGGCGATGTCGCGCAGCGCGTGCAGCACCGTGTCCATCGACCCGGCGCGGAGCTGCAGGATCAGGTCGCCGCCGCACTGCGCCGGGTCCAGGTCGTCGTTGGGGAACGACGTCATCGTGGTCAGGTGCGCGGGCCGGGACGACGCGAGCCCGAACCGGTCGTCGAACAGCGTCGCGCCGACGCCGAGCGTCACCGTGAGCCCGTCGGGCACGACGGTCGGCCCGAGCACGCCCGGAGTCCGACGGCGGCCCGCCGATGCCGACGGGCGGCGGCGTGCCGCCGGCGGTGAGGAACCTGGCGCGGTCGGTCACCGTCTGGAACAGGTCGGTCAGCGAGGCCCGGTCGGTCGCCGTCACGTCGAACGACACGACCGCGGTGGCCGGCGTCGGCGCGGGCAGGATGCCCGCCTGGTACTTGCCGTGGAACGGCACCGCGGGCAGCCGCCCGGTCACGGCGGCCTCGTTCGCGACCGCGGCCGGGGCGGGCGGGGTGCTCCGGGAGAAGTACCCGGCGGCCGCGCCCGCCGCCCCGCCGGCGACCACGCCGCCCGCGACGCCGCCGGCCAGGCCGCGCAGGAACGACCGCCGTCCCGGCGGCGGGCCCGCGGGCGCCGCCAGCGCTTCCTTCGGCGAAGACGGCGTGCTCCGCGGCCGACGGCTCGGGCGGTTCAGAAGTCATTGGCGGTGTTCCTCGGCTCGGTGATCGACGCGATCGGGGCGAGTGACTGCAGCACCGCACCGCACGCCGCGTCGATCGCCTGCCTCGTGGACGTCGGGAGCGCCGAGACGGGAACCCACGTCCCGTTCTGGCGATGCTCCTTCTCGAGCAGCGACTGCAGCCGGTCGAGGCCCGGAGTAGACGGCGGGCAGCCCCGGGTAGCGCGGGACGCAGCAGCGGGCGCAGCAGGGCGAGCAGCGCGCGGGTGCCCTGGATGTTGGCGAGCGTGGTGGCGAGCGTGGTGCCGCTGCCGTAGTCGTCGTTCCCGGTGAGCTGGAACTGCGAGGGCGTTCTCCAGGATCTCGTGGGTGCGCAGGCCGACGTCGGACAGCGGGATCTGCTGCGTCGGCCACCAGGCGAGCAGCGCGTTCACGTCGCTGTCGAGCTGGGCGGCGACCGGCGCGAGCACGCTGGCGGACTGCCCGTGCCACAGCCCGTACTCCAGGCGGTAGAACCCGGTCCAGTCCGGGCTGGTGACCCCGGTGGCGTTCGCGTCGCCCGTCGATCTCGCCGTCGTAGTCGCCGAACGTCCCGTACGCCGCGCCGAGCGTCTGGTACTGCAGGTGGGCGGTGAGCCAGTCGCTGCTTCGCCGCCGCCAGGTCGCCGCGCGCGGAAGTCGGCGGCGAGCGTCGCCGTCTGGCCGCGCGAGCACCTTCAGCCCGGCCTCGGCGTAGGCCTGGTACTTCTTGGCGTACGGGATCGTCTCGTTGTAGGTGACCGGCAGGACGGCCGGCGTCCCCTTCGCGTGCCCGCCCACGGTGACCTTCGCCCCGACCTGCGGGTTGAAGTCGTTGAACAGGCACATGAAGGCGTACGTCCCCGAGCCGAGGTCGAGGCTGCATCGGGGTGATCGTGCCGGGCCCGGTGTTCTCGATCTCGGCGTAGATCGCGCCGTTCGCCGGGTCGACCAGGTCGATCTCGCCGCCGCCGGTCGACTGGTTGTCGATCTCGAACGTGTGCCAGCCGGGACCGGGCACGCTGCCAGTTCCCGCCGCACTGGTTGCTGCTGACGGTGATCACGTTCGACGGCTGCGCCGGCGCCGCTGCTGCAGGCCGTGAGGCTCGCGGCGAGGCCCGCCGTGAGCGCCGCGCAGGCGGTCGAGAGCAAGCGTCTGTGGCGCATAACCATCCGGCATTCCTCGGGGTGATCTGTGTGCCGCCGTGCGGGGAGCGTGGCCGGCCAGGAGCCAGCATAGGGTTACCTAACCTGCGGGACACAGGGGCGAGGTGCCGCTGAGCCAAACGTTCACCTGCTCATAACCCGGCATCAACCTATCGATAAAAGTCCAAATCAGTTCGATCTGAACGGGTTCTTGTTTCACCTGGCTACGCGTCTTATGACACTGAGCGGCCAGGGCGTCAGGGGGACGCCCGCGCGCTCGTCGGCGCCCCGACAGGGCCCGTCGGCGTGACGCCGAAGCGCGCGGGCGCGAGCGCTGCGGGCCCCGGCGCCGGTCCAGGAGCGGCGGCGGTATGGTCCCGGGGTGGACAGTGCGTATCGGGCGCGGCGGACGTGCATGTCGGTGCCGGCGAGCAGCGAGCGGTTCATCGCCAAGGCGCGCGGGCTGCGCCGTCGACGAGGTGATGCTCGACCTGGAGGACTCGGTCGCGCCCGACGCGAAGCCCGCCGCGCGCGAGCTCGCGGTCGCCGCGCTGCGGGCCGGCGGCTGGGACGGGAAGCTCGTCGCGGTGCGGGTCAACGACGTCACGACCCCGTGGGCCTACCAGGACGTCATCGCGGTGACCGAAGGCGCCCCCGGCGCCGTCGACACGCTGATCCTGCCCAAGGTGAGCGACCCCGGCGCCGTCGTCTGGCTCGACGTGCTGCTCGGCCAGCTCGAGCGTTCCGCCGGCCTGGCACCCGGGCGGATCGGCATCGAGGCGCAGATCGAGGACGCGGCCGGGCTCGCGGCCGTCGAGGCGATCGCGGCGTCGTCGTCCCGGCTCGTCTCGCTGGTCTTCGGCCCCGCCGACTTCATGGCCTCGATCGGGATGCGCTCGCTCACGGTGGGCGGGCAGCCGGAGGGCTACGCGTTCGACGCGCACCACTACCCGCTGATGCGGATGCTGGTCGCGGCCAAGGCCCGCGGCCTGCAGGCCATCGACGGCCCGTACGCGAAGATCGGTGACACCGACGGGCTGCGCACCGCCGCGACCAGCGCCGCCGCGCTCGGCTACGACGGCAAGTGGGTGCTGCACCCGGCCCAGGTCGACGTGGTCAACGACGCGTTCACGCCGCCGCCCGATGACTACGCGCGGGCGGTGCGCATCCTTGACGCCTACGAGCGGGCCACGTCGGTGGACCGGCGCGGCGCGGTCATGCTGGACGGCGAGATGATCGACGAGGCCTCCCGCAAGCTGGCCCTGGCCATCGTGGCGAAGGGCAGGGCTGCCCGGGGGGACGACCCCCCTGCACCCCCCGGCATGGGGGGCTCGCCGCCCCCCATGCCCCCCGCGTGAGGACGGCGCCGAACGCGCGCCGCGCCTACGCGTGGCTGAGGCTCAGCGCCTGGTGCGTGCTGTGCGATGGCACGGGTAGGTACAGCGCCAACGTGGTGATGAGAGCGGTATGCCCGCGATGCGGAAGTCAAGCGCACGCTCCGACGGCGTGGTCGAGCGCATGGCGCTGTGACCTGCATGGCGAGATTCACCCGCTGGCCCCCGCGAAGCTGCCGACGATGGACGGCCTGCGCGCCCTGGTGCGGCAGGCGAGGGTCCCCGTCTGGCTGCCGTGGCCGCTGCCGACCGGCTGGCTGGTCAGCGGCTTCACCGGCGCGGGCGACGAGCGCACCGGGACGCGCGGCTCCGCCCTGGCGCTGTCCGGGCCCAACCCGCTCGGCGGCCCGGCGGAAATGCTGATCATCGCCGAGGAGCCGGGCGTGGGCCTCGGCGCCGGCCTGGCCGGCCTGCCGGGACCCGACCCGGGCGACGGCTTCGCGGCCAGCCAGCCGCACGCCACCGTCAAGGTCGCTAATCACGAGGCGCCGCTGTGGCTGGTGGAGTCGGACGGGAAGGCGGTCTTCGTCGGCGAGGTGGCCGCGAGCTGGGTGTGGCTGGTGCTGTGGCCGGACACGGCCGGGACGCTGCTCGTCGAGCCGCTGCCGCTGCGCGACCTGCGCGACCCCGAGCAGGAGCTTGACGTGCCGTTCGGCGCGCTGTCACCGCGCCTGCCCGCGTAAGGGGCGCGCCGCGGGCGGTGGTGAGCCCGGGCGGTTACGATGGCCGCCGTGCGCATCGACCTGCACGTGCACAGCAACGCCTCGGACGGGACCGACGCCCCGGCCGAGGTGATCCGCCGCGCGGCGGCGGCGGGGCTCGACGTCGTGGCGCTCACCGACCATGACACCCAGGCGGGCATCGCCGAGGCCCGCGCCGCGCTGCCGCCCGGCCTCACCCTGGTTCCTGGCATGGAGCTGTCCTGCCAGCTCGACGAGGCCGCAGCGTCCACTTGCTCGCCTACCTCTTCGACCCGGACGACCCGGCGCTGCGCGCCGAGACGGCCCAGATCCGCGACGACCGCACCTACCGGGCCAAGGCGATGGTCGGCAAGATGCGGGAGCTGGGCGCCGACGTCACCTGGGAGCAGGTCAGCGCGATCGCCGACGGCGCGGTCGTCGGCCGCCCGCACCTCGCCCGCGCCCTCGCCGCCTCCGGCGCGGTGCCGACCCCGGCCGACGCGTTCACCGCCGACTGGATCGCCGACGGCGGCCGCGCCTTCGTCGACCGCTACGCGCCCGACCTCGCCCGCGCGGTGCGGGCTGGTCCGGGCGGCGGGCGGCGTCCCGGTGCTCGCCCATCCCCGCTCGCCCGGGTACGAGATCCCGGACGAGGTCATCGCGGAGCTGGCCGGCGCGGGCCTGTGCGGGATCGAGGTCTTCCACCTCGACCATGACGAGTCGGAGCGGTCGCGGCTGACCCAGCTCGCCAAGTCGCTGAACCTGATCATGACGGGCGGCAGCGACGACCACGGCACGCCTCTCGCGATAACAGCGGCCTGGCAGCCGAGACGACGCCGCCGGAGGAGTACGAGCGGCTGCTCGCCCTGGCCTCGCCCGCCCAGGCGAGTTAATCTCCTCTTACGCCCCGTCAATCACGCCGCCACGGGCACGGGCGGCGTAAGGCTAGAGTGTCCGCTAGCACTTGAGCCCTTTTAACTTGCCCTGGCCTTAGCCTGAAGTTCCGGCCAGCCGGGATTGTCAGGATAAAAGGTTCACCGGGATCGGAATCGGCGCTCAGCGCGGGCGCCTGTGGCGGAGGTGCGGGTCGTGGAAGCTCGGGTCGAGCGAGTGTGGTCGCCGCGGGTGGCGGAGCGGGAAGCCCTCGCCGACGATGGCGCGCATGAGACGGCTGCCGAGATGGCCTGAGGCCAGCGAGGCGAACGCGTGGCTCATCGGTGACGACGAGGAGGTTATCGTCATCGACCCGGGCGAGGACGCGGGCAGCGTGCTTGAGCAGGTCGGCGACCGCGAGATCCTCGCGGTGATCTGCACGCACGGGCACGCCAGCCACGTCGCCGCCGCGGTCGAGGTCGCGGAGCGGGACGAGGCGCCGGTGGCGCTGCACCGGGCGGACCGGCTGCTGTGGCGCACGGTGCACGACGGCGGCGACCCGGAGATCGAGATGGCCGACGGCGGCCGCTTCGACGTCGCGGACGTGCAGCTTGAGGTCATCCACACGGCGGGCCACACGCCCGGCTCGGTCAGCCTCTACTGCGAGGACCTCGAGGTCGTGTTCACCGGCGACGCGCTGGCCGCGAGCGGCCCGGTGCCGCACGAGGGAGGGTTCACCGACTTCCCCGGCCAGCTCACCGCGATCGGCGAGCGCCTCCTCGGACCTGCCGCTGCCGACCCGGGTGCTGCCGGGCCACGGCGAGGAGACCACGATCGGCGACGCCGCCAAGCGGTTCGACGGCTGGGTGTCGGCCGGGCCCGCCGGGGAGCTCGGCTAGGAAGCCTTTCTTTTTTGAGGTTGCTGGGTCCAGGACTGCGCGGCCAGGGCAAAAGAAAGGACTTCTCCCCGATGGCGATGGAACAGCTCGGTTTCGAGGGGATGCCGAGGCGGCTGTACTCATGCACGCCGACCCGGCTCGCGACCTGGCTTGACTGCCCGCGCCGGTACCGGATGAGCTACCTGGACCGGCCGGTCCCGCCGAAGGGCCCGCCGTGGGCGCACAACAGCCTTGGCGCGTCCGTGCACAACGCCCTGGCGGGCTGGTGGCGGCTGCCGCTGTCCCGGCGCACGGTGCAGGCCGCGGGCGCGCTGGTGACGCAGGGCTGGATCGGCGAGGGGTTCGCGAGCGACGCGCAGTCGGCCCGCTACCGGGACTGGGCCAGGTCCCTGGTGGAGGCGTACGTCAGCGGGCTCGACCCGGCCGACGAGCCCGTCGGCGTGGAGCGAACGGTCGCGACGCGGACCGACAAGATAGCGGTCTCCGGGCGGATCGACCGGCTCGACGCCCGCCCGCGCGCTGCTGACGGTGCGCGAGGGAACCGAGCTCGTCGTGGTCGACTACAAGACCGGCCGCCACGTGCTGTCGGTCGATGACGCGCGCAGCTCGCTCGCCCTGGCGATCTACGCGCTCGCCGCCTCCCGGGCACTGCGCCGCGACTGCCGGCGGGTGGAGCTGCACCACCTGCCGTCCGGGCAGGTGCTCGCCTGGGAGCACACCGACGAGTCGCTCAGCCGGCACTTGCGGCGGGCCGAGGACGTCGCCGCCGAGTGCGCGGACGCCGACGAGCGGATGCGCGCCCCGCTGCCCAGGGAGAAGTACGACGAGGTGTTCCCGCCGCGGACCGGGCCGGCCTGCGGCTGGTGCGACTACCTGCGCAGCTGCCCGGAGGGCCAGGCGGCCGCCGCCGCGCACCGCCCGTGGGACGCCCTCGCAGAGCTCACCTAGAAATTACGCTGAAACCATCCGCTCCGTTCCGGCGTCCAATAAGGGGGAAACAGGGCAGCCGGGAAGGGACGGGACATGCTCGGTACATTCTGGCGACGAGGCAGGACGCCTGCACTCGCCTCGGCCGCGCTCGCGGTAACAGCGGCGGCAGCGCTCGTGGCGGGGGTGATCGCGGCCATCCCGGCGCAGGGCCGGCTCGGCCGCGCAGCCGCGCCCGGCCGCCGCGCGGGCACGCCAGTGCCGCGGATGTCAGTGCCGTGGCCGTCGGTCGGGGCCGGCTGGGTCCTCGCCGAGTACTCGCCAGGCACCGCGTCCAAGCCCGCGCCGACCACGCTGTACCTGGTCAGCCCCTCCGGCGGGAAGTACGCGGTCTACCAGTGGGCGGCGTCGAAGACGGCGGCGCCGCATCTTCTCGCCTGGTCCGGCGACAAGGCCAGGGCCTTGCTCCAACTGGGCAACCCGAACCAGGTGGAGCAGCTGAACCTGCGGACGGGACAGGCGGCCAGGTTCAGCCTTCCCGGCTGGCGTCACGCCCGCGGGCTACACCCGCCCAAGCGGGCTGCAGGTGCTGGGCGCGGCGGCCAGCGGCTCGGTGGCCACGCTCGCGCGCTACAGCCTGACCGGCAAGCGCGTGCAGGTGCTCGGCAAGCAGGCGAACTGGATGTCGGCGAGTTACACGCCAGACGGCACCGAGCTCGCGGTCTCCGCCGGCACCGGCCTGCTGCTCGTCAGCAACGCGGGCGGGGTCATCAGGAAGCTGCCCGTCCCCGGCGCGAACCCGCTGCTCGGCTGCGAGCCCGCCCGCTGGTGGAACCGCGGCACCATCCTCGCCGAGTGCGAGCCCAAGGGCAGCGCCGCCGCCCAGCTGTGGCTGGTGCCGGCCAACGGGGCCAAGCCGAAGGCGCTTACCCCGCTGCGCAAGTCCGGCGCGGACCTGGGCGACCTTGACGCCTGGCCGCTCCCGTCCGGCCTTTACCTGCAGTCAGCGGGCGCCTGCGGCACGCTCGAACTCAACAAGCAGGCCGGGAACGGCTCGGTCGCCCCGGTGACGGTGCCAGGCCTCCCGGCCGGCGCCAGCGTCGCGGTGGTGACCGCGCTCGGCCCCCAGCTGCTCGTCCACGGTCTCGGCTGTGCCCCCGGCGGCCAGCTCGTCTGGTTCAACCCCGCCACCAAGGCGGAGAAGTGGCTGTTCAAGACCGGCGCCGAGTCGGTCGTCCCCTACTACAGCACCGAGAACGGCACGGTCAGGTAGCCAGCGGGCTAGGACTCGGCCGCGTTCCAGAACTTGGTGAGGGCGTGCGCCGTGGTGGCCGGGGCCTCGACGTTCGGGTTGTGCGCGGCACCGGGGATGCAGGTGCGCTCCGCGCCGAGCCGCACCGCCATGTCGCGCTGCTGCGCGGTCGGCCAGGCGTTGTCGTCCTCGCCGTAGAGCACGAAGGCGGGGATGCCGCGCGCGGCGAGCTCGGCGGTCTTGTCCTCGGCCTTGAGCAGGTGGGTCGCCATGGTGACCAGGCCGGTCGGGTTGTTGGCGAGCATGCGCTCCTCGAGGAAGGCCATGACCGGGTGCGCGACGCCGGCCGCCACCGCCTCCGGCTTGAGCACGCCGTTCCAGATCTCGGCGACCTTGGCGCGCAGGGCCGGTAGCCGGGGTGCCGTCCAGGTAGTTGAGCATGAAGTGGAGTTCCTCGGCGCGCGGGCCGGGGAGCGCGGCCGGGCCGGAGCTCAGCAGCGTGAGCGACGCCGGCGTGCAGCCGCCGAGGACCGCCTCGCGGACGACGAGGCCGCCGAAGGAGTGGCCGAGCAGGTGGGTCGCCTGCGTCGCCTCGAACAGCGCCGTGACGTCGGCGCCGAGTTCACGCGGGTCGTAGGCATCCGGGTCGTCCGGGCCGGCCGTCTGGTACTGGCCGCGCTGGTCGACCGCGATGACCCGGCGGCCGGCCGCGGCGAGCTGGCCGAGGATCGCGATGAAGTCTTCCTTGCTGCCGGTGTAGCCGGGCACGAGCAGTGCCGTGCCCAGCTCACAGGGACCCGCGGCGGGCAGCGCGTCAAGCACGGCGAACTCGCCGCGCGCCGTCGCCACGGTGGCTCGCCGCGTCCCCTCGGGCAGCTCAAGCGAGGTCGGCGTGGACATGTCAGGATGCCTGCTGCGCGCTCTCCGGCGGCCGTCGCGCGGACTCCGCGGCCGCTTCGCCGGTTCAGGTCACGGCCGCCGCGGGTGCGGCGCCGGCGGCGCGGGGCGCGGGGCTCGGCGGCGTCGCCGGACTCGCCGCCCGCGTCGGTCACCGCGTGCACGACCTCGTCGCCGCGGGAGCTCGCGCCGTCGCCGGCCTTGCCCGACCTGCGAGCGCCGTGACCGGCCGCCGGGCGCACGCTGCCGGGACCGGGTGCTGCCCGGTCTCGCCGAGGTCCTCTTCCGCTTCCGCGGCCAGCCCGGCCCGGGCGCCGCGCAGCTCACGCGGGAGCGTGCCGGTGGCGTCCGGCGGGATGGACAGGTCGGTGAACAGGTGCTCGGAGGTGGAGTACGTCTCCGCGGGCTCGGGCTGGCCGATGCCGAGCGCGTCGTTGATGAGCTTCCAGCGGTGCATGTCGCGCCAGTCCACGAACGTCACGGCGACGCCTGCCCGCCCGGCCCGGCCGGTGCGGCCGATCCGGTGCAGGTAGGTCTTCTCGTCGTCCGGGCACTCGTAGTTGATCACGTGCGTGACGTCGTCCACGTCGATGCCGCGGGCGGCCACGTCGGTGGCGACGAGCACGTCGACCTTGCCGCTGCGGAAGGCGCGCAGCGCGCGCTCGCGCTGCGCCTGGCCCAGGTCGCCGTGCACGGCCGCGGCGGCGAAGCCGCGGTCGGCGAGCGCGGTGGTCACCTGGTCGGCGGCCCGCTTGGTCTGGCAGAACACCATGGACAGGCCGCGGTCCTTGGCCTGCAGCACCCGCGCGAGCACCTCGATCTTGTCCAGGTGGTGCGTCCGGTAGACGTGCTGCGTGGTCAGCGGCGGCGGCGCGCACTCGTCCGGCTCCTCGGCGCGGATGTTGGTCGGCCGGCGCATGTGGCGGCGGGCCAGCGTGACGACCTCGCCCGGCATGGTCGCGGAGAACAGCATGGTCTGCCGGTCGTCCGGGGTGAGCCGCAGCAGCCGCTCGACGTCGGGCAGGAAGCCGAGGTCGAGCATCTTGTCCGCCTCGTCGAGGACGAGCGCGCGGATCTGGCTCAGGTCAAGGTTCTTGCGGTTGGCCAGGTCGAGCAGCCGCCCGGGGGTGCCGACAACGATGTCGGTGCCGGCCGTCAGGGCCTCGATCTGCGGCTCGTAGGCGCGCCCGCCGTAGACGGTGAGCACGCGCGCGCCGAGCCGGGCGCCGGCCCGCTTCAGGTCGTCGGCGACCTGGATGGCCAGTTCCCTGGTGGGGACCACGACGAGGGCGGCGGGCTGCCTGGCCGCGCGCGCGGCGGCGAGCGTGGTCGCCAGCCGGTGCAGCATCGGCACGCCGAACGCGAGGGTCTTGCCGGTGCCGGTGCGCGCCTGGCCGATGATGTCCTGGCCGTCGATGGCCAGCGGCAGCGTCAGCGCCTGAATGGGGAAAGTCGTGTAGATGCCCGCGTCGTCAAGCGCGGCGCAGATTACTTCGTCGACGCCGAGGTCGCGGAACGGCACAGCGTGCGGCCGCCCGGGTGCCGGGGGGCTGGCTGGTGCCTCGTCGCTGGCCTCGGACTGGGTTGGTTGAGTTGTCAGGGGTTCCTCCGTGCGCGCATCACCCGTGCCCGCGCCTGGTGTTCAGGCACGCGACGTACGGGCTGCCGCGTTATTCCCAACGCGAACTGGTTCTATGGCATTCCTGTAGTCTCCGGGGGACGACCCCCGTACCCGGAGCGTTTCTAGGGAACCACATGATGTTCCCGAATCAAACGATGTTGCCGAAACCGACCCGGCGCGCCTGATCCGTACTGAACTCGATAAAGGCGATCTTGTCGGCGGGGACGAGGACCCGGCCGCCCTTCTGGGTGGTGAGCGCGAAGATGGCCTTGCCATCCGTGCGCGGCGAGCGCCGCGGCCAGGTCGCGCTCGACCTCCTCGGCGGTCGCGTCGGTGTCCACGACGAGCTCCCGCGGGATGGACTGGATGCCGATCTTGACTTCCACGGTTCCCTCTCGTGTCGCAGCCAGTATCGGACGGGCTTGCCCGGGGTCAGTATTCCGGCTGGTTTCCTCAGTGTCCCTGGTCGCCCTGGTCGGACGTGCGCGGCCAGCCGCTGATGCCGCGCCAGGCCAGCCGGGCGACGAGCTGCTCGGCCGTCTCCCGGGGGATCGAGCCGAGCGTGCTGAGCCAGTACCGCGCGCTGACCTGGGCCATGCCGAGCAGCCCGATGGACAGCAGGTAGGCCTCGTCGTCCGCCAGGCCGGCGTCTTCCTTGATCACCTGGCTGATCAGGTCGGCGCACTCCCGGTTCGGCCGCGTCGAGCCTGGCGCGGACGGCCGGCTCGTTGGTGAAGTCCGACTCGAAGACGAGCTTGAAGGTTCCGCTGTGCTCGGCCACGTACTCGAAGTACGCGGCGAAGGTCGCGTTGACCCGCTGCCGGTTGTCGGTCGTTGAGCGGATCGCGCCGGTCGACGGCCTCGACCAGCCGGCCCACGCTCTCGTCGAGCAGCGCCAGGTAGAGCTCCTGCTTGCCGGGGAAGTGCTGGTAGAGGACCGGCTTGCTGACGCCGGCCCGTTCCGCGATCTCGTCCATCGCCGCGGCGTGGTAGCCGCGCGCGACGAAGACCTCCATGGCCGCGTCGAGCAACTGCCGACGGCGGGCGAGCCGCGGTAGGCGGGTTCCCCTGGGGCGAGTGGTAGAAGTGGCGGTCACCATATTCTCCGGGTTGGGACGATGGTTACTAACGATAGTCCGTCGTCGTCATAGCCCGCGTCCCTGATCTGTTCCGCGGCGTCGGCCTCGTCTACCTCGAATGGGAGCTCCGACAGTTCCTCCTCGTCCTCTTCCGGGACCTCGCGGGCCTGCTCGGCGGCGTCCTCGTCCGGCGTTTCCATGCTTAGCTCGCTCACTGCCCGACCTCCGCGACCAGTAGTCGTTGCGCTATCCCCTGTCGGCCATTGTAAGTCGGCCGGTTCCCGGGCGGAACTGGCCTCGAAATTATTGTCGAATCGGTAAATTCGGACAACGCCGGATGTATCAGCGGGGGCGCGTTCTGGGTAGGGAAGAAGCCATGCGGAGCATCTGGGCCGGTGCGATCTCGTTCGGCATGGTGGTGATCCCGGTCAAGCTCTACGCGGCGACCGAGCAGCGGGACGTCGCGTTCCGGCAGGTGCACCGGGAGGACGGCGGCCGGATCCAGTTTCGCCGGGTCTGCTCGGTGGACGGCCAGGAGGTGCCGTACTCCGACGTGGCCAAGGGGTACGAGCTGGCCACCGGCGACGTCGTGGTGCTGACCGACGATGACCTGAAGGACCTGCCGCTCGCCACCGCGAAACGGATCGACGTGCTGCACTTCAGCCCGGCGGGCCAGCTTGACCCGATCCTGGCGAACAAGGCGTACTACCTGGAACCAGAGCCCGCCGGGGTGCGCGCCTACGTGCTGTTCCGCGACGCGCTTGAGCGGTCGGGCCGGGTGGCGGTGGCCAAGGTGGCGATCAGGCAGCGCGAGGCGCTGGCGGCGCTGCGGGTGCGGGACGGCGTGCTCGTCCTTGAGACCCTGCTGTGGCCGGATGAGGTGCGCGCCCCGGACTTCAAGTTCCTTGACGAGGACGTGGACATCAGGACCCAGGAGCTGAAGATGGCGGCGTCGCTGATCGACACGATGACCGAGGACTTCGACCCGTCGCTGTACAAGGACACCTACCGGGAGGCGCTCGAGGCGCTCGTCCAGGCCAAGATCGAGGGCAACGAGGTGGTCCGCCCGGCCGGCAGCGCGGTCCCGGCGGGCACGCCCGGCGGTCCCGCCGACCTCACCGAGACGCTCCGCGCGAGCGTCGAGGCCGCCAAGGCGAACCGGGCCGAAGGACGCGGATGCGCGACGCCACGCCGCCGCGGCCAGGCAGCGCAAGCCCGCGGCCAGCCGCAGGAAGGCGAGCGCGTGACGACCCCAGTCCCGCACTGGCCCGGCCGGATGGTCACGCTGCCGAGCGGCGAGCGGGTGTGGGTGGCGGAGACGCACCGCCGACCGGCCAGGCGACAGGAGCTTGTGCTGTGCGTGCACGGGATGTCCGGGGCGGCCACCAACTGGACCGACTTCATGGCCGAGCTCGCGCCCGACTTCGACTGCGCGGCGGTCGACCTGCCGGGCTCCGGGTTCTCCCCGCCGCCGAAGACGAAGCGCCGGCTACTCGATCAGCGCCCTGGCGGGCACCGTGATCCGGCTGATCGAGGCCCTGCCGCCGAGCGCTACGGCGGCCCGGTGCACCTGGTCGGCAACTCGATGGGCGGCGCGGTGTCGGTCCGGGTTGCGGCCCGCCGCCCCGACCTGGTGAAGACGCTCACCCTGGTCTCGCCGGCCATGCCGGACCTGAAGGTCCGCCGCGGCGTGGCTGCACTTCCCGGTGCTCGCGCTGCCCTTCGTCGGCGAGCGGCTGGTACGCCAGTGGGCCGCGCGCTACCCGGTGGAGAACCGGGTCGCCGGCGTCTTCGCGACCTGCTTCTACGACCCGTCCCGCGTGCACCCGGACCGGTTCGCCCTTGAGGTCGAGGCGCTGCGCCGCCGCGACGCGCTGCCGCTACGACGCCGCGTCGCTCGTCGGTGCCGCGCGCACGCTGGTCGCCGAGACGCTCCGGCCGTACCCGTTCTCGCTGTGGCGGGCGGCCGGGCGCGTGACGGCGCCGTCGCTCGTCCTGTTCGGCCGCCATGACCGGCTGGTGAACCCGAGACTGGCGGCCCGGGCGGCCCGCGCCTTCCGGGACGCCCGGGTGGCGGTCCTCCCGGAGACCGGGCATCTCGGCGCAGATGGAACACCCGGGCCTCGTCGCGGCGCTGTTCCGTGAGATGGTTGCGGAGACGCGGACGCCGGCGGCGCGACGGCGGGGAATTCCGGCCGCCGCGACCCGGTTGACGCCTGACGAAGTGACATCAACCTGACTGGAGTTTGCACAGTGTCGCTGCCACCGCTGGTTGAACCGGCCGCGGACCTGTCGGTCGATGAGGTCAAGCGCTACTCGCGCCACCTGATCATCCCCGACGTCGGCATGGCCGGGCAGAAGCGCCTGAAGAACGCGAAGGTGCTTGTCGTGGGCGCGGGCGGCCTCGGCTCGCCGGCGCTGCTGTACCTCGCCGCGGCCGGCGTCGGCACGCTCGGCATCGTCGACTTCGACACCGTCGACGAGTCGAACCTGCAGCGTCAGATCATCCACGGCGTCTCGGACGTGGGCAAGTCGAAGGCGGAGTCCGCGCGGACTCGATCGCCGAGGTCAACCCGTACGTGAAGGTCATCCTGCACAAGGAGCGGCTCGAGTCCGACAACGTGATGGAGATCTTCGCGCCGTACGACCTGATCATCGACGGCACGGACAACTTCGCGACCCGCTACCTGGTGAACGACGCCTGCGTGCTGCTGCACAAGCCGTACGTGTGGGGCTCGATCTACCGCTTCGACGGCCAGGCGAGCGTGTTCTGGGCGGACTACGGCCCCTGCTACCGCTGCCTCTACCCGGAGCCCCCGCCCCCCGGCATGGTCCCGTCCTGCGCCGAGGGCGGCGTCCTCGGCGTGCTGTGCGCGTCGATCGGCTCGATCCAGGTGAACGAGGCGATCAAGCTGATCACCGGCATCGGCGACAGCCTCGCCGGGCGCCTGATGATCTACGACGCCCTGGAGATGAGCTACCGCACGGTCAAGGTCAACAAGGACCCGGACTGCGCGATCTGCGGCAAGAACCCGACGGTCACCGAGCTGATCGACTACGAGGCGTTCTGCGGCGCGGTCTCCGAGGAGGCCGAGGCCGCGGTGGTCGGGTCGACGATCAGCGCCAAGGACCTGGCGGGCATGCTCGACCGCGGCGACAACATCTTCCTGGTCGACGTCCGCGAGCCGAACGAGTACGAGATCGTCAGCATCCCCGGCGCCACGCTGATCCCGAAGGGCGAGTTCCTGAACGGCTCGGCCCTGGAGAAGATGCCGCAGGACAAGCAGATCGTGCTGCACTGCAAGAGCGGCGCCCGCAGCGCCGAGGTCCTCGCGGTCCTGAAGTCGGCGGGCTTCTCCGACGCGGTCCACGTCGGCGGCGGCGTCCTCGCCTGGGTCAACCAGGTAGACCCTCCCTCCCGACGTACTAAGAGCCAAGCCCCAGGCGCACTCGGTCGGCCGAGCTCCCGCGGTATCCTCAGCGCCCGCCGCGCCAACCCCCGTCTCCCAGCCTCCGCGCGAACGGGCGGTGACGTTCCCCTCCTCGCGCCCCGTTCCCCTCCCCGGCCTGCCAACCGGTATCCCCCGGCGCAGCCCGCCACCCCGCCCGGTGCCGCTAGCCTCGGGCTCGCGAGATGCCTCGCCAAATACGTCCGCCGCCGCCCTCCAGGTTCGCGCGCCCTGCCCACTCCGGCGGGCGCGCCAGCCGTTCCGTTCGGTGGCTGCGTTGGGCCATGCTCGCTTGCGGCACTGCGCACGGGCCATCGTTCGCACTGGCGAGCCGCACAGCGGCCGTGGTCGCATTGCGGTCAGCCGTCGGCATTTTCGCAGCCAGCCTCGGCGGGCCGATGCAGGCCGCGTCACTCCCGTATCTGCTTTTCGCCTGCGGCGTCCGCTGTCAGCCCGGGCATCACGACTCGCGCATCGTCACCGCGCCTTCTGTCCGGCCCGATCGGCTAATTGAGGCCGAACAGATGAGCGTCGTGCGCCCCTCGGTCGCGATACGCTCGTAAGTGCCGCGACGGTCGGGCGGCCGGTTTCTGCTGGGGCGCTGGGTGGTATGTCATAGAACGTGCGTTCCGTCCTGGGAGGGTGCCGTGAAAGGGGACCGCGTCGAGATCGTGGTCGATACCGGGGACGGGGCCAAGACCTATGAGGTCAGTGCCACCCGGGCCGGGCGGCGGGTCGAGGTCAGCACCGTGCGCGGCGTGGTGGAGGTGACCGAGGTCACCAGGACCGGGACGGCGGTGCGCACCGCCCGCTTCATGGCAAGCCGGGTCATCGCCCTCGTCGAGCACCCCGCGGACACCTCGGCGGCGGACTGATCTGGTGCATATAGCATGTCGCGGGTGGATCTACTTGAGCCGGTTACGCAGCCGTACGCGTGGGGATCGCACACGGCGATCGCCGAGCTCCAGGGGCGGCCCGCCCCGACCGCTCGAGCCGGAGGCGGAGCTGTGGATGGGCGCGCACCCGTCGGCGCCGTCCGGGGTGGAGCGGGCCGGCGTCAGGACCACCCTCGACGCGGTGATCGCCGCGGACCCGGCCGGCGAGCTCGGCGCGGCGTGCGCCGCGCGGTTCGGCGGGCGGCTGCCGTTCCTGCTCAAGGTCCTGGCCGTCGAGAAGGCGCTGTCCATCCAGGTGCACCCGTCAAGGGAGCAGGCGGAGGCCGGGTACCGGGCGGAGAACGAGCGCGGCCTCGCGCCCGGCGACAAGTCGCGCAACTACGTCGACGACTGGCCCAAGCCGGAGATCCTCTGCGCGCTCACCCGGTTCGAGGTCCTGGCGGGCATGCGGACCACGGCGGACGCCGCCGCGCTGCTGCGCGCCCTTGAGGTCCGCGAGCTCGCGCCGCTCGCGGCGGACCTGGCAGGCACGGCCGACCCCGGCGGCGCTCACCCGGGCGCTGGCCACCATCCTGACCTGGCCCGCCGCGGGCCGCGGCGCGCTCGTCGCCGCCGTCGTGACCGCCTGCGAGCGGGTCGCGGCGGGCGGCGGCGAGTACGCGGCCGCGTGCGCCGCGACCGCGCGGATCGCGCGGCGACCACCCGGGCGACCTCGGCATCGTCGCGTCCCTGCTGCTCAGGTACGTCGGTCCTGCGGCCAGGCGAGGCGATCTTCATGCCCGCCGGCGCCCTGCACGCCTACCTGCGGGGCACCGGGGTGGAACTGCTCGCCAACTCCGACAACGTGGTGCGGGCCGGGCTCACCCCCAAGCACATCGACGTTCCCGAGCTGCTGAAGCTCACCGACCCGGCGGTAGCGCGTGCCGGTCATCGAGCCGCGGCCGCTCGGCGACGGGGTGTCCGTCTACGACTCGCCCGCGCCGGAGTTCCGGCTCTACCGGGCCGAGCTCGGGCCGGGCGAGGTGACCCTGCCGGGCGGCGGCTGCGCCCGGGTCGTGCTGTGCACCGAGGGCACCGGCGACGCTGCGCGCCGAGCTCGGGCGCGCTCAAGGTCGCCAAGGGCGAATCGTGCTACCTGTCCGCGGCGGACGGGGCGGTGACCGCGTCCGGTCCCGCCGTGCTGTTCATCGCGGGCAGCGGTATCGGTTCCTGAGCGCTCCGCCCTTAGCCTGTGTCTTTTTGTGGGTTTATTGAAAATGCATTTGCACGTGCAGATGACCATTGCGTTTTACTGTGCAAATTGAATTACCTGACAATTTGAGTGTTTACCGTCTAGTCACCGCAAAGCGGAACAGTTAGCGTATTGCGCACGGTTAATTACGCAGCTAATTGTTCTGGGGCAGGTGGGGCATGACAGGCGGCACGGTAATGATCTCGGTAGGGCGGCACCAGCTCGCGGCGACGGTCTTCGGCGAGGGCGCGCCGACCGTGGTCATCGAGCCCTCCTTCGGCGGCGCCGCCGAGGACTGGGAGAAGATCGCGCAGACGCTGGCCGAGGAGACGACGGTCATCACCTACGACCGGGCGCCCTACGGCGCGAGCAGCGCCGCACGGGACGCGCGGACGCCGCGCGACATCGCCGCCGACCTGGACGGCCTGCTGCGGGAGCTCGGCGTGACCGGGCCGGTCGTGCTCGTCGGGCACTCCGCGGGCGGGCATCTACATCCGCGCCTACGCCGCGGAGCACCTGGACCGGGTGGCCGGCATGGTCCTCGTCGAGTCCAGCCACGAGGGCCAGCGGCCGGTGCTCGACCCGCTGCGGTCGCCGAGGAACCGGCTGGACAGCGCGCTCGTGATCCCGGCGATCATCCGCGAGTCGCTGCAATCGCGCCGCGGCGGCGACCGGCGCTCGATCATCCGCGAGTGGCGGACGTTCCGCCGGTTCACCGACGCGGCGCCGGCGCTTGCCGCCCGGCGGGCTCGGCGACCGGCCGCTTGTCGTCCTTACCTGCGCGCCGGGCGATCCGACGGTTCCCGACCAGGTGTACGCAGGCCTGGCACGACCTGCACAGGGACCTGGCCGGGCTGTCGGCCAACAGCCGCCACGTCCTGTCGGACAGCTCCGATCACTACCTGAACCTCGGCGACCCGGACCTGGTCACCTCCGCCATCAGGGACGTCGTGCAGTGCGCCAGGTCCGGTGCGCTCCTCGCGGAAGTGGCCGCCGTCTCAGACGGTGAGTGACTCCCCGGCGGGCACCGCGGTCAGCGGCAGGCCGGTGAGGCCCTGCTCGCCGAGCAGGCTGCTCGCCAGGAACAGGCCGATGTCGCTGAGCAGCATCTCGTGGATCTGCACGATCTGCTGCGGCCGCACCGCGCGGACGTAGTCGGCGGCCTCGCCGATCTTCATCCACGGGCCGCTCGTCGGCAGCAGCAGGACGGGCACGGGGACTTCGGGCACGAAGTACGCGTCACCCGGGTGATAGAGGGTGCCGTCGACCAGGTAGCCGACATTGGCGATGACCGGGATGTCCGGGTGGATCACCGCGTGCTGGCTGCCGTGCACGGTGACGGCGAAGGGCCCGAGGTCCAGCTCGTCGCCCGCCGCGACCGCGGTGAACTGGTCCTGGTGCGCGGCGAACATGGCGCCAAGCGCGGCGGGCGCGTACAGCCGCAGGTCGGGCCGGGCCGCGAGCGCGCCGTTGATCGCCGCCTCGTTGACGTGGTCCATGTGCTCGTGGGTGACCAGGATCGCGTCAGCGCCGGCGATGATCTCCGCCGCGCCGGAGGAGAACGAGCCCGGGTCGATGACGATCGACGCGCCGTCCTTCTCAAGGACAACGCAGGCGTGCTCGTGCTTGGTCAGCTTCATGTTTTACCCCTTACTTCAGCGGCTTCCGCCGCCGTCGGCGGCGCGCGGTTATCACCGGGGAACGCTCCCAGCACCCCCCGCTGTCCGCGCGGGCGGGCCTGATCGCAAGAACCGAGATCATCTTAGGCCGCCCGTGCGGACCAGGGCCGCGGGTGCCGCGGAAGCCAGCCCGGCCCGGGCTCGCCGCACTGCGGGAGGGGGCGGCCGGGCGCGGTGAAACCCGCACCCGTTCGGAATAATTGGATTTCGTGACTGTGAATGAAGAAAAGGCCACGTCGTTCGGAAGCGTGGCGGACAGCTATGACCGGGTACGGCCCGGCCCGGCGGCCGCGGCGCTTGACTGGCTCGTGCCCGCGGGCTGCGAGGTCGCCGTGGACCTGGCCGCCGGGACCGGGCTGTTCACCCGGGCGCTGCTCGGCCGCGCGGCGCGGGTGGTGGCCGTGGAGCCGGACGCGCGGATGCGGGAGGTGCTCGCGCGGCGCTCGCCCGGGGTGGACGTGCGGGAGGGCCGGGGCGAGGCCATGCCGCTGCCTGACGCCAGCGCGGACGCCGTGTTCGTCTCGACCGCGTGGCACTGGCTCGACCTGCCGCGGGCGGTCCCGGAGATCGCCCGGGTGCTGCGGCCAGGCGGGCGGCTCGGCGTCATCTGGACGAGCAGGGACAGGGACGAGGACTGGGTGGCAGAGCTCGACCTGCTCAGGCTGGACAGCACCGGGGCGCTGACCAGCGCCGGGCGATGACGACGAGCCGCGGACGCTGGCCGAGGTGCGCGCCAGGCTCGACCGTCATCATGCGGTGCTCCTCCCGGCGGGATCGGCGTTCGGTCCGGCGGAAACCGCGTCGTTCGGCTTCACGCGGACGATGCCGGTAGCCGACGTGCTCGCGTGGCTGGCGACGAGCAGCGCCTTCATCACCGCCTCGGCCGCCGACCGGGAGGCCGGACTTGCCCGGTGCAGGGACGCGCTGCTGGCCGGGCCAGGACCGGCGACCGGGCCGGTCATCGAGATGCCGCTGCGATCGTGGTGCTGGCGGGCCGGCCGCTCGTAACCAGGCGGCGCGCTGGCGAGCGGCGCCGGCGCCGGTTACTGTCAGGTTCAGGTAATAACTAAAACGCACCACAGGCGGACCGTCCGGTCGCAACAAGCCCTAACATTTCCGTGTGGCAAGGGACTACGGTGGCACGCACGGCGGTCAGCCGTGGCATGGTGCCCAGCCGCCGTACCCGGGCCAGCCGCCCTACGGCAGGCCGCCCTACGGCGGGCCAGTCCCCGGCGGTCCGCCGTACCTGCGGCCACGGCAGGCCTCCCTACGGCGGCCCTACCCTACGGCGGGCCTGCGCTACGGCGGCCGCCGGGATGGACGCCGCCGCCGCCGGACCGCGGTCCTGGCGGCGCGGCGGCGCCGCACCAGGATTCTCGCGGTCGCCGCTCTCGTGCTCGGCGGGCTCGGCCTCGTCGGCTTCGGGATCGGCGCGTGGAGCCAGGTGATGCCGACGGAAGTTCACCGCGGCCCAGCAGCAGCAGATCACCGACTGGGAGTTCGGCAAGCGCTGGCGGGACCTCCCGGCCGGCGCGATCTTTCCCGCGTCGGTCAGCTATCCCGCGCCCGCGGCGCTCAACGACGACCCCGCGCTGACGCTGTCGGCGCGGCGGGTCGGCATGGCCAGGCAGGCCAGCTGCGCCTCGGCCACCGACCCCGCCGCCGCGGCGGTGCTCGACCGCGACGGCTGCGCGGCCATGCTGCGGGCCACCTACGTCGACGCGACGGACAGCTACGTGGTGACCGTCGGCGCCGCGGTGCTGCCCGGCGCCGGCAAGGCGGCGAGCCGCGGCGCGGGCGATCGCCCGGCGCCGGCGGCGGACGCGGCCCCGCCGTGCACGCCGTGCCGGTTCGCGGGCACGCCGGCCGCCGGCGTTCACCGACAAGCGGCGCCAGCTGTCCGGGGTCGTCTCGGCGGGCACGTACGTCGTTCTCTATACGGTCGGCTACACCGACACCCGGCCAAGGGAGCCGGTCACGGGGGACAGCTACGCGGACGCGGAGATGACGAGCGCGGGCGCGGGGGTGGCGCGCGACGTGCTGTCGGTGCTCGCCGCGCCGGTGCCGCCGCCCCGCTGCCCGGGGACGCCCGGATGCTGAGGACGCCGGGAACCTGACGATGGCGAAGACGCCGAGGATGCTGGGCCGGGTGCTCGGCGAGCGCCGGCGCGGCGCTGGCGCTCGGCCTGCTGCCCGCGCTGCCCGCGGCCGGGGCGGTCGCCGCGCCGGCCGACTCCGTGCGGGACACGCAGCAGTGGGTCTTCACCATGATGAACGTCCAGGCCGCGTGGCAGGTCACCGAGGGCTCCGGCGTCACCGTCGCGGTGATCGACAGCGGCGTGTACCCGTACGTGTCCGACCTGTCGGGCGGCTCGGTGATCCCAGGCCCCGACTTCACCGGGCTGCATACCTCGTCGCAGAACCCCAACTGGGGCCAGCACGGCACGTGGATGGCGTCCATCATCGCCGGGCACGGCCACGACGGCGGTTTCGACGGGGTCATGGGGATCGCGCCGGAGGCCAAGGTCCTCTCCATCCGGGTGATACCGGACAAGGGCGACCCCGGCTACCAGGCCTACAACAACGAGCCCGAGAAGCGCATCCAGGACGAGCTCGCCGACGGGATCATGACGGCCGTCAAGGACCACGCCCAGGTGATCAGCATGTCGATCGGCTACTCGGCGCCGAGCGGCGTGGTGCGCGATGCCATCACGTACGCCTATGACGCACGGCACCGTCCTGGTGGCGTCGTCAGGCAACTCGGGCGGCAACGACACGCAGCACGGCAAGGCCAGCCCCGGCCTGGCCCCGGTATCCTTCCCCGCCGAGTACCCGGGCGTGCTCGGCGTGGGCGCGGTCACCATCGACGGCGCGCAGGCCAGCTTCTCGAGCGGCAACCTCTCCGTCCAGGTCGCCGCGCCGGGCAAGGGCGTCCCCGCCCAGGGCAGGAACGGCCTGTACTACACCGTCGACGGGACGAGCCCGGCGTGCGCGCTCGTGGCCGGCGTCGCCGCGCTCATCAAGTCCAGGTACCCGGGGATCTCCCCGGCACTGGTGACGCGAGGCGCTGACGAGCACCGCGCAGCAGACCCCGTCGGGCAGCTACGACGTGAACACCGGGTTCGGCATCGTCGACGCGGACGCGGCGCTCGTCAAGGCGGGACAGCTGATGAAGGAGCGGCCCCAGGGGCCGCAGGTCCCGCTGGACGCGCACTTCGGCGGCGGCCCCGCGGCGGTGCCCGCCGCCCCGGTCGACGCCGCGCGGCGACGGCCAGCGCGAGGCGTTCATCGTCCTCGCGCTCGTGTCGCTCGCGGTAGGGCTCGCCGGGCTCGCCGGGGTCGTCAAGACCCGCGAGTCGCGGGGGGAGCGGTTACCATGACGGACGATCGACGACTACTCCGCTCGCGTCCTCGACGTGGTGGACGCGATCCCGGCCGGGCAGGTGATGTCCTACGGCGACGTCGCCGAGTACCTGGGCGCGGGCGGCCCGCGCCAGGTCGGCCGGGTGCTCGTCCCGCTACGGCGGCGCGGCCCCCTGGTGGCGGGTGATCCACGCGGACGGCACGCCGGCGCCGGGGCACGAGGCCGCGGCGCTCGCGCATTACCTGGCCGAGGGCACGCCGCTGCGCTCGGCCGCCCGCCGGTGCGCGTGGACATGCGCCGGGCCCGCTGGCAAGGGACGAGCTGAACACGGCCAGCTCCGCCAGCTGAAACCGGGGCTCGAATGTCGGTGGCCCGTGGTGAAATCGAATCCTGATGAACGGTTACCGACTCGTCCGCCGCGAGCTGGCGCTGGCCCCGCCTGCCCCGCCTGCCCTTGACGAGGCGCAGCGGCGGGTGGTCGACCACAAGGGCGGCCCGCTCCTCGTGCTCGCCGGCCCGGCACGGGCAAGACCACGACGATCGTCGCGGCGGTCGCGGAGCGGATCGAGCGGCGCGGCATCGACCCCAGCCGCATCCTGGTGCTCACGTTCAGCAGGAAGGCGGCGGGCGAACTGCGCGACCGCATCACCGCGCAGACTCGGCCGGACCACCTCGGAGCCGCTCGCGCTCACCTTCCACAGCTACGCCTACGCGCTCGTCCGCCGGGAGTTCGTGCTGGCCGGGGACCAGCCGCCGCGGCTGCTCTCGGCGCCGGAGCAGCTGCTCGAGATCCGCCGGATGCTGCGCGGCGAGATCACCGACGGCGGCCGGGAACTGGCCGGACCGGCTGCGGCCCGCGCTGGCCACCAGGGGCTTCGCCGAGGAGCTGCGCGACGTCCTGATGCGGGCGGCGGAGCGCGGGCTCGACGGCAAGGCGCTGCGCCAGCTCGGCCGCACGGTCCGGGCGCGACGACTGGGTGGCGGCCGGCGCGTTCCTCGACCGCTACTCGGCGCGCTTCGACCTGGCGCCGGTGCCCGCCTATGACTACGCGGAGATCGTCAGGATCGCCGCGAGCCTGCTGACCAGGCAGGCCACCAGGCAGCGGGAGCGGGACGCGTACGACGCGGTGTTCGTGGACGAGTACCAGGACTGCGACCCGGCGCAGGAGGCCCTGCTGCAGGCGCTCGCCGGCGACGGCAGGGACCTGGTGGCGGTGGGCGACCCGGACCAGTCGATCTACGCCTTCCGCGGCGCGGACGTGCGCGTGCTCACCAGCTTCCCCGACCGGTTCCGCGGCCCGGACGGCGCGCCGGCCCCGGTCGTCGCGCTGCGCACCTGCCGCCGCAGCGGCCCGGTGCTGCTCGCCGCGTCCCGCCGGGTCGCGCGCCGGCTGCCGGCCGCGCCCAGGACGTCGGGAGAGCATGGCCGGGACATCGCCGCGCACCGCCAGCTCGATCCCGGCGAGCGGCGGCCCGGCCGGGCAGGTCAGGATCTGCGTCGCGGACACCCAGGCGCAGGAGGCGGCCGTCGTCGCCGACACCCTCCGCCGGGCGCACCTGGCGGACGGGGTGCCGTGGGAGCGGATGGCGGTCCTGGTCCGCTCCGCGCAGCGGCAGGTCCCGGCCCTGCGCCGGGCGCTGACCGCCGCCGGGGTGCCGGTGACGGTCGCAGGCGACGAGCTGCCGCTGCCCGACGAGCCGGGCGTCCGGCCGCTGCTCACGCTGCTGCGCTGCGCCGCTCGACCCGGCCAGGCTCGACGACGAGACCGCGGCCGAGCTGCTGACCGGCCCGCTCGGCCAGACCGACAGCCTCGGCCTGCGGAAGCTGCAGGCGCGCCCTCGGCGGCGTGCCGCTCGGCGAGGTGCTCACCGACCTGCGGCCGCTGCGCGCGGTCAGCGACCGGGTGGCGGCGCCCGCCTGGCGGGTCGCCAGCCTGCTCGACGCGGCCGGCGCAGCAGCTCGACGCGGGCAAGAGCGTGGAGGACGTGCTGTGGGCGGTCTGGCGGGAGTCCGGGCTCGGCCGCGCGTGGGAGGAGCGGGCCGAGCACGACAGCGCCGCCGACCATGACCTGGACGCGGTGCTCGCGCTGTTCGAGGCCGCGGCGCGGTTCACCGACGCCCTGCCGCCCGGCAGCGCCGCGGCTGTTCCTCGACAGCCTGACCGGCCAGGAGATCGCCGGCGACACGCTCGCCGAGCACGCGGTCCGCGAGGACTGCGTCCGCGTGCTGACCGCCCACCGGTCCAAGGGCCTCGAGTGGGACGTGGTGGTCGTCGCCGGGGTGCAGGAAGAGGTCTGGCCCGACCTCCGGCTGCGCGGCTCGCTGCTCGGCGCCGACGAGCTCGCCGAGGCGACCGGCGGCTCGGTGACGAACACGCCGGCCGCCGGGGCGCCAAGGGACGTCGCCGCCGCGGCGCTCGCGGCCCGGCTGCTCGCCGAGGAGCGGCGGCTGTTCTACGTCGCGGCCACGCGGGCGAGGAAGCTGCTCATGGTGACCGCGTCCGGCGGCGACGAGCAGGACCAGCGCCCGTCGCGGTTCCTCGCCGAGCTCGCGGGCGACGACATCGAGATCGAGCGGGCCAGCGCCGCCACCAGGTGGCTGTCCCTGCCCGCGCTCGTCGCGGACCTGCGCAGGACCGCGGCCGACCCGGCGAAGCCCGACGCGCTGCGGCAGGCCGCCGCCCGCCAGCTCGCCAGGCTCGCGGACGCGGGCGTGCGCGGCGCCGACCCGGCGGACTGGTACGCGCTGACCGGGCTGTCCGACGCGGCCCCGATCGTCGGCGACGGCGAGCGGGTGCGGCTGTCGCCGTCGCACGTGGAGACGTTCACCCGCTGCGGCCTGCGCTGGCTGCTTGAGTCCGCGGTCGGGGCCGGGCACTCCGGACGTGCTGCGCCACCTCGGCACGGTCATCCACGCCGCCGCGCAGCTCATCGCCGAGGGCGCCACGGAGCACCAGGTGGCGACCAGGATCGACGACATCTGGCACCACCTGGACTTCGGCAGCGTCTGGTACGGGACCAGGCAGCGGGAGCTCGCGGAGAAGATGGTCCGCAAGTTCCTCGACTGGCACACGGCCAACCCGAGGGAGCTGCTGGCGACCGAGCAGGCGCTCAAGGTCCAGGTCGGCCAGGTGGAGATCACCGGACGGGTGGACCGGCTGGAGCGCGACGGCCAGGACCGCGGCGTCATCGTGGACCTGAAGACCGGCGGGTCCGCGCCGCACGACGAGGACCTCGACCGGCACCCGCAGCTCGGCGTCTACCAGCTCGCCGTCCTGCTCGGCGCGTTCGAGCGGCTCGGCGTGATCGAGCCGGGCGGCGCCGAGCTCGTCCAGGTCGGCAAGGCGGGCCTGACCGCGAAGGCGAAGGTGCAGCGCCAGCGCGCCCTGCCCGATGACCCGGACCCGGGCTGGGCGCTGAAGCTCGTCGACGCGGTGGCCGAGGGCATGGCGGGCCCGGTCTACCGGGCCCGGGTGAACCCGGGCTGCCGGACCTGCCCGGTCGCGTCCTGCTGCCCGGTCAGCCCCGACGGCGGGCAGGTAGCGCCGTAGCGGCCCACCGCCGGTGCGACCGCAGTAACGCGATCTTCACCTGCCTGTACATTGGATGGGCAGGAGGTACCATCCGTGGACTACGTGACAAGCCGGGCGCCGGCCGCGAAGGATGACCGGAACGCCTGGGCGGAGCCAGGGGTGGAAGACCTCGGCGGCGGGCTGTACCGGATACCGCTGCCGCTGCCGGGCGACGCGCTGACCGCGGTCAACGTCTACGCCATGACCGGCGACGACGGCGTGGACCTGATCGACGCGGGCATGGCCCTCGCGCAGGCGCGCGAGCGGCTGACCGGGGCGCTCGGACCAGCTCGGCTACGGCCTGCCGGACATCAGGAACTTCTTCATCACCCACATCCACCAGGACCACTACACCCTGGCGGTCGAACTGCGGACCACGCTGCGCGGCCAGATCACGCTCGGCGACGCCGAGCGCGCCAACATGGCCGCGATCAGGGACGTGTCCGCCGGGCCGGGCCGAGGTCGGGTTCATCGAGATGCTCGCCGCGATGGGCGCCGCGGACCTGGCCGCCCAGGTCCGCGCCATGCTCGCGCCGCGCCTCGCCGACCCCCAGCCGAAGCTCCAGTGGTCCGACCCCGACCGCTGGCTGCCCGACGGCGCGGTGATCGACCTGCCGGGCCGGACGCTGCGCGCCATCCACACGCCCGGGCACACCACCGGCCACGTCGTGTTCCACGACGAGGCGGCGGCCCTGCTGTTCGCCGGGGACCACGTGCTGCCGCACATCACCCCGTCGATCGGGTTCCAGCCGGTCATCACGCGGTCGGCGCTCAGCCAGTACCTGGGCTCGCTGCGGCTGATGCTCGCCCTGCCCGACACCCGCCTGCTGCCCGCGCACGGCCCGGTCCAGGCGTCCACCCACGCGCGGGTGCACCAGCTGCTCGAGCACCACGAGACCCGGCTCGCGCAGACGCTTGAGGCCGCGACCGACGGCCCGGTCACGGCGTTCGAGGCGGCAGGCGCGCTGCCGTGGACCCGCAGGAAGCGCAAGCTCACCGAGCTCGACATCATGAACCAGCTCCTCGCCACCGGCGAGACCTCCGCCCACCTGGAGGTCCTCGTCGTCCGCGGCCAGCTGGTCCGCGAGCGCTCCCCCGAGGGCATCGACTTCTACGGCCTCCCGCCCGTCAGCGCCGACGACCTGGAGGGCGAGTAGCGCCGGGCCCGCGCCGGCTGAGGTCGCTTGCGGCTGCCCCGCCGCGCCCCATCCCG
Source organism: uncultured Actinomycetota bacterium (assembly GCA_963735315.1). Lineage (GTDB taxonomy): Bacteria > Actinomycetota > Actinomycetes > Streptosporangiales > Streptosporangiaceae > Trebonia. The sequence goes on from CAVTKQ010000045.1 coordinate 252,805, forward strand.
AGTCGGTTCATCCCGAACGGGTGCGGCGTTTCCCTGTCCTGCTAGCCCGATTTCCACGGGCCAGGCAACCGACGGGCGGCCCGCCCGGGTCAGCCAGGCAGGCCCCTGGCGTCGGCTGGCCTCGTGGCACGCTCGTGCTAGCGTCGGGCGTGACGGAGTCCTCTGGGGGAGGCATCTGGTGGAGACAGGGCCAGAAGGCAAGGATGCGGCGGCGGGGCGGGTGCGAGCGTCCGATGCTGACCGCGAGCGGGTGGTCGCGCTGCTTCAGGTCGCGTTCGCGGAGGGCCGGCTGACCAGGGACGAGTTCGGCGAGCGGATCGGTGGCGCGCTCACGGCGCGCACCCATGCGGACCTGGCCGCGCTGACGGCCGGCATCCCGGCCAAGGCGGCGGCCGACGCCGCAGCCAGCGCGGCGAGCCTGCCAGGGCCCGGCGCCCGCTCAGCCGCCGGACGGTGACCGGTGGCTGGACGCTCGTCACGGTGGCGGCCATGGCGACGGACGCCGCGCTGACGGGCAACGCGGCGGGTCCCGACGGCAGGCCTGTCCCTGCTGTTCATCGTGGCATTCGTGGTCGCGTTCGTCTCCTGGCTCTATGCGGTGTCCGCGCACCGCGGCGACGCGGCAGCCGGCGAAGCCGCCAGGCAGGGACCAGCGCCAGGCGGGCGCGGCGAGGCGGCGGCCTCCGGCGCGCGCAGCCGCCGCAGGACGACCAGGCTGAGCACGGCCCGGCCCAGGCGACCCGAGGACGCCCTGCGCGCAGGCTCCCGCTGCGGCCGCAGCCCGGCTGGCGGCCCGGCCTCGCCAGTCACTGACCGCCAGCCAGGCCGCCGGGGATCCTGAGCGGCCAGGCTTCGTAGCATGGACACCCGGAGCGGCGTCCGCACGCCCGGCTGTCCACGACCGCGGCGGACGGGCCGCGAATGTCGGTGGGGTCTGCTGGAATGGGGGCGTGGACAAGTACACGCCCGGGCAGCTGGCGCGGGTGCTCAGGCTGCCGGAGCCGACGGCGGAGCAGGCGGCGGTGATCGCGGCGCCGCTCGGCCCGCTGGCCGTCATCGCGGGGGCGGGGTCTGGCAAGAGCGAGACGATGGCCGCGCGGCTGGTGTGGCTGGTCGCCAACGGCATGGTCCGCCCCGACCGGGTGCTCGGCCTGACGTTCACGAGGAAGGCCGCGGCCGAGCTCGCCGAGCGGGTCCGGCTGCGCCTCGACGCGCTGCGCCGCGCCGGGCTGGCGGACAGCCCGGCCGACGACGAGGCCGGCCCGTGGGCGGGCGAGCCGGTGATCAGCACCTACCACGCCTACGCGGGCCGCCTGGTCAGCGACCACGCGCTGCGGGAGGGGCTTGAGCCGTCGATGCGGCTGATCACGGCCGCGCTGTCCTGGCAGCTCGCCGCGTCGATCGTGGCCGCCTACGACGGGCCGATGGACGAGGTGCAGTGGACGCCGCAGACCGTGACCGCGGCGGTGCTCGACCTCGCCGGCGACCTCGCCGAGCACCTGAAGTCGTCCGATGACGTGCGGGGCGTGGGGGAGTGGCTGGACGCCGAGGCGGCCAGGTGGCCCGGCCGGGTCCTGGCCGGGGTGCGCAAGGTCCTTGAGTCGCCAGCGGACCAGGGAGCAGCTGCTGCCGCTCGTCGACCGCTACGCCGCGGCCAAGCGGGCGCGCGAGGTGCTCGACCACGGGGACCAGGTCAGGCTCGCGGCGCAGATCGCCATGCGCCACCCGGAGGTCGGCGCCGCCGAGCGCACCCGCTACCAGGTGGTGCTGCTCGACGAGTACCAGGACACCAGTCACGCGCAGCTCAAGCTGCTGAACGCGCCTCTTCGGCAACGGGCACCCGGTCACCGCCGTCGGCGACCCGTGCCAGTCGATCTACGGCTGGCGCGGCGCGAGCGCGGGCAACCTGCGCCGGTTCGCCCGTGACTTCCCGGCCAGGTCGGGGAACCCGGCCCCGGTCCAGCAAGCTGTCCACCAGCTTCCGCAACGCCGGCCGCGTGCTCGACGCGGCCGCCGTGCTGCAGGCGGAGCTGCGGGCGCAGGCACCGGACGTCCCGCTGCTCGAGCCCGCGCCCGACCGGGGCGGGCGGGGCGAGGTGTGCGCGGCGCTGCTGCCGACGGTGACCGAGGAGTCGGAGTGGGTGGCCGCGCAGGCCGCCGCGCTGCTCGCGCTGCCCGCCGGGTCGGCGCCGGACGGCAAGCTGTGGCCCGACGGCAGGCTCGCCGGGGTGCGCCCGTCGGACATCGCCGTGCTGTGCAGGAAGCGGTCCCAGTTCGTGCCGCTGCGCCGGGCGCTTGAGGCGCGCGGCATCCCGTGCGAGGTGGTGGGGCTCGGCGGCCTGCTGTCGGTGCCGGAGGTGCAGGACGTGGTGGCGACGCTGCGCGTGCTGCACGACGCCGCCTCCTCGGACGCGCTCGCCCGGCTGCTGACCGGGCCGCGCTGGCGGATCGGCCCCCGCGACCTGGTGGCCCTCGGCCGCCGCGCCCGCGACCTGGCCCGCGGCGTGGCGGACGCGGCAGGCCCGGCCGGCGACCAGGCGCCCCGGTGCAACCCGACGGCACCGGCGGGCCGGCCGGCTCGACCCGCTCGCCGAGGCGGTCACGGACCTGACCACGGCGGACAGCGCCGCGTCGCTGGTCGAGGCGCTCGACGACCTTGGCGATCCCGCGGAGTACTCGCAGACCGGGTACGCGCGGCTGTCGGCCCTCGCCGCGGAGACCCGGCGGCTGCGCGAGCACGTCACCAGGCCGCTCGCCGACCTCATCGCCGAGGTCGAGCGGGCGCTCAGCCTCGACATCGAGGTCGCCGCCCGGCCCGGGCGGCGACCTGGCCGCCGCGCGGGCCGACCTGGACGCGTTCACCGACGTCGCCGCCACGTTCGCGGGCGACCAGCCGGAGCCGACGCTCGGCGCGTTCCTCGCCTTCCTGTCCGCCGCGCAGCAGGAGGAGTTCGGCCTGGAGACCGGCCGGGTCGGCGAGACGGACACGGTCAAGCTGCTCACCGTGCACGCCGCCAAGGGCCTGCAGTGGCCGGCGGTCTTCATCCCCGGGCTGGCCGCGGGGGAGAAGTCGCAGGTCTTCCCGGCCAGGCCGCGGGTGCCGACGAGGTGGACCCACAATCCCCGGCTGATCCCGTTCCCGCTGCGCGGCGACCGGGCGACCTGCCCGAGCTGCGCGCGCTCGACGCGGACTCCCTCGCGGAGTTCAACGAGGCGTGCGCGGGCCGCGACCTGGCGGAGGAACGGCGCCTCGCGTACGTCGCGGCGACCAGGGCCGCGTTCTGGCTCGGCTGCTCCGGCTACTGGTGGGGCGACGCGACCTCGCCGCTCGGCCCGTCGGCGTTCCTCACCGAGGTCCGCGCCGCGTGCGAGGCCGGCGCGGGGACGGTGGCGCGGCTGGGCGGACCAGCCGGCCGAGGACGCGGACAACCCGCTGCTCGCCGAGGTGGACGAGGCGGACTGGCCGGCCAGCCCGGCCGGCCAGCACTACGCCGCGGTCACGGCGGCGGCCGCCCTCGTCGCGGCCGCCCGCCGGGCCGGCGCGACGCCAGCCCGGCTGACGGCACGCGGTCCGGCGACGCCGAGCGGAGCTCAGCCGATGACGAGCGGGCCTGACCGAGGAGGAGCGGGAGCTGGTCGCGGCCTGGGAGCTGGACACGGGCCTGCTGCTCGCCGAGCGGGAGGCGCACCGCGCCCGCGGCGACGGCCCGGTCGAGGTGGTCCTGCCCGGCCCGCCTGTCGGTGTCCGCCCTGGTCGCCCTGGCCCGGGACCCGGACGAGCTGGCCCGCCAGGTCCGCCGCCCGATGCCGCAGCCGCCCGCCAGGCAGGCCCGCCGGGGCACCGCGTTCCACCTGTGGCTTGAGGAGCGGTTCGGCCAGCAGCGGCTGATCGACGACGAGGAGCTGTTCCTCGACGACGCCGCCGCCGAGCCGGACGACAACCTGATCGAGCTGAAGGCCCGCTTCGAGGCGGGCGAGTGGGGCGGCCGCTGGCCCCGCGAGGTCGAGGTCCCCTTCGACACCCAGATCGGCGACCGCCAGATCCGCGGCCGCATCGACGCGGTCTTCGCCGACCCGGACGGCGGCTACGACGTGGTCGACTGGAAGACCGGCCAGCCCCCGCGCACCAGGCAGGAGAAGGACGCGGTCGCCGTCCAGCTGGCCGCCTACCGCCTCGCCTGGTCCGCCCTGGCCGACGTCCCCCTCGACAAGGTCCGCGCCGCGTTCTACTACGTCCGCCACGACCGCACGGTCCGCCCCGCCGACCTGCTCGACGCCGACGGCCTCAGGGACCTCATCGCCCGGGTCCCCGTCGCCAGCTAGCGACCAGGCGCTCCTGGTCGCCTGCTGGCCGTCGGTGACACCTAGGCACGCGGCGCTTTGGCGGGGCATGGCTCCGGAGAACCTGGCTGCCGTCGGGGCTGCGGGCTTCCATGGTGCCGTCGGGGTGGAGGATGACCTCCCAGCCCCAGCGGTGGATGCAGGTCTCGTGGTGAAACTCGCAGAAAAGCCCGCAGTTGTAGACCGACGTCTCGCCGCCGTCGCTCTTGTGCCTGATGTGGTGCACATCGGAGGCGGAGGCCGGGCGGTCGCAGCCGCCGGGCCAGGCGCAGTGCTGGTCCCGGAGCATCACCGCGCGGCGGATGTGCGCCGGGATGGAGTCGGAGAACCCGATGTCCAGGGGCAGCGACGGCGTGCTGTAGGGGTGCTCAAGCAGCCCGGTGCGCAGCGCCGAGGCCAGGCCGCCGGGGCCGGACACGAAGTCGATGGCCAGCCGCGCGATCGCGTAGCGGTGCGCCTGCGACGCGGCGTGGCGGTGCCGTCTGCCAGCCCGGCCACGTCGGCGCCGGCCGGCTGGCGAGCGCGATGATCTTGTCGATCACGGTCATGTCGCCGTGGCCGGTGACGACCGGGACGGTCAGCGCGTCGCAGGCGGCGACCTCAGCGTCCTTGCCGGTGAGGTACGCGGTGCCCGGGTCGCCGGGCTCGCCGAGCCGGGCCCGGAGCCAGGCGTCCTCGAGCTCGGCCGCGCCGGGCATCTGCGCGCAGCTGGGAGATCGGGATGTGCACGATCGACCTGGGTGTCGGCGCCGGCCCGGTCGGGGACCAGCCGGGCGCGGAGCAGCAGGTGGCACGCCTCGGCCAGCGCGTCGTGGAACCGCTGCCCCTCGTTCCTGTCGTCCTCCGGCCCGCGCCGCTTACCGAGGGCCTCCATGACGGCGGTGACCGCGGCGGCGCACTCGGGGGTCAGGTCGCCCCGGATCACGCCCGCGCCGCCGAACGTCAGGCCGAGCCGCACGTAGCGGTCACGGAAGTCGAAGTCTCGTCCGGGTCGGGCCGCGCGGAGCGCCACTGCTCGATCGCGGCGGCGGCGATCGTCGCCAGGTCCTCGAGCGACGCCCCGGCCGCCGCGGCCTCAAGCAGGATCTTGTCGGTCTCGTCGCGCATCTCCGCGGGGAGCTTCCGCGTCCAGCGGGCGATCGCGTCGGCCCAGGACCTGGAGAGGTCCCCGGTCGCGACGGCGTCGTGCAGGCCGGGCCGCTCGCTGAACTGGCGCATCTGCCGGACCGCGGCCCGGGCGTCCCGCCTCGTCATCCGGCCCTTCGCGGCCAGCCACGCCGACGAGGACCCGTAGCCGTCCGCGTCGTGCGCGTTAGCGGCGTCGAACCGGCGCAGGAACGCCGCGTGCGCGGCGGCGAGCTTGGCCTGGAGCTCGCCGAGGGCGATCAGCACCTCGCCGCACGCGGCCGCGTCAAGGTCGGCCGCGGCGGGGAGTTCAGGTAATCCGCGAACGCGTCGCCCAGCCGCAGCGCCTCGGCGACGCTGCCGGGTACGTCGCTGGCGCACGCCAGACCGTCAACACCGCACACGCTGATCACCTCCCCCGAGGGAAACGCGGCGGGCTAATGCCGTCACCGGATAGCCCAATCGCTCATATGTTCCAGTTTAGCAATTGGGTTCGAGTGCGACAAGAATAAATCCAAGATCCTTTTCGAACGACTTTTATCCCTGCGGATAGGTGAATTCGATAAACACCATGCGCACCAGTGGAACAGGTTGACCCGAGAAGCTAGAAGAGAGGTTCCATCCCCGCGGGCAGCCCCGGGTTCCCGCGCGGCCGGAGCAGGCCTATCGGCTTGCCTGGCGTCCCCGTGAGGACGGCCTCCAGGTCGGCAATCGAAGACTCGGCCAGCCGATAGATGCCCTGCACGGTAAGGGAGTTCATTAGGCGGCCGTCTTCGCTGACATGCCTGACCAGTCGAATTCCGCGTCGCGGGTGGTAAGAAAGCCGCTTGAGAATCTCGCCGGGCACCGGGCGGTCGAGATGGATGCCCGTGCCCGCGGCACCGACGACAACCTCGGTGGTGCAAGTCGGGGCGAGGAACCGCCACATGTCGTAGCGGGCAAGTACTCGTCGAGCAGTCGCTGGTCACCGCCGTCAACCGGAACGATCTCCTGGACGCGCATCCGGCCGAACACGTACAGGACCTGCTGGCACACGCCGATCGGGTACAGCAGGTCGCCGGGTTGCACGGTGGCTCGCCGGAAGCTGGGCTCTGAGATATGCGGGCCGCCGAACAACACGGTGAGCCGGTGGGCTACGCCAACTGCGCGCCTCCAGCGCGCTTGCGGCCAGTACACCGAGTACGCCTCGCTCACAAAAGCACGCTAACGCCCTCGTCCGACATTCCCCCATCTTCGGCGGCCGACTTGCCGTCGTCAGGCTATCCGGCCTGGTGCTCAGAAACCGGGCAGCCTGCCGCCGAATGACAGTGAAGAACCCGACAGGGTCAAGGCCGGCTCAGCGCTTCCGTGATGGCCTCCTGGTCGGCCACGGCCTGCTGGACGGCGGAGCGTAGCTCGGCTACCCGCGTGGCGAACGTGGCGGCGGCCTGGTTCGCTCCGCTGGCCAGCCATTCCTGCTTGCGGGCGGTCTCCTCGGCGGCGTGCTTCTTGCCGAACAGCTTGTCCGACATGGTCTGCGGGGCGTTCTCCTGCTCGATCTCGGCGTAAGCGGCGGACAGTGATGCCTGCCCGGCCGCGGACAGCTGCACGGCGTGGCCGTCCACGATGACCTCAAGCTGGTCGGGCTGCGTCACCGCGGCGGACTTCAGGAGGCCGTCGGCCAGCGCGATGATCCAGTGGCGCGCCGGCTTCCATGGCGAGCCTGCGCAGCCGCAGGTCGGTGCCGAAGGCGTCCGCGCGCAGCAGTGCGAGCGTCGCGTCCTGCGGGGCGTCCCACGACGGGCGGGCGGCGGCCTTCTTGTCGTCGATGATCTCGCGGAGCTGGCGGGCGCGGCGCGCCAGCGTGACCTCGTCCTTGCTGCCTTCCTCAGTCAGCGCCGCGGCGACCGCGCCGAGCTCGGTGACCAGGAAGTCCCCGGGCGGCTCGGTGCCGACGCCGCTCCCGGCTGTTGCGCCCGTGTTCTTGGTGCCCGTGCTGGTGCTGGCCGCCGCGGCCGGGCCAGACGGCTCGCCGGTTACCGCCTCTCGCACCCAGGAGGCCAGCGCGCCCAGCTCCTTGGCGGCGACGAGCGGGCTGACCAGCTCGTCGTGCTGCGACAGCGCGTGCGACAGCCCACGGCGGAGCTGACCGGGCAGCTCCGCCACCTTGAACGCCTGCGCGGGCCGCGCTGCTCCACTGGCTCCCCTCGGCCGCCGCGGCCGCGGCGTCCAGGCCGTCAACGTGCCCGGTGAGCCACTCCCTGACCAAGTCGGCTCCCAGGTCACCGTAAACGCCGTGGGCGCAGGCCCGCCACAGGGCGCGCTGGGCGTAGGTCACCTGCTCGCCCGGCTGCTGGAGCGCGGCGGGCAGCAGCGGGAGCGCGAGCGCGGGCTGTCCGGCGACGGCGAGGCTCGCGGTGCGGAACACCGCCGTCCGCACGGGGTCGAGTTCCTGCGCCTCGGCGAGCGCGGCGGCGGCCGCGGGCTCGTCCCCGGCGACCGACGCGGCCACCGACCCGACCGCGGGCCGCAGCCAGTAACCGCGGCAGCGGGGCAGGCCGGCGGGCAGCGGCGGGAGCTGGAGCTCTACGTCCGGGTCGGTGGCCCGGCGCAGCAGCGAGCGCAGCAGGCGCAGCGCGGCGTGGCGGACGCTCGCCTCGTCCTCGAACACGGCCATTTCCGCGCGCAGGTCGGACAGCTCGACGAAGGCGTAAAAGGCCTTGGTGAGCCGGTCAAGACGCTGCTCGATCGAGCCCGTCAGCTGCGCCACCTGGGAGCGGATAGCGGTCGATTCCCGCGCCTGGTACGCGTAGGCGTCCTGCAGCTCGGCTTCCAGCTTCCGCTGGACGTAGCGGTCCCCGTAGTCCTCGTTGAGCCAGTCGAGAAAGTTGTCCTGCGCCATTGACACTCCGCTTTGTCCGTTATGGTGCGACCGGAAACCAGCCTACGGCCCGGCGTCCCGGTCGGCCGGGCGATGGCCGGATGACCGGGGTGGCTGTGCGACGGGCTGGCCGCCCGTCAGGCTTTAGTGGGTGATCGGCTGGTTTCGGTAAGTGTGCATATCTGGCGCTAAACGACGCTAAAGGCGGGATACTGCCGCAATGCAGGTCATAATCCCGCGCCTCCTGGGCCTGGCTGCGGTCAGCGCTGCCCTGGCCGCGCTGGCCGGATGCGGCAGCAGCGGGAGCGGCGCCGCCGGGGCGGCCGCCGGCCCGGCCCGGCCGTCAACCGTGGCGTCGGGAACGGCATCGGCCGCGCCCGCCCGGACCCAGTCGGCCCCGCTTCCGACCCCGCGTTCCGCGCTGGCCCCGTCTGCCCTCCTCGACGACGCCCTGTCCGCGATGCAGGCACAGGCATCGGTGCACATCGGCTGCACCCTGTCCGTCCCGCCCAAGAAAGGCGCGGAGTACGAAGACATCGGCACCACTTCCGGGCGCATCCTCGTCACCGAGGGCACCCTCGCAGCCGCCAGCCTCCTGGTGAACGGGATCGACTACCAGATCACCAACACGACCAGCGTGCTAGCAGCCAACGGCATCCCCGAGGCGGAGTCGGAAAAGCTAGCCGGGGAGTGGATCTCCATCCGCCCTGGTGACTCATACGGGACCGGGAACCTCAGCTACACCAAGGGCATCCGCGCCCTGACCCTGGCCAACCAGGCCAGTGACCTGCGGATGACCGGACCGTTGAAGCGGACGGGGGCTGCGGTGGTCGACGGCGAGGACGTCTACGGTGTCTCCGGCACCGCCAACATCTACTACAGCCTCATCGTCAACGGGAAGCCGCAGAGCTCCACGGAGACGGTGTACATCGCCGCCAGCGGCGCTCCGCTTCCGGTGCGCGTATCGGTACACGCAAGCAAGGGCAGCGGGCAGACGTGCGACTTCAGCAGCTGGGGCGTGCACCTGGGCCTGACCGCCCCGGCGCACTCGGTCCCGCTCACCTCAATCCCCGCTAGCTGAAAGCAGGACCGTCAGGGCTCCAGGTAGCGCTCGATCGTCTCGACCTTGGAGGTCAGGCCGTCGGTGACGCCGGGGCGGATGTCGGCCTTGAGCACGAGGCTGACCCTGGGGGCCCGCGCCGCGACCGCGTCCACCGCGTCCTTGACGACGGCCATGACCTCGTCCCAGTCACCCTCGATCGTGGTGAACATCGAGTCGGTCTGGTTCGGCAGCCCGCTGGCGCGCACGACCCGCACGGCCTCCGCGACGATCTCGCCGACGCCCTCGCCGACGCCGAGCGGGGTGACTGAGAAAGCGATGAGCATGCCCCCAGGCTAGCGGCGGCGCCGGCTGGTAAAGGGCTGACCAAGGGGGATGGGTTAACCTTTTGGTCATGAACGCGACGCCGCAGACCCCGGATCCGACGCCGTCCACCTACGCCGAGGCGGGAGTGGACGAGGAGCGGGAGCAGGTCGCGTTCGCCCGGGTCATGCGCCCGTGGCTGGCCCGCACCAAGGTGCGGTCGAGCATGGTCACCAGCATCACCGGCCTGGCCAGCGGCTACTTCGCCACGATCATGCACCTGCCGCCCGGCCCGGCGATCGCGCTGACCACCGACGGCGTGGGCACGAAGATCATGCTGGCCGAGGAGGCCGGCCGCTGGGAGCCGATCGGCGTCGACTGCGTGGCGAACAACGTCAACGACCTGATCTGCGTCGGCGCGGTGCCGCTGGCGCTGCTCGACTACATCGCCACCGACCGGATCGACGAGGGCGTGCTCGACGAGGTGGCCCGCGGCCTGTTCCTCGGCGCGGAGCTGGCCGGCATCGCCATCCCCGGCGGCGAGATCGCCCAGATCGGCGAGATGCTCGCCAAGTCGGCCAGCGGCGCCCCCACGCTCGACCTGGTCGGCACCGCGATCGGCGCCGTACCGCCGGAGCGCACGCCGCTTGACGGCAGCGACGTGCGGCCGGGCGACGTGGTGATCGGGCTGCCGAGCTCCGGCCTGCACAGCAACGGGTTCTCGCTCGCCAGGCACGCGCTGTTCAAGAAGGGCGGCCTGAGCCTTAACGACCAGGTGCCCGGCTCGGGACGGCGGCTCGCCGACGCGCTGCTCCAGCCGACCCGGGTGTACGTGAACGCGGCCGAGGCGCTGTGGGCGGCGGGCATCACGCCGCGCGGCATGGCGCACATCTCCGGCGGCGGCCTGCTCAACATCACCAGGCTCGCCGCCGACGTGTCCTACGAGCTCGACTCCCTGCCGGAGGCGCCGGAGATCTTCGGCCTCATCGCCAGCGCGGGCGACGTCGACGCGGCCACCATGTACGCCACGTTCAACATGGGGATCGGGTTCTGCATCGTGGTCGGCCAGGACGACCTGCAGGCCGCGCTCGACGCGCTCAAGGGCGCGGGCGAGGACGCGACCCGCATCGGCACCGTCACCGCGCGAGCCCGGCCGCACGGTCACGATCCCGGCCGTCGGCCTCAAGGGCAAGGGCGACACCTTCGAGCAGGCATCCGTAGGCAAAGCCGGTACGTTAGGTCCTATGGACGTCCGGGACTTCATCGCGGCCAACGCCGCCGAGTTTTCGCAAGCGCTGCGCGACTGGCTGAGCATCCCCTCGGTCTCGGCCGATCCGGCGCACCACGGCGACGTCAGGAAGTCGGCGCAGTGGCTCGTCGACTACCTCAAGCAGGCCGGCTTCCCCGAAGCGGAAATCTGGGAGACCGACGGGCTGCCCGCCGTCTACGCGCACTGGCCCGCCGCCGACCCGGGCGCGCCGAAGGTCCTCGTCTACGGTCACCACGACGTCCAGCCCGCCGCCCTCGACGACGGCTGGGACTACGAGCCGTTCGCGCCGTACGAGCAGGACGGCAAGATCTTCGGCCGCGGCGCCTCCGACGACAAGGGCCAGGTGCTCTTCCACGCCCTCGGCGCCCGCGCGGCGCTGGCCGCCAGCGGCGAGCAGCGCGCCCCCGGTCACGCTCACGCTGCTGATCGAGGGCGAGGAAGAGTCCGGCTCGCCGCACTTCGCCAAGCTGCTGCGGGAGCGCAGGGACCAGCTCAGCCCCGACGTGATCGTCATCAGCGACACGACGATGTGGGCGGCGGACACCCCGTCGATCTGCACCGGGATGCGCGGCCTGGCGGAAGCCGAGATCACCGTCACCGGCCCGACCCGCGACCTGCACTCGGGCTCGTTCGGCGGCGGCGTCCCGAACCCGGCGCACGTCCTGGCCAGCCTGCTCGCCGGCCTGCACGACGCCGACGGCCGGGTCACCCTCCCCGGCTTCTACGACGACGTGGTCCCGCTGTCCGGCGCAGGAGCGCGCGCTGCTCGCCAAGCTCCCCTTCGACGAGGCGGGCTGGCTCGCGGACGCCGGCGACAGCGGCGCGACCTACGGCGAGGCCGGCTACACCACGCTTGAGCGGATCTGGGCCCGCCCGACCGCCGAGGTCAACGGCCTGTGGGGCGGGCACACCGGCCCCGGCGGCAAGACGATCATCCCGAAGGCGGCGCACGCCAAGCTGTCGTTCCGCCTGGTCGCCGACCAGGAGCCCGCGAAGGTCGTGGACTGCTCTCAGCGAATACCTCAAGGCAGCCACTCCGAACGGGTGCGTGGTGACTCTCACGGCGAAACCCGGGGTCCGTCCCTGCCGGTCGGCGATCGACTCGCCCGCCGTGGCCGCGGCCCGCCGCGCCATGGAGCGCGCGTTCGGCCGCGAGGTGCTGTTCACCAAGGAAGGCGGCAGCGGCCCGGAGGCCGACCTGGCCGACATCCTGGGCGCGCCGCTCGTCTTCGTGGCCGTCGGCCTTGACGCGGACCGGATTCACGCACCCAATGAGTACGTGGATCTTTCCCGGCTGCTGCGCGGCGCTGAGTCAGTCGCCTACCTATGGGAAGAGCTAGCGCGCCCGGGAACGCTCGCGGAGCACGCCGGCTGGACCGCGGGACTGCGAGCCGACGCGTCGTCGGACTAGGGCGGTGCAGCGCGTGAGCGGGCAGGACGTGGCGAGCCGGGCTGGCGATGAGCGGGGAAGCACGCGTGAGCGCTCTGACATCGACCAGCTGACGACGGGCCGCTCGGACGGCTGGCGCTTTCCCGCTCCGCGGTCGACCGGGCGACGGAGCGCCGGGGCGACGCCGCGTGGCTGGCGGAGGCCTGGGCCGACCCGCGCACCAGGGTGCTCGTGGTGCACGACTCCCAGGCGCTTGTCACGACCCGTGACGGCCAGCTTGAGCTGGTGTTCGTGTCGCCGGCGGAGGCCCCGGAGGGGACGAGGTTCCTGCTGGGCGTCGACGCCGACGGCATCGCCTACTTCGGCGTGAGCGGGGCGGTTGAAGAGGAACCAGGCACCCGTTCGGAATCGGACTGCCGCGAAACCCATGGCGCTGCGGCAGGCGGGCGCATTGCTGAGCGACCGCGACGCGGGGCTGATGACGCACGCGGTGGCGCTGGCGTACTGGCATGACACGCACACGCACTGCCCGCGGTGCGGCACCGCCCACGGTGCCGGCGCCGGCCGGGCACCTGACCACCTGCCCCAAGGACGGGAGCGAGCACTTCCCGCGGCTCGACCCGGCGGTGATCATGCTGGTCATCGACCCGGACGACCGGCTCATGCTGGCGCGGAACGCGCTGTGGCCCCAGGGGCGGATGTCGGTCGTCGCCGGGTTCGTCGAGCCGGGTGAGTCGGCCGAGCACGCCGTGGCGCGCGAGGTCTACGAGGAGACCTCGATCGTGGTCGGCCAGGTCCGCTACCTGGGCAGCCAGCCGTGGCCGATGCCGCGCTCGCTGATGCTCGGCTACGAGGCGAGGGCCAAGGGCGGCCAGCAGATCGCCGTCGACGAGGAGGAGATCGGCGAGGCGCGCTGGTTCAGCCGGGCCGAGCTGCGGGCGGCGATCGACGCGGGCGAGCTCGGCATCGCGCCGACCTCCTCGATCGCCCGCCGGCTGATCGAGTTCTGGTACGGCGGGGAGCTGCCGGACGGACCTTCTTCGTCTTGGACCAGGCCTTCGCGGTAACTAACGGGGACGACCAAGAGGTAGAAGGTCCGCAGGCCCGGCGGGCTGGATGACCCGGCCCCGGTAAGCCTGTTTACAGCTATTTCCCGCCTTTGGCACAGTCTTTTCTTGACAAAGCCGACCAATTTACTAGATTATTTGCTCAGGGGGCGGAACGCTGAGAAGGTGGCAAGGCACGTGCAGATCGGTACGCGAATGCTAGGCCGCAGCGAGGCGGGCGGCAGCGGGTCCGGTGACGCTCCCGGTCCCGGTGAGCGCGGCGTGGTGCGGCAGCCGGGTGCGGACGGCACCCTGCTCGCCGTGGTGCCGATCCCGGGCACCGGGACCTCGCTGGCGATCGTCGGTTACCCGGTGACGGCACCGGGAAGCGACGCCCTTCCAAGCGGGCACCGTCCCGGCGGGCCTGTCCTGGCGGGTACTGTCCCGGCCGGCCCGGTTCCCGGGGACATCGCGGGCCGGCCCGCGGGGAGCGCCCCGGGCTGCTGCTTGACCACGATCAGCGGCGGGTCTGGGTGGACGGCGCCGAGGTCACGCTGACCTTCCAGGAATTCGAGCTGCTCGCCTTCCTCGCCGCGCACCCGGCGACGGTGTTCAGCCGGGCCGACCTGGTCCGGGAGGTCTGGCAGCGGGACTTCGCCGCCGACAGCCGGACGGTCGACGTGCACGTCAGCCGGCTCAGGCACAAGCTTGGCCCGTCCTACGGCAGGTGCCTGGTCACCGAGTACCGCGTCGGCTACCAGTTCCGCCCCGTCTGATCGCGCGCCGCACCGCGCCGCCGCACCGCGCCTGCCGGGCCGCGCCTAGCCGACGCGTATGAATGTGCCATTGATGTCGCCATAGCGACATCAATGGCACATTCATACCGGTCACGTGGGCGTTAGCCGCTGACGTTCGGGCCGGCCTTGGTGACCGTGATGCGCAGCAGGACGCGCTGCTCGCGTTCCATCGCCGCCCGGTAGTCGTCCCAGTCGGGGTGCTCGCCCGAGATGTCCCGGTAGTAGGAGATGAGGCCGTCCATCGCCTCGGGAAGCTCCACGATCTCGACCGTGCCCTCCAGCTGGGCCCAGCGGCCGTAGAAGCCGTCGGGGAAGGCGCAGAGCCAGACCCGGGGGTCGCGGCGGACGTGCCGGACCTTGTAGGCGGTCTGCCGGGTGCTGATGATCACCCGGCCTTCCGCGTCGACTCCGGCCGTGACGGGGGACAGCTGCGGCGAGCCGTCCTTCTTGAGGGTGGCGAGCACCGCGTGGTGATGCGTCCGGACGTACTCGAGGGCGTCGTCGATGTCCATAACGCCCATCCTGCCACCCCGCCTGGACACCGCCGGAAGATAGTGGATCGTTGGGAGCACTCCAGTGCTCCCAACGATCCACCATCTCGCGCGAGTGGGCGGGATTGGCCCAGCGCGGGCCCGGACCAGGTCCGCCGCCGCCCCGGCCGGCCGCTGGACCTGAGTGGTCGCGCCACACGGGGCGCCTCCGCGCTGGCGGGGGACAGGGCCTCGCGCCGAGGCCTGGGTGGTTAGAGTGACCCGTGGCGTCTACGCGGGACTGGTTCGAGTCGGTGGCCGAGGCGCGGCGGCGGGCCCGGCGGCGGCTGCCGCGCCCGGTGTTCATGGCACTGGAGGCCGGCGCCGAGGCGGGCGTCACCCGGGCCGATAACGTGGCCGCGTTCGGCGAGATCAGGTTCGCGCCGCCCCGGCTCGCCGACCTCCCGGCCCGCCGCGACCTGCGCACGACGGTGCTCGGCACGGAACTCGACCTGCCGGTGATCGCCTCCCCGGTCGGCGCGCAGGCCGTCCACCCGCTCGGCGAGGTCGCCGTCGCCATGGGAACGCGCGACGCGGGGACGGCGATGGGGCTGAGCGAGTTCGCCAGCAGGCCGGCCGCCGAGGTGGCGGCGGTCAACCGGCGGCTGTTCTTCCAGGTGCACTGGTCCGCCGGCCGGGACGTCCTGCTCGAGCGGGCCGAGGCCGCCCGCGCGGGCGGCGCGACCGCGCTGATCGTCACGCTCGACTGGTCGTTTCCCGGCGGCAGGGACTGGGGCAGCCCCGCGATACCGGAACGGCTGGACCTGAAGACCCTCGCCCGGCTCGCCCCGGCCGGCCTGGCCAGGCCCGCCTACCTGCTCGACTGGCTGCGCCACGGCGGCCTGCCCGACCTCACGGTGCCGAACATGGCGCTCCCCGGCCGGCCCGCCCCCGGCTTCTTCGACGCCTACCGGTCCTGGATGGCCGTCCCGCCGCCGACGTGGGCCGACATCGCCTGGCTGCGCGCGCAGTGGGGCGGCCCGTTCCTGGTCAAGGGCGTCATGCGGCCCGATGACGCGCGGCGGGCCGTCGACGCGGGAGCGACCGCGATCTCCGTCTCCAACCACGGCGGCAACAACCTGGACGGCACGCCCGCGTCGGTCAGGGCCCTGCCCGCCGTGGCAGCCGCCGTGGGCGGCAGCGCCGAGATCCTGCTCGACGGCGGCATCCGGCGCGGCGGCGACGTCGTCAAGGCGCTCGCCCTGGGTGCCCGCGCCGTCATGATCGGCCGCCCCTGCCTGTGGGGGCTGGCCGCCGGAGGCCCGTCCGGCGTCCGCAACGTCTTCGACATCCTCCGGGCAGGCATCGACTCGGCCCTGCTCGCGCTCGGCCGCCCGTCGGTCCGCGACCTGGATCCGTCGGACGTCATCCTCCCCGCGGACTTCGCCCGCGGCCTGCCGGATAAGGTAAGCCTCCTCGGCGCCGCTAGCATCGGCCCTGGGCTGGCGCGCGATGTCCGAAAGCTGGAGGAGCGGCGCCCGGCACTACCGAGGTACGGCGTGCTCACCGGACGAGCGGCTGGGTATGTTGCCCGCCGAGCGGACGAAGGGGCGGTGCGATCTATGGATGAGAGCAGGGCGCGAGCGCTGCTGCGGGCGGAGCGGGCCGAGGTGGCCACGCTGCTGCGGGAGACCGAGGAAGCGGTCACGATCGACGAGCAGGCACCCGACAGCCCCACCGACTCCGGCGACGAAGGGCTGCCGCTGACCGAGGAGGCGGACGGACGAGGCGGTCGCCGAGCAGCTCCGCGACCGGCTCGACGCGATCGACCGGGCGCTTGCCCGGCTTGAGGCCGGCACCTACGGTCGCTCGGTGCTCAGCGGCAAGCCGATCCCCGACCAGCGGCTTGAGGCGGACCCCGCCGCCGAGCTGACCGTGGAGGAAGCCAAGGCCAGCAGGTTAGCGCCGCGCGGCCGGTAAGCGCCGGTCGGTGATCCAGGCGGCGATCTGCGCCCGGGACCTGAAGCCCAGCTTCGACATGATGTTGGCGACGTGCCTGGCGACGGTGGCCGGGCTGATCACCAGTTCCGCGGCGATGGCCTTGTTGCTCCGCCCGTTCGCGATGAGCGCGGCGATCTCAAGCTCCCGGGGGGTGAGCCCGCCGGGCGACGTCGACGGTCGCCGTGACGCCGGCAGCGCCGCGGCAGCCGCGGTGCCCGCAGCGCCTGCTCGATCGCCAGGTCGATGGCGGCCTGCGGGGACAGGGCCAGCCCGCGTGCCCACAGCAGGGCGGCCGTGCCCTCGTCAAGGCGGCGGACCGCGGCGAGGTACCGGTCGGCGCGTGCGCCGGGCAGCGGGGGAAGGCCCGACGTGGCGCGCAGCCCGGCCGACGCGGCCGCCAGCATCACCGCGCGCTCGGCATCGCCTTCGCGGGCCGCGAGCGCGGCGCACGACTCAAGGCCGCGCGCCATCCCGATGTGCGTGCCGATGTCCCGGCTGAGCCGAAGGCTCTCCGCCAGGTGGTCCCTTGCGGCCTCGGTGTCGCCCAGGTCGAGGGCCACCCGGCCGAGGCCGGCCAGGCAGCGGGCGATCTCCGGCCGCGCGTCGATCTCCCGCAGGTAGCCGAGCGCGTCGGTGTACATGCGCTGGGCGCCGTCGAGGTCACCGCGCAGCCGGGCGAGGTCGCCGAGGCCAAGCTGAGCCCGGGCGACGCCCCACCGGTGGTCGATCGAGCGCATGACCTCGATCGAGGCCCTGGCCAGCTCGGCCGCCTCGCGCATGTTCCCGCGGAGCGCGGCGATCGCGGCGCGGATGCCGAGCGCCCAGCCCACGTTCCAGCCGTCGTCCGCGGCCTCGGCGATCGCCGTCGCCTCCCGGCTGAGCGTCTCGGCCTCGTCGGGGCGCGCCGGTGTGCACGGCGATCTCGCTCAGCAGGTTGAGGCCGGCCGCCGTCCAGAACTCGTCCCCGGTCGCACGGCACAGGTCAAGGCCGGCCCTGGCCGCCGGCTCCGCGCCGGCCGGGTCGCCCGACATGGACAGCTGGGCCCGCCCGATGAGCGCCTGCCCCCTGATCCGCTGGTCCACGCCGGCCGCCTCCGGCAGGGCGAGAAAGGCGTCAACCCACTCGCAGCCGAGGGCGAACTCGCCGCGCACCAGCATGCACGGCCGGATCGCCGTGCAGATCCGCAGCCCGGTCGCGACGTCGCCCTCGGCAAGGCACTCGCCGAGCACCAGCCAGACGTTGCCCGCGTCCACGTCGTACCGGCGGAACACGTCGACCCGGTCCCGCCAGGGCGCGGGCACGAGCGCCATGCCCACGGCGAAGTTCCGTTCGGCGACGGCGAGCGTGTGGTCGCGGAAGCGGTGCTGGGTCTCCGTCGCCTCGCCGGCCAGGGCCAGCTTCTCCGCGGCGTACTCGCGGATCGTGTCAAGCATCCGGAACCTGGCCTGGCCGAGCACCTCGGGCTCGCGCACCACCAGGGACTTGTCGACGAGCGCGGCCACCGTGTCAAGAATGGCGGCCGCGGGCACCAGCTCGTCGGTGCACACCTGCTCGGCCATCTCAAGCGACCAGCCCGCGAAGACGGAAAGCCGCCGCAGCAGCGCCTGCTCCCGCGCGGTCAGCAGGTCGTGGCTCCAGTCGATGGCGGCGCGCAGCGTTTGCTGCCGCGGCGCCGCCGCCCGGTCGCCCGTGGTCAGCAGCCCGAACCGGTCGGCGACCCGCATCCGGATCTGCTCCACCGACAGCGCGCGGACCCGGGCGGCGGCCAGCTCGATCGCCAGCGGGATGCCGTCGAGCGACCGGCAGATCGCCGCGACCGCGTCCGCGTTGGCCGGCGTCAGCGCGAAGCCCGGGAGCGATCGCCGCCGCCCGTTCGGCGAAGAGCCGGACGGCCTCAGAGGTGGACCCGCTCGCCGACGCGACGGCCAGCGGGGGGACCTGCCAGATCGTCTCGCCCGCGACCCGCAGCGGCTCGCGGCTGGTGGCGAGCAGGCGCAGGTCAGGCGCGGCGGCGAGCAGCCGCTGGCAGAGCCGGGCACAGGCCTCGAGGAGGTGCTCGCAGTTGTCGAGCGCGAGCACCATGCTGCGCGGGCGCAGCGCGTCGGCGAGCGTGTCAAGGAGCGGGCGGTCCTTCTCCTCGGCCACGCCGATCGCGGACGCGACGCGCGCCACCACGAGGTCGGGGCTGGTGATGTCGGCCAGCTCCACGTACCGCGCCCCGTCGGGGAACTCATCGGCCGTAACGCCGAGCGCGCGCAGCGCGAGCCGGGTCTTGCCGATGCCGCCGGGGCCGGTCAGCGTCACCATCCGCGTCGCGCACACGAGCTTGCGCAGCTCGTCGAGCTCATGCTCACGGCCGACGAAGCTGTTCGGTTCGGCAGGCAGATGTGACCCTATGTCTGTACCTCGATCCGGAGCCGGGACATCTGATGCCCCAGTGGCGGATGGGACCGCATCTGCATACCGGCTTACATACTTCAGATGATGCGATGCACTACCACTTCAGCTTAACCTTTTTGTTTGTTGGGCACCCGAGAGCTCCACTTTCCCGTCCACGTGACGGGGCTTCTATTTAGATGCGTGGGCTCCGTGTCGATACCTGGCATGCCCTGGGTGCCCGCGTCGCGTCCGGTTTTGTGAGGGGACCGCTCGCGGCGTAACAAGGACCCGGTCGCCGTGGCCGCAACGTTTGGGGGGGATGTGGCGCATGTCGCCGACTCTTGCAGTCGGCGACGTTCGCTGCAGGGAGAGGCCGCGGCGGCCGGTTTTGTTGCGCGAAATCAGATGCAGGAGCCAGTCGCCTTATCGGACTCGCCCGCAAGGCGGGCCATCAGGTCGCGGAGCAGGTGCTGCTCGTCCGGGGTGAACGTGGCGAGCATGGCGGCCTCTACCCGGTCCCTCGCGCTTGTCATCTCGCCCTGCAACCCGACGGCCGTCCTCGGTGAGCTCGGGGATGCGCGCGCGCCGGTCATGGCTGTCGGTGCAGCGGGTGACCAGGCCCCGTGCCTCCATGCGGTCAAGCAGCGAGGTCATCGTGGTCTTGTCGAGGCCGAGCGAGTGCGCGAGGGCCAGCTGGGTCTGCCGTGGCCCGGCGCTTAGCGCGGACAGCACCACCCAGTCGCGCGCCCCGCTCAGGCCGTGCGCCTGAGCCGCCTCGTCGAGCGCGATCCGCATGTTCTGCGCCGCCCGGTGCAGCAGCCAGGTCAGGTCCGGCCGGTCGGCGTTGGCGGGCGGCGCGCAGGCGCCCGCCTGACCGCACTCGTCGGCGGCGTCGGCCGCTCGCGCCGTCTGCCCTCCTGTGCTCACTCTCACAGGGTACCCGCGCTTGACGATGTTCCCATCTCAGATATTCTTAGCTCGGATCATCTGAATTAAAGAACATCTGAGCAAAGAACATCGTGCAAAGAACATCACGGCGCGTCACCCGGTGCGCCTGACCTGAGAGGGACCCCTTCATGAGCCTGTTCCGCCTCGACGCCAGCATCAACCCGGCCAACTCGTCGAGCCGCGCCATCGCGGACATCGTCGAGGCCGAGTGGCAGGCCGGGAACCCCGGCGGCGTCATCGTCCGCAAGAACCTCGGCACCGAGCCGCTGCCCGTCGACCGCGTGGACCGGCGCGCTCGGGGCCGCGTGGACCCCGGAGGAGGCCCGCACCGAAGAGCAGCGCGCCGCCCTGGACCTGGCGGTCGGCCTGGCCGAAGAGCTGCGCTCCGCCGACGCGGTGCTGCTCGCCGTGCCGCTCTACAACTTCGGCATCCCGCAGCACGTCAAGACCTGGATCGACCTGGTCATCGCGGGCGCCAAGAGTGCCGACGAGGCCCTGCTCGCGGGCAAGCCGACCGTGCTCGTCGTCGTCCGCGGCGGCGCCTACGGGCCGGGTACCCCGCGCGAGGGCTGGGACCACTCCACCGCCTACCTGCGCCGCATTCTCGCCGACGTCTGGGGCGCGGACCTGACGGTCGTCGAGCGCGAGTTCACCCTGGTCGGCGTGAACCCGGCGCTGGACGGCTTCAAGGACCTTGCCGACCAGTTCAAGGACGCCGCCCACTCCGCCGCCGCGGTAGCGGGCAAGTCCCTCGCTGCCGCCTAACCAGCGGGCAGCGACCGGAGCCCGTCCCGCCCATGACCCGGCCAGCGAGCCCGCGGCGCGGGCCACGAGGCCGGCCTTACGACGAGGCAGCCCGGTAGCAGGCGCGGAGCCGCACCTTCGGCGTAGTAGGCGCCCCGACGTAGTCCAGGCCAAGGAGGGCGGCGCCCGCTATCGGCGGGACGTCAAGCAGGCGCGCGGTAGCGCCGGGGGCGGCTTCCGCGAGCTGGCGGTCGACCTCGGCGAGCAGCAGGGGATCGCGGGACTCGAGCACGCCCCCGCCAAGCACGACGGGGACCCCGTCCGGCGCCATCCCCAGCTGCCGCATCGCGGTCGCCGCCATCACGCAGATCTCCGCCGCCTGCCGGTCGACGAGTGACCGGGCGACCTGGTCGCCGCGGGCGGCCGCCGCGAACAGTACCCCGGTGAGCTGGATCAGGTCGCCCTCGCCGAGGGCGCCCTTGTGCACCGCGACGGCCACGTCGCGGATCGACGCCAGGCCGAAGTGGGCGGCTACCGCGTCGCCGAGCGCGGTAGCCGGGCCCCGGCCGTCCCAGCCGCGCATGGCGTGCCACATCACCGACTGGCCAAGTCCGAAGCCGCCGCCCCAGTCCCCGGTCAGGGCGCCGAGCGCCAGGTAGCGCGCGACCGCGCCCGACGGCGCGACGGCCACGCAGTTGATCCCGGCGCCGCAGGTCACGGCCACTCCCCACGGGTCGTCCACCCCGCCGCGGAGTACCGCGAACGTGTCGTTCATCGCCACCGCCGACTCCGACCAGCCGCCCGAGAGCAGTGCCGCCGTCAGCGCCGCCTCCTCCTCGGGCAGGTCGGCGCCGGCCAGGCACGCGGAGATATGCGGGGCGATGATGCCGCTGCCGTCGATGCCGGCCTTCTCGGCCACCGCGGCGATCAAGTCCGCCAGCCGGCGCAGGGCACCGTCGATGCCGTAGTCCTCATGGGACGCGCCCGGCCCGCGCAGTGCGGCGAGCACCGTCCCGTCCCAGCCGATGAGGGCCACGTCGGTCTTGCTGTTGCCGCCGTCGATCGCGAGCACGGCGGCCTGCCCGTCAGCCAACCTGCCTCCTCCTTGCCGTCATGCCCAAGGCAGAAAGCGCGCGTTCTCCGCGATCAGCCGGTCGGCCATCTTCTCCGCCAGGTCGTACTGCCCGATCAGCGGGTGCGCGAGCAGCGCGGAGACCACCCGCGGGCGGCCGCCGCGCCGCGCCGCGTCCACCGCGAGCTCCTCGTACGCCGACATGTGCCCGACCAGGCCGCGCAGCAGCGGCGCGAGCGGCTCGGTCGGCACCGGCGCCGCCCCGCCGGACCCGATCACCGCGGGCACCTCGATGACCGCCTCGTCGGCGAGGAAGCCGAAGGTCCCGTCATTGCGCACGTTGACGACCTGCACGTCCCCGGTGTCGCCGATCAGCGACGCGAGCAGCGCGACCGCGGCCTCGGAGTAGAACGCGCCGCCCCGCTTGCCGAGCAGTTCCGGCTTGGTGTCGAGCGCCGGGTCCGCGTACATCCTCAGCAGCTCGGCCTCGATCGCCGCGACCGCGGCGGCCCGCGTTCCCGTCTTCTTCTGCTCCGCCACGACCGAGTCGTGCAGGTAGTAATAGCGCAGGTAATAAGAAGGAACAAAAGAATAAGCACTCAGAACGGGTGCGGGCGAGTCCACATGGTCAGCGATCTCACCGAGGTGGCCGGCGAGCAGCTCGGGCAGCTTGTCCGCGCCGTCGACGCGCACCGCGCGTTCCCAGGTGAGGTGGTTCAGCCCCACGTGGTCAAGCGACACCGACTCCGGCGGGACGCCGAGCAGCGCGGCGAAGTACCGCTGCAGCCCGATCGCGACGTTGCACAGCCCCACCGCGCGGTGCCCGGCGTCGAGCAGCGCCCTGGTGACCATGCCGACCGGGTTGGTGAAGTCGATGATCCACGCGCCAGGCGCGGCCCGCCGCCGCGCCAGCTCGGCGATCTGCAGGACAAGCGGGATGGTGCGCAGCGCCTTGGCCAGCCCGCCCGCCCCGGTCGTCTCCTGCCCGACGCAGCAGAAGTCGAGCGGCCACGTCTCATCCCGGTCGCGCGCCGCCTGCCCGCCGACCCGGAGCTGGATAAGCACCGCGGCGGCCCCGTCGACGCCGTCTTCGGCATCGGTAGTCCACCGGACGAGCGCCTGGTGCCCGTGCGCCCGCATGATCCGCGCCGACACCGGCCCGACCGCGGCGAGCCGCGCTTCGTCGGGATCCACCAGGACCAGCTCGGTGACCTGCGGCGCGAGCCGCCCGAGCCCGTCCGCGAGCTCGGGCGTGTAGGTCGACCCGCCCCCGATAACAGCAAGTTTCATGTAGACCTCCCGTGCAGCTCCCGGATGGTTGTGGCAACGAGCCGGCATAGGCCGCCCGTTGCCACAACCAGCCGGTACCAGACCAGGGTGCGAGGCGGCTCACGTGAACGCCTTCACTTCCGCGCCGGACTGGGCGACGTGGCAGGCCACCTCGCCCGGCCCAGCATCTTCAGCTCCGGGGTGATCCCGGCACATCGGACCGCGACCGGGCAGCGGGGCTGGAACCGGCAGCCTGGCTTCGGGTCGATCACCTTCGGCGGCTCGCCGCGCTCGCCGGTCGCCGCGGCCAGCGCCTCCAGGCTGGGCGGCGGCGCCTTCGGGTCGGGCACCGCCGACAGCAGCAGCTGGGTGTACGGGTGCTTCGGCGCGCCGAGCACGTCCTCGATCGGCCCGGCCTCGGCGATCTGGCCGGCGTACATCACGATCAGCCGGTCAGCGACGTAACGTGCGCTCGCTATGTCGTGCGTGATGTAGAGGATCGAGACGCCTTCCTCGTCCCGCAGCTTGGCCATCAGGTTCAGCAGGCCGATCCTGATGGAGACGTCCAGCATGGAGACCGGCTCGTCGGCCAGGATCAGCTTCGGCCGGGTGACCAGCGCCTGGGCGAAGCCGACCCGCTGCCGCTGGCCGCCGCTCAGCTCGTACGCGAAGCGCTCGAGCATGTCCGCGCCGAGCCCGACCACGTCGAACACCCGGGCCGCCTCGGCCCGGCCGCTCGCTGGCGGACAGCTCGGGCCGGTGCAGCTTCAGCGCGCGCAGGCACGCCGTGCGAGACCCGGAACACCGGGTTGATCGAGCCGAACGGGTCCTGGAACACCATCGGCACCTGGCCGCTGTAGCGGAGCCCGTCCCGCCGGGACCGCAGCGCCGACAGCGGCGTCCCGCGCCTGGCTCGCCGAAGTAGGTCACCTGCCGCTGGTCGGCTTGTACAGCCGGGCGAGCAGCCGGGCGATCGTGGACTTGCCGCTGCCGCTCTTCCGCCAGCGCGACGATCTCGCGCGCCGATGCTGAAGTTCACGTCGTCCACGGCGTGCAGGTGTCCGCGCCAGCGTCCCGCCGATCTTGAAGTGCTTGGTCAGGCGCTCGGCTGAGCAGCTCGTTGCGATCGCGGGCATCGTCAGGCAGCGGAAGACCACTGCCCTCCTTCTCGTCGGCGGACCCTTCGGCGAGCTGTCTGCCGGCGCCTTGTCCGCGATCCTTGTCCGCCGAGTCCCGTCCGTGAGTCCCGTCCGCGAGTACCGCCGCGCGTACAGCAGGCAGCGGACGTCGACGCCCTCGCGGGGCAGGAGCCGGCGCGGTGGTCCTCGCACTTCCGGCTTCACCGGCAGCGGGTGAACCGGCATCCGTTCGGGATCACCGAGAAGGTCGCGCGCACCGGGAATTCCCTTCAAGGGGACCTTGGGCCCCGGATGACGGGAAGGCCTCCAGCAGCCCGCGTGAATAGGGATGCAGCGGCGCGCGAAGATCGGCCTGGTCGGTCCCGACTCGGCGACCTGGCCGGCGTACATCACCATCAGCCGGTCGGAGAAGTGGCTGACCAGCGACATGTCGTGGGTGACGAAGATGACCGCGAAGCCGAACTCCTCCTGCAGCTCCTTGATCTGCACCATCAGCGAGCGCTGCGCCACCACGTCGAGCGCCGAGGTCGGCTCGTCCATGATCACCAGGTCCGGCGTGAACAGCAGCGCCATCGCGATCATCGCCCGCTGCCGCATCCCGCCGGAGAGCTGGTGCGGGTAGCTCCGCAGGTGCACCGGGTCGATCCCGACGAGCCGCAGCACCTCGGCGGACCTGGCCGCGATGTCCTCGCGCGACCTCATCCCGTGCGCCCGCAGCGCGTCGGCGAACTGCGCGCCGATCGACATGACCGGGTTGAGCGCGTTCATCGCGCTCTGCATCACGACCGACAGGTTGCGCCAGCGGATGGCGGCGAGCTGCTGTCGGTCATCGCGACCAGGTCCTGGCCCCGGAACGGGACCGAGCCCGCGGTGATCGGCGGCGGCGCCGCCAGCAGCTGGGCGATCGCGAACAGCAGCGTCGACTTCCCGCAGCCGGACTCGCCGACGATGCCGAGGAACTCGCCCGGCGCCAGGTGAATGACACGTCGTCGACCGCGCGCACGGGTTCTGCGCCGCGCTCCCGGTGCCGTGTTACCGGTGCCGACGTGTCAGCCGGTTACCGCGTACTTCGACGGTCAGGCCGGGCTGGACCTCAGGAGGACAGGACTCCAGGCCAGCCTCGGATCCGCCTGACGGCACCGCGCCGGCGATCCTGCGCGCGCGCACCGGGCGCAGCGCGGGGTTCCCGATCTCGTCGAACGCGTAGTTGAGCAGCGCGAACGCCGCGCCGAGCAGCGCGATGGCCGCGCCGGGCACGATGCGCCCAGGTAGTAGCCGGTCTGCAGCGCCTCGTTGTTCTCGGCCCAGTAGAGCATCGTCCCCCAGCTGCGGCGTTCGGGTCGCCGAGGCCGATGAACTGCAGGCTGGAGGCGAACAGCACGGCGTAGAGCGCGTTGGTGAGGAACGCCGCCACGAGCAGCGAGGTCATCGTCGGCAGGATCTCGACGGCGATGACGTAGACCGCGCGCTCGCCGCGGACCCGGGCCGCCTCGAGGAAGTCCCGGTTGCGCAGCGACAGCGCCTGCGAGCGCAGCTGGCGGGCGGTGTACGACCAGCCGGTGCAGCGTGAGCACCGCGATCAGCACCGGGTGCCGGAGTTCTGCACGTAGGCGGCGATCACGATGAGCAGCGGGAACAGCGGGATGACGAGGATCACGTCGGTGATCAGGTCGAGCACGCCGTCCGGTGCCGCCCAGGTAGGCGGCGGTCACGCCGATGAGCGCCGCGATCAGCGTGGCGCCAGGCCGGCGCCGAACGCGATCTCGAGCACCTGCCGGGTGCCGCAGACCACCTGGGCGAAGATGTCCTGGCCGTAGGCGGTGGTGCCGAACAGGTGGCCGCTGCTCGGCCCGAGGCTGCGGCGCGTAGATCTCGGCCGGCGGGTCGTCGTCGCGATCAGGCCGGGGAACAGCGCGAGCACGACGAAGACGAGCAGCAGGATCGGCGCCCGCGGTCGCCTTCCGGTGCCGAGCGGCGCGCAGACGCGCGCCAGAGTCGCCCCGTGCGACCGGGCACGGTCACGGCGGTGTCGGCCATGCTCACCCCGCGCTCCTGGTGCGCGGGTCGAGGATCGCGGTCGCGATGTCGGCGAGCAGGATCGCCACCAGCACCGCGACGGTGATCAGCAGGAACAGCGCCTGCATCAGCGGGTAGTCCTCGTTCTCGACCGGCTGCAGCAGCATGTAGCCGACGCCCGGGTAGTTGAAGACGTACTCGATGAGGATCGCGCCGCCGACCACGAAGCCGAGCGACATCGCGAAGCCGGTGAGGTTCGGCAGGATCGCGTTGCGCGCCGCGTAGTTCAGCATGATCCGCCGCGGCTGCAGGCCCTTCGCCCGCGCCATCCGCACGTAGTCCTCGGCCAGCGTGGTGACCATGTTGTTGCGCATGGTCAGGATCCAGTCGCCGATCGTGGTGACCAGCAGCGCCAGGCCGGGCAGGACGCGTGCTCGAGCACGTCGCCGATGAAGGCCGGCGTTCAGCCGACGGCGTGTCGGTGACGGGTCGTAGCCGCCGGACTAGCGGCAGCCACTGCAGCTTGATCCCGAAGATCAGGATGAACATCATCGCCGACCCAGAAGTACGGGATCGCCGAGGTGATGACGAACACCGGCGGCAGCGACGCCGTCGAGCCAGCCGCCGCGCCGCCACGCGGCGAGACGATCCCGACCCCGGTGCCGAGCACGAACGCGAGGATCGTCGTCACGCCGACGAGCCCGAGCGTCCAGGGGATCGCGTCCGCACGACCTCGGGCAGACCGGGTACGGGAAGAAGTACAGCGAGGTGCCGAAGTTGCCCGGTCACGATGTCGCCCAGGTAGTGCACGTACTGCACGGACAGGCCTGGTGCGCTGTTCACGCCGAAGATCGTCTCGAGCGCGTGCAGCGCCTGGCCGGCTGATCTTGCCGCGGAACTTGGCCATCATCGCGATGGCCGGGTTGCCCGGCATCAGCCGCGGCAGGAAGAAGTTCAGCGTGACCGCCGCCCAGAGGGTGAGCAGGAAGAACCCCGCCCGGCGCAGATGAACGTCATCCTGCGCATCTACCGTGCCGTCGCTCCGGCTCTACTTGGGCGCGAGGTGCAGCAGCACCTGGCCCAGTCGGGGTAGGCGTACGCGGCCGGCAGCGCGTACGGGTTCGCTCGGCGTCACCCAGCCGGTGAAGGTGGCTGGTGTTGTACTGGTACCAGTCGACTTCCTCGGTGACCGGGATGAACGGCACGTCCTGCAGCACGACCTGCTGGAGCTGGTTCACGATCTGGTGCTGCTGTCGCCGAGTCGGTGGTCGCGGCGTAGTCGTTGATCAGCTTGTCGGTCGCCGGGTTGTTGTACCGCTCCCAGTTGCGAGGAGGCGTTCTTGCCGATCGGCGCCGAGTTCGCCGAGTACAGCCACTGCCGCAGCTCGTAGTACGGCGTCGGGCCGCCGGTCTGCCGCGTTGTAGGCGAGCTGGTAGTTGCCGTTGTACAGCCGGGTCAGGAAGTCGTTCTGCGACGAGGTTGTCCGGGCGTGATCTGGATGCCCGACCGCCTTCAGCTCCTGCTGGATCACCTGCATCGAGGCGACCCAGTCCGAGTAGCCGCCGATGTTGATGACTCGTGAACGACAGCGGCTTGCCCGCCCGTGGCGAAGATCCCGTCGCTGCCCATCGTGAAGCCCGCCTGCGCGAGGATCTGCTTCGCCTTGGCCGGGTTGTAGCCGTAGTTGTACTTGGCCGCGGCCGCGGTGTCCATCCAGGCGCTGAACGTCGGCGTCACGATGCCGGTCTGGTTCGCCGCGCGGCTCGTAGCCGTACTCGCCGATCTGGCGACCTTGTTCCGGTCGATCGCGTACGCCATCGCCTGCCGGACGGCGACGTTGCTCAGCCCGGGCACGGTCAGGTTGGGGATCAGCGAGACGTTCGCGATCGGCGGGAACCAGTAGTGGTTGTCCGGGCTCTTCGAGGTGTAGAAGGCGTTGATGTTCGGGATGAACTGGCTGCCCCACTGGGCCTGGCCGGTGGCCAGGTAGGTGTTGGCCGGGTCGTTGGAGGTGAACGCCGGGTAGCAGCACCTTGGCGATCTTCGGCTCGCCCGGCTGCCAGTAGTGCGGGTTCGCCACGTAGGTGATGTTCTGCGGCGGTGCACGAGCTTGACGATGAAGGCGCCGGTGCCGACCGGGTTCGCGTCGGCGTAGGTGACCGGGTTGGCGATCGTGGACCAGATGTGCTGCGGCGACGATCGGGGTCTGGTCGGCGATGTAGTAGAAGTACGGCACCGCCGGGGTCTTGAAGGTCATCACGACCTTGTCGCCCTGCTGGGTCACGCTGGACAGCACCGACCAGACGGAGTTCAGGTCGAGGGCGGGGATCTTCTTCATGCAGGTTGAAGGTGTAGGCGACGTCGGCCGCGGTCATCGGCGTGCCGTCGCTGACCACTTGACGCCGTTCCGGATCGTGAACGTCAGCGTCTTGTTGCCGTTGCTCCAGGCCCAGGTCGTCGCGAGCCACGGGGTTGTCCTTGCCGCTCTGCAGCGTGTTGACGAACACCAGCGGCTCGTACACCTGGCCCATGGTGACGCCCTCGCCGAGGTTGGCCGGGTTGAACGGGTTGAAGCTGCAGGTCCACTGCGTGCCCTGCTCGTTCGAGATCGTCAGCGTGCCGCTCGGGCCCTTGCCCGTGCCTGAGCCCGTGCCGGTGCGGACGATCCGGACGATGCGGAGGAGCTGCAAGCAGCGAGTGCGGCGGCGAGCAGCGCCGCCGCCCCGGTGATGAGCAA
This sequence comes from uncultured Actinomycetota bacterium, assembly GCA_963735315.1. GTDB lineage: Bacteria > Actinomycetota > Actinomycetes > Streptosporangiales > Streptosporangiaceae > Trebonia. The sequence goes on from CAVTKQ010000045.1 coordinate 281,774, forward strand.
ACGTCTCATGGGGGGCCCTCCACTGGGTGTCGCGCCGGTTATATCCCTTGTGTCGCCGGTGACGGTTGGGTGCTGTGTGTGTTTTGTCGCCTTTGCGATATAGTTAGGACAGTATCCTAACTATCGATGGGCTGACTAGCCCTCGTCGCTAAACCGTGATGCGCGAGCCTGGGGGAGGTGCCGTGGCAGAGGTCCCGGCCGATCTGATGCCGACGAGCGGCCTCATGGCCGCGCGCCCGGCCCTGATCAGGGCGCTGAACGAGCAGCTGCTCCTCGATCACATCCGCTCGTCTGGCCCGTACTCGCGGGCCGACCTGGCGCGCGTTTCCGGGCTGTCCAAGCCGACCGTCTCACTCGCCCTGGCGAACCTCGAGCGGGCCGGCCTGGTCCGGCTGGCCGGCCAGCGGACCGGGCTGCCCGGCAGGACCGCCCTGCTGTACGAGGTCAGGCCCGAGGCCGGCTTCGTGCTCGGCCTCGACATCGGCCTTCGCTACCTGCGCGGCGCGGTGGCCGACCTCGCGGGCGAGGTCCGCGCCCGGCTGTCGGTGCCGGTGCACGCGGCCACGGTCGGCGGCCGCGTCGCCGAGCTGGTCGAGCTCGCGGACGAGCTGTGCGCGCGCGCCGGGATAACCCGCGCCGAGGTCACCCAGACGGTCGTCGGCAGCCCTGGTGTCTACGACCCGCAGCGGAACCTGATGGCCCTGACCGGCGGCCTGCCGGGCTGGGACCAGCCCGAGGCCCTGGCCGGGCTGCGCGCGGCGTTCGGTCCCGCGATCGAGATCGAGAACGACGTGGACGCGGCCGCGCTCGCCGAGCGCGCGCTCGGCGTCGGCACCGAAGCCGACAACTTCGCGTTCGTGCACGTCGGCTCGGGCATCGGCATGGGCCTTGTGCTCGGCGGCCGGCTGCACCGGGGCGTGCACGGGGTGGCGGGCGAGATCGCCTTCCTGCCGCTCGGCCGCGATCCGCAGGGCTGGATCGACATGGAGGCGAGCGCCGGGTCCGGTTTCCCCGACGAGCGCGTGACCGCCGGCCCGAGGGCGTGATCATCGACCCGGCGGAGGCGCGGCGACGGGGCACCCTGGAGATCGCGGCCGGCGCCGACGGGGTCGTCCGCGCCGCCCGCCGGGTCGGCCTGCCCGGCCTGGCCTCGGCGCGCAGCGTCTTCGAGGCCGCCGCGGCGGGCGACGAGCGCGCCGCCGCCGTGGTGGCCGGCGAGGCGCGCCTTGTCGCCGCCGCCATCTGCTGCGTGATCTCCGTCGTCGACCCGTCGCTGATCGTCCTGGGCGGCGGCATCGGCCAGGCGCCGGGCTTCGCCGAGGCGGTCACCGCGGCGCTCGCGGCGATCGCCCCGGTGCTGCCCGAGGTCAAGGTCAGCGCCCTCGGCACCGACGTGGTCGTCGACGGCTGCCTGGCCGAGGCCGCGGCCATGGCCTGGACCCAGCTGATCGCGTCCCTCCCCTGAACCTAGAGCGCGCGGCAGGCGACCTGCCGGGCGCGGCCTTGTGCCCCCGGGGGTGGCGATGCGAACGTTTGCAGATGAGTCGGATGTCGCGGACGCGGACGTGGTTGTCGCCGGGGCTGGCCATAACAGCCTGATCGCCGCCTGCTACCTGGCCAAGGCCGGGTACCGGTGCCTGGTACTCGACGCCAGGGACGTCCCCGGCGGCGGGTCGAGCACGGAGGAGATCCTGCTCCCCGGCTACAAGATCGACACCTGCGCCACCGGGCACACGCTGATCCGCGTCAACCCCCTGCTCACCAGGGACGAGCTCGGCCTCATCAAGGACTACGGGCTGCGCTACATCGACCCCGACCCGGTCGCGCACGTCGCGTTCCCCGACGGCGAGCAGCTCACGATGTGGCTGGACAAGGAACGGACGATCAGCGAGATCGCCCGCTTCAGCAAGGACGACGCGCGGGCGTACCGCCGCCTGCTCGCCGACTACGACGAGGTGAAGTCGGCGTTCAGCGGGTCGCAGTTCACCCCGGTGGGCTTCGGCCCGACGCTCGACCAGCGGCTGGCCGGGCACCCGCGCGGCCGGGTCTGGCAGCGCATCCGCCAGCTGTCACCGTGGGACGTCATCAGGCACGAGTTCACCGACCGGCACGTCCAGGCGTTCATGCTCTGGATGGCGTTCCAGACCGAACCAGGCCGTCGACATGCCCGGCTCCGGGGTGCTGGCCTACTCGCTGATCTTCGGGCGGCAGCAGCGGTCCTGGTCGATCCTGCCCGGCGGCTCGGCCACGCTGGTCAGCGCGCTGCTCCGCTACCTGGAGGATCACGGCTCCACGGTCGCGACCGGCAAGACCGTCACCCGGCTGATCCTTGACGGTGACCGCTGCGCCGGCGTCGAGACCGCCGACGGCGGGCAGTACCGGGCCGCGAAGGCGGTGCTGTCGACCATCCACGTCACTCACCTGCGGGACATGGCCCCCAGGCAGGCGTGGCCCGAGGAGTTCCACTACAGCGTCGACACCTACGACGCCGGCATCCCCGGCTTCGGCGTGTACCTGGCGACAAGCGAGCCGCCGGTGTTCGAGAGCCCCGGCGGCGGGCGGCACACGGCGGTCTCGGCCGGCACCGTCGGCTGGCCGCAGGACGTCATCAGGCTGGGCGAGGACCTGCGCGCGGGCCGGCTCATCGAAGACGTCCCGTGGCTGCTCGTCGCGACGCCCACCCTGGCCGACCCGACGCGAGCGCCGGCTGGCCGCCACACGGTCAAGCTGCTCAGCCAGAACAGCTACGAGGTCCCCGACTGGGACGCGGCCAAGCACGAGCACGCCAGGCGCCAGCTCGCTCACCTGCGCACGGCGGCGCCCAACTTCACCGGCGACGTCATCTTGGCCCAGCTGGTGAAGTCTCCGAAGGACTACGAACGGCTCAACCCGCACCTGGTGCACGGCGCGTTCCACGGGGGAGACCGGGGCGTCGCCCAGTCCGGCGCGCTCCGCCCCGCTCCCGGCTGGGGCTCGCACCGGATGCCGGTCGCGGGCCTGTACCAGACCGGCGCGACCACCCACCCCGGCGGCTCCGTCACCGGCGCGCCCGGCCGCAACGCCGCGATGGTCCTGCTCCACGACCTAGGACACGACCCCGCCGAAGTCCTCAGTCCTTAGCGGCCCAGCCGAGGGCCGGGCCGAGGCGGGTCGCCATGTCGGTGAGGATCTGCACGTAGTCCTCGTGCTCGAAGGAGAACGGCAGCGCGAACGCCACCTCGGTGACCTCGCGGAACGCCACGTCCGCGTACAGTGCCTCCGCGATCTGCGCCGATGTCCCGAGGATGTCCCGCGCGAACAGCAGCCGGTCAGGCCCGACCGGAGCGGCGGTCCGCGGCGTCCGCGCCGTCACGTACGCCTCGTACTTCGCCCGCTGCGCCGCGGACGCCGAATCGGTCGGGATCACCACGAGCCCCTGCGACACGCGCGCCCCCGCCCCGGCCGGGTGCGAGTCGCGAAAGGCCCGGATGTGCGACAGCTGCACCGACGCGAAGTCCCCCGGCCCCGAGATCACCGCGTCCTCCGCCTTCACCACGGACGAGACCAGGAAGTTCACCCCGTTCTCGCCCGCCCACTTCGCCGACGCCAGCGACGCGCCGCCGTACCACATCCGCGCCCGCAGGCCCGGCGAGTGCGGCTCGACCCGCGAACTGAACTGCTCGAATCCCTCCTGCCCGGGCAGCGCCGCCGCCGGCTCCCCGGCCACGAAGCGCAGCAGCCGGGAGACCCGCTCGTAAGAGAAGTCCTCGTTCTCCCAGGTATCGGGGTAAAGCGCCCCGCGCACCTGCGCCCAGTGCCGCGGCGGCCCGACGCTGAATCCCGGGTTGAGCCGCCCGCCGGACAAGATGTCCACGGTCGCCAGGTCCTCGGCCAGCCGCAGCGGGTTCTCCCAGCCCAGCGGGATCACCGCCGTCCCCAGCCCGATCCGCGACGTCCGCTGCGAGGCGGCGGCGAGCACGGCGACGGGGGAGGAGATCCCGTACTGCAGGTGCCGGTGGCGCACCCACGCGGCGTCGAACCCGAGCCGCTCGCCGAGCTCGATCATCTCCAGCGTCACCTGGTGCCCGGGCCCCGGATCGCGCCCGTCGAACAGCCCGATAGTCAGGAACCCGAGCTTCTGCAGGGCCACCCCCGGCTGCGGCATGCGCTTCCCCTCCAGGAAAAATGGATAAGAGAACGGTAACCGTAAGCCAGGCGCCGCGGTTTGTGGGGCGCCTTCTGACCGCAACCACCATGCGGGCGCCGCCCCGCGAACAACACCTCCCAAATCCGTAAATCCTCTGGCATACTGCGACCGATAACGGCCACGATGGGAGGGCGCGGAGTGGCAACCCCGGAACCGCTCGCGCTAGCGATCCCCGGCAGGTGACATGATCCGCTTCAGCCATGGCGCAGCCACCTCCGTGGGCCGCGTCCGCCAGGTCAATGAGGACAGCTATCTCGCCCATCCGCCGCTCTTCGTGGTCGCCGACGGCATGGGCGGGCACGGCTCGGGCGACCTGGCGAGCAGGATCGCGATCGAGGACATGAGCGCCTGCGTGCCACTGCGACCGCTGTTCGCCGAGGCGGTGCTCACGGCGCTTGAGCACGCCAACCGGCACATCATCGAACGGGATGAGGCGAACCGGATGGGCACCACGGCGACCGGGCTCGCCGCGCTCGAAACGGCGGGCGGCGATCACCTGATGGTCTTCAACATCGGTGACTCGCGCGTCTACCGCCTATCCGGTGACCGCCTTGAGCAGCTGACCGTGGATCACTCGGAAGTGCAGGAACTCGTCCTGGCCGGGGTCATCACCAGGGAGCAGGCGCGGACCCACCCGCGCCGGAACGTCGTCACCCGGGCCCTCGGCAGCGATGCGGGCCTGCTGCCCGATCACTGGCTGCTGCCCGCCATCGGCGGCGACCGCTACCTGATCTGCTCGGACGGCCTGTTCAGCGAACTGCCCGACGAGGTCATCCTGCCGCTGCTCGCGGAGGGCCCGCCGCAGCAGGCCGCGGAGGCGCTCGTGTCGGCGGCCAACGACGCGGGCGGGCGTGACAACGTGACCGTCGTCGTCGTCGACATCGACTCCTACGACGACGACGGCGCGGACGATGCGACCCTGCCGCGCGAGGTTCTCGTCCGGCCGACGCCGTCTGGGGAAGGACGATAGCGGGATGGGCGCGGCTGACGTCAGCTACGTGCCGGGCGCGCTGACCGCGGTGGCGGGCGACCAGTGCTGGGCGCTCGTTGAGACCTCGCCTGGCTCCCCGGCGGTGACCAGGATCTGGCAGCAGCTCGGCCAGGGAGTCGCCGCGGACGCGCTGCTCGCCGGCCTGCTCACGGACGGCATTGGCGGCACGCCCGGCTTCACCCTGCTGATGACCGGGCCTGGCGGGCAGCACCGGCTGTTCTGCCGGGGCACGGTCGGCGCCACCGTGATCACGCGATCCCAGGACGGCGGTGCGCGCGCCCGGCGCGGGGCAGGCGGTCACGGAACGGATCGACGGGTCGGGACTGCTGACCTGGCGTGAGCAGGTGATCGACGGCGCTGAGCGGATCTTCCTCGGCGGGCCCCCCGCGGAGACCTCGCTGCGCCTGCCCGCGACGTCCGGCGTGCTGCTGGCCGGCTGCGTAGTCGTTGACCTCACCAACTTCGCCGCCAGGGAAACGGTCGCGTACCCGCCGGAAAAGCCTAAGAAGACCATTGTCTTCTTCCCCGACACGATCACCATGACGCATCCCGGCAGCCTCGCCGCCCAGGCTGCGGCCCTGTCGCCGGGCGTCGGCCAGCAGCACCGGTCCGATGACCAAGGTCCAGCGGTCCCGCTCGCCCCTTCGCCGCCCCTCGCGGCGGTCCCTGCCGGCCCGGCTGGTTCTCCCGTCGGCCCGGCCCGGCCCGATGGCCTCGGCTCTGGTGCCTTTCCCCCAGGCACTGTCCCCGGACCCGATCCGGCCACGGGCGGCACTGACAACGCAGACCACGACTTCCCGTGGGGCGGCCTGGCCCCGACCGTGTCCGACGCCGCGGTCAGGTCGGCGCGGGAGGCCGACCTGGTCCTCCCTGGCCCCTTTCCGCCGGGCAGCGCCCCCGGGCCCGGGGGATATCTCGGTGCCGCCTCGCAGCCGCCGGCCCAGTACCAGGAGGCGGCGCCGCCCTGGACGCCACCGCTTGACGAGGCATGGTCGGACGGTACCCGGTCGGACGGGGCCTGGCCTGGCGGGCCGCGACCGGGCGCGCCGCTGGCCGGGCCCGCGCTGCCGTCGGCGCCGATGCCCGCGCGGGTGCCCGGGCCGCCTGGCGGTGCCATGCCGCCAACGGGATGCCCCCGGCCCAGCAGGCGGCCTGATCGACGCGCCGCCGTGGCTGTCAGCTCCCGGTGGGCCGCCCTCAGCCGGCTCACCGCTCGTCAGCCCGGCGCCGGGCGGCCCAGCCCGGCCGGCCCAGCGCCAGCGCGGGCAATGCCGACCGCCCCGATACCGGCCAGCCCCGGGCCCGTCGGCCCGGTGCCCGCCGAGCCGCCGCACCTGCCGCCCCCAGCAGCGCGGGCCGGGTCCGGGCCGGCCGAGCCCCGGGGCCATGGCCAAGCGGGCCGACTCGCGCGGACGCTCCCGAAATCGTCGCGCGGACCGCGCCGCCGGACCGCATCGGCCCGGTGGTCCCGGCCCTGCTCTGCCCCAGCGGGCACGTGAACCCGCCGAGCGGCGGCGTCTGCCGCCGGTGCGGCGCGCCGCTGCCGCACGACCCGGTGCCCGTGCCGCGGCCGGTACTCGGCGTGCTCCGCCTATCGTTCGGCGACGTGATCACGCTGGACCGCGGGGTGCTCATGGGACGTAACCCGCGCACCGACTTCGGCGGGACCGACGGCGAGGAACGGCCGCACGTGGTCAAGTTGCCGAGCGCGGACGGTGACATCTCCCGTACCCACCTGCGAGTCACCCTGGACGGCTGGCACGTGCTCGTCACCGACCTGAACTCGACCAACGGGACCCTGGTCACGCTGCCCGGACGCGACCCGCAGCAGCTCCGGCCGGGTTGACCTCTTTCCGGCCAAATCACCCTACTTGCTCTACGCACAAATCATCACCGACTCGGGCTTCCGGCGCTTCGCGAATGCCCAGGCCGAGCGCAAGGCAGAACAGCGCCGCGCGCCTGTCTATACCTACCTATGGGAGTGGGTGAGCCCGGCGTTCGATGCGAAGTTCGGCGCGACCCATGGAATGGACGTCGCGGCCTCATTTCACAATGAGCGGGATGCCATTGTCGGCGGGGGCTCCCGGGACGCCCGTGCCATGTGTGAACAGTTCGCCGCCGCATGGGTGAATTTCGCCAAGACCGGCAATCCAAACGACGCGAACCTGCCGCATTGGCCGACATTCGATACGCAGGACCGCTCGACGATGATCTTTGGCGCCGACACGCGCGTGGTGAATGATCCGTATGCCGCGATACGCCTCTTCTGGGCCGACATGCCCGGCCCCAACAGTGTTCTCGGCTAAAAATACATTGGCCATGAAACTGAAGGGTAAGACCGCTTTGGTCACGGGTGCGGCCGGCGGAATCGGCAAAGAAATCGCGCTGACCCTTGCGCGCGAGGGTGCGAGGGTGGTCATCGCGGATATTGCGCTAGAGGCGACGGCCGACGTGGCCGCTGTCATCCGCGACTTGGGCGGTGAGGCCGTCGCGCTGCCCATGGACGTGACGGTTGAGAAAAGCGTCGTCGAGGCGGTCTCGTCGGTGGCGGCCCGGTTCGGCGGCATCGACATTCTGGTCAGCAATGCCGGTACCCAGATTGTGCGTCTTGTCGAAGATT
>CAVTKQ010000046.1:0-30103 GCA_963735315.1 uncultured Actinomycetota bacterium
AGCCAGCCGCCTAGCTTGAGTGCCTGCGCCGCAGGAGCGGGAACTGGATGTCGCGGCGGTGGGTGAAGCCGAGTCCTTGTAGAGGCCGATCGCCGTGACGTTGGTCGGCGATGGCGTGCAGGAACGGGGTGTCGCCACGGGCGATGATGCCGGCCGCGACGGCGCGGGTGAGCCGGGAGGCGAAGCCGTGGCCGCGCCAGGCGGGGTCGGTGCAGACGGCGCTGACCTCGGTCCAGCCGGGCGGCCGCAGCCGCTCGCCGGCCATGGCGACGAGCTCGCCGTCGCGCCGGATGCCGAGGTAGGTGCCCAGCTCGATGGTCCTGGGGAGGAACGGTCCCGGCTTCGTCCGCTCCGCCAGGCTGAGCATGTCGGGGACGTCGGCGGGCGCCGAGGGTGACGGCCTCGTCGTCGGGCCCCGCGTCGAGGCTGTCGGCGACAAGCTGGACGCCTTCGCCGAGGCCCAGGACCTCCCAGTCCGCCGGCGGCGGCGCGGCGCGCAGCGCGGGGAACAGGACCATCTCACCGGGTGCGACCAGGCGGGCGGCGTCCGCCCAGTCGGCCGCGTCGGGCTCGCCGGGCAGCGCGCAGAACGGGCTGACGTCGGCCGGGTAGCGCGCCGCGCGCCCCTGGGTGAGGGCGAGGCGGGCATGCGGCCCCGGTGAGCGACCGCAAGACGGGGTTGTCGAGAGGGTGCGTCATCGCGCCAGCTCGACCACCTCGTCCGTGCCTGCCACGTCATCTACGTTACTGGACCGTGGCGGGCCCGCCGCCGCCCGTGTGCTCCTCGACGGGCCTGTTGCCGGTGACGGGCCAGGCCTCCGCGGTCTCGCTAGGATCCGCTCTACCGTCTCATCTGTGCCAGTCACGTCATCCAAGCTACCCGCAGCCACCGGACACGGATGCTGGCCGAGCAGGGGCGGCGTAAAGAAGCGGACCGTCGGCGTCCCGGGGTTCAGCCGGGTGGCCGGCCACCTGCCCTACTCCGCGCGCAGGACCTGGCCCGGGCGGAGCCGGGCGGCGCGGTGGCCCGGCCACAGGGCCAGCAGGTTCGCGGACAGCAGGGCCGCCGGGGCGATCAGGGCCAGGGTCCAGGGCGGGAACGGCGGCTGGTAGGCCAGCGGGGTGAGGTCCGCGACCACGCGCCAGACCGCGCGGCCGACGGCCAGGCCGAGCGGGATGCCCGCCGCGAGGCCGACCACGGCGAGCAGGGTCGCCTGCGTGACGATCACCAGGCGCGCCTGCCCGCTGGTCAGCCCGAGCGTGCGCAGCACGGCGAGCTCGCGGCCGCGGCGGCGCACCGCGGTGCTGAGCGCGTAGCCGACGGCGCCGAGGGCGAGCAGCGCGAGGAACCCGCCGAGCGCCGTCGGGAGCACCGCGAGGTCCTCGAGCGACCGTCGAGCGGCTCGGCCGGTCCCGGCTGGCGTGAACGGGAACGCCTCGCCGCCCTTGACCGCCGCGGCCGCGGCGGTGAGCGCGCCGGGCGGCGGCGCCCGGGTCGATGCCCGGCCGCAGCGCGACCAGGGCGACGTGGAACTTGAAGGCGTAATGCGCGCCGCGGAACAGCTGGTCGAACCCGGCCGGGGTCAGCCAGGCGCCCGTCGTCGTAGTTGTTGTGCGGCCCGGCGGGGACGAAGCCGATGCCGGTGACGGTCATCGTGCGCGGCGCCGGGCCGCCGGCGAGCCGGATCGACGGAGCCCACGCCGGCGTGCAGCTTGCGGGCGGTGGTGGGCGCCGAGCGTGATCTCCGCCGGGCCGCCGGGCATGCGTGCCCGCGGTCAGCACCACGGGCACCCGCTTCCCGTCGACCGGGGCGTAGGTGAAGCTCTCGATGGAGACGCCGCTCGACTGGGCGCCGCCGACCCGGACGTCGAGGAACCCGGCGACGTCGGGGCTGGCCGCCACGGCCCGCGACACCTGGGCCGCCGGGCCGAAGTCCTGGCCGTTCAGGCCGTAGAACGTGTCGAGCTGCCAGGTGATGCCGAACCGCGCCGGGTTGGCGACCGCGTCGGACACGCCCGCGGAGAACGTGAAGGCGGCGAGGACGCCGAGCACGCCGGCGACCGCGCCCGCGATCGCGGGGAGCACCGGCACGGCGGACCGGCCACGGCCGGGCTCGAGCGCGAAGCGCGCGCCCACCACGGCCGCGACCGGCAGCCCGGCAGCGGTCGCGGCCGCCGCGACGGCGGACCCGCGGGGTGCCGTGCGGGCCCGCCTGCGGACGAGCGCGGACCAGGTGAGGGCGGCGGTGCCGACGGCGACGAGGAGCACCGCGACGGCCCAGCCGACGCCGAGGACCAGCCAGTCCGCGTCGAAGCCGGGGTCCGGCTCGGCGAGCGAGGCGAGGCCGATCGGCGTCCACAGCGAGGCGATCAGCGCGGCGGCCACGCCGATCGTCGCGCCCGCCGCCGCCGCGAGGCCGGGCGCGACGGCGGCGCACACCGCCGCCTGCCGCCGGGTCAGGCCTACGGCCTGCAGGACGCGCAGGTCCTCGGCGGCGACCCGAGGCGTACCTGGCGACCGTCTGGCCGACCAGGAACAGGGCGGCGAGCAGCGCCGCGAGCCCGAAGGCGAGCAGGCACGCCGCCTCGTACCCGGTGGCCTTGCGGACCGGCGCCGCCGAGCTGGGCGGCGTTGTCCCACACGTCGATGTCGGACCGGCCGGTCACCCGGGCCAGGTCGGCCTTGAAGGCGGGGATCGCCGCCGCGCCGCCCTTCAGCCGGATGAGCGCGTTGGTGTAGTCGGCGGTCTCGTCGGGATCGGCGCCCACGATGTCGGGCGGTACTTCCGGACGAAGGCGTAGGTCGGTAGCACTCCCCCGCTGTCGCCCGGCGAGTCGATCCAGAACGGGGACTGGATCACCCCGACGATGCGGACCTTGGCCGTCGGCCCGAGCGGCTTGCCCGTGGAGGCGTCGAAGCCCGGCGGTGGCCTGCGCGGGCGACGACAGGTGCACGGTCAGCTCGTCGCCGACCCTCAGGTGGTGGGCGGACATGAAGTGCGGGCTCGCCACTACCTCGTCCGCCCGGCCGGGGTCGAACATCCGCCCCTGCGAGCACGACCGGCCGCTCGACGCTCTGCAGCAGGCCCGCGTTGCCCGGCGGGAAGCCCAGGTCGGCGCCGCTGAACCGGCCGCCGGCGCCGCTGTCCGCGACCGCGGCGCCGTAGTAGACGACGAACAGGCCCGTCGCGCTGACCTCGGGCAGCGCCTCGACCTTGGACCAGTCGAAGCCGGGCTGGTTGGCGAGCACGGTGACGTCGGCGGGGAGCGTGCGCGCCCACAGCCGGTCGTACGCCGTCTGCCCGCGCCGCGCCCCGGCGACCGCCGCGAGCACGGTCCCGGTGGTCAGCGCGACGAGCAGCCCGAGCACGATCAGCGACCGCCATCGCCGCCGCACGTCAAGCCTCAGCCAGGTAACCGCCACGCAAGCCCCCGTCAGCGAACCCTGCCCTAGCGCATGGCCTCACCCAATCAGGCGGGGCGTCGCCGGGACAACGGGGTCAGGACCACCGGGCCGGGGAAGCTAGCCTCACCTCGCGGTCTGAAGGTCAAGGTCAAAGCCCGGGATCAGCGGAACGGGTGCGGGCCGACGCTGGTCGCCCCGTTACCCAGTCCAGCGGCCGTGACGCGCGAGCCGGGAGCGAAAGGCCCCGGCGCGCGGGCCGAGCGAGCCGTCAGGGGTAACGGGCGGCGGCCAGGTTCAGCCGCACCCGTTCTGCTGACTCCTGGTGTTGACCTTGGTCCTCAGACCGTCTCGGATTCCTCGCTCGGGCCCGCGGCGGCGCCCTCCATGCCGTCGCCCAGGTAGGCGGCGATGACCTTCGGGTTGCGGCGGACTTCCTCCGGGGTGCCCTCGGCGATGACCTTGCCGAACTCGAGGACCACCACGCGGTCGCAGATGCCGAGGACCAGGCCCATGTCGTGCTCGATGAGGAGCATGGACTGGCCCTGGTCGGCCAGGCGGCGCAGGGTGACGCCGAGCTCCTCCGACTCCGCCGATGTCCAGGCCCGCGGCAGGCTCGTCGAGGCACAGCAGCTTCGGCTTGGCGACCAGGGCGCGGGAGACGCCGACCAGCTTGCGCTGGCCGGAGGACAGCTGCGACGGCTCCGCTTCCGCCGCCCAGTCCATGCCGACCAGGGCGAGGGTCTGCTTGGCGTCGTCCTCGGTGACGCCGCTCTCGTGGGCGGCGACCGTGAGGTTCTCGGACACGCTCAGGTCGTCGAACAGCTCGGTCGACTGCCACGTGCGGGTCAGGCCGCCGCGGGCCCGCTCGTAGGCGGGCAGGCCGCGCAGGTCGCGGTCGCCGAGCGTGACCGTGCCGGTCGAGCTCACGAAGCCGGAGATGGCGTCGATGAGCGTGGTCTTGCCCGCGCCGTTGGGGCCGATGAGGCCGACGAGCTCGCCCTCCTTGACGTTCAGCGTGACGTCGGACAGGGCGTGCACGCCGCCGAAGCGGACCGAGAGGCCGACGACCGCCAGGACGTCCGGCGCGCCGGACAGGTCCGGGCGCTCGGCGCGCGGCGTGACCCGCTCCCGGCTCGCCGCGTCCACGTCTGGCGCGTGCACCTGCGGCTTCTTGTGCAGTCCTGCGGTAGAAGTCGCCCGCCACGCCGGTCGGGTTCTGCAGCAGGGTGAAGATCAGGATGACGCCGCCGAACAGCAGGAACCAGTTGCCGTTCAGGCCGAACCAGTTGTGGAGCGCGTACGGGATCAGCGCCTGGGCGGAGATCAGGCCGGCGAAGACCGCGCCGGAGATGAGCGTGATGCCGCCGGCGTAGGCGAACGCGATCAGCGACAGCGCGGTGACCGCGTCGAACCGGTCGCTGGCTGACCGAGCCGAAGTCGTAGGCGTACAGCACGCCGGCGACGCCGGCGATGAACGCGGCGATGCCGAACGCGTACAGCTTGACCGTGCGCGGGTTGATCGCGGCGGCGGCCGCGGCGCGCTCGTTGGAGCGGACGGCGAGCATCTGCTGGCCGAGCCTGCCGCGGCGGATGTACCCGACCCAGACGCGCGAGCAGGATGCAGCAGGCCAGGCGACCCAGCCGAAGACCGGGCGACGGCACGTTGCCGTCGATGCCGTGGAACCCGTTCGGGCCGAGGTCGAGGCCGAAGAACTTCGGCTCGGGCACCGGCGAGCCGGTCGAGCCGCCGCCCCAGGTGGTGTTGGTGAAACCGAAGTTCTCGATCGCGACGGCGCCGGCCAGGGTGACGACGGCGAGGGACACGCCGCGCACCCGGACCGCGGAGACGGCGGTGATGACGCCCGATGACGACGGCGACCGCGATGCCCGCCAGGGCGCCGAGCGGGAAGGTGATGCCGAAGTTGACGGCCATGTGCGCTGACCGTGAACCCGGCGGCGCCGGCGAGGCTGAGCTGGATCGACGGAGATCTGGCCGACGTAGCCGGTGATCACGACCAGCGACAGCGCCATCACGGTGCCGATCAGCGTGTTGATCAGCGCCTGGCGGAAGTCGAACGGGAAGACGATGAGCAGGATGGCGCCGAAGACGCGCGCAGATCAGCGCGGTGCGCCACAGGTGCTGCGGGCGCGGGGCCTCGGGCAGCCGCCGCTCGACCAGCTCGCCGCGGCCGGGGATGCGCGCACCGCGCCAGAACAGCACGCCGATGATGATCAGGAACGCGAGCAGGTCGGTCGTGCCGGGCAGCGCGACGCCGCCGGACTGCGGGAACCAGGTCTGCGGCGGCCATGTAGTCGAGCAGCGAGTACACGATGCTGATGCCGAACGCGGCGATCGTGGCGGTCCAGAACGAGGTGAAGCCCGCGATCAGCGCGGCGGCCAGCGCCGGGATGATCTGCAGCGGCAGCGTCGAGGGGTCGAGCTGGGTGATCGCGGCGGCCAGGATGCCGAGCAGGCCGGCGAGCAGCGAGGACAGCAGCGTGTTGGCGAGGCCGATGCGGACCGGGGACAGCCCGCCGAGCATCGCGGCGGCCTCGTTCTCCGACGCGGCCCGGGTCGCCAGGCCGAACCTGGTCCACTTGTAGACGGCCCACGGCAGCGGCGGTGATCACGAGGATCAGCACGGCGAGGATGAAGATGTCCAGCCGATGTTGGAGCCGAACAGCATGAAGCCGGTGGTCGGCAGGATCGTCGGCTCGGGCTGCGGGGTGGTGCCGAAGGCGAGCAGCATGGCCGACTGCGCGATCAGCAGCACGCCGAGGCAGGCGACCATCTTCGACAACGGCGAGGAGTTGCGCAGCGGCCGGAAGACGGCGAACTCGACAAGCGCGCCGCAGGCGACCACGAACAGCAGGGCGAGCGGCAGCGCGGCGCCCGTCGGCAGCGAGGCGATCTTGCCGCTGGTCAGCGCCCAGAAAGCGTAGCCGCCGAGCATCGCCATCGCGCCGACCGAGAGGTTGATGATCCCCGATCCCCGGTAGGTCAGCACGACGCCGAGCGAGATGCCCGCGATGAGCGCGCCGGAGCCGAGGCCCAGCAGGATGAAAAGCAATATTTCGTCCACTGCGCGTCATTCCTAGGGAGACGTGTCAGGCTTTGCCCGATTTATTAGATTTATTTGCAAATATTGAATTTTGTCGCTTGTATCCGGCGTCTGTTACGTGTCGTACCCGTAACACGCCGCGCCGCGCCGCGGTCACGGGAACTTGCCCGTGACCGCGGCGCGGCCTTACCGGGATAACCGGCACTGCAGTGCTTTTCCGGACCTGCGGGTCAGGAGCAGGGCGACGCTCGCCGGCGGCTTCGTCCAGCCCGCCACCTTGGTGAACGCGTTCTTGCCCTGGTACTCGAAGAACTGGACCTGGTCGTTGCAGACCGCGGGCGCGGCGGAGAACTGGCCGCAGTTCAGGGACGGCGCGCCGAGGGCCTGCGGGCCCTTGAACGCCTTCGCCGCCGCGATCACCGAAGACTGGGTGATGTTGGCGTAGCCGACCTGGTTGAGGAGCTTGTCGACGGTCAGGATCTGGCCGAAGTTGACGATCTCCCACGGGTCGGGCGCGTCGGCCGGGGTGGTGTACTTCTTCGTCACCGCCATGTAGGCCGGCATGCCCGGGTCGGTCGTGTCGCCGTAAAGCGAGCTGGCGATCGAGTACGTCCACTTGGGGAAGTCGCCGAGGCCCTGGATGACCGTGCCGGACAGGCACAGCGGCGCGGAGACGATCTTCTTCGCGTCGGTGATGCCCTGCTGGGTGAGCGCCTTGGCCAGGTTCACGCAGTCGGTGGCGTCGGCGTAGGGGATGACCATGTCGGCGGTCGAGGCGTGCGCCGCCGCGAGCACCGAGGTCAGGTTGGTGTCGCTGACCGGGAACGGGGCCATCGTCACCGAGACGCCGGCCGCCTTGAGGCCCGCCTCGATCGCGGTCGCGCCGGGCGCGAGGCCCGGGTGTCTGCGGGTAGATGATGGACGCGGTCTTGGCGTGCAGCACCTGGGTGGCGTAGGTGCCCATCGGCCCGAGGACGTGGGTGGAGTCACCGAAGAGGATCACCGTGTTCTTCTGCACGGCGTCGAACGGGGTGACGGCCACGCCGTCGATCACCGGGATCTTGCCCTGCAGCGTGTTGAAGAACGACTGCGCGCCCACCGCGACGCCGCCGGTCGCGATCAGCGGCAGCGACTTGTTCGCCAGGAACTGGTTGGCGCAGGTGGTGCCCTGCTCCTCGGTGGTGGTGAAGCAGGTGTCGAGCTTCAGCGGGTGGCCGTCGACGCCGCCGAGCTCCTTGTTGATGTAGTTGACGGCCATCTGCGCGCCGTTGCTGGCGAGCGCGCCGGGCGGGTTGGCGTCGCCCTGCTCGTTGAGGTACCCGATGGTGACCGGCGCCAGCGAGCTGTTCGCCGCGCCCGCCTTGCCGCCGACGTAGGACAGGTAGTCGGTCACCGACTGGGCACCCTGGCCGCCGGAGCCGGACGCGGTCGAGACAGGCGCGCTGCTCGACGACGGCGCCGCGGCGCTGCCTGACGCGGCGCTGCTGGCGGGGGCCGACGCCGAACTCGAGCTTGAGCTCGAACTACAGCCGGCCGCGGCCAGCGCCGCCGCGGCGAGCGCGGCGACGGCATAGCCGGTCCTTCTATATGTACGCAACTTCATTTCCTCCTGCGTGGTTATTCTTCTTCTGAAGAGCTCACGGCAAGGCCGAAGGCTACACGTCGGCCTTCGCGCCCCACAGTTCGCGGGAGGCGATGCTGGCTCCCTCGACGAGCGAGGCCAGCTTCGCCCACTGGATCTCCTCGTGCACCCGGTGCGTGAACGCCCCCTGGGCGAAGCCGCAGTCGGTCCCGCCCATCACCCGCTCCCGGCCGACCACGTTCGCCAGCCGGATGAGGCGCTGGGCGACGAGCTCTGGGTGCTCCACGACGTTGGTGTGGTGGGTGACGACGCCGGGCACCAGGACCTTGCCGTCCGGGAGCGGCACGTCCTCCCAGATCTTCCACTCGTGCTCGTGCCGCGGGTTGGCCTGCTCCATCAGGTAGTACTTCGCGTTCACCGCGAGGACCAGGTCGATCGAGTCGCGCAGCGGCGGGTCGTAGGCG
This sequence comes from uncultured Actinomycetota bacterium, assembly GCA_963735315.1. Lineage (GTDB taxonomy): Bacteria > Actinomycetota > Actinomycetes > Streptosporangiales > Streptosporangiaceae > Trebonia. Next base: position 8,515 of record CAVTKQ010000046.1, read on the forward strand.
TGCGGCCCGTGCCAGCTGCCGAAGCAGACGTGGTACCTGATGCGGTCCTCGGGCAGCCCGCGCAGCGCGTGGTTGAGCGCCTCCACCCGCAGCCGCGCCCAGGCGCGGTAGTCCTCCCAGGACTGGCCGCGGGACAGCATCGTGTCCGCCTCGTGCATCAGCACGGCGTCGTCGACCTGCAAGAACGCGCCGGACTCGATGATCGCCTTGTACTCCTCGTGCAGCACGTCGGCGAGCGCGTAGACGAATTCCTCGTCGGTCTTGTAGTACTCGTTGGTCAGCCAGTAGGCCGACGCGGGCGCGACGACCGGCATGAACGTCTCGGAGATGTCCTTGCCCGCGGCCTCGAGCGCCACCTTGAAGTTGACCAGGTCGCGGTCGATCGCCGCCCGGTCGTAGGTCATCGGGCCGGTGCACACCCAGACCGACACGCCGCGGGTCGCCGGGCCCCTCCACCTCGGGGCCGCCCGCCTCCGACCTGATCCTGATCGTCGCGTCGTGCTCGACCATGTCGAGCTCGGCGTACGCGCCGGGGAAGTTCTGCCGGTCCCTGCTGGCGCGGCAGGATCGACGAGAAGTTCGCCTCGAGCGGCCGCGACTCCAGGCCGCTCGTCCGCTCGTAGAGGTAGGTGATCCAGGTGGACTTGCCCATCTCACCGTCGTCGATGACGTCGACTCCGGTCTCGACCTGCCTGCGTACGGCGTAGGCGACCGCCCTGGCCAGGGCGGCCTGGTACTCCACGCTGTCCGTCGACGCACGGCCGTGATCGACCGCCGAGAGGAACGCGAGCAGTTCCTGGGGGCGGATCAGGCTGCCGGCGTGCGTGACCGGGATTCGCTCCATCGCTAACTCCGAATATGGCACGTGATACCTGGGGTGGTTACTGTCCTCCAAGAAAAGGCCCCTGGCCGGCGCTCCGTCAACATAGATCGTTAACGATCGAGGTCACAATCACGTCAAGTGTCCGGAGAGCACACTTACGCGCGTGGCAAGTTGGGGGTGACGCCAATGTCCCGCCATGCATTCTTTGGTGAAGGGGACAAGAAGAGCGTTTGTGCTGTACAAGACTGTAGGTTGAGGTCAACAGATACGTCCGGCCAAAGGCCGGTGAAGGTGGGTTCTGGACACGATGGCGGGCTCCGACGCAGTACTCGAACTGAGACAAGCTCAGCGTCGCCTATGACCGCGCTCAGGTCGTCCGCGACCTTACGCTCACTGTGAGTAGCGGCGAGGTGGTCGCGCTCCTCGGTGCCAACGGCGCGGGGAAGACGACGACGCTGCGGGCGATCTCCGGGCTGCTCAAGCACGGGACCGGGGCGGTGAAGCTCGGCGGCACCGACCTGGCCGGCGTCGCGCCCGGCCGCGCGGGCCCGGCTCGGCATCGCGCACGTGCCGTCCGACCGCGGGCTCTTCTTCGGGCTGACCGTGGCCGAGCACTTCCGGCTGGACGGCCAGGGGAGCCCGGCGGACATGGACGCCGCGTTCGACCACTTCCCGGCGCTGCGCCCGCTCAAGGACCGCAAGGCCGGGCTGATGTCGGGCGGCGAGCAGCAGATGCTCGCGATCGCCCGCGCGCTCGCCCGCAAGCCGAAGCTGCTGATGCTCGACGAGATGAGCCTCGGCCTCGCGCCGGTCATCGTCGGCAGGCTGCTGCCGGTGGTGCGCGAGTACGCCACGTCGACCGGGACCGGGGTGCTGCTCGTCGAGCAGCACGTCCACATGGCGCTGAAGATCGCCGACCGGGGCTACGTGCTGTCCCACGGCGAGCTCTCGGCCAGCGGCACCGCCGAGGCGCTGCGCACCGACAGCGCGCTGCTCGCGGCGAGCTACCTGGGCGGCGAGTCGGCGTAGCTAACGGCCGAAGCCCCAGTCCAGCATGGCCACCGCGTCGGCGGCCGCCGCGGCCAGGCTGGGCGAGTTAACCGCCGACGAGTCGAGCACCACCCCGATCAGGGTCTTGCTCCCCCGCCTCGCCTCGAACAGCAGGCACTGGCCCGCCGCGCTCGGTGAACCCGGTCTTGATCCCGATCGCGCCGGGGAACTCCCCGAGCAGCGGGTTGAGGTTCTTCCAGGTGTGCGCGCGGTGGGCGCTGGTGGCCGCGACCTTGTACTCGCGCGTCGCGACGATCGCCGCGAGCGTCTTGTTCCGCATCGCGTCCCGCCCCAGGGCGATCAGGTCGTGCGCGGTGGAGTAGGTGGTGTACTCCCCCGGGTCCGGCAGCCCGCTGAAGTCGGTGAAGTGCGTCTTCGCCAGCCCCAGCTTGCGGGCCGTGGCGTTCATCTTCGCGATGAAGCCCGGCCAGCCCCGGCCCGTACGCGTAGGCGAGCGTGTAGGCGGCGTCGCAGCCGGACGGCAGCAGCATCGCGTAAAGCAGCTGGAGCGTGGTGAGCTTCTCCCCCGGCCGCAGGCCCGGCGGTCGACGCGTCGTACTCCTCGTCGTAGGCGACGATGCCGCCCGGCACGGTGATCACCCGGTTCAGGTTGAGCCCGGGCGTGGTGAGCACCACGTACGCGGTCATCACCTTGGTGACGGAGCCCATCGGCCGCTTCAGCACCGACGACCGGGACCAGAGGTCGGCGCCGGTCGCCGCGTTCGCCAGCTCCGCGTAGCGCGACCGCACGCCCGCCGGCGCGGACGCGGCCTTCGCCGCCGGGTCCCTCTCGCCGGCGGCCCGGGCGGCCGGAGCGGTCACGGCGCCCGCTACGATCATCCCGGCGACCACGGCACCCGCGGCCAGCCCACCGGCGATCCGCATGCGGCCACCTCCTCCCGCGTCCGGACGAAGACACACGCATTCTCTCAGTGCGGCCTTCCTCTGGCTGCGGGTTGCGATTGAATTTTCTTCCGAACGGGTGCGTGCTCCGCCTCGTACCGCGCACGCGTCGCGCCGTTCGGATGGCGAGCGCCCGCTCGTGGGGCTAGCCTGCTTGGGATACCCGAAAGGGACACGATGGTTGGTATGGATAGTTGGTGCCCGTCTTGCGGGTACTCGGTCGACCCGGGTACGCGGTTCTGCGGCGGCTGCGGGCAGCAACTCGCGGCCGAGGACGGCGCATCCGCGGCACAGTCATCAACGGTCACCGTGCAGTCGCCACCCGCGCCGTTCCCGGGTCACGCGGCACCCGCCTGCCCCGGCAGCCCGCCCCGGCGACTCCGATGCCGCCGCCCCCGGCCGGCAGCCCCCTGCCGTGGCCGCCTCCGCCGACCGGGCGCGCCGGCGCAGCCGCCCGCGCCCGGGCAGCCAGGCGCGCAGCCGCCGTTTTCTGACACGCTCGAGCAGATGCTGCGCCCGCAGGGGCTGTTCCAGCACCGGCTGCCCCCGCCGGTCGACTGGCAGCAGGGGTACCCGCCCGCGCCAGGGGCGTACCCGCCGGCGGCCAGTACCCGCAGGGCGCCCCGTACCAGCAGGGCAGCCCTTATCCGCCCCGCCCGGCGGCCAGTACCCGGCGACGGGCGCCTTCCAGCAGGCCGCGCCCGCCGCAGCCGTGGCCGCAGGCCCCGGCGGGCGGTCCGGGCGCGCCCGCGGCGCCCGCCGGCCCGGCCCAGCCCGGCTACCCGGCCGGCGGCCAGTACCCCCAGGGCGGCGCGTACCCGGGCCCCTACGGCAACGGGCAGTACGCGGGCGGGCAGTACGGGCAGGAGCAGTTCCCGCCCGGGCAGTTCGGGCCCGGCGTCCAGTACGGCCCGGACGGCACGCCGCCCGGCGACGGCGCGGGCGGCCGGGGCTGCTCGGCAAGCTCCCGTTCAAGCGACCGCTGATTCCCGCTGGCCGTGGGGGCGGGCATCGTCGTCGTCGTGATCGCGGCGCTCATGCTGTCCTCGCAGGGCGGGTCGTCGTCGAACACCGCGGGCAACGGCACCGCGGCGGGCGCCACGCCGACCGCGTCCGTCCTCCACCGGGACGACCGCCCTCACGCAGCAGCAGGCGGCGACCGCGCTGTCCGGCCTGCTCTCGCAGAGCGGCACCGACCACGCGGACGTCAACGCCGCGGTCACCAACGTGGAGGGCTGCAAGGGCCTGCCGGCCGACGCGCGGACCTTCAGCAAGGCGGCCGCGAACCGCGGCACGCTGCTGTCGAAGCTGGCGCAGCTGCCCGGCCGCTCCGCGCTGCCCGCGGCGATGATCTCCGACCTGACGAGCGGCTGGCAGGCGTCCGCCACGGTGGACGCGGACCTGGCGAAGTGGGCGTCCTCCGAGGCCGGCCACTGCAAGAAGAACGACCTCAAGAACCCGGCCTACGCCTCGTCCCTCCCCTTCGACAGCAAGGCGACCAACGGCAAGACCGCGTTCGTCAAGCAGTGGAACGGCCTCGCGCGCAAGTACGGCCTCACGACCTACCAGCCGTCCCAGATCTAGCGGTACCAGCCGCGGCCGGCCCTCGGCTCGACGCTTCCGCTGCCCGGCACCGCTCAGGTGCCGTCCGACGGCGTCGGGCAGGGCCAGTCGGGCCAGGGCCTAGAGGACGAGGACGCCGCGGATGTTCTTGCCGTCGCGCATGTCCTGGTAGCCCTGGTTGATGTCCTCAAGGGGGTAGGTGCGGGTGACCATGCCGTCCAGGTCGAGCAGGCCGTCCTTGTACAGGTCGAGCAGCCGGGGTATGTCGGCGCGGGAGTTCACCGACCCGAAGATGCAGCCCACGATCTGCTTCTCCCACTGGGCCAGCCCGTTCAGCGGCAGTACGGGCCGGGTGTCGGTCACCGGGTAGATGTTCGTGACGACGACCCGGCCGCGCTTGGCCGCGAGGGCCAGGATCGCCTCCATGAGGTCCGACCGGCCGGTGCCCATCGTCAGCACCACCACGTCGCACATCCGGCCCCACGTCACCTCGCGGACCAGGTCGAACGCGGAGTGCACGTCGGTCGCGGTGTGCGTCGCGCCGAAGCCGAGCGCCGACGTGCGCTTGAACTCCACCGGGTCGATCGCGAAGATGTGCCGGGCCCCGGCCAGCCGCGCGCCCTGCACGGCCGCCGAGCCGAGCCCGCCGGCGCCGACAACCGCGACCGCGTCGCCGGGCCGGACGCCGCCCGCGTACACCGACGAGCCCCACCCGGTCGCCACGCCGCACCCGGTGAGGCAGGCGGCCTCGGGCCGGAAGGACGGGTCGACGGGGATCACCGACGCCTCGTTGACCACGGTGTGCCGGGCGTAGCAGCCGACCAGGCAGGCGATCGTCAGGTCCTGCCCGGCCAGGTTGCGGTGCCGCGACGAGCGGTCAAGGAGCTGGACGCCGGCCATGATGCCCGCCGCGACGTCGCACAGGTTCTGCCGGCCTTCGGCGCAGGACGGGCACCGCCCGCAGTTCGGTATGGAGGAGAAGACGATGTAGTCGCCCGGCTTGACCAGGGTGACCCCCGGCCCGGTCGCCTCGACGAAGCCCGCGCCCTCGTGGCCGCCGATCATCGGCGCCGCGAACGGCACGTCGCCGGCCCGGTGGTGCTCCTCCGAGTGGCACAGCCCGGCGGCGGCCACCCGCACGAGGACCTCTCCGGTCCTGGGCGGGTCGAGCTCGATGTCCTCGACTTTCCAGTCGGTGCCCGCCTCGTAAAGCACCGCCGCCTGCGTCTGCATGTCCCGCCCCTTCCGCCTCCTGGGGTACCGCCTTGCCGCTGACGGGAACGAGTGCGGCCGGCTCACGATCGCCCGCACTGCCCGCCTTGGTTGCGCGAAGCGCTTCCTGCTCTTGGTTGCGCGAAGCGCTTCTTGCTGTTATCTGCTTACGGCCGGCCCGCGCGGGTCAGCACTTCAGGTGGTTGCCCGCGTCGACGGGCAGCGTGACGCCGGTGACGTAGCGCGCCGCGTCCGAGCACAGCCAGACGATCGCGTTGGAGATGTCGACCGGGTCCACCCACGGGATCGGCAGCAGGTTCATCTCGGCGAAGCCCGCCTTGACGTCCTCCCGTCCCGGGTGCTCCAGGTCCGGCCGGAACGCGCGGTGCAGCGCGTCGTTGTGGATCATCGGGGTGTCGACGGCGGTCGGGCAGATCGCGTTGACCCGGATGAAGTGCTCCGCCAGCTCGTACGCCAGCGTGTCCTTGAGTGCGAGCACGCCCGCCTTCGCGGCCTTGTAGTCGCCAAGGCCCTTGCCCGCCGTGATCGCCGCGCCGGACGAGGTCAGGATGATCGATCCGCCGTTCCGCGCGGCGATCATGGCCGGGACCGCCGCCTTGACCGTGATGAACGTGCCGGTCAGCGTCACGTCGATCAGCTCGCGGAACTCCGCGAGGTCGATCTCCCAGGTGTCCCGCGGCCAGGAGATGATCGCCGCGTTCGCCGCCACGATGTCCAGCCGGCCGCCGAGCTCGGCGAGCCCTTCGTCGAGCACCGCCTCCACCGCGGCCAGGTCGCGGATGTCGGCCTTCCGCGCGATGATCCGCCGGTCGAGCGCCTCGACCTCCTTCACGGTCTGCGCCAGGTCCGCCTCGCTCGCCAGGGGGTAGCTGAGCCAGCCCGGCGTCGCGCACGCGTCGAGCGCGATGATGTCGCAGCCCTCCTGCGCCAGCCGCAGCGCGTGCGACCGGCCCTGGCCGCGCGCCGCCCCGGTGACGAAGGCGACCTTGCCGTCAAGCAGTCCCATGCTCATCTCCCTCGCCGAAAGCCTGGCCCGCGCCAGCCGCTGTTACGCACTCCGCTACCAACGCACCCTGCCCTTCCGCCCGCGGCCCGCCTGCGGATTCTTGCTGTTATCTCAATTGGGACGCTAGGGCGACTCGCCCGGGGAAGATAGTGGACCGCTATCTTTGGTTTCCCCGTCGGCGACCGGCTCGAAGTACGGGAGGGTTACCCCGTCCGCGACCTCGCGGAAGACCGCGCGCACCGGCTGGCCCACGCGCACCTCGTCCGGCGCGGCGCCGGTGATCGCGGTTACCAGGCGCGGCCCTTCGGCCAGCTCGACGATCGCGAGGACGTACGGGATCTGGCCGGCGAACGCGTAGTGGGTGGGGTGCCGGACGACGGTGTACGTGTAGACGGTGCCGTCGCCCGAGACCTCGCGCCAGCCGGGGTCCGCCGCGTGGCAGTGCGGGCAGCGGGGCAGCGGCGGGTGCCACACCCGGCGGCAGGACCGGCACTCCTGCACCACGAGGCGCCCCTCGCGGGCCGCCTCCCAGTAGGGCGCGGTCAGCTCCGTCATCCCGGGAACGACGGCCATCACATCACCTCGCGAGGATCGTCGCGGAGCCGGCGGGCGCGCCGACCAGGGCCACGTCCGCGTCCGGCACCTGGTTGACCGCGGTGCCGCGCAGCTGGCGGACCGCCTCGAGTATCCCGTTCATGCCGTGCAGGTACGCCTCGGACAGGTGGCCGCCGTGGGTGTTGACCGGCAGCGGGCTGTCCGGGCCCGTGCCCTGCTCGATGACGTACCGCCACGCCTGGCCGTCGGGCACGAAGCCGTAGGACTCAAGGGAACGCAGCGGCATGTAGGACGTGGCGTCGTAGAACTCGGCCACGTCGATGTCTGCGCGGGTCACGCCGGCCTGCGCGAACAGCCGGCCGGCCGCCTCCGGCGGGAACAGCTCAAGCAGCTCGCCGCTGGTGTAGATGCCCATCGGCTCCCGGTACGGGGAGATCGTCTGGGTCGCCGACAGCACGTACACGGGATCCGGGCGCAGCGCCCGCGCGCGGTCCGCGGTGGTCACCACGAACGCGCAGGCCCCGTCGTTTTCCAGGCACAGGTCGAACAGGCGCAGCGGCTCGCTGATCATCCGCGCGCCCCGGTAGGCCTCCCAGTCCAGCTTGCGGTCCCGCATCATCGCGTCCGGGTTGCGGTTGGCGTACTGCCGCTGGGTGATCGCGATCGTGCCGAGCGCCCGGGTCAGGTCCTCGTCGCTCAGCCCGTGCACCGCGGCGTACCGGCGGGCCCAGAGGGCGAAGAGCTGGCCGGGCGACATGAGCCCGTACGGCCAGGCGAACGACAGGTTGTCCTGCTCCGGCACCACGATGGGGGCCTCAGGCGGCCCGGCCGCGCCGCTGCCACCGTCCCTCCCGCCGGGCCCGCGACCGTCGGCCCGGCCGAACCGGCCGCCTCTCGACTGCGACAGCGCCCGGTACACCACGACGGTAGACGCGAGGCCCGCGCTGACCGCGCCCGCCGCGTGCATGAGGACCGCGCCGAGCGCCTCGCCGCCGTGGGGCGCCTGGGCGAAGAACGACAGCTCGGGGATGCCGAGGCCGCGCACGAGCATCGCCTCGGTGACCGGCTCGAACGGCGCGGTGAACCGGCACATCCCGTCGACCTCGCCGACGTCGACCCCGGCGTCGGCGCAGGCGGCGAGTACCGCCTCCATCGCGAGTTCCCAGGCGGTGCCGGGCAGCGCCTTACCGTAGGCGGTCTGCCCGATCCCGACGATCGCCGCGGTTCTCCTAGGCACCGGGCGCCCCCGCCCCTGTCACTGGCGCCCCCGTCACTGGCCCGCCTCCGTGTGGTCGCCGGGGGCGTCGTCACCTGGGGCCGGGGCGTCCTCGCCGAGCCACTCCCTGAGCACGGCCCGCGTGTGCTGGCCCGGCTGCGGCGGCGGCTCCACCCGGGCCGGGGAGCGGGACATCCGCACCGGGTAGCCAGGGATGGTCACCTCGCCGCGGCCGGGGTCGTCGACGGTGACGAAGATCCCGCGCTCCCGCAGGTCGTCGTCCTCGTACACCTCGGTCGTGGAGCGCAGCGCCCCGCCGGGCACCCCGGCGTCGCCGAGCGCGCGCATCGCGGCCATCTTGTCCATCGTCGCGGTCCAGGCGCGGACGGCCTCGTCGACGTCGGCCTTGTGCTCGCCCCGGCTGGCCATGGTCGCGAAGCGGGGGTCGCCGAGCAGGTCCTCGCGGCCCATGAGCTTGGCCATCCGCTCCCACTGGCGGTCGCTGCCGCAGTGGATGTGCACGTAGTCGCTCGGCCCGAACGGCGGGCACGGGTAGATGTCGGACGGCGCGGTGGTGACGAGGAACGGCGGCCTGTTCCCGAACCGGGGAGTGTCCATGTGCCGGTCGATCGGCCAGCCGAAGTGGATCCGCATGAACGTCGCCACCTGGTCGGCCATCGCGATCTGCACGCGCTGGCCGAGCCCGTCCCTCTCCCGCTGGTACAGCGCCGCGAGGATCGCCTGGGCCAGCATCATCCCCGTGCCGGTGTCGCCCACGTCGGGACCCGGCTTCATCGGCAGCCCGTCCGGCTCCCCGGTGATCGACGACCCGCCGCCGAAGCCCTGCGCGACCGGGTCGAAGCAGGGGAAGTCCCGGTACGGCGAATCCTCGGCGAAGCCCTTGAGCTGGGCGTAGATCAGCCGGGGGTTGCGCGCCGACAGGACGTCCCAGCCAAGCCCCAGGCGGTCGATCACGCCCGGCGAGAAGTTCTCCACGAAGATGTCGGCCCGCTCCGCCAGCCGCAGCGCCGTCCGCAGGCCCGGCGCCGATTTCAGGTCAAGCTCGACCGACTTCTTGGAGGCGTTGTTCAGGTAGAACGGGATCGGGTCGTAGCTGTCCCTGCTGCCCGGCGTGATCACCTTGACGACCTCGGCACCGAGGAAGGCCAGCATGAGCGTCGCCGACGGCCCTGCCACCTGGTGCGTTAGGTCGAGGACCCGCACGCCGTCGAGCGCCCGCCGGTCCGGCTGCGCGGTCTCGTCCATGAGTCCACCTTCCGACTCGCGGTCGCCGTCGGGCGGCCGCGCGGTCCAGGGATCCCCCGCGCCTGGAGAACTTGCCAGGAACGTATACGACGTCGCCGGGCCCGGCAAGGCTCGCGCCGCGGGCATGCGGTCCCGCCACAAACGCGGCGAAGGCCGCGTTGTGGATTCACCCGGGCACCGCCGGCGCGGTCTTCCCCCGTCCGCGCAAAGGTCTTGGCACGCGGTATGCGCTCCCCTACGCTGATTCAGGGGGTGGGGGAGACAATGGACGGGATTGGCCGCACGTGCCTGGATTGCCAGGCAGAGCTAGGGCCTAATGCGCGGTTCTGCCCGAAGTGCGGGCGGCCGGCGGGTAACGCCGCGCCGGGGCCCGTTCCCGGTGGCCGCGGCCGGACGGCCCGGCGGCCCGGAGGCGCGGCCCAGCACCCGGTGACGGCCCGGGGTTCACCGTCGCGGCGCCGCCTGCCTCCGGCGCCTCCGGCCCCCGGCTGGGGCGCGACCGTGACGCAGCCCGCCTTCCCGGCCCGGCCGCAGGCGGCCCCGCTCCCGCCGGCGACGCGGCGGGCGCTGCCCGGCCCCCCGCAGCCCGGCTCCCCGCAGCCCGGCCCCCGCAGCCCGGTCCCGGACAGTCCGCCCGCCCGCAGCCCGCGCCGGCGCCCTCGTACCCGCCGCCGTCGTACCCGCGCCCGGCGTACGAGCAGCGTCCGCCGGCCCCGCCGGACTTCGAGTCCTTCCGCCCGTACCAGCCTCCGGTGCCGCCGCCGGGCGGGCCGACGGCCGGACCGCCGGCGCGGGGCCGCCGCGCCAGCCGCCGCGCCGGCATGACGGTCGCCGCTCCGGCTCGTCCCTGACCCTGTGGATCATCCTGCTCGTGCTTCTCGTCGGCGGCGGGGTGGCGGGGCTGCTGATCGCGCACCCGTTCAGCCACCCGGCCCTCCGCGAGACCGCGAGCACCGGCACGAGCACGGCCGCGCCGGGCGGGTCGCCCGCGGGCACCGGCAGCCGGCGGCGCCGACTTCTGGCAGCCCGGCCGCGAGTCCCGGCAGCGGCGACCGCGTCCTCGGCCGCGACTCCCCCGTCGGCCCCCGCGGTGACCGAGCAGCAGGCCGCGACGAGCGTCGCCACGATGCTGTCGCAGAGCGTCTCCGACCGCGCGGCGATCAGCAACGCCGCCAACGACGTCAGCGAGCTGCGGGCCCAACCTGAACGCGGACCCGAAGGTCTTCGACGACGCCGCGAGCTCACGCAAGTCGCTGCTCGCCCGCCTCACCGCCATGCCGGGCCGCGCCGCGCTGCCGGCCGCGCTGGTCAGCGACCTCACCCAGGCCTGGCAGGCGTCGATCGCCGCGGACCAGGCGTACGCCAAGTGGGCGAACGACGAGATCACCCAGGGCTGCGTCGCCAACGACACGAGCGACCCCGGCTACCAGGCGACCGTCACGCCGAACGCCAACGCGACGAAGTACAAGACGGCGTTCGTCGGCCAGTGGAACCCGGTCGCCGCCCAGTACGGCCTCACCCGTACCAGCAGGACCAGCTTTAGCGCCCCGCCAACGGCATGGCGCCGAGGCCGCCCTCAGCGCATCGCGGTCCAGATGATGGACGACAGGGCGTTGATCGTGTCGATGCCGTACTGCTCGGTCGGGTTGCCCGTGCTGAACACGGCGACCAGGTAGTCGCGGCCGTCGCCGGAGACCCAGCCGACGCTGTTGACCTGCCAGTCGGTGTTCGCGTCGTCGAGCGGGAGCCAGCCGTTCTTCAGCGCCACCGTCACCCCGGCCGGGACCCCGCCGGAGACCCCCCAGCGCTGGTCGGGGGTGACGTTCTCCATCAGGGACAGGGCGTAGGACCGCGCGGCGGACGACAGCAGCGGGCGCGGCCCCGGCGTGACGAGCTGCTTCAGCAGGGTGAGCTGGTCGTACGGCACGGTCGTCGTCAGGCCCCAGCCCGGCCAGGGGAACCCGGCGCACGTCACGCAGGCCGACGGGGTCGTCCTGGTGAGCCCGGCCTTGTCGTTGTAGGCCCCGATGCCCGCCGCGCCGCCGGCCTCGTCCCACAGGCTGGTGGCGGAGTCGTTGTCGCTGTCCTCGATCATCGACTGGGACAGCGACTGGTCACCCGGGGACAGCGGGGTGCCGCCTGGCCGGGCGAGCAGCGTCTCCAGGATGTCCAGCTTGACGACGCTGGCCTCCGGCTGCGCCTGCCCGTCGCCAAGTCGCCAGGACTGGCCGGTCCTGATGTCGTAGACCGCGCCGAGGACGGTACCGGAGCGTCCCGCCGCGTAGGAGGCCGCCGCCCCGGACAGCGGGTCCGCGTGCGTGGCGGGCGCGACCGCCCCGGACCCGGCCGGCGAGGATGACGCCCCGCCCGCGGCCGACGGCCGGGCGGACCCGGCGGGAGCCAGGCCGCCCGCGCCGGCCGCTGACCGCGACGCGCTGCCGGCCCGGCAGGCGCAGTCCAGCCAGCCCGGTGCCGGCCGTCGCGGTGCTGGCCGGCCCGGTGCCGGCCGCCGCGGGCGGATGAGCGGCGCCGTGACCGCGGAACGCCAGGAACAGCACGAGCGCCGCGACCACGGTGACCGCGACGCCCGCGATGGCGCGCCCGGCGCTCGCCATGATCCCCACCCTTCTGCCCGCCGGGGACTGTCTCCCCGGACCGGAAGCTACCGGGCAGCATATGCGGCGCCGCGCCCGCTCGGGGCTATTCGGCCGTGTCCCCTTCCGCGCTGTCCCCTTCCGCGAGGGCCTCCGCCATGGAGCCGTCGAGGACCGCGCCGGCCTCGACCTCGGAGCCGCGCAGCAGGTAGGCGGACTGCAGCAGCTCAGGCCTTGCCTTCAGCTCGGCGGCTGTTCCCGAGTAGCGGAGCACGCCGCCCTCCATGACGTGCGCGCCGGTGGCGAGCGACAGGGCGACCGTGGCGAATTGCTCGATCAGGAGCACGCCGACGCCGCTGGCCGCCACCGGCCGGATCACCGGGATCAGCTGGTTGACGATGACCGGGGCCAGGCCGAGGGACAGCTCGTCGATCAGGAGGTACTTCGGCTGCGAGACAAGGGCCTGGGCGAGCACGACCATCTGCTGCTCGCCGCCGGACAGCAGCCGGGCGGGCACGTTGAGCCGCTCGCCGAGCCGGGGGAACAGCTCGAGCGCGCGGGCCCGCCCCTCGGCGGCGGCCTGCTTGCTCAGCGCGTACGTCGCGACCTTGATGTTGTCGTCGACGGACAGGTCCGGCAGCAGCCTGCGGCCTTCAGGCACGATCGCGACCCCGGCGGCGCGGATCTTCTCCGGCCGCCGGCCCGGCCAGCTCGACGCCGTCGAGCGACACCGAGCCCGGCCGCGCCTTCAGCACCCCGCCGACGGCGAGGACCAGGGATGACTTGCCCGCGCCGTTCGGGCCGAGCAGGGCGGTGACCTCCCCGGCGGGCACCGGGATCGTCACGTCCTTGACGACCGGCCGGCCGCCGCGCTCGACGGTGATGTCACGCAGCTCCAGCGTGGACATTGCTCAGGCCACCTCCGCCGTCCCGAGGTAGGCGCGCATCACGTGCTCGTCCCGCAGGACCTGCGCGGTCGGGCCGGACGCGATCAGCTTGCCGAAGTCGAGCACCGCGGTCTTCTCGCAGACCGCGGAGACCAGCGACATGTCGTGGTCGACGAGGATCGTCAGCGCCCCGGTGTGCGCCGGGATGTCCTTGATCACCTGGGTCAGGTGCTCGGTCTCCTCGTCGGGCAGGCCCGCGGCCGGCTCGTCGAGCAGGACCAGCCTCGGCTTGCCGGCGGCCGCGCGGGCGACCTCGACCAGGCGGCGCTGCCCGGCCGTCAGCGAGCCCACCTTCACCCACGGCGAGACGCCGCCGCCGACGAACTCGATGGCCTCCAGGATGTCGGCCCGGCGGGCCGAGCCGCGCAGCCTGGAGTGGATCATCGCCACGTTGTCGTAGACCGTCAGCGCGGAGATCGCCTGCTCGGTCTGGAACGTGCGGCGGATCCCCCACCGGGCCCGGCGGAAGTGCGCCATGCGCAGCAGGTCGTCGCCGAAGGCGGTCACGCGCGCCGGACGCCGGCCGCACGAAGCCGGACAGCACGTTGAAGAAGGTGGTCTTGCCCGCGCCGTTCGGGCCGATGAGGCCGCAGACGCCGTCGCTCGAACAGCAGGTTCATGCCGTCGAGCGACGTGACGCCGCCGTACCTGACGGTCAGGTCCTTGACCTCGATCATGATGCGGTCGCCTCCCTTGCCGCCGGCTGCGGGACGCGGCGGGCCGCGGATCCGCGCCACAGCCGGCTGATCAGCCCGTACAGGCGCTTCATGTCCTTGGGGAACTGGTCGGCGATCCCGCCGGGCGCGGTCGTGAGCACCTGCATGACGCCGACGCCGAACAAGATGATCAGCCAGTCGTTCGGCACGCCCCAGTTCTGCAGCAGCGCGGGCAGGAACGCCTGCAGGAACGCGGCGATCACCGCGCCGGTCAGGCTGAACACCCCGCCCATGAGCACGACCGCGAGCAGGTTGATCGAGTTCTGGATCGGGAAGTTGATCGAGAACAGCTCGCGGTCCGCGCCGGCGAGCAGCGCGCCGGCGACGCCGGTGACGAACGCCGCCAGGGCCATGGCCCAGAGCTTGTAGAACGTGGTGTTGATGCCGGCCGCCAGCGCCGAGGGCTCGCTCTGCCTGATCGCCGCCCAGGCCCGGCCCGGCCTGGCCCGCAGGTGGGCGAACACGAGCAGGAACATCACGATCGCCACGATCACCGAGAACCGGTAGAACGCCGGGTCGGTGCCCGCGAACGACGGCCGCCTGATCTGCGGGATGTGCAGGAGGGAGCCGTTGTAGCCGGAGAAGCCGCCGCCGCCGTTGGGGAAGTTGAGCGTCGCCAGGATGACGGACACGCCCCCGGCCAGCATCAGCGTGATCAGCGCCAGGTACAGGCCGCGCAGCCGGAGCGCGGGCAGCGTGATCAGCGAGCCGATGATCATCGTGACCAGGCCGGCCTCGATGATCACGAGGATGTACGGCTGGCTGACGTGGCGAACAGCAGCCGCGCGCCGACCCAGGCGCCGATCGTCAGCACGGCGAGCTGGCCCAGGGAGTACAGGCCGACGCGGCCGACGAGCAGGCCGAGGCCGAGCGTCACGATGGAGTAGATGGCCACCTGGGTCATCGTGACCGTGTAGTAGGCGGACATGAGCGGCGGCAGCGCGAACAGGGCGAGCAGCAGCAGCACGACGATGACCGTGAGACGGGTGAGCGCGCGGCGGTCCATCACGGGACCGCGGCGGGCGGAAGCGGGTGCCTTGCGGCCGGCGGTGTCGATCACTGCGGCCTCACCCTTCCTCGCGCGTGCGCGTCATGACCTGGCCGCGCGGCATGACGAGCAGGGCGATCGTGGCGAGCACGAACGGCGTCATGTCCTGGTAGTTGTCGATCTGGGTGATCGGCGTGATCAGGTCGTGGACCAGGCCGATCACCAGGGCGGCGACGAAGGTGACCGAGATCGAGCGCAGCCGCCCGATCAGCGCCGCGGCCAGCGAGGAGATCACCACGGTGAACACCAGGGTGGTGTCGTCGAGCGCGGACAGGTCGGCCAGCATGATCCCGGCGATGCCCGAGAGGAGCCCGCAGCCCAGCCAGGCGGCGGCCTCGACCCGGCGGACCGGGACGCCGAGCGTCGCGGTGATCTCCCGGTCGTTGGCCATCGCGCGCATCGCGGTGCCCAGCTTGGAGTAGCGCAGGAACGCGCCGGTGCCGACCGTGATGACGACGCCGAGCGCCGAGCGCGATCACCTGCGTCCAGCTGACCTGAAGCTGCCCGACCGTGAACCCGCTGTTGTCGGTGGGGAAGGAGATCGACGGCGACTGGCCGCCGCTCGTCGGCCAGGCGAGGTCGATGGCCCCGAAGAGCACGAGCGCGAGGCCCAGGGTCGCGATGGACTGGACGAGCGGGCCGCGCCCGGCCAGGGCAGGCCCGAAGAGCATGCCGTAGCCGAGCGTCACCACGCCGCCGAACAAGATGCACGTGATCCAGCCGACCCAGCCGGGGTTGCCCGCCTGGATGATGGAGTACGCGATGAAGGCCCCCATCGCGCCGACCGCGCCGAACGCGAGGTTGAGCACCCCGGTGGCGCGGTACAGCACGACCAGCCCGACCCCGGACAGGGCATAGAGCCCGCCCAGGGCCAGGCCGGTCACGATGTAGGGCTGAAATTCTGCCCAGCTCGGCATGTAACTGTTTCAGTCCCTTGGTTGTTGTCTGAAGGCCGCTAGCCCACCGCTGGCGCGGTGCCGGCGACGGCCCGGTAGGCGGCGACTTGCGGGTCGTCGGCCGAGATCAGGGTGCACCCGCCGCCGTTGGAGGCCATGACCATCTTGCCGTTGTTCGGGGTGACCGTGTAGTCCATGTTGTTCGGAAGGTGCGAGGGGTAGTTGCCGTAGGTGAAGCCCTGGCAGAGCATCCCGGTGTTGAAGTTGGTGACGCCCCTTGAGCGCGGCGCTCACCGAGGCGATCGTGTAGTCGCCCTTGACGCTCTCCAGGGCGTGCGTCGCGATCTCGCCGATCGTGAAGCCCATCTCGGAGAACGAGCCGACGCCGCCGGAGACGTTCGTGCCGTACTGCTTGAGTACGGCCTGGAACAGCTGCGCGGTCTGGCTGGTGTTCCCGTCAAGCGGGAGCAGCTCGGCGTTGACGAACAGCTTGTTGTTCCACTTCGGGCCGAGCGAGGTCGCCAGGAAGTCGGTGTTGCACGGGGTGGAGCAGGCCCAGTACTTGACCCGGTCCTCCAGGTTGAGCTTCTGCGCGGCCTGCAGGATCAGCAGCGCCTGCGGCGGGGTGAAGTTGAGCACCACCGCGCCGCCCGGGCCCGCGGCGGTGACCAGCTTCGTCGCGATCGCGTTGGCGCTGGTGATCGGCACGTTCTCGGTGAAGTCCTGGATCGCCACGCCCTTGGCCTTGGCCAGCGCGTTCGGGCCCGGCGGCGACGTAGGCGGTGCCGGGGACGTTGGCCTGGTCGAACGCGATCTTGCTCGCGCCCTGGGCCAGCACGTACTGGACCGCGCCGTCGCTCGAGTAACGCGGCCCCATGTTCACCGAGGCGGTGTTCGGCGTCGAGTAGCACTCGGGGTCGATGCCGGCCCCCAGGGACTGGATGCCCACGCTCTTCCAGTAGGCCGCGTCTACCGAGCACTCGATGATCGAGCTGCTGCCCATCATGCCGACCACGTGGTCGCTGGTCACCAGCTGCTTGGCGAGCGAGGCGATCTGCGACGGGTTGGTCTGCTCGGTCACCGGGAAGAACTTGATCGGGTGGCCGTTGATCCCGCCGTTGGCGTTGACGCAGGCGAAGTACGCGCCCGTCATGTTCTCGATGTCGCTGAAGTCGGTGCCCGGCTGCTTGGTGTTGATCGCACCGATGTTGATGGGCGTGCCGGTGGCCGCGACGCCGGGCTTGGTGCCGCAGGCTGAGGTTGAGGTGGTGCCGGCCGCCGCGGAGGAGCTCGACGCGGAAGAGGCGGCGCTGGTCGCGGCGGGCGCGCTCGACGACGCCGCGGCGCCGCCCGTGCTCGAGCTCGAGCTCGAGCTGCACGCGGCGAGGACGCCGAGCGACAGCGCGGCGACGACGGCCGCCGCCGTCCGCGTCCGCCAGTGGACGGATCTATTCATGTCTTCTGCCTTCTCGTGGCTAACAGCGAGTCATTTATCTTCCGAACGGGTGCGTGCTCCGCCGCTCGGCGCAGCATCGCCCCCGGGGCTAGCCGAAAGAAGACGCCGTTCACCGGATCCACAAGTAAACGGTGCTTCTTTGCACTGCTTTAGCGATGTGGTTTGAGTTCCAGCAGCTATCGAGTGTTCCTACGGATTATGGTCACGCCGCGGGGACAGTCATACCACCCGGAGAGAACGGTTTCATCACGTTTCGCCGCTTATCGACCGCCTCCTCTGCCCGTCCGGGCCCCCTCACGCGCCCGAACTTAACGGCGACGATCGCATGACGGCTGAGCCCGAACAACGGCCCCGCCGCCAAACTCACCCGCGGATTACTGCGGCCGGGCACAAAACCTTGCGGTCCCAGATTTCACATCTGTACCACAGGCAACAGGCCGCGAAACGCGCCGGGCTCCCGCAGGCCAGGAAACACCGCGGTGCGCCGCGTCTCGCGGCAGTCCGTGAAAACTTGCTTCACGCTAACTAACAAGGGAACCATCAGCACCGGGCCTGCCGGCCGGGTGCCCGCCTGCCCGCCCGGGCCGCTCCCCGTTCGCCTGGCAGGCCCGCGTGACGCCATCGGTCACCGTTATGCCTGGCATTCACAACCGCAATAGTGCGGGAATTCCGCGGCGCGGCTTTTTACCGTTCACGGAAATGGCGCGGGCCCGGTCAGCGTCAAGCGCTGACCGGGCCCGCGGGTAAGGGGCGGGAAGCCTAGCTCAGGCCGGCCTGGGTGCGGAGCTGGTCGGCCTTGTCGGTGCGCTCCCAGGTGAAGCCGTCGCCGCTGCGGCCGAAGTGGCCGTAGGCCGCGGTCGGCTGGTAGATCGGGCGGCGCAGCTCAAGGTCGCGGAGGATGGCGCCGGGGCGCAGGTCGAAGTTCTCCTGGACCAGCTCGACGATCGCCTTGCGGGAGATCTTCTCGGTGCCGAACGTCTCGACGAGCAGCGACAGCGGCCGGGCGACGCCGATCGCGTAGGCGACCTGGACCTCGGCGCGGTCGGCCAGGCCGGCCGCGACGATGTTCTTGGCGACGTACCGGGCGGCGTACGCGGCCGAGCGGTCCACCTTGGACGGGTCCTTGCCGGAGAACGCGCCGCCGCCGTGCCGGGCGAAGCCGCCGTAGGTGTCGACGATGATCTTCCGGCCGGTCAGGCCGGTGTCGCCGACCGGGCCGCCGATGACGAACCGGCCGGTCGGGTTGACGTAGAACTCGTCCTTGAGGCGGTCCGGGTCGTACAGGTCGGCGGGCAGCGTCTGCGTCACGACCTCCTCCCACAGCGCCTCGGGCAGCTTGGACTCCACGCCGTCCTGGTGCTGGGTGGAGATCAGCACCTTCTCGATCTCGACCGGCTTGCCCGCGTCGTCGTAGCGGACGGTCACCTGGGTCTTGCCGTCCGGGCGCAGGTAGGGCAGCAGGCCGGAGTGGCGGACCTCCGACAGCTTCTTCGACAGCTTGTGCGCGAGGATGATCGGGGTCGGCATGTAGCTCGGGCGTCTCGTTGGTCGCGTAGCCGAACATCATGCCCTGGTCGCCGGCGCCGATCTTGTCCAGCGGGTCCTCCGAGCCGGTGACCCGGCCCTCGTGGGCGGTGTCCACGCCCTGGGCGATGTCCGGCGACTGGCGGTCCATCGCGACGATCACGCCGACCGCGTTGCCGTCGAAGTAGAACTCGCCGTTGTCGTAGCCGATCTCGTTGACCACCTTCCGCGCGACGGCGGCGTAGTCGATCGTCGACGCGGTGGTGATCTCGCCGGCGACCACGATCAGGCCGGTGGTGAGCAGCGTCTCGCAGGCGACGCGCGAGTACGGGTCCTCCGGCGAGGGCCGCGTCGAGGACGGCGTCGGAGATCTGGTCGGCGATCTTGTCCGGGTGGCCCTCCGTCACCGACTCGGAAGTGAAGAGGAATCCGCTATCCGACATTGTTGTCTCCTGAAGTCTGGGAGTCGTCTGTCTCCCGAGGCGGGAGAGGGGCTGGTTGATGACGTTGTTAGTTCTGATCGGACAATCGCCGCGCCAGATACCATAGCGCGTAGTTTGCTGCCGCGCCACCTCCGGTGCGAGGTGACGCAGCCCGCAGTCGGGGTTGACGACCAGCCGGCCCGGGGTCGACGTACTCGAGGGCGCGCCTGATCCGGGCGGCGACCAGCTCCGGGTTCTCCACGGCCGGCGACTTGACGTCGATCACGCCGAGGCCGAGCGCCGACGGCCAGGCGTACTCCTTGATGAGCCGCAGGTCTTCCAGGCCCTTGCGGGCGAACTCGAGCACGAGCTGGTCGACTCGCGCCTCGAGCACCGCGGGGAACAGGAAGTCGTAGTGCCCCTCCCAGGAGGGGCGCGCGTAGCGGTTGCCGTAGCAGACGTGCAGCGCCCAGGTGGCCGGCACGCCGTCGGTGACGATGTTCACCGCCTCGACCGCCAGGGCCGCCTGCTCCGGGTAGCCGGCCAGGAACGGCTCGTCGATCTGCAGGAACCTGGCGCCCGCGTCCGCCAGGGCGCGCGCCTCGGTGTTCAGCCGCCGGGCGAGGGCGCGGACCAGGTCGGCCGGGTTCGTTGTAGGCGCCGTCGGCGCACGGTGATCCGCCGGGACAGCGAGAACGGGCCGGTGAAGGAGAACTTGACCGGGCGGTCGGTCAGCGCGCGGGTGAACTCGAAGTCGCCGGCCAGGCCGAGCGCCGGGCTGGAGTCGTCCGGTGTACCCGTCGTCTCGGGCAGCGGCGCGCTGACGTCCGCGTCGTAGTAGTCGTAGTAGTCCGACTTGGCCCGCTGCGCGATGTGCACGCCGGGGATCCGCGCCAGGAAGTAGTCGATGTCGTTGTCGCGGCGCAGCTCGCCGTCGGAGACGATGTCGATGCCCGCCCGCTCCTGGTCCTTGACCGCGGCCTTGATCGCCACCTCGTGGATCTCGGCGAGGTGCGCGGCGCTGATCCGCCGCTGGTAGTACTCGGTCTTGAGCCGTTCCAGCCACTCGGGCACGCTGTAGGAGCCGACCACGGTCGTGGGGCAGCGGCGGGCAGGCGGGCTCCGCCCTGCCGATGTCTGTCGATCATCGGCTGTGCCTTACCATCGGCCTCAGTCCCTGACCTGCGCGGTCATCGTCTTGACGTTGGACGCCGGGCGCGGGGTGAACGGCGAGAACCGCACGCCGAAGCCGCGCCGGCTGGCCAGGAGCTGCAGCAGCGGCCCGTTGACCCAGTTGACGACCGACCCGTCGTACTTGCCGGGACCGAAGAAGCCGGCGCGGTACTCGCCGGGCGACGTGGTGAACAGGTCGTGGCAGACGAGGCGGCCGAACGGGTGCAGCAGCGGCAGCGTGTCGGCGAACGACGACAGCGCCCCGTTGGACACGTGCATCCGCACGTCTCCCTCGGCGCGAGCAGCGGGCGGAGGATCTCCCCGGTCACGCGCGGGGGTGATCCGGTAGGTGTCCAGCCCCTCCAGCGGCACGTACCGCTCGGCCTGGCGCAGCGACTCCCAGGCCGCCTGCCAGAACAGCACCGCCTGGCCGGTGTCGGGGAACGTGTCCGGCTGCGACTCGGCGAGCAGCTCCGGCCCGATCCGCAGCAGCCGCTCGGTGAGCTGGGCGATCTCGGCCCGGCCGAGCCCGAACCGGGTGGCGATCGCGTCCGCGGCGTGGCCGGCCAGGTAGGAGCGGGTCTGCACCAGGTACATCCGGCCGCGGATGACGGCCACCTCGTCGCTCGGCAGGTTGTCGTAGACGTTGGAGATGTAGACGAGGAACGCCTTGCCGGCCAGGAACCCGACGCGAGCCCGACAGCCTGGTCGCCTCGAGGACCAGGCCGGACACGTGGTCGCCGTGGTGCGCCACCTCCTGGCGGGCGCGGTCGAGCACGTGCGCGGAGTAGTCGCCCATCAGGTAGTGCAGCCGCCGGTAGTAGTCGCGGCCGTGCCTGCGGTCGAGCTCGACGAACTCATCCAGCCAGGTGCGGGCCTGCCCGCCGTTGCCGACGCCGAGCTCGATGACGTACAGCTGCTCGGGCAGCGCGCGCCGCGACGCCAGCTCGTCCCAGCTGGAGAACAGGTCGAGGATGACCTCGCGGGCCGCCGGCCGAGTTGCGCGCGTCGGACTCGCCGCCGGGCAGCGTCTGCTCGTACTCCTTGCCCGTGGTCTTCTCCCAGGCGGCGAGGGCCTGCCAGTACAGCGCGTTGAACCGCCACACGCAGCTGCCTGACCCGGGCACCCACGGCTCAAGCCAGACCCGGTCGCCGGCGCCGCCGCCGCAGGCCGCCGTCGCCCGCGCCGGTCCCGCCG
>CAVTKQ010000047.1:0-45353 GCA_963735315.1 uncultured Actinomycetota bacterium
AGCTGTAACTTGGGCTAGCTTTAGCGAGTCCGGCGTTCGGGAGAGGCGATGTTCGCGCATCGCCTCTTTCCGTTTGCGGCCATGTGCGCGGGGAGGGCTTCCCCGGACGGGTCGCGCGCCTGGCGCGCCCCGTTGGCCACGTTCGTAGTGCCGCTGAGGTGTCTGGTGATATCACTCCGGGCGGGTCGCGCGCACAGGGGAGCGCGGACCGTGCGCTGGACATTCCCGGCTCAAGCGGGAGCGGGCCGTTAAGGGCAGCCGCAGAGCCCAGCCGTTCCCCGTGACTGGTCCCCATCGCAGCTCCTCAACTTTCGGGAAGCCTTTGTCCCTAGCTTGATAGTCCGCCGCAGCAAAATTTTTATCAATACTCCTGACATGACTTTTAGAAAAACACCCGATGGATGTACTGACTAAAGCGCGTTCAGGTGACACACTGATCCCGTGCGCAGCCTCAGCAACAACCAGGAGTGAGATGGCTCCGTCCGGCAGCCCAACCGTGAGGCGCAGGCGTTTGGCCGCTGAGCTACGCCGACTTCGCGGCAATCGCACCGGGAGCGAGGTCTCGCGTGCCATCGGATGGTCGGCAACAAAGATAAGCCGCGCGGAGTCGGGTCGCGAGAGCCTCCCGCCCGCGGAAATCGAGAAACTCATCGACTATTACGGTGTGACCGATCCCTTGCGAGATCGCTTGCTGGAGCTTGCCGAAGACGCCACCAAGCGGGGCTGGTGGGATGACTACGCAGATATCCTGACTCCACAATATGTGGAATTTATAGGTTTGGAACAGGAGGCAGTGTCATGCCTTCACTGGGAAGGCCTCGCTATGCCGGGGCTTTTGCAGACTGAGGATTATGCTCGGAATCTTAACAGTGCCTATCAGGGTCTAGTCCCTACTATCCCGCTTAGGGTCCTTGACCGTTTCGTGGAGGTTCGCGTGCGTCGCCAGGAGAGACTGGCTCGTGAACCAGCTCTTCGGCTGTCCGCAGTGGTTGACGAATCTGTGCTGCTGCGGAGAGTCGGCAATAATGCCGTAATGCGAGCTCAATTGGAGAGTCTTGCGGGCGCGGCCGAGCAATCAAATGTTGATTTGCGAATTCTGCGGCTAAGTCAGAATCCTGGGTTGTTGTCAGGGTCTTTCGTGATAATGAGGTTCGGTTCTGAAGGGACACCTGCAGGTGTTTTGGGTGACGTGGTAAGCACCGAATCCCTAGTCACGGAGATATACGTCGACGGAGAAACGGATACGCGACTTTATTCCATTTTCTTTGATTCACTGTGCAGGGCGGCACTGTCCCCAGCAGATTCTCGACAGTTGATCATCGCCACCCTAGAGCGGGAGTGGTCGTGACCGTCGAGTCCAAGGTCGGCGCTTACGCTGATAACGGTCATGCTGACGGTCGTTGGTTCACATGTGCCGGAACAGGCGAATGCCCGTCCCGGCACACGAACTAGCAGGCTATCGTTCTTAGCGCTCGGCTATCGAGATTTACGATCGAATTCGCCTTTGAGGACACCACCGAGGAATGCATCCCATTCTGAGGTCGTAAAGCTCAAGACCCCGTCCCGCGGATTCTTGCTGTCGCGGACCCGAATTGTATCGCCAGTTAGGCCGGCGACTTCCACGCAGTTGCCATTGTGGGCACTGAGAGAACTTTTCATCCAAATATCGGAAGAACTACTAACCGACTGCGTTTCTTTCCGTCGAGGAAAAAACCGCGTCAAGCCCACTGCTCTTGTTCGTGTGCTCATCGCTCCCCTTCGTCCTGTAGCCGCACGCTCACCGTGGGCTTTGAAGTCCGAAAGCCGACGCCGCCTGACATAATGGGAATCCTGTCGCCAAGACCTCATAGTCCGACAATACGGACATAAAGGTACGGGCGCTGCCATGGCGCTCGGCATTGCCTGCGTGTAGGCCAACAACATAGCAATTTCGTGATCTGGCCAGCGCTCGTACCTGTGTACTCAGGTATCCATCGCATCGCCGCCGACGAGGCCCCTCACGCCACCACCCGCCGAAGCAGGTGACGGATGGTGAGAGGATCGGCAGTGACGCGAAAACGATGGAGGCGTAGATGAAGTTCGCCTGGCTCTGCAGCCACGAGTCCTACCAGCCCGAAGACCTGGTCAAGCAGGCCGTGGCCGCCGAGGAGGCCGGGTTCGACGCCGTGCTCGGCAGCGACCACTTCCACCCCTGGGTCGACGACACTTCCGCCGCGGGCTTCGTATGGTCCTGGCTGGGCGCCGTCGCCGTGCGCACCGACCACGTGCTGCTCGGCACCGCGGTCACCTGCCCGTTGTTCCACTACCACCCGGCACTCGTCGCGCAGATGGCCGCGACCACCGACCGCCTGTCCGACGGCCGCCTGCTGCTCGGCGTCGGCACCGGTGAGGCGCTGAACGAGCGTCCCCTTGGCTTCCCGTTCCCCGGCTACGGCGAGCGCCAGGCCCGCATGCAGGAAGGCCTGGAGATCATGCACCGCCTCCTTGAGGGCGAGAAGCTGACGTTCCACGGCGAGCACTACACGACCGAGACCGCCAAGCTCTACTCGCCCCCGAAGGGCAGCGTGCCGATCCTTATGGCCGCGGGCGGCCCGAAGTCGGCCGCGTTCGCCGGCACGTACGCCGATGGCCTGATCACCAGCGTGAAGGACCCGGCCGACACGGTCGCCAAGGTCATCGCCCCCTACCGCAAGGCCGCGACCGAGATCGGCAAGCAGCACCTGGTCCTGGCCACCCGCTGGACCGTGCTCGCCGGCGACCGCGTCGAGGCCTGGCAGGCGCTGTCGTCCATGCGCGGCCTGCGCGCCCCCGGCCGCCTGGAGGCGACCGACCCGGCCGAGCTCCGCTTCCGGGCCGACGAGATGGACCGCGACGAGGTGCTGGCGAGCTACACGGTCGTCCCCGACGCCGAGGGCCTGATCAACGCCTACCGCCCGCTGGTCACCGACGTCGGCGCGGACATCGTCTCCATCCAGGTGATGAGCCAGGACCCGATGGCCGCGATCGAGCTCATCGGCAAGGAAGTCCTCCCGGAACTGCGCAAGCTCGCCGGCTGATCCCGGAAGTCAAGGTCAAGAGGATTCCGAACGGGTGCGTGTTTCACCCAAAAGTGAACGCGCGCCCGTCCCGACCGTGCCGCCTTGATTCGTCAGGCGATGCGTTTCTGAAGGCAATCGAACATGATCTTGAAAACAATGCCTGAAATGCTATTAATGATCTTTTGGCTTGGGTAATATTTTCGTATGAGGAGAGCTTTATAGCAGGTGAATCGAGCAGAAGGCGGAATCGATGTCCATGGGAGCCGTCCCCGGCTACGGGGAGCACGACGCGGGGCGACACGGCCAGGTGCCGAACGCGCGCGCGATCGTGCTCGGCTTTCCCGCTGACCTCGACCTGGACGCCCTGGCGCAGGGCGGCCCGGCCGACACGATGGCGCCGGACTCCGCACTGGCCGCGCTCGCCGACCGGGCCTGCGATCCCGCCATCCTGTCCGGGCTGTCCGATGACCAGCTGCTCGGCCTGGTGTCCGCGGGACGGCGCCTGGCCGCCCGGGCCGCGTGGGTGCAGCAGGCGGCGATCGCCGAGTTCACCGCCCGGCGGCTGGAGCCGGACCCGGGCAAGGCCACCTCTCTCGGGTTCACCGCCTTCTCCCCGGAAGAGCTCGCCCCGGAGCTCGTCACGACGGGCAATACCGCGGAACTGCGAATGGCCCAGTCCAGGGAAGCGGTCACCCGGCTGCCGGCGGGCACCGCGCTGTTGCGCGACGGCAAGATCAGCGAGTACCAGATGAAGATCATCATCGAGGCCACCGGCTGCCTGTCCGACCAGGACGCGGCCGAGGCCGACCGGCTGCTTGCCGCCGCCGCGCCCGGCCTGACCCCGAGCCGGCTGCGCGCCATGTGCACCCGCATCGTCAGGATGATCGACCCGGCGGCCGCCGGGGCACGGAAACAGGCCGCCGCCAAGCAGGCCCGGGTCACCCGGTGGCAGGAGGACTCCGGCAACGCCGCCCTGTCCGGCCGCGAGCTTCCGCCCGAGGATGTGGTGGCCGCCTCCCAGCACATCGACGCGACCGCCCGCGCGCTGCGCGCAGGCGGCCTGCCGGGCACCCTGCAGCAGCTGCGCGTCCGCGCCTACCTCGACCTCGCCCAGGGCCGCGACCCCCTCGACCGCATCACCGCGGACAACGACCCGCAGGGCGGCGATAGCGGCAACGGACCGACGCGCGACGATGATCGCCCCGCGCCGGCCCCCGTGAAGGCAGTGATCAACCTCCTCGTCCCCGTCGGGACGCTGCTCGGCTGGTCACCCGCGCCCGGCGAGATCCCCGGCTTCGGCCTCCTCGATCCCCAGGCCACCCGTGACCTGGTCGAGGCCGCCTCCCGGCACGCGGGAACCCGCTGGTGCGCCACCGTCATCGGCTTCGACGGCACCGCGGCGGCCCACGGGTGCGCCCCCGGACAGCACCGCTGGCAACCCAGCCAGACCGGCCAGCCCAGCCAGACCGGCCCGGCGGCACCAGGGCACCAGAACCCGGGCCCCAGTCCTCCTGAGCAGTCAGCGCTGGTAGCCGGGCTCCTGTGGCTGCTGCGCGTTGAGTTGTCCGCGATCGCCAGGGGCCAGTGCGACCACCGGCACTACTCAGGGAAATACGTGATCAGCCGGAAGGTCAAGCACCTGATCCAGGCGCGCGCCAGCACGTGCACCGCGCCCGGCTGCAACCGCCCCGCCGCCGAGGCCGACGCCGACCACACCATCCCCTGGCCGCACGGCCCTTCCTGCGAGTGCAACCTCGGTGCGCCGTGCCGCTACCACCACAGGAACAAACAGGCCCCCGGCTGGCACCTCGACCAGCCCGAGCCCGGCGTCTTCAGCTGGCGTAATCCTTCGGGCAGAACTCACACCACCTACCCCACCCGATACGTCATCTGACCCCGGTCGGTCGCTCCGCAACGTTACGAAGTACAGCTGAGTCGCTAAGCACGCCAGAGCCGGTCGAATTGCCCTATTGTGACGCTGGGCGCTGGCCTGGCCGGCGCGGGGTGATGCCGCGGGAGGGGGCCGCCGGTGGGCGAGCTACGGCTTGAGGCGCGGGAGTTCAAGGACCTGACCCGGTGGCGGTGGGTGCTGACCGACGCGGGCGGGACGTTCCTCGCTGACCACGAGGTCCGGCTGGACGCCGGCCGCTGGCAGTACGAGGCGTTCACCGACCTGCTCGGGTACCTCCAGTGGCACGTGGCACCGGACCGGTGGGACACCGACGAGGCGCGGATCGTCGGCGAGGTCGGGGCGTGGATCGGCGCCGAGGTCCTCGGGCCGGTGGCCGACGCGCTGGTCCGGGCGCGTCCCGCGACGGTGCGGGTGGTCGCGCCGGCGCAGGCGCGGGCACTGCTGTTCCGCCCGCTTGAGCTCGGCCACGCGCGCGGCAGGCCGCTCGCGGTCCAGGACGTCACGCTGGTCATGGAGCCAGACCCGCCAGACGGCGGCGGCTACGCCGCGAGGGCACGTGCCGGTAGCGGCACCGCCGGCGAGCGGCTGCGCGTGCTCGGGCTGTTCAGCCTCCCCGAAGGCGGCCAGCCGCTGAACCTGCGCCGCGAACGTTATTCGCTGGTCCAGCTGATCAGCGGCATCGCCGCCCGCGGGAAGGCCGCGGACGTGCGGGTACTCCAGTACGGCGTAACCCGCGAGCGGCTGCGCGACGTCCTCGAAGAAGCCGAAGGCTGGGACGTCATCCACATCTCCGGCCACGGCGCACCAGGCGAGCTCCTCCTTGAGGACGCCGCGGGCAGGCCAGACAAGGTAACGGCCGCCGAACTGGCGGACCTGCTGGACCTGGCCCGCGAGCGCGTCAGCCTGGTCACGGTCGCGGCCTGCTGGTCGGCCGCCCTGACCGCCGCCGAACAGCGCCGCCTGCTCGGCCTGCCGGTGTCAGGCCAGCGCGCGGGCGCTGGACCCGCCAGCCCTGACGCTGGAAGCGCCGAAAATCACCGCGACCGGGACATCGCGGACTCTGAGGGACGCGTCGCCGACGGTCGGGATGACGGGTTCGCGTCGGGGGCCCTAGCGGCGGAGTTGGCTGGGCGGCTGGGGTGCGCGGTGCTCGCGATGCGTTACCCGGTGGGCGACGACTTCGCGATCGCGCTCACCGGGAAGCTGTATGACCTGCTGGCCGCCAAGGGACAGCCGCTGCCGCGCGCGGTCGGGATCGCGCTGCGGCAGCTGATGGCGGAGCGCCCAGCGCGGCGGCCGGGACTCGAATCGGCTGGCGCGCGGGTCGGCCGACGCGGCGTGGCCGGCGCTGTCGGTGGCGACGCCGGCGCTGTTCGGCGGCCGCGCGGCCGGCCTGCGGCTGGCAGCGCCGGCCGGACAGGCCCGGACGTGTACGACGCGACGGCAGCTGAAGATGGCCGGCTTCCCGCCGCAGCCGGACCGGTTCGTCGGCCGGACCGGGGTGATGGCCCAGGCCAGCGCGGCGCTGGCGGCCGGGAGCGGCGTTCCCGGCGTGCTGCTGCACGGGATGCCCGGCGGCGGCAAGACGGCCTGCGCGCTTGAGCTCGCCTACACCCACGAGCACGCGTTCGACCGGCTCGTCTGGTACAAGGCCCCCGACGAGGGCATGGACATCCGGGCCGCGCTGACCGACTTCGCGCTGACCCTGGAACGGGAGCTGCCGGACTTCCAGATGGTCCACGTGCTGGCCGACGACGGCAAGCTGACGGCGTTCCTGCCCCGGCTGACCGAGCTGATGGAGCAGCGGCGGATGCTCGTCGTCATCGACAACGTCGAGTCGCTGCTGACCGAGCGGCGGCGGTGGCGCGACGACCGCTGGGGACAGGTGATGAGCGCGCTGTGCGCACAGCGCGGCCTGGGCCGCGTGGTCGTGACGAGCCGGAAGGTGCCTGCTGGTGCTCGAGTGCGCGGTGCTGGTGCCGGTGTCGCATCGGCCATGCCGATGCCGGGCGGCGTACCGCGTGGCAGGCGGGTGCGTCGCCATCGGGCGGGCTGCGAGTGCTGGCGGTGGACGCGCTGTCGGCGGATGAGGCGCTGCTGCTGGCTCGCGAGCTGCCGCACCTGCAGGACGCTCATCCGGGGCGACGCTGCCCGGCGTCGACCGGGAGGTGTCCCGGCGGCTGGCGCTCGGGGTGCTGAACGTCGCCCAGGGGCACCCGAAGCTGCTTGAGCTCGCCGACGGCCAGGCCGCCGACCCGGAGCGGCTGGCGGCGCTGGTGGCGGCCGGCGACCAGGCCTGGCGGGAAGCAGGGCGGCCTGCCGGACGGCTTCTTCGCCACCGGGCAGCCCGACGCTGGGCACGAGGCCGGGGTGCTGCCCGGTCGGCAACGACGCGACCGGGCCGCCGCGACTACCTGCACGTGCTCGGCCGCCTGGACCACCGACGGTCGCCGGCAGCCTGCCGCCCGGGGAACGGGACACTGTTCTGGTTCCTGTGCTGCCTGGAGGAACCCGACCGGGAACAGGCCCGTCATCGACGCCAACTGGGCCGACCTGTGGAACCGGCTCGGGCTCGGACGGCCCGCCGCCCGACCTCGGACCAGGCGCTGACGCGCCGTCGCCGCCCGCGGCCTGGTCGCCGTCCACGGCGACCGTCAGCGAGACGAGTCGTACGCGGTCCACCCCGGGGTCGCCGCCGCCGGACGCGCCCAGGCCGGCAAGCCGTTCCGGGACGCCGTCGACACCGAGGCCGCCGCGTTCTGGGACCGCCGTGTTCCGGTACGCGTCCGGGCAGAACGAGCGACGGCACCGTCCACACCGGGCTGCTGGTGCGCGCCGGGCTGGCCGCCGTCCCCTACCTCCTGCGCCAGGAACAGTGGACCACGGCCGCGACCATGCTGGAGTGCGCCTTCAACGCCGAGACCGTCGCGGGCGAACGCGGCAGCGGTGCTGCCCGCCATCCAGCAGATCACCGCCCACGACGCCCGGCCAGGCGGACGTGCTGGCCATGGTGCTTGCAGGTGATCGACCCCGCCGCCGCCGAAGCGCCAGCTCGCGCGCCCACCTCGGACGCCGCCGTGGCCCGCGGCGACTACCGGGCGGCGTCGGTGGCCGCCGGGCGGCTGGTCGACCTGTGCCGCGGCAGCGGGCGGCTGGCCGAGGCCCTCGCCCTCACCGGCCAGAAGGCCGGCTACACCCGGCAGGCCGGGCTCGGACCGTGGACTCAGCTGCTCGACGAGGCGCGGCGGCTGCAGGTGCTGAACGCGATGGGCCAGGCCGCCACGGTGCTCGACCGAGGTGCAGCGGCTCCGCGACCGCATGCCGTCCCTGCCCGCCACCCCCGGCCCGGACGAGACCGCCATCCCGTGGAACGTCCGCGAGGTACTGCTCGACACCGGCCGCGACGCGGCCCGCCAGCTCGGCCGCTGGCAGGACGCACTCGACCTGAACGCCGAGAACATCGCCAGCGAGCGCGAGCGCGGCGCCCCGGCCACCGACATCGCGCGGGCCAGGTTCAACGACTACGGGCCGCTGCTGCGACTCGGCCGCACCGAGGAGGCACTGGCCCTGCTGCTCGAGTGTCGGCAGGTCTTCCAGGACGCCCACGACACCGAGGATGCTCGGCAAGACCCTCAGCGCCCTGGCTGATATCGAGGACGAGCGCGGCCACGGCGACGCCGCGATCGGCCTGGAACGCGACGCGCTGCGTTACAGCTACCTGGCTGGGGACGTGACTGGCATCGCGGTCAGCTACCACAACCTCGGCAACTACCTCCGCCGCTCACGCCCGCCAGCCCGCCCCGGCCCTGGCCTGCCACCTGGCCGCCGCCCTGATCTGCGTCCTCACCGCCGCCGAGGGCACCGAGAGCTCGGTCCGCGCCGCCGCCGCCGACCTGCGCGAGTTCGGTACTGACGCCACCCCGCCAGCGGATGTGCCGACCCTGTGCGATCAGGTTGGCGACATCCCCGGCACGGACCTGGCCAGCCTGCTCACCGCCCTGGCCCCCGACCCGGCCACCGCCGAGCAGGCACTGCGCGAGCTCATCGCCCAGGCGCAAACCCTGGCCGCCGCCCCGCCGGAACCCACCCCCACTTCGCCCGCGTAACCAGGCGTCGCCCTGTTGGGCCACCCGGGCACGGCGCGCCTGTGCCCAGCTCCCTCGTGCCCGGCGGCCGAAACGAGTGCGTGCTTCGCCTGCGACGTGGAGCACGCACCCGTTCGGACCACTCGTGTCGTTGATCTTGACCTAAGTGCAGCTACTTGTAGCTGTACTCCTCGGTCGGGAAGGCGCCGCCCGCGACCTCCGCCGCGAACTCGGTCGCGGCGTCGCGCAGCACCCCGGCCACGTCGGCGTACCGCTTGGCGAACTTCGGCGCGCGGCCGGACAGGCCGGCCATGTCCTGCCAGACCAGGACCTGGGCGTCGCAGTCCGGGCCGGCCCCGATGCCGATCGTCGGCACGCGCAGCGAGGCGGTGATCTTCGCGGCGAGCGGCGCCGGGATGCCCTCGAGCACGATCGAGAACGCCCCGGCGGCCTCAAGCGCCTTCGCGTCGTGCAGCAGCCGCTCGCCGTCCTCGCCGCGGCCCTGCACCCGGAACCCGCCGAACGCGTGCACCGACTGCGGGGTGAGCCCGAGGTGGCCCATCACCGGGACGCCGGCCGCGGTGAGCTCCTCGACCTGGCGCGCGACCCGCAGGCCGCCTTCGAGCTTGACCGCGTGCGCGCCCGCCTCCTTCATGAACCGGACGGCGGCGTGCAGTGCCTCGGTCGGCGACGCCTGGTAGGAGCCGAAGGGAAGGTCAGCGACCACCATCGCCCGGCTGGTTCCCCTGCACGACGGCGGCGGTGAGCGGGATCAGGTCGTCGACGGTCACCGGGATCGTCGTGTCGTAGCCGAAGACCACGTTGCCCGCCGAGTCGCCGACGAGCAGCACCGGGATCCCGGCCTCGTCGAAGATCCCCGCGGTGAGCGCGTCGTAGGCGGTGAGCATCGGCCACTTCTCGCCCCGCGCCTTCGCCGCGCCGATGTCCCTGACCGTGACCCGGCCTGGCCGGCGGCCGCCGTACAGCGGCTCAGACTTGCCTGCTGCCCCCGCGATCGATGAGGCCCCGTGATTGATGAACACTGTGCGATCGATGAGGGCTGCGTGATGGATGACGACATCGTCGGAACCTCCAAAGCCTCGAGGCGCCCCACTGGCGTACCCGGACACTCTCGATAATCGCACGCCAGGGGCGTGGGAGGATATTCCGGTGCCCAGTGATTTCGCTCCCAGCGCCGCGGCTGGCGTCACGCCGCTCGCCATCAGCTTCGCCGCCGCCGACGAGATCGTCCGGCGCTTCCACGAGCGCGGCGGCCAGCCCGCTATCAGCTACGGGATCGTGCGGGACGGCGAGCTCGTGCACGCGGCCGGCTTCGGCCGCCGCTCCCTCGGCGGGCCCGGTTCTGTCGAAACCGTGCCAGACGAGCGGACGGTCTTCCGCATCGCGTCGATGTCGAAGTCGTTCACCGCGTCCGCGATCATGCTGCTGCGCGACGAGGGCGCGCTGCGGCTAGACGACCAGGCCGCGGCCTACGTGCCCGACCTGGAAGGCTGGGCCTACGGGGCGGCCGACGCGGCCCCGGTGACGATCAGGCACCTGCTGACGATGACCGCGGGCTTCCCGACCGACGACCCGTGGGGCGACCGGCAGCAGGGACTGCCGCTTGAGGAGTTCCAGGCCCTGCTGGCGGGCGGGGTCTCGTTCAACTGGGCGCCGGGCACCCGCTTCGAGTACTCCAACCTCGGGTACGCGATCCTCGGCCTCGTCGTGGCGGCCGCCTCCGGCGTGCCCTACGACGAGTTCGTCAGGACCAGGCTGCTCGCGCCGCTCGGCATGAGCCGCACCGGGTTCACCGCGCAGGAGTTCCCCGCCGGCGGGCTGGCGACCGGCTACCGTCACGGGCCGGAGGGCTGGCAGGAGCTGCCGTTCGACCCCTACGGCGCGTTCGCCCCGATGGGGGGCGTGTTCTCCTGCGTCGCCGACCTCGCGACCTGGACGGCCGGGTTCGCGGCGGCGTTCCCGCCGGACGGCGCGCCCGGCGCCGCTCACCCGCTGGCGGCGGCGTCGCGGCGGCAGATGCAGCTGCCGCAGGCCGTGACCGGGTGGCGCGCGCCCGACCGGATTCCCGGCGGCCCGCCCGCCGCGCCGTCGTACTACGGCTTCGGGCTGTTCGTCGACGAGGACCCCGCGTTCGGCCGGGTGGTGAGCCACAGCGGCGGCTACCCGGGCTTCGGGTCCAACATGCGCTGGCACCCGGCCTCCAGGCTGGGCGTCATCGCGCTCGGCAACGGCACCTACTCGCCCATGTACGCGCTGGCCGACCTGGTGCTCGGGGCGCTGCTCACCCCGTCGGCGTCCTACCACGTGGCCCTCGCGCCGGCCGGCCCGGCTCCCTCGCTGGCGGGCGGCCCGTGGCCGCAGACCCTGGCGGCGGCCGACGCGGTGAGCAAGCTGCTGCAGGACTGGGACGACGCGGCGGCCGACGCGCTGTTCACCGAGAACGTGGCCCTCGACCGGCCCTACCCCGAGCGGCTCGGCGACCTGGCGCTGATCCGGGCGCGGATCGGCGCGTTCACCGTCGACCCGGGCCGGCCGGCCGAGTCAGACACCCCGGCGCAGCGCCGGTGGTGGCTCGCGGGCGAGCGGGGCACGGTCGCGGCGACGATACAGCTCAACCCGCAGCGGCCGCCCGCGCGTGCAGTCGCTCACCCTCGCGATCCCGCCGGCCGCCGACTCGGTGCTCGGCCGGGCGCTGGCGGCCGTGACCGGCTGGCTGAACGACGGCGCCGCCGCCTGGCCCGGGTCGCTGCCGGTCGCCCCGGGGGCCGACGCCGGCCTCATCGCCAGGCGGCTGCGGATGGCGGCCGCCTGGGCCGGCCCGGTCACCCCGGGGGCGTACCAGGCGGGCGACGGCAGCACGTCGGTCACGGTGGAACTGGCCGGCGAGCACGCCACGGTGACCCTCTCGCTGCTGGTCAACGCGGCGACCGGGGAGCTTCGCCAGGCTGACGTGGCGCTGTAGCCCGGTGCGGTGCTGACTCGTCGGCCCGGTTAGCTCGTCGGCACCGTGTCCTTGGTGTACGTCTCCGTGGTGTTGGCGGCGGGTGACTGCACGACGATCGTGGAGTAGGCCTCAAGGTCGGTGCCGTACGGCGTCAGGCCCGCCAGGGTCACCGTGGCCGGGTAGCTGGTGAACTTGCCCTGCGCGCAGCTCGGATTGCAGTCGTTGAGCCGCACCAGCCCGGTGGCGGTCGCCTGCGGGGATCCCCAGTTGGACCAGACGAGGTCGGTCGCGGCGCCCGAGCCGTCTCCGGAGATCTCGATCTCCTTCGGGCGGACCTCCATGTACTGCGCCGCCCCGGCGTCGGTGCAGCCGTCGGCGGGAAAGGCACAGACGGTGACGGCGATCAGCGAGTCCGTCGGGGACGCGGGCGGCGCCGTCGCGGGAGCGGACGCGGCCGCGGTGGACGACGGGGGCGAGGTGGCCGCGGCCGTGCCCGTGCCGCCCGCCTGGCTCGCGGAACGCGACGGGGGCACCTGCCCGGTCGTGCTGCGCCGAGGTTGACGGCCCGGGCGAGACGACCAGCGCGAGCGTGGCCCCGATGGCGGCCGCGGCTATCCCGGCGGCCGCTATCGCCAGCAGCCAGCGGCGGCCCGGGGAGCGGCGGCCCGGCAGCGTGCCAGGTCCCGGGGCCGGCGGCGCCGTCGGGCCCGTCTGCCGCGGCGGGTAGTAGGTAGCGGCTGCGCGCGGGCGTGACGTACGCCGGCTGGCCGCCGGTTCCCGCGTCGCTCACCGGCGCTGGGCTCATCAGCACTGGGCTCGCGTGCCTGGCGATCACCCCGGCCACCGGGTCCGGCCAGAACTGCCCGGGCGCGTTCTCCGGGAAGGACTCGGCGGCGGCGGTGACGGTACCGAGCAGCGCGGGCGAGCGACGGCCGGCCCGCGGGGTCCTTGGCCAGGCACCCGGCGACGAGGCCGCCAAGCGCGGGCGGAAGGCGGCTGAGGTCCGGCTCGGCGTGCACGATCCGGTAGATGACCGACATCATGTCGCCGCCGTCGAACGGGGCCTTCCCGGTAGCGGCGAACGCGAGCACGCTGCCGAGCGAGAAGACGTCGCTCGCCGGGCCGATCTCCCGGCTTTCCGCCTGCTCGGGTGACATGTACGCGGGCGTGCCCATGGTGGTGTGCGTGGCGGTGAGCGCGATGCCGTGCAGGGCGCGGGAGATCCCGAAGTCGATCACCCGCGGCCCGTCGGCGGCGATGAGGATGTTGCCCGGCTTGAGGTCCCGGTGCACGAGGCCGCGGCCGTGGATCGCCTGCAGCGCCTCGACCAGGCCGCCGGCCAGCCGCCAGACGGCGGCCTCCGGCAGCGGGCCCGAGCCGGCCACCAGCTCCGCCAGCGACGGGCCCGGCACGTAGGCCGTGGCCAGCCACGGCGGGCTGTCGTCCGGGCCGGCGCCGACCACGGGCGCGGTGTAGACGCCGCTGACCGCTTCGGCCGCCTCCACCTCGCGCCGGAACCGCCGCATGAACTCGGGGTCACGCGCCAGTTCCGGGTGCACGACCTTAACCGCGACCGCCCGGCCGCCTGGCGAGCTGGCCAGGTAGACCCGTCCCATCCCGCCGGCGCCCAGCCGTGACTGCAACCGGAAAACACTGACCTGCCGCGGATCGTCCGCTGTCAGAGGCTCCATCGGACTCCCCGCCGCGTCGCGCCCCGCCGTGAACGCGCGGGCCGACCCCGCGCGGGGCTAGCCTACCGATCCCCGTGCGCGGGCGGTACCGCGGTCGCTTTCCCGTCGGCGCCAGCGCGCGGGCGCAAGGCCCCGCCAGGGCCGGAATAGATTCCGATACGGACCTGTTCCGTATCGATAGTGCGGCCCGGGTGCCAGTCTGACGCCACCCGCTCCGGCCGCGCGCTCACGCTTCCAAGTCCTTGAAGGGGCTCATGGATACTCAGACGATTCAACGCAGGCGATGGGTCATTCTCGGCGTCGTCGTCGTAGGCCTGCTCGCCATCGTCATCGACAACACCGTGCTCAACGTCGCGCTGAAGACGATCGCCAGCCCGGCGGACAAGGGCGGCATCGGCGCCAGCCAGTCCCAGCTGGAATGGGCGATCAACTCCTACACGCTCGTCTTCGCGGGCCTGCTGTTCACCTTCGGCGTCATCGGCGACCGGATCGGCCGCAAGCGGGTCCTCATGGCCGGCCTCATCGTGTTCGGCCTCGGCTCGCTCTTCTCCGCCTACTCGCACTCGCCCGACGTGCTCATCGCGGCCCGCGCGGTCATGGGCCTGGGCGGCGCGGCCGTCATGCCGCAGACCCTGTCCATCATCGCCAACGTCTTCGAGCCCGCGGAGCGGCGCCCGTGCCATCGGCATCTGGACCTCCGCCGTCGGCATCGGCGTGGCGATCGGCCCGGTGCTCGGCGGCCTGCTCCTCACCCACTTCTGGTGGGGCTCGGTCTTCCTGATCAACGTCCCGGTGACGGTCGCCGGCGCGGTCGCCTCGCTCTTCCTGATCCCCGAGTCGCGCAACCCGGCGCCCGGCAAGATCGACTACCTCGGCGTGCTCGGCTCCATCGTCGGCCTGGTGCTGCTCGTCTACGGGATCGTGCAGGGCGGCGACGGCGAGTCGTGGGGCAGCCTCGGCGTCCTCGGCCCGGCCCTCGGCGGCCTCGTCGTGCTCGCCCTGTTCGCCTGGCACGAGAGCCGGATCGAGCACCCGTCACTGGACGTGCGGCTGTTCAAGAACCGCACCCTGTCGGCCTCCGTCGGGTCGATCGCGCTGCTGTTCTTCGGCATGGGCGGCGTCTACTTCTTCTCCAGCTTCTACCTGCAGAACGTCCGCGGTTACAGCCCGCTGGAGACCGGCCTGCTCGCCGTGCCGTTCGCGCTCGGCCAGTTCGTGATGTCCCCGCGCAGCGCCTCGCTGGTCAACCGGTACGGCGTCCGCGGCGATCGCCGTCGCGGGCATGCTGATGAACGCGGTCGCGATCGGCGGCTGGGCGTTCCTCGACCGAGTCGTCGCCGATCTGGATCGTCGCGGTCATGTTCTTCGTCCAGGGCTCCGGGCTCGGCCTCGCCGATCCCCGCGGCGACCTCGAGCGTCATGGACGCGCTGCCGCGCGAGCGGGCAGGCGCCGGGTCCGCGCTGACCAACACCGCCCGCCAGGTCGCGGTGGCGCTCAGCGTCGCGGTCCTCGGCTCCATCCTGTCGCAGGCGTACCGGCACTCGCTCGACCCGACCCTGTCGGCCCTCCCCGCGGCGGCACGCAACGCGGCGGGCTCGTCCATCACCGCCACCCAGGCGGTCGCGGCGCAGCTCGGCCACGCGGGCCAGTTCCTGCTCGCCCCGGCGAACTCCGCCTTCGTGGACGCCATGCGGGTCACCACGGGCATCGCGGCGGCCCTCGCCGTCGTCGGCGGGCTCGCGGTGCTGCGGTGGATGCCGGGGCGGAAGCGGCCTACCATCGAGGAACTGGTCGCCATCGAGGTGGCGGCCGCCGAGCGCGACCTCGAGGCCGGCCTGCGGGAGCGGCCCGAGCTGTCGGACCGGTAAGTCAGTCAAGGTCAAAGTCAAGGACAAGATCAGTCCGAACGGAGGAGGGTTCCACGTCATGCGCACTGATGAAGTCACGTCACCGACGACGGGCGCACCGAGGCGATCACCGGGAACCCCGCCACCGACTGCCGGCCACGGGGCCGGTCCGGCGGCGCGCGCCAACGTCCGCGTTGCCCCGGCGGCCAGCCACGGCCGGAAGGCGGCGCCAGGCGCGGGCGGCGCCTGGTGCGCCGACGACATCGCGGGCGACGGACGCCGCCCAGGACGCGGCGTAGACCAGGACACGGTGCTCCCGGACACGGCGGCCCCGGACACGGTTCCCCGGACGCGGGCGACGCCCCGGACACGGTGCGGCGTCCCGGGCGGCCGCGCAGCGAGCGGGCCGAGCAGGCGATCATCGACGCCGCGATCGAGGCGCTCGGCGAGCACGGCATCGACGGCGTGCGCTGCGAGGACGTCGCGGCCAGGGCCGGCGTCGGCAAGGCGACGCTCTACCGCCGCTGGGCCGGCAAGGAGGACCTGCTCATCGCCGCGTTCGCCGCGATGAAGCACCCGCTGCCCGAGCCGCGCGGCGAGTCGGTCCGCGACGGACCTGATCGCCCTGCTCGCCGTCGTCGCGGCGGACGCCGACGACCCGCGCTTCGCCCAGCAGTACGCGCTGCTGCACGGCGCGGGGGAGCGGTACCCGCGGCTCGTCGCCCGGTACCGGGAGCAGGTCGTCGAGCCGCGGCGCGAGCTCGTCCGCGCGGTCCTGCGGCGCGGCGTGCGAGACCGGCGAGCTGCGCCCCGGCATCGACGTCGAGGTCGCGATGCTCCTGCTCACCGGCGCCGTCCTGGCCCGCGGCAAGCACGATCCGACCCCGGCCGCGCCCGGCTTCGTGGAGTCGGCGGTCGACGAGCTGCTGCTCGGCATCACGCCCCGCGCGGGCATCGGCTTGACCGAAGCAGAAATCGCGTTTCACAAATCGCGTTAAGCGATCGCGTATATGACAATTGCGCATGGCTGCCAATGAGATGGCCTGGCATTTGTCGCGCTGTCCATTCTTATGCGCGAACCAGTCGGATTGGGCGTAAGCTCTGCGCGTGACAAAGCTGCAAAGGCATCGACACCAGCGTGGCGCACATGTCACGGGTCTACGACTACTGGCGGGCGGCAAGGACAACTTCGAAGCCGACCGGCGGGCGGCCGAGGCGGCTACGAGGCGTTCCCCGGCGCGCTGCAGTCGGTAGGGCCAACCGGGCGTTCCTGGCCCGCGTGGTCAGGCACCTGGTCACGGAGGCGGGCATCAGGCAGTTCCTTGACGTCGGCGCCGGGCTGCCGACCGCGAGCAACACGCACGAGATCGCGCAGGAGAAGGCGCCTGAGTCCCGGATCGTCTACGTGGACAACGACCCCGTGGCGGTCATGCACGCCCGCGTCATGCTCCAGTCGTCGCCAGAAGGCAGGACCGACTTCTACCAGGCCGACGCCCGCGACCCCGCGCTCATCCTGGAGAAGGCGGCGGCCACCCTCGACTTCGGCAAGCCGGTCGCCGTCATCATGCTCGGCGTGCTGCACTACGTGCACGACGAGGAGCAGGTAGCCGCGATCACCGCCGCGTTCTCCGCCGCCGTCGCGCCGGGCAGCCATCTCGCGATCTCGCACCTGGCCAGCGACATCGAGCCGGAGATCATGGCCAGGTTCGTCGCGGCCCTGGCCGAGAACGGCGTCCCGCGCAGCGCCCTGCGCAGCCGCGAGCAGGTCGCGGGCCTGTTCGCCGGGCTTGACCTGCTCGACCCCGGCGTGGTCCCGGTGTCGCGCTGGCGCCCGGACACCGACGCGGAGGCCGCCGCGGTGACCACGCTCTGGGGCGGCGTCGCCCGAAGAGGTGATGCCTGCACTCGCCGTATCCCGCCTCGCCTCCGGCGGCTGGTACCCGCCTCTTCCCTCGTCACGGCGAAGCTCGTTCCTCACTTCACCGCTCCTCAGTCCAGTCGGCGGCGCGCGCCTTCGGCTCGCGCTCAGTACTTTCCCGCACTCGCCTCGGCGCCGGCCGCGTCACCTCGCCTGGGTGATGCGGGCCATCGCGGCGCGCGGCGATGCTGGAGCCGGCACGCCGGATAAGCCCGGCGCGTTCCGCGGACCATACGAGCGAACGGCGGGCGGCATGACTAACGAGGAGCAGCGTCGACTACAGCAGGCGGAAACCGGGGTCCGGTGGCGCCGGTGGGGGCCGTATCTCAGCGAGCGCCAGTGGGGAACTGTCCGTGAGGACCCCACCCACGGCGAGAACACCTGGGGAGCGTTCCCCTTCGACCAGGCGGGATACCGGGCCTACCGGTGGGGGGAGGAAGGGCTCGCAGGCATCAGCGACGACAAGCAGCTGCTGTGCCTGGCCCTGAGCCTGTGGAACGAGCGCGACCCGGTCCTCAAGGAGCGCCTGTTCGGCCTGACGAATTCTCAGGGCAATCACGGCGAGGACGTCAAGGAGTGTTACTTCTACCTCGACGCCACGCCGACTTCTTCGTACCTGAAGATGCTCTACAAGTACCCGCAGCGTGAGTATCCGTACGCGGACCTGGTCGCGACCAACGGGGCGCGGGGAAAGCACGATGCGGAATACGAGCTGCTCGACACGGGGATATTCGACGACAACCGCTACTTCGACGTCTTCGTGGAATACGCGAAGGCCGCGCCCGAGGACGTCCTCATGCAAGTCACCGTGCATAACCGGGGCCCGGACGAGGCCCGGCTGCACGTGCTGCCCACCCTGTGGTTCCGGCACACCTGGTCCTGGGCCGGCGGTGCGGAGGAGCCCCTGCTGAGCAGCGACAGCGGCCTTTCCGGTATCAGCGCCGTGCGCGCCGAGCACAGCGAACTCGGCTCACGGTGGCTCTACGCCGAGCAGCGGTGCCCGTGCTGATGACCGGGAACGAGACGAACAACGAGCGCGTATTCGGCTCGCCGAACGACACGCCCTTTGTCAAGGACGGCATCGAGCGGGCCGTGGTGCACGGTGAAAGCGGAGACGGTCAACCCCGACGGCACCGGGACCAAGGCCGCGCTGCACCACATCCTGGTCGTCCCGGCCGGGGGAAGCGCGACCGTCCGCCTGCGGCTGACCGACACGCCAGTCGCCGACGCCCGTTCGACGGCTTCG
Source organism: uncultured Actinomycetota bacterium (assembly GCA_963735315.1). Classification (GTDB taxonomy): domain Bacteria; phylum Actinomycetota; class Actinomycetes; order Streptosporangiales; family Streptosporangiaceae; genus Trebonia. The sequence continues at coordinate 18,704 of CAVTKQ010000047.1, forward strand.
ACGAGCTGATGAGCGCTCGGCGCAGCGAGGCGGACGAGTTCTACGCCGGCGTGCTCACCGGCAATCTCAGCGAGGAAGACCGGCTGGTCAGCCGTCAGGCGCTGGCAGGCATGCTGTGGTCGAAGCAGTACTACGCGTTCGATGCGGAGCGCTGGCTCACCGAGCACGGGTCCGATCCGCTGTCGCCCGATCCGGGGCTGCGTAACCACGACTGGCAGCACATGGTGGCGCAGGACATCATCTCCATGCCGGACAAGTGGGAGTACCCGTGGTTCGCGGCGTGGGACCTGGCCTTCCACACGGTGGCCATCGCCGCCGTCGACATCGCGTTCGCCAAGCAGCAGCTGCAGTTGCTGCTTGACCGCCGCTACCTGCACCCGAACGGGCAGTTGCCGGCCTACGAGTGGAACTTCAGCGACGTCAACCCGCCGGTGCACGCGTGGGCGACCTGGTTCGTCTACGAGCTGGAAAAGGCGACGACGGGGAAGGGCGACCGGCTCTTCCTTGAGCGGTCCTTCGGCAAGCTCATGCGGAACTTCGGCTGGTGGCTGAACCGCAAGGACGCGGACGACCGCAACATCTTCCAGGGCGGGTTCCTCGGCCTGGACAACATCGGCGTGTTCGACCGCAGCGCGCCGCTGCCGGGCGGCGGCCGGATCGACCAGGCCGACGGGACCGCCTGGATGGCGCTGTTCAGCCAGAACATGTTCCAGATCGCGATCGAGCTGGCGCGCGAGAACCCGGCCTACGAAGAGCAGGCGGCAGCGCTGCTCGAGAACTGGGCCTGGATCGCCGCCGCGACCAACCACGTCGGCCCGCAGGAGGTGGGGCTGTGGGACGAGGAAGACGGCTTCTTCTACGACGTGCTGCGACGGCCGGACGGCAGCGCCATTCCGCTGAAGGTGCGCTCGCTCGTCGGGCTGATGCCGCTGGTCGCCGCGAACGTCATCAGCGGCGCCACCCGCGACGACTTTCCCGGGCTGGTGCACAGCATCGTCGAGTTCCTCGACCGTCACCCGGCGCTGACCGCCGCGCTGCCCGGCCGCGGACAGCAGGCGGACGCGACCGGCCCGGTCGTGTTCGCCCTCTTCAACGACGAACGGCTGCGCCGGATCCTGGCCCGGATGCTCGATGAGCAGGAGTTCCTCGGACCGCACGGCATCCGCGCCATCTCCAGGTGGCACGCCGAGCACCCCTACGAGCTGAACCTGGACGGGCAGGACTACAGCGTCAGCTACCTCCCGGCCGAGTCCGACACCGGCATGTTCGGCGGCAACTCCAACTGGCGCGGACCGGTCTGGGCCCCGATCAACCTCATGCTCATCCGGGGCCTGCTGAACCTGCACGAGTACTACGGCGACACGTTCACGGTCGAGTGCCCGACCGGCTCGGGACAGCAGATGAACCTGTACCAGGTGGCGAACGAGATCAGCGAACGGCTCGTCAGCACCTTCCGCCGGGACGCCGACGGGCGCCGTCCGATCCACGGCGGCCAGCCGATCCTGCAGACCGACCCGCACTGGCGCGACCTGCTGCTGTTCTACGAGTACATCCACGGCGACAACGGCGCCGGCATCGGGGCCAGCCACCAGACCGGCTGGACCGGCACGATCGGGGTGCTCCCGCTGCTGTTCCGCGGCTCGATCGCCAGCGGGATCCGCGCGGGCAACATCCCGCTCCGCGCACCGCGGAAAGCGCGGAGCCAGGCAGCGGAGCAAACGGCGGTGACACGATGACCGGATGGCCGGACCAGCCGGTTATCTACGAGGTGAACACGGCGGTCTGGCTGGCCGAGCTGACCCGGGCGGCGGGGGCGCCGGTGACCCTGGACCGGGTGACCGATTCCGGCTGGGACGCCGTCACGCCGGCCGGCGCCGACGCGGTCTGGCTGATGGGCGTCTGGGAGCGCAGCCCGGCCGGCCTCGAGCTGGCCAGGGCCAACGCGGGACTGCTCGAGTCGTTCCGTGGAGGCGCTGCCCGACCTGCGAGACCAGGACATCATCGGATCGCCGTACTGCGTGCACCGCTACGTGGCCGACGAGCGGTTCGGCGGCCCGGCGGGGCTGGCCGCGGCCCGCGCGGCGCTCGCCGCCCGCGGCGTGCGGCTGATCCTGGACTACGTGCCCAACCACGTCGCGCCCGATCACCCCTGGGTGACCGAGCACCCGGAGTTCTTCATCCAGGGGACGACGACGACGTCAAGGCGGATCCGGCGGGCTGGCTGCGGGTCGGCGGCCACGTGCTCGCGCACGGCCGCGATCCTTATTTCCCGCCGTGGCCGGACGTCGTGCAGCTGAACGCGTTCGCCCCGGCCGCCCGCGCGGCGACGGCGCGGACGCTGTCCGACATCGCCGGCCAGTGCGACGGAATCCGCTGCGACATGGCCATGCTGATGTTCAACGACATCTTCGCGAAAACATGGGGGAGCCGGGCCGGGCAGCGGCCGGACGAGGAGTTCTGGCCGTCGGTCATCGCCGAGCTGCGCGCGCGGCACCCGGAGACCGTGCTGATCGCCGAGGCCTACTGGGACACCGAGTGGACGCTGCAGCAGCAGGGCTTCGGGTTCTGCTACGACAAGCGGCTCTACGACCGGATCCTCGAGGGGGACCCGTCCAACGTGCACGGGCACCTGCTCGCCGACCTGAGTTACCAGTCGCGCATGCTGCGCTTCCTGGAGAATCACGACGAGCCGCGGATAGCCGACAAGCTGCCTGCCGTCCTGGAGCGGGCGGCGGCGGTCGCCATCGCGACACTGCCCGGTGCGACCTTGTGGCACGAGGGGCAGTTCGAAGGGCGTCGCGTTCGCGTTCCCGTCTTCCTCGCCCGGCGGCCCGACGAACCGCCGGACCAGGAGCTGGCCGCCTGGTACCGCGACCTGCTCCGCGAGGTCGCCGAGCACGGGGTGCGGAGGGGAGCCTGGCAGCTGCTCCAGGCCGGCGGCTGGCCAGACAACCAGTCCTGCCGCAACTTGATCGCCTGGTCGTGGACGCCCGCTGACAATGCTGACAGTGCCGGCGGGGCCGCAGCGGGGCCGGCGGTGTTCGCGGGCACGTGGTGGTGGTCAACCTCTCCGCGGCGCAGGCCCAGGCTCAGATCCCGCTGCCGTGGCCGGACCTGCCTGGCCGTCGCTGGGGCCTCCTCGACCTGCTCAGCGGGGAGGACTTCCGCCGGGACGGCGGCCAGCTGGCCGACCCGGGGCTGTACGTCGACATGCGGCCTGGGCAGTTCTACCTGCTGGCGGCGCATGACCTGGGGCTAGCCGCAGGGCTAGCCCGGCAGTGTCTCCCGCCAGCGGCTGGTGATCGGCAGCCGCCGGTCGCGGCCGAAGTTCTTCTGGCTGATCTTCGGGCCCGGCGGGTACTGGCGCCGCTTGTACTCGGCCAGGTCGACGAGCCGGATCACCCGCGCGACCAGCGCCGGGTCGTGGCCGGCCGCGATCAGCTCGGCCGAGCCCATGTCCTTCTCGACGTAGTCGTCGAGCAGCGCGTCGAGCACCGTCGTAGTCCGGCAGCGAGTCGGTGTCGAGCTGGCCGGGGGCGAGTTCCGCCGACGGCGGCTTGCTCGATCGAGTTGGCCGGGATCGGGGGAGTGCGCCCCAGCCGCTCCGCCTCCGCGTTGCGCCACCGGGACAGCGCCCACACCAGCGTCTTCGGCACGTCCTTGATCGGGCGCGAACCCGCCGGCCGAGTCGCCGTACAGGGTCGAGTACCCGGTCGCGATCTCGCTCTTGTTGCCGGTGGTGAGCACCAGGTGCCCCTCGTTGTTGGACACCGCCATGTTGATCACGCCGCGCACCCGGGACTGCAGGTTCTCCGCGGGCAGCCCGGACACGGGGAAGTCGCCGAGCCCGTCCCTGAAGGCGTCCACGATCGCCTGGATGGCGATGGTCCGCGCGTTGATCCCCTGCCGCTCCACGAGGTCCTCGGCGTCGGTCACCGAGTGGTCGGACGACCACTTGCTCGGCATGAGGATCACGTGCACGTTCTCCGGCCCGACCGCGTCGGCCGCGATCGTGGCGACGAGCGCCGAGTCGATGCCGCCGGACAGCGCGAGCAGCACCGACCGGAACCCGTTCTTCCGCACGTAGTCCGCCGTGCCGAGCACCAGCGCGGCGTACACCTCGGCGAGGTCGTCAAGCCGCGGCCAGAACGGCCCGGGGCCGTCGCTGCCCGGCGTTTCCCGAGCGTCTCGCCCGCGCGGCGCGGCACCTCGGGCAGCGCCACGCGCTCGATCGTGATCACGGTCCCGTCGCCCGCGTCCACCGCCTCGCCCGCACCGGACGTGCGCGGCAGCGCGCCGCCCGCGGCCGGCTGGATGTCACGCTCGTCCGCCACGGCCCCCGGCCCGGCCCGCCCCGGCCGACGGCAGCTCCAGGTCGGCGATGATCAGCGCCTCCTCGAACTGCGGCCCGCGCGCCAGCAGCTCACCGGACGCCGACACCAGGATCGAGTCCCCGTCGAAGACGAGCTCGTCCTGCCCGCCGACCAGGTTGCAGTACGCGAGCGCCGCCCCGGCCTCCCGGGCCCGCCGCTGCACGAGGTCGAGGCGCACGTCGTCCTTGCCCCGCTCGTACGGCGAGGCGTTCGGCACCACGAGCAGCGCGGCGCCCGCGTGCCTGGTGCACCGCGACCGGCCCGCCGTCCTGCCACAGGTCCTCGCAGATCGCGACCGCGACGTCGACGGCCTCGCCGGCGTCGCTGCGTCGCCCGGAACCGGCACCCGGAACACCGGGCAGCGTGTCCCCCGGCACGAAGTACCGGAACTCGTCGAACACGCCGTAGTTCGGCAGGTGGTGCTTGGCCGAGGTGATGACGACCCGCCCGCCGTGCAGCACCGCCGCCGCGTCAAGCGGCGCCCCGGCGGGCAGCCCGGTCCGCGGCGCGAGCCCGGCCCGCCGGTCCAGGTACCCGACGACCACGGCGACCCCGCCGAGCCCCTCGACGTTCAGCCGCTCGGCCACGTCCCGCACGGCCGCGATCGAGGCCTCGACGAACGACGCCCGCAGCGCGAGGTCCTCCACGGGGTACCCGGTCAGCGCCATCTCCGGAAACACCACGACCCGCGCCCCGCGCGCGGCCGCGCGCCGCGTCCACTCGACGATGATCTCGGCGTTACCCGCCAGGTCCCCGACGGTAGCGTTCACTTGCGCAAGCCCAACCCGCAACATAACCACGCTCCAAGCTTAGGTCCCCCGCCGCCTGACCGTCCGCGCCCGGCCGGCCGAGCACGGGCGGCAGGCGGGTCAGCCGTTCACTGGCCTGCCTGCCCGAGCGAGCGAGTTCAGCAGCTCCCAGGACTTGACGTCGTCGGCGCTGTCGGAGTGCGGCCGGAAGAACCTGGCGGCGTCGTACGCCAGGTCCTTGACGTCCCAGCCCAGCCGGTACAGCTCGATCAGCTCTGGAAGCGGCGTGATCCCGGTCGCGGCCGCGTAGGCGTCAAGCACGGCACCGTCGCCGGAATCGAGATCCCACAGGTCCCGTTCCGGCGGCGCGATCAGCACGGTATCCCAGTCGATGAGCCGCCAGCCGTCGCCGGCCAGCATCACGTTGCCAGGATGGGGTTCCCCGTGGGTGAGCACGTTCCGCTCGGGCCGCGCGCGGCCCGTAGCGGCGAGCCGGTCATAGCGGTCAAGCCACCGCAGGATCGGTTCCGCGTGCTCCCGCAGCAGGCGGGCGACTCCGGCCGTGTAGGGCCCGCGCTCGGCGGGCTCCCAGCCGGCGCTGGCCGCCTCAAGCTGATCGCGGAACGGCACTCCGAAGTCCTCGGTGAGCGCGTGCTGCCGCGCCCGCTCCGGCGCCGTGTGCACGGCGGCGACCATGCGCAGCGCCGCGGTCCGCGCCTCGGCGGTCCACTGCCCCCACCCGAAGCTCCGGCCCTCGGTGAAGGGGTAGACCGCGACGGCGAACCGCTGCCCGAGCCGCACCGCGGGTTCTGCGCCGCGGGCCAGCCTCGGGGCGACCACGAACTCGCGTCCCGCCGCCCGCAGCGCGACCGCCGACCGGAGCGCGGCCAGCAGCCGGGCGAACCCGTCGGCAAGCGACTCCGACTCGCTGACGCGCTTATTCTCCAGCTCGTCGACGGTGACAAACCACCGCGCCCGGTCGTCGCCGCGCACTTCCCAGTGGTGGCTGCCCCACCCGACGGCGAGGTAATTCATTGCGCGGGCCCGAATCCCCCAGCTATCGAGGAGCGTCTCCCGCAGGAGGCCCTCCGGCAGGTCCCGGGGCGCGGTAAGCACTTCGTAACCATAGGGCGACGAGCAATGGCTAACAACTGATTAAGCTGGAACAGCGGCACTGCCAGGCACAACCTCGTCGACGTGCGTCACTGGCAAACGGCGGCCCGCTACCTCGAAAACGCCACGGGAACCATTCGGCGTGACATATCGTGACTTTCAAGGGGAAACGCAGTATTTCCGGGGACGACACAGTACGAGGTGATGTATGCGGACACACCTCCCCAGCGTGACGGGCGGCGGCGCGCGCCCTGTCGCGGCGCGGCGCCTGGCGGTCCCGCTGGCTCGAGTTCAGCGCGCTCGTGCTGGTCACGGCCGTGCTGATCGCCTGCTTCGACCGCCCGTGGACCGAGCCGCCGATGTTCGACCCGCTGCTCGCCGTGCCGCCCGCCCTGGCCGGCATCGGCGCGGCCACCGTGCGCAGGCCGCTCGCCTACGGCGCGGTCAGCCTGCTCGCCGCCGATCGCCGTCGCGCTCAAGCCCACCGAGTACGCGCCCTGGCTGCCGGTCGCGACGATCGTCACCGTTGGCATCATCACGGCGGTGGCCACCGCGGGCACGGCCATCAGCGTGCGGCAGGAACGGCGGATCGCCGACGTCACGTCGGTCGCGGAGGCGGCGCAGCGCGCCCTGCTGCGGCCGCCGCCCCCGCGCCTCGGCCCCCTCGGCTTCGACGTCGTGTACGTCGCCGCCGCCGCGGAGGCGACGGTGGGCGGCGACCTGTACGAGGCGGTCGCCACCCGCGAGCACGGCATCCGGGTGATCATGGGCGACGTGCGGGGCAAGGGCCTCGGCGCGATCGAGCTCGCGACCGACGTGCTCGGCATGTTCCGCGAGCTAGCGCACGACACGTGCACGCTCAGCGAACTGGCGGCCCGCCTGGACGCGGGCCTCGGCCGGGGAGGCATGGGCAGGCACGAGGAGTTCGTCACCGCGCTGCTCGTCGAGATCGACCCGGAATCGGGGCAGACCTCGATCTTCAACTGCGGTCACCCGCCGCCGCTGCTGATCCCGGCGGCCTACGACGACGCCGCGACCAGGGGCGTGACCCTCATGGAGGTGCCGGCGCCGGCGCCGCCGCTCGGCCTGCTCGCCCTCGGCGACTGCCTCAGACGCGCAGCTGTCGCTGCGCCCTGCAGCCGGACGACCAGCTCCTGCTCTACACCGACGGCGTCACCGAGGCCCGCGACGCCAAGCGGGCGTTCTACCCGCTGCCCGAGCGGGTCAGCGCCCTCGCCGCCAAGGCGGCGGGAGCCAGCCGGCGGGCAGGGCGGTACTGCAGGTCGGTGTCCAGCGGCGAGCGGCCGCCAGGGCCTGCTCGACCTGATCCGCGCCGACCTGCACAAGCACGTCGGCGCCCCGCTCGACGACGACGCGGCGCTGCTCCTGGTCCGGGCCCCCGCCGCCTGGCCCGCCGCCCGGACCGCGGCGGCCGCCGCGCGCGTCACGCGCATCGCCTCCGCGAGCTAGCGGCAGGGCCGCGGGCTCCCGCGAGCCCGCGTTACGAGAACCCCGGGATCGCCCGGCCTACCGCCTTGACCGCCCTAGCGCGGACCGCGCATGCGATCGCTACGACAACGAGATGGCCGACATATCGTCTTTGTCGCCGCTCGTGCGGTATGTAGGGGGTATGCGGATGCACCTCCGCGGCGGTGCCCGCGAACAGACCGACACGGCAGTGCACGCCGCGCCTCGTAAGCCCCTGGAGAGCGCGCTGGCTTGAGCTGGCGACGCTCATCGCGGCCGCCGCCGCCGCGGCCGTCTGCCTCAGCCAACGTCTGGCCGAGCCCGCTCGCGCTCGTCCCCGCTGCTCGCCGTCCCGCCCGCGCTGGCCGGCATCGGCGCCAGCACCGTCAGGCGCCCGCTCGCCTACGGCGCCGCCGCCCTGGTCGCCGCCGTCGTCATCGACGCCGTGCTGAAGGGCGGCATCACGGTCACGACAGGCGCGCACCAGCTGCCGCTCGCCGCCGCCGGGGCGGTGGCGGTCACGACCGCCCTCAGCGTGACCGGCGCCATCGTCAGCTGACCGCAAGCCAACGGTCAGCCAGGAGCAGCAGGACCAGCAGTTCGCCAACGTCAGCTCGGTCGCCGAGGCCGCCCAGCGCGCCGTACTGCGACCGCTGCCCGAGCAGCTCGGCCCGCTGAAGCTCGGCGTCGTCTACCTGGCCGCCGCCGCCGAGGCGCGGGTGGGCGGCGACCTGTACGAGGTGACCTACACCGAGAACGCACGGCATCCGGCTGATCATCGGCGACGTGCGCGGCAAGGGCCTCGGCGCGGTCGAGGTCGCGGCCGACATCATCGGCCGGTTCCGCGAGGTGGCCCACGGCGTCGGCACGCTCAACGAGGTCGCCTACCGGCTCGACGCCGGCCTGTCGCGCCGCTGGGGCCAGTACGAGGAGTTCGTGACCGCGCTGCTCGCCGAGATCGACCCGGACCGGGGCAAGCTGACCATACTCAACTGCGGTCACCCGCCGCCCCTCCTCATCTCGCCGGAGGACGGCGTGACCGTGCTCGAGGTGCGCGCGCCCGCGCCGCCGCTCGGCCTCATCACGCTCGGCAGCGACGCGGGCGCGAAGCAGGTCTACACCTTCAAGCCGAACGACCAGCTGCTCCTCTACACCGACGGCGTCACCGAGGCGCGCGACGCCAGCAGGGAGTTCTACCCGCTGGACGAGCGGGTCAAGGCCCTCGCGCCGAAGGCGCAGCCCAAGCTGACGAGGACCGGCAAGGTCCGCGCCAACGGCTCCGCGCCGACCCTGCTCGACCTGGTCCGCGACGACCTGCTGCGGTACGTCGGCGCGCCGCCGGACGACGACGCGGCGCTGCTGCTCGTCCGCGCCCCGGCCGCGTGGCCGGGTGCCCCCTCCGCGGCCAGCAGGGCCGCGGCCAGGTAAGGCCCGGGCCGCGAACTGATCACCCGAACGTAACCGAGCAGGAAACGCCGCCAGGGGCTCGCGCCTGGTAGCGTGACTGGACCGGCGGCACCGGGTACCGGCTTCGAGGGTGCCTAGCCGACGCAGTAACAGCGACAAGCGTTTAAGGTGATAGCCGTGGACAGGCAGGAAGAATTCGTGCTGCGCACGCTCGAAGAGCGGGATATTCGTTTTGTCCGGCTCTGGTTCACTGACGTGCTCGGCTCACTCAAGTCCGTCGCTGTCGCCCCCGCGGAGCTTGAGGGCGCGTTCGCGGACGGCATCGGCTTCGACGGCTCGGCGATCGAGGGCTTCGCCCGCGTGCACGAGTCGGACATGATCGCCCGGCCCGACCCGTCGACGTTCCAGCTGCTGCCCTGGCGCGGCGAGTACCCCGGCGTGGCCCGCATGTTCTGCGACATCCTGCTGCCGGACGGCTCGCCGAGCTACGCCGACCCGCGCTGGGTGCTCAAGCGCAACCTGTCCAAGGCCAGCGAGATGGGCTTCACCTTCTACACGCACCCGGAGATCGAGTTCTTCCTGCTCCGCGAGCGTCCCGAGGTCGGCTCCGTCCCGGTCCCCGTCGACTCGGGCGGCTACTACGACCACACGCCGCACAGCATCGCGCACGACTTCCGCCGCAGCTCGATCACGATGCTCGAGCAGATGGGCATCAGCGTCGAGTACAGCCACCACGAGGGCGCGCCGGGCCAGCAGGAGATCGACCTGCGCTACGCCGACGCGCTGACCACCGCGGACAACATCATGAGCTTCCGCCTCGTGATGAAGGAAGTCGCGATCGAGCAGGGCGTCTGGGCCACCTTCATGCCCAAGCCGTTCACCGAGTACCCCGGCTCCGGCATGCACACCCACATCTCGCTCTTCGAGGGCGACCAGAACGCGTTCTTCGAGGCGGGCGCCGAGTACCAGCTCTCCAAGACGGCCCGCGCCTTCATCGCCGGCCTGCTCAGGCACGCCCCGGAGATCACCGCGGTCTGCAACCAGTGGGTCAACTCCTACAAGCGCCTCTGGGGCGGCGCCGAGCGCACCGCGGGCGCCGGCGGCGAGGCCCCCGCCTACGTCTGCTGGGGCCACAACAACCGCTCCGCCCTGGTCCGCGTCCCCATGTACAAGCCGCAGAAGGGCAACTCCACCAGGCTGGAATTCCGCTCGGTGGACGCCGCCTGCAACCCCTACCTGGCCTTCTCGGTCATGCTCGCCGCGGGCCTGAAGGGCATCGAGAAGGACTACGAGCTCCCCCCGGGCGCCGAAGACGACGTCTGGGCCCTGACCAGCGCCGAGCGCCGCGCCATGGGCATCAAGCCGCTCCCGGCGGACCTGAACGAGGCCATCAAGGTCATGGAGCAAAGCGACCTGGTAGCCGAGGCCCTGGGCGAGCACGTCTTCGACTTCTTCCTCCGCAACAAGCGCGAGGAATGGGCCGACTACCGCCGCCAGGTAACCAGGTTCGAACTGGACCGCTACCTCCCCATGCTCTGATCGACGAATTCGACGCGCCCCGCCGCCCAGTCCCGGAACAGCACCTGGAACATCCGCCCCGGCGGCGGCGTCCAGGGCCGCCGCCAGACCACCGAGACCGCGCCCAGCCTGTCCGTGCGGCCGTCGGCGAGCCCTTGATCCGTCCTCGCCGCGTGATCCGTCCTCGCCGCGACATTTCGCCGTCGCCCAGCCATGGGCGGGCGCCGCATCCGGGTCGAATGTGGATGCCGGCGCTATGGGGTTCAGCCATCCACACTCGCCGCCAGGCCACCGTGACCCGCGTCAAGCCTATCCGCGGCGGCATCGGCCGGGCGGCCGTCCGGCACGCCCGGCGGTCCGGCATTTCTCGCCGGCGATCGACCACGCCGCTAAGGCCACGCCCCGCGGAATGCCGCTCATGCGGGCAACGTTCGGCCGGATTTCACGGGAAGTGCCCGGGCGACGGCGCAGCCGGCGACGACCGCACGGGTGCGGGATCCCGGTCCAGCCGTTGCGGCGCAGCGTGGCGGCGACGAGGGCGGCGCTCTCGCAGGCGCGCTCGGTGACGCCCACGGGGCCGAACCGGAAGGTCTGCGCGGCGTCCGCCGCGAGGTTGAGGTTGTCGCGGTCCCTGTCCGCCGCGGCGCGGTCGCCCTGGTGGTAAGCCGGCCCGTCGATCTCGACGGCCACGCGGTACTCGCCGTACCAGTTGTCCTTGTAGTGCGTCCTGCCGCCAAGGGTGCGGCGCGCCTGGCGCTCCGCGCTCGGCAGGCCGTGCGCCCGCTCGACGTCCCTGACGTAACGGCGCTCCAGCGAGGAGTTGACACCGTCGCCGGAGTCGTCGAGCGCGTCGGCCAGCCACGCCCGCCAGCGGATGCGACGGCGGCCATCGAGCGCCGCGCGCAGCATGGCGATGGTGACGAGGTCCCGCGCGACCGCGCGGGCGATCCACGAGTATCCCTGTTCGAAGGTCGCGGCGGCCGCGACCAGGTCGAGAACCGTGTCCTCGATCCTGGTACGCGGCAGCTTCCACGACCCGCCGGGGAACTGCGGTCGGCTCTGGTCGGAGCGGTGGATGACGATCCCGCGGACCGGCTTGCCCTGCACCGGCCGACGGCGGACGGCGACGGTGAGGTGAATGTCGGCGCTGGCGGGCTTATCGATCAGCCCCTGCACCTCGGCGGCCGTCTGGTGGCTGAGCATCGCCCCGTCTCCCGCCCGGCGGACGGCCGCCCACAGTCGCGCCTCCCGCGACAGCGGCCCGCTGAAGGTCGCGTAGACGCCCTCATGGACGCGCTGCCACTTCCCCGACGTCAGCCGATGCTCGATCCGGCTAACGGTGAAGCCCAGGCTCAGCGCCTGGCGACGATCAACGATGCCGCGCTGCGCGTCAAGCAGCATGAGCCACTCGCCGTAGGCATCGCGGACTCATCCCCGCGATATCCGTCATCGTGCACATACATAGAGTGACATAAAATAGCATGATCATGTACAGAAGGTGACGACTAGGGACGGAGCTCAAAGATGGTGGATGGCTAAGCACGCTATGGCGTAGTCAGCGATCCACTATCTTGCCGAGGACGACATCGCGCCTCGCCGAGTTGGTCAACTCGCTACCAGACTCAGTGGCAACGTTGTCGGCGTCGAGCGCTGTCGCTGTGTATGATCCGGCCAACCACCCGGATCCTCGCCGCCAAAGGAGGCAGCCCGGTGAGCGATGACGGACAGCGGCCTAGCGGAACACCTGGTCAACGTGGCCAGGCGGCACCAGGCCCCGCCCCCTCCGCAGCAGGCGCCCGCCGAGAAGGCGGGCATCGAGCGGGTGGGGCACTTCCGCGGTAACGTCCCCGGCGAGATGTGGCTGTGCGCGGCTTGGTCGCCGGACGGCTCCCAGCTCGTGTACGGCGGGAAGACGCAGGTGGGCCGGGGCGTGCTGCACGCCTGGGACGGCGAGTCGGGTCACCATGAGACCTTCGGCCTGCGGCACCTGACTCACGGCGTCTCCGGCCCGGTCATCTCGCTGGCCTGGTCGCCGGACAGCCGTTGCCTCGCCACGGTGGAAGCGGGCCACCGGTCCGGGCCGCCGGCCGTCCAGGTCCGGAGCCAGGCTGAGCGCAGCCGGGCCGTCGGCGTGCCGCCCGGCCTGCCGGTGTCGCAGGTCGCCTGGTCCCCGGATGGCACCCTGCTCGCGCTGAGCGGCTCCGACTGCCCGGACACCGTCCTGGTGGACACGTCGGACGGCGGCCAGCGCCACGTCCTGCCGGCGTGTCCGGCCCGGTCGCCTGGGAACCGGAGGGGCGGCTGCTCGCCGGAGTCGAGGGCACCAGCGTCGTGCTGTTCGACCCGGTCAGCGGCAAGAAGTCGGGAAAGCTCACTGCGCACGAGCACAAGCCCTCGGCGCTCGCCTGGGCGCGCCACGGCCGGTACCTGGCGATCGCGGACGGCGAGAAGATCTTCGTCTGGGACGCGCAGGCGGCCAGCTGGAAGTGGAAGCTGCCGTGGACGACGGCGGCGGGAGACCGCGGCCCGGACAGCACGGTCGCTGCCCTCGACTGGCTGGACGGCGGCGGCTACCTGCTCGAGTTCCGCCCGCGCGGCGGCGCCTGGCGCGACGAGCAGGGCAGCACCGTCTCCACGGTCATCCTCTGGGACATCGAAACGGGCGAGTGGCAGTTCGTAGAGCTGTACTACGAGACGCTGCGCACGGAGCGCCGCCGTCCGATCCCGGCGGTAGCGCTGGCCCCGGACGGCCGGCGCCTGGCCCTCGCTTATGACACCGCGCCCCCGGTCATCTGGCGGATCACCGGCGACCTGCCCCACCGCCAGCCCTGACGGTAGCCGCGCCGTCAGCGCCGCTACCGGAATTCACAATCCAGCATCCGAACGAGTGCGGCTTACCCGCCCGCCCGCAACGTTCCCCGCAATGATCGGATGCCGATGGTGACCTTATACGGGCACTAACGACACCCAATCATCCGGCCTGGCGGATAACAGCAAGAAGTGCCGGAGGCGCGATTGCCGGGGGAGCGACGTAGAGCAACTGGGAGACGGCGTCACCCTACAAGGGGACGTCGTAGACTCGGCTCCCGCCCGTAGGCGGCGAACCCGGCCCGTCGCAGGATCGGCCCGGACGTGTCGATCTTCCCCTTCGACCAGGGCCATCGTCGCGCCGTGCGCCACCGCGTACGACAGCCGCGCGTCGAGCACCGCCCGGTACACCCCCTGGCCGCGCGCGGACGGCACCACGACCCCGCCCCACAGCCGCGCGACACCGTCCACGATCGTTACCCCGCCTGACCCGGCCGGCACGCCGTTGACGTAGGCCACGAGCATGCCGCCCTCGCCGACGGGGACGGTTGCCGCGTCCCTGGCCGCGTTCGCCTCGATCCGGTCGTCGGGCGGCAGCGTGCCGCCGAACCCGGTGACCCCCACCGCCGACCCGTCCCGCGACGTCTCGAAGTCCGTCGCCCACCGGATCTTCACGTCCGCCGAGGCCGGCGGCAGCGCCGGCGCGCCCGCCCGCAGGTCGCACGCGAGCACGTCGATCGTGACCTCAAGGGCGGCGCCGCGCGCGGTGAGCTCCTGCGGCAGCCCCGCGGGGCTGTCCAGCCGCACCTCCCAGCGCAGCTTCGGGAGCCCGAACGCGCGCGCCCGTTCGAGCACCGCGTCGACCGCGGCGCCGAGCGGCCCGGACGGCCGGAACTCCAGCGACCGTGAGCTGGTACTCGAAGTAGTCGGGAAGCCGCGCGATCTTGTACTGCTCGTCCTCGACGACGGTCGCGTTGTCGGGAATCCACACCCAGGCGTTGCTCGCCGCGGCGACAGACTCGGCGGTCAGGGTCATGCCAGTCATCGTAGACGCCGCGCCCGAGCTAGCCCTCTATGGCTAGTTCGCCGCCTAGTCCTCATGGTGATAGCCCGCCTGGGCGTTAAGACTGATACCAGTGGGCCACGGGACCAAGCAGACCGGGCCGCCAACTTTGGCCTTGTGGCCCACTAGCCCGCACACCCGAAATGAATGGGCCGCCGGCGTAACTGCCACGCCGGCGGCCCGTTCGGGTCTCTGGACGGGCTACTCCTCGTACCGCCCGCCGAGGTACTTCGCGAGGAACCGCTCGGCCGCCGTGTAGAACTTGATCCGGTTCTCCGGCTTGGCGAACCCGTGGCCCTCGTCGGGGAAGAGCATGTACTCGTGGTCGATCCCGGCCTCGGTCAGCGCGGCGACGATCTGCTCGGACTCGGCCTGCTTCACCCGCGGGTCGTTGGCGCCCTGCGCGATCAGCAGCGGGATCCTGATGTCGCGCGCCCGGGACAGCGGCGACCGTGACCAGAGGAACTCCGCGTCGGTCTCCGGGTTGCCGACCCGCCGGTACAGCTGCGCGATCATCGGCGCCCAGTACGGCGGGATGGTCTCGAGCAGCGTCTTCAGGTTGGACGGCCCGACGATGTCGACGGCGCAGCAGAAGACGTCCGGCGTGAACGCCGCCCCGACAAGCGCCGCGTACCCGCCGTAGGAGCCGCCGTAGATGGCGACCCTGGACCGGTCCGCCCAGCCCTGGGCGACGGCGTAGTCGACCGCGTCGATCAGGTCGTCGTGCATCTTGCCGCCCCACTCGCGGTCCCCGGCGGCGACGAAGGCCTTCCCGTACCCGGTGGAGCCCCGGTAGTTCACCTGGATGCACAGGTAGCCGCGGTTGGCGAGCCACTGCGCCTCCGGGTTGTACCCCCAGGTGTCGCGGACCTGCGGCCCGCCGTGCACGTCGACCACGGCGGGCAGCCCGGTCCGGCCGAGGCCCGGCGGGAACGTCACGTACCCGTGGATGACCAGGCCGTCCCGTGCGGGGAAGGAGAACGGCTCCATGGGCGCCAGCTCGTAGCCGGCGAGGGCGGGCCGCGCGGAGAACAGCAGCCGCCCGGTCTTCGTGGCGCGGTCGTACATGAAGTAGGTGACCGACCCGGCGTCGACGTTGAAGGCGATCAGCCAGGTCGTGTCCGCCTCGTTCCGCCCGGAGAAGCTCGGGTCGCCCGGGTGCAGCGCGCGCACCGCCTTCAGGTCGTCGGCGACCGACGGGTCGAGGACGACGTACGTCATGCGGTCCTTGAGCACCATGACGATCTGCGGGTCGCGCGTGTCCGGGTGCAGCAGCACGCCGGAGACGTCCGCCTCCGGGTCCTCGGCGAGGACCGTCGACTCGCCGGTGGCCAGGTCGACCCGGGTCAGCCGCCCGGTGTCCGAGCCGGCGGCGCTGATCATGAGCAGCGACCGCCCGTCGCCGCTGAACGACACCACGTCGGTCGACGTCGCGTCCTCGGCGGGGATCGTCAGCAGGTAGCCGGAACTCGTCCGCGCCCGAGTCGCGGACCAGCACGTTGAACGACCCGTCAGGCAGCGGCGCGATCGCGCACCGGACCACGAGGTCCTCGTCGGCGAGCCAGCCCGCGTACCCGGGGTTCTCGATCTCCTTGACCAGCTCGCCCGAGGCCAGGTGCAGCCGGTACACGTCGTGCAGCTGCGGGTTGTCCGCGTTGATCCCGACGAGCACCTCGTCGGGCCGCCGCTTCGACGTCCCGATGATCGTCGCGTGGATCCCCTCGAACGGCGTGAGGTCCCGCCGCTCAAGCGACTCCGGGTCGACGTCGTACAGCCGCCAGTTCTCGTCGCCGCCGACGTCCTGCACGTACAGCACGTGCCGCCCGTCCCGCGCCCACGCGAACGCGCGGATGCCGCGGTCGGTGTCCTCGGTGACCGGCCGGGCCGCCGTCCAGTCCACGCCGGACTCCCCGCCGATCGGGGCGACCCACAGGTTCAGCACGCCGTCGCGCGGCGCGATCCAGGCCAGCGCGCCGCCGTCCGGGGAGATCTGCGGGCTGGTCCGCTCGGGGTTACCGAAGAGCACGCTGCGCGGGATGAGATCCACCATGCGTCAATGCCTATCACACGCGGGGAACCAGTGCGGAACCCGCGGTGAGCCCGCCAGGAACGCGCGCGGCAGCCGGCCGGACCCGCAGGTTACGGGCGTGTTTCCCGGCAGGTCAGCTAGCCGGTATACGCTCATTACCGTGAGCGGCGCGCGTACCTCCCTGTCCGGCTGGCTCGCGCAGGATGGGCTTCGCCGACGTCCCCAGGGCCGAGCGCGAGCTCGCCGCCCTCGGCATCACCAGCGAGGGCCACCCGGTGCTCGCCGCTGCCGCCCAGGCCGCCGACCCGGACCTCGCGCTGGCCGGCCTGGCGCAGGTCGCCGAGCGGGACCCCGGCCTGATCGGGGCGCTGTCGGCGGACCCGGCGCTCCGCGACGCGGCTGTCCGCCGTCCTCGGCGTCAGCAAGGCCATGGCCGACCACCTGGTCCGCCACCCCGAGGACATCGCCGTGCTGCGCGGCCAGGAGGCGAGCCGCCGCCTGGACGCGAAGGCGGTCCGCGCGGAGTTCCTCCGCGCCGTGGCGCGCCGACCCGGACGACGCGGAGCCCGGCGGCGGGCCAGGCCGCGGCGCCGCCCGGCCGTCGGCCGCCGCGGCAAGCTCGCGGTCGGCGCCAGCCCCGACCCCGCGGGGAAGCTGGCCGCCGCCTACCACCGCCGGCTCCTGCACCTCGCGGCCCGCGACCTGACCGGCGACGCCACCGTGGACGAGGTGGCCGAGGAACTCGCCGACCTCGCCGACGCGGTCCTCGAGGCCGCGCTCGCGATCGCCCGCGCCGAGCTGCCCGCCGGACTCCGCGCCGGTCCGGTTCGCGGTCGTGGCGATGGGCAAGTGCGGCGCCCGCGAGCTCAACTACGCCAGCGACATCGACGTGATCTTCGTCGCCGAGCCGTACCAGCACGACGCCGGCGGCGGCGAGCCGACCGACGAGGCGGCGCTCAAGACGGCGACCAGGCTCGCCACCGGCCTGATCCGGGCCTGCGAGCGGACCACCCCGGAAGGCTCGCTCTTCCCCGTCGACCCGAACCTGCGGCCAGAGGGCCGCCAGGGGCCGCTGGTCCGCTCCCTGGCCAGCCACCTCGCCTACTACGACCGCTGGGCGAAGACCTGGGAGTTCCAGGCCCTGCTCAAGGCCCGCCCCGCGGCCGGCGACCTGGCCCTCGGCAAGCGGTACGCCGACGCGGTCACGCCGCTGGTCTGGGAGGCGTCGCGGCGGGAGAACTTCGTCGAGGACGTGCAGGCGATGCGCCGCCGGGTCGTCGACACGCTGCCGAAGAACATGGCGGGCCGCGAGCTCAAGCTCGGCCCCGGCGGCCTGCGCGACATCGAGTTCGCCGTCCAGCTCCTGCAGCTCGTGCACGGCCGCGACGACGACCGGCTCCGCGTCCCCGCCACGCTCCCGGCCCTGGCCGCCCTCGCCGACGGCGGCTACGTCGGCCGCGCCGACGCCGAGGACCTCGCGCAGGCGTACCGGTTCCTGCGCCAGACCGAGCACCTGCTCCAGCTCTACCAGCTGCGCCGCACGCACACGCTGCCCGACCGACCCGGCCGTGCTGCGGCGGCTCGGCCGCGCGCTCGGCGCAAATTCAACAGTCCGTCATCCCGAACGTGCGCGTGGTTCCACCGCCGGCACCCCCGGTGCCCCTGCGCGGCGCGGGCCCCGGAGCACGGGGCGCGCCGCGGTCCCGCCGGAGGAGGCGTTCACCGAGGCGTGGACCAGGACCGCGCAGCGGGTCCGCCGCCTGCACGAGAAGCTGTTCTACCGGCCGCTGCTCGACGCGGTGGCCAAGCTGCCGTCGGGCGCGGCCCGGCTCACCCCGGAGGCGGCGCGCGCCCGCCTTGAGGCGCTCGGCTACCGCGACCCCGCGGGCGCGCTGCGGCACATCGAGGCGCTGACCTCGGGGCTGCGCCGCCGGGCCGCGATCCAGCGGACCCTGCTGCCCGTGCTGCTCGGCTGGTTCGCCGACGCGGCCGAGCCGGACGCCGGGCTGCTCGCGTTCCGCCAGGTCAGCGAGGCCCTCGGCGATTCCCCTTGGTTCCTGCGGCTGCTGCGGGACGAGACGAAGGCCGCCGAGCGGATGGCCCTGCGTGCTCGCCTCCAGCCGGTACGCGACCGGCCTGCTGCTGCGCGCCCCCGAGGCCGTCGCGCTGTTCGCCGACGACGCCGAGCTGGTGCCGAAGCCGGCCGACGCCCTCCGCGCCGAGATGATGGCCGCGGCCAGGCGGCACGACGGCGACGCGGAGCAGGCCGCGGTCGCGGTCCGCTCGCTGCGCCGCCGCGAGCTGTTCCGGGTCGCCGCGGCGAACGTGCTCGGCCTGATCGACCTGGCGCAGACGGGGGAGGCGCTGACCGCGATCACCACGGCGTCGCTCGACGCCGTGCTCGCCGCCACGATCGCGAAGGTCGAGGCGGAGCTGGGCCGCCCGCTGCCGACCAGGTTCGCGATGATCGCGATGGGCCGGTACGGCGGGCACGAGTCCGGCTTCGGCAGCGACGCCGACGTGATCTTCGTGCACGACCCGCTGCCCCGGCCTGGACGCCGGCGGCGAGCGGCTCGCGTCGGACGCGGCGCAGGCGGTCGGCACGGAGCTGCGCCGGCTGCTGCAGATCCCGGCGCCCGACCCGCCGCTGGTCGTGGACGCCGACCTGCGGCCGGAGGGGAAGCAGGGGCCGCTGGTCCGCTCGCTCGCCGCCTGCGCGGCCTACTACGCGCGGCGCGCCGCCGCCTGGGAGTGGCAGGCGCTGCTGCGGCCGAGTTCGCCGGTCGGCGACGCGGAGCTCGGCGCGCGGTTCATCGCGCTCGCCGACCAGTACCGCTACCCGGCCGGCGGCCTCAGCGAGCAGGCGACCCGCGAGATCCGCCGGATCAAGGCGCGGGTCGAGGCCGAGCGCATCCCCCGCGGCACCGACCGCGCCCTGCACCTCAAGCTCGGCCCCGGCGGCCTGTCCGACGTGGAGTGGACCGTCCAGCTGCTGCAGCTGCAGCACGGCCACGCCGTCCCCGGCCTGCGCACCACCAGGACCCTGGCGGCCCTGGACGCGGCCGTCGACGCCGGCCTGGTCGCAGAGCGCCGACGCGGCCGCGCTCCGCGCCGCCTGGCGCTTCGCCGCCCGGATCAGGAACGCGATCATGCTGGTCCGCGGCCGCCCCGGCGACACGCTCCCGGCCAGGCACGACGAGCTCACCGCGGTCGCCCGCCTCCTCGGCTACAAGCCGACCGAGCCGGACCCCGACCACGCGGGCCACGGCGGCGCCTCGTCCTGGTCCGACACCCCGGCGGCGGCCCTCGAGGAGGACTACCGCCGCACCGGCCGCCGGGCCCGCCAGGTCATGGACCGCCTCTTCTACGGCTGACGCCGTGCTACCGGCCTGACCCCGCCCTACGCGCGGCCGTTCGCGCGCAGCACGCGCAGGGCGTCGACGGTGATGAAGCCGCGCCAGTCGGCCTCGGCGGCGGGGGACCAGGACGGCCAGTTGAACATCCAGCCGCCGTCGTCGCGCTGGCGCGCCGGCCAGGTGGTCGAGGTGCGCCTCGATCGTCGGCGCGTCGAACAGGCGGCGCGCGATCGAGCCGGGCAGCGGCGCGAAGTCGAGCGGGCCGAACGTCTCGCCCTCGGCCTCGGGGTCGAGGGCGACGAGCCCGGACGAGAGCAGCAGCGGGCCGACCCGGTCGAACGCGTCCTCGGCGCGCTCCCGGTCCGGCACGTGCTCAAGGAAGGCGAGCACGCCGAACATCTCGTAGCCGTTCGGCTCGGTCAGCTCGCTCGATCCCCGACCACATCACCCGCGTGGCGCCGTCCAGCCAGGGATGCGCGAACCCGTGCGCGTACAGCAGCGCGGCGATCTGCCCGGTCTGGATCAGCGAGGCCGGGTGCCCCTCGGCGGGCACCCACCAGGGCGCGTGCGGCCCCTCGGACACGGACGGCACGACGAACGCCGCCCCGCCCTCGGCGGGGGCGATGGCCGCCAGCCAGTCGATCGCGTCGCGCACCAGGCGCTCGTCCCACGCGTCGGCCAGGTCCATGATCCGCAGGGCCATCTCCACGGCGGCCGGCTGGCTGGCCGCCGCCCGGCAGTCCGGCTCGAGCGCGTGCCCGAACCCGCCGTCCGCGTTGCGGTAGGCCGCGACCGCGTCCCGCACCGGCTCGGCCGCGCCGCCGGAGAACAGCCGCTCGAACACCCGCCGGTCGAGCACCCGCGCGCTGGCGGCGAGGAAGTCCGCCGCCGCGTCGAAGTCTGGAGTCTTGTTCATGCGGCCATCTCACCAGCGCTCGCGCCGCGCCGTCTTGAACGAAACGGCCACCGCCGCGTCCGCGCGCGGTGACGCGCCCTAGCGTAGCGCGGCGGCCAGGTGCTCGCGAGCAGCGGGTCGCCTCCGGGTCGACCGGGCCCGGCGTACCGCCGGGACCTGATCGGCTTCTGCCGCCCGATCTCGGCCAGGATCGGCGCTGATGATCGCCTCGTACGCGGCGGGGCTGTACTTGGCGTGCAGCGCCCGGAGCACGCCCTTGCCGCTGGCCTCGCCGATCAGGTCGTCGAGCAGCCGGTAGTCGACCGGCTCCTCGTTCGCGAGCCGCTCGTAGACGGACCGGGCGATCGACGCCACGGCGGGGTGGCCGGCGGACTCGCTCAGCATCATGAGCGTCGCGTCCTTGATGTCCATGCCCGGATCCTACGCGTGGCATCCTGGAAGTCATGAGGCCATCGCCGGTGAGCTGGGTACCGCCAGGTGCCTGGCTCGCCCCCGGGTACGCGGAGTGGCAGGCGCCCGCCGCGCTGCGCGGCCCGGTGGCGTGCCTGTGGGCGCGGCGTCGTCCCCGACGGCGACGATCACCCGGCGCCTCGTGCTGCCCGACGCGTGCAGCGACCTGATCTGGGAGCAGGGCGTCGGCGCGTACGTGGCGGGCCCGGACACCGGGCCGGTCCGCACCGAGACCAGGCCGGGCACGGTCTTCGTCGGCGTCCGGTTCCGCCCGGCGGCGGGCGGCCAGGTGCTCGGCCTGCCGCTGAGCGAGCTCCGCGACCAGCGCGTTCCCCTCGCCGACCTCCGCGGCGACGCCGCGCGCGGCCTGCCCGCGACGCTGAGCCCGGCCGAGGCCGCCGCGCGGATACTCGACGTGACCGGGACGCTGGTCGCGGACAGCAGCCCCGACCCCGCCATCAGCGCGGCCGCCGTCCCTGCTCCGCGACCCGGCCGCGCGGACCGAGGACATCGCCGGGCGGGTGGGCCTCAGCGAGCGCCAGTTCCGCCGCCGCTCTCACGCGGCGATCGGCTACGGGCCCGAAGACGCTCCAGCGCATCCTCCGCTTCCAGCGCTTCGTCCGCCTGCTCGACGCCGCCGACGCAGCCTCCGGACCTGGCCGGGCTCGCGGCGGCGACCGGCTACGCCGACCAGCCCCACCTGACCCGCGAGTGCGCCGCCCTGTCCGGCCTGACCCCGGCCGCCCTGGCCAGGGCCCGCCGCCCCGCCGGGCGGTGAACGGCCGCTACCCGAGGGCGGGGAACTGCCCGGCGCGCTCGCCGAGGAACTCGCGCTCGGCGTCGTCGAGCGGGAGGCGGCCCGTGCCCTTCAGCACGTAGGCTGGCGAGGTCCCAGGCCGGCGGCCGGACCGGGCTCCCGGTGAGCTCGTCGATGGTGCGGACCGCGAGGGCGAGCGCCTCATCCGTCGGGCCCAGCCGCCTGCCAAGCAGGTACGCGGTCAGGTCGAGCTGGTGGATCACCCACTCGACCGTCCACATCGCCAGGATGTCCTCGGCCTCCATGACGTGCCCCTGCAGCCGGAACAGCCCGGCCGGCGCCTGCCGGCTCATCCCCGCCGCCTGCCGCGCGGTATCGGCGAGGTGCCGCCGCAGGCCGTCGGCGGTCGCGTAGGCGCTGGCGCTCGCCCAGTGGAACCGGACCGCGTCATAGCGTGGCCGGCCGGTTGCCCGGCGGCCAGTCCCGCCAGTAGCTCACGTAGTCCCGGTCGGTCACGTCCCCGGGCCCGGCAGGCTCGGCGAAGCTCGCGGCCTGCTCGGCCAGCCCGAGCCGCACGTGCGCCAGCAGGTGCGCCGCCAGCCAGCCGGAGCACATGCGTCGGGGCGACGAGGTCAGCGTCGCTGAGCGCGGCCACCACGTCCGCCAGCCGCTCAACCTGCTCAGCCGCGATCTCCCGGATTCCCTGCGGCAGCCGTTCACTCACAGTCGGTCAGCCTACCGAGTCGGGCCGGGAGGCGTACGCCGGCTCCGGGGCGGGCTGCCGCGGGCGGAGCGAGCCGGCGGCGGCGAACGCGGCGACGAACAGGGCGGCGATGAGCCACAGCGAGTTGAGCAGGCCCGCGGACTGGGCGAGCGCGCCGATGGCGGGCGGCCCGGCGAGGTTGGCGAAGTAGCCGATCGAGGCGACGACGCTGATCCGCGCGGCCGGGTCGGGCCCGCTTTCCGCCGCCGCGGACATGCCGAGCGGGAAGCCCATGGAGACGCCGACCGCCCAGAGCACCACGCCGAGCAGGACGATCCAGCGGTTTCCGGCCAGGATGAACGCCACGATGCCGATGACGCCGAGGGCGGTCGTGAGGCGGATGGTCGCCACGCGGCCGAGGCGGTCGACGACGGGGCCGGCGAAGATCCGGGTGAGCCCTTCGCACGCGGCGAACACGGTGAAGAACAGCGCGGCGACGGCGGCGGTCTGCCCGTGGTTGTTCCGCACCGCCAGGGTGAGCCAGCTGTTCGCCGAGCCCTCGCCGAGCTCGACGCCGAGCATGACGAGGCCGATGAGCAGCAGCTGCCAGTTCAGCCAGCCGCGCAGCCACTGGCGGAGCCTCGCTCCGCGGTCCCGCGGCGCCTGCTCGGCCGGCGCGCGCTCCCCGCGCGGGATCCCCGCCGCCACCCCGAGCGCGGCCGCCGCGATGAGGACGGCCTCGCCGATGAACTGCGCCGCGGGCGTGATGCCGAGGGCGGCGCAGGCCGCGCCGATCCCCGATCCGACGGCGGCGCCGATGGACCAGGCGGCGTGCATGCTCGGCATGAGGGTGCGCCCGGCGGCCCGCTCGACCGCGGCGCCCTCGACGTTGATCAGCACGTCGAGGTGCCGACCCCCGTCCCGGTGATCACGAAGGCGACCGCGAGGAGCGGGACCGAGCCGACGATGAGCGCGAGGCCCATGACGGTCATCGCGGCGGCGATGAGCAGGATCGCCCCCGCGACGGCCCGGCGGCTGCCCAGCCAGTGCAGGAGCGGGGTCGAGGCGAGCAGCCCGAGGATGGCCCCGACGGTCGCCCCGGCCAGCAGCAGGCCGAGCGTGGCCGTGCCGACGCCGAGGTCCGCCTTGATGGCCGGCAGCCGCGGGCCCCAGGCCGAGATGGTGATCCCGCCGAGCCCGAACGCGGCGGTGATCGCCAGGCGCCAGCGGGCCAGCTCCGGGCGGGCGGATGATGAGGACACGGCTTGCCTCCGCTCGGAAAACCTTCCAGTGGAAAGTATCACGGGCCGGGCGGAGGCGAAATCCGCGGCGGCGGCTACTCCGCCTGGCCCGGCGCGGCGACCTCGCGGGAGCAGCCGCTCGAGGATGGACAGCGAGCGGCCCACGTCCACCGCGTCGGGATCGAGCAGCCACTGGATCTGCAGGCCGTCGGAGGCGGCGATCACCAGCGCGGCCGCGTCCAGCGGGTCGATGTCCGCCGCGATGCGGCCGGCCCGCTGCCCTGACTCGATCATGGCGGCCAGGGCCTCCCGCAGCGACCGGAACCGGTCGCGCACGAATTCCCTGGTCACGGCGTGCTGCTCCTGCAGCGCGTCGGTGGTGAGCGTCGCGTACAGCTCCACGAGGCCGGGGATCGAGCGGTTCCGCTCGGCGGCCTCGACGATCAGGCCGACGGCGGACTCGCCGGTCGCGGGCGCGTCCTGCGCCGCCCGGGCCTCGTGCGTCCGGTACGCCTCGACCAGCAGCTCGTCCCGCGACGAGAAGTAGTGGCGCAGCGCGGTGTGGGACACCCCGATCGCCTCACCGACCGTCCGCAGCGACGCCCGGTCCACGCCGCGCTGCGCGAGCAGGGTGATCGCGCTGTCCAGGATCTGCTGGCGGCGCCGCACCCCCTTCGGGTACGAGCGGCGCCCGGGCCGGCCTGCGTTAGTCTCCTGCGTCACCCCGCCATCGTAGGAGCCGCGCCAGGGCCGGGGCTCAGGCGTCGGGAGGTTCGGCGATCATGGCCGTGCCGATCTCGCGGAAGCCGAGGCGCGTGTAGATGCGGGCGGCGTCGGCGTCGGCGGCGGACAGGAAGACGGTCGTCACGTCACGGGCCCGGGCGTGCGCGGCGAGCGCGTGCGTGACGGCGGCGCCGAGGCCCCGGCGGCGGCTGGCGGGCAGCACGCCGATCCCGGTGATCTCCGCGACCCCGTCCACGTGCTGGTAGCTCCCCGACGCGAGCGGCCCGTTCGGGCCGGACGCCGTGGCGAGGACCGACCGGCCCGCGCGCAGCCGCTCGCGGACGACTTCGATGGACGCGGGGTCGTGGTCCGCCGCGAGCTTGTCGCGCTCGACCACGCCCGCCCGGCCGATCTCGCTGCCCGCGTGGGCGAAGGCGACCCCGGGGACCGCCCACGCCTGGACGAGCTCAGGATCGTCGGCGTCCACGATCCGGACCGACGCGCTCGGCGGCAGCGGCGGGGGAGGGGCGAGTGTCCCGAGCACGAGCATGGGGTGCCGGTGCACCCGCAGGCCCGCCGTAGCGGCGGCGGCCGCCATCTCCGGCGCGGAATGCTCGATCCACTCGAACGACTCGGGAAGCTTCAGCTCCCGCTGCCTGGCCCGGACGGCCTGGACGTCGGCGGCGGTCACCGGGCCGCGGTCGCCGGCGCGCGGCCGGGCGTAGTACGGGAACCCGGGCCCGGCGGGCACGAACAGCACGAGCGGGCCGTGCTCCTCGGCGCGGGCGCGCTCCCGTGGCTGGGCGTCGCAGTAGGCGTCGATCCGCTTAATAATCTCTTCATTACTCACAACGGTTAACACCCTAGAAGAGCGACCGCACCGAGCCAAGCAGATAACCGGGGCCAAGCGGGTAATGGGCGGTCGGCAGCAGCGGGCTCGCGGTCACCGCCGGCGGCTCGGGCGCGTCGCCGCCCGCGGCCGGGCCCGTACTGCTCGATCTCGGCCGCGGACAGGCCGAGCATGGTCGCGGCGTCGCGGAAGGCGATTCCCTCGCCGGCGAGCGCGTCGAGCGCTTCCCTGGTGGCCCGGGTCGCGGCCTCCACCGCCTGCCGCGCGGCGTGCCTCACCTGGAGCGCGTGCGCCACGGGCGCGGGAGCGTCGGGAAGGACGTCGATCCTGATCGACTCGGCCGGGATGGCGAGGGTACGCGCGATGAGCTGCCGGGTCACGACCTCGGCCTGGTCAAGGCTCCGCACCTGCGCGGTCAGGCCCTCGATCTGGGGAACGCGAATCGTCCACCAGCGGCCCGCTCGTTCGCACAGCGCGGTGAAGGTCGTCGTTTCCATGGATGATGCCCCTTATCACCGAGTCGTAGAACTGCCACGCCGTTCCCCCCGTGCGCGGTGATCTCCCTCTAATCTACCGGTGAGTAGCGTATGTCGCTGGCGCACCACAGGGAAGTGACCAGGCGCACCGGTAAGGAATGACCGGATCGCGACGGCCGTACCCGGCTAGCGGACGAGGTGCCGGTTCGGCGCGATGGCGTCCGCGGCGAACTGCTGGCAGCTCGGTCACCGTGAGCCCGGCGCGGGACAGCAGCTCGTAACCCTGGGCGTCGGCGACGAACAGGGCGGGCTCCCGCCAGGCGATCACCACCCGGCGCAGGCCGGCCGCGATGATCAGCTCCGTGCAGGTCCGCGGCCGGGACTTGCGCTGCGAGCACGGCTCAAGCGTGCTGTAGATGGTGGCCCCGGCCAGCCGGGGCTCGCCGGGGGCGAGCTTGCCGAGCGCCGCCTCCTCGGCGTGCACCACCGGGTCGCCGCCCTCGCGGGAGAACCCGCGGGACAGCTCGGCGCCTTCCGCGTCCACGATGACCGCGCCGACCGAGAACGCGGTATCCGACGGCGGGCACTGCCCGCGCAAGCGAGACCGCGAGCCGCATCCACCGGCTGTCCTCATCGCCCACACGCGCACCC
>CAVTKQ010000048.1:0-91073 GCA_963735315.1 uncultured Actinomycetota bacterium
CCACCCACGGGCTGGCGGACATCGCCGCCCGCGCCTGCGACGGCCTGATCCTGACCGGGTTCCGGCACAACATCGCCTGGCAGCCGGCCCCCGGCGGCCGGGCCGCCCGCCCGCCGTGGCCCGCGGACCTGGAGGCCGACCACCGGGTCCGCTGGCGCGCCCCCGCCGGGCAGCGGCTGCTGTACACCGGGATCACCCTGGACGAGCCGATCGAGGCCAGCCCGCTGCGCGCGACCGACGGGTTCCGGCAGCTCGGCTACGGGCGGACGTTCCACGACTGGGACCTGCCCCGCATGGTCGTCACCGCGCTCGTGGCCGTGCCCCGCCGGGCGCTGGCCGACGTCGGCGGGTTCAGCAGCCGCTTCGACGAGACCGGATGGGGCTGCGACGACACCTACGTCGGCGCGGCGCTGATCGGCGCGGGCCTGATGGTCGCCCCGCTGGAGCAGCTTGTCTGCTACCACGTCAACCCGCCCGACGAGGCCGGGTCCTGGCAGGCCAAGCTGGCGACCTGGCCCGCCACCATCGCCCTGTACCGCGAGCTGCTGGAGGAACCGCCGCCGCGCGGCCGGACGGACGCGTTCTCCAGCGAGGCCGAGGCGATCCTGGCCGACTGCGAGGTGACCCGGTTATGCGGCGCGTCTTCCGGATCGACGCTGCCGGCGGGCAGGTGATCGCCTACGACCCGTGCACGGGCGCGACCCGCCTCGCCCCGCCCGGAATCCCCCCGGGCCGGCAGGCACTGGACGACGAGCAGGCGCGCGAGTGGCCCGCGGTCCACCCGGCCCGCCTGGGCCGCAGCGTCCCGGTCTCGGCGTGCTGGTCCCCGCTGGTCCGGTGCAACCTCACCTGCCCGCACTGCCTGGACGACACCACAGTCCCCGAGGGGGACGCGGACAGCAGGGCAGCCACCGCCGGCGTCCTGGCGGCCTCGGGCCTGCTCGGCGTCGACATCTCCGGCGGCGAGCCCCTGCTGCTGCGCGACCTGCCCCGGCTGGCGGACTGCCTGGCCGCCGGCGGGCTGGCCGTCAGCGTCACCACCAACGGCTGGCTCCTGCCCCGCCGCGCCGCCGAGCTGGCAGGCCGCGTGGACGCCATCCGGGTCAGCCTGGACGGCCCCGACCCCCGTGCTCACGACGCGCTGCGCGGCGAGGGATCGTTCAGCCGGGCCATCGTCGGCATCGCCGCGAGCAGGGCCGCCGGGATACCGGTCCAGGTCCAGTCCGTGCTCATGGCCACGACCGCGTCCCGCGCCCAGGACATGGTCGACCTGGCGGCGCGAGCCGGGGCGACAGGCGTGACGTTCCTTCAGATGCTGCCCCTCGGCCGCGGGCAGGAACTCGCCAGCCGCGAGATGCTCACCGACCAGGACGCCACGGAACTGGTCAGCAGCCTGCGGGTCCCGGAGGGAGTAGACGTCCGGCTCCGGACGCGGGAGGCCGCCGACGGGTTCACCGTCATCCGCGCCGACGGGCAGGTCTGGCGCAACGCGCCGGGAGCCCTGGCGATCAGCCCGGCCCGGCCCCTGGCCCGGCCCGGGGACCTGGCCCTGACCACGCGCGGACGGGTCGGCGTGACCAGCCGCGCCTTCAACCGCGACTTCGCCTGGCAGATGACCGCAAGCCAGGCGGCCGACCGCGGCAGCCGTTCTCGCCGGGGCCGCGGCCAGGGGCGGCCCCGTCGACGCGGTGATCGCCATCGCGCGGGGCGGCACCCAGCCCGCCCGCGACATCGCCGCCGCACTCGGCGTCCCTGTCCGCACGGTCCAGGCCAGGCACAACCCCACCGACGCCATGTACGCGCGAGGCGACCGGCCGCGTCTGCTGCGACGCGGCGGAGGCAGGGCCGGTGCGCGGCCGGGTCCTCGTCGTGGACGACATCTGCGGCACCGGGGCGACGCTCACCGCCGTGACCAGCGCGCTCGCGCGGATCGCCGCGCCCGGGGCCGCCCTGGTCACGGCTACCTTGTGCCGCAACGCGGGATCACCGTGCCGACCGGACCTCACGGTCTGGGACGACCTGCGAGAGTGGGTCGTCTTCCCCTGGGAAGCCCGCCCCCCGGACGGGCTGCCCGTCCGGCGCCTGCCTGATCCCGGACAGGCGCTCGTCGCATGAGGAGCCCGGCTGTCCCGGTCACTGTCGCGTTCGTCCTGGCGTCCTACCGGCCGGACGAGCCCGCCGGGATGGAACGCGCCGTCGCCGCCATGGCATCCGGGCTGCGCCAGCTCGGCCACCAGGCGGTCATCATCACCGCCGCGCCCCAGCCAGGCCCAGACCCCGGCGTGATCACCCTTACCAGGCTTCCCGTCGCGTTCCCGTGCGACGACGGCACCCTCCGCGACGCCATCAGGTCCGCTGGCCCCGCCCTGGCCCGCGAGATCGAGGCGGCGCTGCGCGAGCATCACGCGGACGTCGTCGTCTACGTTGACGCGCTGTGGGGACTCGGCATCCTCGCCGGCGAGGTACGTCACCCGGCCCGGCGGGTCCTCGCCGTCCATGTCGTCGGCCACGACGACGACCTGCGCACGGCGCTCGCGGCGGCCCACCAGGTCATCGCGCCGTCGGAATCGGTGCTGTCGGAGGCCCGCGACCGCGGCTACCGGGTCGACGACCTGGCAGGTGGTGCCCAACCCGCTGCTGATCGATCCCGGCGGCACGCCCCCCGGGCGGGAACAGCGGGAGCAGCTTCGCCTGCACGGCCCGGTCAGGGCCGTCGCCAGGCTCGGCGCGGAGAAGGGCGTCACCGGGCTGCTGGCAGCCGCGCCCCTGGTGCCCGGCAGGCCGACGGAAGTAGTGCTCGCAGGCGCCGGGTTCGAGGCGGCACCGGGAAGCCAGGCCGCCCTGCTCGCCGAGTGCCGGGCGCTGGCCGCAGGCCACGCGGAACGGTCCTGCTCCCCGCGCTGGCCTGGCGGGAGGTCCCGGGGTTCCTCGCGGGCGCGGCGGTCACGGTCGTCCCGTCGGCCCGCGAGACGTTCGGCAACCTCGCCCTGGAGTCACTGTCCGTCGGCACCCCGGTGATCGCGCACGCGACCGGGAACCTGCCCGCCCTGATCGGCCCCGACGCGGGCATCCTCGTGCCGCCGGACGCGGGACCGGCCGGATTGCGCGAAGCAGCCAGGGACCTGCTCGCCGACCCGGTACGCTATCACCTGGCGTGTGGAGCAGCGTACTGCCGGTCACGGAACTACCGCTCTGCCGAGGTGGCTTCGGCGTTCCTGAAGGCGGTGCTCTAACCCATGACCGGTGTTCCCCTGTTGCTCGTCGACGGGCACAACCTGCTGTTCCGGGCCTGCTTCGGCACCCCGGCCCAGATCTGGTCCCGCGACCCGGACGACAAGCGGGACCTGACGACCGAGTTCATGTTCTTCGCCCTGCTGCGCAAGGGCATCAACGAGGAACTGCCCGGCTGGCCCGAGGTCGTCGTCGTGTTCGACGGCCAGGACGGCTCCGCGCAGCGCAAGGAGACCGACGCCGGCTACAAGGCCAACCGGCCCGCCGACGGCGAGGCACTGAAGCCGATCCGCGCCCTGCCCTCCGTCAAGGCGGGCCTGGACCTGTTCGCCATCACCTGGGTCGAGATCAACGACGCCGAGGCCGACGACGTGATCGCCACCCTGGCCGCGAGCTGCCCGGAGCGCGACGTGCTGATCGCGTCCGTGGACCAGGACTACTACCAGCTCCTGCGCGACGCCGGGCCAGGGCACGGCTCGGTGCGGGTCCTGAACACCGCCCGGCGCGCGGGCAGCAGGCTGACCGGCCCCGCCGAGGTGCGGGCACGGCACGGCGTCACGCCAGCCCAGTTCGCCGACTACCGGGCGCTGGCCGGGGACGCATCCGACAACATCCCCGGCGTCCGCGGCATCGGCGCCAAGACCGCAGCCGCCCTCCTGGACGGCGGCCTCACCCTGGACGACCTGCCCGCCTCCGGGCGGCTGGCCGGCCGGAAGGGCGCCGCGATCACCAGCGCCTGGCAGCAGGTGCTCACCTGGCGGGACATGATCCGCATGAACAACCAGGTGCCCGTGCCCGCCGGGGCCGATCACCGGCCTGGCGACCACGCCGCTGCCCCGCCCGGCCGAGGTGATCGAGAAGCTCGGCCTGTGGAAGCGCGTCCCCCCAGCAGAGCAGAACGGGACCCTGTGGTGAGCGCGCCGGGCCAGCCGGCATCGGTCCTCGCGGTCATGGCGCACCCCGACGACCCGGAACTGTGGGCCGGCGGCACGCTCGCCCTGCACGCCCGCGACGCGCCCGTCACCCTCGCGGTCACCGAGCACGAGGCCGCCCGGATGGCCGAGGCCGCAGCCGGCGCTGCCATCCTCGGCGCCAGGCTCGTCGTCCTCCCCGCCCCCGTCTCCGCAGCGGCGGTAGCCGACCTGATCACCGACGTCCAGGCCCGACGTGCTGATCACCCACCCCCTCGCCGACGTCCACCCCGAGCACCGGGAGACGGCGGAGGCCGTGCTCGCCGCCCTGCCGAAGGCGGTCATCGCCACCGGCCGCCCCTTGCGCGTGTACACGACCGACACCTACAACTCCCTGACCCTCAGCGGCCCGGTGAGCGCGCCCGTGATCATCGACATCACCGGCACCTACGAGCAGAAGTGCGCGGCACTCGCCGCGCACGCCGGAACCCAGCCCATCGACGACCACTTCGGCCCCATGGCAGACACCCTCTCCCGGCTCTGGGGCGCGCGCATCGGCGTCCCGCGCGCCGAGGCATTCACGCCCGTCCCCGTCCTGGGCCGCGTGCCCGCCACCGCGCGACTCTGAGGCCTGCCGGGCCGCCCTGGAAGCACCTGAACTGAATCCACCGCAGGGACAGCAGCATCATGCGAGAGTTCTTCGATGACGGCTTCCCGCCCGGGGAGCAGATCCCCCGGCACATGGAAATCGTGCTCACGGCCGAGCCGGGGCCGTTCGGCGAGGTCGTCCGGATGACGGTCAACGGCGTCCGGACCGGCGACCCGTTAACGGACAACAGCTGGTCGGAGACCGGCTACCGGTGGCACGACACCCTGCACCTCGCCCACGCCGTGTGCCTCGGCTGGTCACCGGTCTTCCGCGGGCTGGCGGGAATCAAGAGGCGCTCCGATCCGCGCGTTGACCATGTCGAAGACGGCGGCCGGGCGGCGGTCGCCGACGAGGCGATCGCGTGGGCGGTGTTCTGCCACGCCCGCACGCACGGCTGGTACGCGAACCGGCCACCCGACGCGAGCCTCCTGCGGGTCGTCCGAGAGATGACCTACGCGCTGGAAGTCTCCGAGCAAGACGCCAGACGAGTGGGCGCACGCCATCACGACGGGCCTGAGCTGCCTGCGCGGCCGTGTGGGCCAACGGCGGCGGCGTCCTCGTCGGCGACCTGCGGCAGAAGGACCCTGTTCTTCACCGGCCCGGTCCCGGGCGGACCTGGGCCGTCCGCTCGGCCGGCAGCCCCCACTTCGGCGGGAACCGGTAGTCGATCGGCACCGGGGTCTGCCGGAACTCCTGCTTGATCCTCGTCCGGCCAGACACCCCCCGGACATGCGGGTGGGTGGCGCGGGTGTACTTCGACACTTCGCAGAACACGTTCTGCCAGTCGATCAGCGTCGGCCACCGGCCCCACAGGTCAGTGAACTCAAGGCCCAGGCGCTCGAAGTGCCCGCGTGACGTGTCGCGCATCCACGCGATGACCTCAGCCGCCGGCAGGCCGCCGGTGTCGGCGAGGCACTTGGAGATCCCGTCCAGCGCGCCCGGCCCCGCGACCACGAACTGGGACTCATCCGCCCGGGTCACCGCCGAGTAGGCCAGGTCGATCGCGTACTGGTAGGCCAGGAACGGGCCGAGCGACGGCAGCCCGAGCAGCAGCTCGTACACCTCGCGCAGCCCTGCCGCCTCCGCGACCTTCCCGGGCAGGCCCATGGTCATGGCGTGCTCGATCAGGCGCAGGTGGTTCCCGTGCTTGCGTGCCTCGCCGAACGCCGGGTTCGGGACGATGTACGCGGCCGAGTACACGCGCTCGCCACGGCTCATCGCATCACCGAGGACGCGGTCGTAGACGGCGAAGCAGTACCCCTCCCACGAGGGCATCCCGCCGAGGTGCTCGCACAGCAACTCCCACGTCTCGATGCGGTTGAAGAACTTGAACAGCAGGACGCGGAACACGACTTCTTCCGGGTCCTGCGGCCCGGCGTAGATAACGTCACGGATCAGGTACTGCGAGACCCGGTCGGCGGCCCGGTAGACATTGGTGAACTTATGCCGCGACAGCACCGGGTCATCCGTCCACGGTCCTGGCATGCCAGCCGCACGCTGGTGGAAGATCCGCATCCGCTCGGCAGCGAACCGCCAGTACGAGTCAAAGCACTCACCGGCCACCAGGGTGCGCGCGCCGACGCGGAACCTCTGACGACTGCCGTCGTCAGGTGAAGGGGACGCTGAAGAGCAATGGGCAGCACCAGTTGTTCCCCCATGGCGAGAACTGTAGCGACGTCCCCAGCTGGAGGAGCGAGCTAGCGCGGTGGCGACGCCTCCCAGTTGGCGCCCACCGCCCGGCTCGTCGTCACCGCCGAAGCATGATCATCCCCGTTCAGGGGTCGCTGCCCTCCATGCCGCCTTCAGGTACCCGGCGAAGGCCCTAATACGGGGCCGGTCGCCGGGGAAGGCCCCTTCCCAGTCATCGGTCAGCGGCGTCCAAGCGGCGGGCTGGCGGCTGGCGCTCGCGGGCGGCCATGACGCGGGTCCGACCGAGGCAGACCGCCACGGCCCAGGACATCGGGCTACCCATGCTTGCCGTGGTGTCGCGGATGTGGTGAACGACCCGGCCCCGCAGCCAGCCGACCGCGGGCACGCCGCTCAACTCCGGCGGGCCGCCTGAAGCGCCGCTACAGTCTGTGCCGTGACAGCGACCACGGACAGCGCAGACGAAAACCGGGCGACGCAGCTGCGCAACCAGCTCGCCGACTGGATCAGCGGCAGAGGGACGTTCCAGACCCCCGGCGTCGAGCTGGCGTTCCGCACCGTTTCCCGCCATGAGTTCCTCCCGGGGCACCCATTGGAGGACGCCTACAGCCGCACGCCCGTGGTCACCCAGCGCGCCCCCGACGGCAGCTCGACAAGCTCCGCGTCGTCGCCGAACCTCGTCGCCCAGATGCTCGGACAACTGCGGGTAGCCCCGGAGACACGGTGCTGGAGATCGGCGCCGCGACCGGGTTCAACTCCGCGCTGCTGGCATCCCTCACCGGCCCCGGCGGGAAGGTCGTCACCATCGAGTACGATCCCGGCCTCGCCGGGCAGGCCGCCGCGAACCTCCGCCGCGCCGGCTACCCCCAGGTCCAGGTCATCACCGGCGACGGCGCGCTCGGCCACCGGGAACAGCCCCCTACGACCGCATCATCGTCACCGCCGAGGCAACCGACATCACCGCCGCCTGGTGGGACCAGCTCAACCCCACCGACGGCCGCATCGTGGCTCCCGTCCGCCTGCACGGCAGCGGACTGACCCGGTACCTCGGGCTCCGCCGCACCGGCACCGACACCATGGTCGCCGACTCGCGTGCGTATGCGGCTTCGTCGCCATGCGCGGCAGCGGCGAGCAGGCCGAGCAGCAGATCAGGCTGGAGGCCGGAGCCGCGCTCAAGGTAGACGCCGCCGACCAGCCCGACCCCGCTGCCCTGTC
Source organism: uncultured Actinomycetota bacterium (assembly GCA_963735315.1). Taxonomy (GTDB): domain Bacteria; phylum Actinomycetota; class Actinomycetes; order Streptosporangiales; family Streptosporangiaceae; genus Trebonia. The sequence goes on from CAVTKQ010000048.1 coordinate 7,654, forward strand.
CGGCGTCCTCCACCGCCAGCCGGACCAGCGCTGGACGGGGAGTCCGCGTGCGCGAAGCGCCACGAGCCCGCGCTGCACCTCACCTGTGGCTCCTCACCATGATCGCCCAGGGCCACGGCGCAGGCGCCTGCTTCGGCCGACTGTCGGTCACCCCGGCCGCCCGCAGCAGCGGCCTCGCCGACCCGGCCCTGCGCTGGGCCGGAGCCGGGCTGTACCAGGGCGGCGCGCTCGCCTGGATCACCACCCGGCAGGCGCGGCGACGGCACCAAGGAACTCGAGATCGACGCCCGCGGGCCCGGCACCCGCGCTCGCCGAGACCGCGATCAGCATCCTCGCCGAATGGGACGCCCGCCGCCCTGCCGAGCCGCTCATCACCGCCACCCGCGTGCCCGCCGAACCCGGAACCCCACCCGGCGCGGTCCAGATGGCGCGGACCGCCACGACATTCACCATCGCCTGGTAGCCGACGTGGCCGCGCCCCTCGCAGCCGGCCAACACCGCTTTCGGAAAAGCCACTGCTAGAAGCGTCCCAAGGCAATGAACCGCGCATCGGTTGCAATAAAGCCTGTATTACTGGTGGAGAGCACTTATTCGGATCGTGCGGTATTCCCTGGTGCGGGGAGGTCGACGGGCACGTGACGACAGGCCAGCCAGGGTTTTGCGGAGAATCAGCGCCCGGCCATCCGGCACAGCAGCCGTGCCGAGTCTTCCGTGCTGAGCGCGGAGGCCCGCAGCCGCGTGAACGCGACGGCGCAGGCGTCGAGGTCCCCGGTGCGAGTCAAGGAAGATCCCGCCGGAAAGGCCCGCCTGGTGGACCGCGCCAAGACCGGGGGCCTGCCCGAAGCCGAAGATCGTCACTGGCCCGCTGCCGGCCCCCACGTGCGCGCCGCTGGCGAACGGGAGCACCAGGATGGTAACCCGGTCGCTGTCCGCGCTCAGCGCGGCGAGGCGATCGAGCTGGGCGCGCATGACCTTCGCTCCGCCTACCTGCTGGCGGAGGGCGGCCTCGCCGATCACCATGACGAGCTCCGGCTGCTCGGCGCCCAGGACGGCCCGCTGGCGCGCGGCCATGGCGTCCGCGACTTTGCCCGCGGTCCCCGCCGGGACGAGCGGATCGTGCTCGGCGATGGCACGCGCGTAGCCCTCGGCCCGCAGGAGCGCCGGCACCCGCTGGCCCTCGTACACGAAGACCTTCGAGGCAGCCGCCTCCAGCCACAGGTACTCCCGGGCTGCGCGCGATAGCACGTCGGCGTAGTCCTCCTGCCAGCCGCCGGTGCCGTGCGGGCGGGCGAGCGCCATCAGGCCGTCGCGCTCGCTGTCGCTCACGCCGTACTCGGCGAGCAGGTCCCGCAGGTCATGGGAGCGGATCCCCCGCGTCCCCGTCTCGATCCGGCTTATCTTGGAGCGGTCGCAACCGAGCATCGCGGCTGCGTCATCGAGGCTGAATCCCCGCTCCAGCCGGTAGCGCCGCAGCGCCGCCCCTAGCATCCTCAGCCGTACTGGCTGCGGTCTCGTCCATGGCGTCCTCCTCCTAGCTCCCGTGCCCGCGGCAGCTTGCTCCCGTCCCCGGCGGCAGCGGTGCTTCGGCGCCCGCCGTCTCGTCGGCGTCTTGAGGGCCGGGCCTGTGCCGGGCTCACGGCTGAATGTGAACCGGGACGCTGATGAACGCGCGAGACTCGCCGGCTGGCGTCAAGTCAGCGCGTCGGGCCGGCAGGAGCGTCCCTGGCAGCGCGATGCCGCCGACTCAGACCCAACGCCGACGCCGGGAACGCGGGATCCTCGTCGCTGCGCGTCCTTACCTGGCGAGCGCACGTAGCCCAGCGCGGCAGCAGCCCACGCCGAGCCGCCGTATAAGCGGGCGACGACTAGGCGGTTCTGTTCGCCGGGCGGCTCGAGATTCAGCGCCGCCAGGAGGACTTCGCGCTGGTCGAGGACTCCGGGCAGACCTCTCATGGGATAGACCGCGCGGCGAACTGCCGCGTTGCAGGTACTTTTCCGCGGCCCCATCCGTAGGCAAGGCGAGATGTCAGCCGTGCGATAGTACTGGCGGAGAGCACTTATTTGGACCGTGCGATATTCCCAGGCGCGGGCGCGGACGAAGCGCCAGGAGACGAGCGAGCCGCGGCCCGGGGCCCGCGTCGAGCTGGTCATCAACGGTGACGCCAAGCCGCTCAGCCAACTCACTGTCCGCAGGAGACCAGTCCAGTTCGCCAGTCAGCTCCTGGGCGGCGCGGCGCATCTCCAGCAGTAGCTGCCCACTGGGAGCACCCCTGACCAGCCACTGCTTATCACGAAAGTGCCGCTCAACCTCCCCGGTCCATCGACGACCTCGCCGAGAAACACTCGCGTCCACCTATGGCGGGGCGCTTCTGCCCGAAGGTAAAAGAATCGGCACCGAGGACATCTCCTGGTACTTTTAACCCGGGGCGAGGGGGCGAGCAGTGACCGAAGGCATGGAACGCGGAACGCCTGCATTGCTGGTCGTCGGGCAAGTTCTCCATGATGCTGCCAGGGAACTGGCCAGCCAAGAGGATGCTCGCGCGCACCTGAAGGTTCGATCAGGCGAGCACCTGGCAGCAATTTTCTTGTGCGGCCTATTTGGTTGCATGCCATCGGGCTTCGACCGCGACGGCGGGGCTGACCTCGTGTTCGATTCGCACCCTGAAAAGTCATGGTTTCCCTTTGAGGGCCCGACCGCCTTCGAGATCAAGTCGCTACCTGGTGCGTTCCGGCGGACCCTGAGCATCCTGGAGCGCGGCGGCGCTTCCGACATTGAGGTCGAGCTTCCGTTTGACCTGCGCCTTTGGTCGGCGGCCGAGGTGATGCACGACGCGCACCCGACGCTAGCGAGGGCAGCGCGGTCACTTGCCTCGAAAACTCCGCCTCACCACTCCCGCAATGTATTTCTCATTACGCACCCGTTTGATCACTTCGCGGTCGACGTCGCGCAGGCTCAGGTAGCAGGCCCCTGCATGCCCGACATGAGCAGCTATGACGAGTTTGACAGTATCTGGGTCTACTGGCCGCCCGACAAGCTCGCGATGTGGTCTTCGGCGACCCGCGAATGGGTCGACATTATCTTTGCAGGTAATCCTGAAGAGCAATCTCCCGACGAGCATCTTTCGCTTATTCAGAGTGTCGAGCTTTCTTATATTTTTGCAACCGGAATTGACGCCTCACCTTATGTTTTCGATCTCCAGTTTCCCTAAGTGAATTACCTCTAGCGGGTTGCCGCCGAGCTGGGCGTACTAGGTGTACGGGGTGAAGAGCATCAGCTCGACATTCGCGAACTGGGCTGCTACCCGTTCGGGCCGCCCCCGGGGCACCGGGCTGCTACACGTCTGCCAGTTCTCGCTGGCTCGTGTACGTGGCAAGCAGTAATGGGCAAAAGTGAGTACCGCCTACCGGCATTACGCGCTTCCATTTCCTGGATACTGCCTTGAGGATGAGCTCGCCACGGCTCGGGCAGCTCTCGCGTACCTTGTTTCAGGCAATCGCTACGTTATCGCCAGCGGTGGCGGAAATCTGCTCGGCCGATAGCACTAGGGAATCCGGGTCGAGCACGGACGGCGCGGGGCCGACCACCAAGGCTCGGCGCAGGACCGGGACGGGCACAGGGTGGACTAGGGCACCGCGGACCGCACCAGGTGCGAAATCCCGCTCCGGGCAGAGCACGCGACGCTCAGCCCGGGTCGCCGGCCGAGGGCCAGTACGCCTTCCAGCGGATGCGCCGCAGGCTGGGGGCGACTAGACCGCCTCGCTAGTCCTGCGGCCCGAAATTCTCGTCCGCGAACGACTCCTTTGGCAGGTCAGAAAGCGCCCTGACCCGCACCTGGTCACCGCTCAGCCCGCGAATGACCATCTTCAACTCGAACATGTGCGTCATCTGGCCCAAGATCTCCAGTGGATCAACGTCGTGAACCAGGAACTCGGTCACTTCGATCTCGCCGCCACCATCGCGGTCGTAGTTCTCCCAGACATCGCGAGGCGCGGCCGCAATCCGCAAGTTGAAACCGTGCTCGCCGCCGCCAATGCTGAACCCGACTACCTGCCACTTGTCTGCGTCAAGGCCGACCGTACCCACCAGCCCCTGCCACGGCACCGTCTTCCGCTCGTCAAGCTGCGCGGTGCCCTTCCAGTCGGAGAAGGTGACGCGCGCGTCCCCCCACAACTCGCCGTCCATGTGCCCTCCGGTTTCACACGCCGTTACAGGCATGAGCGTACGGGCAGGCGCCCAGGTCTGGTGGGACGTGCCCTGCGCGGCGAGGCTTCGAAACAGGAGTGCTGCAGGTGGCGCATCCTCGCTAGCACAGACGAGACACGCCAGGCGCGCTAACCCGCAGACGCGCCCGCCGCTCCGCCCCGGCCGCCAGTGCCGCATCCAAGCAGGCCAAGCTCTCCGAGGCGCATCACGCGCCGGAGCGTCATCTGGCGGCGGGGGCTTGCGCGCTTTCCCGGCTGGCTGGAAGCGGACTGCTTACCTGTTCCTGCAACGGTCAGCTGTCGCCTGAGTTCGGTGGGTCACGGGGCAGTTTCCGTGATGATAGCCCGAGGTACGCGCGGCGGGGACGTGCCTGTCAACTCTGAGGCCGGCTAGGACATTCTTGAATGAAGCCCGCCCGGTAGCCCTGGCCGCGGTGTCTGTTATCGGAATGCCAAGCAGCGCGAGCAGATGGGCGCGGACAATCCAGGTGATGGCTTCGCCGAGCCAGTACCGCCTGATGACGTCCGGGCCCTCGGTGCCAGGGTGAGACACGCCTGCCCGGGCCTTGGCAGCTTCCTCGGCGAAGCGGGGTGCGGCACGGGTCAGCTGGGTTCCCATCTCTCCGGCCCCGGCGACCAGTTCCTCGATCAGCTGGCGCAACGGCTTGTCGTTCCGGCTTAGGAGAACCCGCCTTGCCCAGTCACGGTTGTCCGGGTCGAGGCCAGCCTTGTCGAGGGCGTCGGTGACCGCGTCGACGCGCGCCTGGTGTTCCTTCTTCGGTTTCTGCCGTGACGGGTAGAGCCCGTGCGCTAGCGCCTCGGCGCTCTGGAACGTCGAGGCGTACCTGTGGCCGCTGTAGATGAAGGGAGCGTAGTAAGGACCGCACAAGTCCGTGACCACGTCCGCGTGCCGCTCCAGCAAGCCGAACCAGGCGAGAACCAGGTCGGCGAACGAAGCCGGGGCGTCCCCGGCTTTCAGATCGCGGTAGGTGAGCAGCGTCGGGGCAGTGTAGGTGGTGATGTCGGTGGCCCTGGGCGGGTTCCCGGGCCGGGACTGGATCAGCTGGCAGGCGACGTCCAGCAAAGGCGCCTGCGGCGGCCGGCCGCGGAGCCGCACGGACAACTGGTCGACCCGGACGGGCCGCCCGAGGCTGACGACCAGCAGGTTCTGGAGCGGGCGCACCCAGTCATCCAGTACGCCCCGGATAGTCTTGGCCTTCCTGGCGAGGCCGGTCACCTCGAACGCGACCCACTGGTCGAGGTGGACCGAGGCGTGATCCTGGCGCCCTTCCACTCCTGTGCAGATCCGCACCTTCGTCCGGTCGTCGAGGACCGCCTCGTCGACGGTGATCCGCCGCGTGTCGATCACCACGTCGGCACCGCCGAATCCTCCGCTGGCGACCCCGGCGGGCTGAACCCACGGCATCAGGCAGTCGAAGACGACTTGCACGTGGGTGAACCGGCCGCCGTCGGTGAGCCCTCCGGTAAACAGGAAGTTCGACCGCCAGGTCTCCTGGATGCCGTCAACGGGCCAGCTCATCCCGCGGGCCTCGTGCAAGCTGACCTCCCGGCCATCGAGCAGGGCAGGACCATGGGTCACCGGCTCGCTGACCTCGGAAGGGGAACCCCCGGCGCCGCCACCCGGCAGCGGGACTGGCCCGTGCAGCGAGTCCGCCAGGTTCAAGGTGACCCCGTCCTCCCCGAAGACCACCGAGCCGTGGACGACCCGCGCCGGCTGACGCGGCAGCCAGAAGCGCCCCTCCCCTGAAAAGAAATGGGTGCAGCTCGTCTGAAGGGACTTCTGACCTGGAGCTTTGCCGGATTTCCGGGTGATCGGCGATGTCGTCTCCCGTCGTGTACGGGGAAGGAGACGCGGATGGGGTCGCTGATCGAGGAACTCAGGCGCCGGGAGGCGGCTGCCCGGGCCGAGGCGGACCGGCTGCGCAGCCGGATCGAGGAGCTGTCGGAGGACCTGGCCAGGGCGGAAGAGCAGGCCTCGCGGCTGGTGATCGCCCGGGAGGAAGTCACGCGGGTGCTGGAAGAGCCCGCCGTCGCGGCGCGGCCGCCGGGCAGGACGGCAGGGCCGGCGGGGAACCGGGCCGGCCTCGCCCATCGGGGCGGTGACGGTGCCGCCGTGGCAGGAAGGCGCTGAGGCGTCGGTGCTGCCGCGGGCCTATCAGGACCTGCTGGAAGTGGCGGCCGACGCGGGCCGCCCGCTGCGGGCGGGCGAGTTCGCGGCCGCGGCGGGGCTGACCACGGACAAGGCGAAGGTGGAGGGCCTGCGGTCGAAGCTGAAGCTGCTGGCCGCGCGGGGCTGGCTGGCCGGGGTGCCCGGCGGCCTGTTCACCCTGCCGGATCACGCAGGGAAAACAGTGAAACCCGGACGGTAACGGGTTCTTCTTCCTAAGTTCGGAGGTGCTACCCAATCCGGACCGAAGGAAGAAGAACCCTCATGGCAGCGTACTGCGCGGTTCCCCCTGATGATCCGTTCGCCGTCTCGAAAGCCATGTTCGCCGCGCTGGCCGCCGAGCTCTCCGGCCCGCCGCGGCCGGGCTCACGGCCTGCGAGCTGGAAGACCTCCTCGACGAGCGGGGACGGGAGGTAATCCGGCAGCTGCTGCAGGACCACTACGACCTGCGGGCGCGGGAAGAACAGCAGGCCCGGGAGCAGCGCGCTCCGCGACGGGTACCGACGGGATCACCCGGACCCGGCTGGAGACCGGGCACGGCAGGCTGCTGGCCACGCTGTTCGGCACGGTCCGGGTGACCCGGTGCGCCTGGCGCTGCCCGGGAGCGGCGAATTTCTGCCCCCGGCCGACGCCGCCCTGTCGCTGCCCGCCGGGCGGCACTCGCATACCCTGGCGAAGCTGGCCGCGCTCGAGGCGGCCCGCGGCTCGTTCGACGCCGCGCACGCCGCGGTCACCCGCCGGTGCGGGACCGTGATCGGCAAGCGGCAGCTCGAGGAGTCCGTGCGGGCGCCGCCGCCGACATCCCCGCGTTCTACGCCGCCCGGGTCCCGGAGCCGTGCACGCCGGCGACGCTGCTGGTCCTGTCCGCCGACTGCAAGGGCATCGTGATGCGGCCCGGGGCGCTGCGGGCCGCCACCGCGAAGGCCGCCGCCCGGCTGGGGAAGATGCGCACCCGGCTGTCGGCCGGGGAGAAGCCGAACCGCAACGGATGGCCGCCCTGGTCACCGTCTACGACGCCGAGCCGGCGAAGCGCCGCCCGCACGACGCTGATCGCCCCGCCCGGCGGCCGACGGCGCCCGCCCGCTCCGGCCCGGGCCCAGGCCCTGGCCAAGTGGCTGGCCGGGTCCGTCCGCAAGGACCCGGCGAGGTGATCGCCGCCGCGTTCGACGAGGCCGAGGCCCGCGACCCCGGCCACCTGCGGACCTGGGTCGTCCTGGTCGACGGGGCCGAGCACCAGCTGGACCTGATCCGCGCCGAGGCCGCCCGCCGCGGCGCCGAGATCCACGTCGTGATCGACATGATCCACGTGCTCGAGTACATATGGAAGGCTGCCTGGAGCCTGCACGAGGCCGGCGACCCCGCCGCCGAGGACTGGGTCGCGGCCAGGGCGCTCGCGGTCCTGGCCGGCGACAGCGCCCGGGCGTCGGAGGAGATCACCGCCGAGGCGAGTGCCGCCAGCCTGGCCGGCAGCGGGCAAGGACGCCGATGCGTGCGTCCGCTACCTGAACGCCGGCAGAGTACCTGCGCTACGACCAGGCCCTCGAGGAAGGCTGGCCGATCGCGACCGGCGTCATCGAGGGAGCATGCCGGCACCTCATCGCCGACCGCCTCGACATCGGAGGCGCCAGATGGGGCCTGGACGGCGCCGAGGCCGTCCTCACCCTGCGCGCAGTGATCAGCAACGGCGACTTCGAGGAGTACTGGCGTTTCCACCTCGCCCGCGAGCACCAGCGGCTCTATCCCGGCACCATGCAGGGCGAGTACGCACTCGGCGCCTGACCACCCTCACCCGTGTGAGCGAGCCACACCCAATGCGGGATCAGGACAGCCGGCACTCCTGTCTCGGCCGCCGCCCAGGTACCCTTCCGCCGATGGTCCCCGCGCCTCGGCTCAACGAGGCGGGCGGCTGGTCGCGGCCGGACCGGCTGTGTAATGAGGTCGGCTGTTCCTGGCCGGAATTTACCGCCTGCGGGTCAACTGGCGCCAGCAGGCAGGACGGGACTTCGCTCGCCAATGGATGCAACGAATCGCTCACCGTACAGCGACTCGTAGTGGATCTCGAGGTAGACCCGGGCTTGAAGCACTTCCCAGAAACCCACGGGATCACTGTACGGATCGTAATCGTTGAGGCCTAGAAGAGAGCCGTCGTAGTCTACGGGAATCACCCGGCCGTCAAGCAGCGCGGTGAGCTTCACTGAAGCTGTCGCCTTCAGCTGCGGATCACACATCGCGTAGATCCCCGCGGCGTCCGTCCGGTTCCAGCCGCCAGCGGCATTACCGTCGAGCGCTAGAAGCGTCCGGGTGATGACCGCAGGCCCGAGACCGCAGTTCTGTAGCTGAAGGCCCGCCGAGCCGTCGCGGCGCACATGCCAGAGCTGGAGAAGCGGCCGTACCGACTCACGGTTGTGCCGCCTCGCTGCGCGCCCTTCGATGACGGACACGGCCAAGGCCCCGGTAGCGATCACGGTCGAGCAGATCGCGATGACTGTACTCGGATCCATGGGCACTCCCGGGTCAGCGACGCTTACGTGGCAAGTTTCCCGCACAGCCCACGGGCACACCAGGCCGCGGCACCTCCCGCCAGGCAAACCGTGTACACAATGGTGAAGGTGAGCATTTCGTCACCAGCACGCAGATCTGACAAAGCCCCTGGTCGGAAGTCCCTCCAGAAGAGCTGCACCCAAAAGAAATCCACAGACTTAGCCTCCCACGAGATCCGCACGCCAACAGCCAGGCGCAAGCCGCGCTCCAGGCACCCAGTCCCTGCTCAGGGACCGCCAGCGATGCCGGGCCGATGCAGCGATTACGCCAGTCATTCCAGCTGGCCGCGTGTTGCCGACTGTTCTTGCTAACGCCGGCCGCCCCGCTCACGGACCGGGCGTTACCTGCGCACCGGGCGCGAGTCCCGGCCGCCCGCGCAACTCACCGGGTCGGGCACGACGCGGTCGAGGGCCCTCGGCCAGCAGCATGGCGTCGCAGGGCAGGCGGTGCACCTCGCAGTACAGGCCCCAGGCGACGGCCAGATGCCCGGCCGTCTGCTCGTCGCGGGGGCGCGGCGGCGTGCTCTTCTCATGCTCGGCGAGCAGCACGTCCACGATCTGCCGGTACAGGACGGCATCGGCCATGACGGTCCTCCGTGTCCGGGCTACAGGCTGGTCTAGCGGATGGCGGCGGGTTCCGACGCCCCGGCGGCCCGGACGACGAGGTAGCGCTGCAGGGCCGGGCCGGGGTGCCCGGCCTGCCACCGGCCGCGCCAGACCTCGGTGAACGGGCCTCTGCCGCGCAGGGCCTGGCGGACCTTCGCCTCGCCCTGGGCGACGGCCAGGCAGGGGAGTTCCCGGGTATGGCTCGCGCACGCAGCCGACGTCTTCAGCACCCGCGCGTTCCAGAACGCGGCAGCGTCCCTCAGTCAGGCCGCCGACGTCATGCCTTTCTACGACCGGACCCTGAAAACCAGGGTCGCCCAAATGCAGCAGGCGGCCGACATCATCACAGCCACCGAGGACCATCTCAGGCGATACGGGCCGCGGTAGTCCCCGGGGCGAACCGCCCCTTCGTCAGTTCAGCCTCGCGCAGCCTGGCAATTCCTCAGCGCTCACGCGAACCCCCGTTGCATCCGCCGCAACATTGATGCATGCAGAGTAAGCGCCTGGTCGCCGTAGCTCAACACCCGAAATCACCGGTGTCACGACCTCGGCACCGTCACGTTAAGCGTTCAAGCCCTTACCGGACACCCGGAATGTTGCATCGGCCGCAATAAAGCCTGTATCCCGGACCACGTCACCGTCCGCCCACCGCGTCGCCGCCACCCCCACCTGGCGGCAAGGCGGCGCCACGAGACTAAGCCCTCGGCCGCCTTCCGCTTCACTACCGGAAGGGCGCGGCTGCGGCACCCCTGGCCCACCAGATCGGTGACCTCGACGCGGACCACGCCGTCCGCGGCCCGGACCGCGACCGTGACCGTCTCGCCCGCGGCACCCGAGCCGCTGTGCCGGACGCTGTTGCCGAACAGCTCGTCCACCAACAGCGCAGCGACGTCCCCGCACGGGTGCCCGGGGCCGAGCACCCCGTCCACGAACGCGCGGGCGACCCGCGCCCGGTCCGCCCGTCCCGCAAGAGTCATGGTCTCCCGGACCACCCCAGTCATCAGCGCAACCGCCCTTCCCTGGCCGCCCCGGCCCGGGAAGTGTCCGGGCCGCCGGGCGGGCGCACACAGGGATGCACGCTCGACTCGGCGGCGCGCGTCAAGCCGGGACACGCCGCCAGCGCGGCCCGTCCGTGGCCGTCCGTGGAAACGCCGACGGTGCGCACCGACCGTCGCAACTGCGCACACCGACCGTCGTAGCTGCCAGACCGACCGACCAACCGCACGGACGGCCGTCCGCTATACGTCCGTGGACAGCGCAACATGACGGTCTACAGCGCGACAAGGTGACACACGACGGGACAGAGAAGAAACGCCCCGCTAGCACGAGAATTCGCAGCTAGCGGGCCGTTTTCGCAGGTGGTGGCAGGTGTTGGGTTCGAACCAACGTAGGCTGAGCCGACGGTTTTACAGCCCGCTCGCTCCGCCCGAGTCACCCCCCGCTGACCAGCGCTTATGCGTTTCGAGGCCGGATTTCGGGCCGCCGCCGTCCGCTATGCGTCCGTGGCCGCCGGGTTCCGGGGCCGTGAAATCCACGGACGGGCACGGACGGCGAAGGTAGGAGCGGTTACGCTGACCGTCCGCCCGGCTTCTGGCCGCTGGCCTGTCACTTCAGGCGTGGATGACGACGAAGTGATCCGGCAGCTTATAGCGGTGAACCTACGGCTAGAGGGTGTTCGAGGTCGCGACGGCGGTCGACGGGCAGGACTGCCTGTAGCGGGTGCAGGAGATCGCGCCTGACATGATCACCCTGGACGTGACGATGCCCCGCCTCGACGGCTGGGAGACCGCGATTCAGCTCCGCAAGGCGGTGGAGACCTCTCACATCAAGGTCGTGCTGATCACCGCCCGCGCCCAAGATGACGATATCGCCCACGGGACGACCGTCGGCGCCGACGCTACCTGACCAAGCCCTTCGATCCCGGCGAGATGATCCGGGTCGTCCGCGAAATCGCAGGCGCGCAGCCCGCCTGAACCGGATCCGTGTCCAGCCATTCGTCGAGTCCGCGACCTGGGAGAAAACAACTTTTTCTCCCAGGAAGCAACCCGTCCCCCGCCTTAGCGTCTTTATAACCGTGAGTTCGAATAACCTCAGAACACCGGTTTCCGTGGTTCTCGGCGCGAGCGGTTTGCTTACGGCCGGCCTGGCGTCGAGTGCCTACGTAACGGCAGGTCATAGATGGGGCTGATCCACGAATGCGGAGGGGACATGATGGCCACAGGTCCAGACGTAACGTCGCTGGTCAAAGACCATGACGAGGTTATGGAACCCCGTGTGCGGCCCAATGCCCGGCCTCTGCCGGCATCGGCATCGGCAAACATGGAAACCCTTCGGATCAGCCTTCTTGGGCCATTTGAGGTGCGTGACGGAAATCGGCTGGTCCGGCTGACCGGAATGAAGCAGCGGGCGCTGCTCTGCTGGCTGGCCCTGAATCCCAGGACATCCGTATCGGTCGACGCGCTGATAGCCGCGCTCTGGGGTGACGCCTCGCCGTCGACCGCCAGAGCCAAGGTACATACGCACGTTTCCGAGTTTCGGAAGGCGTTGCGTGAAGTCGGCCGGGGCCACGCTCCTGGCTGGCCCGTGCTGACCTGCCTGGGCGGTTACCAGCTCAGCGATGACGTCGATCTTGACAGCAGGCGCTTCCAGGGCAACGCGAGCGAGGCCCGCCGGGCCGGTCGCCTTGGCGATCACGCTCGGGCGTCGCGGCTGTTCGCCCGCGCGCTGGAGATATGGCGCGGCCCGGCGCTCGCGGATGTGGTGTCCTACCCGATTCAGGCTGCCGCGAACGCCCTCAACGAGGAGCGACTGCTCGCGATCGAGGGGAAGGCCGAGGCCGACATCCACCTCGGCTGGTACGACGACGTGGTGGCCGAACTGTCGCCGCTGTCGGCTGCTAATCCGCTGCGGGAGCGGCTGCGCGGCGAACTGATGCTGGCGCTGTACCGGCGCGGCGCAAGGAACGAGGCGCTCGCGGTCTACCGCGATGGTCATCAGGCCTTGACCAGCGAGCTCGGCCTGCCGCCCAGTCCTCAGCTACGCCGCCTGCAACAGCTCGTGATCCGCGACGATCCGGCCCTCTGGATTCGGTCGCCGAACGACCTGCTGTCGATGGAAGCGGCCTCGGCCTGGTTCTCAGGTCACGGGACCTGAGGTCCCGGGACCTGAGAACACAGCGTGGCCCTGGGGAACCGGCTCCTGCTGGTATCCGCTGGCTTGCAACGTGAAGAGGCGGTGGTACTCACCGTCGGCCGCCATCAGTTCCTCGTGCGTGCCCTGCTCCGCGACCTGCCCGTCAGCGACCACGTAGATGAGGCTGGCGTCACGCACCGTGCTGAGCCGGTGCGAGATCAGCACGCTGGTCCGTCCGTCTCTGAATGCTCGCATCCTGTGGTGAATGGCCTGCTCGGCCTCGGCGTCCAGTCCTGAGCTCGGCTCGTCGAGGATCAGCAGGTCCCGGTCGGCCCGCATGAAGCCGCGGGCCAGGGCCAGCCGCTGCCACTGGCCGCCGGACAACGTCACGCCGACCTCGGGGTTATCCCTGTCGGCGGTGCCGGAGAATATCCGGCTGAGCAGCGTGTCGTAACCTCTTGGCACGCGTGACACGACCTCCCCGGCTCCCGCGAGATCCGCCGCGCCGCGGATCCGGTCACGATCGCCCAGCCGGGCGAGATCGCCCACGCCGATGTTCTCGGCCGCGGTGAGGTCGTAGGACATGTAGTCCTGGAATACGGTGCCGATGCGCTGCCGCATTTCTGCGGGGTCGACATCCCTGATGTCGACCCCGTCCCACGTGACGCTGCCTCGGACGGGGTCGTAGAACCGGCACAGCAGCTTGACGAGCGTGCTCTTGCCCGCGCCGTTGAGCCCGACCACGGCCACCGCCGCGCCGGACGGGATAACCATGCTCAGCCCGCGCAGCACCCACGGGTGCTCCTCGTCGTAGCGGAACCACACGTCCCGCAGCACGATGCCTTGCCTGAGCGGGGGAACTGGCCGGGGCTCGGCGGCGAGCGGCAGGTCAGGGCCCATGGACACCAGGTCGCCGTAATGGCTGAAGAGCATCATCGACTGGGCGAGCTGAGCGAGCGACATGACCGCACCCGAGATTGCCGCCTGAACGCCGAGGATGGCCACGGCGAACATCGTCACGTCCCCGATGGGCAGTTGATGGTTCGCTGCCCGCCAGATGATCCAGAGCAGCCCGGAAGCTGAAATGGCCGACGATAGCAGCGAAAGCACGCCTTCGACGCGCAGCAGTCGCCGGTCCAGCGCCCGCTGACCACGCTGAATGGACCGCATATCGGTGAGCATCCGCCCGCGCAGGAAATCGCCGAGGCCGAAGAGCCGGATCTCCTTGGCAGCCGTCTGGTCTGTCAGCAACCGGGCGTAAAAAATCTGACGACGGGAAGTGGGGCTGTTCCGCCAGGCCAAGCCGACCTGGAGCCCGCTGTTGCGCAACTGCGCCCTGACCGCGGGCACGGCCGCCGCCACTACCAGGCCGGCCATCGCCGGACTGACCACGTAGAGGGTCAGGCCCAGGGTGACCATTGAGATGAGCGCCTGGCCGAGACCCAGTACCGATCCCGCAAACGAGTTCCCCGTGCCGGTGGCGACCTGCTGGACCAACTGAAGCTTGTCGGCGAAGCGCGGCGACTCAAACCGCTCCATCCCGGGAAACGAGTTGATCGCCCGGTAGACATTGTCCTGCAGCAGCAACCCGAGCCTGCGCCGCATCTCCGACTCGATATACCGCCGCGCGTACGGCACTACCGCGGTAACCAGGGCAAGACCGCACAGGGCGATGGCGAGCCCCAGCAGGGGGCCCTGCGTCAGGTCGATTCGTGCCCGGCCCGGTGCCTGGTGGCCGGCAGCCGGTGCTTCCACCAGGGCGTCAAGAATGTCGCGCTGCAGCCACGCATTGGCACTGGGGGTGACCCCGCTGACGATCATGAACAGCACCGACGCCACGCAGCCCAGCGGCGCGGCGGTCCACGCCAACTGGGCGGACAGCCGAGCCGACCGCAGCGCGGCCCGAGCGGAGATGCCGGAACCGGCCCCCGGCACCCGGCCGACGGCCCGCGCGCCCGTCGCCGTCCGGTGCGTCACCGTGAGCTGGCCGGGACCGGGCGGCCGCCAAGGCCGGCGATGCCGTGCGCGCCTGCCTCCACGCGACCGCCAGCATCGAGCAGCAGGAAGCTCGGATAACCCGTTACCGCCAGGGCCGTCGCGGCCTCGCCAGCCGACGGGCCACGCACCACCTGAGCCGCACCCGCTCCCGTCAGGTCTTCGACGAGGCGGCCGGCGTCGTGTTCAGGCACTGCCGCCGCCGGCCGTCTGCCGTCAGAGATGACGGCGAGGACGTGGCCCGGGCCGCCGGGCATGTCCCTGGCGAGTGCGATGAAGGCCGGGACCTGATCGTGACATGGCGCGCAGCCGGGCGTGAAGAAGCCGATCAGGCTGCCCCGCACCGGGAACCCGGTCGGCGGCCCTCCGCGCCGACAGCGGGCAGTCCCGCCGCCGACCCGGCGAGCGGGCGCTGGCAGCCGTCGACGTTGGCGTAGGGGACACGGGATTGCCCGCATCTCGCGCCATCTCTATCCTTGGACCGTCAATGCAACCCAGAGATAGCCGCCGTCGCCGTCCGGCGGCGTCCGCCGTGCCTAGAGCGTCTCGGTCGCCGCGGCGACCGCGGCGGCGCGCATCCGCTCCCGCAGGTCCTCGCTGGCGGCCCGGCCGGTCCTGGCCTCGACGATCCGCGGCCCGGTGCCCGCGATGGCCGGGGCGATCGCCTTCGCGAGGTCACCGGGCCGCTCGACGAGCGTGTACGGCACGCCGAAGGCGGCGGCCAGCTGCTCAAGCGACGCCCCGTGCGACGTCCCGAACACCCGCTCGAACACCGACGGGCCGCCGCGGCCCGCCGCCGGCCCCGTCCTTGAACCGGGCGGGCTCCAGTCCCTCGAAGATCCCGCCGCCGTCGTTGTTCACCACGACGACGCACAGGTCGGGCCGCGGCTCGGCGGGCCCGATCGCCAGGCCCGGCGCGTCGTGCAGCAGCGACAGGTCTCCGATCAGCGCGAACGCGACCGCCCCGGGGTGCTCGGCGGCGTGCGCGAGGGCCGCGCCCGCGGCCGTGGAGAAGGTGCCGTCGATCCCGCTCGCCCCCCTGCTGGCGATCACGCGGGTGTCGGCCCGCGGCGGCATCAGCAGGTCGATGTCCCGGACGGACAGTGAGTTACCGCACCACAGCAGCGCGCCCTCCGGAAGCGCGGCGAGCAGCTCCCTGGCGACCTCCGGCTCCGCGAGGGACGCCCGCTGCCCCGCGGTGGCGTTCGGCACCGCGCTGGCCCGCGGGCCACGGCGCCGAGCACCGCGCCCGCGGCCTGCGTCGCGGCCGCGTCCGCGCGCAGCCACGCGCCGAGCCAGCCGGCCGGGGGCCGGGCGGGAGCCCCGGTGAGCCGGATCGCGACGAGCGACGTCGGTCGCGGCCCGCTGCGGGTCGGCCCACATCCCCGGCCCGGACGCGACGACGACGTGCCGGACGGCCGGCGCCACGGTCGCGCGCGAGGCCCATGAGCGCGGACTGCGGCCGGGTCAGGCCCGGCCGCCCGGCGGAGACGATGACCTCTGGCCGGTGCGCCGCCATGAATCCCGGCGGAGGCGAGCAGGTACTGGTAGCCGGTCAGGGCGTTCGGCCCGCGCCGCGCGCCCGATGACGGCTCGGCCAGGATCGGCCACCCCGCCCGCTCGCGCCAGCTCGACCAGCGCCGCCGCGTCGTAGTCCCCGTCGCCGCAGACGATCACGCCGCGCTCGGACCAGGGCAGCTGCCAGGGGCCGCGCGGCCACGGCGGCCGCGCTGACCCGCGTCCAGGGCGCGCCGTCCGCCCGCCCGGCCAGCGGCTCCGGCCAGTCGGCGTCCGCGAGCGCGGACATGCCGAGCGCGAGCCCCGCCCGGCTATCCGGCGCGAGCCCCGCCTGGCCGGCCTCCAGGGCGGTCACGCGGCGCGCTTGTTGCTGTTATCCGCATGGTCAGGCGCCGCTTGCCGGCCGGTTATCGCCGCCGGCCGCCGGCCGGGCCGTTCGCCGTCCGCCGCCGGCGCGGGACGTTCGCCGTCGGCCGCCAGGCCGGGCCGCCGGGCGGCCGGGCGCCCTTCCGTGGCCCGGCCCCCGGCGCCGTCCCGCTCGCTGCCCCGGCCGGCCTCGGGCACCGCGCCGCCTCGGGCACCGCCAGCCTCGGCACCGGGCTGGCTCGGGCACCGGGCAGGCGTCCGGGACGAGGGGGTCGCGGAAGGGGAGGTTCAGGTGGACCGGGCCGGGCAGGGCGCCCAGGGCGCCCGCGGCGTGCGCCCAGGCCCGGCAGGCCAGGGACCGCCAGTAGCCGGCCATGCCGGGGCGGCGCTCGGGAACGCCGGCCTCGGCGTACCAGCGGACGGCGGACCCGTACAGCTTGACCTGGTCGATCGTCTGGCTGGCCCCGGTGCCGCGCAGCTCGGGGGGCCGGTCCGCGGTGAGCACGAGCAGCGGGACGGCGGACTCGTCGGCCTCGATGACCGCCGGGTGGAAGTTCGCCGCCGCGGTGCCCGACGTGCACAGCACCGCGACCGGGCGGCGGGACGCCTTGGCGAGGCCGAGCGCGGTGAACGCCGCCGACCGCTCGTCGATCCTGACGTGCAGCCGGACCCGCCCGGCCCGCTCAAGCGCCCAGAACGCCATGGCCAGCGGCGTGGACCGGGACCCGGGCGCGACCACGACCTCGCGCAGCCCGCACCGCGCGAGCTCGTCCGCGAGCACCGCCGCGAACGCCGTCGACGGGTTCACCGGGCCCTCCCCACGCGGCCGCCGCAGCCGCTTCTTGCTGTTATCCGGATGGAGCGCGGAGGCGCCGGGCACCGCGGAGACTTTTGGCTGCTATGGCGCGCACAAGTCTTCGCGATCATGGCCCGGCCCGGCGCTTCTTGCTGTTATCCCGGACGGCCGGGCGCGCGGCGCTTGTTGCCGTTATCAACGTACGGAGTTCCGTTCCCGGTGCGTCCGGCAGGTGGCGCGCGGCCGCCAGGGCGCGCTGGCGCCACGGCTCCGGGTCGGTCTCCCACCGCGCGAGCGCGTCCGGGTCGACCGCGGGGCGGCGGACCGGGAGCACGCCGCCCGCCTCGGCCAGGGGCTCGGCGGTGACGTCGCCGGCCAGCAGGGACATCGTCGCCAGCCCGCACGCGTACGGCAGCTCGGGCAGGGCGGCGGCGAGGGCGACCCCGGCGGCGAGCCCGACGGAGGTGTCCACCGCGCTCGAGACGACGGCGGGCAGGCCGCAGGCCTCGGCCACCCGCAGGGCCGCGCGGACCCCGCCGAGCGGCTGCACCTTGACCATGACGATGTCGGCCGCCCCGGCCGCCCGGACCCGCAGCGGGTCCTCGGCCTTGCGGATCGACTCGTCGGCGGCGACCGGAATGTCGATAAGCCGACGAAGCGACGCGAGCTCGCTCGAGGGTCGCGCAGGGCTGCTCGGCGTACTCCAGGGAGTACTTCCCGAGCGCGCGGAGCATGCGCGCCGCCTCGTCCACCGACCAGCCGCCGTTGGCGTCCACCCGGATCCGGCCGCCGGGGCCCGCCGCGTCGAGCGCGTCGCGCACGGCGGCGACGCGCTCGACGTCCTCGCCTGGCGCCTGCCCGCGCTCCGCGACCTTGACCTTGGCGGTGCGGCAGCCGGACGCGGCGACGATCTCGTAGGCGCGCTCCGGCCCGACGGCGGGGACGGTGACGTTGACCGGCACCGAGTCCCGCACCGGCGCCGGCCACGGAACGGTGGCCGACTCGATCGCGCTGGCCAGCCAGCGCGCCGACTCGGCCGGCCCGTACTCGGCGAACGGCGAGAACTCCCCCCACCCGGCCGGCCCCTGGATGAGCGCGCCCTCGCGGACGGTGATCCCGCGGAACCTGGTCCGCATCGGGATGGCGAACGCCCGCAGCGTCCCGAGCAGCCGCGGGTCAGGTCACTCATGCCGCACGGCACTGATGCAAGCGCGGTGCTCGCGACACGCCGGGGTGCCGCGGCTGCCACTGCCTCACTCGTAACCTCCCGTTGTCCGGGGTCTAACCTTAGTCGTCCGTGACTTCGCTCCCGGCCCGCGACCACCCCGACCGCCGCCGCCTGCACGCGGTGCTGCTGAACGGCGTCGGCGACGCGGCCCGGCTGCTCGAGCCGCTCGCGCGGGCGCTGGACGGCAGCGGGCCGGCGATCCTGCCCGTCGACGCGTCGCTGCCCGCCGCGAGGATCAGGCAGCTGATCGACGCCTTCCAGCCGGACGCGGTCATCGACGAGGACGGCGAGGCACGCACCCGTTCGGGATCTCCGGGCACGGAACCGGACACCGCCGTCATCATCGGCACCTCGGGGTCCACCGGGGAGCCTAAGGGGGTTGAGCTGAGCGCGGCGCGCGCTCAGCCACTCCGCGCGGGCGTCCCTGGCCCGGGCCGGGGCCCGCCCCGGCGAGCGGTGGCTGGCGTGCCTGCCGGCGTCGCACGTGGCCGGGCTGCAGGTGCTCGTGCGGTCCATCGTCGGCGGGACCGAGCCCGTGATCGCGGCGGAGGCGACCGCCCGGGCCGTGGACGAGGCCGCGGACGCCGGGTGCGCGCACGTGTCGGTCGTGCCCACGCAGCTGGTCCGGCTGCTGGGCGAGCCGGGCGGCGCCGCGGCGCTCGCCCGGTACCGGTGCGTGCTGGTCGGCGGGGCGGCGGCCGGCGCGGCGGTCCTCGACGAGGCGCGCGCCGCCGGCGTGCGCGCGGTCACCACCTACGGCATGAGCGAGACCTGCGGCGGGTGCGTGTACGACGGGGTGCCGCTCGACGGGGTGACGGTCAGGGCGGGCGAGGACGGGCGGCTGCGGATCTCCGGGCCCGTGCTGATGAACCGCTACCACGGCAGGCCCGGACCTGACGGCGGCGGCGCTGCGCCGGACGGGGACGAGTTCGTGACGTCCGACCTCGGCCTCGTCGGGCGGACGGCCGGGTGGTGATCCGGGGCCGGGCCGACGACGTGATCAACACCGGCGGGCACAAGGTCGTCCCGGCGAGGTGGCCGCGGTCCTGTCGGACTGCCCCGGCGTCCGGGAGGTCGTGGTGGTCGGCCGGCCTGACCCGGAGTGGGGCGAACGGGTCACCGCGGTGGTGGTCCCGGCTGACCCGGCGGAACCACCTGGCCTAGAATTGCTACGTACGCATGTACGCGCGCGGCTTCCGCGTTACGCTTGCCCAAGCGAGGTCGTGCTGACGGAGGCCATCCCTGTGCTTCCCAGCGGCAAGCCGGACCTGGCAGCCCTCAAAGGTGGCAAGAACGTGACGCCAACGGGAACAATCCCGGGCGCGGAGCGTTAATTAAGAGTGCCCCCCGCGAAAGCCGGTGAAACGGAGCGGGGCTACTCATTGTCATCGGGGATCGTGTTAAGTCGTGTTGATGTTGAACTGCGCATCCTATGCGCACGTGTACAGAAGGAGGGAGGTGTCTCATGCCGCGGATCGCAACAGCCGCCTCGGCTGACGAGGAGGCGAGCTCGTCTCGCGTGGACGACCTGATCCAGCGCGGTCGCAGCCAGGGCCACCTGTCCCTTTCGGACCTGCGGACGGCGTTCGAGCAGGCTGGACTGACGCCTGCTGAGGCCCGGTCCATTCTCCGTGAGCTGAGCGAGGCCGGCGTGCGGCTGGCCGACGAGGAGCCCGAGCTCAAGGCACCGCGCGGCAAGGCCAAGCCTGCCGCGCCCAAGGCCGCGGGCGGCGCGAAGGCGTCGGCCGCCAAGGCCGGCCGCCGGCACGGAGACCGCCGCGAAGAAGACGCGCGCCAAGAAGGCCGACCAGCCGGCCGCCGCCGCTCCCCGCCGGGAGCACGGCGGCGCGCCGCGCCAAGGCGCAGGCCGCGGGGACGCGGACCCGGACTTCGCCGAGGACGAGATGGCGTCGCTCGAGGCGGATGTCGCCGCGTTCGCCGACGGGGTCGACCTGGACGACCAGACGCCCGCCATGGGCGACTCGGTGCACACGTACCTCAAGTCGATTGGCCGCACCAGCCTGCTCACCGCCGAGCAGGAGGTGGACCTGGCCAAGCGGATCGAGGCGGGGCTGTTCGCCGAGCACAAGCTGGACACCGACCCGGACCTTGACCCGCAGCTCCGCCGTGACCTGGAGCTGGTGGCCGAGGACGGGCGGCGCGCGAAGTCGCACATGCTCGAGGCCAACCTGCGCCTTGTCGTGTCGGTCGCGAAGAAGTACAGCGACCGCGGGCTGTCCCTCCTCGACGTGGTGCAGGAGGGGAACCTGGGCCTGATCCGTGCGGTCGAGAAGTTCGACTACACCAAGGGCTACAAGTTCTCCACCTACGCGATGTGGTGGATCAGGCAGGCGATCCAGCGCGGGTTCGCGGACTCCGCGCGGACGATCAGGCTGCCCGTGCACGTGCTTGAGATGCTGTCCAAGCTGTCGCGCGTCGAGCGTGACATGCACCAGCGGCTCGGCCGCGAGCCCACGCCGGAGGAACTGGCCGTCGAGCTGGACCGGACCCCGGACCAGATCGAGGAGCTGCTGCGCACCTCCCGGCAGCCGATCAGCCTGGACTCCACGATCGGCGAGGACGGCGAGACGTCGATCGGCGACCTCATCGAGGACGTCGACGCGCCGGAGGCCTCCGAGCTGGTCGACCGGCAGCTCATGGCCGAGCAGCTGCGGTCGGCGCTCGACGCGCTCACCCCGCGCGAGGCGACGATCATGGCGATGCGGTTCGGCCTGTACGACGGCAACCCGCACACCCTGGACGAGATCGGGCGCGCGCTCGGCCTTACCAGGGAGCGGATCCGCCAGCTGGAGAAGCAGTCGCTGTCGAAGCTGCGGCACCCGTCGCGGGCGCAGCCGCTGCTCGACTTCGCCTCCTAACCACGGGGCCCCTGGTTTACCCGCCGCGTTCCGCGGGCGCCGGCCCGCGGGCCGGACCCGACCTCCCGCCGGGTCCGGCCCGCGGGCTTTTCTCATGCCGGGCTCAGGTGAGCGAAGACCCGCCCGCGGTGCTCATTCAAATGACACGGGTGATCCCGAACGGTTTCGCGGTTCCAGGGTCGCGCACGCGATGACTCCTCGCGGGCTAGGCAGGCCCTCCCCCGCGGGAACTCCGGTAGAACCGGTCTGCGCCGAGCCTGAGCCGCGTGCGCGGGCCCGGCCGGACTGCACTAGTATTCCCAAGCCACCTCGAAACGGGGCGCGCCAGGATCAAGCACCACCAGATGCGGGAGGGCGCAGCGATGGACGACGACAGCCTGCTCGACGAGCTCCAGGAAGACCTCGGCTCCGACTACAGCCCGCAGCTGCGCGTCGCGGCGGGCATGCTCAGCGGCGACGCCCAGGCCGCGGTCCCGTACCTGCTGTTCTCGATCGCCAAGTCGCTCGAGGACATCTCGTTCCTGCTGGCCAACGACTCCGTCAGCGTCGTCATGGAGACCGACGAGGACGAGTAGGGCGCTCCCCGGCCTGAGGTCACGGCAAGACAGGGAGGGCTGGGGCCTGGACCTAGTGTTACCAGGCGTAGTGTTCCGGGGCCGTCTTGTAGCCGGGAAAGATCTCGTCGAGACGGGCGAGGACATCGGCGTCGAGGCGGATCTCCAGGGCGCGCAGCGCGGTGTCCAGCTGGTCAAGCGTGCGCGGGCCGATGATCGGCGCGGTCACGCCGTCCTGGTGCAGGAGCCAGGCGAGGGCCACGTGCGCGGGCTCCTCTCCGAGTTTGCCGCACAGCTCCTCCCACGCCTCGATGCGCTCGCGGTTCGCCTCGACCACCGCCTTGGCCCGCCCGGCCAGGCGGCGGCGCCCTTCACGCTCCGCGGCCAGGACGCCGCCGAGCAGCCCGCCCTCGAGCGGGGACCAGGGAATGACGCCGACCCCGTAGGCGCGGGCGGCGGGCAGCACTTCAAGCTCGATCCACCGGGTGGCAAGGTTGTACAGCGACTGCTCGCTGACCAGGCCCGAGGTAGCCGCGCGCCCGCGCGGTCTCGCAGGCCCGCGCGATGTGCCAGCCGGCGAAGTTGGAAGAGCCCGTGTACAGGATCTTGCCCTGCGCGACGAGGACCTCCATCGCCTGCCAGATCTCGTCCCACGGAGTGTCCCTGTCGACGTGGTGCATCTGGTACACGTCGATGTAATCGGTGCGCAGACGGCGCAGCGACGCGTCGCAGGCACGGCGGATATTGAGCGCGGAGAGCTTCCCCTCGTTGGGCCAGGTGCCCATGTCACCGAAGAGCTTGGTCGCGAGCACCGTTCTCTCGCGCCGGCCGCCGCCCTGGGCGAGCCAGTCGCCGAGGATCTCCTCGGTCCACCCGGCGTGCGACTGGTCGCTGCCGGCGACCTGGCCCGGCGGTGACTGACGGCGGCCGTAGGTGTTGGCCGTGTCAAAGAAGTTGATGCCAAGCTCATGCGCCCGGTCCATGATCGCGTGCGACTCGCCCGCCGGCGTCAGCGATCCGAAGTTCATCGTGCCGAGGCAGACGCCGGCTGACTGACAGACCTGACCGTCCCAGATGCGTGTACTCCATGCCTCCAGCCTTTCACGGCCACGCATTTCCGGACAAATTCGCAGTCCCCGGCAGGTGCGCGGGGTTGCCGCGAGGCAAGACCGGTGCCTAAGGATCACGCGGGCCGTACTAGACCGTTGCCCAATTGGCACTGGACCGTTGCCCAATCGGCGCGCCTTCGCGGCTTTCGCCCGGTTCCTGGTTAATATCCCCTTTGCGAGGGCTTCCGGGGAAGCCCGAGCGCAAGGCAAGACGGTGCGCAGAGCGAAGGGGACGCGAATGCGGATTCGCTGGACAACCAGGATCGCGGTGGCGGTCGGGGTCATCACGCTGATCGCGGGTGTCGTCGCGGGCGGGTCGGCCAGCGCCGCCCAGGCCGGCTCGCATGCCGCCAGGTCGCATGCGGCGGGGTCCTTCACCTGGTCGGCTAGGCACTGACTGTCGCGTGGCCGGGACGGCCACGCGGTGACGAGGACACGGCCGGGAAATCGGCCCTGAACCAGGGGTCAGCCGCGCCGCCGACCTAGGGTGACGGCCTTGTTCCGGCCTGCCTGCCAGACGCGTGAACCAGACCAGGTAATGGCCCGTGATACATGATGACGGGCCATTACCTGGGGAGCACGATGAGTCACTGGGACTTCGGCCGCCCGGCAGACGGGCAGCACGACGCGCCACGGCGATCCGGGCCGGCCGGCGCCACCTACTCGCCTGACTTGCCTGACGGCGCGGAAGGCGAAGCACCGGACCGGGACGAGTGGAACGCGGCCGGCGGATGGCCGGCGCGGGACGGATGGCCCGCCGACTCCAGCCAGCCCGCACGGGACACGTGGCCCGCTCACGAAGGCTGGGCTCCCGCCGAGGGCTGGCCCGCACCTGGTGACGTGCCTGCGAACGCGGACTGGCCCGCGGAGGACAACTGGGAGCAGGCGGACGAGGGCTGGGATGACGGCGAATACGAGGCGCCGTACCCGCTCACGTACGAACGCGACGATTTCGCCGTGTCCGACCCCTCGCCGCCCGCGCCGCCGCCCCGGCAGCCGACGCCGCCATGCCGGCAGCCGGTCCGTGGGAACCGTGGGCGCCGGCGCCCCGCCCAGACGGGAACGAGGACACGAGCGGCCCAGACAACGACCACCGCAATGGCGTGCCGCCGGCCGGCCGCCGGAACGGCCTGTCCGGGCACGGGCGACGTGGCGCAGAGGCGGCGGCCGGCGGATGGACGGGCGCGGGATCCCGGCCTGCCGTCCGATGACCCAGCGGACTGGACCGCCCGGGGAAACAGGCGCGGCGGCCCGCCGCTGGCTGCTGCCGGCCGGCGTCATAGCCGCGGGTGCCGCGGTGGGCGCCGCCGCCGTGCATGCTCACCAGCGGTCACCCGGACGCCCAGGGCAATCAGAGGCCTGGCGGCTCGGTCGCGCCACCAGCGACGCCAAGCGTCACGCGGAGCACGCCGGTCTGCGCGGAGCACGCCGGGAGGCGCCGCGTCATCCGCGCCGGCCGCGGGACCGCTCACGATGACCCAGGCCAAGGCCGTGCTCGCCGCGCTACACGACGGTAAACAACGCCGCGAACGCGCAGCGCAGCGACACGATGCTCGCCACGGTCGAGACCGGGTCCAGTTTCGCGATCGACGCGGGCCTGTACCAGGAGCAGCGGGGGGCGGGGACGACGCCCTTCCCGGCGTTCGGACCGGTTCAGGCGACGTACTACGTTCCGCGCGATGAGCCGGCCTCCGGGCCGCGGTGGTTCGTCGTCCAGGTCGCCAACGCCTTCGCCTCGAACCAGAAGAAGGTAACGTCCGACGAGTACCTGCTGTTCACCCAGTCGGCCGCCGGCGGCGCATGGCAGGACACGATCGAGCCCTACCTGCTGCCCGGCGCGAACGCCCCGCGGATCGAGATCGGCGCCGACGGCCTGGCCACCGCGGTCGGCCCGGACACGGCCTCGGTCGCGGTCGCGCCCAGCCAGCTTCCCGCGGCGACCGCGGCTTCGCTCGACGGCACCGGTACCGGCCAGGCCCGCCGTCGCCGACCCGGGCAACCTGGCCGACCGCGCCGACCAGCGGTTCTGGCAGGGCAAGGTGACCGGCGGCACGGTCACCGACACGCACACGGCTGCGGCCGGCGCCGACGGGCAGGAGTTCGCACTGCTCACCGCCGACGGCGGCGCGCTCGTCTTCTACACCGACGCGGCCCAGCTGACGATCACCCCGCCGGCCGGCTCGACGCTGCACCTGACCATCCCCGGCTTCTACTCCCCCGGACCAGGCCCTCACCCAGGCCGGGCTGAGCTACCTGGAGCAGTTCGCCGCCTACGACCCGCCCGCCGCCGCGGGCGGCACGCCCCGCGTCAGTCGCCGACTACTCCGGAATCACCGGCAAGAACTAGCCCGCGCGTCACGTGAATGACGTTCCCGCGCGCGGGTCGCGCGGAAGCCGGTTTCCGTTGAGGCCGCTGTAACCATGTCTTGCGGTTCTGTTACGTCTTGACCGCTTCGCGCCGAACTCCGCTCTACTCCTCGGTAATGTCCCTACTGGAACGGCGCCGCAAGGCGAAGCCGCGGGGACTGCGTGAGGAAGCGTGTGGAGCGGAGGAACGCGAGTGCGGATTCGCCGGACTACCGAGATCACGCGATTGCCTGTGCTCGCCGACGGGCCGCCGAAGCCACTGCGGACCGGCTCGGCTGTCATGTCACCGTTCGGCGTTTCGGTTACGTGGGCCACTGCGCTGCTTGCTGTGCGCACCCTGCGGTGATGTTTTCGCAGTCGCATGGCACGGCCCGGACTGACCGGCGGCGTGACCCACGTCGGCGAGTGGTCCGGCGAAAAACAAACATCGGGCCATTACATGGGGAACATAATGAGCGACTGGGACTCCGGCCGCCCGACGGCCGAGCAGCATGACGCGCCACGGCCGTCTTGGCCAGATGGCACGACCTATCCCTACCCGCTTCCCTTTCCGCTGGCCCAGGCGCTCGACGCGCGACGAGATCAGGGCCGAGGACGAGCGTCAGTCACCCGAGGGCGGGCCGCCGGGCGGCGCCGGGCCCCGGGGACGGCGAGACGGCGGCGAGCGCATGTCACGGCGCCCGCTCACCTATGAGCGCGACCAGTTCGATCTCAGCTACGACCAGATCGACACGACCCTCCCCCAGCCTGGCCGTGCGCCCTACGGGCCCGCGGAGTCACCGGCGCAGCGGCGCCCGTCCTACCCGTGGCCGCCCGCGCCGTACCCGGACGGCCTCAGGGAGCCGGCCAGGCCACCGCGGAACCGGCGGACCCCGGCGGCGGCCGCGGGATCAAGCGGCCGGCGCTGGCTGATCCCGGCCGGGGCCTCGCCGCGGGGGCCGCGGTGGGCGCCGTGGCCGTGCTGCTGATCGGGGGCCAGCCGAGCGCCCCGGCCACGGGCGGCCCGGCCACCTCGTCCGCGATGCCCGAGCCATGGCCGTGCGGACGGGCAAAACGGAGGCCACGACGCGGAGCGCGTCCCGCACCAGCGCGGCACCCTCGCCGTCGGGCGCGGCAACGGGCCGGCACCGCTCACCCTGACGCAGGCCAAGGCGGTGCTCGCCAAGTACACCACGGTCGAACAACAGCGCGAACGCCCAGCGCAGCGACACGCTGCTCGCCACGGTCGAGTCGGGGTCCAGCTACGCGATCGACGCGGGGCTTTACCAGGAGCAGCAGGCGGCGGGAACGGCGCCCTACCCGGCGTTCGGCCCGGTTCAGGCGACGTACTACATCCCGCGCGACGAGCCGGCCGCCGGGCCGCGCTGGTTCGTCGTCCAGGTCGCCAACGCGTTCCAGTCCAGCCCGGCGAAGGTGACGTCCAACGAGTACCTGCTGTTCACCCAGTCGGCCCCGGGCGGCGCCTGGCAGGACACGATCGAGCCCTACCTGCTGTCCGGCGCGAGCGCGCCGCAGGTCGCGGTCGGCGCCGACGGCCTGGCCACCGCGGTCAGCCCGGACGCGGCCGCCGTCGCGGTCGCGCCCGGCCAGCTCGCCGCGGCGACCGCCGCCTCGCTCGACGGGACGGACAGGCGCGGCGGCACGGCCGCCGTCGCCGACCCCGGCAACCTGGCCGACCGCGCCGACCAGCGGACCTGGCAGGGCAAGGTGGGCGGCGGGACGGTCACCGACACGCACGCGGCGGCGGCCGGCGCCGACGGGCAGGAGTTCGCCCTGCTCACCACCGACGGCGGCGCGCTCGTCTTCTACACCGACGCGGCCGAGCTGACCATCACCCCGCCGGCCGGCTCCGCCGCTGCACCTGACCGTCCCCGGCTTCTACTCCCCCGGCCAGGCGCTGACCCAGGCCGGCGGTCGAGCTACCTGGAGCAGTTCGCCGCCTACGACCCGCCCGCGGGCGGCGGCACGCCCCGCGTCGTCGCCGACTACTCCGGAATCACCGGCAAGAACTAGCGCCGCGGGCGGGACCGGGGCGTCGCGGGACGGCAGGGTGAACTCGCCGCCCAGGTAGCGGAAGACCGGGTCGGCCGGGTCCGGCCATTCGTCTGCCAGGGAGGCGGCGGCGCCTCGGCCGGGGTGCGCGGTCCGCGGCCAGCACCTCGGCGGCGTAGGCCTCGGCGTCGTCGCGGGGCTCGTAGCCGAGGGCGCGCGCGCCGTCGAGCGACACCCAGCCGCCGCGGGTGTTGGCCGACACGCCGTAGATGACGCGGAAGCCGGGCGCGGGCGCGGTCAGGCACGCCTCGAAGAGCCGCCCGGCGTCGTCCGGTGACAGCCAGGTGGCCAGCATCCGCGGGCTGCGCGGCCGGTCGAAGCAGGACAGGATGCGGACGCAGATCGCCTCAAGGTCGTAGCGGCGGGCGTACAGGGCGGCGAGCGCCTCGCCCGCCGCCTTGGAGACCCCGTAGTAGGTGTCGGGAACGGGGGCGGCGCCGTCGGCGACCGGGAACGACCGCGCGCGGCGCGAAGCCGACCGCGTGGTTGGACGAGGCGAACACCACGCGCGGCACCCCGGCCCGGCGGGCCGCCTCGAAGACCGTGTAGGTGCCGTTGATGTTGACGTCGAGGATCGGCGCCCACGCGTCCTCGGTCGGGATGCCGCCAAGGTGGATGACCGCGTCCGCGCCGGCGCAGGCGGCGGTCATCGCGGCCATGTCGGTGACCGACGCGGTCACCGCCTCCTCGCCCGGGCCCGGGCGGCTGGGCGAGCGGGGCGACGTCAAGCAGCCGCAGTACCCGTCCCGGCCTGGCCAGCCGGGCGCGGAGCATGGTCCCGACCTGGCCCGCGGCCCCGGTGATGAGAATCGTCGGCACGAAACCAGAACCTACAGCACTCGCCGGCGCCGGGCGGCCCTAGCGCCGCGGCCCGCTATAACAGGATCATGATCACAACGGACGAACTTCGCCGGGCGCTCGGCCCCCTCGGGATCTGGATGCCGCCGCCGTCCAGGATCGGCATCGACCCGGAATCGTACGCGCGGCGAGATCGAGGCGGCCGGCTTCACGTCGGTGTGGTACCCGGGGGTGAACTCCGCCGCCGACCTGCGGCGCTCGAGCCCGCCCTCGCGGCCACGGAGCGGCTCGTGCTCGGCACCGGGATCGCCAGCGTCTGGACGTGGCAGCCCGCCGACCTCGCCGCCGCCGCGGCGGCTGGAGAACCAGTACCCGGGCCGGTTCGTCCTCGGCCTCGGCGGTGAGCCACGCGCCGGCGGTCGAGGCGGCCGGCCAGGCCTACGTGAAGCCGTACAGCGAAGATGGTGCGGTTCCTCGGACGAGCTGCCGCCGCTGCCCGTGCCGGTGATCCTGGCCGCGCTCGGGCCGAAGATGCTCGAGCTCGGGGTAGCCACGCGCCGGCCGTCGGGCGCGGCACCCCTACGTCGGCCCGCCGGAGCACACCGCGGTTCCCGGACGAGCTGCCGGCGCTGCCGGTGCCGCTGATCATCGCCGCGCTCGGGCCCAAGCTGCCCGGCGACACGGGGCCGGCCGCAGGCGCGTGACTACGCCGTGTACCTCAGGCTGCCGAACTACACCGCGCAACCTGCGCAGGCTCGGCTACACCGCCGCGGACATCGAGGGCGGCGGAGATCGACCGGCTCATGTCCGACGTCGTCCGCACGGGCCCGAGGCGTCCCAGGCGCGGATACGCCGGCTCACCTGGACGCGGGTGCCGAACTCACGTGGAAGGTGCAGCGCTCGGCGAGGGCGACCGGACTTCGGACGGCGACGTGAAGGCCCTCGCGGAGCTGACGTCGTGCCGCACTGGCCGGCAGAGTCCCCTCGCCCTGGCTCGGCGGGCACCGCACGCTGTCTTGCTGTTACCACGTGCCTGGTGCAGCTCATCGGGCGAGGGCGGCCGGTTCGCGGCGGGCGACCTCGAGGCGCTCGCGGAGCTGACCGACCGGCCTGCGATACCGGCCTGGCCGCTCAGCACTCGGCGAGCAGCTCGCTGGCCTCGCGGCGAGCGGCGCGCATGCCGAGGCGGTCCGCCGTCGCCCCGGCCTCGGTGAGCAGGCGGGCCGCGCCGCCCTGGCCGCCCGGCCGCCGCCGCCTGGCGAGGCGGATGAGCGCGCGGGCCTTGTTCACCTGCAGCCGGGCCGCCTGCGGGGGCGCGCCCGCGACCTTGTCGGAGACCGCGTCGAACAGGTGCAGCGCCTCCTCGTGCTCGCCCGTGGCCATGGCGAGCAGCCCGGAGAAGCGCTCGGCCGGGCCGAGGAGCACCGACGGCCAGCCGGCCAGGACGAACTCGCCCGCGTAGCGGGCCAGGATCACCCGCAGCCGCGCCGGCGATGTCGGGGAGCAGCCCGCCGAGCGGGTCTTGCCGCCCGTGCCCTGTGTCCCGCTGCCACGGGGCGGCCGGCCGGGCTCATCGCCAGGCAGGCCTCGGCGAGCAGCGCGGCGACCGACACGGTCCAGCCGTGCGGCGGGAACGCGGCGAAGCCGTGGTAGTCCTCGTCCAGCGCGCGCACGTGCAGCGGCCGCCGCGGGCAGGTCGTTCTCGTCGCAGCTCGTGAGCGCGAGCCCGACCCGCCAGATGGCGAAGAAGGCGTGCCCTTCGATCTGCCGGAAGACCTCGGGGTCGGTCGCGCGGAGCAGCTCGCCCTGCTCGCGGCGCAGCCAGTACACCTGGCCCTGCCAGGTCTGCTGCAGCGTGTCCGCCACCCGGGCCCGCTCCGCGTGGGCGCGGGCGACGATGGGGGCGGCGACGGTGAACAGCCTGGCTTCCGCCGCGGCGAACCGGCCGTGCCACAGGTCGAGGACCGTCTCCATGGTGAGCTGCAGCCACCGGGACGCGTGGGTGGCCGGCATGGTCCGCTCATGGGCGAGCAGCGTGCCCTGGGCGTCGGTCACCTGGCCGAGCCGCAGCTGGTCGATGGCGAGCGTCATCAGCGCCGTGTTCTGGAAGTACGGCGAGCGGGCCAGCAGGCTCTCCCGTTCGAGCCGCTCCGACAGCCTGATCGTCTCGGCGGGCGGGTCGTAGTCGAACAGCGCCCAGCGGCACTCGTTCAGCACCTCGCAGGCCGCGGCGGGCGGCAGGCGGTCCACCTGGGCGAGCGCGGCGTGGGCCAGGCGCACGCCGTCGCGCCTGATGCCGTCGGCCTCGGTGCCGAGGACCGGGATCGCCAGGGTGGACTTGCGGGCCAGGTGGGCGGTGAGCTGCAGGCGGAGCGCGACGGCGGCCTGGCGCTTCGCGCTTCGGCGAGCGCGTCGGGACTCGTCTCGCGAGGGCGGCGATGCCGTCGCGCAGGCCGCTGCAGCAGGTACCAGTCGATCTTGCCCGGGTCGGTCCAGCGGCGGGCGAGCCTGATCAGCGCCTCGGCCTGGTCAAGCGGCCTGCCCGCGGCGATGTCGTAGGCCAGCTGGTACTCGCGGTCGGCGGCCGTGTCGGCGCCGCGCTGGTCGAGGGCGTCGCCGAGCGCCAGGTGCAGGCTCGCCCGGGTTCCCGGGTCGGCCGGGTCCTTCGCGATCCCTGCCCTGGCCCACGCCTCGGCGGCCTCGCCGCTCGCCCGCTCGGCGCGGGCGGCGGCGAGGAAGGCGCGGGCCGCCTCGGCGGCGGGCAGGTCACGGTCGGCGCCGAGGGCGTGCCCCGCGATGCGGACGGGGAGGCTGGGGTCGGGGTCGTCCTTGTCGCGGACGCGCTCGGTCAGCGCGAGGAACGCGCGCCGGTGCAGCGAGCGGCGCAGCGCGGGATCGGCGTCCAGCCGGGCGATCACGTCGTCGCGATGGCTGCCGTGCGTGAAGCGGACGCCCGCCGAGGTGTCGATCCACGCCAGGCGGCGCGCGTTCCGCTCCTCGCGGTCGGCGTCCGCGTCGGCCAGGTCCAGCATCCTGGCGACCAGTGCGGTGTCGATGACCAGGTCATCGGCGGTGATCGCGGCGGCCGCCAGCCAGGCGGACGGGACCTGGGGGCCCGCGGCGGCCGCGGCGGCCGCGGCGGCCACCTGGTCGCGGATCCGTACCGGCTCGCCGCCGGTCGCCTGCGCGATCAGCCGTGATCTCCTCGCCGGTCGGCGCGCTGTCCGCGCACCTGGCGCAGCCAGCTGCCGATCGCCTGCTCGGGCAGCGGCCCGAGCAGCAGGCGGACGGCGTCGGGGCGCGCCGCCGCCATCGACGTCCGTCCACGTGCCGTCCGCGCGGGGCTCCTCGTCCCGGCCGAGGAGCGCGATGCCGACGGGGGCGTCGCGCAGGCTCGGCCAGGAACAGGCCGAGCAGTTCCCGGCCGCGCGCGGAGAGCTGGTCGGCGTCGTCGAGCGCCACGATCAGCCCCCGGCGGGCGGCGACGTTCCTCGCGAGGACGCCCAGCGCCCGCGCGATCTCGGCGAACCGCACCTGCTGCGCCTGGTCCGGCTCGGGCGGCGCCGGCGCCCCGCCGCGCGGCGCGACGAAGTCAAGCAGCGCGCGGCGCTGCCCGAGGGTCAGCCGCGCCGGCGCCCGGTCCCGGCCGGCGCCGATGTCCCGGCAGGCGGCGGGCCACAGCCGCTCGGCGAGTTCCTGCCAGGACCGCAGGTCCCCGGCGTGGGCGGCGCTGACGAGGACGACGGGGACGCCGGCGGCCACGGCCGAGGCGGCGAACTCGTCCGCGAGCCTGCTCTTGCCCCGCCCGCTGGCGCCGCCGACCGCCAGGGCCGCCGGGCGCCCGGCGCGCACCTCCCCGAGCGCGCGCCGGAACGCGGCGAGCTCGGTCTCCCTGCCGACAAGCGCGGGCGGGCTGCCGGTGACCGGCGGCCGCGGCGCGGCGGTCAGCGGGCGGTGCACGTCGATCCCCGCCTCCGCCAGCATGAGCAGGTCATCGGCGCGGGCCACGACGTCGTCCGCGGTGCCTCGTTCCCGGCCCCGGCCGGGGTCGCCGCCGGCGCCGCGGCGCTCCGCGAGCAGCCGGTCGGCCTCGTCGGTGCCCGGCCTGTCGTGCAGCGTGATCAGGAAGCCGGCCAGCCAGGCCGCGTCATGGCCCGGGGCGCCGTCCGCCACGCCGACGGGGCGGTCGCGGTAGACGCGGGCCGCCGCGTACGGCGCGCCCTGGCGGAGCGCGGCCTCGGCCAGGGCCCGGACGAGGAGGTCGCGCGCGTGCTCCAGGTCCGCCTTGAGCCTCCTGCACGCTTCCGGCGGCCCGTCCGGCCACAGGTCCGCGAACGGCTCGCCGCCCCACAGGCCCGCCGCGGCGGTAAGCCGCTCGACGGCCGCCGCCTCGTCGCCGTCTTTCCGCAGCGCCTCGGCCTGCCTGGTCAGGTCGAAGGAAGCGAAACGCGTCAACCGCTTCTTCCAGGGCGTCCGGCTCGGCGACGACAAGCAGGTAATTGCCTTCCTTGCCCTTGTCCGGCGGAACGTCAAAGCCGCTATCGCCGTCGCGCAGCGCCCGGCGCAGTGACCACATGAGGGTGCGCACGTCACGGTCCTCGTCATCCCAGACGGCGGCGGCGATCTCCTGGCGGCGCACCCGCCTGCCGCGGGCCGCGACCATGAGGGCCAGGGCTTTCCGCAACTGCCTGCGCAGGTCCGCCGGCTTGTCGCCGCAAGAGAGCTCAACATCTCCCAAAATGACGATCGTTCCCGCAGGCAAGTTACTCCTTCCGGAAATGTCCGGAAACGTCCGGCCCGCTGAAACGGCTGGATCATCGATTAGACATAAATTTTACCATTCACCCCTATATTCAAAGGGCTGCCCGAGGTGGGGCGGGACCCGCGGAAACGTCGGGACGGGCAGGGTGCGGCGGCACGGGGAGCGGGCCGTGCCGCCGCACCCTCCGGGGCGCCGCGATACGGTGTGCGGGTGACCCGCACGCCGCTGTCGCTGCCCGGCCGGACCGTGATCTTCGACTACGGCGAGGTCATCTCGCTGTCGCAGTCCCAGGCCGACCGGGCGGTGATCGCGAGCCTCGCCGGGGCCGGCGACGGCGCGGCGGCCGAGCGGTTCTGGGCCGCGTACTCCGCGCACCGCGACGGGCTCGACCAGGGGACGGCGGGCGTCGCCGCGTACTGGCGGGCCATCGCCGACGACATCGGCGCCCACTGGGACGAGGCGCGGGTGCACGAGCTGTGGGCGGCGGACTTCCGCAGCTGGCTGTCGGTCAACCCGGCGGTCGTCGACGTGCTCGCCGACCTGCGCGCCGGGGAGACGCCGCTGGCGCTGCTGTCCAACGCCGGGCCGGACTACGCCAGCTACTTCCGGCACGGGCCGCTCGGCGACTTCTTCACCGCCTGCTACGTCAGCGGCGAACTCGGCCTGCTCAAGCCGCACGCCGAGATCTACCGGCACGTCCTCGACGACCTCGGCATCACGCCCGCCGAGGCGGTCTTCATCGACAACCGCGAGACCAACGTCGCCGGGGCCGAGGCGCTCGGCATCACCGGGCACGTGTTCACCGACGCCGGGCGGCTGCGGGCGTTCCTCGCGTCGCTGCGGCGCCCGCAGCGGTCCAGGCTAGGGCCGCGGTGCGCCCAGGCGGCCTGACGTCCCG
Source organism: uncultured Actinomycetota bacterium (assembly GCA_963735315.1). Classification (GTDB taxonomy): domain Bacteria; phylum Actinomycetota; class Actinomycetes; order Streptosporangiales; family Streptosporangiaceae; genus Trebonia. The sequence continues at coordinate 41,645 of CAVTKQ010000048.1, forward strand.
CGTCTCACGGCGTGCCGCGTCGGCAGGCCGCCGAGACCCGACCGGCTGGCGCCTCCGGCCGGGCCGGAGCCGTCGGTGACCGTGCCGTCCGGCCACTGGTCGTCGTCGGCCAGCGCCGGCTCCGCCGACGTGCCCTCGGCGGCGGTCCGGCGGGCGCACGGTCGTGACCGTGCCGTCGCCCCAGACGATCATGACGCAGGCCGGCGACCGCGCTGTCCCGGCAGCGGGCGCGGCTCGCGGCGCCGTGCCCGCGCGTGCGGCCGCCGGGCCGGCGGCACGTCGCCCGCGCCGGCGCGCCGGCGGCCCGTGCCGCGGTGCCGCCGTGCGCTCGCTGCCCGCGCGGCAGCGGCGCGGCGGCCAGCGGTCGCCGCGCCCGAGGCCGCGCCTGAGCTGCTGTGCCGGCGGCGGCCGGGAGCGCCCGCCTCCCGGTAGGCGTCGTGCAGCCTGAGCAGGTCGCCGCCGGCGCCGAGGACGGCGTCGGCGCGCTCCCAGAACTGGCGTGACTGCCAGAGCCGTCCCGTCTCGGCGTGCCCGACCGTGGTGACGGAGACGCCCACGCGCCCGGCGAGTTCCGGCTGGGTCAGCCCGTTCGCGCGCCGCCGGGCCGCGAGCCCCGTCGCCAGGTCGCGCGCCGCGGCGGCGAGGTCGCGCTCGGCGGGAGGCTGCGGCGGCCCGGCGACGCGGGGCCGGGCGTTGCGGCTCGGCCCAGGGGTAAGCACGCCGTCCGCGATCAGCAGGCGCAGCGCCCTGCGGCAGGTCAGCGTCGAGTAGCCGGTGACCCGGCTCAGCGCCGCGCCGCTTGGCGCCGGCTGCCCTGGCCGGAGGGTGCCGTCGGCGATCTGGCCGCGGACGGCCGCGGCCACGCGCGCGTACTTCGGCAGGCCCTTACCGTCCGCGGTCATGGCGCTGGCGTGTCGTGGAGCATGCTCGGGTGCGCGGCATCGATGCCTCTCCTATGGCTGGCTCCGTCTCGGGGGAACTGCAGTGCCACGCCAATGATACTCGACCTAGTCGACTATTAGCCCGACGCGGCCCGGCGCGGGCCTCCGCTTCCGTCGCGGGAGCGAAGGCCCCGCCAGGCGCCGCGACGAGTGCCGCTCCGCCCGCGCCGCGCTACGGCCGGCGGACCTGCCGGAGAACAGGCAGCCGCCGAGGAACGTGCCCTCCAGGGACCGGTACCCGTGCACCCGCCGCCGCCGAACCCGGCCGCCTCTCCCGCCGCGTACAGGCCGGGCACGGGGTCGCCCGACGCGTCAAGGACGCGGGAGGACAGGTCGGTGTGCAGCCCGCCGAGGGTCTTGCGGGTCAGCACGTGCAGCCGCACGGCGATCAGCGGCCCCGCCGCCGGGTCGAGCAGGGCGTGCGGCCGGGCGACCCGGACGAGCCGGTCGCCGAGGTAGGCCCGCGCCCGCCTGATCGCGTTCGCCTGGAAGTCCTTGCCGAACGGGCGCGTGGTGTCCGCGTCCCGCGCCCGGATCTCCCGCTCGACGGCGGCGGCGTCGAGGGCCGGATCGGACCCGGTCAGCTCGTTCATCGCGGCGACCAGGCCGGCCACGTCCGGCGCGGTGACGAAGTCCTCGCCCTTGTCGAGGAACGCCTGCACCGGGCCGGGCACCGCGCCGCCGAACCGGCTGGCCAGCATCGCCTTCCGGTCCTTGCCGGTGAGGTCGGGGTTCTGGTCGGACCCCGACAGCGCGAACTCCCGGGCGACGATCTTCTTCGAGCCGATGAACCAGGAATGGTCGTACCCGGTGCGGCGCAGCCACTCAAGCGTGCCGAGCGTGTCGGATCCGGGGTACAGCGGAGGAGGCAGCCGCTTGCCCGTCGCGTCCAGCCAGAGCGACGACGGCCCCGGCAGGATGCGGATGCCGTGCAGCGGCCAGACCGGGTTCCAGTTGGCGATGCCCTCGACGTAGTGCCACATCCGGTCCCGGTTGATCACCGCGCCCCCGGCGCGCTCGCGTGATGCCGATCATCCGCCCGTCGACGTGCGCGGGCACGCCCGAGAGCATGCGCGCGGGCGGCGCGCCCAGCCGGGCCGCCAGGCCGTCGCGGACGAGGTCGTGGTTGCCGCCGATCCCGCCGGAGGTGACGATGACCGCCTGGGCACGGAACGAGAACTCGCCGACGCCCGCCCGCGACGACGGCACCCCGCGCGGCACGTCGCTCGGCTCCAGGATCGTGCCGGACACGCCGTCCACCACCCCGCCGGTGACGCTGAGCTCGTCGACGCGGTGCCGGAACCTGAACTGGACGAGTCCCGCCTCGGCCGCCGCCCTGACCCGCCGCTCGAACGGCTCGACGACGCCCGGCCCGGTGCCCCAGGTGACGTGGAAGCGCGGCACGCTGTTGCCGGGGCCGCTGGCATGGTAGCCGCCGCGCTCGGCCCACCCGACGACCGGGATGACGGAGTGCCCCATGGAGGCGAGCCAGGCGCGCTTCTCCGCCGGCGGCCCACTCGACGTAGGCCCTGGCCCACTTCCGCGGCCACTCGTCTTCCGGCCGGTCGAAGCCCGCCGTGCCGAGCCAGTCCTGCCACGCGAGGTCCACGGAGTCGCGAACCGCGCAGCCGCCGCTGCTCCGGCGAGTCGACGAAGAACAGCCCGCCGAACGACCACCACGCCTGCCCGCCGAGGGACTGCTCGGGTTCCTGGTCGAGCAGCAGCACGCGCCGCCCCGCGTCGGCCGCCTCGGCCGCCGCGACAAGCCCGGCGAGCCCGGCCCCCACCACGATCACGTCCGCGTCCACCCAGACCTCCAGCCGTTCCCCGAGGTTCACCGGGTCACGATCATCAAAAAGAATAAGGCTCCAGCATTATCCCAACGACGGGACATGACGGGCAGCCCGGCAGCGAAGGCGAACGAAACACGCGCGAGGAGCACGCTTCCCGCTGTTATCTCCCGGTAGCGGCCGGGCGCAGGCCGGCCAGCACCCGGTCGAGGACCTCGCCGAGCTCCGCGCGCTCGGCCGCCGGGTCGGCGGCCCGGGCGATGGCCAGGCTGGCCTCGGTGAGCATCGCGATGAGCAGCCGGGCCAGCGACCGGACCGGAACCGGGTCCAGGTCGCCGGCCTGCACGCAGCGGGTAAGCCACTCCTCGAGGATGCTCCGGCCGTAGCGCTCGACCAGGTCGTCCCAGGCGTCGGAGCCCAGCACGCGGGGGCCGTCCACCAGGACGATCCGCTGGAAGTCGCCGCCGACGCAGACGTCGAGGAACGCGCTCACCCCGTCCCGGATCTCCGCCAGGGGAGACTCCGCGTCCGCGGCCAGCTGCTCGTCGATCAGCCGGGTCGCGACGTCCCCGGCGGCCTGCGGCCATGACCGCGCGGAACAGGTCCGCCTTGTCGCGGAAGTGGTGGTACAGCGCTCCGCGCGTGACACGGGCCTCGGCGACGATCTGCTCGGTGCCGGTGCCGTCGAAGCCCTGGGCGGCGAACAGCCGCGCGGGCCGCCGCGAGCAGCGATTCCCTCGTGTCGGCCGCGTGCTCGGCGCGCCGTGCCCGCATTCTGGCGGCTGACGCGCCTGTCACCTCCGGCCCGGGGTCCGGCGAGGCGGGGGGTTGCGGATTCGCTGGCATACAGCCATCATGTGACATACAGCGTGTATGTTCAATGCGCTGTGCAGGTTAGATGCACAGTGCTAGCCACACACGGGCTGGTTACGCGAGCTGGCCGACAAAGACGGGGCTGGTTAGAACTACGGGGCTTGTTGCGAACTCAGTGTATGCGCGCTCGGCAGCGAGCCTGCGGCCCGGACGCCACGAGAGACGGAGACTGGATCATGGCAATGCCGTTTCACCTCACGGTGAAGCTCGGAACCTACCTGATGAAGCAGAAGCTCCGCGGCGTCAAGAAGTACCCGCTGATCATGGAGCTTGAGCCGTTGTACGCGTGCAACCTCAAGTGCGCCGGCTGCGGAAAGATCCAGCAGCCCGCGGCGCTGCTCAAGCAGCGGATGTCGGTCGAGCAGGCCGTCGCCGCGGTCGAGGAGTGCGGCGCCCCGATGGTCTCGATCGCCGGCGGCGAGCCGCTGATGCACCCGAAGATCCACGAGATCACCGCCGAGTTGCTTAAGCGGAAGAAGTTCGTCGTGCTGTGCACGAACGCCGTCTTCCTGCCCAAGCACATCGACAAGTTCAAGCCGAACAAGAACTTCGCCTGGATGGTCCACCTGGACGGCGTCGGCGAGAAGCACGACGAGGCGGTCGCCAAGAAGGGCGTCTTCGACCAGGCCGTCGAGGCGATCAAGCTGGCCAAGTCGAAGGGCTTCGCGGTCTACACGAACACCACGGTGTTCAACACCGACTCACCGCAGGACCTGATCGACACCCTGGACTACATCAACAACGAGCTCGGCGTCGACCGCCTGGAGATCGCGCCCGGCTACGCCTACGCCAAGGCACCCGACCAGGACCGCTTCCTGGGCGTGACGCAGACCCGCGAGCTGTTCAGCAAGGCGTTCGCCGACGGCCGCCGCAAGAACTGGCGCTTCAACCACTCCCCGCTCTACCTGGACTTCCTCGAGGGCAAGGCCGACTTCCAGTGCACCCCGTGGGGCGTCCCGCTCTACACCCTGCAGGGCTGGCAGCGTCCCTGCTACCTGATGGACGACGGCTACGTCGACACCTGGAAAGAACTGCTCGAAACGACCGACTGGGACAAGTTCGGCCGCGGCAAGGACCCGCGCTGCGACAACTGCATGGCGCACTGCGGCTACGAGCCGACCGCGGTCCTCGCGACCATGGACTCCCTGCGCGAGAGCCTGCGCGCCATGGTCAGCCACTGACCCTAACCTGCGGAAAAGCCAAGGACAGCGACACTCCGAACGGGAGCGTGTTTCACGTCGCCCCGCTCCGGCCCCCGCACGGGGCAGGGCGGGGCGGCGGCGCTAGCGGCGCGCCTCCCGCCGGTGACCGCCCGCCGACCCATCGGCGGCTTCGCCGCTTCTTGCTGTTATCCGCCACTTGCCCCTGCTCTCACGCGTGGATGTGCGCCTAGTGTCGCCCTGGCGACACCGAACGCACATCCACGCGCCGTTTCCCCGGGTACACATGCCGACATCTGACTAGTTTGCTAGCATGCTCGAGTGGATCGCGAGGACGTGAAGCAGTTCAACGTGTACCTGCCGATCGGCCTGATCAAGCAGGTCAAGCACCGGGCCATCGAGTCCGAGCTCTCGCTGTCGGCGCTGGTCGCCGACGCGCTGCGGGCCTACCTCGCCGACATCCATGCCAGCCACGAGCAACCGCCAGGGAGGAGACCTGACATGAGCGACCGAGGGCATCGAGGCCGTGTTCCTGGAGACCCACAACTGGGGCAAGGCCGCGAAGTTCTTCCAGGCGCTGGGCTTCGAGCTGGAGTTCGCGACCGACCACAACTCCGGCCAGCTCCGCAACGGCGACGGTCCGTACGTCTTCATCGCCGAGGTCCCCGAGGACCAGGAGCCCGGGATCCAGATCGTGCTGAAGGTGCCGGACGCGGACGCGTTCCGGCCCGAGCCCGTGCGTCGAGGTGGTCACCCCGTTCGAGGACACCCACTACGGGCACCAGGGAGATGACCGTCCGCGACCCCGACGGGCGGCTGTGGAGCCTTCAGGCCCCGGCCGCAGGCGGATCGGTCGAACGCGTCATGACTGACCGAGCACGGCGAGCGAGCCGGACAACACGGCGGTGCGGGTCGCGCTGTGGCGGGCGCTGCACGTGCTAGGTCGACGCCCCGCCGCACGTGCTCGACGACGAGATCGGCCTGCGGCTCGCCGACCCGGACGCTGGCTGGCGCGACCGGCCAGACATGGACCCCGCGTTCACCAGCGGGTTCCGTGCCGCGATCGTGGCGCGTGCCCGGTTCATCGAGGACCTGGTCGCCGAGCAGGCCGCGCACGGGACCGGGCAGTACGTGCTCCTCGGCGCCGGTCTCGACACGTTCGCCCAGCGCCGCCCTGACCTCGCGTCACGGCTGCTCGTGTTCGAGGTCGACCAGCCGGGTACGCAGGCATGGAAACGGCGGCGCCTCGATCGACCTCGGCTACGGCGTCCCGCGAGTGGCTGCGCCTGGTCCCGGTCGAACTTCGAGGAAGGCGAGTTCCTGGCGGGAGGAGGTCGTGAAGGCCGGTTTCGACGCCGGCGCGGCCGGCGGTCGTGGCCTCGACCGGCGTGAGCATGTACCTGACGAGGGAGGCCAACCTGGCCACGCTGCGCGACCTCGCCGCGCTCGCTCCCGGCTCCACGGTCGCGATGACGTTCCTGCTCCCCCTGGACCTCGTCGACGAGCGGGACCGCCAGGGCTGGGTCATGGCGGAAAACGGCGCGAGGTCGTCGGGGACCCCGTTCATCAGTTTCTTCACGCCGGAGGAGTTCCTCGACCTGGCCCGCTCTGCTGGTTTCCGGGACGTGCGGCACGTGTCGGGGCATGAGCTGGGCGACCGGTACTTCGCGGGACGCCGCGACGGCCTGCGGATGTCGACCGGCGAGGACTTCCTCGTCGCGACCGCATAGCGAAATCCGTTTCTTCCCGCGGTGTGCCCGGCACTAGCCTGGCGTCTATGACTGTCCCGTTCCCGGAGCCGACCGCCCCGGCCGCATCCCGCGCCGAGGTATTCGACCGCTACCTCGGGCTACTTCCGCGACCGGCTCGCAGCGAAGCTGCGCGGGCTGCCCGAGCAAGAACTGCGCCACAGTCGGCTGCTGTCTGGCTGGACACCCCTTGAGCTGCTCAAGCACCTCACCTTTGTGGAGATGCGCTGGCTGGAGTGGGGATTCGAGGGCCGCGACGTGCCCGACCCGTGGGGTGACCGGCGCGACGGCCGCTGGTATGTCGCGCCGGAGGAGACCCTCGACGGCCTGCTCGCCGCGCTGGACGCTCAGGCGCGGCGCAGCGGCGAGGTCATCGCCGCGCACGACCTCAGCGAGGCGGGAAAGCCTAGCGAACGCTGGGACGGTGAACCGCCCGCCACGCTGGAGCGGATCCTGTTCCACCTGCTCCAGGAGTACGCCCGCCACCTGGGCCACCTGGACGTCGTCTCTCGAACTGGCCGGCGGCCCCACGGGCGAGTAGCCAGTCCCCCCGGCCGGGCCGACGTGACGCGGCACGGGGCACTGAGGGTCGCACGTGAAGCGGTTACGGCACGGCGAAGCGGTAGCCCTCGTTGAGGAGACGGGGGATCGCGAGCTTCAGGGCGGACACGGTCTGGGAGCGGTCGCCGCCGCCGTCGTGCTCCAGGATGATCGAGCCGGTCCTGGTGGTCGCCATGATCGTGTTCACGATCGCCGGGACTCCCGGGCGGGACCAGTCGCGAGGGTCCACGGACCAGTCGAGCGGGGTAAGGCCCTCCTTGGCGCAGTACTCCAGGGCCGTCGGCGTCCACACGCCGTAGGGGGCGCGGAACATGCGCGGCACCACCCCGGTGGCCTTGTGAATCCCCGTCGTGGCCTGATCGATCTCGGCGCGTGGCCCTGGCGGCGCCGAGACTCGCCAGGTTCGCGTGGTCCCAGGTGTGATTGACGATCATGTGACCCGCCGAGGCGACCTCACGCGCGACGCCCGGGTAGTAGCGCACGTTCTCCCCGACCATCGAGAACGCCGCCGTGACCTTGTACCGGGCCAGGACGGCCAGGATCTGCGGGGTGTAGACCGGGCTCGGGCCGTCGTCGATGGTCAGCGCGATGACCTTGGGCCCGTCGTCGACATACCACATCGGCGACTCTTCACCGGCGTGCCTGGTCTTGCCGCTGCCTCGCCTGGAGGTCGCGGGCCGCGAGCCCGACGGGTGCCCGGACGCCGTGAGACGAGCGGTGCTGGCGGGACCTTCCGGCACTGGCCGCCTCGTACTGTCCCCCGTCCCGTGGGGTTCCCGCGTCCCGCCCGCCGAGGGGCTGGGCTCGCCGCGCGTGCTGGTCATGGAGACCTTGGCGGCCTCATGGCTCCCCTGCCGGACCGGCCAGGCGGCGTAGACCGCGCCGAGCGCTAGCCCTCCCCCGGAGACCAAGAGGCCCTTCGCGTGATCGTGCCAGCGCGGCGAGTGAAATCCACATCACGATATTTCACCATGAACCTCCGGCCGTCCTACTTTTTTGTTATTTAGACGACGCGGGACCTCGTGCGGTTGCGGCGACGGCCGGCTCGGCCGACCGGGATTCTCCTTGCGACTGGAGCGTGCGGACAAGACGGAACGCGACGCGGCAGAACATGCGCCCGTTCACAGAGACGAATGCGGCGCGGACGGAACGGGGCAACACGCGGGCCAGGACGTGGTTCCGTCCGGGTCGCCCGGCGAGGGGTCAGCCGACAGCAAGGCACGGCCCGTACGGTGAACATCCCCGCACGAGCCGTGCCGCTCCCGAGTGCCGAGTATTCCGCGGCGGCTCAGGCCGCCGCGGACGCCGAATCGCCCTCACCCGCCTCGATCGCCTCGGCGATCAGCTGCCGGATCGCCCGGGAGAGTGCCTCATCCAGTTCTGGGTCGGTCGCACGCGTTCCAAGACTCACGTGTTCCATCTGCTCCATCCCCCGTAGGTCACGGCTTAAGTTACACAGATGTAGTTCGTTCGTGATTAGGCTACCGGTGAACCCCAGTATGGATGGCGAGTTTTCGCACAAGTACCTACGTAAGGCTTATGTAAGCCCCCAGCGTTTCCTGATCGCCCGGTTCGCCACGCCGAACAGCGAGTCCACGAGGACGCCGAGGACCAGGATCACGATCATCACCGCGATGGTCGATGGCATGTCCGTCTGGTCCTGGTCGGCCTGGAACAGCACGCCGATCGACGGCTGGCCCGCCACGATCACCAGCAGCTCGGCGGTGAGCAGTGCGTGCCAGGTGAACGCCCACGCCTGCTTCATCCCGGCCACGAACGTCGGCAGCGCCGCGGGCACGACCACGTGCCAGGTGAGGCCAAGGCCGCGCAACCCGATCATCTTGCCCGACCTGAGCAGCAGCGGCGGAATGTAGTCGACGCCGGCGATGACCCCGTTGGCGATGGCCGGCGCGGAGGCCATCACGATGATGAACACGATCGCGGAGAAGTTCGATCCGAACAAGATGATGGCGAACGGGATCCACGCCGCCGACGGCAGTGTCTGCAGGCCGGTGATCAGCGAGCCGATCGCGGCCCGCACGGGCGGGACGCGCGCTACCAGCAGGCCCACGACGCTGCCGATGACCAGGGCGACCGCGTATCCGATGACAGCCCGTTCGAGGGTGTCGCCGATCGCGTGCCACAGCAGGCCCGTCTGCGGCTGGTCCCACAGGTTGGACAGGGTGACGCCGGCGCCGGGCAGGACGAGCTTCTTCCAGCCGGTGAGGTGGATCAGCTCCCAGACCACCCACACGAGGGCGACAGCGGCCAGCTTGGGCCAGATCGCCGCCCAGGCCCGCCGCGCCCGCTCGGCGGCGCCCATGCCCCGGGGGCGGGGGCAAGCTCAAGGGCGTCGAGCCCGGCGAGTGTCGTGTCAGCTGCCATGACGGCTTACCTCCTCACGGAGCCGGTCGGTGATGACGCCGGCCAGCTCGGCGACCTGAGCGGCGTCGATCCGCCGCGGGCGCTCAGACCCCGGACCGGGTACTCCTCGATGACGCGGCCCGGCCGGCTGGACAGCAGGACGACGCGGTCACCGAGGCGGACCGCCTCGCGGACGTTGTGCGTGACGAAAAGGACGGTCAGCGGCCTGCCGACCCGCTCGCGGACGCGGTCGAGCTCGTCGTGCAGGAGGTCGCGGGTCATCGCGTCGAGCGCGCCGAACGGCTCGTCCATCAGCAGCACGTCCGCGTCCTGGCTGAGTGCCCGGGCGAGCGCGACCCGCTGCCGCATGCCTCCCGACAGCTCGTGGGGCTGCTTGCCGGCGAACCCCCCGAGCTGGACCGACTCCAGCAGTTCGAGCGCCCGCGCCTTCCGCTCCGACCGGGGCACCTTGCGCGCTCGCAACGCCAGCTCGATGTTGCCGCCCGCGGTAAGCCAGGGAAGCAGCCCTGGCTCCTGGAACATGAACGCCACCCGCCCGTTGACCCTGACGTCGCCGGCGGTCGGCTGCTCAAGGCCGGCGACGACCGACAGCAGGGTGGACTTGCCGCAGCCGGACGCGCCGATGATGCAGGTGAACTCGCCCGGCGCGGCGGTAAGGGACACCTGGTCGAGGGCGCGGACGGCGGAGCCGCCGCGCCCGTAAGTCTTGGAGACGGCGGACAGCGTGACCGCCGCCTTCTCCGTTACCGTTGTGGTGGACATAGGACGCTCCGCTGTCTCGCCTTCTTGCCGTTATTGCCGGGCTCGCGGTTTCGCCGGATGCCCCGGACGGGGCCGGGGCATCCGGGCCGCGGTTACGATCCGGCGCTGACCGCCGGCTGGTCAGCCGCCTTGAGGATCGTGTTGAGCGGGTCCAAGTCGAAGATCCCGTTCAGGTTGACCGTCTTGAGCAGCCCGAGCGCGGTGGCCTGCCTGCGCGTCCTGGGTCAGCGACGTCGCGTCCGGGTCGTCGGTGAAGGTGATCTCCTTGAACGCCGGGGTGAGCACTGCGGCCTTGAGCGGCTTGCCGGTGTAGGCGGCGAGCTCGTCGTTGGCGGCCGCCGCGGCCCCGGACGGGTCGGACTTGATGTAGTTGAGCGCGTCCAGGTTGGCCTTCAGCAGGTCGGCGACGACGGCCGGGTGCGCGGACAGGAACGACTGGGTAACCATCAGCACGGTCGTCACGCCCGGCTCGGCCAGCAGCACCTTGCCGCCGTCCTGGACCATCTCGACGTCGTACGGCGACGGCTCGGAGGCGCCGGCGATCTGCCCGGACTTGAACTGGAGCACGGCGGCGGAGTTCGGCGCGGTCGGCTTGATCGTCACGTCGCCGCCGCCGGTCGTGCTGGTGGCCAGCCCCTGCTGCTTAAGCCAGTAGCGCGCCGCCACGTCCTGGGTGTTGCCAAGCGACGGAGTGGCCACCGACTGGCCCTTGAGCTGCGCGGCGGAGGTGATGCCGGGCTTGACCACGATGGACGCGCCGCCGGTGGCGACGCCGGAGACGATCTTGATCGCGGTGCCGCTCGGACTTCTGCCAGGCGTTGATCGCCGGGTTCGGCCCCACGTAGGCGGCGTCGATCTGGCCGGCCAGGATCGCGGTGGTCTCCTGCGTCCCGCTGGTGTAGACGGTGGTCTTCACGCGTGCCCGCAGCTGCCGAGCTCCTTGGTGAAGTAGCCGTTCTTCACCGCGATCAGCGCGGGCGCGTGCGTGATGTTCGCCAGGTACCCCAGCCGCACGGTCACGGGCGCGCCAGAGCCGCTTGAGGCAGAGGCCGAGCCGCTGGCGGAGGCGGGAGAAGAGGATGAACTGCTCGAAGAGCAGCCAGCGACAAGCAGGGCGCCGACGGCGGCCGCGCAGACCAGAGCGGGCGCACCGGTCAGGACTCTATGCATTAAGTTCCCATTCCCAATCGGTTTACTGGCTCATGAGCACTATATACCGGACCGGGAAACTAGGAAATACTTGTAACACGGTCATGCGAGCCGCATGACCGTGACCTTGGTCATCGGCACCGCGCCCGCGCCAGAGCGGCCCGATCGCGATCAAACGGTTACAACCGTCTCCCGACATAACGCGCCCGCCGCCACCGGGTGCGGCCCGGCAGGATCATCCCGAACGAGATCGCGCTCCGCCGCACCAGTCCACTACTCCGGCCGTCGGCCAAGCGAGAGCGCAAGCGCAAGCGCTTCTTGCTGTTATCAGGCTGCCCTGTGAGCGGGGTGCCCCAGCGGCTAACCCTCGTCTGACGAGTCGGTGACGTCGAGGCCCTGGACCTGCGGCGCGAACTTGTTCACGCACTCCTCGAGGCGGGCGATGTCCGCGACGCCCGCGCCGGTCGTGTTGTAGGTCACGACGTCGACCGCGGACGTCAGCGGTACCCCGGTCGCGATCGGGGCGGCCTTGACGTGCGGCAGGTTGTTGCACGCGGCGCGAACCTTCATCTTGAAGGCGACCGGCGTGCTCGTCTGGAAGTAGACCGTCGCCTGCTGCTGGCCGAGGGCCTTGTTGAACTGCGCGCACCCGGTCATTCCCAGGCAGCAGGCCACGCCGGCGCAGGCCGAGCGCGACAGGCCTGATCACGACACGCGGTAGTACTCGCACGGACATAGCTTATGTGGTCGCCGCACCGAGTACGGTACTGGGGAGACCAGAACGATTTGTCCGCATCCGACAGCGCTCCGCCGCCCCGCTCCTTCCCGCCCACTGCTTCGCAGCCGTCCCGATAACGCGATCGATGCCCCACGCGCCACATTCTCATCGTTAACGCCCGCAACGTGACCCGGCCGGTCTTTGTCATCGGCGCGCCGCATTCCGGCGCGGAGTCGGTCGGCCCGGCGCTGAAGATCTCCCCCGGGTTCCACGTGACCATCGGGCAGCAGGTCGTGCTGCAGGCTGTCCACGGGTTCGCCCGGCGGCCGTCCCTGCACAGCGGCCGCGGCGGCGCGGCCGCCGCGGTCATGCGCGACGCGTTCGCGCAGGGCTGGCAGATCGGCGCCGACGAGCTGCGTCGAGTGCACCCCGCAGTGCCGGTCGGCGGCGGGACTGCGCCAGGAGGACGTCGGGCCCGTGCGCCGAGCAGCGCGGCCTGTCCCGGTTCGGCGACGCGAGCCCCGACCTGACCTACTGCGCCGAGGCCCTGGTCGCGGCGTTCCCCGACGCGCTGATCGTCCAGGTCGTGCGGGACGGCAGGGACATCGTGGCGGCGATGCTCACCGACCAGGTGGCGATGTCCTGGTTCCGGCCGAGCGTGGTCAACATCGAGACCGAGTTCCCCAACCCGTTCTACGGCGTGGAGGACGAGTCAGACCGCCGCTGTGGCCGTCGCTGTCCGACGCCGGCAAGTGCGCGATGCGCTGGCGCGGGGCGATCAGGATCGCCGCCCGGCTGCGCCAGGGCACTGCCGACGACCAGCTCAAGACGCTCCGCTACGAGGACATGGCGCGCAACCCCGGCACCGCCGCCGACATGCTCAGCCAGTTCACCGGGGCGAAGATCGCCGCCCCGGTGACCCCGTCGACCAGGCGCGCCAAGCTGGAGCAGAACGAGTGGCGGCGCACCTTGTCCTACAGCCAGCTCGCCGACATCGAGAAGGTCGCGGGCGAGGAACTCCGCCGCCTCGGCTACAGATTATCCGCTGGGGGACGACCCCCTGCACCCCCGGCATGGGAGGGCTTCGCCCCTCCATGCCCTCCCTACGGGAGGACAGGCGCGAAGACCGCCGCCGCCCGCGCGTGGCCAAGGCCGCCCCTGTGGTGCCGTCGGAAGGCGCGCACGAGCCGCAACGGCGGGCGCGACGGCGGTTACGGCCCGACGAGGGCGGGACGGTCCGGAGGTCTCGGCGCATCCGTTCGGAGATACCGCTCCTGGTATTCCTGGCTCTTGAACTGGGTCAGGTACAGGTCCGCGTACAGGCCGCCGGCTTCGAGCAGCTCCTCGTGCGTGCCGGTCTCCGCGACCTGGCCGCCTCGATGACCAGGATCTGGTCCGCCTCACGGATGGTGGACAGCCGGTGCGCGATGACCAGCGACGTCCGGCCTTGAGCGCCACCGACAGCGCCTGCTGGACCGCGAACTCGGACTCCGAGTCCAGGTGCGCGGTCGCCTCGTCGAGGACCACGATGGACGGGAGCCTTGAGCAGCAGCCTGGCCAGGGCGACGCGCTGCTTCTCGCCGCCGGACAGCCGGTAGCCCCGGTCGCCGACGATCGTGTCGAGCCCGTCGGGCAGCACCGAGATGAGGTCCCAGATCTGCGCGGCCTTGCACGCCTCGATGAGCTCCGCCTCGCTGGCGCCCGGGCGGGCGTACAGCAGGTTGGCGCGGATCGTGTCGTGGAACAGGTGCGCGTCCTGCGTGACGACGCCGACGACCTCGTGCAGCGAGTCAAGCGTGACGTCGCGGATGTCGTGACCGCCGATGAGGACGGCGCCGTCGTTCGGGTCGTACATCCGGAAACCAGCTGGGTGATCGTGGTCTTGCCCGCGCCGGACGGGCCGACGAGGGCGGTGAGCTTCCCGGCGGGGGCGGTGAACGAGATGTCGTGCAGCACGCCGGCGGCGGCGTCGGTCCGCTCGGGCTGCTTGAGCGCGATCGACTCCAGGGAGGCGAGGGACACCTCCTGCGCCGTCGGGTAGCGGAACGACACCTGGTCGAACGCGATGGACGGCGCGGTCCCCGCCGCGTCACGGGCGGGCAGGGCCGACCGCGTCCGGCTTCTCCTTGATCAGCGGCTCCAGGTCGAGCACCTCGAAGACCCGGTCGAAGCTGACAAGCGCGGTCATCACCTGGATCTGCACGTTGGAAAGCGACCCGATCGGCCCGTAGACGCGGCCGAGCAGCTGGGCGATGGCGACGAGCGTCCCGAACTGGAAGGCGCCGCGGATCACCAGGTCGCCGCCGACGCCGTAGACGACGGCGGTAAACAGCGCGGTGACCAGCGTGATCGCGATCATGAACACCGACCCGTACATGTCCCGGGTGACGCCGATCTCGCGGACCTTGTGCGCCTTGGCGGCGAACAGCTCCGATTCCTCCCGGGGACGGCCGTAGAGCTTGGCGAGCATCGCGCCCGCCACGTTGAACCGCTCCGTCATCTGGGTGCCCATCTCGGCGTTGAGCTGCATGGACTCCCGTGAAAGGCGCTGCAGCCGCCGTCCAAGGCGGCGGGCGGGCAAGATGAACAGCGGGATGAGCACCAGCCCGATCAGGGTGACCATCCAGGACAGGTAGAACAGGGTGACCAGGACGACGATCAGCGACAGGACGTTGGACAGGACGGACGACAGCGTGCCGACGATCGCCTGCTGGGCGCCGATCACGTCGCCGTCCAGGCGGCTGACCAGCGACCCGGTCTGCGCCCGGGTGAAGAAGGCCAGGGGCTGGCGCTGCACGTGGTCGAACACCTGGGTGCGCAGGTCGTAGATGAGGCTCTCGCCGATCCGCGAGGAGAAGTACCGGTTCACCACGCCGAGGAGCGCGTCGAACAGCGCCACGCCGACGACGGTCAGCGCCACGACGAGGACGACGAACTGGTCACGGGCGATGATGCCGTGGTCGATCAGTTCGCGCAGCAGCAGCGGGTTGACCACGGTGATCACGGCGTCGAGCGCCGTCGCGAAGAGGTAGATGGACAGCTGAACGCGATAGGGCCGCGCGTACCCGACGATCCGCCTGATCGTTCCCGGCTTGAGCTTCTGCTTGGTGACCGACGGGTCCATGCGGAACCCGCCGCGCGCCATCATCATCCCCGGTCCATGCGCCATCATTTACCCGATGCTAGTTCGCACGGCGAACCGCTACGGCACGGTTTTCCGGCGCGGCGAACAGCCGCCGTCCGCGCGCGCCGCACTCCCGGTAAGGACGTCTTAGATTCTTCATTTCCTGGTGGCGCCGCCCCTGCCGCGCAGGGCCACGCCGGTCTCGGTGAGGATGCGGTGGATGAAGCCGTATGACCGCCCGGTCGCGGTCGCCAGGGAGCGGATGGACTCGCCGGCGTCGTAACGGTTCTTCAGGTCAGTCGCCAGCTTGGTGCGGTCCTCCCCGGTCACCCGGGTGCCTTTTCTAAGCGTCGTCGACTCGGCCACCTTAACCTCCCGTAAGGTAGGGCACTCATTGAGTTACATCCCCTAACGGCAATGATCACCTATCGGAGCGTCGTTGACCACCCGCTTGGCCGGGGATAGTTACGGTTAGCCAAACGCTCTGTTATTTCCCAGGTAAAAGGTCACCCGGCACCGAAAAGCGGACCAACAACCTCAGCCACCAGAAACGTACGCGGCGCCGCAGGCGCCGTCCCGGGGCTTGCCCCGGCGAGGGGGCTACGGGGGAGGGACTCCCCCGTGATTTGGGGGGTCCCCGGGGGGATCATTCCCCCCGGGGGAAGCACTGTCAGGCGAGAGCGACCAGGTCGGCGAAATCGGCGGACCAGGTGTCTTCCGTTCCCTCGGGCAGCACAATCACCCGTTCGGGGGAAAGCGCGTCCACCGCCCCCTCGTCGTGGGTGACGAGCACAATGGCGCCGCGATATCCCGCCAGGGCGGCGAGGATCTCCTCGCGGCTCGCCGGGTCCAGGTTGTTCGTCGGCTCGTCGAGCAGAAGCACATTCGCACCAGAAACAACAAGGAGCGCCAGTGCCAGGCGCGTCTTCTCGCCGCCGGAAAGGACGCCGACCGGCTTATCGACATCATCCCCGGAGAAGAGGAATGAGCCGAGGACTTTCCGCTGCTCGGTGTCGGTGAGGTCGGGTGCGGCGGTGCGCATGTTCTCGATGAGCGACCGCTCCGTGTCCAGGGTCTCGTGCTCCTGCGCGTAATAGCCCAGCCTTAGCCCGTGACCTGGGAATACCTCGCCAGTGTCCGGTTTTTCCACGCCGGCGAGCAGGCGAAGCAGGGTGGTCTTGCCCGCGCCGTTGAGACCGAGTACCACGACCCGGCTGCCCCGGTCGATGGCCAGGTCCACGTCGGTGAACACCTCAAGGGACCCGTAGGACTTCGACAGCCCCCTGGCCGTCAGCGGGGTCTTGCCGGACGGAGGCGGGATCGGGAAAGCGCAGCTTCGCGACCCGGTCGGCCTGCCGCTCGCTCTCCAGGCCGTCAAGGAGGCGGTCGGCGCGGCGCTGCATGTTCTGCGCGGCCTTGGCCTTGGTCGCCTTGGCGCCCAGCTTGGCGGCCTGCAATTGCAGCGCGGAGGCCTGCCGCTCGGCGTTGGCCCGCTCCCGCTTGCGGCGGCGCTCGTCGGCCTCGCGCTGGGTGAGGTAGGCCTTCCAGCCGACGTTGTAGATGTCCAGGACTGACCGGTTGGCGTCCAGGTAGAAGACCTTGTTGACGACCTGCTCGACGAGGTCCACGTCGTGGCTGATGACCAGGAGCCCGCCGCGGTAGTTCTTGAGGTGGTCACGCAGCCAGGTGACCGAGTCGGCGTCGAGGTGGTTGGTCGGCTCGTCGAGCAGCAGCGTCTGCGCGTCGGAGAACAGGATGCGGGTCAGCTCGACGCGCCGGCGCTGGCCGCCGGACAGCGTGTGCAGCGGCTGGTGCAGCACGCGGTCGGGCAGGCCGAGCGAGGCGGCCATGGACGCCGCTTCGGACTCGGCCGCGTACCCGCCGAGCACGGCGAGGCGGTCCGACAGGGCGCCGTAGCGGCGGATGGCCTTCTCCGCCTTGGCCGGGTCGGCGTCCGACATCAGCGCCTCGGCCTTGCGCATCTGCTCGCGCACCTCGTCAAGGCCGCGCGCGGACAGGATGCGGTCTAGCGCGAGGATGTCCAGGTCCCCGGTCCTCGGGTCCTGCGGGAGGTATCCGACGGTGCCGGAATGCCGGACGGTGCCCGCGGCCGGCAGCGCGGCACCGGACAGGACCTTGGCGAGGGTGGTCTTGCCGGCCCCGTTCCGGCCAACGAGGCCGATGCGGTCTCCCTCGGCAACCTGGAAGGACGCGTCCGCCAGGAGGAGCCGGGCACCAGCACGCAGCTCTATGCCACTGGCGACGATCATGATTACTTAGAATACCGGATCACGCCCATGGCACGGTTATCTCGCGGCGGACGGCCCGTGCCCGGCATCCCCGGCCGGCACTGCGGGCGCGTGGCCGCGAGGCGTTACCCGGACGGCTCGGTAAGCCGGATCCTCACCGCGAGGAAGAGCCTGGGGGCTCCGTTCCAGGACGGCGCGCTTCGGGTCAGGGACGGTAAGGAACCGCTCGGTCGCGAGGGCCAGGTACGGAGCGAGCCTCGGATCGTCCCGCAGCTCCGCGACCGCTCGCTTGTCCCCGCCGAGAACGACCGCGTCCATCCCGGAGGTCCAGCGGCCGAAGACGGCGGCCGCGGTACTCGCCGCCGCCTCCAGCGCCTCGTTCGCCTGCTTTTCCCTGCGGCGTGCGAAGCGGTGCTGGGACCAGCCGCCCGCCGCGCTGCGGCCGTGCACGGGACGCGACCCGACCTTCGCGTCGGCGAGCGCCGGCGGGTAGCCGGTGAATACCCCGGCCGCGTAGCCGCCGAGGCGGACCAGGAGGACGCCGACCGCGCGCGGCACCTGAGCGTGCGCGGCGACCGTGCGGCGAGCTCGTCCGGGTCGGCGAGCCCCCGCGCCGGGCGCAAACGATTCCGCGAACGGCGGGTGGCACTGCGCCGACCGCGCCGTCCGGTGCCGTGAACGCGACGGCCTTGCCGGCCAGCTCCACCCCGAGCGGCCCGGGGTCCCCGTGCCGACGGGCGAACGCGGAGACCCAGCCGGCGAACCGCTCAGCCGATACGTCGAGCCATCTAGCCCCGCTACCAGGAACGTTCTTCACTACACGCTGCCTTATCGTGTTTACTGACCGTGCAAACGAACTGCTCACACCGCATGAGCCGACCAGACCAAACGAGGAGGCCCATCGTGCTCTCGATCGATCCACGCGACGATCCGGGCAGTTTCCTTCCGGGAGATCAATCCCGCCGTCACCGCCGGAAGCGCGCCCCGGCACGCCGTCATCCCGCCGCAGCCGCTCAGAGATATTGTGCCTCCTGCGGCGATGACGAAGGGCGGAACGATCATCCGTCCCGGTGCCGTCGCCTGGGGCGGCGCGCGGGACCGCGGGGACGGCGGCGGTTGTCTCCCGGGAAGGCGCTATTCCTCCTGCGAGGCCATCGAGCGGGCACTCGCCGCGGTCCTCGCGAACCCCGCTCAACTGCCCGCCCTGTTCACCGAGCTCGCCGCCACCCGGCTGTGGGTTCCGCTGCCCGCCCGGCGACGGCCGTTCACCGACGGGACCTCGGTGCGGCTCCCGGTCGTCGGCTGCCAGAACGACGAGTTCGTGCCCTGCTTCACCTCCGTGCAGCGCCTGAGCGCCTGGGGGCGGACCTCGCCGACCCGCGCCGTGCGGCACCGCCGGTGACGACGCGGTGGTGCCGCACGTCGTGGTGCCGGCCGCGGGCCTGGCCGGTCGCCTACCAGCCGGCGTCGGGCTCGCGCTCAACCCCGACAGCCTCCCCGGCCTGCCCGTCTACCCGGAGTGCGTGCCCTACCTGGCCTGGCTGGCGGCAGGGACCGACGCGCATGACGGCCTCGCCATGGAGCGCCTCCTGCCCGGCACCGGCACCCGGTTCCTGATTGGCCATCCCCCCGCCGAGCCGCGGGCACTGCTGGCCGAGGCACGGACCGCCCTGCGGGCGCTGCCGCACGTCTTTGAGGCCTCCAGGGCGTGGCTGTCCGTTCCCGGCCATGGCGCGGGCCTCGTCATCGCGGTCGGCCTCGATGACCCGGCCAGCGATCAGGACCGGACGGCCGCGCTCGACGCGATCGAGCGCGCGGTCGCGAAGGTCCCCCTCCGCGTCCCGTTCGCGCTCGACGTCACCTTCCCCGGCGAGCCCGGCCCCGGCACCCGGGATCCCGGAGCACTCGTCCCTGAAGCACGCCTCCCTGAAGGACTGGCTCCTGAAGCCAGTGCTTCAGGAACACGGGCCGCTGACGCGATCGACGCCTGGATCGCCGTCAACACCCGCCCCTTCCACGTCCGCGGCTAGCCGCAAGAACTAGATGTTGAAGCCGAGCGCGCGCAGCTGCTCGCGCCCGTCGTCGGTGATGCTCTCCGGACCCCACGGCGGCATCCACACCCAGTTGATCGTGAAGTCCTCGACGGTGTCCTTGAGCGCCTCGGCCGCCTGCTCCTCGATCACGTCGGTGAGCGGGCACGCCGCGCTGGTCAGCGTCATGTCCAGGGTGGCGCGGTCCGGGCCGTCAAGCAGCACCCCGTAGATGAGGCCGAGGTCGACGACGTTGATGCCGAGCTCCGGGTCGACCACGTCGCGCAGCGCCTCGAGGACGTCCTCGGTCTTCTGCTTGACCTGGTCTTCGGTGAGCAAGTGCCGGTCAGGGCGGGAATGGCGCCGCTCGTTGGACCTGCTCGGTCATGCCTGTCCTCCGGTTTCTGAGTGGTTTCGGAGCGCGAAAGCGCGGTGTCTGCCAGAGCCCTGGCGGTGGCGTCCTTCCAGGCCATCCAGCCGAGCAGCGCGCACTTGATCCGCGCCGGGTACTTCGACACGCCGGCGAACGCGACCGCGTCCTCAAGGACGTCCTCGTCGGGCTCGACCTGCCCCTTGGACTGCATCAGCTCAAGGAAGGCGTCGCCGATCCTCATGGCCTCGCTGACGGGCTTGCCGATCACCAGATCGGTCATCACCGACGCGCTCGCCTGGCTGATCGAGCAGCCGAGGGAGTCGAAGGAGACGTCCTCGACGACCGGCTCGCCGTCCGCGTCCTTCAGCGCGACGCGCAGCGTCACCTCGTCGCCGCAGGTCGGGTTGACGTGGTACACCTGCGCGTCAAACGGATCCCGCAGTCCCTTGTGGTGCGGGTTCCGGTAGTGGTCCAGGATGATTTCCTGGTACATCTCCTGAAGCTGCATAGTGCCTTCTGTAACCCCGCGCTTGCCCTGTTCCGGCGGGCGGCGGCCGAGTCGCCTCCCCGGTGCCCGTCACACCCGGAAGAACTTCTTGGTGTAGCGGATACCGTCCGCCAGAGCATCGACCTCGTCGTGCGTGTTGTAGAGGTAGAACGAGCGCCCGGTTGGACGCCTGGCAGCCGAGGGTCCGGTGCAGCGGCCACGCGCAGTGATGGCCGGTCCTGATCGCGATGCCCAGCTCGTCGAGGACCTGGCCGACGTCGTGGGCGTGTACGCCGTCCACGTCGAACGCGACGGTGCCGCCGCGGTTCTCCGTCGTCACCGGCCCGAGGATCCGCACGCCGTCGATCTCGCCCAGCGCCTCCAGGGCGTGCGCGGTCAGCGACTGCTCGTGCGCGGCGACGTTGTCCATGCCGAGCGCGGTCAGGTAGTCCACCGCCGCGCCGAGGCCGGCGGCCTGCGCGACCGGCGGGACGCCCGGCTCGAACTTCGCGGGCGGCGGGAGGAACGTGGTCTCCTCCATCCGGACGACCTCGATCATCGACCCGCCGGTGAGGAACGGCGGCAGCGCGTCGAGCGCCGCGTACCGGCCGTAGAGGACGCCGAGTCCGAGGGGGCCGAGCATCTTGTGCCCGGAGAAGGCGAGGAAGTCCGCCCCGAGGTCCGCGACGTTCACCGGGTGGTGCGGCACCAGCTGGGCGCCGTCGACGAGGAACAGCGCGCCGGCCGACGTGGGCCAGCTCGCCGATCTCGCGCAGCGGCGGGATCACGCCGGTGACGTTCGACTGCCCGGTCACCGCCACGATCTTCGTCCGCTCGGTGACCAGCGACGGGTCGACGTCGATGCGGCCGTCCGGCAGCTCCTTGAACCACTTCAGCGTCGCCCCGGTGCGCAGCGCGAGCTGCTGCCACGGCACGAGGTTGGCGTGGTGCTCGATCTCGGAGATGAGGATCTCGTCGCCGGGCTTCAGCGACCAGGCGGCCAGCCCGAACGCGACCAGGTTGATGCCCTCGGTCGCCGACTTCGTGAAGACGACCTCGTCCGGCGAGGCGGCGCCGAGGAAGGACGCGACCTTCGCGCGGGTCCCCTCGTAGATCTCGGTGGCCTCCTCGCCGAGGAGGTGCGTGCCGCGGTGCGCGGCGGCGTTGTGCCGCTCGTAGTAGTCCCGCTCGGCGTCGAGCACGACGGTGGGGTGCTGCGAGGTCGCCCCGGAGTCCAGGTACACGAGGGGCTTGTCGTTCCGCACGGTCCGGGAGAGGATCGGGAAGTCCTTCCGGATCGCCTCGACGTCGAAGGGCACGGTGTCCCCCGCGAAATGCGGTCATGCTGACGCTCCTGCTCCCGTGAACCTCTCGTAGCCCTCGTTCTCCAGCACTTCCGCGAGCTCCGGGCCGCCCTCTTCGACGATCCGGCCGCCACGAAAACGTGCACGAAGTCGGGCCGCACGTAACGCAGGATGCGGGTGTAGTGGGTGATCAGCAGCACCCCGTGGCCAGGCTTGGCGCGGAACCGGTTGATGCCCTCGGACACGACCTTCAGCGCGTCCACGTCGAGGCCGGAGTCGGTCTCGTCGAGCACGGCGATCTTCGGGTCGAGCAGCTCAAGCTGCAGGATCTCGTGGCGCTTCTTCTCGCCGCCGGAGAAGCCCTCGTTGAGGGACCGCTCGGCGAACTTCGGGTCGATGGCCAGGTCGGTCATCGCCCCGTTGAGCTCCTTGACGAAGTTGCGGAGCTTCGGCGCCTCGCCGCGGGTAGCGGTCACCGCGGTGCGCAGGAAGTTGGACACCGACACGCCGGGCACCTCGACCGGGTACTGCATGGCGAGGAACAGCCCGGCCCGGGCGCGCGCGTCCACCGACATGGCGAGCACGTCCTCGCCGTCCAGGGTCACCGAGCCGGACGTCACCGTGTACTTGGGGTGGCCGGCGAGCGCGTAGGCGAGGGTGGACTTGCCGGAGCCGTTCGGGCCCATGATGGCGTGCGTCTCACCGTCGGCCACCGTCAGGTTGACGCCGCGCAGGATCTCCCGCAGGCTGCCGTCGGCCTCCGTGATGGAGGCGTGCAGGTCGCGGATCTCAAGGGTGGACACTAAGACTCCTCTATAGCAACGAGGACGTCATCGCCCTCGATCTTGACGGGGTAAACGGGCACCGGGACGGTAGCGGGCATCGCGGTCGGCTGGCCGGTGCGCAGGTCGAAGCAGGACCCGTGCAGCCAGCACTCGATGGTGTAGCCGTCGACCTCGCCCTCGGACAGCGGCACGGCGGCGTGCGAGCACCAGTCGCGGATCGCGAAGACCTCGCCCTCGGTCTTCACCAGGGCGATCTCGTCGCCGCCGAGCACCACGCTGATGGCGCCGTCGTCCTTCAGCTCAGAAACCGCGCACGCCCGAACGAAGGAGGCGGACCCTGATCCGGTCACGACTGAGCCTCCCGCTCACCTGAATACCAAGGCTCGCTCATACCTGGGCCTCCCGCTCACCAGCCCGGGCAGCCAGCTCGGCCTCGATGGACGCGGCGATCCGCTCCTCAAGCGCAGGGATGCCGATCCGGGCGATCAGCTCGCCGAAGAAGCCGCGGATCACCAGGCGGCGGGCCTCCTCGAACGGGATGCCCCGGGCCTGCAGGTAGAACAGGTGCTCGTCATCGAGACGGCCGCTGGTCGAGGCGTGCCCGGCGCCGACCACCTCGCCGGTCAGGATCTCCAGGTTCGGCACCGAGTCGGCGTGGGCCCCGTCAGTGAGCACCAGGTTCCGGTTGTACTCGTAGGTGTCGGTGCCGGTCGCCTGCGGCCGGATGAGCACGTCGCCGATCCAGACGGTGCGCGCGCCGTCACCGGACAGCGCGCCCTTGTAGCCGACCCGGCTGCGGCAGTTGGGCTTGTCGTGATCAACGAACAGCCGGGCTCTCCAGGTGCTGCCCGGCATCGGCGAACGTGATGCCGTACAGCTCGGCGTCGCCGCCGGGGCCCGCGTAGCGGACGGTCGGCGAGAGCCGGACGAGGCTGCCGCCGAGGGCCACCGCGAAGTGCGCGAGGTGCGCGTCCTTGCCCAGGGTCGCCACGTGGTGCGCGACCTGGACGGTGTCGGGGGCCCAGTCGGCGAGGGCGACGACGGTGAGGTCGCCGCCCTCGGCGACGTGGATCTCAACGTTGTCCGCGTAGGTCGCGGACCCGGTCTGGTCGATGACCACCGTCGCGCGCCCGTAGCGCTGCACGTCGATCACGAGGTGCCCGGCGGCCGCGGCATCCGTCCCGTTGCCCGTGATACGGACGTAGGTCGGCGCGGAGGCGACCGCCTCCTTCGGCACGGTGACGACGGTGGCGGTGCCCGCGGCGGCGAACGCCCGGGCACTGACCCGGTCCATCGGCAGGAACTGCGCGCCGGACCGGGTCAGCCGCTCCCGTTCGGACAAACCGACCGTGTCCACCGTGACTTCCGGTGCGGCCTCGACCTCGACGGTGACGGCACCGGTGAAGGCCGCGCCGGAGTGCAGGGCGCGCAGCCGGTTCAGCGGGGTGAACCGCCATTCCTCCTCGCGGCCCGCCGGGACGGGGAAGTCGTCGGGGTTGACGGACCCGGATGAGTGCAGGCTGGAGACAGGCGCGGTCTCGACCGCGCCGGACAGCACCGACATCAGCCGACCGCTCCTTCCATCTGCAGCTCGATCAGCCGGTTGAGCTCGAGGGCGTACTCCATGGGGAGCTCGCGGGCGATCGGCTCGACGAAGCCGCGCACGATCATCGCCATCGCCTCGTCCTCGGTCATGCCGCGGGACATCAGGTAGAACAGCTGGTCCTCGGAGATCTTCGAGACGGTGGCCTCGTGGCCCATCTCGACGTCGTCCTCGCGGACGTCGTTGTACGGGTAGGTGTCCGACCGGCTGATCGTGTCAACGAGCAGCGCGTCGCACTTGACCGTGGACTTGGAGTGCGTGGCGCCTTCCTGCACGTTGATCAGGCCGCGGTAGCTGGTGCGGCCGCCGCCCCGGGCGACCGACTTGGAGACGATCGTGGAGCTGGTGTTCGGCGCGCAGTGCACCATCTTCGCGCCGGCGTCCTGGTGCTGGCCCGCGCCGGCGAACGCGACGCTGAGCGTCTCGCCCTTGGCGTGCTCGCCCATCAGGTAGACGGCCGGGTACTTCATGGTGACCTTGGAGCCGATGTTGCCGTCGATCCACTCCATCGTCGCGCCCTGGTAGGCGATGGCCCGCTTGGTGACGAGGTTGTACACGTTGTTCGACCAGTTCTGGATGGTCGTGTACCGGCAGCGGGCGTCCTTCTTGACGATGATCTCGACGACGGCGCTGTGCAGGGAGTCCGACTTGTAGATCGGCGCGGTGCAGCCCTCGACGTAGTGCACGTAGGCGCCCTCGTCGACGATGATCAGCGTGCGCTCGAACTGGCCCATGTTCTCGGTGTTGATCCGGAAGTAGGCCTGCAGCGGGATCTCCACGTGCACGCCCTTCGGCACGTAGATGAAGGACCCGCCGGACCACACGGCGGTGTTCAGCGCGGCGAACTTGTTGTCGCCGGCCGGGATCACCGTGCCGTAGTACTCCCTGAACAGGTCCGGGTGCTGCTTGAGCGCGGTGTCGGTGTCGAGGAAGATGACGCCCTTTTCCTCAAGGTCCTCGCGGATCTTGTGGTAGACGACCTCGGACTCGTACTGGGCCGCGACGCCGGCGATCAGGCGCTGCTTCTCCGCCTCGGGGATGCCGAGCTTGTCGTAGGTGTTCTTGATGTCGGCCGGGAGGTCATCCCACGACTCCGCCTGCTTCTCCGTCGAGCGGACGAAGTACTTGATGTTGTCGAAGTCGATGCCGGACAGGTCGCTGCCCCAGTTCGGCATCGGCTTGCGGCCAAAGTACTTCAGCCCCTTGAGCCGGTTCTCGAGTATCCACTCGGGCTCGTTCTTGCGGGCGGAGATGTCGCGGACCACCTCTTCGGACAGCCCGCGCTTGGCGGACGCTCCGGCCACGTCAGAGTCGGCCCAGCCGAACTTATACGTGCCCAGCCCTTCGAGCTGGTCATTCGCGGTGGTCGTCATATGTCAGAGCCCTCCGGACTCGTTGGTGTTGTTGCCCGTGACGCACAGGTCACGTGGGTGGTACAGATCCCGTCGCCGTGCGCGATGGTCGCCAGGCGCCGGACCGGGGTGCCAAGAAGCCGCCCGAACGCCTCGGTCTCCGCCTCGCACAGCTGCGGGAACTCGGCCGCGACGTGCGCGACCGGGCAATGGTGCTGGCAGATCTGCGCCCCGTTGTCGGTAATTTCAGCGCTGGCCGCCAGGCTCTTGTTCCCGGCCCTGATCGCCGGGGCGGGCCCCGCCGCGGCGGCGTAGCCGTCGCCGGACAGCGCGTCCGCCAGGGCGTGCACGCGCGCCGTCAGGTCGCTCGCCTGGGCCACCACCGGAAGGTAGCGGCGCTCTGTCTCCGCGACCTGCTGCCTGGCGAAATCGGCGACCGCCTGGGGGCCGTAGGTCCGCTCAAGGAACCGCAGCGCGCTGGTCGCGAGGTCGTCGTAGGCGTGCTCGAACGCGCTGCGCCCCGCGTCAGTGACGACGAATACCTTCGCTGGCCGCCCCCGTCCCCTGTTCCCGTAGGTACGGGCGGTACGCGTCTCGATCATGCCGTCGGCGATGAGGGTGTCGAGATGGCGGCGGATGGCGGCGGGCGTCAGCCCCAGCCGACCGCCGAGCGTGGCCGCGGTACAGGGGCCGAGTTCCAGGATGAGCCTCGCGACCTGGCCACGGGTGTTCCGCTCCCCGCTGAGGCCGGGTATGCCGAGCTCGGCGGAAGGGCCGCGCTGCCCCCCGTCCCCGGTGACAGTGCCGCTGGGGACGGTGCCGCCGGGCACGCCGGGCTCCCGCGCGGCCGCGCCGGCCGTGCGGGTCGCCGTCCGCGGCGTTCCCGAACTTTTCACAACACCAGTGTGCCGTAAATAGGTTCTCCACCGCAAGTTTTACGTCACGCCGACGTGACGTAAATCACGCAAACCCCGGCCACGGCGCACTCGCCGCACCATGCTCGCCGCACTGGGCGGCGGCAGCGTCGTCGTCCCAGGGGCGCCGCCGTCCGTATATCCGAATTTACAGCCATGGTCCGCGTGCGTTTCCTGGCTGTGCACGCACGCCTGCGATGCTGGTGGCATATGCCTGAACTGCTCGAGCGAACAGCGGCGCGGCGCCGCGGCCGCGGCCGGGTGCTCCCTGGCCCGTCACGGCCCTTCCGTGAAGGAGAACGTGCCATCGCGGCCGGGCGCGAAAGGCCGGGCGGCGATCACCGCGTCGGTGTTCAGCGGCCCGTAGACGTGCGGGAAGGGCAGTTCCGCGCCCGGCACGTCCTCATAACGGACCTCGGCACGCAGCAGGCCGGGGTCGATCACGAGCAGTACCAGGTCACCGGGAACGCCCCGGTAGAATTTGTTCGCCGTCCTGGTCACCTGCGAGGCCTGGGACGCGTGGATGAAGCCCTCTTCCGCCAGGGTCTTGTCCACCGAGGAGCGCGTGTACTGGCCTTCGGCCAGCGCCCGTTCCCAGTCGGCGCGGGTAGCGATGTGGTAGATGAGGCCGCTCACGGCGGCCAGGTTACTATCGCCTGTTTCCTGGTAGCTGATGACCTTGGCGGTTACGCCGGCACGCTGGCGAACCATTCCGGCAACCCATACGTCTCCCTTAGGGAAGAGCGCTACTGTTTGTGGGCTTATCCTCGCCTCACCGAACTCGATGCCCCAGGGCGCATCACCCGATGCCCTCGGGGGAAGGAACTGGATTGTCATGGCTTCGCCGCGGCCAGATGTCACCGACCGGCTTGACGTAACCGTCACGCCGGGCGGCAAGGTGATAGCGATCAGCGACCTGCACCTGCCGCCCGAGCGGACCACGGTGTCCGGCCGCAGCTGCGAGGTAATCGCCCGCAGGCTCGCTGCCGAGACCACGCCGCTGACCGTCGTGCTCGCCGGGGACATCGTGGAGATGCTTTCCTACCCCGGCCGCGCCGCCGCCGACGTCCTCGACGCGCACGACGACCTGTGCCGGGCCCTGGCGCTGGTGACCGAGCGGGGCGGCCAGGTCATCTACACCGTGGGCAACCACGACGGCGACCTCGGCTGGGACCTCAAGGCGGCCACCGCGGTCCGCGAGGCGACCGGCGCCAAGCTGTGCTTCGCCGCCGACCTGGTGCTGCCCGGCGGAGAGAAAATCCGGGTCGAGCACGGCCACCAGATCGACCCCTACAACTGCTTCCAGGACCCGCGCAACCCTCATGACACCCCGCTCGGGCACCACATCGTGCGCGAGGTCATGCCGAGGGTCGAATGGCTCGGCCGGGACTGGCTCACCGGCGCGCACGAGATGGCGGACCCGGCCGACTTCCCCTCGTTCATCGCCTCCCGGCTCGTCTACCGCAAGCTGATCCGGCACCTGTGGTGGCTCATCCTCGCTCCGGTGATGCTGTTCGCCCTGGTGCTGCCGGAGATCGAGCGAGTCGGCGACCGCTGGCCGAGCACCGGCCGCTGGCTGCACGACGCCGTGATCCTCGGCTACGGCGCCCTCGTCGACATCGCGATCATCGCCCTGGTTATCGGGATCGTGTCCCGCCGGGCCTGGACCAACCTCAGCGGGCTGGCGCTCGCCGGGCGCGGCTACAGCCAGAACTCCGCCGCGCGCGAGCGCGCCGACGAGCTGATCTCCCAGGGCTATACCGGGTACCTGTCCGGGCACACCCATCACCCGGAACTGCACGCGCACGGGGAGGGCTTCTACGGCAACACGGGGTCCTGCACCTCGGTCGTGGAGGCGATCGACACGATCTACGGCATGCCGCCGGTGTACCTGCGGACCCAGCAGCTTTCCTGGCTGGAGATCACCGCTCCCGCCAGCACCGGACCGGATTGCGCCGACAATCAAGATCAGTCCTCCGAACGGGTTCGTGTTTCACTCCCCTGCCACGCCCAGCTCAAGTCGGCGCGGGTGGAGCTTCCAGGCGCGACCAGGTTCGAGCGGTTCCTCGCCGCGGCGCGCAACCCGCACTCGTCGACCGCGAAGTCGGTGGCTTCCTGGCCGAGGGCCCGGACTGGCCCTCGGAGCACCGGCACCTCAAGCACCGGCACCTGAAGAAGGCCAGGAAGGCCATCGAGCGCGCCGCCGGCTGCGAAGGCTCTTAGCTGCGATCTACTACAGAATGTCGGACCCGTGCGGTGCGGCAGCGGGCACGGACCCATAAACTGCGTGCGTGAGTAGTACGCCCGCGGTTCCCCACTATGCCGAGACGAGTCCCGCGGTGGAACTCTTCGGCATGGTCAAGCGGTACGGGCCGATGACAGCCGTTGACGGGCTGAGCCTCACCGCGGGCCGGGGGCAGGTCACCGCGATCCTCGGGCCCAACGGCGCTGGCAAGACCACCACGATCGAGGTCTGCGAGGGGTACCGCAGGGCCGACGCGGGAACGGTGCGCGTGCTCGGCCTCGACCCCGCCAGGGATGCCGCCCGGCTCAAGCCCCGGGTCGGCGTGATGCTCCAGGCGGGCGGCATCCCGCCCGCCGTCCCGGCCGGGGAGTACCTCAGAACGCTGAGTCGGTTCCATGTGAAACCACACGACCCGGCGTGGCTCCTTGACATCATGGGACTTACGGCTCACGCGAAGACCCCTTATAAGCGGCTGTCCGGCGGGCAGCAGCAGCGGCTGTCCCTGGCAGCGGCGGTTCTCGGCCGCCCTGAGCTGGTCTTTCTTGACGAGCCCACGGCCGGCATGGACCCGCAGGCGCGGCACGCGACCTGGGACCTGGTCACGGCCCTCAAGAGCGACGGGGCCGCCGTGATCCTCACCACGCACTTCATGGAGGAAGCCGAACGGCTCGCCGATCACGTGGTCATCATCGACCACGGCCGCGCGGTCGCCGACGGTTCTCCCGCCGCGCTCACCGGGTCCGCCGGGCAGCTCCGGTTCCGCGCCGAACCGGACCTTGACATCGACAGCCTCCTCGCGGCGCTGCCCGCCGGCAGCGCCGCGAAGGAGTCGCCGGCCGGCCGGTACCTCATCGAGGTGCCCGGCGGGGCCGTCCAGCCCGCCCTGCTCGCCGCGGTCACCGCCTGGTGCGCCGACCGCGGCGTGCTGCCGAACAGCCTCCAGATCGAGTCGCGCACGCTTGAGGACATCTTCCTTGAGTTGACAGGAAGGGACCTGAGGGGTTGACAACCCAGCCAGTCGCCGCGCAAACCGCGGCAGGGGGAACAGCCAGGGGAACCTGGTCCCCTCATCCCGGCGCCGCGCCGACGCACCGGATGATCGCCGCGCAGGCCGCCCAGGAGACCAGGCAGCTGCTGCGCAACGGCGAGCAGCTCACGCTCACGCTGGTCATCCCCCTGCTGCTGCTCGCCGCGTTCAGCCTGGAACCGCTGATCGACTTCGGCGGCGGGTACACGCGGATCGACTTCCTGACCCCCGGCGTGATCGCCCTCGCGGTCATGTCCACCGCGTTCACCAGCCAGGCGATCGCCACCGGCTTCGAGCGCAGGTACGGCGTACTCAAGCGCCTCGGCGCGACGCCGCTGTCGCGGACGGGCCTGATCGCCGCCAAGACCGTCACCGTCATCGGCGTCGAACTGCTCCAGGCGGTCATCATCCTGCTCGTCGCCCTCGCGCTCGGCTGGTCGCCGGACGCCACCCCGGCCGCCATCGTCGTCGTCCCGCTGCTCGTGCTGCTCGGCACAGCCGCGTTCAGCGGCTTCGCGCTGCTGCTCGCGGGGACAATGCGCGCCGAGGCGACCCTTGCGGCGGCCAACCTGATCTACGTGGTCCTGCTCGGCATCGGCGGCGTGGTCTTCCCGCTCACCAAGTTCCCCCGCGGCGCCCGCCCGCTGCTTGAGCTGCTTCCCACCGGGGCGCTGTCCACCGGGATGCGCGACGTCCTCGCGAACGCGTCCGCCTTCCCCGCCAGGGACGTTCTCACCCTCGCCGTCTGGGCGGTCCTCGGCATAGGGCTGGCCGCCCGCTTCTTCCGGTGGGAGTAAGGTCACGTCCGCTGCTGCCCGCCGGACTTGTGCTGGCCGGCGCGGTGTCGGTGCAGTCCGGCGCGGGAATCGCCGGCCGCCTGTTCGGTCAGCTCCCGCCCGCATCTGTCACCACGCTGCGCCTGTGGTCCGCCGCCCTGATCCTGCTCATCGTGGCCGGCCGGAGCACCGTCCGCGCGGCCGCCGGCCTCGCCGCGAGGCGCGCGTGGACTGACGGCGCTATCACGCTTACGTTCGGTATCGCCCTGGGTTTCATGAATTTCGCGATCTACCAGGCATTCGCGCGCGTTCCGCTCGGCATCGCGGTCACCGTCGAATTCCTCGGCCCGCTGTCCGTCACGGTCACCGGGACGCTGCGCGGTCCTGCGGGCCGCGGGCGGCACCGGCGGGCGGCCGGCCGTCGGCTACGCGGCGCTCGCGGCGGCGGGCGTGGCGCTGCTCGCGGGCACGGCGGGCGGGACGCGGCTGAACTGGGCCGGGATCGCCTGGGCGGCCGCGGCCGGCGCCGCGTGGGCGGCCTACATCCTCGGCTCCAAGGCCGCGGGCCAGCGCCTCCCCGGCGCGTCCGGCCTGGTCATAGCGATGTGCGTGGCCGCGGTCGCGGTCACCGCGCCCGGTGTTGTCGCGGGCGCGCCGACGATGTTCCGTCCCTCGTTCCTGGCGGTCGGCGCGGGCATCGGCCTGCTTTCCTCCGTCATCCCCTACTGGCTGGAACTGGAGGCGCTGCGCCGCATCCCGGCAAGCCTGTTCGGTGTCTGGATGTCGGTCCAGCCGGCGGTCGCGGCCCTGATCGGCCTGGCCGTCCTCGCCCGGCACCTGTCGCCGGCCGACTGGGCCGGGATCGCGTGCGTTGTGGCGGCTTCGGCGGGCGCGGCGGGCGTCGCGCCCGGCAGCCCTAACGCACCCGGCGGGTCGCAGCCGGCGGCCGCGTCCGTCCCGCACGCCTCAGCCGACACCAACGCGAAGCGGGACGTCCTATCCGAGGCCATCACCGACGGTCGCGATCTCCAGGCGTGACCGCGCACCGGACTTCGCCTGGATGTGTGAGACGTGGGCCTGCACGGTGGTACGGGACATGGACAACTCGTCCGCGATCTCGGGATTGGACCGCCCGCCAGCGATCAGCCTGGCGATTTTCGCCTCGGTGGGGGTCAGCGACTCCCAGCCGTCAGCGGGGCGTGCCGGGTAGCCGTGCCGGGGGCGGATCCCGTAGCCGCTCAGCCGGGCGGAGGCACCGCGGATTGCCCATCGTGCCTCCATGCCCTGGTACAGGCCGACCGCCTCGTCGAACCATTCCCGGGCAGGCCCGGTGCCACCCCGGCCGGCGAGCAGCACCGCGGCGTCCGTCAGCGCCTCCGCGCGCCGCAGCGGCCGGCCCGCGGACCCGTGGTAGGCGGCGGCCGCGAGCACCGGCGCCAGGTCGCCGGCGATCAGCCCCCGGCAGTGGTCGGCCACCGCGCCCTTGACCGGCAGCGGCTCGCGCTCGGCCTCGTCCGCCGCGGTCCGCGCCGCGGCGGCGGCGGTGTCCGTATCGCCGACGGCGAGCGCCAGCCGCACCAGCGCCGGAAGGAGAAGGTGCCTGGCCGGCATGCTCCTGGCGGCACCCGGGGCCAGGCACGCGGCGAGCACCGTCACCGCCGCACCGGGCAGGCCCGCTCGCTCCTCCGCCACCGCGCGCGCCAGGAGGAGGTAATGACTGTTCGCGGCGGCAGCGGCGGCACGGCTCCCTTGTTCCGACACGGCGGCGAGGTGTTCTCCTGCCATGTCGCCATCGTCCCGGTACCCGGCTACCAGGGCGGCGAGCCCGTGCGCCAGCGAAGAGCCGGCGGCCAGGTCCGCGCCTGCCGCCGGCTCGAGCTCGGCAAGCGCGTCGTCCCACCGGCCCGCTTCGAAGTGCTGGACCGCGAGCGTGTAGCGGAGCACGGCCAGCCGGGATGTCCCTGCCCGCTCGGCGATGACCAGGGCCTGCCCCGCCGCGCTTGTGGCCTCGTCATGACGGTCGAGCAGCCCGAGCGCGCCTACCCGGTTGGCCAGCAGCATCAGCCGCAGGTCGGTCGTCTGGTCGCTGTTGCCGATGACGTCAAGCGCCCGGTCGATCCTGTTCAGCGCGGCGGCGAGATCTCGCCCGATGAAGCTCAGCTGGGACAGCACGTGCAGCGCGTACCCCGTGGCGACCGGATCGGCTGTCCGTTCCCCATCGGCCAGGGCACGGTCGGCGGCCTCGGCCGCCTCGTCCAGCCGGCGCGTCATGGCCAGCATGAGAGCTTGCAGGGCACGCAGCCGGCCTGACCACGTCTCGCTCACACCGGGCCGGGTGACAGCGCTCTTCAGCAGGTCGACGGCCTCTTGCGGGCGCCCGGCCCGCAGCAGGCTATAGGCCATCAGCCAGCTGACCTCCGCGGCCCGGTCGGGGTCGCCGGTGCCAGCCAGGAGCCTGCCCCCGGCCTGCTGCACCTCGTCGTACCGGCCGAGCAGGAACGCCACCGTGGCAAGGCCGGCTTGCAGCGGCTCCCATCGGGGGGCGCTGTCAGGCGTGACGGCGATGACGTCCCGCAGCAGCTGGCCCGTGACCTGCGGCATCCGGTAGGCCAGCACCGGCAGCGCGCCGATCAGCCACTCCCGAGCCCATTCGGCCGGCGGCTCGGGTGCCAGCGCGAGCTGCGCGGCGACCTGCTCCTTCGGCGCCCCGGCCGCCGCGAGCGCCCGGGCCGCCGGGGAGTGGAGCAGGCGCGCGGACGGCACGCCCTCGTACAACTGCCTGCGGATCATTCCGTTGCGGAATGCCAGCTTGCCACCGGTCTCAGTGATCACGCCGCCGGAGACCGCCACATCGAGCGCGCCCGCCAGGCCGGCGGCGCTCCGGCCGGTCACCATTTCCAGGTCGGTCAGCCTGAACTCCGGGCCGAGCACCACGGCCCACCGCAGCACCGTCACCGTCTCCTCGGGCAACGAGCTGAGCCGCTCCGCGATCATCACCCTCAGCAATGCCGGCACCCTCGGCGCCTGCGCCACAAGCTCGGCCACCCCGGCGTCAACGGCCAACTTACCGTCCCTGACCAGGGCATCCACCAGTTCCCTCACGTACAAGGGATTCCCGCTCGCGGCCCGCACCTCCTCGGTGAGACGCCGACCGGGGCGAGCGCCGATCATCTGCTCGACAAGGCCCTCCAGGTGCCCGGGTGGCAGCGGGCCCAGCGACAGAACCGTGCCGCCGCGGGCCACTACTTCAGCGCGCAGCGCGCTCACCTGCTCGCGTGGCGGCTCGGGGCGGTACGTCCCCGCCAGCAGCAAGGGCAACTGCCCCGCGGCCCGTGCCAGCCGCTGCCACACGAGCAGGCTGGCCTCGTCCGCCCATTGCAGGTCCTCGGCGACCAGCACCAGGGGAGAGCCCGCGCAGAGCCGTTCCACCTGGGCAAGAAGCCGCTCCGTCTCCGCTAGCACCGGATCTCCCGACGGGACCGGACCACCCGTCAGCACCGAGCCGGCCAGCGACCGCTCCTCGTCACCCGCACTTGGACCGCGGGCGGGTATGACCGCGACCAGGGGCACCAGCCCCGGGCCGCTGAGGCAATCCCTGATCAGCATTAGCGGAATCCGCTGCTCAAGTTCATCCGAGGCTGCCCACGCCAGCCGGAACGCCGTTCTCCCCGGGGGGTTGAGAACCTGCCGCAGCAGGGCCGTTTTCCCGATTCCCTGCTCTCCCTCGACGAGCAGTACCCCGCCGATCCCGGCGGTTAGCTGGGTAAGCAGGTTCCGGAGCACCGCCAGCTCGTCGTCCCGGCCAGCGAAGAAATCTCGGCCGGACGGCGCCATCTCGTCACTGCGCCCGGCAGGCCAGTCACTGTCGGTGTGCACGAAAAGAGGGTACTCGCAACCGGTCGCGCGGTCGCCGCTATTGGCGCACCTTTTGTTGCCGCCTCCAATGATTCTGATCCGCTAGCCCGTTGCTCTTCGGTCACTCGGCCGCCGTGTCGTGCGCCGTATGGTGCGCGTGGCCGTTCCCGGGTCCGGAGGGTTCGGGGGCGCCGCCCATCATCCGCAGCATCGACAGCCCGCCGGTGCGGGCGAACCGGGCGACCAGGACGGCGGCCAGGAGCAGGAAGACGATGTTGAGCCAGGTGGTGTAGTCCCAGGACACGCCCTGGTCGGGGATCTTCGCGCTGGCCCGGTCCGGGATCAGTCCCAGGCCGCCGAAGACCAGCTCTATCACGTACCCGGCCGCGGCCATCGCGGCGAAGAACGTGCCGAGCAGGAAGGCCGCCATCCGGGCGCCGTAGTACTTGCGGTAGATGTTCAGGATCGGCGCGATGATCAGGTCGGCGAAGATGAACGCGACCACGCCGCCGAAGCTGATCCCGCCCTTCCACAGCACCACGGCCAGCGGCACGTTTCCGATCGAGCAGACGAACGAGAGGATCGCCACCACGGGGCCGATCAGCGGGCCCCACAGCTTCGCGGCCAGCGGGTGCCCGGCGAAGAAGAACGCCTGCCAGAACGAGTCGGGTACCCAGGCGGCGATCGCGCCGGCCACCAGCAGCCCGATCACCAGGTCGCGGATGATCGCGGCCCATTCCATGACGAACACGTGGCTGACGGAGGTGAGCCCCTGCCGCGACAGCAGCCTCCGCGCGAACGAGCCCTCCCGCTGGACGGACATGTCCATCGCCGCGTGCCCCTCCATCGACCCGGCCAGCCCGCGGTCCGCCTGCTCGCGCGCGCGGGCGAGCAGCCGGTCGCGCAGGAACAGCCGGAAGAGCACGGCGAGGAACACGATCATCAGCGGGCCGCCGGTGAACTCGGCCAGGGTGAACTGCCAGCCCATGAGCAGGGCGAGGATCACGCCGAGCTCGATCACCAGGTTGGTGGAGGCGATCTCGAAGGCCATCGCGGCGGTGAAGTCCGCTCCCTTGCGGAACAGCGCGCGGGCCAGCGCCACCGCCGCGTACGAGCACGAGGACGACGCGGCGCCCAGCCCCGCCGCGATCGCCAGCGTCCGCGGCCGGTGATCGCCGAGCAGCCGCACCACCGTGGACCTGCGCACCACGGCCTGGATCACCGCGGACAGCGCGAACCCCAGGATCAGCGCCCAGGTGATCTCCCAGGTCATCGACCCCGTGATCGACAGGGCATGAAGCAGCGCTCCCATCTCTTCCCTCCCTAGCTCCGCCATCATCCAGGGCCGTCAACACATATACCCCCCGAGGGTATTGCATGCTGCGCAGCCCCGGCTCATTATTGGCCCATGACCAGAAAACAGTCGTGGTACGCGCGAGACGCGCGGGACTGGACGTGCGAGGCACCGGACGCGGCCGCCGCGGACTTCCACCGCCGGCTGCCCGGGTACGCGCCAAGTCCGCTGACCGAGGCCCCGGGTCTCGCGGCTGAGCTTGGCGTCGGGCGGCTTCGTGAAGGACGAGTCGGCCAGGTTCGGGTAACCGGGGCGCACCGGGTTATTCACCCGGGGGGCGCCGTCACCGCGGGGACGCGGCCAGCGCAGGTCGCGGGCACGTTACCATGGGGCGCGTGCTTTCCCGACTTATCGCCCTCGTGTGGCAGCCCACACCGAAGTCGCTGCGCGGGTGGGCGCTGGCGTCGGTGATCGCCAACGCGGTGATCATCTCCACCGGCGCGGCGGTGCGCCTGTCGTCGTCGGGCCTTGGCTGCCCGGACTGGCCGACGTGCACGAAGACCAGTGCCGTCGCTGCGCACTCGGTCGGGCAGACGACGCTGAACACCTGGATCGAGTTCGGCAACCGGCTGCTGACCTTCCCGCTCGTCGCGATCGCCGGGCTGACGTTCATCGCCTGCCTCCGGTACTACCAGGCCCGCGGCGGATCAGGAAGGACCTGGTCTGGCTGTCGGCGGTCCTGCCGCTCGGGGTCGTCGCCCAGGCCGTGGTCGGCGGGCTCGTCGTCCTGACCAGGCTGAACCCGGCGCTGGTCGCCGCGCACTTCCTGCTGTCGTCGGCGATCATCCTTACCAGTGCGGTCGTCCTGCACGCACGGGCCGGTGGGCACTCGCAGCGGCGCGCCGCGGGGTCGCCCGCGCGCGCCGCCGGTCCGCGCCGACCTGCGCGTGCTCGCCGGGGTGCTCCTCGCGGTGACGGCGGTCATGCTCGCCGCGGGCACCGTGGTGACAGGGACGGGCCCGCTGGCCGGCACCACGATCGACTCCCACGGCCACCGGACCACCGTGCCCAGGTTCCACTTCTCGCTCGAGTCCGTCACGCAGCTGCACGCCGACATCGGCTGGTTCATCGGCGCCCTCGCCGTGGCGGTCGTGATCGGGCTGCGGTTCGCGGGCGGGTCACCGCGGACGGTGCGGCTCGGCTGGATCGTGCTCGCCGGCCTGGGCCTGCAGGGCGTCATCGGCTACATGCAGTACTTCAACCACCTGCCCGGCCGGCCTGGTCTGGGTACACGTCTCGACGTCGGTCATCGTCTGGATCTTCGTGCTCCAGCTGTACCTGTCCACCGGGACCGGCCTGCCACGGCCCGCGAAACGGGCCACCGCCCCCGGTGACGAGCAGGCCGCCAGCGGGCCGGCCGCGGCGCCGCCGCCGCCGCCGATTAAGTCCACGATTTTATCGTCTTAGGGCCATGACGGACGGTCGGCGTCCGCACGCCGGCAAACGCGCCGTCACGCCCGGGAGACCCCGATGCCCAGGTGCGCGAGGAACCCGGGTGCGCTGAGCTGATCCAGGCCGACGGCCTCGTACAGCGCGTCCAGGTCGGTGAAGCCGAGGCGGCGGGCGGCGCTGAAGGCGGTGCCGTCGTCTTCCAGGTCACGCAGGCGCCTGCCGGGGTCACCGCCAGGGTCGCTGCCGTGGACGCCGAGGGCGGACATGGCCATCGTCACGGCGGTGCGGCCGAGCGCGGCGGCGTCCTCGGCCTTGCGGAGGGCTATGGCCGCCTTCAGGTGCGTCCTGGCATGCCCGCTGTGCGCGGCGGCCAGCCACGAGTCCGGCGGCTCCGCATACGGGCCGGTGATCAGGTCAACGACCTGGCCGTGCGACAGCCGGTTCTCCATCGGTTTGCGCATTCCGTTGACCAGGACGCCGACGGCGGTTCCGGCCGTGGCCGGCGAGACCGCGTAGGCGAAGTCGACCGCGGTGGAGCCCGCCGGCAGCTTCACCGGCGTTCCGTCCGGCGTGAACACGATCATGCCGGCGTGACTCAGGTCGGCGCGCAGCCCGTCGAGGAAGTCACCGGGGGCGGCGAGGGGCTGCCAGGCCAGGAGCCGGTCCAGCCAGTCGAGGTCGGCCCGGCGGGCCAGGTCCGCGCTGACCTTGCCGTCCTTGCCGCCGGCCTCGCGGATCCGCGCCGCCACCCCGTAAGTGGCGACGGCGTCCATCGCGGGTGTCCTGATCAGTACGGCGACGGGTTCGCCTCCGACGAGGACGGCCGTGTGCAGAGAGCGGTACATGTTGTACTTGGGCATGCTGATGTAGTCGCGGAACCGGTCGTCGACCGGCTGCCAGCGGCCGTGCAGCACGCCGAGCGCGACATAACACTGACCCTCAGCCCCGTCGACGACCACCACGACGCGGGCGCCGTCCGTGGGCCGTAGCGGGAGCGCCGCTTCCCCGCCGGCGCCCGCGGCGTGCGGCACCGCAGGCCGGCCCGCATCGGAGGTCCAGCCGCTCATCCCGCCTGGCAGGGCGCGGTGAATGGAGGAAAGGTGCCGGGCGCGCGCCCCTACCTGGGCCCGGATCCCGGCGGCGGCGAGCTCGGCGCGCATCCCGGTGACCAGCTCGCGCAGGGCGGCCTGCCGGTCCTCCTCGGTCTGCCTGACCAGCGCCGCGACCCGCTCATGCGCGTCCGGGGAAAGGGTGGCGAACGCCAGGTCCTCTATCTCCCGCTGGTAGTCATACAGGCCGAGCCGCTGCGCGAACGGCACGAGCAGCTCCATGGACGCCCGGGCGATCCGCTCGCGCTTCTCCCGCTTGGCATGGTGCCCCAGGGTCCGCAGGTTGTGCACGCGGTCAGCGAGCTTGATGACGAGGACCCGCAGGTCGATCGAGGCGGCGAGGATCATCTTGCGGAACGTCTCGCTCTCGGCATGATCGCCCCACTTGGACCCGTCGAGCTTGGTCACCCCGTCGACAAGAACGGCGACCTCCGCACCGAACTCCGCCTTGACCTGGCCGATGGTTAGCCCGGTGTCCTCAACCGTGTCGTGCAACAGCGCTGCCACGAGCGTCGTGGTGTCCATCCCGATGTCCGCGAGCAGGATCGCCACCGCGAGCGGGTGCGTGATGTAGGGCGCACCAGACTTGCGAACCTGACCGCGATGCCAGTGGTCGGCGACGGCGTAGGCGCGGCGGAGCAGCCCCGCGTCGGCACCGGGGAAGATCCGCCGGTGCGCGGCGATCAGCGGCCGGACCGCGTCAGCCGCGTCCGCCGGTGTTTCCGCCTTGGGGGTGCCGGCCGCGAGGGCCGCCAGCCGCCGGGCTACCGCCACCCGCACGTCCTATCAACATCGCCGCAACGAGATGTTCACCCGCTGCGACAGAGATTAGCCGTTGAAGATCCCGCGCGCAGTCTCCTTCCGTGACGCAGGCGGCCGATCGCGAACCGTGCGCGCTTTAAAGCGACAGAACAGCCCAGATAGCGTGTAACAACTGCGGGGCGAACCGGGA
Organism: uncultured Actinomycetota bacterium; assembly: GCA_963735315.1. Classification (GTDB taxonomy): domain Bacteria; phylum Actinomycetota; class Actinomycetes; order Streptosporangiales; family Streptosporangiaceae; genus Trebonia. The sequence continues at coordinate 80,663 of CAVTKQ010000048.1, forward strand.
CCTTGTGGGTGAACCTCGGCCATCACATACTTAGTCCGCCCAACTAATAACAGGAGGCAACAATGCCGCGCCGCATCCTGCGGGAACCAGGGAATAGGCCGTCAAGTGGCACGCTCGCCGGGGCGGGACTCGTCGGGCTGCTGGCGGCCGTCGGCTTCCTCGCGGTCCCCGCGAGCGCGTCCCCCGGCCCCGCGGCGCACGGCGGCCCTCCGGCCTACTACCTGGCACTCGGCGACTCACTGGCGCAGGGCGCCCAGCCCGCCACGCTGCCGCTGCCGCCCGGCGTCTCACTCGGCCAGACCATTGAGACCAGCCAGGGCTACGTCGACGACCTTTACGCCCGCTACGCACCGGCCTTCGCCGGGCGACTGGGGCTGGAGAAGCTCGGCTGCCTCGGCGAGACCACAACCTCGATGCTCACCGGCACCGGGTCCCCCTGCGCCTACCCGCAGGGATCACAGCTCGCCGCCGCGCTGGCGTTCCTGCGCGCGCACCACGGCGAGAACGGGCTGATCACGATCGATATCGGCGCCAACGACATCGACGACTGCGTCACCGGCGGAGTCATCAGCCAGGCCTGCGCCACCGACGGGATCGCCGCCATCCAGCACGACCTGCCGCTGATCCTCGGAGCGCTGCGCCACGCGGCCGGCGGGCACGTTCTCATCGCCGGGATGAACCTCTACGACCCGTTCCTCGCCGACTACCTCACCGGGGCGGCCGGCCAGGCCGCGGCGACGGCGAGCGTCACCCTGGCCCAGCAGGTCAACCAGGTGCTCGCCGCCGACGACAAGGCATTCGGCGCGAGGACCGCCGACGTGCAGGACGCGTTCAGCACAGCCGACTTCACCGACACCGCGACCTTGCCCGGGATCGGCACCGTGCCGCTGAATGTCGCCCGGATCTGCACCTGGACCTGGATGTGCGCCCCGGTGCCCGTCGGCCCGAACATCCACGCCAACGCGGCCGGCTACGAGGTGATCGCCGCCGCGTTCGAGCGGTCGATCGGCGAGTTCCGCGCGGTCAGGAGTTAGGCCCGCCCGCGCACCGGTCCAGCACCGAGCGCCAAGGCGCTTGTTGCTGTTATCCAACCTTTTACGGTCCGGCAGCATCGTCGATGTGCGTTTGGTGCCGCCATCGCGACATCAAACGCACATCCACACCGGGGCGGCGGGCCAGAAAGCGGCTTATTGCTGTTATCAAAGAGGAAAGGGTTACCGTACGGTACAGCGCGATCCCGGTCGCCGGAAAATGACGGACCCTGCTGCCTGCAGGTTCCGCCCGACCCCGCATCCGTGCGGGATCGCGGACCCGACGGATCGGCTAAGTTCCGACTTATGGGACTTTTCTCGCATCACCGCGCACGGGACGCCTACGACCAGGTCTACGGGGGCGGGCGGCCCCGGCACGAGGTCACGCACGAACTGCTGGCGGGCGCGGCCGCCTTCGAGGCCATGCGGATGTACGAGCACCACCGCGAGCGCGAGGGCATCCCCGTGCGCCACGAGTTCGCCAAGGAGCTGCTGGCCGGGTTCGTGGGGGCGGAGCTGGACAAGCACTTCGAGCAGGACCGTTACGGGCACCTGAACCGGCGCGAGGCCAGGCGGCTCGCCGAGGAGCAGGCAGAGCACCTGTGGCGCGAGCAGTACGGCCGCTAGCGACGGCCGCCCACCTGCCTACTGGCCGGGCTCGTCTAGCTGCTCGGCGGCGGCCGTCGCCGGATCCGCCTCGGCGGCGGCCGCGGCCAGCTTCGCGTAGTCGTAGGCGTCGTCCGGGTGGGCCCGGACGTACTCGTCCAGGCCGTGGGCGTCCGTGCCGACCAGGATGCGCCAGGCACCGGACCGCACTCCGTCCAGAATGACGGTCGCGGCGTCCGCCGCGCTCAGCGGGGCGCTGTCGCGGAAGCCCGCGTTCGCCGCGAGCGCGTCGGCCTCGGGCACGCCGAAAGCCATCATGGAGTTCGCGACGATGTTCGTGGCGACGTGGCCTGGCATCACCACGGCGACCCGGACGTGCGGCGCGTTTACCCGCAGGTCCTCGATGAGCGCCTCGGAGAATCCCTTCACCGCGAACTTGGCGGTGGAGTAGGCGGTGTGCGGCGATGCCCTGGCCAAGCGACGCCCAGAAGCCGTTGACGCTGCTCGTGTTGACGAGCACACCCTCGGCGCTGCTGATGAGCAGCGGCAGGAACACCCGGGCACAGTGGTACACGCCCCAGAAGTCGACCGCGAAGACGCTCTCCCACTGCTCGCGCGGATCGGCGATGAAGCTCCCGCCCCCGCCGATGCCGGCGTTACTGAAGACAAGGTCCACGTGCTGCGTGACGTGCGCGGCCAGGGTCTCGTCACGGAACCGCAGCACCTGCGCCTCATCGGCCACGTCGCACGAGTGACTGGTGACCGTGGTCCCGGCGGGCGCGCCCGCGCGGGCGAGGTCCGCCGTCTCCGCGAGCGCGTTCCGGTGCACGTCACACGCGGCGACCGAGCAGCCCTCGGCCGCGAGTTGCCTGACCAGTTCGCGGCCCATCCCCGAGCCGCCCCCGGTCACCACAGCGATCTTGCCAGCGAACGATTCCATCGAGCGCCCCCTCGTCAGCCGGATAGCAGGAAGACGCACGGGCATCCCCTGCCGTCACGGGCCGGTGCGGCCGGCTGCCGGCCTGGCGGCGCATTAACGCGGCTTGCGGCCGACGCCGTTCAGAAAGGCCGTTGAGCAAGGGTTCAGGCGCACTACCGTTTGCGCCCGACCGCGCACCAGAGGAACGACTTGCCACGGTTATCGGTCGTGGCGTCCGGGCGCCATTGCTCGGCCCGCACCAGGCCGGGTTCCACCAGGTCCATGCCCTCGAAGAACCGCGCTACCCGCTCGCGGCCGCGGTAGGTGAGCTCCTGCTGGAACAGGCCGTCGTTGATTCCGTCAAGCGCCCGCTGCGTGCTGTCGTCGAGGATGTCCCGCGCCATGTGGGTCACGGCAAGGTAGCTGCCACGCGGCACCGCGTCCATGATCGTTGACACGATCCCGTGCGGGTCGTCGCTGTCCGGTATCGCGTGCAGGATGGCCACCAGCGTGACCGCCACCGGCTTGGTAAGGTCGAGCAGCCGCCTGGCCTGGCCGAGGATCGTGGACGTGTCACGCAGGTCCGCTTCCACGTAGTCGGTGGCGCCCGCCTCGTGACTTGCCAGGAGGGCACGGGCGTGAGCCAGCACGATCGGGTCGTAATCGGCGTAAAGAACCCGCGTGTCCGGCGCGATCGCCTGGGCCACCTCGTGGACGTTGCCAGCGGACGGGATGCCGGTGCCGACGTCGAGGAACTGGCGTATCCCCGCCTCCCCGGCGAGGTAGCGGACGGCCCGGCCGAGAAACGCGCGGTTCGCGCGGGCGGTGAACGCCCCGTCCGGGTAGACCTTGGCCGCCTTCTCCGCGGCCGCCCGGTCCGCCGCGTAATTGTCCTTGCCGCCGAGCAGGTAGTCGTAGACCCGGGCCTGGTTAGCCACGCTGACATCGAACGGCAGCCGCCCGGCCCTGCCCGAGGCGGCGGTTTCTTCCGGCGCGGCGGCCTGATCGCTCGTCATCTCAACGCCTTTCTCACTGACCACCGGTCGGTCGGGGCCATGTCTCCCGGGCAACGTGCTCAATGTAACCGCATCCGAGGGCCGAACCGGGCCGGGCCGTCCTTCACTGGTATTCGGCGAGCCGCGGCCGGACACCGCCGAGTGTCAGCGCGGCGATCAGCACGACAGACAGCGCGGGCAAGCCCAGGTCCCACCAGACGGCGCCGGCCTGGCCCTCATCGACCGCCACGGTGAAGGCGCTTGAGTTGACTGCGATGACCGATGACAGGGCCGCGTCGTACTGGTTGAACGCCCCGTCCGACTGGCTCGGGGCGGCTCCGGTGTCATAGGCGACCGCGGATGCCAGGTTCTGCGCCGCCAGCGCGCGCAGCGTGCGGTCGTCCCGCTCGTAGCGCTGGAAGGCGAGGAGCGCCGCGACCGCGGCCTGGCGCTCGCCGGAGAATGTGATGTTGCGGAACTCGGCGCCCAGGTAGCCGCCGAACCGCACATCGGAGTTGTCACGCTGGTAGGCCTCGATGTCGGCGGAGAGCGCCGCGTCGTAGCCGGAGATGGCGACCGGGCCGACGTTGACGATCTGCTGCGACTTGGTGAGGAACGCCTGCTGGTACTGCGCGGCGCGGCCCGGATCGACCAGGTACCTGCTCTCGTCCGCGTTCGCGTCGTAGCTCACCGCGCGGGCCAGGGTCAGGGCCTGGACGGAGTCGAAGGCATCCCGTTTGGCCACGGTCAGATGACCGGACTCGGCGTTGAGCCGGGCCGCGGTCACGGCCGCGAAGGCGATGGTGAGCACCGTCGCCGCGGCGAGTGCCGGGTTTACCAGCCGCTGGAATCGCGCGGCGAGGCGCACCTGGAGCGTGATGAGGGCCACGGCGAGCAGGACTCCCAGCACAATCACCCAGGCGAGCCCGGTTCCCGAGGCCGTCTTGCCGTCTTGGTAGGCGGCGTCCAGCTTGGCGGTGCTGACGGTTGTGAGGGACGCGACGGCGGGCAGGATGCCGGACTGCATGAGGCTGGTCGCCTGGTGGTAGTAGGCGATCGCGGCGGCGGGCGCCCGCCCCGCCGCGTTGTGCGCCTGCTGGCTCGCGAGCAGGGCGTCGGCGGCCAGCGCCTCGTACTGGCTGATCCGGTCAAGGACCTGGTCGAGTTCTCGCTCCGCGGCGGTATTGCCGGCATCGGCAACCGTCGCCTGCTGAAGATCGGAGTCGGCGGCCGCGCGGTCGCTCGCGTACGTCGTCAGGTCACGTGCGCGGTCAGCCGTCAGGGCGGTGTCGCCGCCGACCAGCAGGACGTTCGCCGCCTGCGCGTCCATGTCATTAAGCGCGAAGTACAGGCCGGTGCTCGCGCCGGTTTCCGGCGCGTCCCGCTGCCCGATGGCCGCGAAGTCCCCCCGAAGCTGGCCAAGCAGCACGGCGGCGAGCGCGGCCAGGGAGCAGGCGATGATGACGGCGGCCACCGCTCCCGCCCTGAGCCGCACGGGAGTGGACCACCGCCCGCGTCGCGGGAGCGACGGGACGAGTAGCACACCAGGGCCGGCGCCTGCGCGCACAGCGAGCCCAGTCATCATGACCTCACGAAAGCCTGTGCGGGCCGGCGATTCCGCCCGGAACGATTCGACGCTACTTCCAGGCGAGGCGCCCGCCGGGCCTGCGGGCGTTAGGGGCTCGTTAGCGTTTTCCCCGCCACCGCGTGGCCAATGGCGGCCGATTTCCCGAACGGCTGCGGCTGACTGCCGCGGCGAACCGTGACATTTGTACCGGGGAAGGCCGGATGGATCGCTCTACGCCGAAGAGCGTGCCGCTCGTCACGCTAGAGGCATGGCAACGGCACAGCTACGGAAAAGTGACGATCCTGGACGACAATGGAACCGACTGGCGGACGAAGGAGCCCTTCCGCGCCCTGGCCGCCACCTACGGCCAGGCGGACCGAGCCGAGCGAACGGAGTGGTGATGGCGGCGGGTGACGACAGGGATTTCGCGGACGTGCCGGACCGCGCGTCCCCCTTCGCCCTGTACGGCTGGCTGCTGATCGCCTGGGGTGCGGCGAGCGACACGGCTGACGGGAAGCTTCATCCTGCCTGGGTGGCCGGGGCCGGGCTGATCGCCTTCGCCGGCCTGTACGTGACCTCGATCTGGGCCCGGTGGCGAACGAGCAGGCGGCGCGCGTCTTACTGGCTGGTCGCCGCGCTCGGCCTCGTCACGCTCGGCCTGAACATTGGCTTCGGTCAGGACATGGAGGCACTGTTCCCGCTGCTTTCGATCGCGTGCGGCGTCGTGGTGCCCTGGGTGATCCCGTCGAAGCAGGGGAACGGGCCGCCGCTGCCGATCATCACCGTCTTCGCCGTCGCCGCCGCGAGCATGCTCATCGCCGTGGGACAGGGCTCTTCGGCCGGGGACATCTGGTCGGCGTGGTACGGCCCGGCGTTGTCTGGCCTGGTCGTCGCGGTCATCTTCCGCTATATCGAGGCCGTCGCCGAGCTGCGCAGGACCAGGGAGGAACTGGCAAGGTCCGCGGTGGACGCCGAGCGGATCCGGTTCGCCAGGGACATGCATGACCTCCTCGGGCACACCCTGTCGGTGATGGTGGTGAAGGCGCAGGTCACCCGCAAGCTGGCCGGCCGCGGAACCGGCGCTGGCCGAGCAGCAGGCCATGGACATCGAGGACATCGGCCGAGGGGCGCTCGACGAGGTGCGCCAGGCGATCGCCGGCTATCGCGGCCGGGGACTGGCGCGCGAACTCGAGGCGGCCCGCACCGCGCTCGGCTGACGCCGGCCTGACAGTGGCGGTACGGCAAGACGGCCCCCCGGTCCCGGCCGGAACGGACGCCCTGCTCGGCTGGGTGGTCCGCGAGGGCATCACGAACGTCATCAGGCACAGCGGCGGGCACTGGTGTGAGATCGAGGTACGCAACTCCCCCGCGCTAATCACGGTGACCATCTGCGATGATGGCGGCGGACCAGCGGCATCATCCGGGGGCCTCGGTGCTTCCAAGGACCATCCTTCCGGCGGGCACGGGCTCGACGGGCTGCGGGAACGGCTCGCCGCCAACGGCGGGACGCTGGAGGCGGGGCCGCGGTCCAGCGGCGGCTTCCGCCTCACCGCAACGGTCCACGTCCCAGCGCGCCAGGGAGCCTCCCCGTGATCAAGGTGCTACTCGCCGAAGACCAGCGGATGATGCGCGGCGCGCTGGCGCTGCTGCTCGGCCTGGAAGACGACATCGAGGTGGTCACCCAGGTTGAGACCGGTGACCAGGTGCTGGCGGCGGCGCTGGACGCGCGGCCGGACGTCGCCCTGCTCGACATCGAGATGCCCGGGCGCAGCGGGCTTGACGTCGCCGACGACCTGCGGTCGCAGCTGCCAGGCTGCAAGGTGCTCATCCTGACTACCTTCGGCCGGCCCGGCTACCTCCGCCGGGCGATGGAGTCCGGAGCGGGCGGGTTCCTGCTCAAGGACAGCCCGGTCGAGGTGCTGGCCGACGCCATCCGCAAGGTGCTCGACGGCCAGCGGGTCATGGACCCCGCCCTGGCCGCGGCGGCGCTGTCCGCCGGGCCAAACCCGCTCACCGACCGGGAACGGGACGTCCTGCGGGCCGCCGACGGCGGGACGACCGTCGCCGACATCGCCGCGACCCTCTTCCTGTCCGAGAGCACCGTCCGCAACTACCTTTTCCTCCGCCATCGGGAAGACCCACGCCCGCAACCGCATCGAAGCCGCCGAGACCGCCCGCGGCAACGGCTGGCTCTGACCATGTGGGCCACGCGGGGATCCGACTGTTCCGGGACGGTTTTCGTCAATGCCGGGGCTGCCCGCGGAACCACGGTGCGTGGATCCTCATGACTCACCAGAGATAATTCGATTACGCATTGTGTACTAGTAGTAGCTGACTGTGGGCATATTCCACCCGACATACCGATCGGGGGAATCGAGGAGCAGCATGAGCACTCCCCATGGTCAACAGGAGCCCAACGGGCCTAACCCCTATCAGCCGGGCGCGCAACCGCCGCAGGCTTCCGGAGGACAGGAAACGTACGCCCCGGAGGAGGACATCCCGCGTCAGCACACCCCGCGCGAGGAACAGTACGCCGTTCCCGGGCAGGGCCAGCAGGTCCCCGGCCAGGGCGCCGACGGGGCGGGCGGCCAGCAGGGGACCTACAGCGGGTACCCGGCCTGTGCCTGGCTATAACTCCGCCCGCGCGGACCCGGCCTCGTACCTGCAAGGTGCCCCGGTTGACTTCGGCGGGGCAATCCGGGGGGCGTTCGGGAACGTATTCACCTACCGGGGACGGGCATCCAGGTCCGCCTTCTGGTGGTTCGCCCTGCTCCAGGTGATCGCCTACCTGGTCGTAGGCGCGATATCCGGCGCCTACAGGCCCGTCGGCATCGCCCTTGACATCGTGGTGGGCATCCCGCTGATCCTGACCGGCATCTCCCTGGCGATCCGGCGCCTGCATGACACCGGCCGGTCCGGCTGGTGGTGGCTGATCGGCTTCGTGCCGCTCGTAGGCGGGATCGTTCTCCTGGTCTTCTACCTTCTCCCGTCAACGCCGGGACCCAACCGCCACAACTTCGCCCGTTAGAGTCCCAGCGCAGCACCGGGCATGCCCGGCGCAGCACTAGATACGCCAGCGCGGGCACCGGGCACGCACTGAACGGGGCAGGTGCCGGACTTGTCGTGCGCCAGGTCAATGCCGGCGCTTGCCCGCGGGTTGCCGCTACGCCGCTCCCGCTCCGCAGTTCCCCTCCCGGACTCGGCAGAGCCCGCGCGGCGCCTGGTCCGCCACCACGCAGTCATGGGGAGACCAGGCGGAGCACGAAACCGTTCGGATGATCCTTATAGTTCTTGCCTGGTCTTGCCTTACTCGGTGCGGAGCGCGGCGGCGGTACCGGAGCGGGCCGCCCATGAGGCGGGCGTCAGGGCGCCGGCCACCGCGATGACCAGGCCCGCGAGGGCCAGGCCGATCATCTCCGGCAGCGAGAACACCGACACGACCGACGCCGGGAGGCCGGAATTGGCCGCGTGCGCCATGGCCGGCAGCACGCTGTGGTGCAGGATGATGCCGGCCGGGACGGCGATGATGCCGGCCACCAGGCCGGTGATGCCGACCGAGCAGAGCACCATGACCATGGTCTGCCGCGGGGTCATGCCCAGGGCCTTGAACACGCCGATGTCGTGGGCGCGCTCGCGGACCTGCAGGGCGACCGTGTTGAGCACGCCGAGGCCGGCGACGGCGACGATCAGCAGCGTGAGCATGGCCACCAGGGTGGTGATCGCGAGCAGCTGCTTGTCGCCGCCGCTGGTGCCGACGTTGTACGAGTCGCCAAGCGCCGCGCTCAGGCCGCTCGCGTAGGCATCGGCGCCGGTGCCCGGCTTGAGCGAGACCTGGTACAGGCTGGTGCCGGTGACGGCCGGGTCGATCGCGGCGAGCGTGGCCGGCGACATGAACACGTTCACGTCGTTGCCCGGCGCGAAGACCTCGCCGACGATCTTCGCGGTGACCTTGTGGGTACCGTTGACCATCGTGTACATGTCGCCGACCGCAGTGCCCGTGTCCTGGAGGAAGAGCGTGTTCACGTCGATCTGCGGGACGGCGGGCGACCGCGAGTACCAGGTGCCCGAGATCAGCTTGAAGTTGGACCAGCCCGGGTCGCCGTCCCCGTAGGCGGTGACCTGCACGCCGCCCTGGGTGGTGACAAGACCGGGGAACTCCAGGTTGTCGTCCGCTTCCGTCAGGTAGTGCAAGGTGCCGGGCTGTGCGTCGATGGCGGTGGTGATGGCGTGTCGCTGCGCCGCGGTCAGCTCCTGCCCTGGGCCGACGACGGAGATCGCCTTTTTCCCCTTTCCAGGAGCTGTTTTCACCGGGCCGCCCGGGTTCGCGGTCACGCCCGGCGGTACCGCCTGGACGCGTACCGGAAGCCGCGCCCCTTCGGTGATGTCGGCGTAGACGTGGTTCAGCGAGGCCGCCAGTCCCACGCCGAAGGTTACCGCCGCCGCGCCGAACAGCACAGCGACCACGGTGACGAACGTGCGGCCCGGCCGGGCAGCGGGTGACGCCAGGCCCAGGGTGACCGGACGGGGGACGCTCGTGAGCTTCGAGAGCGCCCGCTGCGCGACGAAGCCGCGCCGGGGCCTGGGCGCGCGGCCTGTCGCGATCGCCTGCACCGCCGACATCGCCCCGGCCCGCGACGCCGGGCCGGCCGCGGCCGCGACGGTCAGTGCGAGGACTGCGAGCGGCACGGTGAGGTCGACCCAGAACGGGACCCCGAGCACGCCGACCTGGTACACCTGCGCGTTCTGCGCGTAGATCGGCGCTGCCAGGAGGTTGCCGCAGACCACGCCGGCGACCGCGCCGATGAGCGCGGGCACCGCGACGAGGAGCACGTAACAGGCGACGACCTGGAGCGGGGTGAAGCCGATGGACTTCAGCACGCCGATCCGCGTCATGCCCGCGACCACCGCCCCGCCGACCACGTTGACGACGATCAGCACGGAGATGACCAGCGCGATCACGCCGAACGCGATGATGAACGGCACCCAGGGCGCCACGTTGGACTGCTCGGACTGGCGGACGCTGAGGTAGGAGACGGTGCCGATGACCGCACCGCGCGGCAGCGCGGCCGTGACCGCGCCGATGTCGGCGTTGATGTCGCCGCTGGTCGCGCTGGATGTGAACCGTACAGGAGCTGCGCCTGGCCGGTCCCGGCGCTGCCCGCGATCACGGACAGCTCGGCGGGGAGTACCCACCCGTCGGCGGTGCCCGTCACCGAGTTCGCGATGCCGACGACGGTCAGCGTCTGCTTGCCGACGGTGACCGTCGACCCGAGGCTGCCGGGCAGGTTCGCGC
>CAVTKQ010000049.1:0-26685 GCA_963735315.1 uncultured Actinomycetota bacterium
GTTCGCCAAACGCTCCTGGCGGGGCCAGAGGGGCCGGTAGCGGGTCAGGTGACGGGTAGCTGGTGGGTTGACTCGCGGGCCTTGCGGTAGTCGCCGGAGGCCAGGCAGGCGACGGTGGCCAGGGCCCAGACCGAGGCGCGGTCGGCGTGCGGCGGGGTGAGCAGCTTCTCGGCGGCCGGCTGGCTCACCACGTCGAACAGGCCGCTGGTGAGTGCCCAGGTCGAGGATGTAGCCGCGCAGGAACGTCGTGACGGCCTCGCCGTACTGGCGGCGCCAGTCGAAGGGGGACTGCGGTGCCCGCGGGCGGCTTGCCGGCGAGCGGCACGTCCGCCAGGGCCGGGGACAGCTCGGCGCAGGACGGCGGCCGACAGCGCGCCGCTCACCCGGCTCGGCCAGCGGGACGGCGCGGGCGGCGAGCACCACGCGGTCGTCGAACAGCGGCTGGACCAGGCGCTCGCGCAGCAGGTAGGCCTGCCGGGCGGCCGCCGACCACCGGCCGGCCCGGTTGACCAGGTAGAAGTCGTCGAGGGCCTGCAGCGGGTGGCGGGCGAGCCGCGGCGTCCACGGGGCGAGCGAGGCGGCGTAGGCGGCGGCGGGGCCCCGGCGGATCAGGCCGAGGTGCCTGGTGGTGAGGCGGCGCAGCAGCTCGGCGGAGCGGGCGGCCCGCCTGGCGGGGGAAAGGACGGCGCGCAGGCCGCCCGGCGCCGCGCCGCGGCCCGCCGTCTCCGCGTAGCCGCCGCGCAGCAGCTCGCCGCCGTGCCCGCCCGCGGTGAGCGCGCGGGCGGCGGGCGGGTCGGGGCGGCCGACGTTCTCGAACGCGGACAGCATCCCGTCGGCGACGAGCACGGTGGCGCGGATCCGGCCGAGCACGTCGACCCGCTGCCCCGGCGCGGCCGGCGTCCGCACGACGTGCTCGATGCCGAGGCGGCGGGCGACCTCGGCGGCCACCACGACGTCCGGGTGATCCGCGAACCCGTGGGTCCTGGCCACGACCGGCACGCCCGCCTTCACCAGCGCGGCGGCGACGAGCCGGCTGTCCTTGCCGCCGGTGAGGCTGAGCTCGACCGGGCCGCCCGCGTCCCGCAGCGGCGCGACCGCGGCGACGAGCGCCTCGGCGACGTCCCGCGCGCCCCCCGGGCGCCGCGCCGGCCCTGGGCCAGGGTCGCCCGGCCAGGCCCGGCCTGGCCGCCGGGATCGGCCAGCGGTGCCCGAGGGCGGCCGCGGCCGCGTCGCGGCGCGCCCTGCGCGGGTGAGCGACCCGCCGAGCAGCCGCAGCGTCGTCGACCCGGGCCACGGCGGTCACCCCGGTGAACGGGGTCACCGAGCCGAGCGGGAAGCCGGGGTTGAGCAGCGCGCACAGGTGCAGCGGGTCGTGGTCGTCCAGGCGCGACGACGTCCACGCGGCCCACGTCGCGCGGTCGGCGACGATGACGGCGCCGGGGACCTCGGCCAGGTAGACCGGGTCGACGCGGGTGACCGAGGTCCGCGCGCAGACGGCGGCGCGGTCGCCGCCCGCGGCGGCCCGGCCCAGATCGTCCCGCGCGCGAGAGGCGCCGGCCGTCGCCGGCGGCGCGGCACCCGCCGTGCCGCTCTCGGCGGCTCGCCCCAGTGGAGCAGGGCGGCCCGGCCGTCGGGGGAGCGCCACGCGACCTCGGCGGGACCGGGAATCGGCATGACCGAGGGATCGACGGCCAGCGCGCGCTCGGTCAGCGCCGCGCAGCCCTCCGGCGTGGCGGCGCTGACCGCGAGCGTGAAGAACATGGCGGGCGTCAGCCGGCGCTCTGGGCACCTGACAGCTGGTACGCCGGCCCGCCGCCAGGGGCTCGCCGCGGATCAGCCGCAGCCAGGCCTCGGCGACGGTGCCGAGGTCGAACGCCTGCACCTGCTCGTGCGCCGTCTGCCGGGCGGCCTCCCAGGCCTCAGCGGACGACAGGGCGGCGATCGACGCGGCCATCTCCGCCGGGGTCTCCCTGATCCAGCGCTTGTCGTAGATCGTCTCCGCGCCCGGCCAGTGCCTGATCACCGGCACGGCCCGGGACGCCATGCCCTCGGCCGGGGCCATGTGGAACGACTCGTCGTCGCTGGTCGACAGGACGAACCCGATCCGGCGCAGCCAGGCGGGCACGTCCGGGCCCGGCGTCGTCGAACACCACGGCGTCGCGCAGCAGCGGCGAGCGCTGCACCCGGCGGAACGCCTCGGAGTAGTGCGACGCGCTCCTCCTGGTGCTGCCACACCCACCAGTGCTCCCAGGGCATGCCCGACTTCACGAACAGCAGGTACCGGTCGTCGTCGCGGCGCAGCTCCTCGAGCACGTCCAGGGCCAGGTCGAAGCGCTTGCGGGACGTCACCGATGCCGATCATGCCGAGGTTGAACCGCGCCCCGTCCAGCTTCGGCCGGTCGAGCTGCAGCACGTCGAGCGGGTTCGGCACGGTGACGACCTTGGCCGCCGGCCAGCCGGTGATCTCCCTGGTGAGCCGCGTGTAGTGGTCGGAGACGCAGATCACCTGGTCGACGTTGCCGATCTTGACCTGGCCCGGGTAGGGCGAGTACAGCTCGAACCGGTGCAGGTGGACCAGGAGCCGGGCGGAGCGCCGCTTGTGGCGTGAGTACCAGACGGCGTTCGGGCCGCACCACTCGCAGATGACGACGTCGGCCCACTCGGCCAGCTCACGCGACTTGGACTCGTCGTGCTCGCCGAGCGCCGCCCACTGGTCGACCCGGACCTCCAGGTCCGGCTGCAGCCGGAAGTACTGGATCAGCGGGGTGAAGAACTTCAGGTCGTGCCCGGCGATGACCACGCGCAGCGGCGCGCCGGAAGACCAGCGGAGCCCGGCGGGAACGGCGGCGGACACCGCCCGCGCCAGGTACGCCCGCAGCCGCGCGGCGGCGCGGTCCAGCGCGAACGACGCGGCCGCCGCCGACGTCCGCGATGCCGCCAGGTCGAAGACGGCCGGGTCGAGCACGGCGGCGGCCACGTCGGCCACGTCGTCGATCGACGCGGCGAACAGCGGGTAGTCCGCGCCGAGCAGCGCCTCGTGCATCGGCGTCCGGTTGAGGATCACCGGCAGCCCGAGCTGGCCGAACTCCAGGACCTTCGTCGACAGCTCAAGCGAGGCGTCAAGCTCGGGGTGCCGCCACGACAGCCCGACGTCGCCGGCGGCGGCCAGCCGCATCGCCTCGGCCCGCGGCTGCCCGCCGTGCCAGATGACGCCGGGCACGCGCCGGGCGCGCCGACCTCGCCGAGCGCGCCCCGCATCCGCCGCTTGTAGGTGGGGTCGCGCGGGTCGTCGTGCACCTTGTCGCCGACCATGTGCACCTCGGCGGCGACGCCGCGCGCGGCCAGCAGGGCCGGCAGCGTCGTCATCTCCAGCGTGTTCCACCGGGGCGCGAACTTCCCCGTGTAGACGAGCTTCAGCGGCGTGCCGGGCGGAGCGACCTTCCGTTCCGGATCCCGGTGAATGTCCAGGGCGGGCAGCACCGGCGGGAACAGCACCGACTTACCGCAGGCGGCGGCGACCGAGCCCTCAAGGAAGCAGCGCAGCTCCTCGGTCTGGCACAGCAGGTACCGCGACGCCTTCGCGATGATCGTGAGGTCCTCGGCCGCCTTGGGGGTCACCGCGGGGACCGCCTGGGGCACGTCGGTCAGGTACGACCAGAGCCGCCCGTCGAAGGAGCCGTCCCGCGCCGCGGCCGACACCAGGGCGCGCCCGCGCAGCACGACGAGGTCGTGCGGCCGGCCTCGTCGGCCCCGTCGTCCTTGTCGACCGCCGCGAGCACCGCGACCGCCTGCGGGACGGTCAGCGACGCCTCGGTCAGCCCGGGCAGCAGCCCCTCGGCGTGCGGCGAGCGGATCGTGACCTCGGGCAGGCCCCGCAGCGGCGCGACGAGCCGGTCGGTGCGGACCGGCGCCTTGAGCACCAGCGTGACCGCGCACCCGGCGGCGACCAGGGCCTGCGTGACCGACTGCAGCCAGATGGCCGAGCCGTCGAGCAGGTTCATGTCGACGTCACCGTAGACCAGCGCGCTAGGTCTGGATCCGGCCAATGCCTGTCGCTCCTTCTTCGTCATCAAAGCCTGGTGACCGGGGACGCCCGGTCCTAAGGGACCCGGTCGGCGGCGATCGTGAACAGCCGCAGCCCGTGGCTGCCCCAGTCGCCCGCCGCGGGCCCGCCGGGGTCGAGCAGGTGAGCCCGAACGAGCGCGGGCTCATCCAGCCACCGCGTGAACTCGTACTCCACGGCGCCGTGCCCCGAAGCAGGCCGACCGCGTCCGCCTGCGCGCACTCCCGCGCGCAGGCCAGGTCGAGCAGGTAGTCCGCCGTCTGCCCGCCGTCGGCGGCCCACGGCGCGAGCCAGGGGACGCTGGCCAGCCGGGCCAGGGGCCGCGCCCAGTCCACGCCGGCCCCGGGCCGGCCGGCGCCGGGCTCCGCGGCGCCGGTCACCACGACCCGGATGCCCGTGGCCGGCGAGCGGGCCGAGCGCGGCCCGCACGGCGCCGGCCGCCGCGGGGGCGGCCGCGGCGATCACCTCGGCGGGCCGCAGCCGCTGGCCGAGCAGCGCGGCGGCCAGCCGGCCCGCCTGCGCCGCGTCGGCGAGGGAGACGAGCACCCCGACCTGGCGCCCGCCGACGAGCGCGCCCGGCAACTCGGCGGCCCGCACGAGCGCGGCGAGCCGGGCGGGCGTCGCGGAAGCCAGGAAGATGTCCCGCAGCCCCGCCCGGATCTCGGCGAGCGTCAGCGGCCGCGCGGCCCGCGCCGCCTCGAGCTCGCCGCGCACCGTCGCCGGGTCGACCCCGGACCCGAGCGGCCCGATCACCCGGGCGCCGCTCGCGGCCTGCTCAAGCCCCTGCGCGGCGGACGCGGTGACGAACACGGCGTTGTCCCGGTAGAGCGCGGGCAGCGACCGCCAGGACCGGGCGCCGGCCAGCCGCACGGCCGCCGCCGGGCCGCCGTCGCCGGTCAGCGAGTCGAGCCGTAGCGAGTCAGCAGGCGCGCACCGCGGGCGCCTCCCGCGGGTCGCGCGCCCCGGCGTAGAGCGGCTCGGTCGGCCGGGCCGCGGTCACGCCGAGCGGGTTGAACCGGGCGAGCTGCACGCCGAGCCCGCCGTCGAGGACCGCGTCGCAGCTCGCGGCGAGCCAGCCGATGCCGGGCATCAGCGAGTGCGGCACGTCCCGGACGAGGACCACGGGCTTGCCGAGCGCCCGGGCCATGACGATCATCCGGGCGAGCCGGCGGCCCCGGTCGGCGGCCGCCGGGTCGGTGGCGTACGCCCACGGCTCCCCGGGGAGCAGCGCCGACGCCTGGATCAGGACGAGGTCCGCGCCGGTCGCCTCCACCACGATGTCCGCGTCGTGCGGCAGCAGCGGGTGGACGACCGCGTCCGGCGCGAGGGTGGCGCAGCCGAGCGCGCTGATCGCGCCGGTGATCACCAGCCCCGAGGTGTTCCCGGCGACGCCGGCCAGCGCGAGCGCCGGGTCGGCGAGCGACAGCGCGCCGGGCGGGGTGAGCGCGGACAGGAACCGCCCGCCGTTCCCCTTCAGGTCGGCGAGCTGCGCCTGGGCGAGGGCGTTGGCGGCGTTCTGCGCGCCGCTCTTGGGCGCGCCCCGGTCCCGCCACAGCTTGTAGAGGTCCCTGGGCAGCAGCGCGCCGCGCGGCCACGGCTTCTTGGCGGCGTTCGCGATCGTGCGGCCGAACTTCATCGTCGACGACTGCTCGAGCGCCGACAGCCGCGTCTGCGTCATGGCCAGCTGCACGCGCGTGTCGCGCAGCTGCCGCGACAGCCGCTCGCGCTCCGCGGCGAGCCCCGCGTCCTCGGCGAGGTCCCCGTGCGCTCGGCGTCGCCGGCTTCGCTCCGACCGCCGTCCCCGGTGAGCGCTTCCCCGTCAGCGTGGCGGGCGGTCGGCGTCTCGCTCATCGCGTCGCCAGCCAGGAGGTGACGATCCGGGCGATGCGCGGCCCCGCCTGGCCGTCCCACAGCGGGGGCAGCTCGCCGGCGTACGGGCCGTCGTCGCAGGCCTTCAGCACCGCCGCCGCCAGCTCGTCGCGGGTGACGAGCCGGTTGGAGCCGCTGGTGATCGTGATGGGCCGCTCGGTGTTCGGCCGGAGTGTGAGGCAGGGCACGCGCAGCAGCGTAGTCTCCTCCTGCACGCCGCCAGAATCGGTCACGATCGCCGCCGCCCCGCGCACCAGCGACATGAACTCGATGTAACCGAGGGGATCCACCACGTGGATCCTCGGCGCGTCCCGCGAGCGCCCCCTCGGGCGACGCGAGCAGGCCGGCGGCGGTGAGCGTCGCCCGGCCGCGCGGGTGCAGCGGGATGATCACGTCAAGCTCGGCCGCGACCTCGTGCAGCGCCCGCACCAGCTCGGCGGCCCGCTCGGGCGAGTCGACGTTGGCGGGCCGGTGCAAGGTGGCGACGACGTACCGGCGGTCCCCGAGGCCGTAGGCGGCGCGGGCCGCGGCGGCGTCGAACTTGTCCAGGTTGGCGACCAGCGTGTCGATCATCGGGTTGCCGACCAGGTGCATGGCGCTGTCCGGGCGGCCCTCGCGCGCCAGGTGCCCGAGCGCCTCGGGCGAGGTGCAGAAGAGCAGGTCGCAGAGCTGGTCGGTGAGCCGCCGGTTGATCTCCTCCGGCATCGTGTTGTCGAACGAGCGCAGCCCGGCCTCGACGTGCGCCAGCGGCACGCCGAGCTTCGCCCCGGCGAGCGCGGCCCCGACCGTCGAGTTCACGTCGCCGTACAGCACCGCGAGCGACGGGGAGTTCTCCAGGAACTCGCGCTCCATGCCGACGAGCACGCCCGCCGTCATCGTGGCCTGCGTCCCGGACCCGACCCCCAGGTTGACGTCCGGCTTGGGCAGCCCGAGCTGGACGAAGAACACGTCCGACATCCGCTCGTCGTAGTGCTGCCCGGTGTGCACGACGCGCTGCGCGTGGCCGAGCGCGGCGAGCGCGCGGATCACCGGCGCGGCCTTGACGAAATTCGGCCTGGCCCCGAGTACGTGCGTGATCGTCGCGCTCATTCGCCTTCGGAGTCTCCTTCGTGCTGTGCGTTTGTCTCCCGGGGGACGACCCCCGGTGCCCCCGGGACGAGAAGCCGCGGCGTGACCAGCCATCGTGTGGTGCTGCCGTCGCCGGGAGGTTATCGCCGTGCCCGGCTGGACGGCTCCGTCGGTGTCTCCGCGTAGGTTTACGCGGTTTGAGACTACGGTCCGTCGTGCTCTCGCCGCTAATTGCCGCTAATATCTGCCCGCGTGACTGTAACGCCGACTCCGCGAGCGGTCGTGCTCGCCGCATCCGTGATGCTGCGGCACGTGACCGACGACCCGGTGCGCGCGGTGACGCTCGCCTGGCGGGCGCTGCCCGCACCGCTGCGCGGCCTGGTCGGGCTCGCGGGCCCCTACGGCAGGGCCGCCGCGCTGTGGGGCGCGGGGGACCGCCGTGGCGCGCTCACCGCGCTGGAAGGGTCGCCGGCCCGGCTTGCCGCGTTCAGCCTCGCCGTGGACCAGCCTACTGTCGCGCGGTCGGCCCTCGCGCGGCTGTCTGAGCACAACGGCGCCCGTCCGCGGCTCGCCGCCCGGCTCGCCTACCGGGAGGGACGCCTCACCGACGCGGTCAGGGAGCTCGAGGGCGCGGGCGGCTGGCGCGCCGCCCGCCTGCGCAGGTCCCTGCTCGCCGAGCTGGCGATGCTGGAGCCCGGCAGCCTGCACCTCGCTCGAGGCAGCGCTGACGCTGCCCCGCCACGGCGCGGCTCGGCCTCAGCGGCCGCGTACAGGCAGCCCGGTGCCGGCCGCCGTCCACCGCGGGCAAGATCCTCCACCTCGTGACCGACGCGCTGCCGTCGACCAGCGCCGGGTACACGATCCGCACCCAGGAGATCGCCCTCGCGCAGCGGTTCGCGGGCATCGACCCGCACGTCAGCACCCGGATCGGCTTCCCGGTCACCGCCGGCGCCATCGACGGCCGCGCCGACCGTCACCGTGGACGGCGTCCCGTACCACCGGCTGCTCCCGTGGGTCATGCCCGGCCGGATGGACCGCCTCTACCAGGCGCACCTGCGGCACGCCGCCCGGCTGACCGAGCGGCTCGCGCCCGCGGTGCTGCACGCCGCCTCCAACTACGCCAACGCGGTCATCGCCCTGGCGCTCCGCGACGCGACCGGCCTGCCCGTCGTCTACGAGGTGCGCGGCTTCTGGGAGGACACCTGGCTGTCGCGGCACGCGGCGAACGCCGACCTCAAGCTGTCCGACCGCTACGTCCGCACCCGCGCCCTGGAAACGCACTGCATGACCGACGCCGACCTGGTCGTGACCCTCGGCGAGGCGATGCGCGAGGAGATCATCGCGCGCGGGGTGCCCGCGGAGAACGTCATCATCGTCCCCAACGGGGTCAGCGAGAGCTTCCTCCGCCCGCTGCCCGACGGCGCCGCGCTCCGGGCCAGCCTCGGCATCCAGCCGGGCGAGCACGTCGTCGGCCTGGTCTCCAGCCTGGTCGCGCACGAGGGCATCGGCACCCTCCTTGAGGCCGTCAAGATCCTGAACGACCGGGGCGTCAAGACCCGGGCGCTGATCGTCGGCGACGGCCCGGAGCGGACCGCGCTGCAGCGCCAGGCCGCCGACCTGGGCCTGGACGCCATCTTCACCGGCCGGGTCCCGTCGGCGCGGGTCCGCGACTACCACGCCGTCCTCGACGTGTTCGTGGTCCCGCGCACCCCGGACCGGGTCTGCCAGCTCGTCACCCCGCTCAAGCCGGTCGAGGCGATGGCCAGCGGCCTGCCCGTCGTGGTCAGCGCGGTCAGGGCGCTCAGCGAGATCGTCAGCGACCGGGAGACCGGCCTGCTGTTCCCCCCGCTTGACGCCGGCGCGCTCGCGGACCAGCTCCAGCAGCTCCTCGACAGCCCGGAACTGCGCAGGAAGCTGGGCGCGAGCGCCAGGGAGTGGGTCGCCCGCGACCGCACCTGGGCGCACAACGCGGTCCGCTACCGCGAGGCCTACCAGCGCCTCGGCGCCCTGTTAGGAGACCACTGTTAGGAAACTGTGAGCGGCCAGGCGCGGACGCCGATCGGCGGCGGCCGCGGCCGGGGGCGCGGCTACCATGGGGGGTCATTGCACGCGAGGAGGCTTTTGAGTGAACGTGGTGATCATCGGCCTTGGCTATGTCGGCCTGCCGCTAGCCCAGGAGGCCGTTCGCGTCGGCCTGAACGTCACCGGCCTCGACATCAGGCAGGCGACGGTCGACGGGCTCAACGCCGGCCGGTCCCACGTCGATGACCTGTCCGACGCCGACATCGCCGCGATGGTCGCCGGCGGCTTCCGCGCCACCGTCGGACGTCGCCGGCATCGCGCCGCTGCCGGACGTCACCGTCATCTGCGTCCCCACCCCGCTGAGCGAGTCCGACGGCCCCGACCTCACCGCCGTCAAGTCGGCCACCGAGACCGCCGCGAAGCTGCTCAAGCCGGGCGCGCTGGTCGTCCTTGAGTCGACGACCTACCCGGGCACCACCGACGAGATCGTCCGCCCGATGCTGGAGAAGGCGAGCGGCCTGACCGTCGGCATCGACTTCCACCTGGCGTTCTCCCCGGAGCGCATCGACCCGGGCAACGAGCGCTACGGCATGCGCAACACGCCGAAGGTCGTCGGCGGCATCACCCCCGCCTGCACCGAGGCCGCCGCGGCGTTCTACGGCCAGGTCTGTGACACCGTCGTCAAGGCGAAGTCCGCCCGCGAGGCCGAGATGGCCAAGCTCCTCGAGAACACCTACAGGCACGTCAACATCGCGCTCGTCAACGAGATGGCGATCTTCTGCCACGAGCTCGGCATCGACCTGTGGGACGCGATCCGCTGCGCCGCGACCAAGCCGTTCGGCTTCCAGGCGTTCTACCCGGGCCCCGGCGTCGGCGGCCACTGCATCCCGATCGACCCGAACTACCTGTCCTACAAGGTCCGCGCGGAGCTGAAGCACCCGTTCCGCTTCGTCGAGCTGGCCCAGGAGATCAACTCCCGGATGCCCGGCTACGTCGTCGACCGCGCCGCCGAGCTGCTCAACACCGACGCCAAGCCGCTGAACGGCGCGAAGGTGCTGCTCCTCGGCGTCACCTACAAGAAGGACATCGCCGACCAGCGCGAGAGCCCGGCCCGCCCGATCGCCCGCAAGCTGCTGCAGCGGGGCGCGGTGCTGAGCTACCACGACCCGTACGTGGACGGCTGGCAGGTCGACGGCAAGGACATCCGCCGGGCCGCAGTCCCCGACCGAGCAGGCCGACCTGACGATCCTGCTCCAGGCGCACACCGAGTACGACCTGGACGCCATCGCGGCGAACGCCCACCTGCTGTTCGACACCCGTGGCAAGATTTCCGGAGACTCGGTCTACCCGCTGTAGCGCCGCGGGTGTCATAGCCGTAAGACGAGCCGCTGGCAATGCCGCGCGAAGCGCAGCCGGGGTCGGCGTCCCCGGGGATAGGAGGCACCTGGTGCACGTCGTCGTCTGCACGGTCGTGCATCACCCCGCCGACGCCCGCATCTTCTACCGCGAGATCCAGGCCCTCCTCGACGCCGGCCACGACGTCACGTACATCGCTCCGCACGGGGAGGCTGTCATCCCCGGGGGGACGACCCCCCGTCACCGGCGCGCCGATCCGCGCAGCCCGTTCGGGATGAAAGCCAAGGTCAAAGCCCTGAGGAGGCTCAGAACGGGTGCGGGGTACCCTCCGCCTCGTCACCATTCCCCGCGCGTCCGGCAGGCGCCGGGTGGGCGCGCTGCGCGCCGCGCGGGCGGCCATGGCCGCGGCAGGTGGCGGGCGCGGACCTGCTGCTGGTGCACGACCCGGAGCTCCTCCTGGTCCTCCCGCCGAAGGGCAAGCGCCCGCCCACCGTCTGGGACGTCCACGAGGACACCGCGGCGGCCCTGACGACCAAGGCCTGGCTCCCGGAATGGCTCCGCCCGGTCGCGGCCGGGGGAGTGACCAGGGCGGAGCACCTGGCCGAGCGCAGCCTGCACCTGATCCTGGCCGAGCACGGCTACAACGCCCGCTTCGCGGGCGAGCACCCGGTAGTACCCAACACGACGTACGTCCCGGAAACGGCGGCCCCGCCGAGCGGCCCCCGCCGCGTCGTCTACGTCGGCTGGCTTTCCCCGGACCGCGGCTCGCGCCGAGATGACGGAACTCGGCCGCCTCCTGAAGCCGCACGGCATCGCGGTGGAGCTGATCGGCCAGGCGGACGCGGCGGCCCGCGCGCACATCGAGGCGGCCGGCGACGCGGTGCACTGGCACGGCTTCGTGCCGAACGCCGAGGCCCTGCGCCTCGTCGAGGGCTCCCTGGCGGGCCTGTCCCTGCTGCAGGACGAGGAGAACTTCCGCCACTCGATGCCCACCAAGGTCGCCGAGTACATGGCCCGGGGCGTCCCCGTCGTGACGACCCCGCTGCCGCTGGCCGTGGAACTCGTGGAGGCGGCCGACGGCGGCTTCGTCGTCCCCTTCAATGACCCTCAGCGCGCGGCGGACGCGATCCTGAAGCTGGACGCCGACCCGGACCTGCGCGTGAAGATGGGCCTGCGCGCCCACGAGTACGCCCTGCACAACCTGGCCTGGCCCCCGCACGCGGCCGCCTTCGTCGCCCAGCTAGAGCCTGGGCCGCCGCGCTGGCCAGGCCGGCCAGTGCTTCCGTGTCGCCGCACGCGTACGCGGACCGCTGGCGGCTAGCTGGCCGGGGATGTCGAGGAAGGAGCCGACCGCGAAGAGCTGGCGCATCTGGGCCAGCTTCTCGTCGACGTCCTTCTTCTGCTTGGTCAGCTCGTCGAGTTCCTTCTGCAGGGCCGCGCGGCGCTTGTCCGCGTCGGCCTCGAAGTCGGCGAGGGCCTGCTTGCCCTCGTCCTTCGCCTGGGCGACGATCAGCTCGGCCTTGCGGTGCGCGTCGGCGATTTCCTTCTTGGCGTCGGCCTCGGCGTCGCGCCGGGCCTGTTCCGCCTGCGCGGTCGCGTCGGCGGCGCGCTTTTCCGCGTCGGCCGCCCGCCGTTCGGCTTCCTCGACGAGCTTGCGGGTGGCCTCCTGCGCGTCGGCGAGCCGCTCCACCTCGAGCCGTTCCGCCTCCGCGCGGCGGTCGGCGAGCTCGACCTCGAGGTCGGCCTCGGCCTGGGAGCGCAGCGCCTCGGACTGCTCAAGCAGGAACTGCTCGCGGCGGCGGATCTCGTCGGCCTCGCGGCGGGCGGCGCGGACGATGTCGTCGCGCTCCCGCTCGGCGGCCGCCTTGACCTTGGCCGCCTCGCGCTCGGCCTCGGAGCGGACGCTGGCCTTCTCGAACTCGGCCGAGGTGCGCAGCCCGGCGGCGTAGGACTCGGCCGCGGCCTTGATCTTCGCCGCCTCGCGCGCGGCCTCCTCCGCGGCGGCCTTGGCGTGCTCGGCGATCTGCCGCTGCGCGGCGACGAGCAGCTGCTCGATGCGCGCGTTGGCGGCGGAGGCGGGGCGGGCGCGGGGCGGGCGTCCTCCGGCCGCGGCGGGACCGGCGAGTCGGCCTCAGCCGCGCGGCCCGGCGTCAGGTCCAGGCCGGGCATCGGGGCGCGGCCGGCCGTCCGCGAAGCCGGGACCGGGGCGCCCGTCGAAGTCGGGGCGCTGGTGCGCGCCAGAGCCGGGACGCGGGCCCGGCGGGACCTGGCCCCCGCCCCCGCCGCCGAAGCCGGGGTCGGGACGCGGCGCGGCATCGGGACGCTGGACCAGGTCCCGGGCGGCGGTCGTAGTCGGAACGCGGCCCGGTGCCGCGCGGGCCCACGCCCGCCTGAGCGGGCCCGCCGGGAACACGGCGCAGCGGGCTGGGGCGGCGGCGGGGGGCCTGCCGGGCCGGGGTCGGCGCCGCGGGGATCCGCGGCACCCGGGCGCGGGCGGCCGGGACCGCCGCCACTCGGGCCGCTCCCGTTGCGAGCCGCCGCCGTTCGGTCCCTGGCTGTTCGGATCGTCGCTGCTCGGAGCGGGTGGCTGGCGCATGGCGAAGCCGGCGCGTGGCGCCGACCCGGACTGGGTCGGGCGCTCGTGCGCGTGCGGCGGCATGCTGCTCCCTTCCCGGTTAGATCTTACCCGTGGTCACGTCGGGCCACCCGGGCTTGAGTAGTCAGGGATGGCCGCGCCGCGCGAATCGCCCCGATAGGATCATGGGCGTGAATCCGCGACTGGTACTGACGCGCCTGCGCCTTCTCGCCGGTGAGCACAAGCTGTTCACCGGGGCGCTCGCGGTCGGTGCCGTGCTGCGCCTGCTGGCGAGCATCGGCTACCCGGGCGCGCTGTGGTTCGCCGGCGACTCCTACGTGTACCTCGGTGCCGCGCTGCGCCCGCAGCCGAACCTGTCGAAGTCGACCGGGTACTCGTTCTTCCTGCGCCTGCTGCTGCCGTTCCACTCGCTGACGCTGGTCACGGCCGTGCAGCACCTGATGGGCCTCGCGGTCGCGGTGCTGATCTACGTCCTGCTCCGCCGCAACAACGTGTCCAAGACCTGGTCGGCGATCGCGACGCTGCCGGTGCTCCTCGACGGGTACATCATCGAGGACGAGCACCTGATCATGGCGGAGACGCTGTTCACGTTCCTGCTCATGGTCGCGGTGACGCTGCTCCTGTGGCGGCCGCGGAGCTCCTGGTGGGTGGCGGCGATCGCCGGGCTGCTCGTCGGGTACGCCGTCGATCGTCCGCACCGAGGGCGCGGTCATGCTCGCCGTGCTCCCGCTGTTCCTGCTGCTGCGCGGCTGGGCGTGGAAGACGCTGCGCGGCTGGCTGGTCGCGATCGTGTTCGCGGTGGCCTCGCTCGTCCCCGTCGCCGCGTACGCGAACTGGTTCCACGAGCGGACCGGGCACTACGGCACGACCATGTCCGCGGGCTTCTACCTGTGGGGCCGGGTGTCGTCGTTCGCCGACTGCGCGCGGATCAAGCCGACCGGCGACGAGGCGACGGTCTGCCCGACCACGCCGATCGTCGACCGGACCCCGCCGGGCAACTTCGTCTGGCACGCCCCGCAGATGCACGCGGACATGGACTACGCTCGGCGGCCCGGTCAGCTCACAAGGGCAACACAGGTGCTGACCGACTTCGCGATCAACGCCGTCGAGGCGCAGCCGCTCGACTACCTGAAGACGGTGTTCTTCAACACGATGATGTCGTTCGGCTTCCCCCGGATCGCCTACCCGGGCGCGGGCACGACGTACTACTACAGCTTCCACCTGCACTACGTGACGGCGAAGTACAACCTGCTGCCGCCGGACAACCCGGACCACGAGTGGATCCCCGGCGGCACCGCCTACCAGGACTGGCTGTCCTACGGCCACCAGGCCCCCGGCGTCGTGCACAAGGTCGTCGCCGATCCCGATCCTGGTGTACCAGCGGGTGGTGTTCACCTACGGCCCGCTGCTCGCGCTGATCTTCCTGGTCGGCCTCGGCGGCTGCTGTCGGTGTGCGGCGGCGCGGCTGGCAGCTTGAAGTCGGTGCGGCTGCACTGGGCGCCGCGCGGCACGACGATGCTCCCGTGGGTCACGGCGGTCGCGCTGCTTGTCTGGCCCCGATCGCGGTCGCCGACTTCGACTACCGCTACCTGATCCCGGTCATCCCGTTCGCCTGCCTGGCGGCCGGCCTCGCGTTCGCCCCCCGCCGCACCGCCCCCGCGGTCCCGGCGGCGCCGGAGTCCGTCGAGTCCACGGTCCCCGACCAGGTGGCGTAGCGGCGAGCCGTCAGCCGCCGAGATCCGGCTTATTTCACGATAAGTCGTTAGCGCTCGCGCCCCCTGGGTAGCGCGCCTCGCATGGATGCGACGGAGCCGGGACGCCTGCTCGCGGGACGCTACCGGCTTACCGCGGTCATCGGCAGCGGCGGAATGGGCGTGGTCTGGCAGGGCCATGACGAGCTGCTCGGCCGGGACGTGGCGGTGAAGGAGATCATCTGGCCCCCGCACCTCACCGAGCAGGAGCAGCAGGTAGCCTGCCGCCGCGCCACCAGGGAAGCCCAGATGGCCGGCCGCCTCAGTCACCGGAACGTCGTCCGCGTCTACGACATCGTCGAAGACGACGGGCATCCGTGCATCGTCATGGAGTACGTTCCGTACCAGTCGCTCCGCGACCTCATTGAGAACGAGGGGCCGCTGCCGCCGGACCGCGCCGCCGAGATTGGCCTCGGCATCCTCGCCGCGCTGTGCGCCGCGCACGCGGAGGGAATCCTGCACCGGGACGTGAAGCCGGCCAACATCCTGGTCGGCCCGGACGGGCGGATGGTGCTCACGGATTTCGGCATCGCCCGTGCGGCGGACAGCCCGACGCTCACCGGGGACGGCGCGCTGCTCGGCTCACCGTCCTACATCGCGCCCGAGCGTGCCCGCGGCGGGCAGGCGAACGCCGGGGCGCCCGCCGACCTGTGGGGGCTCGGCGCCTCGCTTTACACCGCGGTCGAGGGACACCCGCCGTTCGAGCGGAACGGCGCACTGGCGACCCTCACCGCCGTCGTTGCCGACGAGCCGGACCGGGCCCCGCACGCCGGGCCGCTCGCGCCGGTGATCAGCGGGCTGCTCAAGAAAGACCCGGATCAGCGGCTCGGCGCCGCCGAAGCCGAGCGCCTGCTGCGCGAGGTTGCTGAACCGTCGCCACGGGAGCCGTTGGCTCCGGAACCGCCGCAGCCACTAGCGGCCCGTGAGCCGCTGCCGGGCGGGTCCGCGGCAGCGGACCTAGAGTCCTGGCAGCCCGCCGCGCCCAGCTCGCACGGCTCGCGCCGCCTGATGGTCGCGCTGGTTGTCCTGGTCATGGCGGCGGCGGCCGTCACCGGCCTGGCCTTCGCCCTGACCAGCTCACCGCGGCAGCCGGCTTCGGGGACGGGCGGGGCTCCGCATCCGGCCGCGTCACCCGGCGCTGCCTCGTCCGGCGCCGCCACCTCGCATCCAGCCAGCCGGGGGCCGTCTCCCGCCGCGACGCCGTCGGCTCGGACGCCGCAGGCGCAAGCCTCTGCCCTGCCTGCCGGCGTACTACCGGTTCACGAACTCCACCGGCTTCTCGATCGGCGTTCCCGACGGCTGGCGCATCTCGCGCCAGGGGCACTACGTCTACGTCACCGACCCGTCGGACGCCAGCATCTACCTGCTCATCGACCAGTCCGACCACCCGAAGCCGAATGCGCTCGCCGACTGGGAGCAGCAGCAGGCCAACCGGGAGAGCAGCTACCCGGGCTACCGCCTCATCAGCCTGCGGTCGGTGAGTTACCCGCAGGCCGAGCAGGCCGCGGACTGGGAGTTCACCTACGTCAGGAACGGCGTGCTCCTGCACGTCCTCAACCGGAACATCCTGGCGAACGCCAGCCACGCCTACGCGCTCTACTGGTCCACGCCGGACAGCGACTGGAGCGCCGACTACCACTACTTCCAGGTATTCGCCGCCACGTTCCGCCCCGCGCCTTCCAGCGAAGGCAACGGCAAGAAGCACGCGGAGTCGGGCTGACCGCCCCGTTCTCGCCCGTGCCATGCGCTTACCCGCCGCGCTGCGTTGGAGCCGCGTGTGATCCGTGAGCATTTCAGGTCCGCATGAGGTGAGAGGGCTTTCGGCACCCGCAGGGTCCAGTCACCGCTCGCGGGACCTCCCACGTAATATCTCTAGGAAAAGATAAATACCCGGTTTCCGGTGGTTAGGAAGGGACAGGTAAGAGCCGGGGGGAGTGATGTTGCAGCCTACGAGCCACCGGTGCAGGTCGTCCGCGCCGCGGGGCCATCGCCCTAGCGGCTGGATTGGCAGCTGAATGACGAATTATGAGTCTGTACCGGGGTAAGGGCCAGCGGCGTGCGCAGGTTGCGTACCTGGCAGGAAATGGCGGCATCGCCGTAAGGCCCTGAGTCCATGGAAATAAGTGTAAGTTCCGTGCTCCGTTGGGACGCGGAGACCCTGTATTACGCTATGCGTAAGGCTGTCAGTACTTCCCCCGATTCCTTTCTCAAGACGGTTAAGGATGTCGACGCAGAGTCGGAAGATTACTGGATAAACGAGATAATGTCGTCGAAATGGGCGGTGGCGCAACGCGGCGGAGAGGTTGTCGGCGTCGCGGCCAGCAAGCGCCCTCATCCCGGGATGGACAGGGAAGATCCGGCCACTGCCCGGTACATTGAGTCGGTATGGGTCGATCCAGGGTGCGCAGGAAACGGCTCGGCGAGCGGCTGATCAAGTACCTCCTGACGACGGAGTACTGGAGCAACCTGCACATCAGGCAATTCCTGCTCTGGGTGTACGCCACCAACGCCTCGGCCATGAAGCTGTATGAGCACATCGGGTTCGTCAGGACGCCGGAAAGGAACGTGGGCGCCAGGACGGAGATAAAGTACCGCCTTGACTTCAACCCCGAGGTGCACACGACTGTCGGCCTCGCCGCGAACGGGTCCCAGCGGCATGATCAGCTCCATCGCGGGGTGACCTACCGGCTGCTCGGGCAGCCTGATTCCCCGTAGCCGCGGGTCCGCCAGGCGGTTCCGGCCCCCGGGCGACCCTGATCGCCTTCTCGCAGAGGTCAATCGCTGCCCGCGCGCCCCTTGCCGCCGGCCCGGCGGGCACGTCGGCGGCGAGACAGCCCCTGAGTGGACCGGGCACGGAGCCGGGCAATCTCGTGATGCAGGGCGTCCCACTCGCTTCGGGGCGCCGTAAGGAGCTGAAGGCTGCTCCGCACCGGGCTGTCGATCTTCGGCGGATCCTGCATGCCGCTGAATGCCGACGCGACAATCTGGCTAATCGCACGGTTCAGCTCGTTCGGCATCGGGCCGTAAGGGATAACCCGGTTGCCTGAGACATTGAACTTGACGTCGCCCTGGATGTCCTGCGAGATAAGGATGGTAACGCTGTCCTTCAGCGCCCAGCGGACGCCGAGTTCCAGGTAGACGTTCGCGTTCGCCCCGCTCAAGTCGGCGATGTAGACATCGGAGTCGATCGCCTCGCGGAACATTGAAGGATGAATCGGGCCGGACGTCAGCTTGTCCTTCTCTATGACCAGCTCGGTGGGGCGCCGTAGCCGCGCACCTAGCCGCCTGGCCACTGGCTCAAGCAGTTGCTGCTTGATCTCCTCGATGTCGTTCCATTTAGCGCCTTCGCCCATGGTGGAGCCGGGCATAGCGGCGAAGATCCGCAACGGGATGCTGTCCGCCGCCGTCCGCCCTCGCGGCTGCTTGCCATTGAAAGTGTTTACCCAGACGCCGTGATCCCAGGCCCGGAATCCGTGAGGGTCATCGACCTGGACCATCCGCTCAGCCTCCCGTCATCCCGGATTGCACGGAGAAACGGACGCGCCAGCCCGCGCCAAAGGCCTGCTTCGCACGGAATGCGAGCGCGCCTTCCGGGGCAGGGGTGACTTAAGGAAATCCCATAGTCTCAAGTGCGTCCTCGACCGATGATGTACCCGAGAGGTTCGCGAGCAGCTTGTCCCACCGCCCAGGTCCCGTTGCCAGGCGGCCACGTAGTCCACGCACATGTTCGCGGTGATGCCCCACAGCACCTGCTGGGCGGCGCCGATCGCCTTGCTTATTTCCCCGCGCAGCTCCGGCCGCAGTTCGGCAGGCGCCCGGTGACGTCGTCGAGCACTCTGTTCCGCGGTACTCAAGGAACCGCTTCCAGTACTCCTCGTCCGCGGCCTCGACGCCGAGACTGCTCATGGAGCAGCGCGTAGAGCCCCTCGGCGATGACGTCGCCGAACTCCTGGCCCGCTGCCCGCTGCGGGTCGGCGAACGGGTCGTACGGCAGTTGCTCGGCCAGCGATCCGGGTGTCGCGAGGCGCTCCTTCGGCGGCGTCGCGGTAGAAGAACAGCCAGTCTTCGTTGTAGAGGTCGGGGAAGAAGTCGAACGGTACCCGGCAGTCCACCGCGAGGGCGGACCCGCTGACGAAGACACCCTGGTACTCGCCGACTTCCCGCCGCGCGTGACACACGACGGAGTTGTCAGGGTAGCTCGTGATCGACATTCCCGCTGTCCGGTAGCCGTGGCCGTCCGCGCCCAGCAGTGAGACCGTGCTGAGCACCGCGTCGGCCGAGACGGCCCTGATGTCGTCGTCCATGAAGAAGATGCGTTCCCAGCCGAGCATCCGCGCGAGCAGGAGCCCGGTGTTCCGCTTCATGCTCAGGTCGCTGTTGCGGGTGCCGCACACGCTCTTGCCCGGGCCGTCATGGACCCAGCGCGTGGTCTCGAAGTCGCCGAGGATCCAGTTGCCGCATTCCTGCGGCATCTCCACGACGGCTGGATCCGGCAGCTCGTGCTCCGCCAGCAGGGCGCGCACGTCGTCCGCGTGCGTGCGGAAGCTGCACAAGACGATGAGCCGGGCGCCGGTCTCCGTGGCCAGCTCGACCGCCGTCCGGAGGTTTTTCGCCGGCCGGGCCGCAGGCACGATGATCGCGTCGAGGCCGGCGCCGCGCGGACGGCGCTCGGCGGGCAGCTGGATTCGATGAGTTCGGCGTGGGTGGGATATTGGAGGACTCTGTCGCCTCCTCGAGGTCGGTCACGCTTAGGCCTTAACCGGCCACTGGTAGAGCACCGTTCCCTCGGTATGGAAATCAGGTGTCAACGTTTCCCCCTCTATGACCTGCACCCGCATGAGGATGCCGAATTGATTTTCCGGAAAATTCCGTGCTATGTACTGCTCGTTTGATTCGCGCAGCCTGGCGTCGGTCAGCGTGCGCACGGCGCCGAGCACGCCGCGGCTGTGAATTCCGTTGCACATGGTGAGGGTGCGATTGGAGTTCAGCGGGTTAGGCATCCTGACCAGCAGGCCGACGTCCTCCATGAGCTTGCCCGTGCTCCGGGGACCATTCCGGCAGGTATTTCCGCCGCGCCGCCATCGGCCTCGGTCGAGGAAGATCTCACCGGTGGCCACGGCGGGGTCCTCTTCCTGCCGGACTGGCAGCCGGCTCAGGTCAATGAGCCGTCGCGTGACGTCGTTCCAGGCGATACCGCCGATGATCACGACATGTCCGGAGAGGTCGTCGGCCTTCACGTCCGGCGCTGCCTTGTAGAACACGCCCATGCCCGGGTTCTCCGCGCGGACGTGGCCGTGCAGTTCTACCATCGCGTCCAGGTCGCCGAAACCCGCCAGTTGCGTGTAGTTCGGGTTGCCCGGGTCGGCGAGGGGTGATGCCTCCTCTTTCGGAAGCTGGGCGCAGACGAGCGTCAGCGGCCCGCTGTCGGTGAAATGCCATGACCGCCTGGCCACGATGAGCGCCTCGCGCCGCTGTGCCCCCGCGCGCGGCGGAATGCAGCCGCAGCAGATCGTCGAGCAGCCCCTTGTACGCTGCCTGCTCCTCCGGGGTGAAGCTGTCGACGGGCACGAGCGTCCGGCTCCGGCCCTAGCGACCGTTGAGTCGCGAAGAACTGTGCGTAGTGCCACCACTCTCTCGCGCGGCGGCAGCTTCGGTGCGGTCCTGCTTTCCCACGACGCGACGGTCGCGGGCGACAACGGTCCGTCCCGACTGCTTTCCCGAGCGCCCTGGCGAGCGCGGCCTGGGTCAGCTTGCTGTCCGCCCAGAGCTCAGTGCGCAGGTATCGCAACTGGAGCGCCAGTTCGAGAAGCCGCAGGTGGGGCAGGATGCACGACCGGCCACCTCCAATGGCCAGAAAGAAGTCGGCACGATAACGGTTGACGGTCCGAGAATCAGGAAATTATCCTAATTGATACAGAGCTCTACTGAAGATCTCTTAGCTCAACTGAAGTTCAGTAGAGTTCAGTAAAGTTCAGTAGAGAATAGAGCAACTAAGGAATCAGCTTAGGGGGTGCCTCAGGCAGATGCGCAACAACATTCCGGGAAAGCTGGCGCGCCGTCAGCCGCATTGAGCGCTGCCGCTCTGCAGGGCGCCCCCGAGAACGGATCACTCGCCCGGCCAGGGCAAACAAAAGCCGGGCCGACGTGTAGCGACATCGGCCCGGCGGATCACGGATCAAATCCATCGCGTCTCATTGATCGTGATGCATCGATGCTAGCAACCCTGCGCGAACAGCGCTAGTGGCAGCGTCGTGCGTCGTTCGTAACGGGGAGCGAACATGCTGGCTCTCGCCTCGGCCTCGCACGGCCTCAATCCCACCCTCATCCTGCTCGTCATCGCCGCGGTGGTCGTTGCCGCCTTCTGGCAGACGATCCTCAAGATCGCGATCGCCGCGCTCATCATCGGCTTCCTCTACCTATTCATCACCGGCACGGTCGATGTCGTGCACTTCCTGCACGCACTGATCCCGTAGCCGTCCCGTCGGCCAACCCGGAGGAGCCAGGGTGGCGGAGGACCGCTGCCACCCTGACCCGCCCGGGGGAGATAAGGGGGCGGAGACCACGGTGGTGATCGAGTCCAGGCCGGAGACCGACAGCACCGGCGCGAGAACGGCCGTGGCGATGACCCGGATGCGCGGCGCGTAGGGGAGCAGGGCGGTCAGGCCGGCGCTGTCCAGGTAGTCCACCGGGGTGAGGTCGACCGTGACCTCCGCTCCGCCCGCGCCCGCGTCGGTGAGCGCGGCGGCGAAGGCGTCGGTGTTGCTCATGTCGATCTCGCCGACAGCGCTTGAGGACCGCCGTTGCCGTCCGGCCGATGTCCGGAGGCGAGGGTGAGCGGTGTGGTCATCAGCTGATCCTCGTATACATGTCGACGATGGTGCCGCTCGGGCCGGGGGTGATGGTGACCTGCTGCATCATCGCGCGCATCAGGGTGACGCCCCGACCGCGGTGAGGTTGAGTTCGGGCTGCGGCGTCTTCCAGCGCCCGCTGTCGGCGACGGACAGCCGCAGATCGTTGACGAGCGCTTCAGCCCGCAACCGGACCGTCTTCCCCGGACTGTTGCGGTGACCGTGCTCAATGGCGTTGGCGCACGCCTCACCGGCGGCGACCAGGACGTTCTGCACGGTCGGCGCGGCAGGTCGCACTGGTCCAGCCAACTGCGCAGGGCGCTGCGCACGGGCGCCAGTTGGCCGGACTCCGCGCGGAAGGTCATTTCGAGCGGAGCGGGGTGACGGTACAGCAGGAGGGCCACGTCGTCGTCGTAGCCACCGGCCGGGGCGAGCCGCTCCATGACCTGGGTGGCCAGATCCTCGACGGGCATCGCGTCCGTCCTGGACCGCTTCACCGGCCTGGTCGATGCCCACGGTCAGTGGCCTGCGTCGGCGTTCGACGAGCCCGTCGGTGTAGAGCATCAGGGTGGCACGGGCGGGCACGGTGCACTCCGCCTCGGGCCGTTCGATGCCCGGCGCTGACGGCGAGCGGCGAAAGCGACCACCGTCGACAGGAGCCGGTGGTGCCGTCGGAGTGCGCGAGGATGCCCGGCGGGTGCCCTGCGCTGGAGTAGGTCAGCTGTCCGGACTCGGGATCGAGCACACCGCAGAACACGGTGGTGCACAGGGCACCGGGGACAGCGGCGGCGAAGCGGTCCAGAGCCATCAGGGCCGGCGGGACTGGCGTCCTGGAGCAGCAGGGCGCGGCAGGCACTGCGCAACTGCCCCATGACGGTCGCGGCGCCGCCAGTCCGTGCCCGACGCAGTCGCCGACGACGATGCCGATGCGGCCGTCGGGCAGTGCGACCGTGTCGTACCAGTCGCCGCCGACCTCCAGCGGTCGGGTCGCGGGCTCGTAGCGGACGGCGAAGCCCGCCGGGAGCTGGCCGGGCCGAGGATGGCGCGCTGCAGTGCGAGGGCGGTCTCGCGCTGCTGGTCGATCTGGTGCACGCGGTGCAGGCCCTGGCCGAGATGGCCGCCAGCAGGGCGGAGCACGTCTGGTCCTCGCCGGTGAACGGCCGGTGCTCGCCGAGGTCGATCCACAGCGCCAACGTGCCGTCCGGGTGCTCCAGGGCGATGCCGGCCCCGGCCGGCTCGACGATCCGGGTGAGCAGGGGTCGCTCGCGCAGCTCTGGTGAGCGTCGGCGGCGCTCGTCGGGCAGGTGCTGCCAGCCGGCGCCGGGTCGGTGGCGGTCAGGGTGGCGTCGGCCGCGTCCGTCAAAGACGGCCGCGACGACATGGCGGGCCCGCCACAGCCCCTTCAGTTCGGCCAGCGCCCCCGCAGCGCATCGGCCAGGTTGGTCGCCCGGGACAGGCGCGTGCTCGAGGGCGGCCAGGGCGCTGTCGCGCTGGATGGCGTAGTGCTCGGCGGTGACGTCGCGGAACGTGCCCACCACCCGCCGGCCGGTGTCCGGGTCCGTGACCTCGTTGAAGGTGGCCGCGATCCACAGCCGGTGGCCGTCGCGGTGGGTGACCGGGACGGTGTAGCTGCCCTGGGCCGCTCGGGTGGCCCGGTGGGCGCCTCGGCCTGCCGGTACGCGCCGGGGTCGGACTCCGGGCGCGGCCACCACGGGTGCGGGACGCGGGTAGGGCAGCCCCTCCGGCTCCGTACCCGAGGATGTCGGCGAAGGCCGCGTTGATCTCGATGACGGCGCCGTCCTCGTCGCAGACGAAGAACGCCTCCTGCAGCGACTCGACCAGCGCGGTGCGCCAGCGGGCGTGGTGGCTGCGCAGCCGGGCCAGTTCCACGTTGGCCCGTACCCGGGCCAGCAGTTCGGCGGCCGAGAACGGCTTGACCAGGTAGTCGTCGGCGCCGGCGTCCAGGCCCTCGATCGACGCCTCCTCGCCGGCCCGCGCGGACAGCAGCAGCACCGGCACGTCGGCGGTGCGCGGGTCGGCGCGCAGCGCCGCGACCAGCCCGAGGCCGTCGAGCCGGGGCATCATCACGTCGCTGACGACCAGGTCGGGCGGACGGCGCCGGACGGCGTCGAGCGCGGCCTGCCCGTCGTCGACCGCGCTCGACCCGGTAGCCGGGCCGCAGCAGCCGTGCAGGTACTCGCGCATGTCGGCGTTGTCGTCGGCGAGGAGGACCCGCGGCGCGCCCGGCGCCGGCCGCGGCCGACGGCGCCGGGCCGCCGGATCGGCGCCGGCCGGGCCGCCGTCCGCCGGCGGCGGGCAGCCAGCGCAGCGCCTCCTGCGACGTACGGGTCGGCCGAGCGCGCGAGGCGTCGCCGGCGGCCGCGCGCGCCGTCGCCGACCGCGTCGGCCGGCAGGTGCTCGGACGCCGAACGGCAGGCGGACCGTGAAGGTGGTGCCCTCGCCGACTCGGCGCTGTCGACGGTGATGCGTGCCGCCGTGCAGCCCGACCAGCTCGCGCACCAGCGCGAGGCCGATGCCGGTGCCCTCGTTGGAGCGCGCCCGCGCGTTCTCGATGCGGTGGAAACGCTCGAACAGCCGCGGCAGCTCCTCGGCGGGGATCCCGATGCCGGTGTCGGCGACGCGCAGACACCGCCTGGCCGTCCTCGGCGCCGCACGGCTGACGGTGATGTCGCCGGCGAGGGTGAACTTGAGGGCGTTGCAGAGCAGGTTGAGGACGACCTTCTCCCACATCTCCGCGGTCGACGTAGACCGGCGCGCGTCAGCGGCGGGCAGTCGACCTCGCAGCGCAGGCCGGCCCGCTCGATCGCCGACCGGAACACGCTGGCCAGCTCGGCGGTGAAGGCGGCCAGGTCGACCGGCTCGTAGCGGGCCTGCATCCGGCCGGCCTCGATCCGGGAGAAGTCGAGCAGGGTGTTGACCAGCTTGCCCAGCCGCAGCCCGTTGCGGTGGATCACGTCCAGGTCCGCGGCGGTGGCCGCGTCCGCCGGGCCGAGCCGGCGCCGCAGCTCCTCCAGCGGGCCCATGATCAGGGTGAGCGGGGTGCGGAACTCGTGGCTGACGTTGGAGAAGAAGGTGGTCTTGGCCCGGTCCAGCTCGGCCAGCTCCTCGGCCCGGCGCTGCTGCGCCTGGTAGGCGATCGCGCCGTTCACCAGGGCCGCCGTCTGCCTCGCCACCAGGTCGAGGAAGTTCAGGTAGGCCGCGTCGAGCGCGCGCCCGGAACTGGCCGCGAGCACGATCACGCCGATGGTCCGGCCGCCGTCGCTTTGCAGCGGCAGCACCATGGCCTCGGCAGGCGGTTCCGGCCAGCCGCCCGACGGCAGCGGCCCGAAGCGTTCCGCGACGTCGGTTACCGTGACCGGCTGCCCGCTCCGCAGCACCTCATCGGCTGGCCAGGCGGGCGGCGGCCCGGCCGCGCTGCTCGCCGCGAGCACGGCGCTGCCGCCCGTGACGTCCCCGTCCCCCTCCGGGCCGCGCAGGTACACCGCGGCGTACGGCACGACCTGCCCGGCGCGGGCCAGGGTCCGCACCACCAGGTCGCAGACCTCGGCGACGCCGCGGCCGCGGCCCGCCTGCGAGCCCAGGTCCTGCAGCACGGCGAGCCGCCGCCGCCCCACTACCTGCTCGGTGCTCTCGGTGACCGCGGTGAACACCCCGCGGACGGTCCCGTCCTCGTCGTGCAGCGGGCTGTAGGAGTACGTCCAGTACGTCTCCTCCCAGTAGGCGTGCCGCCGCATCGGCAGCAGCAGGTCCTCCGACCAGGTGGCCCGCCCGGTGCTCATGACCGACTGCAGCATGGGGCCGATCGTGTCCCAGATCTCGCTCCACACCTGGCGCCCGGGCAGGCCCAGGGCCGGGTGCTTGTCGCCGAGCAGCGGCATGTAGGCGTCGTTGTAGACGAAGCGCAGCTCGGGGCCCCACCACACGATCATCGGGAAGCGTGAGGTCAGGCAGATGCGGCAGGCGGTACGCAGGCTGGAGGGCCAGTCGCGGGGATCGCCGAGGGCGGACCCCGCCCAGGGGTAGTCGCGCATCCGCCGCACCATCTCCCCGTCTCCGGGGAAGGCCAGGTGCTCCCAGTCGCCGTCCTGCATGAGCGGAAAAGTACCACCGCCGTACCGGGTCAAACAGCCAGGACGTGCCCGCGGCCGGGTGACCGCCCCGCCGGCGGCCGCCCCGCGCGTCACAGGCCGGTGACCGACCAGTTGATGGTCTCCGGGGCGACGAGCGGGGCCCCGACCTCCAGCTGGAGGTTCTCGCGCGACCCCAGGGGCACGTCGCGTGGGTTGCCCTTGAAGACCTTCCCGTTGAGATCACCGTCACCGTGCCCGCGGGCGGGACCTACCTGGGCCGGCCCGAGGGGCTGGCCCCACTCGTCGAAGAAGTCGCCGAGCGTGTAGGTCCGCTCACCGGCGACTCGATGTGGATGATGCCGTCGGCCGCGTGCGTGTGCAGCCAGTAGAAGCACGTGCCCGACTCGACGAACGGCCCCGCCTGGTCTGCGTGCGCCACCGCGTTCGGGATGCCGATCCCGGCCGGGACCTGGCGCTGCTGCCCGTTCACGAAGATCGTCAGGTGCGTGTGGATGTGGAACAGCGTCTGCTCGCTGGTGTTGCAGCCGATCCCGTCGATGGCTTGCCCGGCCGTCGCGGGCGACGTGCCAGCGAGCGACCGGCGCGTCCGGGACCGGCACGCTCTCCGGCCCGAGCGCGCCCGCGGCGGGCGGCGTCGTCAGCGTCCCGAGCGTGGACAGCGCCGCGTAGGAGGCCGGGCGGCCGTGCCCGAGCCCGCCACCCGAGCCACGCCGCCGGAGCCACGGACCGCCGGACACGCCGAGGCCGATCCCTGTCCCCGCGCCCGCGAGCACCACGGCCGCACCGCCCCACGCAGCCAGCCGCAGCCGCCGCCTCCGCCGCGCCTCCCGCTGCCGGGCCTGCTCGATCGCGCGTCGCCTGCTCTCCCGCGAGTTGCGTCCGGACACCGGACTCCCTCACTCATCTACTGACTAGGACTACGTACTATCTACGTACGGAGATAGTAGCAAGTACGATGGGCCCGACGGCAAGCGCAGGGGCACGCGACGGGAAAGGGCGG